>CAWIYX010000017.1:0-749162 GCA_963840415.1 uncultured Alphaproteobacteria bacterium | reverse complement strand
GCGTCTCCAGGACCTCGATCAGGTCCTTCATGACCGGCAAGTTTGATCCTACTCGGAAACCGCCGATCCCCGCTCATTGGTAAGCCCAAGTCGCATTGCTATCCGAACCAGGTCGGCGACGTTTTTCGCCCCCGTCCTTTCCATGACCCAGGCGCGGTGGGTCTCGACTGTGCGCGGGCTTATTTCCAGAGCCGAGGCAATTTCTTTGTTGGTGAGACCCTGCACAGCGAGATTCATGACCTCCCGCTGTCGGTCGGATAGCTCAGATAAGCGTTTTCTGAGATCAGCCAATTCCTGTGCGGTTAGCTGATCGCGATTGGCGCTTGCCACCGCCTCGCGCACCGTCGCGATGAGGCGATCCTCGTCGAAGGGCTTTTCGAGGAAGTCGCGCGCACCAGCCTTTATGGCAGAGACGGCCGTTTCCACGTCACCGTGCCCGGTAATGAATATCAGCGGTATGCTAACACGTAATGCGCTCAGTGCATTTTGCAGCTCGAGCCCGGTCAAGCCAGGCATCTGCAGGTCGCTGACGATGCAGTCGAATGCCGAACCATCCGACAACGACTTGAGGAGCGTCTCAGCGCATTCAAAGCATTCCACATCTATGCCTTTCGTACGAAGATAGAGGCTCAGTGAATCGAGGATAGCCCTGTCGTCGTCGACGAGCGCGATGCTTAGGGGATGGTTCACGACGCCGCCTGCTCCGCGAGAGGTAACGTAAAGTATACTGCTGCTCCGGGTCGATCTTGGCCGATCCAAAGGCGGCCGCCGTGTGCTTCGACGATGGATCGGCTAAAGGACAGACCGAAGCCAAGACCATCTGGCTTCGTTGTCATGAATGGTCGCGGCGGACCCGGCTCGGTCTCGGGCGAAAACCCAGGACCGGTATCGCTCACACAAATCTCCGCGTAATTGCCATCTCGCCTGCATTTAATCGACACATCCCCCTCTTTAGCGCGAGTGTCACGGAGTGCCTCGACCGAGTTGCGCAGCAGGTTGATGAGGACTTGTTCAACCTGAATGGTATCGGCCATGACCATGGGAAGGTTCGCCTCGATCTCCTTGTGTATTGTTATGCCTCCGCGTTCGATCTCTGGCTGTATCAGTGTCAATGCGGATTCAATGATGGGTGCGAGCCCGACGGCCTCCATCGAGCTGCGTCCATATTGAATGAACTCCCTCAGCCGGCGCACAACTTCGGCAGCTCGCTCGACTTGAGCGACAACTTTATCGGCAGCGCTGCGAGCTTCCCTTAGGGTCGGTATGGGCAATCCCAGCGATTCTGCTACTAGTCTCGCGTAGGTGCGGGCCGCCATAAGCGGCTGATTGATTTCGTGGGCGATCCCGGCGGCAAGGCCCCCCACCGCCCCTAGGCGGTTGAGCCGCGCCTGGGCGACTTGGTGCAAGCGAAGCTGAGCCTCAGCACGCCGGCGTTCTGTGATGTCGTAGTTTATTCCCGCTATCTGCAAGGCTGCGCCGTTCTTGTCGCGCGTTACACGTCCCGTGCCGCCCAGCCAAATTATCCCGCGCGTCGGATGGATGATGCGGAATTCCTCATTCCAGATATCATCGCCCGGCGTGGCGAGCATTGTGTTGACGCGCCGTTCAAGCCGCTCCCGATCGTCCGAATACACGCGTGCGAGCCACGTTCTTAGGTCGCCGGGTTCGCTATGACCGAACCCATAAAGCGCACGGTATCTCGGAGACCAGGAAAGGCTGTTCCGGGCTATATCCCAGCTCCACTCTGCCGCTCCCGCACTCTCAAGGGCCAAGGCCAAAAGCTCTTCGCTTTTGCGCAGAGCCGCGGTTTGTTCGTTCACGCGCTTATCGAGAACTCTGGCAAGAGCCTTTAACTCCTGGTCCGCATGGTCTCGTTGCTCCGTCAATGCCGCAAGCACCAGAGTCGACACACTTGCAACTCCGAGAAAGAGCTGTGCGTACACAGTTCGCCAAAACGGCGAGAACCCGGGGCGTGCGAACGGCTCGAACCCCTCCCATACGTAGATGAGGTTCATGGCAACGAGGAAAGCAGTGGCGACAGCGGCTCCGCGAATGCCAAAGCGGAGCGCGGCCCAGATGAGAGGGGGAGACATGACAAATGAAATTGGGACTTGACCAGTTAAGAACAGGTGAGCGCTGCCCACCAACACACCCAGCAGAGCAATCGCCTCCGAGATGCGCCGCGGTGTCAGTGCTGCAGTTGTCCCGCTCCCCTGAATGATCGCGAGCACGAGTGGAGCTACGATGAGCACGCCGATGCTATCGCCGAGCCACCAGAGGAGCCATGCCGGTCCGAAGTCCTGAACGCCAGTGATCTTGAGCGTCGCGGCACCGGTCGTCGCGCTGATCATCGGGCTTAGGACGCCGGCGAATAGGGCCAAGGCAAGGACATCCCGCACGCCGCGCAGGCGGAATGGCGTGCCGCACCACCACCGAACGAGCGCCGCCCCGACCAGCGGTTCGAGGACATTGCCGAGGGCGACCACGAAACCGGCCGCAATCCCGTATTCATAGATAAGGAATTCTACGGCGGCGTCGACGCACAACGCGACAGTCGCAAATCGCCCCCAAAGACGTTTGTCGATGAGCAGCAGCACAGCAACGCTAAGGCCGCTGGGGACCCACAGAATCGTTGTCAACCCGGCGAGGATAGCCCACTGCCCGAATGCCGCGGCTGCAAAATAGAGAACTCCATACGCAGCTAGATGACCCCGCGATGGCCTTAACCCATGCTCAGTGAGAGCGGGCTCAGTCGCGAAGGGTGGCACGACAGCAGAGTGCATGCGCACTTTTGTAACCGCACATTAAAGCGTTCATCTAGGCCAGGGACAACGGGTCGCTCAGTAGTTCTACGTAGTCCTCTATACGCGGGCAGAAACCTCAATTGCGCGGGACAGCATGGGACGTCTAAATTATCACACGCAAGGAAAAAAGTTCGAGGTGCCCCATGAGTTTTCACACCATGCACCGCACCAGCGAAACCCGAAGGCTGCGCGGGCCCGCGGCGTCGGCGACGGTCGGCGCTGTTCGAGGAGAACTCTCCGCCGTGATGTCAACGCAGCCGCTCACATAGGTGATGCTAGGCTAACGAGCCACCTCCGCGGCTTCTCCCGGCAACGGAGGCTTGAGCCGGCAATCGTCAACCTCAATGATCATTTACTTGAAACAATGGAGTCGCTCCGCGGTCTGCTTGGCGAGACCATCAGCTTGGCCCTAAGCCTTGCCGGCGATCTGTGGACCGTGCGCGCTAATGCGATCAAGATCGAAATTGCCTTGCTCAACCTCACTATCAACACACGCGATGCCATGCCTAACGGCGGCACACTCATCATCGAGACGCGCAACGTCGACCTTACTACCAACGATGTTTCGGATGAGATTGGTCTTACACCGGGCGAGTACGTTCAGTTGTCGGTCTCCGACACTGGCTGTGGCGACGCGCAGGAGGTGCTTGCTCGCTTTGAGCCGTTCTTCACCACCAAACCCGTCGGGCGTGATACGTGGGCTTGGCTGCATTTCTGAGTTCATAAGGCAGTTGGGTGGCAATGCCACGATTTATAACGAGCCCGGCCGCGGCACTATGGTGAGCCTCTATCTCCCCAGGTCAAATGAAGCCCGCGAAAGCTCTGACGCCCCTGTCACAGCGGCCGAGATCGACAACAAGATTTCTTCGGTAAATCGTGCCTTGCTGTCACTTGGCCGTGACAGCGCTCTGCGCCACAGATACTTGCGCAAGCGATGGCAGCGTTTGCCTGAGACTGAAATGCCCTCTTCGTCAACGACGGCATGCGAGGGCTCAAGAGTTCTAGTGGGCGGCAGCCTCGCCGACGGCTGGAGCAAGAGACGAGCGCACTTGTGAGCCGCGCGGTGAGCCGATCCGACGATGCAATAAGAATGGTGATTTTCGGCGGCGGGAGGCCCCCCTACTCGCTGCCGTTGACCAGGTGGCCGGAGCTGGAATTTCAAAGCCGACTCCCCCCGTACTGGCCATCCACTCTGGCCACCTGGAGCCTTGCTCGCGGGGGAGAATGCGGCGCGGAGTTCCGTGGGTCCGCCAGGAATGCCTGGTAGCGATGCGAGACGCGTAGTGTCGGAGTAGCGATGTGTTGAAGTCAATCGGCATTGCGGCCGCCGCCGCCTTGTTAGGGCCGACAATTGGCGTCGCTGTGTTCCTCGCAACCGACACCGATCATTTGATTAGCGAAGCAACGCCATTGACCATGGCGGGCCAAGAGCCTGGGTCGATGACTGAGTTAAGCCAAACCGACGTCTTTAGATCCTTTGTGCCTCACGGGCTGGAGCTCAAGCTTGTTTCAATCGGCGTGCAAGAGCGCAAATTGCAGCCTGCGACCACCCAGGCGTTAACAGAACCACTGGCTTGGCTCACCGTTATTACCTGTGCCAATGATCAACCTGTCCTAAAGAACGGTCGCTGCCCGGCACCCAAATTTGTCCCGATACCGACAGCCGATAAGAGAACGGTCGCAGCCGAACCACCAATAACAGACAGCTTCGCATCCGCTAGCGCTCAAATTCCCGAACGTGCGCCTTCCTCACCACTCGCGGGGCGGATGTCGCTCGGAAGACGTTGAACATCACTTCCTCAGCCGAGAAAGGACAGCTCCTGGCCCATCTCATCCGTTCGTTGCGACGCACCTAAGTCGTCAGCATTGGGGGAAGACCGGACATGCCGCGGACGTGAGCTGCACGGGGAATCTTATGACCCGAACGAGAAGTCGCTGCGCTTACTCCCCGCCAAAGCTTTGCAGGTTCTTCGCCATCTCACGTGAGAGCGGGAGATGCTTGGCATAGAAGCGCTCGATCTGCTCGACGCTGGTGCCAGCGTTCTTGGCGAGGTTGAAGATGTTCACCTTGCCGTGGGAGAGGATGATCCTCATGCAGATCGCGGTGTGACGCAGGCTGTAGACGCTGCGCTCGGTGTCGGTGATGGGGTCGTGCTTCAGTCCCGTCTGCTCCATCAGCAGATTGAACTGGCGCTGGAAGATCCGCGAGGCAGTTGCCCGGTTCGGATAGTCGGGTAGGAAGAGATAGTCCTCGCCAGCGGCATCGGGGTAGCGCTTCCGAATTCGCTCATAGGCGCTGACGGCTCCTGCCATGGTGTTGGCGACGCGATAGCCTGTCTTGCCGTTGCGCACGGTCACCAGCAGTCGCTTGGGATCTGTCTCGACGGTGATGTCGTTGTGTTTCAGAGCATAGAGTTCTGTCGTGGTGGGACGCACGAACGAGTGCACGCAGAAGAGGATGAGGTCATACAACTCATCCGTGACTTCGACACCCCGCACGACAGCGTGGTCCTCAGCGAGACGTTTCGCACCTTGGAGGAGCTGCTGATACTCGTCGCGATCTTCAGAGACGAGGGGAGCGAAGCGGAAGAACGAGCGGGGATTGTCCTTCTGACGCAAACGTGGTGTCGCTGGAACAAAGTCGATCAAGCCCATCATCACGAGCGACCTTGAGCACATTGCGGAACGTCGCCATCAGCATGTTGCGGGTGGAGGAGGAGAGGTCCGAGCGCTTGCGAGCGACGTTCTCAATGAACAGCTGCCAGTCGCGTGTGGTGATCTCTCGCACATCACGCTGACCAAAGTGATGAACCAAGCCCCAGTTGTCGTTGTCCAGAAAGAGCCGGCTGGTGCGGATGTAGTTCTTGTTGCGCTCCCCGGACTCCGCGAGCTGCTGTCCCTTCTGACTGAAGCGCTTGGCATAGGTGCGAAAGCTGAACTCCTTGTCAGCGGCAGCATCACGACGGGTGATCTCTTGAGCATAGTGCTCAGCGACCTTGCGGGCTTCGACGCGGCTGGTCTCCTTGGTGGAGCGGACCTTATAGCGCTGGGTCCTGGGATCGAGGATGCGTGCGAAGTAGAACGGGCTGGCATGGGTCTGGTAGACTGCCAAGCCACGACGCAGCTTGAGGATCTTGCCTTTGAGACGATGTTTGGACCGCTTCACCATTGAAGTTCAGTCAACGGATAAAAACACTCAAAACCTATAAACCACACCTATAAACTACGCTATAACTCATTGATAATAAAGAGGAGACATACAACTCTTAATCAGCGGGTCGCAGGTTCGAGTCCTGCTACACCCACCAAATTTTCCATTCAAAACCAGACATTTATGTTGGAGGTGCGCCACGAGGTTTGCCGGCGAGCGCCAGTCCCTTAGAACTGCGCCGCGCGAGCCGTGAGTATACGCTAAGCGACTGACCGTCGGACTTCCGGTCTGGCGTGAGACCGGCTGTAAGCGGCCGGCGTGCTCGGCTCACGGGCCGTCGCCTCTCATCTGTGAATGGAAAGATGAGCTTCGCGCAAGTCAAGCTCCCGCTCGATGCGACGCCGCGCCTCGTCCTTCAATTTGCCGCTGCGAAATAGCTCGTTGATCCGCGTCCGCTCCGCGGCGATCAGAAGGAGTTCCACTTCATCATGGAGCTCGCCGTGCTTACTGACGACGTTATCGCCATCACCTCGGCTTGCTACGTGTTTCAACCGATCCCGGTGCTGAGCACGAACTGCTTCAATCACGTCCGGCGCGAGATCGCGTTCCGCTGCAAGACGATCGAGCCGTTCGATTGCGGCCTCCACGGCCTCGGAGCGCGCTTGGTACTCCTCGGCTCTATCGATCCTGCGTTCCTTACGTCCTGCACGGGAGAGACCGAGCTGCCGGATAACCCACGGCAACATCAGACCTTGCCCTACAAGCGTTATGAAAATTACTGAAAACGTCAGAAACAGGATCAAGTCACGATAAGGAAAGGGCTGTCCTGTGGAAGTAACAAGCGGAATAGCGAGGGCTGCGGCGAGCGAAACGATGCCGCGTACGCCGGTGAATGCCAGCAGAAATGGCCACTGCCACGGCGGCGATGGGTCCTTACTTCTGATCGCGGGCAGCCATCGCGGCAGGTAAGTAGCGGGAAAGACCCAAACAAATCGCGCCACGATCACTACGGCGGCGATGACCGCGGCGGAGATAGCCAGTTGCGAAAGCGGATAGTAGTCGATGCGGCTGATAACTGTGCGCGCTTGCAGCCCGGTAATGAGGAACACCATGCCCTCAATTACATAGCTGAAGAACTCCCAAAAAAAGACGCCCTGCAGCCGGGTCGCTGAGCTTATCAGCCGAGGGCCGTTCCAACTCACGTAAAGTCCCGCAGTTAAGGTCGCCAGCACGCCGGAACCGCCCAAATGAACTGGGGGCCAAAAGGCGAGAAACGGTGTCAGGACCGAAAGGATTATCTCGATCAGGGGATCGTTCACCCACCGTCGCAACCGGAGCATGAGCCAGCCCACGCCGATGCCCCATAAAAGTTCGCCAGCGACTATGGCGGCAAACAACCCCGCGGCTTGGCCGAATGAGAACACCCCAAGGCTGACGGCACCGACGGCGAAGCGATAGAGGATCAGCGCCGTAGCATCGTTCGCCAGTCCTTCGCCCTCGAGAATCACGACTATTCGTCGAGGAATCTCCATTCGACGAGCAATGGAGAGAGGAGCGATGGCATCAGGAGGCGAAACGATTGCGCCTAATACGAATGCAATCGGCCACGGGAGATCCATGAGCCAATGAGCTGCAGCAGCGACGACTACCGTCGTAAAAACAACGCCACCCACTGCCAAAAGCGTAATCGGGCGCAGATTGAATTGAAACTCGCGCCAACTCATCAGGAAGGCAGAGGCATAAATAATGGGCGGCAACACCAGGAGCAGCACGAGCTCCGGAGCGAGCTCTACCGGTGGCAGGCCTGGCACAACAGCCAGTAGAACGCCCATTAGCACCAAAAGAATGGCTGGCGGGATTCTGAGTCGGTTCGCAATGACCGCTGTTGCCGCAACGACAGCCAACAGCAACACGAGCAATTGGATTGTTGCAATCATCATTCGTTCGGCGGTGGTGATTGGGACGAAGTGAGCCTGCCCCCGAATGGCACTCGTTCATAGGGAGAGGCCGTTCTGGTTATGGTCCAAGCGGGACCGCCTTGCAAACTCGTTCGGTGTCGGAGGAGCCAACTGTGCAAGCAGTCACCACGACGTCGCTAGGTGCGTCGATGCTGAAGGGGTGCGACTTGGCGGCCCGAGCCGGACAGGCGGCTTTTTAGAGGGGCCGGGGTACACCGATCAGGCCGCGGGGGCAGTCCAGTGCTGCCCGATCCCAAAAGGCGAGCCGGGCGGCTGCATCGTACGTGCTGTCAAGAAAGGTCAAGAGTGCCTCATCGGGATCGGGCGCGTGTCTCACGACATTGTACGGCAGCAGAAACTCCCCCGCCTTCGGATCAAAAAAAGCTTCGCGCGGCGCGACCGGCTGAGCCGAGAATCCTTCTGGCGCCGGATAAGCGTAAGAATAGAAGGCAGGGTAATTAACCGGCCCGCCGCCCGGCCAGAAGCCCGCAGAGCTGACCTCATGCGAATAGGCTTCCCGCGTCACAGCATCGGGCAAGGCCGGAACTCCGCCGGGGTGCATGGGCGCACGGCGCCCCGAAAACCGTGTTACGGCGAGATCGAAGCTGCCCCAGAAGAGGTGGACAGGGCTGACCTTACCCAAGAAGCCGGTGCGAAAATACTTCAGCACACGGTCGATCTGGACGAGCGCCTGCCAGAACCGGTTTACCGCATCCGCATCATACGATGCGTGCGTCGTGTCCCGCTCGAATGGCACGGCGTCTGGCACTTCGTTGGGCATGCCGTTGATTCTGGTTCGAACGCCGAGCTCGTCCGTCAACGCAAGGAATCGCGCATAGAAGTCGGCGACGGTCATCGGCTCGAGACAGAGATAGCCTCTGGAACCATCCGTTACGGCACCGATGAGCCTGTGATCTACAAAATCAAAATCGAACTGGACGCCGAGACTACCTGCCGGCATTAGCGATGTCGTCAGTCCGCGCGAGGTCACATAGAATGTCGCGTGCCATCCGTGATTAATCCACGGCGCGCGGCGAAGGCGATACTTGCCGACGATCTGCAGCCAGAGATGCAGCGTCGCACAGGAGTCCTTCCAGGGTTCGAACGGAATGTCCGGCCAGGTTTCGGTCATATCCTGTCGTCCCTACTTTCTAGCTGCCGCGAGCCGTGAGTGTACGCTAAGCGACTGACCGGCGGACTTCCGGTTATGGCCCTAACCGGTAGTCGGCGTCGAGCCCGAGATCTGTCAGCTATCGAGGTCAAAGCGGACGATGCGCGAACGTCCCGGCGACTACGGCATTTGACCCTGAGGAGACGTTAGTGAAGAAAGCTGGGTTCGCACTGCGCGGCGGAAAGAAATAGGGCGCCGGTCTCCGGGGGGAGAAGACCGAGCGCCCTAGCCAAGGCCCCGGGGGCAGGGGGCATACTTCCGGTAGGGATGCCGGAAGCTTGGCTTTGATGTAAGGTCCGCAGAAGCGCGTGCGGGATACACACGTTTTCACGGCTGCGCTTCAACCCAACGTCTTGCTCATATCGAGCCAGCGGAACGGGGCGTGGTTTTTCAGCCTGGCCTCGCCAGCGTTGTCGCCCCGGTATCCAGACCGCTCGAAGAATGCGACTGCGTTCAGGGTTGCGATGAGATCGACGTGACGGTGACCGCCAGCGACCATGTCGTCCTCGATCGCCGTCATGAGACGCCGCCCAAATCCTCGGCCAACCCAAGCCGGATCGACATAGAGCGCCCTCACTTCGGCGTGGGGTGGCGGGAAGCGAAGGTTGGAGGTGAGCCAAGCGCGCGCAGACGCGCGTGCATGCCAGCCTCCCCAGCCGACGAGCATCCCGCCGCACTCGGCGACGAAGCAACGGTCGCGCGCAATCATTTCGTCGAGCATCGGACTGGTATGCCCAATGATCACATCGATGATGGTCTTGTCGTAGTGATCGGCAGCGAACTTGCGTAGCGCGGCATTCTGGATCGCGAGCAGGCGGCAATGATCGGCCGACGACGCGCAGCGGACAGCAATAGGTTTGCTCAAGTTTCACTCCTGAAATCCAAGGACACCGTCACGACCGGACCTTGGCGAATACGGCCGAGGCGATCGCAGCACGAGTAAGCCCGATGTCCGCAAGCGTGCGATCATCGAGGGCATAAAGCATCGACGCGGTCGCGCGCCGCGCGCTATAAAGCCGAAGAGCGCTCCAAAATCGGCGTGCCAAGGACATCCTTACCGAACAGTCGCGGGGCTTCCTCGAGGCAGGGGTAGATGGTCGTGTGCCCTTCTTGGTTGGTTTGTAGAAAACGATCGTCTAGACTTGCCTTCGCAGTTTCGAGGTTTAGGTGTCGTCGCGCGGCGACCTCGCACCTGCAGGCCAGAAGGGATCAGCTCGCCGGGTAGCGAGACCAACGCGCTGAGATATCCGATCTTCATGGGCTTCCTCACAGCTCCTTGCCAGTTCAACGCAATCGAGTCACCGCGACGATGGCCTCGGCGAGTCTCGTATAGTCGGCAGAGTGATTGCCACCACGCCTCTGGATTGCTCTCAGCTGCTCGAGCGCAGTCGCCGGCTGACCCATGGAGAGTAAGGTTTCGACGGTCAGGTTTCTTATGACAGAGCCTAATGTTGCTTTACTCATTTTCTCAGTCTCCAATTCAATCGAACCCTCAACTCCACCCGCCGCATCCCGTGATAGCGAGGAGAGCCGTCTGAGCAGCACGTCTCAAAGCGCTCGAATGGGTAAGCGCAATTGAGTCTGATGGATCGCGGCCGTCGCATACGCGATCATTGTGCGAGCGGTCTGTTACCTTCGGGAACAAGGCGACGCGTGTCGGAAGTCACTTCGACTACCGCCTCTGACCCTACGGTTGCTGCGTTTCTTCCCGGCCAAGCGTCCCAAGGTGACCACGGCTCACCGAGCGAGCGCCGTACCGAAGAGCGATCGTCATTATGCGCGGGGCTTCTACAGCCCTTAAGGGCCCGATCGTGAGTCGCGCGCGATCACTCTGATGTCGCTGCTGGCAACAGGCGCCGCGCGGCGACGGCGTGCGGGGCGATCTTTCGTGAGAGAAAATGAGGCTGTCACGCCACCTTCAGTGGTGTGCCGGGTGTCAGCTATTTTCCGCCCGCGGTAAATTCTCTGCCGATCACACCTTGGGCAAGGCCGTGCAAAAGCGCCTGGCATTCTCTCGCGCAGCGGCTGCGCGCACGTCCATGGGCGTCCCGCCGAACCGGATGCGGAAGACCCGATGAAAATATGTACGGTCGGTGAATCCGGCCCGCTGAGCTATCTCGGCCACATTGAGCCTGCTGCAGGCAGGATCCGTTAGCAGCTTATGCGCTTCGATGAGGCGTCGTTCGAGAAGGTGCTCGCAAAACGTCTTGGTCGTCTCCTCGAGCAGACGGTGCACCTGACGCCCCGTGATGCCGAGATCGATCCCGATCTTCTCGGCGGTGAGATTGGGGGCTGTGAAATGCCGCGCGATCGCCCCTAGTATCGCCTCGGTTCTCGCGGCCTTAAGCCCGCGACCCTTGATGAGCTCGAGCGAGTTGCGGTCAGCGCCGACGATCAGCATCACGAGATCTACAAGATGAGTCCCGAACGCCTCGCGCACGTTGGGATCCGGGCTGGCGGCAACGGTCGCGTAGGAGTTGAGGTATTGTGTGATGAGCTGCATCGCCGGAAGCTCGGCGGGTACCGAGGTCGGCTTGAGGGCGCCCCCGCGAGCCAAGCTGCTCGTGATGCGTGTCACTAGCCACCTTGATACCCCACAAGTGTTCATCGGCGCAGAAGCCTCGCCTGCGGCCGGGATAGCTCCGTGATAGAGGAAGCCGCTGCCGGGGCGGAGCTTGTGAGAGATTCCCGCCTGTTCGATGGCCGGACCTTCGCTGATCCCAACGAATAGGGTCAGCGCATCATCGGAATCGGAAACGTGACGGCGCGTGCGCGCGTAAGTGGAGGACCCCGCGACGATCCTCGAGACGCCGACGTTTCCAGCTCTCAAGAGCTCGATGTCGCCTTCGAAGGCCCCCTCGGCGCGGTTCTCGATCTCGGCCCCGTAAAGGTGTTGGCTGAAATTCTCGCGAAAGACTTCGAATCGATCGCGTTTCGGAGCTGCACGCGTTGAGAGCTGGACCCAATCGAGTACCGCTGAGCCCACAGGCTGCCGTGCGGATGACGCGACCTCGGCCGACGACGCGCGTCGGATACCTATGGGCTTGCTCAAGTTTCACTCCTAAGATCTAAGGATACCCTCACCACTGGATTTTGGCGTACACGGCATCACGCGTAAGCCCCATCTCCGCAAGCTTGCGATCATCGAGGGCTAAAACCATCGACTCGGTCGTGCGCCGCGCGCTACGATGTCGAAGAGCGCTCCACGATCGGCCTGCCAAGGGCGTCCTTACCGAATAGTCGCGGTAGTTCCTCGAGGCATCGTCTCCGAAGAAGAGCCCAGAGCGAAGGAGCGGCTTCGGGCGCCCAGCCCGCCTCATCACCTCGAGCGGGCAAAGACCTGCGACCAATGTGGCGTGAAACTCGGGCTCCATGACGTACCTCCCAGTATGCGTCGAAGCAGTGGTTTGTCAGCTTGGGCTGATAATGAGGCTTCTAATCCGAGCCTCTTCCGTAACCGGCCCGGAGGCACGCCATCCGTGATCCGGCAGCGCTTGATGCTCTGCGGCTCAATGCGTCTCGTCCATCGACGGCGCTAAGCGAGAATGTGGAAGCGCCTCATGGCTACGGTGCAGCCCCTATAGGCTACGGCGTAGAATATGCCAACCCCCTACTTTGGTACGCTCACAGACTACGTTCTGGTGCGCCGATTGAAGGGTTTTCGACTCCCTCGATTACACTTTTTTGACACGCTAATGACCGTTACGAGCTGCTGTTTCTTGCTCCGTTCGGTGCTTGAGAGCTCATAGGAAAGAGAACCGTCAACCCAAAATAGATAGGCGCTTTGTCCAACTGTTCTAGCCAGAATTCGCGCCAACTGTTTCCCCGGGGGCTTGGCTAGGGCGCTTGGGCTTCTCCCCCGAGACCAGCGCCCGTTCTCTTTCCTGCCGCGCGTTGCGAGCTCAGCGTTCGTCACTAACGTCCCCTCATGGCCCGTCTCGCCCGTCCGTCGCGGCGCACCAAACTTTCTGGTGTCGGAGGTAGAGCGGATTTGTAGCGGACGTGGCGCTGACAGCCGCCTTTGACCCTAATTGGACGTGAGGGGTTGTTGCGACCAACTGAGCTCTGGTCCGCGTTCGCTCCGACTTTTATCGGTGAGCATGCGCGAAGAGTTCTACTCCGCCGCCAGCCTGACGTAGGTGCCGTTTGTGACCGGGCAAGCCGCCCAGAGCTCGCCGAGTGCATGGATCAAGTGCGCCATCTGCTCGTCCGAGTGCACTGGCGATGGCGTGAGACGCATCCGCTCCGTGCCCTTCGGTACAGTCGGATAATTGATTGGCTGTACGTAGATACCGTATCGGCGCAGGAGGGCGTCGGTCACTGCCTTGCAGTGAATCGGGCAACCGACCATCACAGGGACGATATGGCTTGGATTGTCCATAACGGGCAAACGCTTCGCCTTGAGCGACGTCTTGAGTGTCCGAACCCGCTCCTGGTGGCGTGCGCGCTCGAGCGCGCTCGTCTTGAGGTGGCGGATGCTTGCCAGCGCGCCGGCCGCGATCGCTGGCGCAAGCGATGTCGTGAAGATGAATCCCGAGGCAAACGAGCGGATCGCATCGCAGAGGTCGCGGGAGCCGGCGATGTAGCCGCCCATGACACCGAAGCCCTTGGCGAGCGTGCCGTTGATGATGCCGACCCGGTCCATGACGCCGTCGCGCTCGGCAATGCCCCCGCCGCGGGGGCCGTACATGCCGACCGCGTGCACCTCGTCGAGGTAGGTGAGCGCCCCGTACTTCTCGGCGAGATCGCAGATCGCCGCGATCGGCGCGATGTGCCCGTCCATGGAGTAGACGCTCTCGAAGGCGATGATCTTGGGCGTGCCCTTCGGAAATTTCTTAAGTTTCGCCTCGAGATCGGCAACGTCGTTGTGACGAAAAATGTGCTTCTCGCACTTGCCGTGGCGGATGCCCTCGATCATGGAGGCGTGGTTTTTCTCGTCCGAGAAGACGACCGTGCCAGGAACGAGCGTGAGGAGGGTCGAGAGCGTCGCGTCGTTGGCGACGTAAGCGGAGGTGAAGAGGAGGGCCGCCTCCTTGCCGTGGAGGTCGGCGAGCTCGGCCTCGAGCTCGACATGATAGTGGGTGGTGCCGGAGATGTTGCGCGTGCCGCCCGAGCCGGCTCCCACGGCGTCAATCGCCTCGTGCATGGCCGTCAATACCGCTGGGTGCTGGCCCATGCCGAGATAATCGTTTGAGCACCACACCGTAACCTCGCGTGAGTCATTTGCCGCGAAATGATCTGCCGTTGGAAAGCACCCGCGGCGGCGCTTCAAATCCGCGAAAACGCGATATCGACCCTCTCGATGAAGGGTCTCGAGCCGCTGCCGGAGCAAGCTCTCAAAATTCATGTCGGCCTCCTGCACGTCTTTCCTCAATCGGCCTTCAGGCCGAGCTCAATCGCCGCCGCCGTAATCTTGCTCGATGCTGCCGAGTCGTCCTTGAAGACCTCAAGCGCCTTGCGGAACGCTGTTGCCGCGACCTCCCTCTCACCAAGCACAACTCGAGAGCGCATAAGGCGAGTCCAGCCCTCGACGTCTCGCGGAGAACTCTCTAGGCGATCTGCCAGGCCATCGACCATCGATCGGATTGCAGCGTCTTGCTCGCGCGGAGGCATCGCTTCGGACTTGGCAATTTTCTCGACGCTTGGTCCGTCACCACCCTTGCCGGCGGCCTCGGTTTGCAAAGACGAGGCTGTCTCTGATTTGTCGCTTCCGGAGGCCTTCGCCTTGGCCTCCTCGTATGAGCGCTTGAGCTCGGCGGAACTCGGATCAAGCTCTACCGCTTTCGCAAAGGCGGCAACTGCCTGCTCATAGCGCGCCGTGTGAAAGTAGGACCAACCGAGCGTCCGCCAGCCTTCGATGTCCTCTGGCGTGGTCTCGAGCCGAGCCGCTAGCCGTTCGATCATCGTGTTCACATCAGGCAGCAGTTTGCCGTCTGCCGCCATAGACGGGTGTTCTTCGGTTCCAATAGAACGCGCGTAGTCATCGAGGCGCGCAAGCATTTCGCCATCCGACCCAGAAGGCGGCTGCGAGTTTGAGATCGTGTCCCCTGAGCCGGTCGCCTCGGGAGGCCCCCCCACATAAGAAGTAGCTGCGCCAATGCCTGCAACGATGAGAAAGACCGCGGCAACCGCAATCAACGTCCCGGAGGTACCTCGAAGGTCTCGGCCGAACCCCCAGCTCGATGACCGCGGCCGAGAGAGGAGAGCAAGTCTCGCCGCGTCCGCTTCTGCTTCGCTGAGTTTCCCAAGCTTAAGTCGAGCTCCGATATCTTCGAGACGAGCTTTGCAGGCCTCTAGGTCAAGCTGCTCCCTTCGCGAGCCCCTCGATCGCAGCGGAAAGATGAGCAGCGCTGATATCGCGATTGAAGAGACGACAAGAAGCCAGCCCAGGAGCGTCAGAGACATTTGCTACCTCACCGCCATCAATTCCTACGCGCCGCCCTCTGGCGGCGGGGGCTGCCGTATCTCGGATAATATCTGCGGCTGTAGTAGTAGTACGGATAGCCATAGTAGATGTAACCCGGACCGATATGCGTCGGATAATAACCGCGGCTGTAGTAGTAGGGATAATCATAGGCGATATACGGAACTATAGGCAGGTAAAGCCGTGGGCCGCTGCGACGACGATGCTTGATCTCAATCACATTACTATTCCTGGCGCTTTCGCCGGGCTTCAGAATGGACGGCCAGGCCGATGCAGCATTGGCCACTGACGCAATGCCGAGGAAACCGACCGCCAGCAAGCAGGCCATCAGAACAGATGCGAATAAATTCCGACTACACATGAGATCGCTTCCCATAGTTGCCCCCTGCCAAGTCGGCGGTCAGAACTTCCTGCGGACCTCGGCGCGCATGCCGAAGTTGTCTTCCTCGGCGTCCTCGATGATCTGATAGGTAGCATCGGCGCGGAACAGCCAGGCCCGGTCGATCGGGATCTGATAGCGAACACCGAAGCCGTACTGCGGATCCTTAGCGCCGATGCCATCATCCTCGAAGGGCTGCACCATGGCCACCTCGAAGACGAGCTGCTGATCCAGATTGAAGAGATACTGCACGCCAATCGCGCCGCCGTAGGCGTTGGAGCCCGTGTCGTCGAGCTTCGGGTAGCCGGTCAGGGCGTCGGTCTCGAAGTTGATGCCGACGTTCTTCAGGATGCCCGCGTTATTGCCATCGACCAGGGGTTGAGGCGTGCCGAAGCCGACGAAGAAGTTGGCGTAGGGGAGCAACGTGCTCGGCAAGCCCGAGATCAGGCTGTTCTCCGAAATGATGGCAAAGCCGTCGTTGTTCTCGCCGTCCCCGAAGTTCCCGAACAAGCGGGTCGAGTTCGACAAGGTGTTGTAATAGCGCCGGCTGTACGCGGCGGTCAGGAAGTGCGTCAGAAGGTCGTCCTGTTCGTCGCGGCCCTGCACCAGGCCGTAGCCCGCTTCGATATAGCCGTCGAAGGCGTCGATGAAGGTGGTAACGCCATAGAGGTTGGCGATGTTGTTGTCGACCTTGCCGTCCGCTCCGATGACGCCCGCGTTGTCGACATTGTCGAACGCGGCGAAGAAGGTGGTGTCGAAGTTGGCAAGGCCCAGCGCCGCCGAGTTCTTCGCGGGGAGGCTCACCGCGCCGCCAAGGATCGCGTCGTTCGCCCAGATCCCGTTCTGCAGGAACAGCGGGTAGAGACCGACGGTGAAGGGCAGGTCGAAACTGGCCTCCTGACCGGAGAAACCGGAATAGAGGGAGCCGAAGTCACCCTCGAAGAACAGCGTCTGCGGCTCGAAGTCGTACTCATCGTTGAAGTTCTCATTGCCGTCGCCGCCGCCGAACTCGTAGCGGGTGTAGATATTGTCCTCCTGAATCGGCGCGAAGAAGGCGTGTATTCGTTCGGTGCCGGTGATCTTGAGGTCGACGTCGAGGTTCAGCCGGGTCGCGATCTGGGCAATATCCTTGCCGTTGTTGTTGTTGTAGGCGATCGCCGTCCGCCAGTCGCCGTAGATGGCGAGGCCCGGTAGCAGCGGATTCAATTGACCCAGGAGGGTGCTGCTCTCGTCGTATGCGCCGGAGGTGTATTGCTGGCGACCTATTTCAATCGGCGGGCGCGGCGGCTCGACCGAGCGTTTGGCGCCGTAGACGTCGACGTTTTCCTGGACATCGTAGTTCTCACCATACTGCGGATCGGGTCGGAAAGAGTTCTGGGTCAATTCGCCATCCTTGCGGTGCTCGCTGCTGCCTTCGGCGGCAGTCTTCTTTTCGGAGGACGCGTCTTTCTTCTTTTCGGTGGACGCATCTTCGTCCTGCGCAACGGCTTGAGTTTCGGCGGGATCAACCCAGGAGTCGCGGGACGACACTTGGGTCGAAGTGCCTTCCTTATGGGCCTCGCTGCTGCTTTCGCCTTCCGCTGGGTCTGCGGAGTACGCGCCTACGTACTGCGGAGCGGCGTACTGCGGAGCGGCCTGGTCTTCGGCGGGATCGACCCGGGAGGCGCCGGGCCACACGTGGACCGACTCGCCTTCCTTGTGCGCCTCGCTGCTGCTTTGGCCTGCCGCAGGTTCTGCAGTCGTGCCGGACACCACAAGGTAACCACCGGCTACCAGCACGATAGTGGCGGTCGTTGTCCTGGCACGGTACCGAAGGCTGCCTTTTGCGTTACAAGTCATGTGGACGCTCGACGTCTTGGCTCTGACCTGTGGGGGTAAGTCTGGGGACCCGCTTCCTTGGACCCCTTGCGGGTCTCCACTGCGAATCCCTCGGATTTTCGGCGCTAGCCCTTCACTTCGAGCTCCACCGCGAAGGTGTGGAAGTTCATGATCCGCTCGTTCATGCTCTGCTCCATTTCCTTGGTGGAGCCGACGAAGCGCATGAAGTAGATCGGCTCGGCACGGCTCCGCATGCGGAAGGCGAGGCGGTACTTGCCGGGCTTCGTGATCAGGTTACCCGGCACTTGGTACTTTGCCTGCTTCTCACCCAGCGGCGGCAGCGAGCGGTTCTCCATGCGCACCAGCGGCGGATGGTTGAGAACGCTGGTCGGGACCCCGGGCGGACGCAGATGCGGCAGCGGGTCGATGTCGAAGTTCACCGGCAGGTACATCTCGCGGTCCGTGCCCTTGACGTTGGTGGTCAGGAACTTGGTCTGGAAATGCACCAGCTGTTGGTCCGTCTTGATGCGGCCAGCCGCGACATCCAGGCTGTGCAGATCGGCCACGTCGCCGTTGCTGTCGACGTAGCCCGACTCCCAGACGTTCTCGCCGTCGGGATCGACGAGGGCGACGTTCACCCAGAGCTGCGGCTGCGCACCCAGGGAACCGGACGGCAGGTTGTGCCCCGTATTGGTGTTCTTGATCTTGTAGGAGAACGCTAGATCCGTGCCGACCTTCGGGTCGCCGTCGATGTAGGGACCGTCGATGTGGCTGCCGTTCTCCAGGACCTGCTTCCTGATCTTGTCACGCTCGTCGAGCTTCGCGAGATTCTCCTCGATGATTTCCCGGGCCTCTTCACGGTCGAGCGAATCGGCCCAGCGCTCGGGAAACTCGACCTTGATCTTGCCGTCTGCGACCTTGTCCTCGAACTCGGTCGTGCCCCAGCCGGCGCGCCAGTCGAACTGCAGCCAATCATTGATGCCAATGGCCTGGGCCTTCGTGTTGTGAGGGAAGACGCCGGGGTGGGCGATCGAATAGCCCGGGCCGATGAAGCGGTGATTGGCATGCTTGCGTCCCGGGTTGATCTCCTTGCCGCCGACCACGGCGGAGGGCGCGGTCGCATAGCCCTCGGGCTTTCCGGCGACCTTGCCCATGTGGCAGTCCTGGCAGGTCACGCCGGCTTTGCGTGCCGGGCTGTCGCGATACTGATCCCAGACGATCTCCAGCTTGATGCCCAGGTTGACGGCAACCTGGTGGCAGCTGACGCAGAACTCCGACTTGGTGATCTGGTCGTTCGTGATCATGCCCTCGTGGATATCGTTGCCGCGCCCGTCGGTGCTGGTTTTGACGGAGTAGGTTTCCTTGTCGGCGAGGACGTCTTTGATCACGCTCTTTTCGCCGCTGCCGTAGACCGGCTCGTAGATCTTGCCTGGCTCGACCCGGCGCTCGCCGTTGACCTTGCCGTACTGCTCCTTGACCCGGTGGCAGGTGATGCAGCTCACGCCCTCGCGTGAAATCTGGCTGCGCGCCCAAAGCGGCGTATCGCGGCTCTCGCCGAGCTGGGTGCCGACCTGCTGGTGGCAGCGCACGCAGAAGGTGCCGACCGTACCTTGGGTCAGATCCTGGAACTTCTGCTCGAACTTATGGAACATCGGTGAGATCGAGGCATATGCATGGTTCGACGAAGACCACTCTTCGTAAATCTGCTTATGGCACTCGCCGCATTGCGCAGCGGTGGGATAGAGGGTCTCGTCGTTGACCAGGCCGCTGTGGCCATCGGCCTCGGCGTTCGTGGTATCGGCTTTTTCAGCCGCTCCCTTATCCTGGGGGAGGTCATATGCTCCCACCCCGGAGGGCTCTACGGTTGTGCTCCACGCTTCCCCGCTGGCCCCGGCGACAGCATTCTGCCTGAGGAATGCCGCGTGCATCAGTATGACGCTCGCGAGGGCGCAGGAAAGCATCGAAATTCCGGAAAATCGTTTCATCGCCTCCCCCCTTAATCGATTTCAGAGCGACATCCCCATCGCTCACCCGAAAACGGCCCCCCGACCGCTGTGCGGGATTGATGAACAGAAGGTTAATGCGGGAAAAAGGGCCATCATATGGCCGGGTCTCTAGTAAAATCATGACGATAAATGCCAAACTTGAGACAAATGTTCTCTGCGTCCGCGGGCACCGCCACGGCAATCGGATAAAAGAGTGATCGGAATAGAAAGTCCGAAATTGAGCAGATAGCACCCTAGCTTTCTGTAGACTGCGCAAGATCACGATGAATGGGCGGCTTGTTGCGAGAAATGCCAAACTTGAGCAAATGTTCGCTAAGTCCGCGGACCAGCGTTGCCAATCGGATGAAAGAGTGATCGGAATAGAAAGTCCGAAATTGAGCAGATGGCGCCCTAGCTTTCTGAAGACGGGCGAGATCACGACGAATGGGGCGGATTGCTGTCTGGACTATGGCAATTTTAGGTCTTGTGAGACGAATAAATTTCTCTGATTTTCTCGCGCTTAGATTGCCCTAATATAGGCATTTGTGGAGCACAATGCATTTCAGGTTGGGGCGAACCCCCACCTTTGCCTCCGGTCCCCCTTTTTGACTTCCCGGTGCTTGCATCCCTTCTGCAAGGATCGCAAGGCGCTGGAAGCACCCTCTCGCCAGATTGTCTCACTCTTTTCGCCGGATTGTCATTGTAAGACCACATATGTTTGGGACCGATCCTCGCGAAACCCATCTCGGGCCTGCGGCGCAAGTCTGCCGAACACAAGCATCGTGTCCGTATCGGCGTCGAACTCTCAACAGGAGGTAGCAAGGTGACGGACGATAGAAAAAATCGGCGTTTCTACCGCCGAACGATGAGGGTGGGTGTTTCAGATCCAGAACGCTTGGTTTGCTGAGCATCCCAGGAAGCGCAGCGACGGCGGGTCACCCGCACCAGCCGTAGATGGGGAACTTGAAGCCTTCCGGGATCAGACGATGGCAAGAAGTCACCAAATTACTATCAATGGCAGTAGCTTTCTGGCGCGCCGCGGCGAGTTGCTGCTGGACGCTGCTCTGAGCAACGGCATCGACCTGCCCCATGACTGCCGCGCCGGCCACTGCGGCACCTGCTGCGTGCGGCTGGTATCCGGCGTAGTGCGGGGCGGCGAAGGCTCCGAGCCGGGCATCGTTCATGCCTGTCAGTGCCGGATCGTCGGCGATGCGGTGATCGAGAAAGGCGAACCGTCGGGTGTTCGCACCGTCGAAGGCGTGCTGAGCTCGTTGCTCCCCCTGTCGCCCGAGGTGATGGAAGTCGGCATCAGGACGGACCGCGCGCTGCCCTATCATGCGGGGCAATATGTGCAGGTGCGCTTCAGCGGCTATCCGAGCCGTCCCTTCAGCATCACCCATCCCTTGCGCGGCAATCCGAACAGCGGCTCGGTCTGGTTCCATGTCCGGCGCATGAAGAATGGGCGTGTCACCGCATCGCTCGGCAAGCGCATCAAGCCGGGCCATCGGGTGAAACTGACGGGGCCCTATGGCTCGGCGCATTTCCGGCCCAATCTGGACAGCCGGATGATTCTCGTCGCAACCAACACCGGCTTTGCGCCGATCTGGTCGATCGCCGTCGCTGCGCTGCGCGAGAACCCGGAGCGCATGATGATGATCATCGCTGGCGGCCGCACCATCGAGTCGCTCTATATGGGCCCGGCTCTCTTGCGGCTGGCCCGCTTCCCCAATGTCCTCGTCGTGCCTGTCTGCAGCACGCCGCAGACCTTGACCACAGCGGTGAAGCCCGGCCGGCCGACCGACTATCTGCCGAGCCTGCTGCCGACCGATGTGCTCTACGCCTGCGGCGCGCCGGGGATGGTCGATTCGGTCAAATCGATCGCGGCGCACTTCGGCGCGGTCTGCTATGCGGATCCGTTCCTGCCGACCACCGACGACACGGTCCAGGAAAGCGTTCTGACCCGCGCGATGGGGTGGCTCGCTGAGCCCACCAGCCGGCAGATGGGCCAGCCCGCTCTCGATCTCCCCCGCGACCAGCGGGAACAGCCGATGCAGGCGCATAGGATGGCTGAAGGGTGAGAAGTCATTATCGTCCTCAGAGCGCATAGCTTTCGGTCGATCGGGTTCGGGCCCAGTGCCCCTCTCCGGTCTTCCGTGCTTTGTCTCTGCGGTTTGCTGATGATCTTCGGCTTTGCCGCGGACGGAGCAGTTGCGTCCGATCCGGCCAAGACCGTCGGTCCGAATGCCTGTGCCGAATGTCACAAGCAGGAGGTCGAGGCCTGGAAGGGCACGCATCATTTCAAGACTTTCCGTGAAATGCCGCGCAAAACCAAGGCGAACGAAATCGCGGAAAAAATGGGGGTGCGGCGCATCAAGTCGGAGAGCTTGTGCTTGAATTGCCATTTCACGGTGCAGCAGAAGAACAACAAGGAGGAGCCAGTCTCGGGCATCTCCTGCGAATCCTGCCACAGCGCCGGGAAGGATTGGATCAAGGTCCACAGCGGGTTCAGCGGCAAGACAGAGAAAACGGAGACCAGGGCCGAGGAGGAGGCGCGCTGGAAGCTCGCCGATTCCAAAGGGATGATCAGGCCGCACTCGCTCTACCGGCTGGCGAAGAACTGCTTGAGCTGCCATGTCGTGCCGCAAGAGGATCTCGTGAACAAAGGCGGCCATCCCGCCGGCAGCGCCTTCGAGCTGGTGTCCTGGTCGCAGGGCGAGGTGCGGCACAACACCTGGAATTCCAAGGGCAAGGACAACGTTCTGGCCAGCGCGGCGCGCAAGCGGATGCTCTATCTCGTCGGCCTCGGCGCCGAGCTTGAGACTGCATTACGCGCGATTGGAAAGGCGACTGCGAGAAGAGCCTACGCCTTCGAAATGGCCAGGCGCGCCGACCGGGCGCGCAAGCAGCTCGCTGCTGCGGCGAAAGCGGCGCCGGGCGTGCCGGAAATCGCAAAGATGGTCGAATTTGGCCATTCGGCCGGGCTAAAGCTGAACAATGAACGGCCTTTGACGGCTGCTGCCGACGGCGTCGCCAAGCTGCTCGCGAGCATCACCGAGAAGTATGACGGCAGCACGATGGCCGGGCTCGACAGCCTGATTCCCGGACCGGACAAGTTCAAGGGCAGGGCGAGAGAAGCCAGCGCGACCAATTGATCCCAGCCGGCTGGCAACCTGAATGGGCGTGATGGGGAAACAACCACCGCGATGGGTTATTTCGGGGGGGCTGCCGTGAGATCGGCGGGGCCACGCGCGTCTCAGAGCTCGATCGGCGGACGCGGTCCGAGCTCGGCCGGATATCTCATCAGCCAGACAGTCCAGGTCCTTCTGATCGCGGCCATTTCCAGCGGCCTGTTCTGGCTCGTCTGGATCTATGGCAACGGGCTGCGCGACCCGCGCTATCTCGACGGCTGGGTGCTGGCCGGCGGCATGGGCTTGCAGCTCTATTTCCACATCGCCAACAAGACGGGCAGCCTGTCGCCGAAATCCGCCATGCGCTGGCGGAAGATTCATATTTTTGTCGGCTATCTGCTGATCGCCGCGTTCATCTCGCATTCGGATTTCTCTCTGCCGGACACCGGCTTCGAGTGGGCGCTGTGGGCGGGCTTCGTGCTGGTGACACTGAGCGGCGTTTTCGGCGCCTATCTCGCCTGGTCGCTGAAGACCAAGCGCCGGATCGACGAGGGCGTCAGCTATGATCGCATCCCCGCCCTTCGCGCCGAGCTGGCGCGGGATGTCCACGCCGCCGTCGCCGAGACCGAATCGGCCGCCGCTCAGATCGCCTTACCGGGGCTGCCCGCCTTACCGGGGCTGCCCCATGACGCCTGGATCATGGACCTCTACACCAACCACCTGCGGGGCTTTTTCGAGGGTCCGCGCAATTTCACCGCCCATCTCATCGGCTCGCAGCGCCCGCTCAAGCGGCTGACCGATGAGATCGACAACCTGTCACCCTACGTCGACCAGCAGAGCCGGGAGAAGCTTGCCGAGATCAAGAACCTGGTGGTCGAGAAGGACCGGCTCGATTTCGCGCGTGTCTATCTCGGGCTCACCAGGGCTTGGCTGTTCGTGCATGTGCCCGTCACCTATGCGCTCGTCGCTCTGACGGTGCTGCACGTGCTCGTCGTCTATGCCTTTTCATCGGGGGCCTGGTGATGTGGCGCCCGGGACCGATCAGATCGGATCGGCCGCCGGAGGCCGAGAGGCAGGCGCCGCCCGGCTCCCGGCGCGACCGTATCGCGGTGCTGCTGGCGCTCGTGACCGTCGTCTGCCTGGGCGCGGCCTTCTTTCTCTCCAAGGGCACGCAGTTGCTGATGCCGGGGCCGCTGGCGAGCGCTCACGGCGCGATCGAGAATTGCGGTGCCTGCCATACCAAGAGCGGCAGCGGCAAATTGAGCTGGATTCACGGCCTCGTCGCCGGCGATCCGCTCGCCGACAGCAAGGCCTGTCTCACCTGCCACAAAATGCCGGACACGGCCTTCAATGCGCACAGCGCTTCGGTCGAAGTGCTGAAGCAGAGCACCGAGCGGCTGACGAAAGTCGCTGCGGGGACGCCTCAGCCTCAATCGGCCCGCGCGCAGGGCATCGCCTTCCCGACCCATGACGTGGTCGCACGCGGTCTTTATTGCGCGACCTGCCACCAGGAGCATCAGGGCGTCAATTTCAATCTGAACAAGATCTCAAACGAGCAATGCCGCTCCTGCCACGTGGTGAAGTTCGACAGCTTCGACGGCCATCACCCGAAATTCGACAACTATCCGTTCAAGCGGCGCACACAAATCATCTACGACCATGCCGGCCATTTCGGCAAGCACTACCCCGAAGTGGCGAAGAAGGATCCGGCAAGGCGCATCCCCGACACCTGCTCGACGTGCCATGACAGCCGCGACGACAAGCGGATCATGGCCGTGGTGCCGTTCGATAAGACCTGCACCGCCTGCCATCTCAACCAGATCATCGGCAAGGAGCGGGCCAGCGGCCCGAAAGGCATTGCGTTCCTGACCCTGCCTGGCCTCGACCTGCAAACGCTGAAGAAGAAGAGCGCCTCGATCGGCGAATGGCCGGACGCGTCCGAAGCCGCGCTCACACCGTTCATGAAGGTGATGATCAGCCGCAATGAGCGTGGCCGTGCTCTGGTCAAGACCGTGGACAGCCTGAACCTCCAGGATCTGACCCATGCAAGCGACGACCAGATCAAGGTGGTGACGAACCTGGTCTGGGAGATCAAGGGGCTGTTCTATGCGCTCATCAAGGGAAAAGCGTCGGACGTGCTCGGCGACCTCAATATTGGCAGCGGGGCGAAGCTGAGTGCCGCGCTCGTTGCCGATCTGACCGCGAGCATCCCGCGCGATGTCGTCATCAGCGCGCAACAGCAGTGGCTACCCAATCTCGCCGCGGAAATGGCCAATCGCCCTGACACGAGTGATCAGGAACAAAGCGGCTGGAGCGCGTCGATTAAGGATTCGAATATGGCCGGATCGGCGTCTCAGGCTGCCCCGAAGCTCAGCCCGCAAGCCGTAGGTAGCGAAGCAGCCCGCACGGAAGTGGCCAATCCCCAGGACACGAGTGATCAGGAACAAAGCGACTCGAGCTCGGCGACTACGGAATCGACATCGGCCGGATCGGAGTCTCCGGAGGAGCTGTCTGGTTCGGATGAGCCTCAGGCAACCCCGAGTCTCAGCCCAGAAGCCGTCGGTAGCAAAGCAGACAGCAAAGCCAAACGCGATCCGCAAGCGTGCATCATGAGCGTTTTTGGTCAGTGTCTGGTGTCCAAGGGACCAGCGTCTGAAGATGCGGGCGGACAAACCGATACCGCGAACCCCGAGCCCGACGGTGGCAAGGAAAAGTCTTCCGCCGGAGAATTGCCTCTCCCGATGCAGGCAGGGCTCAAGGAGGTCGCGCAAGCAGCTCAGCCTGAAGGAGCGGCCGGTAAGTCCGAGCCTCAGGGCAAGGGGGGGGACCAAACCGACGATCTGCTCTTCCCCACGGAGGAAGAGCTTCGCGCGATGAAAGCAGGTAGCAAGGGCTCCGAGAAAGCAGCCCAGCCTGAAGGAGCAAATGCGCCAGCCGACGCCCCGGCGGACTCAGATACCGCGGCGGCTGAGCCTCAAACAAGGGCTGCGCCCGTGATCAGCATCGAAAGCGACGTGGATCCGGAGAGCTGGGCTGAATACGGCGGCTGGTACCGGCAGGATTACGCGATCTTCTACCGTCCCACAGGCCACAAGGACAAATTCAACTACTCTTGGCTCTTTCTGACCGGTCCCCAAGCGCCGAAAGGTGATACGAGCCCGGCGGCGGCGGTCTTCGATTTTCTCACGAGCAAGGACGCTCAGGGGTCATGCACGAAATGCCACAGCGTTGACGATATCCAGGGCAAAGGGCGGGTCGTCAATTTCTCCCCGCCTTCGGTCGAGAGCAAACAGGGACGCTTCACGAATTTCATCCATGAGCCGCATTTCGGCATCCTGGAAAATCGCGTCGGCACCCCGGAGAATCGCGGTTGTCTGACCTGCCATAACCTTGAAAAAGGCCGCCCCTATCTGAAGAGCTACGAGCAGGGCAATCCGCAAAATTTCGTGTCCAATTTCGCTGCGGTGAAGAAGGATCTCTGCCAGACCTGTCACACCAGCAGCATGGCGCGTCAAGACTGTCTACTGTGCCACAAATATCATGTGAATGGCGTGATTACGCCAATCATGAACACGAAAATCCCGGCTCAATAGCATTCGAGGCTCAAGGATAAACTCGGCCTCAAGCACACTCCCGATCTCATCCGCTTCTCGATCGAGAGCCGCCGGAAGCAACGCTTCTGGCGACGGCGGGTTGGGTCCGCTAGGCAGAGGGGCGCCGTGGTTCGAATGCTACTGTGGAGCTGCCGTCGTGTTCAGCAACCAAATCCTCGCCGTGCCATCAAAGGACGCGGTCACGATCCGCGTGCCATCGGGACTGAATGCGGCCGTCTCCACCTCGCCTTCGTGACCGGACAGAGTGGCGAGCAACGCCCCCGTCGTCGCATCCCAGAGGACCGCGAGCTTGTCGTGTGCGGCGGTGACGACCTTCGAGGCGTCGGGACTGAACTGAACTCGAGACAGGAGCCTACGATGCCCGCCTTTCAGCGTCGTCAGCAGGCTTCCCGAGGCAACGTCCCACACGCGCGCGGTCTTGTCGCTCGAGGCGGTCACGGCCTTGGCGCCGTCGGGGCTAAAGGCGACGCGCGTGACGGCCCGTCCATGACCGGTAAGAGTGTGCACGATCGCCCCGGATTTCGCATTCCAGAGCCGCGCCGTGCGATCGCTCGAGGACGTCGCGATGAGCGATCCATCGGGGCTGAAGGCGGCCGACGAGACCATGCCGTCGTGTCCCGAGAGCGTGAGAAGCAGCGTTCCGTCGCCGGCGTTCCACACTCTTGCCGTCCGGTCGCTCGACGCGGTGACGATGCGTCCTCCGTCGGCATCGAAGGCCGCCGTCGTCAGCCATTCGCCATGGCCGGTGAGGGCGAAAAGCTCCGCACCCGTTGCCGCGTCCCAGACGCGCGCGGTCGAGTTGTAGGAGGCCGTCAGGACTTGCTTGCCGTCGGGGCTGAACGCGACCGCCTCGACCATGGCCGAGTGCCCGGAAAGTGTTGCGATGAGCGCCCCCGTCTCCGCGTTCCAGACCTTCGCCGTGCCGTCCCGGGAGGCCGTCGCGAGCAGCTTCCCGTCAGCGCTGAAGGCGACGTTGCGAAGGCCTTCAGCGTGGCCCGAAAGGGTGAGCAGCGATTTGCCGGACTTCGAATCCCAAATGCGCGCCGTGTCGTCGCTCGAGGCGGTCGCCACTCGCGACCCATCGGGGCTGAAGATTGCGACCGTGAGATCGGCCGTGTGCCCGGAGAGCGTAATGCTGGGCAGCGTCGCCTCATCCGCCTCGGCGCGGGTGTCGCTCGCTATCTCGAGCAGAACCATTGGAACGAGAAGCGCTAGGACGCTGGCCAACGCACGCGGCCACGCCAGTGACGCACTGCAGATCAAAGGTCGCTCAAGACTTAACATGCGGGCCTCCTCACTCGTCTATCGCAACGGCCTCCAACCCGCGTGCTCGAACCGGGACGCGTAGGCTTCGAGCGCGTCATCGATCTCGAAGATCGCGTCTATTGGATCAAGGCTCTTGTTGGTTTCCGCGACCGCGTCCGCGGCGGCGACGATCCGCGACAGCAGGCGGTCGATTTCGAGGCTCGCCTCGGGATCGAGCCTCGCGTTGGCGCGAATGTCCGCAGCGGCGGCCCTAATGTCGGCGGCAAAGCGGCCAGCAGCGGCGACCGGAAGCCGACGGTGGGTGATCAGCGATTGGTTGGCGACGGCAAGATCTCTTATCGTGCTCATACCTTTGCGCAACGCCTCGTCGGACTGGAGTTTGGCCGGCGGAGACGCTTGGTCGACCCCGTCGGCCGCCATGGCATCGAGCGGCGAGAGAACGCCGGCGCCGGAGTTGACCGCCGCGCTGACAATCAGCACTGCAAAGCCTCGCCGGAGAGACACTATGGCTTCACCCCTCGCGTCACGGCTTGACGGCGATACCCCACGGCAGGCGGCCCACGGGAACGGAGCGCTCCGGCTTCAGGCTCGCCACATCGACAACGGTGATGTCGTTGGTGAGACCGTTGGCGACATAGAGCTTGGCGCCGTCGGGGCTCATCGCCATGTGCCACGGTCGCTGGCCGACCAGCACGAAGCTCTCGACCTTAAACGTCTTGCTGTCGATCACGGCGACGCGGTTGGCGCGGCCCAGCGCCACGAAGCCCTTCGTGCCGTCCTTCGAGAACCGCACGCCCATCGGCTGGATGAGCTCGGGGCGGACGCCCGGAATCTCGAAGCTGATCTTGTGTGCAATCTTGTGGGTTGTGGCGTCGATGATGGCGACCGTGCCGCCGACCTCCGCCGTGACCCAGACATGCTTGCCGTCGGGCGAGTACTCTGCAACCCGCGGGCGCGTATCGACGAGCACGTTGGCAAGCACCTTGAACGTGCTCGTGTCGATGAAGTGGGCCATGCTCGTCGACTCCGACGTCGCCACGACGACGGTGTCGTCCAGGTTGACCGCCATGCCCTCCGGCTCGACGCCGATCTGCACCTCGTGGAGCACCTCGCCAGAGCTCCGCTCCATGACCGTCACCATGCCGTCGTCCTCGTTGGCGACGTAGATGCGTTCACCCTTGTGATCGACGTCGAGCAGCTCGGGATCGGGCCCGGAGTTGAGCGAACGGACCACCTCGAGCTTCTCGGTATCGATCACGTCGAGCCGATCGTCGTCGCCCGCGCAGACGAGAACCTCCTTGAAGTCCGGCGTAATCGTGATCCCGCGCGGCCGGCGCCCGGTGGGGATTGTCTTGATGAGCTTCATCGTCTCGCTGTCGATGACGGAAACGGTGTTGTCCTTCTCGTTGCTGACGAAGAGCGTCGCGGCGGAAGCCGTTGGCGCCGAGAGCGGCAGCGAAAGCCCGACCAGCAACAGGTGGCCTGCTCCCCTAAGACGAGCCCAAGTTGAGTGAGCGAATTCGGCTATTTCCACCTCGATAGAGGAGATCAGGGAATGGCACGGAAACGGTACACGACGGAACAGATCATTGGGCTATTGCGTGAGGCAGAGGTCCGCCTCGGCCAGGGTCAGACGATCGGCAGCATTTGCCGAGGGATCGGCATTACGGAGCAGAGCTACTATCGCTGGCGGCGCGAGTACGGCGGCCTCAAGTTCGACCAGGCCAAGCGGCTCAAGGATCTTGAGCGCGAGAACGACCGCCTGAAGAAGGCGGTCTCCGAGCTGACGCTGGACAAACTGATCCTGAAGGAAGCCCTTGAGGGAAAATACTAAGCCCTTCCCGGAAGCGGGCGTGCGTTGATCACGTGCGCTCGCATCTCGCCGTTTCGGAGCGTAGAGCGTGTGCTGTCGTAGGACAGCCGCGTGCGACGCAAAGGCGGCATCTCAAGACGCCTGACGATGAAGCGGTCCTGACGGCGGCCATCGTGCGGCTGGCATCGCGCTATGGCCGCTACGGCTACCGGCGCATCCGCGAGATGCTCGTGGCCGAAGGCTGGCGGGTCAACGTCAAGCGCGTCTATCGCATCTGGCGCCGGGAGGGGCTGAAAGTGCCAAGCAAACAACCAAAACGCGGCCGCCTGTGGCTCAACGACGGATCATGTCTCCGTCTCCGGCCCGCACGTCCAAACCACGTCTGGTCGTATGACTTTGTCCAGGATCGCACGCAAGACGGTCGCGCCTTCCGCATGCTCGTCGTGCTCGACGAGTTCACGCGCCGCTGCCTTGCCATCGTCGTGGCGAGACGGCTCAGGTCCGACGACGTGCTCCAGTGTTTGACCGATCTCTTCGCTACGCATGGCCCGCCCGAGCATCTTCGCTCCGACAACGGCCCCGAGTTTGTGGCGGCCAGCGTTCGTGACTGGCTCGGCAGGGTTAGCGTCAAGACGCTCTATATCGAGCCGGGAAGCCCTTGGGAGAATGGCTACTGCGAGAGCCTCAACTCAAAGCTCCGAGACGAGCTGCTGAACGGGGAGATCTTCACGACGCTGCGGGAAGCTCAGGTCCTGGTTGAGAACTGGCGGCGCCATTACAATGCCCTCCGGCCCCACTCCTCGCTTGGCTATCGACCGCCAGCTCCAGAAGCGATCTTGCCGCCAGCATCCGGTCTGCCCTACGCTCCGCTTCGGCCAGCACAGACGCTGGCTGAGCACGGCCGGATTCTAACTTAGAGACTGGTATCGTTCCGAGGGGCAGGCCAGCTCGGCCGGATCACTCTGTCCGAGCTCATCGACGAGCTCATTGCCGAGTTCGGGCGCCGGCACGCCGGAGTGGAATTCCGCTCCGACAGCGAGGGCCTGGCCCCGGGCTATGGCGAGGCGACCGACCTCACGATCTATCGCGCAATCCAGGAAGGCGTGACCAACGCGCTCCGCCATGCGCAGGCGACCGTGATCTCCATCGCGCTTCGGGAGGTGGTCGGCGAGCGAGGCTCCTCGCTCGTCCTCGCCGTGACCGACAACGGACCCGGCATTTCTCCATCGGCGTCATCTGGGTTCGGATTGAGGGCCATGCGCGAGCGCGTGCGCACGCAGGGGGGCAAATTCTCGATCGAGGGAAGTGGCGGCGGGGGAACCCGTATCGAAGTCACCATCCCCGTCCTTCAGCAGCACGGGCAAGCCGGCTCGAGCAGCGATCTCAGAGAGCCCCCTTCATGACCAAAGTCCTCGTTATCGACGATCATCCGATCGTGCTCCAAGGCTGCAAGCAGGTTCTGCTCGATGCAGGCGTCGAAAGCGTCACCCAGGCATCGACTTTGGTCGACGGCTTTCGCCTTTATCGCAGCGTGCGGCCCAATCTCATCATCGTCGATCTTTCGGTGAAGTCAGGAGCTCTAGACGGCATCTCCTTCATTCGCCGCCTGCGCGTGCACGACAAGACGACGCCGATTCTCGTCTTCAGCATGCACAGCGATCCTGTCATCGTGAGCCGCGCGCTCCAAGTCGGCGCGACGGGCTATCTCTTGAAGGACACGTGGTCCGACGAGTTCATAAAGGCCTTCCAGAAGGTGCGCGAGGGCAATCCCTACATCAGCCATGAGCTGGCATCGGGGGTCGCCTTCATGGAGGCGCGCGGCACCGCCAACCCGTTGCGCTCGCTCACTCTGCGTGAGCTGCACACGCTCTCCCTCATTGCCGAGGGGCGTTCCTACGGCGCCATCGCCGAGGCGCTTCACGTGAGCTACAAGACGGTCGCCAACACTGCTTCGCTGATCAAGATAAAGCTTGGGGCCAAGACACTGCCCGAGCTCATGCGGATTGCCATCGCCCATCTGCCTTCAGAGACAGGGCGGCGGCGACCCTGATCATTTCGATAGGCGGCCCGTCAGGGGGCACTCGCCACGTCCGGTGGCGCAATCGACAAGGCGTCAGGAAACGAGAACGTGCCGTCGAAGATGCGTTTTTCGAGGGCGCGCTCCGGCGTCACGATATTGCGCTCGGGGAGCCCCGTCGCCTTGTCGACATAGACGGTCTGAACGTTGCGAGGGCCGCCCGTCGCCCCGGCATCGGCGCCGGGCTTGGCGGCGATCCAGGCCCGATACGCCGCATAGGATTTTCCCTCGAGCTCGACGTCGCCGAGACATACGAACTCGGTATCCTGCGCGGGCGGATCGGCTACCGTCGCCTTGAGCTCGCCGGCCACATGCTCGGCGTAGGTCGGCGGAAGCTCGGCCCAGCCCTGCCCGTTATTCGACCACGCTCTGGTTCCAATGACGATCAGCTCGAGGGGGCCGTCTCCGTTGCTCACGGTCACCTTCTGATGCATGCGGTCCGGCGGCACATAGTCGACCGTCATTCTGAGCGAGCCCTGATCGTTGACGATCGTCGTGCGCATCCGGAACGACGCGCTCTGGCGGAGCTTGTCGAAGGCGCCGTTGACGTCCGACTTGCAGTCGGCGGCCGCCCTGCTCGCGAACGTAAGCGTGAGGAAGAAGAAGAGAATCAGCGTCCGCGACACGAGTTCGGCTCCATGAGTGGGGAGATCTCCTTCTCTCATGGGCCAAGCGTCGGTGATAGTCGTGGCAAATTAGTGCGGGAATTTCTCCCCGGCATCCACTTCGCCGGCGTCCCAGCCGCTCGCGCGTGCGCTGTGTCCATTGCGCGAAGCTTGCGCCGCTGTTACCCGTTGAGGGGGGTATCGAGCCCGTAAATTTTTCCCGGTTCGCTACACCTTCGCCTTGCGGGGATCTTCATGAGGCGTGGTGGATTTCTCGCTGCGATCATCATTGCTGGTAGTCTCGCCGGAGCGGAAGCCCTTGCCGAGGCGCCGGCCCCCTGCACCGAGGACGCAATGCTCGTGTTCGACGCCTCGGGATCGATGGCGGGGACCGACATGAACACGGTCACGCCGCATATCGCCAAGGTGCGGGACGCGCTCGCCGCCGTGCTGCCGAACGTGGCACCCGTGCGCAATCTCGGTCTCATGGTCTACGGGCCCGGCTCGGGGCCCAAGTGCGACAACATCGAGCTTAAACTCAAGCCCGCCGCCAACGCCGCCGAGCGGATCATGGGCGAGGTCAATGCCGTGACTCCGGCTGGGCAAACTCCGCTCACTGCTTCCGTCCGCCAGGCCGCCGAGGCGCTGAATTACCGCGACACCGCCGCGGAGATCGTGCTGCTCACCGACGGCGAGGAGACGTGCGGCGGCGAACCGTGCGCGCTGGCGAAGGCTCTCAAGGGGGCGGCCAAGAATCTCACCATCCACGTCATCGGCTATCGGGTGAGAAATCTTCCCGCCTTCGACAGCCCCTTCACGTCGCGCTGCCTCGCGGAGGAAACGGGCGGCCTCTATCTGCAGGCCGAGTCGAAGGACGAGCTCATCGCGGCCCTGCAGAAGACACTGGGGTGCCCTTTCACCACGCGCCTGCCGCCTTCTCCGAGCATGACCTCAAAGATGGGCATATATGCCCGAGGCGCGCTTGACCGCGACGACCTTCTCATCGAGGCTCGGCGGCTGATCCCTGATCGGAGGTCATCCTCGTGTCGGGCAGCTCGCTCGGGCGGCTACTGTCTAAGGGCTCGATCGCACGAAGCTTATCGTGGCTGATCGTTGCCGCGATCCCGGACGTGCCGGCGGCCGCCGAAGATCCTGGTTCGCCGACCTGCGCTAAGGACGCCATGCTCGTCCTCGACGCTTCGGGCTCCATGACCGGCATGGGATTTGGCGAGACATCCGTACGGCGCATCGAGCGGGTGCGCCAGGCGCTGGCCACGGTCCTGCCCTCGGTTGCGCCGGTGCGCAACCTCGGCCTCATCGTCTTCGGGCCCGGCCCGCGCGGCGTTTGCGAGAACATCGACCTTCGGCTGCCGCCCGCCGCCAACTCCGCCGAGCGCATCATGGGCGAGGTCCGAGGGGTCCAGCCCTATGGCCAGACGCCCCTCACGCGTGCCGTCCGCGCCGCTGCCGAGGCGCTGCGCTACCGCGAGCGCCCTGCCGTCATCGTGCTGCTGACCGACGGCGAGGAGACGTGCCAAAGCAATCCCTGCGCACTCGCTCAGGAGCTCAAGACGAACGGCGCCGACATCACCGTCCACGTCGTCGGCTACATGCTGCGCCACGTGAGCGAGCCGACCGGCGGGCAGGTCGCCCGCTGCCTGTCGGAGACGACGAATGGCCTCTTCATCTCGACCGAGACGACGGAGGAGCTGGTCGCGGCGCTGCAGAAGACCTTGGGTTGCCCGCTGTTCTCGTCCGCGCGCCCGTCGCTCGGTGGGTTCGCGCAAAAATAATCGATTGTGAACTGCCCCCTTATTTCCCTTCGCGCACAAGTCTTTAACCGCCGAGAGAAGTTGCGCGGAATCGATCAATGCCCACGAGATATGAGACTCCAACGCCGCCGGCCACTGTCGCGAGGCCGTGCCGGTAAGCTGCCGTCGATAACCCGTGCGCCGGGATGGCATCGTGCGAGATGCGCTGCCCATATATGAACGCAAGGAGCCAGCCATGAGAGTGATCGCAATCGCAACAGCGCTGGTAGCGCTCATCGCTTCGGCGCGGGCCGAGGATCCGGATCTCATCTTCAAGAAGACGACCGTGTGGAAGTTTCTCTCCCCGGATCACAAGCTCGGCACCTATGCGATCGATGATCCCGACGTGGAAGGTGTCGCCTGCTATTTCACCGTGCCGGAGAAGGGCGGCTGGATCGGCTGGCTCGGTCTTGCGGAGGAGCTTTCGAACGCCTCGCTGTCATGCCGGCAGGTGGGGCCGATCAAGTTCAAGCGCAAGCTTACCCAGGGCGATGAAGCCTTCAGCCAGCGACGGTCGCTGATCTTCAAGAAGATGCAGATCGTGCGCGGCTGCGATGCCAAGCGCAATGTTCTCGTCTATCTCGTTTACACCGACAAGCTCATCGAGGGCAGCCCGGAGAACTCGACCTCGAGCGTGCCGATCAGTCCTTGGGGTGAGGCGGCAGCGCCTGTCAAATGCGCCGATTGGATTGCGCCAGAGTAGCCGAGGCGATCCCGATACGCATTGCCCTCGAGACCGCAAGAGACCACATTTGGGCTAGGGCCGTACCTGCGCCACGTGGACGGCTCGGCATTGCCTTGGCCTCGTCCGAGGATCTGCAGTTAGCGAGTTGCTATGATCGATCGCCTGCTCAATCTCCTGACCGGTCGCGAGACGCCAGCGGTGGGCGAGCGGCGCGATGAGCTGCAGCTCTCCGTCGCGGCCCTGCTGATCGAAGCTGCCCGCATGGACAGCATCTTCGACGCCGACGAGAGGACGGCCATTGCGCGTTTGCTGAAGGAAAAATTCAGTCTCGACGATACTGCCGTAAGTTCCCTGATCGAGCAGGCGCAGGACCGCATCGACTACTCGGCGCAGTACTTTCCATTCACAAGCGAGATCTGCCGGCGCCTGAGCCGCGAGGAGCGGATTGAGGTCATCGAGATGCTATGGAAAGTCGCGTATTCGAACGGAGTCATCGATCCTCATGAAGACATGTTACTGCGCCAGATCGCGGGGCTAATTCACGTGCCCGACAGGGAACGTGGTCTTGCGCGCAAGCGAGCCCTCGCCCACTTAGCTGGGCGAACACTGTCCAGCGACTGAGGGTACCTAATATCTTCAATAGGATTAAAACTCCGGAGCTTTCCCCTTCGGGGCGCATTTTGCGTGTATCCACTTCGGCGATTGCATTCCTCCATTGACGCCATTGAGGCACGTCTCCCCTAAATCGGGGATAGCCGAGGCGATCGCTAAGTGGTCCGCTGACTGTACATCACTTCGCGCGAGGTCCCGCCTTCACGGGGCTGTCGCGCGTTCTCTGTAATAGAATAGGTCATATTTTTTTTGCTCAATTGCGAGCGCCAGCTACATGGCCATGCATGTCCTGATCATCGAACGGGACCGGGCCATGGTTCGAGCCCTGCGCCAGAACCTCCAAGCGGCGGGATTTCAGGCCTCTTCGGTAGCGCGTTTCAAAACGGCGGAGCCGTTGCAGCCCAACATTGATCTTATACTGATCGGCCCATCTGTGCCGAAGGACGTGAGCATCGAGATATGTGTGGCGCTAAGGTCCGAACGGCGGCTGCGCGCAACAGGCATTGTTATCATTTCCGATCCTCCGGACCTTCAGTATCGGATTGAGTCGCTGTCAAAGGGCGCTGACGATCACATTGGCGTGCCATTTTCATTCGAAGAGTTGTCGGCCCGCGTCGCTGCGGTCTTGCGGCGCGCGACGCCGCGACGGCTGACGAGTGTTCTGCGCTATAGAGACATCGTCCTCGAGCGCACCGCGCATCGCGTAACACGGGGATCGCGAACGGTGACCCTTGCTCCTCGAGAGTTCCGCCTATTGGAGGTCTTGATGGAAAATCAGGGCCGGACCCAATCGCACGCGCAGCTCGTTGCGGCGGTGTGGGGTCAGGATGCAAATATCGACCCGCGCACGGTCGTCAGTCATATAGCCAAGCTACGAAGGTCCCTTTCCTACGGAAGGGAGATCGATCCGATTCGCACAGTCCGCGCGATTGAGTATGTCATTGGGGGAACCGACGACTAAGGCAGACGATAACCGCTCCTAGAGCTCCTCGTCGTCTGCGCTGCACTCGATGTCAGTCTCGGCCCGCACGTTGGCTGTCAAATCGCCCGATTACCGAGTGGAACGGAAAAAGCCGCAACCCCGGGGGACGAGGCTGCGGCTGTTACCGGGTGGGGTGACCCGGGCTGGGAATTTGGCATCCAGCTGAGCCTACCACTACCGCAGCGCTACCCCCGAGAGCTAGTCCCCCGACCAGAACAGTTCGGCGGAAAAAATTTCAGTAAGTGTGATGGTTCAACTGGCAGATTCGGGCTGACGCTGTGGCTCCGAAGCGCCTCGACTTCGAGCGGATCCGCGAAGATCGTGCCGCAATGGCTCTTGTCCAGCGCTGGGTTATTTCCTTGAGCGGGCCCGGTCGTTGGAACGCTCGCTTCTCGGGGAAGCCTTGGCGGGCCCGAGCAGCAACCTCGGCGTGACCTCCGCGATCAACTGATGGACATCGAGCCCCGGCGCCACAAACTCGTAGTCGCCGTCGATGCGGAGCGACGCCGCACCATGCACGAAGGTCCAGAGCTGTACCGCGATGCTCTCGGCATCGCGGGCAAGCCCGTGCTGGCGGCAGAACGCCGCGACCTCATCGATTACTCCCTTGAAGCAGTCGTGACCGCTGTCATCGACCCGCGCGGCCTTCTTGAGCTTGGGGTTGTGACCGAACATCAGCCGGAAGACGGCCGACTGCGAGATCGCGAAGTCGACATAGGAAAACCCCATCGCGGTGACGCCCGCGGCGGTGCCGGAGCCCGCCTTGGCCACGGCTTCGGCGGTTTTGGCCGCCAAGGCATCGAAGCCACGCGATGCGATCTCTTCAAGTATCTCCTGCTTGTCGCGGAAATGCTTGTAAGGCGCCGCCGTAGTCACGCCTGCGCGACGGCAGGCGTCGGCAAGAGTAAACCCATCGGGCCCCTCCTCGATCACGAGCTCGCGTGCGGCCGCGATCAGCGCCTCGCGCAGGTCCCCGTGGTGGAACTTCTGCTTGGGGCGTACCATTGTCGGGTTCTTGGACTGGGCCATCTTGCTCTTCATTTCGACCATCGGACTTCCGGGCATTCCTTTTACAAGTTAGCATATCTAACTTATGTTAGTCAAGCTAACTTTTTCGCTCTGGTTGTGTTTTTTTCGCTTGGCAAGTTAGCGCCTCTCACTTATGTTAGCAGCACTAACATTTGGTGGAGGTATTCAGATGAGCGTGCCCGAAACACTTATCAAGGCTCCGAGCCGGGTCTTGCCGGCCGGCGCTCTTATGGCCGTCGCGGCGGGCCTCGCCGCTTGCACGACCGAAGGCTCGACCGCGACCCAGCCGCCCCAGCCGGTTCGCGCCGCAGTAGTTCAGCTCGCGACAGACGCCGACATGCGCTCCTACACAGGGACGATCAAGCCGCGGTTCGAGAGCGATCTCGCGTTTCGGGTTGGCGGCAAGATCACGGAGCGGCTGGTCAATATCGGCGACGCCGTCACGCCCGGCATGGCGCTCGCGCGCCTCGATGCCACCGATTACGGTCTCTCCCTCGAGTTGGCCGAGGCCGAGCTTGGGGCCGCCGAAAGCAGCCTGAGGCAGGCTGACGCGGACGAGCGCCGCTATGCCGATCTCAACCAGAAGCGCTGGGTCAGCGATGCCGGCTATGACCAGAAGAAGGCGGCGGCCGACGAGGCGCGCGGGCGCATGGAGCGGGCCAAGCGAGCCCTGGCGCTAGCAAGGAACCAGTTGGCCTATACCGAGTTGCAGGCGACCGAGGCCGGTGTCGTGACCGCGCTTCCCGTCGAGGTCGGACAGGTCGTCGCCGCCGGTCAATTGATCGCGCGCGTCGCACGTCTCGCCGAACTCGAGGCCGTCGTCTCGATCCCCGAGGGGCGTATCAACCGCGACCGCGGCGGCGCAGCCAGCGTCAGGTTGTGGGCCGATCAGGAGAAAGACTACGCGGCTAAATTGCGCGAGCTGTCGCCGCAGGCCGACCCGGCAACGCGTACCTACCAGGCGCGTTACTCCATTCTCAATCCTGATTCCGACATTGCCCTCGGCAAGACAGCCACCGTGTTGCTAAAATCTTCCGGAAGCGGCGAAAAGGCGAGCCTGCCGCTCGCGGCCGTGTTCAAGGATCAGGGCCAGCCGTCGGTCTGGGTCATCAACGAAAACAGCGGTCGTCTGGTGAAGACCGAGGTTCAGGTCGAAGCCTGGACCGAGACCTCCGCCGTCGTGTCGAACGGCCTCGAGGCCGGCCAGAAGATCGTGGCGGCCGGCATCCACAAGCTCGATGCCAGCCAGCGGGTTCGCGTCGTGGAGGTCGTGCAATGACGACACATCCTGGTACTGCGGAAGAGGCTTCGCGCGGCAACCTATCCGCCTGGGCAGTCTCTCATCCGGCGCTCGTCCTATTCCTCATCATTGTGCTCTCGGCAGCCGGGCTAGTCAGCTACCTGAACCTCGGACGGGCCGAAGATCCATCGTTTGCCATCAAGACGATGGTGATCACGGCCGTCTGGCCCGGCGCGACCGCGAAGGAAATGCAGGACCAGGTTGCTGACCGCCTCGAGAAGCGATTGCAGGAGCTGGAGCTATTCGACCACGTCAAGACCTACACGCGCCCTGGCGTGAGCGTCATCCAGGTCCAGCTCAAGGATCGCGCGCGCCAGTACGACGTCGACGAGGCCTGGTATCAGGTGCGCAAGAAGCTGAATGATACCAAGCCGTCGTTGCCGCAAGGCGTTCAAGGACCATTCTTCAACGACGAGTACGGGGACGTCTTTTCTGCGATCTACATGCTGTCCGGCCCCGATATGTCGCTGGCGCAGCTCAAGGATTACGCCGAAATTGTGCGCCAGCGGCTCTTGCGCACGCCGGGCGTCGCCAAGGTCGACATCGTCGGCGAGCGCGGTCAACGCATTTTCATAGAGTTCAGTCACCGCAAGCTCGCCACGCTGGGCGTCACGCCGCAGGCGATCTTCGATAGCGTTGCGCGCCAGAACGTCGTGACTCCGGCCGGCTCGGTCGAGACCAGTGCCGACAGGATCGACATCCGCGTCACGGGTGCATTCAAGGGCGAGGCGGCAATCGCCGAGGTTCCGATCGAGGCCGGCGGGCGCACGTTTCGTCTCGGCGACATCGCCACCGTCAAGCGTGGCTACGAGGATCCGCCGACAAACATCGCGCGGCACAACGGCGCGGACGCGGTCGGCCTCGTTGTCGCGATGGCCAAGGGCGCCAATGTGCTCGATCTCGGCAAACGGCTCAAGGAGGCGGTCGCCGAGGCCAGGACTCAGATTCCAACCGGCGTTGAGATCGACCAGATCACCGATCAACCGCGCGTGGTCGGGGAATCCGTCAGCGAGTTCCTGCGCGCGTTCGCCGAAGCGCTCGCGATCGTGCTCGTCGTCAGCTTCATTTCTCTGGGGCTGCGCTCGGGACTGGTCGTGGCGACGTCGGTTCCGCTCGTGCTCGCCGCCGTGGTCACGACCATGTACGTGGCGGGTCTCAATCTCGACCGCATCACGCTCGGCTCCCTCATCATCGCGCTCGGGCTGCTGGTCGATGACGCGATCATCGCCGTCGAAATGATGATCGTCAAAATGGAGCAGGGCTGGAGCAGGGTCCGGGCCGCGGCCTTCGCCTGGGACTCGACGGCCTTTCCCATGCTCACGGGGACGCTTGTGACGGCCGCGGGATTTCTGCCAGTCGGTTTCGCGCAATCGACGGCCGGGGAGTATGCAGGCAACATCTTCTGGGTCGTCGGACTCGCTCTCGTCGTCTCCTGGGTCGTGGCCGTATTCTTCACGCCCTACATCGGCGTGAGAGTTCTACCGGACCTTCACAAGCACCAGGATGCCAAGGCGCTCTACGAAACGCGCATCTATCGCGCGCTGCGCCGTGTGGTCGGTTGGGCCGTACGCTTCCGCTGGGTTGTCATCGCGCTCACGATCGGAGCGTTCGGGGCCGCCATCGCTGCGTTTACGCAGGTCCAGCAGCAATTCTTCCCGACCTCTTCGCGGCCGGAGCTCTTCATAGAGATCAGACTGCCGGAGGGAACGTCGATCGGCGTCACCGAGGCGGCAGCGAAGGAGGCCGAGGAGCTGATCAAGGGCGACCCCGACCTCGAGTACTTTACGACTTACATCGGCGCAGGGTCTCCTCGCTTCTTCCTGGCCCTCAATCCCGTGCTGCCGAACGAGAGTTTCGCTCTCATCGTCATGATGACCAAAGGCGCCGAAGCACGCGAGCGTCTCAAGGCTCGTCTCGAGAATCTGGCCGCCGAAGGGGTCATACCGGAAGCACGTCTGCGCATCGACCGGTTGAACTTCGGACCGCCGGTCGGCTTCCCCGTCCAGTTTCGCGTCATTGGACCCGACGCTGCTAGCGTGCGCGAGGCCGCAAACCGGGTGCGCACTGCCATGCGGGAGAATCCCAACACGCGTGACGTGCAATTCGACTGGAACGAGCAGAAGAAGTCGATCCGCCTCGAGGTGGACCAGGATCGCGCGAGGCTGCTCGGACTCACGCCTCAGGACATCGCGCAAACGCTCCAGACGCTGCTCTCCGGGTATACCGTGACGGAGCTGCGGGAAGGCATCGTGCTCGTGCCCATCGTCGCCCGCGCGGTCCCCGAGGAACGCCTCCAGCTCGGATCCTTCGAGGATCTCACCATTCCGACGAAAGCGGGGGCGGCTATTCCCATCTCGCAGGTGGCAAAGGTCCATTACGAGTTCGAGGACCCCATCATCTGGCGGCGCAATCGCGATCTGGTGCTCACGGTTCGCTCCGACATTGCGGCCGGCGTCCAGGCGCCGGATGTCACGGCGCAGCTCCGTCCGGCGATTGCGCAAATCGTTGCGGATTTGCCGCCCGGCATGCGCATCGAGGAAGGCGGCGCGGTCGAGGAAAGCGCCAAGGCCAACGAGGCGCTGTTCAAGATCTTTCCGGCGATGTTCCTCGCCATGCTGACCATTCTCATGCTGCAGCTGCAAAGCTTCTCCAAGCTCTTCCTGGTGTTCTTGACGGCGCCGCTGGGCCTTATCGGCGCGAGCTTCTCGCTCCTCGCCTTCGACGCTCCGTTCGGTTTCAATGCCCTGCTCGGTCTCATCGCGCTCGCCGGCATGATCATGCGCAACACGGTCATCCTGGTCGACCAGATCGACTCGGACGTCGCCGCAGGATTGGCGCGGTGGGATGCAATCGTCGAGGCGACGGTGCGCCGGTCGCGGCCGGTGGTGCTCACGGCGCTCGCTGCAATCCTCGCGATGATCCCCTTGTCGCGCTCGGTGTTCTGGGGGCCGATGGCGACCACGATGATGGGCGGCCTCTTCGTTGCGACGATCCTGACGATCCTGTTTCTGCCGGCGCTCTACGCCGCCTGGTTCCGGGTCCGCCGACCCGAAGCCGGAGGAGCGCCCGCTCCGCCGCTCCTGAAAGCGCCGGCTCCATCCTCACTCGTCAATGCATCCGCCGGTTGAACGCGCCCGGCCCAAGGAGGCAGTCATGCAAGGTGAACAAACGAACATTCCTATTTCGACCCTCGAACTCGCCGACGGGCAAACGCTGAGATATGCCCGGACGGGCAACGGGCCCCCGCTCGTGCTCCTGCACACGATCAGGATGCAGCTCGAGTATTTCAAAGAGCTTGCTCCACTGCTCGCCAGGAGTTTCACCGTCTTCGCGGTGGACCTCCCGGGGCATGGGGGCTCCTCCATCGATCGCGAGGCGGCGTACGACGAACCCTACCTGCGGCGGTCGATCGTCGATTTCATCGAACGTCTCGATCTTCGCAGCGTGACGCTCGCTGGTGAGTTCGATCGGTGCGGTGCTGGCCCTGACGGTTGCCGCAAGCCTCCCCGACCGGGTGAAGGCCGTTGTTGCCAGCAACACCTATGACTACGACCAATACTATGGTGACGGAGTTCGCCGCGGAAATCTGCTCGCATATCTCGTCGTCGGCAGCTTTTCGATCCCGGCGTGGGTGCCGTCAACGCCGCCCTCGAGAACCCCGTCCTGCTTGGCCCCATCCTGCGAGGCGGGCTTTATGACAAGCGCAAACTGTCCTGGGACCTCCTGCGCACGGTCGATAGGGCGGGCCGTCGTCGCGGATTTCGCACAGTCGAGCGCAAGGTCTTTGCCGGCTGGCGGTCCTGGAGCGAGGCACGCCGTCTCTATCGGGAGGTCAAGGCTCCGGTCACGCTCATCTACGGCGAGCAGGACTGGTCACGTCCCGCGGAGCGCCAGACGACCAGGGCCGCGCTTCCGGCAGCGAAACTGATCACGCTCGAGCGGACCGGGCACTTCGCCACGCTCGAGCGACCGCGAGAAATCGCAAGTGCCATTCTTGAAACGCTCCGCTGAAAGGGCATCGAGCGTCGACTTTGACCAGGGTGACGCCGGCCGAATTGGCGCGTTGCAGCGAACAGGCGCTCGGCCATTAGGGCCCAAGCTTGAAGTTCAGACCCGCGCGGATGAGGCCGGCGCCGTCGCCATCTGCGGTGTCGCTGTCGAACTCCAGGTACTCGATGCGGCCCGACGTCATGTAGGACAGCTTGGCTTCGACGCCCAGCCCGTAGACGAATCCAGCCTCGGTGTCGCCGTCGCTCACCAAGCCCAGGCCTGCGGTGGCGTAGACCAACAGGCTGGGTAGGATCAGATAGCCCAGTCGACCGCGCGCCGAGGCCAGCCAGTCAACCGAGTCGCTGTCCGACAACGAAATATCGCCCTCCAAGCCATAGACGACCGGGTTCGCCTGCCAGTTGTAGCCAAGCTGAACGCCGCCGACGAAGCCGTCGTCACCGTCCGCAGCAGAACCGAGGTGCACGCCGCCATAGAGGCCGCGCCAGATCGAGGGCAGCTCGTCGTAGTAAGCTGGCCCGGCGATGGGTGCTCCGTCAGCCGCCGCCGCCGTCGCCGCGAGGCCGGCGCCAATCACCACCGTCAGTCCTATGACCCCCCTGCGCAATAATCTCATGTTGACGCTCCACTTTTTGTTCTTCTTTCGCCGGCCGAGCGGGCTGCTGCCGACCTCGTGTCGTCGTAGGCGAGATATGTGACGCAGCAGGGGCACCGGCTGAGGCTCGGCGAGCATCGAGACCGGTCCTAGGGATCAGAAAAGAATTATCAGGATCAGAGCCTTAGTAGGATTTCGGCATTCTACGCCTATGAGCATTTATGTTGCGCGAGCAGCACGGCAACGAAAGGATCCCACCTGCCAAGGCAAATTTGGCGAGGAAGCCGCGCTGAATTAGACGGCGCGCAAATGGGGAATTGCATGGGTGGTCGGTGAGAGTGCGAAAAGAGGTTGACCCCAAAGCGGAATTCGCGAAAGGCTCATCAGCCTGGTCCGGTTCCGGTGGGGTGCCTGCACGGGGGAGAGAGCTCGCTTGGCGTATCCGAGAGGCCTCGCAGCCTTATGTTGGGCAGTCGCCGTCGGCACGATTGCTGCCGGCGCCGCGAGCGCTGCCGATCAAGCCGAAGCCGAGCGCCTCAACCGCCGGCTGGCCGCCAAGGAAGGCCGTCTACGCGTGCCACTTCCGGGCACCCCCGATACGGATACGCCGCTCTCCCGTCTCGCCGCCGCGGGCGTGAGCCTGGGCGCACGCGTGTTTATTCGCATTTTCAAGGAGGAGTTGGAGCTCGAGCTCTGGGTCGAGAAGGGTCGGGCCTATGTCAAGTTCGCCACCTACCCGATCTGCTTCTGGTCGGGGAAGCTCGGCCCCAAGCTCCGTGAGGGAGACCGGCAGACGCCGGAAGGCTTCTACACCATTACCGCCGAGCAGATGCACTTCGGCAGCCGCTGGAAGCGGTCTTTGGACATCGGCTATCCGAACGCGTTCGATCGCGAGAACGGTCGCACGGGTTCGGTCATTCTCCTCCATGGCGGGTGTGATTCGAGCGGCTGCTTTGCCATGACGAATTCTGTCAGCCTGGAGCTCTACGACCTCGTGTCGGCCGCACTTCGGACCGGCATGCGTCATGTGCCGGTGCACATCTTTCCATTCCGCATGAGCGATGAGAACATTGCCGCGCGTGACGCCGGCCCGTGGTCCGAGTTCTGGGGCGATCTGAGGAAGGGTTACGACTCTTTCGAGCGCACGCGCCTTCCTCCGCGCATCAGCGTCTGCAGAAAGAGGTATGAGGTCGGCGATTGGACGCCCGGAGAGGTCGCCGGGCAAGCCATAGGGGTTTGTCAGGAGGAGGCGGCCGCCTATGCGCCACACCCGCTGGCCAGCCGCTGACATGTCTATCGGTCGTTGCCTTTAGGCAGACTTTCCGGCCTTTAGCCGTTCGTCGAAAATCCTGCGGGAATTTCCAGACGTCCCCGGAACCAAACCCGGCTAGGCGCGTTTCTCACGGTTACGCGAGGGATACCTATGGCCGCGCCGGTCACGAGCTTTGAGCCGCATTTACCCAACGCGAGCCGGGGCGCGCTCTGGCTACCGGCAAGTCAACTCCGATCCTCTCCTGTCTTGTGCCCGCTCCTCTGAGAGCGAGGCTTGCTGCGGCGCGGCAAGTCTCGTGCGGGCATACGGGAAAGGGCATCGCGGCGACCGATGTCTAGGGAGCTTGTGAAAAAATGAGTGAAGAGCCCGAGAGTGCGCAGGTGGAACACCTCGAAGGCCCAATGCCCGTCAGCGATAGTCCGGTACGCGAGCGCGCCTTTGCTGTCGACGAGCTGGGGCGAGGCGAGCTCGTCCGCCTGCTCCGCGCGCTCGAGGCGGTCCGGGAAGGCGATTTCTCGGCGCGCATGCCGAGCGACCTCGATGGCCTTGCGGGGCGCATCGCGGCCACCTTCAACGACATCGTCGCGACCAACCAGCGTATGGCGGATCAGCTCGAACGCGTCGGCCAGGTGGTCGGCAAGGAGGGCAAGACCCGCCAGCGCGTGCGTTTCGGGCCGCTCACCGGCGCCTGGCTCGACATGGAGAACTCGATCAACTCGCTGATCGACGATCTCCTCTGGCCCACGACGGAGGTCTCGCGGACGATCGAGGCGGTGGCCCAGGGCGACCTCCTCCAGACCATGCGGCTCGATGTCGACGGCCGCCCGCTGCAAGGAGAGTTCCTGCGCTCAGCGACGATCGTCAACGCGATGATCAAGCAGCTGAGCGTGTTCACATCGGAAGTGACGCGCGTCGCCCGCGAGGTCGGCACCGACGGCAAGCTCGGCGGGCAGGCGCAAGTGCCGGAAGTGACCGGCGTCTGGAAGGACTTGACGGAAAGCGTCAACTCGATGGCGTCGAACCTCACGGCGCAGGTGCGCAACATCGCCGACGTGACCATCGCGGTGGCGAACGGCGACCTCTCGAAGAAGATCACCGTCGACGTGCGCGGCGAGATCCTGCAGCTCAAGGAAGCGATCAACACCATGGTCGATCAGCTGCGCTCGTTTGCAGCCGAGGTGACGCGCGTCGCGCGCGAGGTCGGCACCGAGGGGCGGCTCGGCGGCCAGGCGGTGGTGCCCGGCGTCGCCGGCACGTGGAAGGACCTGACCGACAACGTCAATCTGCTGGCGGCGAACCTCACCACGCAAGTGCGTAACATCGCCGAGGTGACGACGGCGGTCGCGCGCGGCGACCTCTCGCGCAAGATCACGGTCGACGTCCAGGGCGAGGTGCTCGAGCTCAAGAACACGATCAACACCATGGTCGATCAGTTGAACGCCTTCGCCTCGGAGGTGACGCGCGTCGCGCGCGAGGTCGGCAACGAGGGGACGCTCGGCGGCCAGGCTCAGGTGCCCGGCGTCGCCGGCACGTGGAAGGACCTGACCGACAACGTCAACTCGATGGCGTCGAACTTGACCGCGCAGGTGCGCAACATCGCCGAGGTCGCCACCGCCATCGCCGGCGGCGACCTCTCCAAGAAGATCACGGTCAACGTCAGCGGCGAGATTCTCCGCCTCAAGGAGACCATCAACACGATGGTCGATCAGCTCAACGCCTTTGCCTCGGAGGTGACGCGCGTCGCGCGCGAGGTCGGCACCGACGGGCGCCTCGGCGGGCAGGCGAATGTGCGCGGCGTCGCCGGCACGTGGAAGGACTTGACCGACAGCGTCAACTCGATGGCGTCGAACCTCACGACGCAGGTGCGCAACATCGCCGAGGTCTCGACCGCGATCGCCTCCGGCGACCTGTCGAAGAAGATCGACGTCGACGCGCAGGGCGAGGTGCTCGAGCTCAAGATTACCATCAACACCATGGTCGACCAGCTCAATGCGTTTGCCGGCGAGGTGACGCGCGTCGCCCGCGAGGTCGGCACCGAGGGACGGCTCGGCGGCCAGGCGAACGTGCCCGGCGTCGCCGGCACCTGGAAGGATTTGACCGACAGCGTCAACTCGATGGCCTCGAACCTCACGGCCCAGGTGCGCAACATCGCCGAGGTGACGACGGCTGTCGCCCGCGGCGACCTTTCGCGCAAGATCACCGTCGACGTGAAGGGCGAGATCCTCGAGCTCAAGAACACCATCAACACGATGGTGGATCAGCTCAACGCGTTCGCCTCCGAGGTGACGCGCGTCGCCCGCGAGGTCGGCACGGAAGGCAAGCTCGGCGGACAGGCGCAGGTGTCCGGCGTCGACGGCACTTGGAAGGACCTGACCGACAACGTGAACTTCATGGCCTCGAACCTCACCGCGCAGGTTCGCAACATCGCCGAGGTGGCGACCGCCATCGCCGGCGGCGACCTCTCGAAGAAGATTACCGTCGACGTGCGCGGCGAGATCCTGTTGCTCAAGGAGACGCTCAACACGATGGTCGAGCAGCTCCGCTCGTTTGCGGCGGAAGTGACGCGCGTCGCCCGCGAGGTCGGCACCGAAGGCCGGCTCGGCGGCCAGGCCGTCGTGCCGGGCGTCGGCGGCACCTGGAAGGACTTGACCGACAACGTCAACCTGCTCGCGGCAAATCTCACAACCCAGGTGCGCAACATCGCCGAGGTGACGACGGCGGTCGCCCGCGGCGACCTTTCGCGCAAGATCACCGTCGACGTGAAGGGCGAGATCCTCGAGCTCAAGAACACCATCAACACCATGGTCGATCAGTTGAACGCCTTCGCCTCCGAGGTGACGCGCGTCGCGCGCGAGGTCGGCACCGAGGGCCTACTCGGCGGTCAGGCCCAGGTTTCGGGTGTCGCCGGCACGTGGAAGGACCTGACGGATACCGTCAACGTCATGGCCGCGAACCTGACCGAGCAGGTGCGCGGCATCGTCAAGGTCGTGACTGCGGTGGCGAACGGCGACTTGAAGCAGAACCTCGCCGTGAAATCGAAAGGCGAGGTGGCGGCCCTCGCCGAGACCATCAACAACATGACGGAAACGCTTGCGACCTTCGCCGATCAGGTGACGACGGTGGCGCGCGAGGTCGGCGTCGAGGGCCGGCTCGGCGGCCAGGCCAACGTCCCCGGCGCCGCCGGCACCTGGAAGGACCTCACCGGCAACGTGAACCTGCTTGCCGCCAACCTGACGAACCAGGTGCGCGCGATCGCCGAGGTCGCCACCGCCGTGACCAAGGGCGACCTCACGCGCTCCATTCAGGTCGACGCCCGCGGCGAGGTTGCGGAGCTCAAGGACTTCATCAACACGATGATCGACAACCTCCGCCTCACCACCGAGCACAACACCGAGCAGGACTGGCTCAAGACCAACCTCGCGCGCTTCACGAGCATGCTGCAGGGCCAGCGCGACCTGGCCACCGTCGGCAGGAAGCTCTTGTCGGAGCTGGTGCCGCTCGTCAACGCGCACCAGGGCCTGATTTACCAGATGGAGGTGGACGACGTTCCGCACCTGCGGCTCTTGGCGAGCTACGCGGACGACAACGAGAGCGGCTATCCGCAGCGCATACCACTCGGCGCGAGCTTCATCGGCCAGTGCGCCATCGACAAGCGGCGCATCTACGTCCGCGACATCCCCGAGGACAGCGTGCCGGTCAATTCGGTCTTGTTCCGCGCGCTGCCCAAGAGCCTCGTCATCTTCCCGGTGATGTTCGAGGACGAGATCAAGGCCGTGATCGCGCTTGCTTCGATCTACGACTTCGAAACGGCGCACCTCACCTTCCTCGAGCAGCTGACCTCGAGCATCGGCATCGTGTTCAACAGCATCGAGGCGACGATGCAGACCGAAGGCCTCCTCAAGCAGTCGCAGCAACTCGCCATCGAGCTGCAGTCGCAACAGAAGGAGCTCCAGCAGACGAACGAGCAGCTCGCGCAGAAGGCGCAACAGCTCGCCGAGCGCAACGTCGAGGTGGAGCGTAAGAACCAGGAAATCGAGCAGGCGCGCGGCGCGCTCGAGGAGAAGGCGGCCGAGCTGGCGCTCACCTCCCGCTACAAGTCGGAGTTCCTCGCCAACATGTCGCACGAGCTGAGGACGCCACTGAACAGCATCCTGATCCTCGGCCAGCAGCTGAGCGGCAACGCCGACCGCAACCTCACCGAGAAGCAGGTCGAGTTCGCGCGCACGATCCACGGCGCGGGGACCGATCTCCTCAACCTGATCAGCGACATCCTCGACCTTTCCAAGATCGAATCGGGCACGGTCACCGTCGACGTCGAGGAGATTCCCATCACGGGCCTGATCGAGACGGTCGCGCGGCCCTTCCGCCACGAGGCCGAGCGGCGCCATCTGTCGTTCGACGTGAGCGTCGACCCGTCGCTCAGCCGCAGCATTTTCACCGACTCGAAGCGCTTGCAGCAGGTGCTGAAGAACCTGCTCTCCAATGCGTTCAAGTTCACCGATTGCGGCAGCATCGGCCTCTCGGTCTGGTCGGTCCGGTCCGGGTGGAGCGCCGATCACAGATCGCTCGGCAACGCGCGGGAGGTCGTCGCGTTCGAGGTGAAGGACTCCGGCATCGGCATCGCGCCCGAGAAGCAGAAGCTCATCTTCGAGGCGTTTCAGCAGGCGGATGCCGGCACCAGCCGCAAGTACGGCGGCACGGGATTGGGGCTCGCCATCAGCCGCGAGCTTGCCACGCTGCTCGGGGGCGAGATCCAGCTCAAGAGCACGCCGGGCGAGGGCAGCACCTTCACGCTCTACCTCCCCATCGACTATGCCGAGTCGGCGGCAGGGCAGAGCGCCGCGACACGAGGGTCGTCGCGATTTGCGGCTGCGCCCCAATATCTCGTTGCGGAGCGCCCCGCCGAGCGGGTCTTCGACGATCGCGACACGATAAATGTCGGCGACCTCGTGCTGCTCGTCGTCGAGGACGATGTGCACTATGCCAAGCTCATCGTCGATGTTGCCCACGAGCAAGGATTCAAGGTGCTGGTTGCCTCCCGCGGTCTCGACGCGCTCGAGCTCGCAAACGACTACAACCCGACAGCCGTATCGCTCGACGTCTTCCTGCCGGACATGCTCGGGTGGGCCGTCCTCAGCAGCCTGAAGCAGAACCCGGCCACACGCCACATTCCCGTGCAGCTCGTCACCATCGACGAGAACCGTCAGCACGGGCTCGCGCGCGGGGCGTTCTCCTTCGTGCCGAAGCCGACGAGCCCCGACGGACTGAAGGACGCCATCAGCAGGATCAAGGAATTCGCCAAGCCGCGGCGGCGCCAGCTGCTCGTCGTCGAGGACGATCCCGCAGAGCGCCTTGGCATCATGGAGCTTTTGAAGCACGACGATATCGACATCGTGATGGCGGGCAGCGGCGCGGAGGCCCTCGAGCGGCTTCGCACGCAGCCATGCGACTGCATCGTCCTCGATCTCAAGCTGCCCGACATGTCCGGTTTCGAGGTCATGGAGCGCATGCGCGAGGAGGAGGCGCTGGCCGACATTCCCGTCGTCGTCTTTACCGGTCGCGAGCTTTCCGCCGAGGAAGAGACGGGGCTACGGATGTCGGCGAGAAGCATCGTCGTGAAGGGCGTCGAATTGCCCGAGCGGCTCCTCGACGAGACGTCGCTCTTCCTACACCGGTCGATCGCCGATCTGCCGCCGGAGAAGCGAGCGAGCCTCGAGCGGCTACACGAGTCGGATGAGGATCTCGCGGGCAGAGCCGTGCTGCTCGTCGACGATGATGCACGCAACATTTTTGCTTTGAGCAGCGTGCTCGAGCGGCGCGGCATGAAAGTGCTCACGGCAAATACCGGGAGCGAGGCCATCGCCAAGCTCGAGCAGAGCCCCGATGTCGCCATCGTTCTCATGGATATCATGATGCCGGGCATGGACGGGTACGAGACCACCCGCCAGATTCGCCAAAATCCGCTCTATCGGCGGCTGCCCATCGTCGCGCTGACGGCGAAGGCCATGAAGGGCGATCGCGAGAAGTGCCTCGAAGCCGGCGCCTCCGACTACATAGCGAAGCCCGTCGACACCGGTCAGCTCCTCTCGGTCTTGAAGCTTTGGGTTCATCGCTAGGCGGGGGCGCGCAATGGCAAAAGATGAGCCGGTCAGCATTCTGCTCGTCGACGATACGCCCGGAAAGCTCTTGAGCTACGAGGCAATCCTCGCTGACCTCGGCGAGAACCTCATCAAGGTGAGCTCCGCCAAGGCCGCTCTGGTGGAGCTGCTCAAGACGGAGGTTGCCGTCATCCTGACGGACGTGTGCATGCCCGACCTCGACGGCTTCGAGTTCGCGGCGATGCTGCGCCAGCATCCGCGCTACGAGCGCACCGCCGTGATCTTCATTTCGGCGGTGAACCTGTCCGATCTCGACTACGTCCGCGGCTATAGTTGCGGCGCGGTGGATTACGTGGCGGTTCCGGTGGTTCCGGAGATCCTCCGCGCAAAGGTCAAGATTTTCGTCGAGCTCTTCCGCAAGACGAAGCAGCTCGAGAAGCTCAACAACGAGCTCGAGCTGCGCGTCTCGCAGCGGACAGCCGAGCTCGAGGAATCGACCTCACGGCTGCGCGAGAGCGAGAACAGGCTGCTGCTTGCCAGCCGCGCCGCGGGCTTCGGCTCCTATGAATATGACGTGGCCCAGGACCGCATGCACTGGTCGTCGCGGCTCAAGCCATTCACCGATGCCGGCACGACCGAGCCGCAATCGCTCGATTCCCTTCTCGACATCGTTCACGAGGAGGATCGATCCGCCGTTTGCGCCTTCATGCAGTCGATCCCCGAGCATCCCGACAAACGCCACGACATCGAGTTTCGCGCCGTGCTTGCCAGCGGCCAGGAGCGGTGGATTCTCAATCGCGGCCAGGTGCTGCGCGACCGCGCGAGCAAGGACGGCGGCGGCGTTCGCGTGGTCGGCACGATGCTCGATATCACCGAGCGCAAGAACGCCGAGTCCCACCAGGGACTGCTGCTCGCCGAGCTCGATCACAGGGTGAAGAACATCCTCGCCAACGTCATGGCGATTGCGAGCCTGTCCAGCAAGCATGCGGGCTCGGTGAAGGATTTCGTCGGCGCGCTGCAGGGCCGTATCCAGTCGATGGCAACGGCGCACGATCTCTTGCGGCGCAGCAACTGGAGGGGCGCGGACTTCCATGGGCTCGCGCGCGAGTCCCTGCGCCCGTTCCAATCCAACGAGGACAATATCCGCATCGAGGGAGCGGCGGTACGCCTCAATCCGAAGGCCGCGCAGTCCCTCGCGCTCGTCCTTCACGAGCTCGCGACCAATGCGGTCAAGCACGGATCGCTGTCCAGCGCCTCCGGCCGCGTCGCGATATCGTGCGAAAGGGTTCCCAACGGACGTCCCGGCAAGCTGCGCTTCGTCTGGCGCGAGAGCGGAGGGCCGCCGGTCGCTGCGCCGGACACCGAGGGATTTGGGCTGACCGCGTTGCGCGCAGCGGCCTATGAGGCGACCGCGCACGCCGAGATTGCCTTCGAGCCCGGCGGCCTCGTCTATATTCTGGAGGGGCCGCTCGTTGCACTCGAGGATGCCGCGGCGAAAGACCCTCCGCCATTCCGAGCCGACGCGCGGATGAAGCTGGTCGCTGGTCCCGGCGGCGACGGCTCCGGCAGCCACCGCATCCTCGTGGTCGAGGACGAGCCCTTCGTCGCGATCGAGCTTCAGGCGGTGCTCGAGAGCGAGGGGCACACCGTCGTCGGCCCGGCGATGAACCTTGCCCATGGGCTCGAGCTCGCGCGCGGCCAGAATTTCGAGCTCGCGCTCCTCGACATCAGCCTCGGCCAGGAGAAGAGCTTTCCGATCGCGAGCGAGCTCGCCAGCCGGGCGATCCCGTTCGTGTTCGTCACGGGCTATACCGACATCCAGGCCGTTCCCGAGGAGCTCAAGAGCGCGACCAGGGTCCAGAAGCCCTATCGTATCGAGGACATCCGCCGCGCAATCGAGCTCGCCACCTCGAGATCATCGGCGCGCGGTCTCCGAAACGCCGTTTAGCAACGCCCCGCGCCCAGCCGTCGAGCTCTCGTTGTCAGGGAACGAAAAGAGCATTATGACGTTATGCGGCCATGTTGGATTTCAGGGGACGCCTACTTCAGAGTGCGTCTGGGAGCGACACCGATCTTCGATTTCGACGGGTCGAAGGGAATGGTCGCGCGCCTCTCATATGCTTTCTCCCCTGGCAAACGCCCTACCGACTGGCAACGCGCATGGGCGTGCTGCCGAAAGATTTCCTCGCCTCCTACGAGATGCCGGACGCGATCGTGAGCTCGGAGCCCGACTTGTGCGTCGAGGCCCTGCGCCGGCTCGTCGACGACGCCAAGGAGGTCACCGCGCGGGCGGGCGTCGGGAAGGAGCACCTTGTCGTGCTCGGCTGGAGCATGGGCAACGGCCCTGCCACCTATTTCGCGAACAGCATGGGCGCGAGGCTGCACTCGATAGCGTCCGCCGACCGCGGCGATCTCCTGCTGTGGGAGAGCCCGGTCGTGCGCGACATCAAGGAGCGAGCGATCCGCAAGGGCTACCGGCTTCAGGATTTCGCGGAGGCGAGCCGGGGCTACCACCCGAGCGAGAACCTTGCGAACCTTCGTCCCGGGAGCAAGTTCGTCATCAGCCTTCGCGACGAGTTCGTTCCGCAGAGCGCGCCGGCAAGGTCTCGTCAGGGCGGTTCGCCGGCATGCCCGCGGCGCGGAGATCACCTATTGCGATGCGGGCCACGTGAAGACGATCGTTGCGATGACGTCGGGAACCTATCGATGAATTCGCGGTTGATCCTTTGCCTAGCGGCATACGCCAACGAAGGCGCAGTCAATCGGGAGTAGGCGGATGGCACGGCGATACTCGCGCAGCGCTTCGAAGGACGTCGAGCGCGCGATGCATAAGCGCAAGCGCGGCACCTTGAAGAGCGGCGGGAGCGGCAAGACCGTGAAGAGTCGCAAGCAGGCGATTGCGATCGGCCTTTCCGAGGCGCGCAGGAAGGGAAAGAAGGTGCCGAAGAAGCGTTCGGGTTAACGGCTCGAGCTTGCCTCGCTCGACCTATCGGCCGAGGCAGCCAGGCTCGAAGATAACTGCCAGACCCGTGGCCAGGGGTGGATTTCGCGCGAGTTTTGCTCCACATCTCTCTCCAGGGCCCGAGAAGCCCTAGACTGATGCCCTAGACTATCGTGAAGCTCGGGAACCAGCCCCCGCTCCCCCGTGCCGGCGCACGCGAGCCGCCGGCTCGCCAGTGAGCGCCGGGCTAGCTCCGACCAATCGCGGCCTTCCATCATGACCCGAATGCTCAAATTGAAGGAGCTGATCAACTCGCTCGATTGGTCATCGACGAGCCTCGGCCCGATCTCGGATTGGCCCCGCAGCCTGAGGACGGCCGTGGACATCGTCGTCGCCTCTCCCGTTCCGCTCGTCATGCTGTGGGGGCCCGACGGGATCATGATCTACAACGATGCCTACTCCAAGCTCGCGGGCGGACGCCACCCGAGGCTCCTCGGCAGCCCCGTTCTCGAGGGCTGGCCGGAGGTCGCAGAGTTCAACAGGCGCGTCATGGAGGTGGGGCTAGCCGGGGGAACCCTATCATTCAAGGACCAGCACCTCGTTCTCAATCGCCACGGCGTCCCCGAGGACGTGTGGATGAACCTCGACTACAGTCCGATCCCCGACGATAGCGGCGCTCCGGGAGGGGTGCTTGCGGTCGTGGTCGAGACAACGCAACGGGTTCTCGCCGAGAAATCGCAACAGGAGAGCGAGTCGCGATTTCGAACGCTTGCGGACAACATCGCCCAGCTCGCGTGGATGGCCGACGGGACCGGCTCCATCTTCTGGTACAACAAGCGCTGGTTCGACTACACGGGCACGACGCTCGAGGAGATGAAGGGCTGGGGTTGGCGAGCGGTTCATCATCCCGCGCACGTCGACCGCGTCGTCGAGAAGATCACCGAGTGCTTTCGCACCGGCGAGGTATGGGAAGATACGTTTCCGCTGCGGGCGCAGGACGGAAGCTATCGCTGGTTTCTGTCTCGCGCCATGCCGATCAGCGATGAGGGCGGCCTAATCACGCGCTGGCTCGGTACCAATACCGACATCACCAACCAGCTGGCCGATTCCCAGGCCAACACGTGGCTTGCGACGATCGTCAACAACTCCGCGGACGCGATCTTCTCGCTGGCGCTCGACGGCACAGTCCTGTCCTGGAATCCCGGCGCGGAGCGGCTGCTCGGCTACGCGGCCGAGGAGGTGGTCGGGAAATCGGAAAGGATCATATTTCCCGAGACGGCCGACGACGAGTTCCGGGAGAAGTACGAGCACCTGCGGCTCGGCCAATCCGTGCTCAAGGACACGGTGCGCCGCCGCAAGGACGGTACGCTCGTAGACGTCGCGATCAATGCGGCGCCGATGGAGGGCCCGGACGGGCGCATCTTCGGCGTCTCGGCCGTCATGCGCGACATCACCGAGCGAAAGCTGTCCGAGGACCGCTTGCGCCTCGTCATGCGCGAGCTCTCTCATCGAACGAAAAATCTGCTGGCCGTCATCGTGTCGATGGTGCGCCAGACGGCCCGCAACAGCAGCGACATCGACAGCTTCCAGCAGCGCCTCTCCCAGCGGCTTCAGGCGCTCGCCGCCTCGCACGATCTTCTCGTCGCCGAGGACTGGGCGGGGGCCTCCCTCGAGGCGCTCGTCCAATCCGTTCTGCGCCCCTTTGTCGAGGAGCCGGGTGTCGCTATCAAGGTCGATGGGCCCCATGCGTTCTTGAACGCGACGGCCGTGCAGAATATCGCGCTGGCGCTCCATGAGCTTGCCACCAACGCCGCCAAGTACGGAGCCTTGTCCCGCCCGACCGGTCAGGTCAGCGTCTCGTGGAGCTACGCTGCGGACGACAGCGGCGAGCCGCGGCTGAGACTCGTCTGGCAGGAGCGCGGCGGCCCTCTCGTCGACGCGCCGACAGCGAAAGGCTTCGGGCATGTGGTCATCGAGCGGGTCGCGGCACAGGCCCTCAATGGCGAGGTCAAGTATACGTTCGCGCCTGAGGGCGTGGAGTGGTCGATATTGATCCCCCCCGAGTTCGCCGCTCCGCGCCGGCGCGTTCCGAGCTGAAGAAAACGAGGGCGGCCGCAAACTGCGGCCGCTTTGCGTTTCTCGGTGTCTCCTGGCACTAGGCTCGGCGAATGAGGCCCAAGACCAGCGAGACGACCAGGAACACGATCGCGACCCAGAACAGGAGCCGCGCACCCTCGATTGCCGTTCCGGCAACTCCGCCGAAACCGAGAAAGGCGGCGATGATCGCGACGACGAGAAAGACGACAGCCCAGTGCAGCAGATTGCCCATATCCGACCTCCGGTGGTCCGTGCTCTGCTCATCAACGCGCGAGTGTCCTCTCGGTTCCAGAGTTGGAACTTTTCGCCGGCCTGCTTGTTCCTCGAGCAGCCAGCGGTGAGCGCGTGGCGATACAATCGATCTCAAGGAGAGTTGAAATGCGCTACGTTCTGCTGTGGGCGTTAGGGGTCCCCATTACCGGCATCATTGTCCTACACCTCTTCGGCATCATCTGAGCTCGGGAAGCGGAGAGTGAAGGAGCCGGCTCGTCAAGGCCGGCTCTCTTCTTTTGCCTCATGCTCGCCCAAAGCTCAGTGCAGCGCGCGACGGTCCGCTGCAGCGAGCGGAAGATCTGTTGGATCGGCATCGAAGGCAAATCCAGAGAGAATCGACGCCTGCAGCAGCTCCTCGGCAATGCTGCGGCGGATCGCGGGCAGGGCTTCGTAGAGGTCGCACTGCTCCGACCAGCGCAAGAGCATCTCATAGAGCGTGAGCTCGTAACGCTTGAGGGCGAGGAGGGCCGCGGCGCAAGCCTCCGTCCCGCCGCCTTCCGATCCTTCGGCGGCCGCCTCCCATGCCTCTCGCAACAGCGCCGTCGCGGCCCAGGCCGCCTCGCCCCGCGGCTCCTTGTAAAGGACGCGAAACATAGCCTCGAGACGCTCGATCTGACGCTGCGATTGCGCCGCGATTTCGATCAGCACCTCGGTCAGGCGCGCATCGAGAGCCGGCGTGCAGAGCGCGGGGACAGCCATGAACAGCTGTCGTTCCGCATCGTAGATGTGGCGCAGCGTGCGGATGTAGGCTTGCTCGAAAGTGCGCATCTCGTCTGTCCCAGTCACCTGAACGCGGCAATCGCCTCGAACCGCGCACCGGATAAACTCCGGCAGGGGGATTTGGTTCGAGATCCGAGCAACGGGACGCAGGTCTCGCAACGGAACTCGGGCCTGCGGCGAAGCGTTGTCGCGACTGAATTGCCGCCATTGGCGGCGGAGCGATGATCGAGGACAATTCATGAAGACCCTTCATCAGATCTACGACGACCATGAGACGGCGGCGGCCGTCGTGCGCGACCTCGAAGCTGCCGGTTTCACCGGCAACGAAGTGACACTGGTCGGGAACTTCGACGCGTCCAACGGCGCCGAGGTCGGTGCGACGACGGGGGCCTTGATCGGAGGCGGTGCCGGATTGCTGGCCGCCCTCGGCATTGTCGCGATCCCGGGGATTGCACCGCTCGTAGCCGCAGGCTGGCTGATGCCGCTGCTCGCCGGCTCTGCGGTCGGAACCCTCGTCGGCAGTATTATCGGAGCCCTAACCGACAACGGAGTCCCGGAAGCGAGCACGCACGTCTATGCCGAGACGGTGCGGCGCGGCGGCGCTCTGGTCATTGCCAGGGTGGCGGACAAGCGCGCCGAGGCTGCTCGCGCCGTGCTCAACAGGCATCGCTCAGCTGACTTTGCAAAGGTCGGCGCAGGCGGATGGGAGCGGCTCGAGGAGCGCGCGCAATAGAACCCGACATTCTTTCAAGCGGTGCCGCGGTCGCGCCGAGGCGCGCGTTTGGCGGCACGCTTCCCGTTGCCCTGCCTTCTCTCCGCTTCCTCGCGCCGCTTCTCGAACTCGCGCTGGTGGCGGTCAAGCTCATCGTCGACGGAGTCTTCGACGTCGATCAATTCGTTTCTGGCCGACTTGATCGCGCAGATCAGCTCGTCGAGCTTGAGGTGAATGGCCTTGGCATCGCGGTTCTGCGTGCTCTGGATGAGGAAGACCATCAAGAAGGTCACGATCGTCGTCGCGGTATTGATGACGAGCTGCCAGGTGTCGGAGTAGCCGAATGCGGGCCCGCTCGCGAGCCATGCTATGACCGCGAGCAAGGCGGCGAGGAATGCCCAGGGCGATCCCACGAGGTCGGCGACATAGCGAGCAAAAAAGATGAAGTGCGAGCGCATGGATGCAACCTGCAAGCGAGAGCGTCGACGGCGAGTACCCCGCTCACGGAGGGGTATAGGAGCCTATTGCCGCCCGAAGGTTACGGCCGGCCGCACGCCGCTTGCCTAACGCGGCTGGGGTGCCCAAGTTCCGGGGGCCACCCCTTTGGAACCGCGCCCGCGCTTGGGGATTGAGCAGCAGCCGTTGTCGAAAGGCGCCATCACATGACCCTCAGCCCCTCGCCGTTTGCCTATGAGTTTCGCTTTTTCGGAGCGAGCCTCCTCTATGAGCGGGCGCTGCTTCTTGCTCGCGCGCGAGCCCACGAAACGTATAGGACCTCGGAGAGCTACATCTTGTCCCGGGGCGTCAACGACGTGAACGTCAAGATCAGGGCCGGCCGCATCGAGGTCAAGCTGCTGACCGCGCGCGCCGGACCTCTCGAGGGCTGGGAGAGAGCGTTCGAGGCCGACCTGCCGGTCACCGCAAACACGTTCGCGACACAGGTCGCCGCGAGACTTGGCGTCGACGTGAGAACTCGAGAACGACCTCGAGCTCAACGAGCCGGCGATCCTCCTCATAGCCGAGGAATGCCGCGATCTCAGCGCCGTGCGCGTCGACAAGCTGCGCACCGTGTTCGACCTCGGGTCCTGCCGTTCCGAGTTCGCGGCGCTGACGGTCGGGTTCCACCGCGTCGATACGATTGCGATCGAGTCACCCGACCCCGATGCCGTCTTGCGAATGCTGCGACGGCTCGACTTCATGGACAGGACGAACGAGAGCTATCCCGACTTTCTCAATTCCCACTTCGACTTGCGGCGGGGCTACGCGAACGCCTTGTCGCCCTCCCAACCCGGCAGCCCATCCCAGACGTAGAGCGCGACGCAGGCGCGAATTCGGCTGCGTGGAATCCGCAGGTTCGGCGTCTCGGGATCGGCACGGTCAATTGAAGCAAAGACGGCGCAGCCAGGTCCAGGACGCGCTTATCGTGGCCGTAAGCATGTGGGGAAGAGACCGCGGTTGCGGGGCAGTCTCGGGCACCCCGCCGGCCATGGCGAAGCCTGCCGCGCTCGCTGCCTTCGTAAGCCTGTCGCCGCGAGACGCAGTGGCGAGCGGCATGAACGTCTCCGACACGGCAACGACCTCCATCCTCACGGTGTGCGAACCCATAACGGTCCGGCTCAAGGAAGGTTCCGGCACGAACGTCCTGGCGACCCTATTTGCAGGTCCGCGACTGATAAGGTTACGCGCAAAAAAAGATGCCGAAAGGGCACATCGTGCGCCTTCCGGCATCATCGCTCAACATCATCCGCCCGGGGAGGGGAATGGCGGACGACGCTGGCTCTTGACGTTTCTTAGAGGCCGTTGCGGCGGGCGAACTCGTCGACCTGACGCTCGGCTTCGTCCTTGGCGATGCCGTAGCGCTCCTGGACCTTGCCGACCCACTGGTCGCGCTTGCCGGCGATCACGTCGAGCTCGTCGTCGGTCAGGTTGCCCCAACGCTCCTTGACCTTGCCCTTGAGCTGCTTCCAGTTTCCTTCAATGCGGTCCCAGTTCATGGGTGGCTCCTTCATGTCGGTTTTCAAGTGCTCGTTTCTATTGGATGAATACATCGCGCGTGGCAGCGATGCCGCGAACAAAACGTGCGCTTTGCTCGTTTGGTTCCACGGCTTGAAGGATCGGGATTCGTCGAGCGCACCAGCGCTACGCCGGGATCAAGAGGAGTGCGAGCCTTCTCCGGCGCGACGCTCGCCGTCGGTCTCGCTCGGCTTACGCTTGAGGCTCGCCCGGCTCTCGAAGAAGAGCGCCTGGCTGACCACCGCCTTGACCATGTCGGGATCGAAGGGCTTGGTGATGAGGAATGTCGGCTCCGGCCGGTTCCCGGTCAGGAGGCGCTCCGGAAACGCCGTGATGAAGACGACCGGTACATCGAAGCCGGTGAGGATCTCGTTGACCGCGCTCAACCCGGAGCTGCCGTCCGCGAGCTGGATGTCGGCGAGAATGAGCCCGGGCCGATTGGCATCGAATGCACCGATCGCCTCGCTGTGCGTGCGCGCCATTCCGGTGACGCGATGGCCCAGGCGCTCGACGAGCTCTCTGAGATCGAGCGCGATCAAGGGCTCGTCCTCGATGATGAGGACGTCGCTCGCCACCTGCTCCGCAATCTCGCGGCCGATGGTCTCGACAAGCTTCGTAACCTCGTCCTTGCTCTTGCCGAGGATCGTCGCAACGTCCTCCGGCGAGAACCCTTCGACCGACATCAGGAGGAAAGCTTGCCGCGAGAGCGGGGTGAGCGCGTCGAGCTTCTTTTCTGCGGCCGAGCGGCGGCCCGAAGCGGCACTGCCGGCCGCGACCCCGCCCGAGCGCCACGTCCGCAAGAAGCATTGAAAGAGCGCCAGGCGCGGCGACTGGTCCTGGGAGATGAGCCGCGGGTCCGCGACTATGGCCTCGAGGGTCGCGGCTACATAGGCGTCTCCGAGCGCCTGATCGCCGGTCAGAGCGCGCGCAAACCTTCGCAAATAGGGGAGATGGGGGGCGATGCTATTGGATATCGACATTGACTCCACCATGTTTGCCGGATTGGATCGCGCGGAAGGGACCGCTCCTCAATGTTAACCGGAACCAGCAATTGTCGCCTTTTTCTCTCGACGGGATGGGAACTTGAGCCGCCTGAACGCCGGTTGCGTGCGCGCGGCGTCTCCAACGTAGGCATTGCTCAGGTCATGCTCAAGACTGAGGGAAGAGATCGCTATGAACCGATCGACGAATGAGAACAATCCGGAAGGAACCGAAGGGCAAGCCTCCTGCGCTGCAACTGAGCAGGCTCCCTCTGTCGATGCGGGAATACAAGGGGCAATTGGACGCAAGCTCCGCGAAAGCTACGACGAGGTCGTGAAAGAGGCCGTTCCGCGGAAATTCCTCGATCTGCTCGAGACGCTGAAGCAGAAGGAAAAAGGCGCAAAGGGAGGCGATACCTGAATGGCGGAGCCCGACTTTGAGAAAGCTCTCGTGGCTGCCATACCTCACTTGCGGGCCTTCGCGCGCTCGTTCACCAACGACGCGGCGCGGGCCGACGATCTCGTGCAGGAAACTCTGGTCAAGGCGTGGAACAGCATGGACTCGTTCACGCCGGGGACCAACTTCCGCGCCTGGCTGTTCACGATCCTGCGCAACGTTTTCTTCTCGCAGCACCGGAAGCTCCGGCGCGAGGTCGACGACCCCGACGAGGCGCACCAGAACTCTCTCGCCGTTCTCCCCGAGCAATACGGCCATCTCGATCTTGCCGATTTCAGGAATGCGCTCGCCAAGCTTCCCGCCGATCAATGCGAGGCGCTCCTGCTCGTCGGCGCCGAGGGCTTTTCCTACGAGGAGGCGGCGGAGATTTGCGGTTGCGCAGTCGGCACGATCAAGAGCCGCGTGAACCGCGCACGCACGCGCTTGACCGAGCTTCTCGGCGTCAGCGATCCGTCCGAGGTCGGCGAGAACCCGGTCGCACCCCTCCTCACGAAGTAGCCAACTCCGCGCCCATGCTCGTTGCTCCGTCGGCGGCATGAGCGTGTTTCTCGCCCCAATTCGTCAAGGAACAATCCCAAGATCGGGACGTTGACCCCTCAATGAGTGGGCCGATCGATGAGCGCTCTCGTCGCCTGTCGATCGACCCAGTCAGGTCGAATGATGAATCTCAAGGGAGATACTCTCATGAAGTCCAAGCTGCTTATTGGAACCGCGCTCCCCGCCGTCCTTGCCCTCGGCATCTTCGCGGCGGCCGCGCAGGAGCCTACGCCGCCCACTTCGCCCATCGAGAAAATGCCCGCACCCTCCGACACCATGGAGGCGCCGTCGACCGCGGCACCGCCGGCGGCCGAGCCCGCTCCGGCGACCGAACCCGCTCCCACAGCCATCGACAAGAGCGATGAGGCGGGCAAGCTCAAGGGCTCCTATCCTTCCGAGCAGACAGCGAGCGAGTGGCGCTCGACGAAGCTCGTAGGATTGAATGTCTTCAACTCGAACAGCGAGAAGATCGGGGACATCAACGATCTCATCCTCGATGCCGACGGCAAGGTCGTCTCCGCCGTTATCGGCGTTGGCGGCTTCCTCGGAATGGGCGAGAAGCTCGTCGCGGTGCCCTTCAGCGAGCTCAAGTTTAGCCGCGACAACAACGGCAACGTTCTCGTCACGCTGGACAGCACGAAGGAGGCGCTCGAGGCCGCGCCCGACTTCCAGTACTACGCGGAAAAGCGGAGCTAAGCGCGACGCTTGTCGGCTCGGAAGGGGAGCGCTCGCGCGCTCCCCTTTCTCATTGATGAGCGGAACCCTATGTCTTCGTCTCGCGTTTCAAGAAACAACATCAAATGGAGATGACCATGAACCGCCACGAATCGACGACAGCAGGCTCCGCCGGCAAGACGGCGGAGAAGATGGTGGACGAGGCCGTCGCCGGCATTGAGAGCACGGCGCGCAGCGCAGCCTATCAAGTCGAAAAGGCCGCCGACGCTGTGAGCCGGCAAGGTCGCGAGGCCGCGGAAGGCGTGCAGGACGTCGCGGCGAATTTCGGCGACGCGCTCGAGGAGTCGCTGCGCAACCGTCCAATGGCGACGGTCGCATTGGCCGCCGCGGCCGGCTTCGTCATTGGCGCACTGTGGAAGAGCTAGGCTCTCCATCCGATCCGTTTGTAGAGAGGATGGGCTAGCAATGCTGACCTCGATATTCGATCACGCGCGGCTGACGATCGATGCCGGTATCGCCCATTACGTCGGCCGGCTCGCGATCGCCATACCGGTCGCGGTCGCATTCGGCTTTGCGACGGGAGCCACCTACCTCCTTCTATCGGAGGAGTTCGGGCCGGTCGGCGCCTGCGCGATCCTGGCCGGCGTCTATCTGGTCGTAGCGTTCATCGTTGCGATGATCGTCGTCGCCTACGAACGCAATCAGCGCATCATGCTGCACCAAGCTGCCCAGCAGTCGGCATTGATGTCCGGCTTGATGACGGCGGCACCGGTGGCGCTCGCCGGAGGCGGACAGATTGCCCGCTCGATCGGGCTCAAAGCTCCGCTGCTCCTGGGCTCGGCGCTGCTCGTGGCCGCTCTCCTCGGCAAGTCGACGCAAGACGGCAGCCATCCCCAACAGCCTTGAACGCGGACATGGAGCCTGCTGAGCCGCCTCGAGCGTCGCGTATTCCCGGCGGGCCCGTTCGCCGATCACTCACTTGCCCGCCTTCGGGCCTACCGTCGCGCGCGCGAGCAGCCGCAGGAGATATGCGATCTTCGATGGCAGGGGTGACCGGGCCAGATCCGCGTGCTCGCTCCGCAGCCTCGCGCCGATCTCGTCGCGCGCCTTTCTCTCGATGTCGGGAGGGCGGCCTTCGCGGCCGGCACTTCCGGAGGGAGCTTCTTTCGAAGTCATCGTTCGCGAGTCTCAAAGTCTGCCGGGAGCACCTCACACGCGGTCACTGCTGGGAATACCCCTTTTGGTAGTATCGTCAGGCCAAAAGCCTTGATTTTCAACAATGTACGAGAGCGCCAAGAGTTCCAAGCGCGCGGGAACTTTTTTGCGCGTGACGAGTTTGACTTTGCGGGGGCGGCGATGCCCGAGCCGATACGAAGGGAGAGCCTCATGTCCTTAGCCGAAACTATCGCACCGCATCTTCCCTACTTGCGGCGGTTCGCCCGTGCGCTCACAGGCAGCCAGGAAAGCGGGGACGCCTACGTCGTCGCCGTCCTCGAGACGCTGATCGAGGATCCCTCGAGCTTTCCGTCGGGTGCCCAACCCCGCGTCGGTCTCTATCACTGCTTCCTCAAGGTGTGGGACTCAGTCGCGCTCAACAGCCAGCCCGCCCCGGAGGGCAAGAGCCGGGCCGATCGCAGCCTCGAAGCGATTACGCCGCGGGCGCGCCAGGCCTTCCTCCTGGCCTCTCTCGAGGGCTTCACTACCAGTCAAACAGCCGAAGTCATGGACTGTTCCGTCGAGGAGGTGACCGACCTCATTCGCCAGGCCGGCGAGGAGATCGCCGAGCAGACGGCAACCGACGTTCTCATCATCGAGGACGAGCCGCTGATCTCCATGGATCTCGAGGCGCTGGTGCAAGGCCTCGGACATCGCGTGTCGGGCATTGCGCGCACGCACCGGGAGGCGATCGCCGAAGTAAGAAAGTCGAAGCCGGGTCTCGTTCTCGCCGACATCCAGCTTGCCGACGGCAGCTCGGGGCTCGAGGCCGTAAACGAGATACTCCTCGGCGTGGACGTGCCTGTGATCTTCATCACGGCATTTCCCGAGCGACTTCTCACCGGCGAGCGTCCTGAGCCCACGTTCCTTGTGACAAAGCCGTTCGAGGCGAACACGGTTCGCGCACTGATCAGCCAGGCCCTGTTCTTCGGCACCTGTGCGCGCGTGCCGGGCGCTCCGCCGCGAAAGAATGCGGGCAACGCCGACGCCGCCATCCGTGCCGCGAGAGCGTAACGCTTCGACTACGCCGCAAGATCGGGATTTCCAATTCATGGCCCGCGAACGCAACGCGGCGAGGCGTGCCAGGCGCACGCCTTCCACCGCGGCGAGGGGAGGGGCTGCAGCCCCCGCCGTGACGCCGTGCGAAGCCTGCCCGCTTCGCACGCTCGCGTCGTTCCGGCCTTTCGAGGCCGAAGAGCTCGCCTTCGTGAAATCGCTCAAGTCGGGCGAGCTCGTCGCGGACGCGGGAACGGCCCTCCTGCTCGACGGCAGCAACAGCCCGCATCTGTTCACGGTCCTCTCCGGCTGGGCCGTCCGCTACAAGATGCTGGAGAACGGCCGCCGGCAGGTGCTGAATTTCGCGCTGCCGGGCGATCTCCTCGGTCTGCAGGCCTCGCTCTTCAAGGAGATGAACCATTCGGTCGACGCGCTGACCGACGTGCGCCTCTGCGTCTTCCCCCGCCAGCGCATCTGGGAGCTCTTCAAGAGCTATCCCGGCCTGGCGTTCGACGTGACCTGGCTTGCCTCACGCGAGGAATCGATCCTGGCCGAGCATCTTGCCAGCGTCGGCCAGCGCTCGGCCTATGCCCGCATCGCCTACATCATCGTCCATCTCTTCGACCGGGCTCGACGATGCGGGCTGGTGCGCGAAAAGAAGCTCGTCCTCCCCGTCACCCAGCAGGACCTGGCGGATGCCATGGGGCTTTCCATCGTCCACACCAACAAGACGCTGAAGAAGCTCAAAGCAACCGGGTGGATCGGCTGGACGCGTCAAGAGCTGATCGTTCGCGACGAGGAGAAGCTGCGAGAGGTTGCCGAGTACGAGCCCGTCGACCGGGTGGCGCGCCCCTTCATCTGACTGGTCAGAATTCGTGATTGTAGAACACGGCATAGAGGAGCGCTGCCGCGACCAAGGCCAGGAGCAGCGACGTTATCAGCACGCGGAAATTGAGCTTGCGGCCAGATGCCTGGCGCGCTTCCGTCGTCGTCAGGACCTTGCGATCTTCCTGTGCCATGAGCGACCTCCGCCAGCTTCCCTTCAAGCCACGCGGTGCGAGCCCCTGAGGCGAGGCGCGCCACGCAGGCTTGTGTCGGCTGCTATGCTGAAACTCCGCGCGCCGACCGCGGTTCCGAATCGAGGCGCTCAGTTTGCGCGCCGCGCGGCCGGCCGTCCGCCCGTCGTCGGCTCGCCGTCGAGCAGCTGCCTCACCTTCCGGCCGAGGTCCTGCTGGGTGTAGGGCTTGTTCAGAAGGTGCACGGTGGGATCGAGCCGGCCGTGGTGGACGATGGCATTGCGCGTATAGCCGGTCGTGAAGAGCACCGGCAGGTCCGGCATTCTGGCGTTAAACCTATTGGCGAGCTCCCGCCCGCTGATGCCACCGGGAAGCACGACGTCGGTAAACAACAGTGCAATTCGCGCTTCCCCATCGAGGAACTCGAGCGCGGCCGGCCCGTCGACGGCCTCGACCACAGTATATCCCAACTCTTTCAACGCGCCGCTCGCATATTCGCGCACCGAGTCGTTGTCCTCGACGACGAGGATCGTTTCTCCTTCCCGAGCGCGCGCCGCCACCCCGCGCGGGACTTGTGCCGGCGATGGCGCAGAGGCGACCTTCTCGCTCTCCGCCAGACGGGGAAGATAGATCTTCACCGTCGTCCCCTCTCCGGGCTCGCTGTAGACGCGCAGGTGCCCGCCCGACTGCTTGACGAAGCCGTGCACCATTGCGAGGCCGAGCCCCGAGCCCTTGCCGGTCTCCTTGGTGGTGAAGAAGGGCTCGAAGATCCTCTTCATCACCTCGGGGCTTATGCCGGTGCCGGTGTCGGTCACGCTCAGCATGACGTATTGGCCGGGCTCGACGTCGCCGAAGTGCGACGTGTAGGCTTCGTCGAGGTAGGTGTTCGCAGTCTCGATCGTCAGGCTGCCCCCTTCGGGCATCGCATCGCGCGCGTTGACGGCGAGGTTGATGATGGCGTTCTCGAGCTGATTGGCGTCGACGAGAGTCGGCCAGAGGCCGCCGGCGAGCACCGTCTCGAAATTGATGCTCTCGCTCAGTGTGCGCCGCAGCAGCTCCGACATGCCGGCGACCAGCTTGTTGATGTCGACGCGCACGGGGTCGAGCGCCTGGCGGCGAGAGAAGGCGAGGAGCCGCTGGGTGAGCTGCGCCGCGCTCTTGGCGCCTTGCATGGCGAGCTCGACAGGTCGCTTGATCTCATCGGCGAGCGCGCTCGAGCCGCGATCGGTTGCCTTGGACATGCGGCGCGCGATCGTATCGAGGTTTCCCATGATGATGGTGAGAAGGTTGTTGAAGTCGTGGGCAATGCCGCCTGAGAGCTGACCTACGGCCTCGATCTTCTGCACCTGGCGGAGCGTGTCCTCCGTTTCGCGCCGACGGCTGGCCTCGGCCTCGAGCTCGGCAGTCCGGCGATGCAAGAGCCCGATGTAGTGGCGAGCCGACTGGAGCACGAGAAATCCTAGAATGGTCGCCGACGCCAAGCTGAGCCCAATGAGAAACAGCAGCCAGCGCCTGAGAGTGTCCGCATTGAGCTGGCGCTCGCCGAGGAGCGTCAGCTCGGCCTGCATGAACTCTCCAACGCGGGCTTTGACCTCATCCATGAGCCGCTTGCCGGTACCGGTCTTGACGAGGGCAACGGCCTCGTTGCGCCGGCCCTCCTTTGCGAGCGCGATCGTCTCGTCTATGACGTCGAGCCGATTTTGAAGGACAAGCTCCAATTGGCTGAGCCTCCCTCTTTGGATGGGATTATCCGCCGTTTGGTCTCCAAGCTTCGCAAGGGCGGCGGGCAGAGCTTCCTTGGCTGCGGCATAGTCTTGGAGGTATTTCGGATCCTCCGTGAGCAGAAATCCGCGCTGACCGAGCTCGGCATCCTCGGCCAGTCCCAGGACATCGCGCACCAGTTGCCTCGCTTCGATGGTGTGGTCGACCCACGTGTTGGCCTCGCTCGTGCGGACCGCCATGAGGCCGGCAGCGAGCCCCGTGAGAATGAGAAGTGCGAGGCAAACGGCCAGCAGCACCTGGAGCGCGGGCGGAAGCCCTTCGCGGCTCTCAAAGCGGAGAAGCTCGTTGACGCGGGCTTGGAGGCGGGCTAAGGGCATGTTTTATTTGGTCTTTGTGCGCCTCTGCCGGGTCTTGGCCTGCTCGAGGGGCGCTCGACACGGACGCCACGCCGTATGTTATTTTATTAGTGTGCAGCTTCGAGTTTCATGCTGCGATAGGGGAAATTGCACTAGGTCCGGTGCATAAGCGAGGTCGAATTTTGCTTCCTGAACAGATTGCGGCCGCCCAAATGCCCAGAATTCTGGTCGTCGACGATGAGCCGCTGATCGCGATGATGCTCACCGACTGGCTCGCCGAGCAGGGCGTGGAAACAGCCGGCCCCGCTCACACGGTAGCGCAGGCCCTGTCGGTGATCGACGCAATAAAGATCGATGCGGCGGTGCTCGATATCTCCCTCGGCGACGACGACTGCTACGCCGTCGCCGACATGCTCGCCAGCAGGGGTATTCCGTTCGCATTCGCGACGGGGCACAGCAGCGACTCGCTCGCGGAGCGCTTCAAAGGTGTCGCGACGGTGACGAAGCCGTTCGATTTCGAGGTCGTCCGCCAAGCGATCAGCCGCTTGCTCGGACGGCCCGCTGCGTAAGGAACTCCACCGACGACTTCGCGTTCAAGACCGGACGACGCGAACGAGCGGAGGATAGTTCGATGAAACCATGGTTAATTCTTGGGCTTGGCCTTGCCGCATTGGGGAGCCTTCTCGGGGGCTGTGACAGCCCTGCCAATACGGACAAGTTCATCTCCACCGCGGCGGCGGCTGGCGAATTCGAAATTGCCGCGAGCAAGCTCGCGGTGACGAAGGCGTCGATCCCCGACGTGAAGCTCTTCGCCCAGCAGATGATCACCGATCATGAGGCGGCTGCGGAAGCGCTCAAGGCGGCGGCCATGAAGGCCGGCCGCGCCGCGCCCACAGCGGCGATGGACGAAGAGCACGCCCGCCAGGTCGAGGAGCTCAAGACCGCCTCGGGGCCCGCGTTCGACAAGCTTTATGTCGAGCAGCAGCTCAAGGCGCACGAGGACGCGGTCGCGCTCTTCACGGCGTACTCGAAGAGCGCGGAGGAGGGCCCGGTGAAGCAATTTGCCGAGGAGACGCTTCCCACTCTCGAGAAGCATTTGACGCATGTGCGCGGCTTGAACGCGACGCCGACGACCTAGCGGCAGAGTGAACTTTCGAAAAAGGCGAGCGCAGCCGGGAACTACCGGCGCGGGCGGTGGTTACCGCGAGTGACCGGTCCGTCGCGCAGTGATCAGGAGCACATCCCCATGACAGTCAAAACGATGGACGACCTCTTCGTCGACACCTTGAAGGACATCTACTACGCCGAGAAGCACATCCTCAAAGCGCTGCCGGCCATGGTCAAGAAGGCCAACAACGACGACCTCAAGACCGCGCTCGAGACTCACCGCAAGGAGACCGAAGGCCAGGTCGAGCGCCTGGAGCAGGTGTTCAAGCTGATCGAGGTGCCGGCGCGCGGCAAGAAGTGCGCGGCGATCGAGGGCATCATCGACGAGGCCAAGGAGCACATGGACTCGATCGAGGACGAAAGCGTTCTCGATGCCGGCATCATCGGCTCCGCCCAAGCCGTCGAGCACTACGAGATTTGCCGCTACGGCACGCTGATCGAATGGGCCAACGATCTGGGCCGCGCGGAAGTCGCGGATCTGCTCGCGAAAAATCTCGACCAAGAGAAGAACGCCGATCAGCTGCTGACCGATATCGCGCGCGGCTCGGTCAACAGAGATGCCGAGCAAGCCGCATAAGCGGAACCTCACAAGCCGGACTTCTCCCTGCGAGCGCTTTCGGGCGCCCGCAGCTCGTCCCGCGCCGGCTCGGTCGTGATGCGCCGCGCGTCCCGCTGCGGCGGGTCGGCGGTCTTGCGCTCTTCCGATCTCCCGCGTTTCGGCATTTTGGGGTCGATCTTCGGCGTGACGCGGCGTCCGGGCATTGGCGCACCTCTCCCCAATTTCTGCAGTTGCGATCCAAACCCGGCGGCCGCGAGAGGGTTCCTTCCGCTAGCCGCCCTTCTTCGACTTGTCCTTCTTCTTGGGCTTCCTCGAGCGGTTCGTGAAACGCGCGTTGCCGAGCCCGGTGCCGATGGTCAAGGCCCCCCAATGCGCAAAGCCGACCATGCTCGGCAGCTCGCTCAGGCCCTGGACGACGGCGTCGTTGTGGATGACGACGGCCGTCTCGTGCTTGCCGATCTCGGGGATCGCCGCCGTAAGGCAGCTCGCCAGATTGAAGCGGCTGCTCTCCCAGTTTCCCGGCAGGTTCTGCGCGCCCGTCTCGATGGAGCCGTCCTCGCGGATGAGGCCCGGGCAGCCGATCCCGATCACGGGCGCAAGGCCGAGCTTGGCTTTTTCGCTCTGCCGGATCAGGTCCTGCAGCATCTCGATCAGCCGGTCGACGGCCTCGTCGCGCTTCGTCTTCTCGTCGCCGTGGCGCCAGATCTCGGACTTCCAGACACAGGCCTTCGCCAGGTCGTCGGACTTCTTGAGATTGGTCTCGACGAGGCCGGCGCGGATATTGGTGCCGCCGATATCGACCGCGAGCAGGCCGTCGAAACCTTCGAGCATCCACGACGGCATCAAGTGCGCCGCGCCGATGAGCCCGGCCTCGTCCGGATGATTGGCGATGAGCTCGAGCTCGATTGGGAGCCCCTCGGCCTTGAGCATGACCTCGGCGCGGCCGATTGCCAGCTCGCCCACCCGGCTCGCCCTGAAAGCCGCCGCCGAGCACGATCGCCTCCGTGCCCCGCCAGCTTGCGACCTTGAGAAACCGGCGGATGACACCGGAGAGCTCGTGGGCAAACTCCTCGATCGCGCTGTGGATGAGGCCGCCGACCTCGGAATCGCCTTCGGCGAGGAGCGCGTCGAGCTTCTTCTTGCCGATCTCCTCGGTGGCGAGATCTCCGAGCGGATCCGCGTCGAGCTTGCGCAGCGGCTCGCGCCACTTTTCGAGGATCGCCTGAAAGGCGCTCTTGCTCGCCCTGTCGCCGACAAAGCCCTCATCGTCGCGGATCTCGAGGTTGTAGCTGTCGACCTCCACGCTCGGCAGAACCTTCGCGCCATGCGCGTTGAGCACCGGCACACTGTTTCGTGTTCCTGACATGAAATTCCCAACCGTGACCGCAGCCCGAATCTCATGTGCTGCGGGCGCACAACGCGGATCCCCGGCAAAAGGATCCAGGAACCAGCCGGGCCGTGGGGCGTTGTCTTTCTTTGGGCCGGCTGAGCAGGGCAAAGGGGGGTGCAGGTGCGCCAAGCGCCGCGAAGGAGAAGCAATGCCGCCGGCGCGCGTCATGACCAAGGAGCGATCCCCGTGTCACGCCGCTCATCTCTCGACCCCAAGAAACGCGACCTGTCCGTCACGCCCGAGCCTCGAGGAACGGCTCGCGAGAGCGGCGTGCGGAGGGCGCTTCGTCGTTGAGATGCACGACGCCCGCCAACTTCACTACGATCTTCGCCTGGAGCTCGACGGCGTCATGAAGAGCTGGGCGGTGATGCGCGGCCCGAGCCTCGATCCCGCCGACAGGCGCCTCGCCGTGCGCACCGAGGACCATTCCCTGGCCGACTTCGAGGACGCGAGCCCGAGAGGCGATCACGGCGGAGCCGCGGTCATGCTGTGGGACCGCGGCCGCTGGCAGCCGCGCGGCGATCCGCGCGAGGAAATCGACAAAGGCGTGTTCAAGTTCGACCTCGAGGGAGAGCGGCTCAAGGGCGGCTTCGCCCTCGTGCGGCTCGGCAAGAAGGCGCGCGAGAGCCGCGAAAACTGGGTCCTCATCAAGGAGCGCGACGCGCACGCCGAGCGGGACGGGCGCGTCACCGACCATTGGATGAACAGCATCATCACGGGTCGCGCCATGGACGCGATTGGGGAGCCCGCCGACGGCCGGCGTGCGGTCAAACGGCGCGGCCGGCGGGTCACGCGCCGCGCCAAGTCGAAGCTCCTTGCCGCCGACGACGAGGAGGACCCGAGCACGCCCCAGGGCTGATCGGCGGTTGCGCGGAACACGGCCATGAGTGTCGCGTTCTCCTCGAAAGGTCTTTCCCGCACGGATGCACCAGCCGCCGGAGCCTTCTCGCGTCCGGGCTGGCTCGGCGAGACATGCGCCGAAATGCAGGAATGCGCACCCTAGCCGACACATGACTGTCAGCTCATTCGGGTATTGCGGACGCGCCAATCACGAGGCTCCGACAGCAGAGTCTGACCCTCACGTTGCTGACATCGGTCTGATACTGCAGCGCCCGATATATTCGAGAATTATGAGGATCGATCAACCCGGCCAACACGTCTGCGTTGCGCGCGCGGCCTAGATCAGTAATGAAATCTTCCAACTCCTGCTCAGTCATCCCTCGTACGTCGAACCATTGGCCGAAGTGCTCGATGACGACGCACTCATTCAGCGAGGAGGTTTTGTGCTCCATGATGTAGCGCGCTTCGGGCTGGGTAATCTGTGTGGCTTTGTGATATCGCATGAGGTCCCGCGTATGGCTGAGCTACGTCCTCTCGAAGTGGATCATGCTTGCCCGCGGATCGTTAGGGCGACCCGATTTACCCCGATTTACCTTGTGATTCTTGGCGAACACGCCCACAAGCGCCTAACGGTCGAACAGGGCACCAGATGTCACTCAACTATGCCACTAAACACTGTTGGTTGTGCGCTCACGCGATTTGGTTTCTACCGATTTGGACCTGGATGATCGTTCTTCTAACCGGCGTTTCTTTGTTCGGACTACTGCGCCCGGAAGCGGTCACCGGATGGCTGTCGCTCATGGGCTTGATCCTGCTCTTGATCGGCGTCTGCATCGCCGTTTTCGTCGATGAGAACAATCGCGATCGCGCCGGCGCGTCTGCGAAGCTCGTGACTGCGTTGCCAACACCTCCTGCGGCGGCCCCGACGGGTTCGGAAGTCACCCTGACCAGGGCCATCAAGCGTCGCCCTTAGTCGAGCGTGGTTGGATAGGTCAGCGACGGCCTCAAATGACGTGTGATGCGCCCGTCGATTTCATGGACGACCACGTCGCCGTGCCCTCTGAACGCGACGGCACGCGCAAAGGCCATGGCGTGATCACGCAGGCGATAGCTCGCGATGGGCGCTGACGTCCCGACCTGCGTGACAAGCCAAGACTCCCTCGTCCCGCACCCGACGTGGATGTCCTTCTCAGTGGAAGCGCGCAGTCGCTTGCCCATGTTGATGTTCATTTCAGTCATCCTTTCGGCGGTAGGGTAGCACCGTCTAGCCCGAAGTTGCCTTGGCACAGGCGAAACCCGGATCGGGCGAGACAAATCTCGCCTTCCTCGGCGATACGCGCGAATGCCTCCGTAATCGTCTTGATGCGGTAGGCACACTCGCCTGAACTATGGCGCAGCAGCTGCAAGACCTTGAAGTCTCGCGTCAGCATCGGAGCGTCCTGGCGCGGCGGGGAGCTGAAACCGACGATTTGGCCAACTCTGAACTTATGATTGTTCATTCGGCAACTCCGCGTCTCTGCTCAACGCCTGAGCTAAGTCCGTTGGATCGATTTCCACGAGCTGTCTCGATAGGATCGTGGGTCCAGGCAAAGTGATCGTCGTGGATCTGCGCCTGTAAGCGACGAACGATAATCCTGCGATCTGCTCCTCGACCGTTTCGACCTCGTAGGACCCGGCGGGCTGCAGCCCATCGACACCGTCTAACCTAAAGGGATGAACAAACTCAACCGACGTGCGATGTGAGCGCTCTTCCATCGAGATCCTCGGTTTTCACGGGGCGCGCCGGAAATTGAATGCGCCTCGAGAGCGGATAGTTGTTGCGAGCGTACAAGTTGCGGATGCCGACGCCGTCGAAAATCCTGTCGTCCACCTCGAGGTAGGTACCCTCGAGGAGCTCGGGCGCGAGCTCCTCGATCGCGAACCGGATGGCCTCTGCCGAAGTGTCGAACCGGCGGGACGGGAAGCGCTGGCGCTTCGAGAGCCGGTTCCTCTCCGAGCTTGGAAACAGCTCCCCCGGCGCGGCGTAGTCGAACGCAGTCATGTTGTGCGACCTTCTTTTTGAGTGACCACGGGCACGATTGGATCTAGGGCGCGGAGGCTGAAGCGAGCTAACGGTAGTCGCCCCCAGCCGAAACTGAGGGCGACCGATCAGCAGACTTACGCGACGACTAGAGCTGCCGACCTTTGGCGAAGGCATCGACGTCGCGCTGTGCCTGTGCCTTCTCGAGCGAGTACTTGGACTGAACCTGCGTGATGAGGTCGTCCTTGTCCTTCAGCGCCTTGACTTCGTCGAGGCTGAACTTGCTCCACTTCTGCTGGATCTCGCCTCTCATGCCCGCCGGAGCGGTGGTGGCGCCGGCGGCGGCAGGCTGAACGTTATCGGTCATGGTAAACCTCCAAGGAAAATTCTTCTTCTGAACAATTTGGATAATTATCATCCAAATCATGAATGGAATAGGCGCCGCAATATGGGCTAAATTAAGTCCTGATGAAATATTTTCAAAATTATTTCGCGCGCAGAAGGCGAAATCGTTTTGCGAAGTGTTTTTTTATACTTACTCCAGATTTCATAAATTGTCTGACGATTGTTCGTTGTTGCTTATATTGCATTAAGGGTTGCTTCTGCGTTGCTGCTTAGAGGGCTAGGGCTCAAGTCACGAGCCCGCTTTGCCAGGATTATCCGGTCGCGGGGCAAAGGAGGACGGGATGCCGGGCCTCTTGGTCACCCAAATCAACAGCATCATCACGGGTCGCGCCATGGACGCGATTGGGGAGCCCGCCGACGGCCGGCGTGCGGTCAAACGGCGCGGCCGGTGCGTCACGCGCCGCGCCAAGTCGAGGCTCCTTGCCGCCGCCGACGAGGAGGACCCGAGCACGCCCCAGGGCTGATCGGCGGTTGCGCGGAACACGGCCCCACCGCAAAGCGCAAAAGCGTCTGGGACGTCTATCGATCCTGCTGCAGTCGCTCACGGTGTGCCGCTTGCTTGGCGCGGTTGCCACAGACGGCCATGCTGCACCAGCGGCGCGCGCTCCCCCGCGTGCGATCGATGAAGAGAAGGGAACAGATCGGTCCTTCACACGCTTTGATATCCGCAAAATCTTCGTTGCAGACGAGCTCCGCCATGGCCTCCGCGATTGGCAGCAAGAGACTGTTGGCCGTCTTCCAATCCCGTTGGCGCTGCAGCAGGAAGGGCGAGACGGGCTTCTTGTGCTTGGGCGTGTCCTGGTTGCCTTGCTGAGGAACAATCTGCGTAAAAACACGGTCGCGGCCGAGGAGGCGGTTGAGCCGATCAAGCTCCTGCAGCGCACGAGGCTTGAGCGGTCCACCCCTGTGGCGATCGACGAAGGCGCGGAACCACTCCCGCAAGGAGCGGGCCTCCCCAGCCACCTTATCTAGCTCCGCCGCCGACGCCTTCCGGCGTATCGATCTAGCCGCCTCGGCCGGGACGAAACCCGCCGTCTGCATCCAGACGAGCAAGTCGTCCCCGGAGGTCAGCCATTCCACGACTGTGTCCACGGGAACGGCGATCGAATTGAGGAAGTCGAGCGCCGGAGAGTTGGCAATGAAAAACGGGGGAGGACGAAGGTCGCTCATCTGCAGCTCGAAGCTAGCCGCGTTGTGCGGCGCTCAGCACAGGTAACCCCTTAAAATACAGTTGACAAGTTAGTCCCCGGCGAGTGGCCGCCCGCTAATCTGGGTGTGGTTATTGGGGTGGTGTGATGGCCTTGGCCTGCGGCCTAAGCTACACCGTCAGCTACCTGTTCATTGCCATCGCGTGGGCCAACCACCATCACCTGCAGCGGTATGTGAACGTCATGTCGTCGCGGGTGATTTGGGGAACTTCGCCCACCTGCTCGCCGTGTCCCTGCTGCCGTTCTCAACGGCGTGGATTGCCGACACTGCGCCCGGGCGTGGCATCATCGACCCGCCATCAATTGTTAGCCATTCGAGCAAGAGGCATTCAGCATAACCACGCAATGCCAAGTTGACAGGTTACGCCAAGAGGAGTAACCGTCGTCGTGGTTCTAGTGTGGTTATATGCTGGAGGCCGAGATGCCGAACGTCGGCTTTGCAAAGCACGTGCTGTTCAAGAAAATCGACGTCGCCGGCATCAATGTCTTCTACCGAGAGGCGGGGACCCGGCCGAGCCCGACTCTGATCTTGCTGCACGGCTTCCCAACCTCCAGCCACATGTTCCGCGATCTCATCCCGTTGTTGGCCGACCGCTTCCATGTCGTCGCCCCGGACCTCGTCGGCTTTGGGCAATCGGATATGCCGTCACGCGACAAGTTCAAATACACCTTCGACAACCTCGCCGACGTCGTCGAGCGGTTTACCGAGCTGATCGGACTAGACCAGTACGCGCTCTACGTCTTCGACTATGGGGCGCCCACCGGGTTCCGTCTCGCGCATGCGCCATCCCGAGCGCGTTCACGGCCATCATCTCCCAGAACGGCAATGCCTATGAGGAGGGACTGAGTGACGGATGGAACCCCATCCGCGCGTATTGGAAGGATCCGTCGGAAGCAAACCGCAACGCGCTGCGCAGCATGCTGAAGCCGGAGACCACGTACTGGCAATATACGCATGGCGTCGGCGACATTGGTTTGGTGTCCCCCGACGGATACTCGCTCGACGATTTTTATATTGCGCGTCCGGGTGCCGATGAGATCCAGCTCGATCTGTTCGCCGACTACAAGAGCAACGTCTCGCTCTATCCTACATTCCAGGACTATTTCCGCACGCACAAACCGCCGCTCCTCGCGGTCTGGGGTCAGCAACGATCCGTTCTTCCTCCCGGCAGGCGCAGAGGCGTTCAAGCGCGACATCCCGCAGGCGGTCGTGCGTTTCTTCGATACCGGCCACTTCGCGCTCGAGACCCACGCTGCCGACATCGCTGCGGCCATCCGCGAATTCCTGCCCAACTGATACTCCAACCTCGATTTGGAGAGACCGCTATGCGCGCGATCGTCCTCGAGAAGTTTGGCGGGCTCGGAGAGCCTCGTCTTCAGGGAGCATGCCCGAAGCCCGAGCCGAAGGCCGGCATGGGTTGTCATCGAGATCAAGGCGTTCGGCATCAACCACGCCGAGATGCACATGCGGCGCGGGGAGTGGGCCGAGGCCGCGCCGGTCAGCGGCATCGAATGCGTCGGCATCGTGAAGTCCTGCCCCGGCGGCGAGTTTCCGGTCGGCGCCAAGGTGGCGGCCCTGATGGGCGGCCTTGGGCCGCACCATCAACGGCAGCTACGCCGAATATACGCGTGCCCCTGTGTCGAACGTCGCGCTGATCGAGTCCGACCTGCCGTGGGCCGAGCTGGCAGCGATCCCCGAGACCTACGCCACGGCCTGGACGTGCCTGTTCCGCAACCTGGAGATCGCCGACGGGCCAGACGCTGGTGATCCGCGGGGCGACCTCGTCGTTCGGCCAGGCGGCGGTCAACCTGGCCGTCAATGCCGGCGCGCAAGGTCATCGCGACCACGCGCAGCCCGAGCGCTTCCCGATGCTCCAGCAGCTCGGCGTACGACGCGCTGCGAGTTGGAAAGTGCCGTAGATCCTCGAAGCGGATCCCCGAGGCCAAGCAGATCGACGCCGTGCTCGACCTCGTCGGCAACAGCACCATCCTCGACTCGCTCGATCATGCTGCGCCGAGGCGGCCGCGCCTGCCTGGCCGGCTGGCTCGGCGGCCTCGCCCCGATCCCCGACTTCAATCCGCTGCTGCAGATGGCGAGCGGCGTCTATCTGACCTTCTTCGGCAGTTTCGTGTTCGGCACGCCCGGCTTCCCGCTGTCCGACGTGCCGCTGCAGGAGATCGCCCAGGACGTTGCCGCCGGCCGGCTCAAAGCCAAGCCGTCCCGCATGTTCCGTTCGATGACATCCGCGAGGCCCATCGCGTCATGGAGGCCAACGAAGCCAACGGCAAGATGGTCGTGGTGCTGAACTCGTGACCTTCGACGAGCATGTTCGGCCGTGGACCGCCAGCTACGCGATGGTGCATCTCATGGCGCACGATCCATTCTCCGAAGCACTGCTCGAGAGTGGCACCACTCATCAAAGTCGCGCGGCCGACGCCACACGTCTTGATCTTCGATGCTAACGAAACACTCCGATCGTTATCCAAAGACCGCGAGGAGTTATTCCATGTCAGCACCCGAGCATTTCGAAAACCTAATTCTCGGCAGTGGACAAGGCGGTAAGCTCCTCGCTTGGCATCTGGCCCGATCGGCCGACGCACGGCCGTTGTAGAGCGGCGCTGGATTGGCGGATCCTGTCCCAACGTTGCCTGTATGCCGAGCAAGAATGAAGTTTGGAGCGCGCGCGTCATTCATCTTGTGAAGCATGCTGCGCAGTTCGGTGCGCTGACCGGACCGGTCACGGTTGACATGGCAAAGGTTCGCCAGCGCAAGCGCGACATGGTTGAGCGCGAAATCGCGCTGCATTTGCAGAATTACAAAACAAGCGGCGCCGAACTGATCATGGGGAGCCGGACGTTTCGTAGCAGCAAGAACGCTCGAGGTGCGCCTGAACGACGGCGGCACGCGTCTGCTCACTGGTGCCCAAGTCTTTCTCAATATCGGTACGCACGCGGCCATTCCGAATATCGTCGGTCTGGAGGCGGCCCGGCCGCTCACACATGTCGAAGCTCTCGATCTCGACTATGCTCCATCTCATCTGATCGTTCTCGGTGGAGGCTATGTCGGCCTCGAGATGGCTCAAGCCTACCGACGTTTCGGCAGTCGCGTGACAGTCATCGAGGCGGGTTCGCAACTCATCGGACGCGAGGATCCCGACATAGCGGACGCTTTGCAGCGGATCCTCGACGAGTGAAGGCATTCAATTTGTGCTGGCTGCCGAACACCCTCCGCGTGAATGGCCAGTCCGGAAAAGAAGTCAGCGTTGATGCTCGCACGCCTTCCGGTGAGCAAACGATCGAAGGCAGCGACATCCTGGTCGCAGCTGGCCGCGTTCCGAACACTGCCGGAATTGGGCTCGAAGAGGCAGGCGTCGAGTTGGATGGACGCGGCTACATTCGCGACCAACGAGCGACTAGAGACTACGGCACCTGGTGTCTGGGCGATTGGGGAGAGCGCTGGCAGCCCGCAGTTCACGCACGTATCCGTCGACGACTTTCGGATCATCAGGGACAATCTGGCCGGCGGCAAGCGCAGCACGGACGATCGGCTCGTTCCCTATTGCGTGTTTTCAGATCCTCCATTTGCCCGCGTGGGGCTGAGCGAACGCGAAGCGGAGAGTCAAGGAATCGCCATCCGCGTTGCAGCGCTGCCCATGAGCGCCGTGCTCAGGACAGAGGCAACCGACGAAACTCAGGGCTTCATGAAAGTCCTCGTCGACAGTAGCGACCGCATCCTGGGCTTTGCAATGATTGGATCAGAGGCGGGCGAGGTTATGGCGGCGGTTCAAACAGCCATGCTGGCGAAGCTGCCGTATTAAGCTCCGCGACGCCGTTATTGCTCATCTGACGATGGCCGAGGGGCTCGGCCCGCTTCTCGGGAACGTACCGACGCATCCGGCGTGATTCCGATATCGCGCGGCTAAGGAAGCCGTCCGCGAAGCGAGACTTCACCTCGCGGTTGGGATATATGCGGCACGCCTGTCAGCTCCACTAAGATCTTTGCCTGGAGCCCGACAGCAGAGTCTGACCCAAATACCGAACTCAGCGAGCTTGCGAGCCCGATCGTGGCTAGAGATCGTCTCCAAGAGAGGCCGCTCTCGTGGCCGCGGTCTTTCGTCCCAACTCCCTCCGTATCCACGATCGCACGGCGGTAATCCTCTCCGACTCAGCCGCGGCTTCCGGGTAGACTAGGAAACAGCGATAGCCCGGCAGCACCGGACCGAAGGGCTGGACGAGAGCACCGTTCGCGAGGTCGTCGGCGATAAGCATGAGGTCCAAGAGCGCCACGCCCTGGCCGGCGATGGCTGCCTGAATCGCATGACTCTCGTCGGTGAAAGTGAGCTCGGCCGCGGGCTCAAGGTCGCGCAGGCCCGCACGCGCAAGCCAACGCGGCCAGATCGGCGTCTCGCGGTCGGTTCGGTACCATTCAAAGTGGATCAGCGTCTGACGGCGTAGGTCAGAAGGTTCGTGCAGGCCAAGGCGCGGGCTTGCGACCGGCGCGAACTCGTCGCGGAACAGCTCTTCGGCCTTAAGGCCCGGAAAGTTTCCCCGGCCGTAGCGGATTGCCACGTCCACCGTGCCACTGCGCAAATCCACCGGCTCGTCGGCAGCATGGAGCCTCAGATCCATGCCAGGATTGGCAACAGCGAAGGAAGGAGCACGCGGCACGAGCCAGCGCGCCGTGAAGGCGCGCGTCGCCGAAAGCGTCACAACAGTGCGCGAGCGTCGCGCGTCCAAGCTCGCAATCGCCTTGGCGAATGCGTCGAAACCTTCACGCAGCACGAGATAGAGCCGCTGCCCTTCCGGTGTCAGCAGCACCTGGCGCGGCTGCCTTTTGAACAGCCTGAGACCGATCTGGTCCTCAAGCAACCGGATCTGATGGCTGACCGCCGTCGGCGTAACCGCCAGCTCGGCGGCCGCGCGCTTGAAGCTCAAGTGCCGCGCAGCGGCCTCAAATGCGCGCAAGGCAGCAAGAGGCGGCAGGCGTCGCATGGGGCATACCTGATTTCAGCTCATCCTAAGGATGAGAATTTCGACTTTGCCGTCAAGCCGGAGCGGCCCCATTTAGTAAGTCTCAGGCTGAAATTTTGGCGCGACAGGAGGTTCACCATGAAAATCGCACTACCAAGACTGATTGCCGTTGTAGCCGTGGCTAGCGTCGCTTTCACGGCTCCGGCCAACACGATGGAGGGGCACAAGATCGTCTCACCGCAGGAGATCAAGTGGGGGCCAGCACCAGCCGTGCTCCCGCCTGGAGCGGAAGCGGCGGTCCTGTTCGGCGATCCGAGCAAGGAAGGCTTGTTTGTGCTCCGGCTCAAGTTTCCAAAGGGCTATCGCGTTCCTCCGCATACGCATCCGGTCGATGAGGTTCTCACGGTGATCTCTGGGACGTTCAGCATGGGGATGGGAGAGACCGCCGATCAGAGCAAGGCGCAGCCTTTCCCCGCGGGCAGTTTCTTCGCCCTTCCTCCAGGCACGGCACACTATGTCTTCATCAACCAAGAGGCGATTGTACAAATCAGCACCAACGGTCCCTGGGGACTTACCTACATCAACCCCGAGGACGATCCGCAGCAGAAGTCGCAGTGACGTCGAGGAGATGAACAGCATGCGCTGAAGCAAAGTCATCAGCTGAGGCGAATCTCTGCCATGTCACCACTGTGGGCCAACCGAAGGAGCCCTTGCTACTCTTCATCATCATCGCAGGGGACCGGATATTCGATGTCCGGCGCCCAGCAACTTTCGTCCTGAATTGTGGCCCACGCCGGCGAACCCGGCCAGACGCTCATAAGTGCCGCCACGCCGAATGCAATGAGCATCAACCACTTTGCGATCGCGAACATGCCTCACTCATGAGTTCGAAGCTAGCCATCAGCGTCGTCGCGACGCGTCACCAACTTCGTCGGCTGATCGGAGTTGAGCCGCCGTGTCGCGGACGTGGCGCGTCCTTCTTACCCTGATCCGGAAGCCGAAGTCGGCTCTACAGCTCCCATCAGTGTGCTCCGCCAATTCATCTCGGTCGGCGTCCGAACGAGACCAAGTTCTGGCGCATGATCCGGCGGTAGCCACCACGGTCTTCTTCATCCATGGCGAACCTCCGCGATCCGTCGAGACTTGCTCGCGGATTGGCCCCCAACCCGATGACGGTGCCCAATCCGGCATACAAATAATGATCGCCGAATGCCTGCTGGAGCGCCGCGAAGGCCGGTTCACCCGTGCAATGGCCGGGAGCCATCCACGCCACACGATAGATATCGTGCAGCACGGTAACGATCTTGGCAATATCGGCGTCCTGCGCCACGACCAGGTGCAGCCCGCCGGCGATCAGGTGGATGCGCTTGTTGATCGCCGTTGCTGCTTCCACGATCTTATCGATGCCGGGATGGGAACATCCGACCACGAGGATGATGCCTTCCGGGGTGTCGATCGCCAGCGAAAGTTCTTTCAGCTCCAGCGTGCCGGGCTTGTCGGAGATAAGCGCGACGAGGTGGATGCCCGGTGCGATTTGCCGGTATCGAATAGGATGCGCTTGCCGCCGGCTTCAACCAAGGCCGAATAGCCCCAGTCCTTTTGCATGTCGCTGGCCTTGCCGAAGGCGTCGTAGAGGACGGTGAGCCGCGGCTTTATGGTGTCGACCGTCGCGGTTTGGATTTTAGGTTGGGGAGCAGCATGGGCCAAAGCGCTCATCGCCAACGCCGAGATGACAGCAGCAGTGAATCTAAGCAGAGCGATCATGACTCCCGCCTCCGTTAATCTGGCGCTGATCGTACCACCGAGACGCCCCGTCATTCGCGGTGGTCACTCCCCTGTTTCGTCATCGCCTGGACTTGGCGAAGTGGGCTTACACGACCCCTCCTGGGCCCAACTGAGTAATATCCGTAATTGCTCAGCCAATTCCGTTTATGGCGCGAGTCCGGACCTAGGTAGGTTGGGCGGCCCCCTCCCTGAAGGGAGGGGCACGCTCTCCTGCGCGTCTGAGCGTGCCGCGCAGCCGAGCCGCCTCCCGAGAGGCCCAGCCGACACATGAGTGTCAGCTCATTCGGGAGTTGCGGACGCGCCAATCACGAGGCTCCGACAGCAGAGTCTGACCCATACGGTGGGCTTAGGTGTCTCCTCACATCGAAGATCACGCCGTTTGGCGCGCCATCTCATCCGCCCTGACACATTCGAAGTTTCGGCCTTTGGCCAATACCGCCCAGGCGATGCGCGCCAGCTTATTGGCCAGCGCGATCGCCAGCACGTTGTAGTGCAGCCGCTTCTTCGCGGCCTCGATCCAAGTTTTCAGGCCGTGCCGCTCCCAGCTCTGGGGTCTCACTAGAACGACCCAGGCGGCCTGCACGAACAGAACGCGGAGATAGCGATTACCCCGCCTCGAGATCTTGCCGAGGATCGTGCGGTCGCCGGTCGAGATCTGTTTCGGCACGAGCCCGAGCCAGGCCGCAAAGTCGCGGCCCTTCGCGAACATATCACCAGTACCAATGGCGGCGACCGTTGCGCTCGAGATGATCGGACCGATGCCCGGCACGCTCATGAGACGGTCGCAACCCCTGTCTTGCCGAGCGAGGGTCTCGATCTCCGTGGTCAGTCCTTCGATACGCTCATCGAGCCGGCGCCAATCCCTCGCCAGATCCTCGATCGTGCGCACCATGCGCGGCGAGAGAACGTCCGTGCGCGTAGCCAGAATGGCGGGCAACTCAGCGCGTAGGAAGCGCAAGCCCTGACGCACCGCGATGCCGCGCTCGAGCATGAAGGCGCGGATCTGATTGATGATGCCAGTGCGCTGACTGACGAGGCGCTCGCGGACCCGATGTAGCGCCTGCAGATCAAGCTGCTCGGCCGTCTTCGTCGCGACGAACTTCATAGTGGGGCGCTGGACCGCCTCGGCAATGGCCTCGGCGTCGCGAAAGTCGTTCTTCTGCCCCTTCGAATAGGGTCGCACGTACATCGCCGGCATCAGCCGCGCGTCGTGCCCGAGTGCCCTAAGCTTGCGGGAGAGATGATGTGCGCCAACGCACGCCTCCATGCCGATCAGGCACGGCCTCATGTTGGCTAGTCGGGCATCCACCTGCCCGCGCGACCACTTCTGTCGCAGGACGATCGCGCCCTGCTCATCGAGGCCGACGACGTGGAACGAATTTTTGCCGATGTCGATGCCGATCACGGCAATCGCAAGAGAGGACTTCGCAGCCATGGATGTGCTCCTTGTCTTTGGCGCCCCTTGCCAGCTTCATTAGCTGCCGGGGCAGGAGCACGGCCGGACCATCCCATTACCGGACATCGGCCGCGTCCTGCTCGGGGGAAGCGACGCAAGAACGGCGGTTACCTAGCTGCCGTGAGAAGGACCTCCGCATCGCGAGCCATTCGACGAACGATATCCCCCGCTGGTTCGATTGCGCGGATCAGCCCTACGACCTCCCCGACGAATGTATTGCTTCCTTGGGGATCGCCGTTTGCCCAGGCCGCCCGATACTTGGCGGCTTCTTGGTCGGCAACCGCCTTCAGCTCTGCCTCGCGGCCGTGCCAACGCTCGATGAATTTGTTTCGTAGGACGCGCGCAGTGTAGCGCGCGGGCCAGTCGAGCTTTCGCGCCAGGTCCATGACCTGCGAGCGAACCGTGTCGTCACCGGTGGCGGCGAGCGCCGCGTCCAGCATGCGGTGGCTGACGTTAGCTTCCCTAGATGCCCACAGCCGTGAGCCGACAAGAACGCCATCGGCGCCGAGCATGAGGGCCGCTGCGAGCCCGCGTCCATCGCCGATTCCACCGGCCGCGCACAGAAGTGTCTTTGGCGACTTATCTGCAATTAGATCCGCGACCTCGGGAACGAGAGTGAACGTGGAGCGCCGCTCGCCATGACCACCGGCTTCTGCCCCTTGAGCGACGATGATGTCTGCCGCGCAATCGAGCGCGTGCTCGGCATCCTGGCGTGTTTGAATCTGGCAAATCAGGTCGGCGCCCGTTGCCTTGACGCGGCCGGCAAATGGCGCCGGATCGCCAAACGACAAGAAAATGGCGCGCGGCTTGTGCGAAAGAGCGAGGTCGAGAAGGTGAGGCTGTTTGCGCAAGGACCAAGTGATGAAACCGCAGCCGACTGCTTGATTGCCGGCGGCGCTGAACTCTCTTTCCAGCCAGTCCGAGTCGCCGTATCCACCACCTATAAGGCCAAGGCCGCCCGCTGCCGAGACCGCAGCGGCGAGACGCCCGCCCGCCGCGAACGCCATGGGCGCAGAGATAATCGGATGCGCGATACCGAGGCGCGCCGTCAGCCGCGTCGATAAGGCCATTCTGCGCTCTCCATGCCCATCATCCACATCTTGTGGACGGTTGGTTCCGAAGGCGGAAAGAGACGTAATCAAGCCTCAGTCGGACCGAATCACGCCAGAAAGCAAGAAGCTAGGGGTTGACCTGTATGTGGGTTAATCACCTCCTTCGACCCCCGCCATCCTTTGGCACTCTGAAGCGAGCATCCGAGAACGGCGATGACGCCATGACGATTTATGGAAGTTCATCGCGCGCCAATTGGTGCGTTCTGGCAATTCGGGGGCTGGCTGGAGCCGTCATTCTGTGGCTGGGCCCGCCGGTCCACGCCCAGGAACTCGAGATCCGCCGCTGGAACCATTTGCCGATCGACCGGAACTTCGTCACCGTCAATTATGCGCGCACTGAAGGTGATATCGCCTTCGACCCTGTGCTTCGGATCGAAGATGCAGTCGTGGAGATGGACACCTGGCTGCTTGGCTATATCCGAACTTTCGAGTTTCTCGACAAAACGGCACGCGTCGAGATCCGCCAGCCTTGGCAGTCAGGAAGCTGGACCGGAGTGCTCGACGGAACACCAACGTCAATCAGCCGCGAGGGATTGGCGGACACGTTCGTGAGGTTTGCGGTGAACCTAGTCGGGGCACCGCCGCTGACCGGAAAAGACTTCACCCTCCACCGCGCTGCGGCGAAGGTTGAGACGATCGTGGGCGCGGCACTCGGCGTGCAGATCCCCACCGGCGAGTACTTGGAAGACAAGCTGATCAATCTCGGAACGAACCGCTTGACGTTCCGGCCGCAGATTGGCGTAAATCAGCAGTATTACAATTGGTCGTTTGAAGGCACCGCCATGGTGTCGATCTATACGGACAACACGTCGTTCTTCAATGGCAACTTGCTCGAGCAGGATCCGTACTACACCATCGACGGAAGCATCGAATACTCGTTCGCGTCAGGGAGCTGGGTCTCTGCGGGCGCCGGGTTTGGCGTCGGCGCCCGGTCAGCGGTGAACGGCGTGGAGAAGGACGACTACAAGGAAGATTATGCATGGTCCGTGAGTGCAGGCTTTCCCGTCACGCGCTCGCTGGGGTTCAAGGCGACATATATCCAAGCGGATCATTGGGCCGAGGTGGGAACTACCTCGCAGACAGTCAGCGTTGGATTGGTGGGGACTTGGTAGGGAGGCTTCGCATTTCTCCATCTGGCCCAACTGAGTAATATTCGTAATTGATCAGCCACTTCCGCTCATGGTGGGAATCCTGACCTAGGTGGGTTGGGCGGCCCCCTCCCTGAAGGGAGGGGCACGCTCTCCTGCGCGCCTAAGCGTGCCACGCAGCCGGGCCGCCTCCCGAGAGGCCTAGCCGACACATGAGTGTCAGCTCATTCGGGAGTTGCGGACGCGCCAATCACGAGGCTCCGACAGCAGAGTTCTGACCCACGATATTGCTCGACGGGGACCCGCGTTTGAAATCCGAGAGTTGCGAGTTCATGTTCATGCACACGCGTGTTGCCAAGCTAGCGTCTTGTCTTATCGGAGCAGTGGTGGTTCTCGCAGGCCAGGCGGCGCGAGCCGAATGGCCAAGCCTTCTCGAGGCCAAGGATATCGCCGAGCAAGGCTACATCTACGGCCTGCCAATCGTGATGAACTACGCCGTCATGAATGAGTACGCCGTTAACCGCAAACTCGGGGCAGTACAAGGCTCCGTTCAACGAGATCAAGAACGAACCCAACGTCTTCACCTACAAAGACACTGCGATCGTCACACCGAACAGCGACACGCCCTATTCGTTCGTATGGATGGACCTGCGGGCGGAGCCGATCGTCCTTTCGGTCCCGGCGGTGGACCCGAAACGCTACTACTCGGTCATGCTGTGTGACGGCAATACCTACAACTACGGCTATATCGGCAGCCGCGCCACTGGACACGAGGCCGGCGACTACATGGTCGTCGGGCCGGAGTGGAAGGGCGAGACGCCACCCGGGATCAAGAAGGTATTCCGGTCGAGCACGCAATTTTCAGTGGCAGGATATCGGACCCAGCTTTTCAATCCTGACGATCTCGACAACGTCAAGAAGGTCCAAGCAGGCTACAAGGTCCAGACGCTTTCCAGCTACCTGAAGCAGGCACCGCCCCCGCCCGCGCCAACCATCGACTTTCCGAAAATCGACAAGGAGCTCGTGAAGACCAACTTCTTCGAGTACCTCGACTTCGCACTGCAATTTGCCCCCGCGCAAGAGAACGAGAAGGAGATACGCGCCCAGCTTGCGCGCATCGGCATCGGGCCGGGCAAGACCTTCAACTTCAAGGACCTGCCGCTGGAGCATAAGGCGGAGATCCTCGCTGGGCATGAAGGAGGGTGACCGCAAGGTCGACGAGGCCGTCGCAAATGTCGGCATTTCGATCAACGGCTGGCGGGTCAGCTCGCTCCCCGGCGACAGCGCCCACTACAATGGCGACTGGTTGAAGCGCGCTGTCGCCGCGAAGGCGGGCATTTACGGCAACGATGCGGCGGAGGCGATGTATCCGTTGACGCGCGTCGACGGCGACGGTCAGTCGCTCGACGGCAGCCAGCACAATTACACGGTGACATTCCCGGCCGGTCAGCTACCGCCGGTGAACGCCTTCTGGTCGATAACGATGTATGACGGCAAGACGCAGCTGCTGATCGAAAGCCCGATCAACCGCTACCTCATTAATTCGCCGATGCTGCCGACCATGAAGACCAACGCGGACGGCTCGCTGACGCTTTACATCCAGAACAAGTCGCCCGGCGCGGACAAGGAGCCCAACTGGCTGCCCGCTCCAAACGGTCCGATTTATCTGGTAATGCGGCTCTACTGGCCGAGAACCGAGCCGCCGTCGATCCTGCCGGTCGACAAAGCGACATGGCAGCCGCCCGGCGTGAAGCAGGCCTCGTAGTAGTCGCGGCAAGGGCCAACGCCGACGTCGGGTAATGATCGCCAATGGCACGGCGTTGGCGGCCACTGGCTATATTGAGCTGGCACGCGAAGGGCCCCCCCGCCACGTCAGCTTCTGGCCCGACCCTGCCGGTCGGGGTCGAGCAGAGCGCGTCGGCTCTGCCCAGGTAGTTCATTGCGTAAATACGCATCGTTCAATGGTCATCGTTTGGTCCATTTTCCCTCGCACATTCAATGTCATCACAGGCATGACAGAGAGGTGTGCGAACGATGGGGCAAATCGTTCAGGCCCGCCCTTGCTGGGCGGCGATGACGGCAATCTCGACCGCGCTCCTTGCGAGCGCGGGTGACCTTCAGGCGGCGGTGAGCCGGGGCTGCGCAGCCGCCAATCGCGGCGGCCTCGATATGGAGGTCGGCCCCGGCCGAAGTGTGGAGCGCGAGGCGTACCTCGCGGCAGGAGAGACGCTGAGCTTCTCGGTCACGACAAGGAGCCCGGCAACGGTTGCTCTCGTCAGCGGAAACGGCGCACCGCGAGCCCTCTATTCAGGGTCACGTGCAGCAAGCATGAGCTTCTCGGCGCCGGCGGAGAGCGCCTATGGATTTCGCCTCACGGCGGGCAATGACGGTCCCGCGGCGATCAGCGTCAGGTGTGCGATGAGTGCGGAGGCTCGCCGCGAGTTCCTGACGCGCACGACCGACCTCCTTCTGTCGAAAGCCCCCGATCGCATGAGGATCGACAGGCCGGAAACGCCGATAACGGCGCCGAGCCAGGGGCAATCGCCCCAAGCGCAGGCGAACGAGACCGGGGCGGACGATCCCGCCAAGCCCAGGCCCGCCGCCGTATCCGTGAGCTTGAGCGAAATTGCGGCCGCAGCCAATCCCGGCGCCAGGCGCGAGCCGAGCATTCTCGATTTCTGGTTCGAGGGCCGCTACGAGCCCTACGAGACGGTGGCCGGAGCAAACAACGGCGAGCTCAGCGCCGTCTACGTGGGCAGCAACTACAAGCTTGGCCCCGACATCATGATCGGGGCCTTGGCGCAGTTCGATCGCGCCGACGAGTTGCCCGCCGGCGGCGCGGCGGACGTTGCCGCGAACGGCTGGATGTTCGGACCCTACATGAGCGTGCGGTTCGGACCGGGCATCATTCTCGACGGACGCGCGGCGTGGGGGAGCTCCGAGAGCGGCATCGCCGGCGTGTCGGTCGATAAGGAGACGTCGGACCGGCGCCTCCTCTACGGAAAGCTCAGAGGCGACCGAAAGGTCGGCTCATGGACCTTCGCTCCGAGCGTCGCCCTCACCTACTTCGAGGAGAGGACGGCGGCGCTTGCCGCGAGCGAGGCGCAGGCGGAGCTGCCGGCCGCTCAGGGCCGCCTCGAGGTGCTCCCCGAGTTGAAGCGGCGGTTCGAGGTCAACAGCGATACCTACGTCGAGCCGCGGGCGTCCGTGGGAGGCTTCTTGTCGTTCGACGATCTCTCGAGGATCAATCATGCCGCGGCGCCCGATCAAGGCTCGGATCTTCATCTCAAGGCCGAGGCCGGCGTTGCCGTCGGCGTCAAGGACGGGATGAACATCGAGGCCAAGGGCGGGCTCGAGAGCACGAAGGAGGCGGAGCCCGAGAACTGGACGGGGCGTCTGCAACTCAACATGCCGCTCGGGAAGTAGCGCCAGGCTGGCAGCACTTGTTCGCTAGCGCGCGGGAGCGGCGTCCGGCTGGCGGGTCTCTCCGAGACCGAAGTCGTGCGTCTCCTGCTCGCGCGCTGGCGCGCGCGGGGGCATCACCGGGACGCCGACGCCGCGCGGCGCTCCTCTTGCCCCATAGAGCAAGCTGGCACCGGCGATGTCGCCGGGCCGCAGCCCGCGGTGATGCTCGACATAGCGATAGGACATGAGCTGGCCTTCGGCGCCCGGATGGTCGAGGCCGATCGCATGACCGATCTCGTGGGCGATCGTGTAGCGCAGATCGTAGACGTCGAGATCGCCGTCAAAGCCTATCTTCCACCGCGTCTGCGGGTTGAGGCAGATCAGCGATTGAGCGATGCGGCCCATGCCGCCGCCGGCGGTGCCGTGCGTCGCGACGTTGGTGAAAGCGCGGCCGCGCGGCTCGGCCTCGGCACCGATGAGAATGCCCGCCTCGGCGATATCGTGGGTCTCGCGGAAGTCGATGTTGATGGCGTCGCGCCACATGGCGAACGCGGCCCGCACCTCGCGGCGGAACGAGTCGATGTCGATCTTGGAGGGGGCGAGCGCGGCCGACGGCGGCAGCATCCTGCTGCAGTTGCGCGCGCCCACGAACGACCTGGGCTCCGTCAAGAATGCAAAGGTGAGCACGGTGGGAAGGCCGTCGGCGTTCCCGCGCCAGCGGACGGCCGTGCCGTCGAGCACGAGCAGCCGATACTCGGGCTCGGCCTTCTTCTCACCGGCGCTCGCCGTTGCCGCCGACGCAATGGCCAGCACGAGGCTTGCCAGGAAAATGATCCCTCGCAACGGTCCCTTGCTCCCCGACCGTTCAATCGTCCAGCGTCGTTAGAGCATCGTCGGGATCGAGGGTCAACCTGCGGGAACCCCCTGCAATCATAGCGCTCGCGACATCGAATGTGACGAGGGAGTGGCGGCGGGTGCCGCGCACGAAAGGGAACCTAAGCCAGCCACCCACGTTCCCTCCACAGTGATCACGCACACTCGTAAAGTGGAGAGAACTATGTCGATCAGAGGAACGAATTTATTTGGGCTGCTTGCGGCGGCAGCGTTGACTGCCGCCGCGCTACCGAGTTCGGCGAGTGCTGCGTCGCTTGGCGGAGCGGCCAATGCCACCAGCGCGATCGGCGACGCGGGCGTCGTCAATGTTCATTCGCGTGGCTACAGGCACTGCCACTGGCGCAACGGCCGCGAGCGGTGTCACGGCGGCTATGCTCGCTATCGCTATCGCGACTACGGATACTACGGCTACTACCCCTACTACCGCCGTCCGGGATTTGGCCTCTACCTCAATTTCGGAGGCCGGCGCCATAATCGCTGGCGGTAAGCCTTGGTGACGTAGTGACGCAATTGCCGCCGCGGGAGCCTTCGGGGTTCTCGCGGCGCGCGCTCATGGGAGAGCCTATGAATTTCATCGCAAGATTACCGATTACAGCGCTGAGCATGATCCTGCTCACCGGCGCGGCCACCGAATCGCGACCACCGGAGGTGCTCGGCAATCTCACGTGCAGCTTCGGCGAGGCGGTGGAGACGGAGACAAAGGCCAACCGCGCGCAGAAGATCCTGTGCGTCTTCGACTCTCTCGCATCAGGAACAGAGGAGCTCTACGAAGGCACCGCATACTTCGCCGACGGAGCCGCAGCAGGCCCCGTCAGCGGCTCGACGTCCTGGATCGTCAAGGGGCCGCCCGAAGTGCTGCAGGACGCAGGCGGGCTCGAGCAGAGCTACGCGATGCGGGGCGGCGCAGACGGCAATACCGCGGAGCCGGCGCTCATCGGCAAGGACACGGACACGATTGCGCTGCATCCCGTCGTGGCCCCGGGCGAGGAAACGCGAGACGCCCGGCAAGCAGCCTCGCGCGCCTCCGCCGTCGATCTCAAGCTCAAGACAGCTGCAGCTTAAGCGCCCCGCCGGCGGGGCCGTTAGACCAGGCGCTCGGCGAGGCCGGCCAGCCACGCACGCACGGATCTGGGTCCGTCGAAGTCGGCGCCCTTCGTGCCGAAATTCTCGCTCGCGACCCTTAGTCCAAAGCCGTTCAATCGCTCCGCGGCCGCGAAGGCCGGCAGATCGCCGATGTCGTCGCCGATCATGATCGGGACGCGCCCCCTGAAGGGGGCAGTGGCGGCAAGAGCGGCAACGGCCGTCCCCTTTGAGAAACCGGCGGGGATGACCTCGAACACCTTCTGCCCGGGCCAAATCTCGAACTCGCCCACGTGGCGCTCCCGAAATCGAGCCAGCTCCGCGGCGATCACCGGGCCGGCCGCCGGCGCGAGGCGATAGTGTATCGCGAGGCCGGGGCCCTTCGGCTCCGCGAACGCGCCGGGCGTCCGGCGCGCAAAGCGGGTCAGCGACTGCACGATCTCCTCCGACAGCTCCGGCATCAACTGCTCGACTTCGCCATCGGCCTTGAAGCGCATCTCCGCGCCGTGCACGCCGGAGGCCGCGACACGCAAGGGCGAGAGAACGAGATCGAGCTCGGCAATTCTGCGCCCCGTAATGATGGCAAGCGCTCCGCCCAAGCCGTCGGCAAGCCGCTCTAGGAGCCCGACCAGCCCTTCCGGCACGCGGATGGTGTGTGGAGTGGCCGCCAAATCGAGCAGCGTTCCGTCCATGTCGAGGAACAAGCAGCACTCATTGGGCCGTGCGAGCGCGGCGCGCGTGCACGCCTCGAGGCGGCTCTCCGAGTTCGATACAATCGCGGCCGGCGCCTCGTGCGCGCTGCCGGCATCCATCGTGTCGTCCTTCACGACGTTCCCCTCCTGCAGTCTCGAGCGATTGTCCATCTCTTGGGCACCATTCTCGACGTCATAGTGGCCAGCTCATGACGCCCGGCCGGCTCTTGATCGCCTCGAGCTCCGTCTCGAGCGCTTTGCGCGTCAGAAGGCCGCTCTGGGTGTCGACATGCCCGAGCACGCTCGCGGCATTGACGGTCGCCGCTGTGAGGGCGTCCGCAGCCGGCTGGCCACGGGCAACGCACGCCGCATAGGTCGCCGCGAAGGCGTCGCCTGCGCCTGCCGTCCCTGCGACGGCCATTTTACGGGCCTCGGCATAGAAAATCTCGGTGCCGCTCGCCGCAAACGCGCCTTCGCTGCCGTCGGTTACGACGACGTGTCGCACGCCGCGTTCCAGCATTCGACCGAAAAAGACCCGGAGGCTCATTTCGAAGCCCCCGCCGATCAGCCCGCGGATTGCAAGGCGCGGTGGACCGTGGCCCCAGGACGCGCCGGGCCTTCCTCCGTCCTCTCCGAATTTCGACGTCAGGGCGGCGATGAGGGCGTCGGCCTCCTGGCGATTGAGCGTCAGCACGCCGATCGACGGCAGGCACTGAAGAAATTCCGGGGCATGGGCCGAGAGCTGGCGCAGTCCGGGGTTGGTGGAGAGGAACGCGCCGTGCGCCTTCGCCTTCTCCACGATCGCGGGGTAGCACTCCGCCGACCGGTTGCTCAAGTTCGCCACGTGGACGAGGTCCACCTCGAACGCCTCCTTGCTGAGGTCTGCGAGCTCGAGGAGCGCGTTCGCGCCGCGAAACGTGAAGACGGCCGCATTGCGCTCGTGCGACGAGACGAGGACCGAGGCGCCGGTCGGCGCGCGTGCGTCGCGCTTGACCCAGCGGGCCGACACGCCTTCCTCCTTGAGCTTGTCGAGGATCGTCTCGGCGCGCCGGTCCGTGCCGAGCTTGATCAACGCGGCGACCTCGAAGCCGAGACGCGCGAGCGCCACCGCCGCATTGGTGGCGCCGCCGCCGCAGTGGGTCGAGATCTCGAGCGATTCCGTCTTGCGCCCCTCCTCGAGCAGGAGAAAGGCGCTGTCCGCATTGCGCATGCTCATGCGCTCGATGCGATCGCTCTCGATGATGGCAATCGTATCGATGGTGGCGCCGCCGACGGTCAGGGCTCGCATTGTCTACCTGAGAGATCTCGCGCGCGATGCCCCGCGCTCGGGCTTCTTGAGCTTGTGCTCCAGTCTATCAAGTAGATGACGCATCGACGCGTTGGAGGAGCTCACGGCCCGCCGTTCCTTCCCCCGCACATCGAGGGCGGCGAGAAACGCGTTCGACCAGGCGAAGATATCCTGGGCCTTGACGGCGGCAAGCAGCCTGCCGTGACGCTCAATGCGCTCGGTCCTGTCCATCTCGAGCGCCGTCAGGATGGCGTTCGCCATCTCCTCGATGTTGTAGGGATTGACGATCAAGGCATCGGTGAGCTGCTCGGCCGCGCCGGCGAACCGCGACAGAATGAGAACGCCGGGATCGCTCGGGTCCTGTGCCGCGATGTACTCCTTGGCAACCAGGTTCATGCCGTCGCGCAGCGGCGTGAACATGCCGATCCGCGACGAGCGGTAGACGCCGATCAGCCGCTTGCGCGGCGCGGAGCGGTGAATGTAGTGGATCGGCACCCAGTCGAGCTCGCCGAACATGCCGTTGATCTTGCCGCTAAGGCTCTCGAGCGTCGAGCGGATGTCGGTGTAGGCGTCGACACTTTCACGGGTGGGCGGCGCGATCTGCGACAGGACCACGCGCCCGCGATAGTGCGGGTTCTTCTCGAGGAACCGGCCGAAGGCGCTCAACTTTTGCGGAAGGCCCTTGGTGTAATCGAGCCGGTCGACGCCGATGATGCGGTGGGCGCCGCCGCGCGCCTGCACATCGGGCTCCAGTCGCGCCGCCCCGGTGAAATCATCGAGATTGATTCCGACGGGGAAGTTTTCGATCACGAGCTGCTCGTCGAAGACCCTGATGCGCCCGTCCTGGAGTATGCGCCCCGCCACGCTGTCCTCGAGGAACTTGATCAGGTTTGCGACGTCGGCGCTCGTCTGCAGCCCGATGAGGTCGTAGGCGCTGAGGTCGTGCGCTAGCTCGCGGTGCTCCGGGATGGCAAGAAAGGCCTGCGGCGGGGGCACCGGGATGTGCAGGAAAAACCCGATCGGATTCGAGACGCCTCGCCTTCGGAGCTCGGCGCCGAGCGGGATCAAGTGGTAGTCGTGAACCCAGACCGTGTCGTCCTCGAGAAGCAGCGGCACGAGGGCGTCGGCGAAGCGCTGGTTCACCTCGACGTAGCGCTGGTAGAAGCCGGCATCGAAGCGCGCGAGGTCGAGCCGGTTGTGAAACACCGGCCACAGAACGGAGTTCGAATAGCCGAGATAGTAGTCGCGATGCTCGTCCGGGCTGAGCGGGATCGTTGCGGTGGCGTTGGGCCCGTGGCTGCGCGCCGCCCTGATCGACGGCGTGCGAGCTTCCTCGCCCCCCTGCGTGACCCTGCCGTTCCAGCCGAACCACAAGCCCTCGCGGTTGCGCAGCACGTCGGCGATGACCACGGCGACGCCTCCCGCCTGCGAGGCCCTGCCGAGGTCGACGACCCTGTTCGAGACTACGACGAGACGCGACAAATCTGCTCTCCGGGTACCGTTTCAGCCCCGCAGCCAGCCTCGTCACGGGTGACTGCCAAAATCCGGCTGAGAATCAAACGCTTGATGGCCGACTGAGTTCCGCCGGCTAACCGAGCGGTCGTGGCCAGGCCGCTTCCCAGGGCCGGGACAGCGTCCGGCAGGAGTTGGCAATGCCGGCCATGGAGTACGTCTGGGGAACATTGCCCCACAAAGCCCCGGTCTCGGGGTGCAAGTCCTCGGTGAGAAGGCCGAACGCGTTGCGCCGGCCGAGAACGTCGCTCAGGAGCTCACGCGCTCTTTCAGATCGCCCCGTGGCGGCAAGGGCATCAATATACCAGAACTGGCAGGCGAGGAACGACGTTTCCGGGGCGCCGAAATCGTCGTTTGTGTAGCGCATCATGAAACCATGGCGGCCGAGCTCCGCTCCGACCACGTCGCATGTCTGCAGGAACCTCGGATCGTCGGCGGCGAGCAAGCCGAGCTCAGGCAAGAGGAGGACGCTGGCGTCGAGCTCGTCGTGGTCGAGCGCGCCGGTGATCGCGCCGCGCTTGCGGCTCCACGCACGCGAGAGGATTTGGCGGCGGAGCGCCTCGGCGTCCTGCCGCCATCGCTCGCTTTCCGCGGCCAGGCCGAGCAGAGAGGCAATGTGTGCCAGCCGATCGAGCGCAACCCAGCACATGGTGGCCGAGTGCGTATGGACTTGCATGCGGCCGCGGTACTCCCAGATCCCCGCGTCCGCCTCCATGGACACGCGCTTGGCCTGATGGCCGAGCGCCTCGAGCCGCCGGTAGAGCGACTCGTCGCCGACGCGCGGAAGCCTCTCGTCGATGAACATCTGTGAGACGCCGAGAATGACGCTGCCGTAGGAGTCGTGCTGCAATTGGGTGGCGGCTTCGTTGCCGACGCGGACTGGCCCCATGGACTGGAACCCTGCGAGGTTTGGCGCGACGCGCTCCTCGAGCGCCTGGTCGTGAACGATGCCGTAGACAGGGTAGAGCGTGCCGCGCGCTCGCGTAGCGATGGTTGTGATGTAGTCGAGGTAGGACTCCATCGTATGTGTCGCACCGAGACGATTGAGGGCCTTGATGACGAAGTAGGCGTCTCTCAGCCAGCAATAGCGGTAGTCCCAATTGCGCTGGGAGTTGGGGGCCTCGGGCAGCGAGGTCGTATGCGCGGCGACGATCGCACCCGTCTCGTCGAACGTGCAGAGTTGGAGCGTGATCGCCGCACGGATGACCTCGGCCTGCCAGTCGAAGGGCACCGCGAGACCGCGCACCCAGCCGAGCCAATAGTCGCGCGTGCGCTCGAGCGATTCCCTGGAAACGGTATCGACGGCGGCCTCGAGCGGCTCGTCCGAGCCCATGATCAGCGTCAGCGGCCGCGTCAACGCAAACGGCGATTCATGGACGATGTAGGACAGCGGCGCGTCGGTCGTGAGGCGCAGCGTGTGCTCGCCCCCGCTCCAGCGAATATGATTCGAGCCCACGACCTGGATCGCGCGCGGCTCGCCATAGTCGAACGTCGGGCGAACCCTGATCCTGATACGGGGCAGGCCGATCGGCTCCACGCGACGGATGATCTGGGCCGGATGGTACATGCGCTCGAAGCGCAGGAAGCGCGGCGCGAAATCCGTCACCCGCACGCCGTTGCCCTCGCCGTCCTCGAGCAAGGTCTCGACGATGGCCGTGTTGCGAACGTACGCCGAGCGGCGCAGCACGCACCCCTCGACGACGATATCTGAGAACCCTTTTTCCTCGTTGCCGGACAGGAGGCGCGAGAAGACCGGGTCGCCGTCGAAGCGCGGAAAGCACCACCAGACGATGCGCGCTTGCGGGTTGAGGAGCGCGGCAATGCGGCCATTGCCGATCACGGCCAAATCGAGCGGCTGGGCGGGCGTGTCCGCGATCATTGAGGAATTGGTCAAAGGGCCCCGATGTTTTCCGATCTTGAATTACGGGGTGAAGCGTGCGCGGTCAAAGGGAAGCGCGTTTGGCGAGGCCGTCGCCGGAGGCAGCCAGGCAGGATATGCCTTTCGGGCTCGTCGCGAGAAGGGTCCAAGTGCCGATCGGGGAGACGAAAAGCTCGGCGAGATTGCGCTCGGAAACAAGTCTGATCTCCTCCTGCGTCTCGTTGAGCGTGACCTTGAGATACTCCACGTAGGCGTGTCGCTCGGCGCATACGGGCGGCCGCGCAAGGGCCGCAGAAGCGGCGAGCATTGGCATCGCGGCGGCGAACACGACGAGGAAATGCCTGTTCAGCATGGACGAACGTCGGGAGCTCCTGATGCTCAGCTAACGCGCGCAGCGGCCGCCGGTTCCGGCGTTCAGCGGGGCCAGGGAACCATTGAGGCCGTGCGAATGTTCAGACCAGCAGCTGGCAATTTCAGGGACTGAATTCATGGGCGACAGCTTTCTGGCCGGCAAGAGAGTGCTCCTCGCGGAGGACGATCCGCTCGAGGCGATCGCCTATTGCGACTGGCTCTGTGACCACGGCGCCGAGGTCATCGGTCCGATCGCCTCCGTCCGGCAGGCCCTGTCGCTGCTCGAAAGCACTGAGGTCGACGTCGGCGTGATCGACTTTGCTCTTGCCGATTCCAATAGCGCCGGCCTTCAGGTCGCGCTCGAGAAGCGCAACATCCCGTTCGTCGTCGTCACCGGATATCCGCGCCCGCTGGTCCGCCGCAACAAGGACCAGGTGATCCTACCGAAGCCGGTCTTCGAGGAGGACCTGTGTAATTCCGTGCGCAGCCTGTGCCACGTGTGAGCCGCACTATGTTGCGGCGCCGTGCTGCCGAAAATTGGAACCATTGCCATTTGCCGCCGTTGCCCCGGTTATCGGCAACAAATCGAAAGGCATTGTCATGATTAAGCAAGCTACTGGCGTCGCCATCGCCGCTCTGCTTCTGAGCGTGCCGGCGTTAGCTGAATCCGGGAAGCTCGACCAGGACAAGATGGCGCCCGGCGAAACGACCACCGGCGCTGCCAATTCGGGCCCCGGCGTCCAGGGTCCGCCCGACACGCGCACCGGCCCGTCGACCCGAGCCCCCGAGGATGGATCCGGGTCGGGCGCGTCCGCCGGCGAGGCGGGCAGCGACTCCGAGCATTCGACCACCCCGAGCCAGGATTCGAGCGGCGTACAAGGCCAGCCCGGCAACAAGAGCGGGCCGGCGGCAAAGGAACCGAGCGACTCCGACGCCGAACCCATGAAGAAGGCGTATTAGCGCTTCTGGTGCTGCCCCTTTTGGGGCAGCATTTTTCCAGCATCCTTCCAAGAAATTAAGGCGGGCTCCGAGGCGCTTCCTCGTCGAAGCGTGAGCCTTCTCGATCCTTCCAGACAATTCAGCGCGACTGCGGTCAAACTCGCGACTTGGACAAGTCTGCGGCCGGACGGCTGAGACTGCTCAGCACCTCGTTCGTGTGCTCGCCGAGGGCGGGCGGGCCGGACCCTTGGCTCAGGCTCGCCTCGAGAAAACGTATCGGACAGGCGACCGAGGGAACGGTTCCGGCAATCGTGTGCGGCAGGTCGAGGCGAAGTCCCCTGTGGCGGACCTGCTCGTCGGCGAACACGGCCTCGAGGTCGTTGATCGGCCCGCAGGGCACGCCGACGGCTTCAAGATCCGCAATCCACTGTCGCGCCGGGCGAAGGCGGGTCCGTGCCTCGATCATGGGGACGAGCGCCTCGCGGTTCGCGACGCGGGCTGGATTGTTCGCGAACCGCTCGTCGTCGGCCAACGCCGGGCATCCCGCCATTTCGCAGAAGCGGCGGAACTGCGTATCGTTGCCGACCGCCAGGATGAAGTGGCCGTCGGAAGTGGCGAAGGTCTGGTAGGGGACGATGTTGGGATGGGCGTTGCCGAGCCTCGCCGGCGAAACTCCGGTCGTGAGATAATTCATCGCTTGGTTGGCAAGAACCGCGACCTGCACGTCGAGAAGGGCCATGTCGATGTGATCGCCGCGCCCGGTTCGCTCGCGGCGGTGAAGGGCGGCGAGAATGCCGATCGTGGCGTAAAGACCCGTGAAGATGTCCGCGACTGCAACGCCGACCTTGATCGGCCCGCCGCCCGGTGCGTCGTCGGGAGCCCCCGTGATGCTCATGAGTCCGCCGAGCCCCTGCACCATGAAGTCGTAGCCGGCGCGGTCGCGGTAGGGGCCGGTCTGGCCGAAGCCCGTGATCGAGCAATAGACAAGCCTGGGATTGATCTGCGCCAGCGCGGCGTAGTCGAGACCGTACTTCGCCAGCGCTCCGGCCTTGAAGTTCTCGATCAGCACGTCTGACGTCCGCGCCATCTCGCCGATTGCCGTCTGGCCTTGCCGATCGGCCATGTCGATCACGACCGACTTCTTTCCCCGGTTCGCCGAGAGGAAATAGGCCGACTCGGTCGTGGGCTCGCCCCGGGCATCGGCTGCATAGGGCGGACCCCAGCTTCTCGTATCGTCTCCCGTGCCGGGCCGCTCGACCTTGACGACCTCGGCGCCGAGGTCGGCCAGCAATTGGCCGGCCCACGGCCCGGCCAGGACCCGCGAAAGGTCGAGCACGCGAATTCCCGTCAAGCGGACAGGTCATCGCTCGCCTCGCTCAAAAAAAGGCCTGGAGGCCTGTTTGCGCCCGGCCCAGGATGAGGGCGTGCACGTCGTGCGTGCCTTCGTAGGTATTGACGGCCTCGAGGTTCACCATGTGGCGGATCACCTGGTACTCCTCGGAGATGCCGTTGCCGCCGTGCATGTCTCTCGCCATGCGCGCGATGTCGAGCGCCTTGCCGCAGTTGTTGCGCTTCATGATGGAGATCATCTCCGGCGCGGCCGTGCCTTCGTCCAGAGCCGGCCGACCCGCAACGCACCCTGCAGCCCGAGCGTGATCTCCGTCTGCATGTCGGCGAGCTTCTTCTGATAGAGCTGCGTCTGCGCGATCGGCCGGCCGAACTGGCTGCGGTCGAGGCCATACTGGCGCGCCGCGTGCCAGCAGAATTCCGCGGCACCCATGACCCCCCAGCTGATTCCGTACCGCGCGCGATTGAGGCAGCCGAAGGGACCTCTCAGGCCCTCGACACCGGGCAATAGCGCGTCCTCGGGAATCTCGACGCCGTCCATCACGATCTCGCCCGTGACGGAAGCCCTGAGGCTCAGCTTGCCGCCGATCTTCGGGCGCCGAGAGGCCCGGCGTGCCCTTTTCGAGCACGAAGCCGCGGACGGCGCCGCCGTGGGCGTCGGACTTCGCCCAGACGATGAACACGTCGGCAATCGGCGAGTTCGAGATCCACGTCTTGGTGCCGGTGAGCCGATAGCCCGAGGCTACTTTCTCCGCGCGCGTCTTGATGGCCGCCGGGTCGGAGCCGGCGTCCGGCTCGGTGAGGCCGAAACAGCCGATGAGGTGTCCTTTTGCGAGCTTCGGCAGGTAGGCCTTGCGCTGCGTCTCGGAGCCGTACGCGTAGATCGCAAACATTACCAGCGAGCTCTGGACGGACATCATCGAGCGGTAGCCGCTGTCGACCCGCTCGATCTCGCGGGCGACGAGCCCGTAGGTCACGTAATTCGCGCCGAGCCCGCCGTACTCGTCCGGAATGGTGACGCCGAGAAGCCCTGCCTCGCCCATCTCGCGGAATATCTTTGGATCGGTGGTTTCCTCCGCGTAGGCCCTGATGATCCGCGGCTGCAGCCTGTCCTGCGCGAAGGCGCGTGCCCCGTCGCGCAGCATGCGCTCGTCGCTGGTCAATTGAGCCTCGAGCAGGAACGGGTCTTCCCAGTCGAAAGCCGCGAGCTCCGTATCGCCGTGCGACGAATCGCCTTGTTTCATATGGCTTTCCCTAAATCGGCGGCGCTGCAACCGGGACGGCTCGCATCGATATTGTGTCCGTCGAGGGCGCGAGATCGGGACGTCGAGTTGCTAGAATGTCGAGTTGCTAGAATGATGCACCAAGATTGCGTGCGTCTACGATGATCTGTGCCGGGTATGGCTCACCTTCGACCGAGCCGTAAAGGATAGCCAGGCGTCGCTCTTCGATGCCGCAGTAGCCAAGTATACCCGTTTCGAGCTGGGTCTTCATTGCCTCGTCGTAGCCGCGCTTTTGGTAGTCGATCGCGTGGGCGCCCGCGATCGCAATCATCCACACCCGATTGTGCGGGTAGTTGCGCGCACCGTAAGCCCAGCCGTTATTCCAGACCCGGTCAATCCAACCCTTGAGAATGGCCGGCATCGACCACCACCAGATCGGAAAGACGATGACCGTGGCCTCATTTCGCTCGATCCTTGCCATTTCTTCGAGGACCGTCTGCGAATAGACCTTTTCGGAATTCATCCAATCGGGTTCGTCGGGCTCCCGCAACACGGGGTCGAAGTCTTCGGCGACGAGATTTACCCATTCGATATCGTGCCCATTCTCGACAGCGGCCAGCGCAAACGCTTCTGCGGCCGTCTTCGTCAACGAGTTGGGACGCACGTGAGCCGAAACGAGCAGAACCTTCATGATGATGGTCTCAATTCGCGAAGCGGAAGTGCATCACGTCACCGTCCTGGACGACGTATTCCTTGCCCTCGAGGCGCATCTTGCCGGCGTCCTTCGCTCCGACCTCGCCGCCGAGGGCGACATAGTCGTCGTAGGCGATGGTCTCGGCGCGGATGAAGCCCTTCTCGAAATCGGTGTGGATGACGCCCGCCGCCTCCGGCGCCTTGGCGCCCCGCGTCACCGTCCAGGCGCGCGCCTCCTTGGGTCCGGCGGTGAAGAAGGTGACGAGCCCCAGTAGCCTATAGCCCTCGCGGATGAGGCGGTTGAGGCCCGGCTCCTCGAGCCCGAGGTCGGCGAGGAAGGCCTTGCGGTCGGCCGCCCCTAGCCCCGCCACCTCCGCCTCGATCTTGGCCGAGATGACGACACAGCCCGCCCGCTCCTCTTTCGCGCGCTCGGCGACCTTCGCCGAGAACACGTTGCCGGTCGCGGTCGAGCCATCGTCCACGTTGCAGACGTACAGGACGGGCTTCGCCGTCAGGAGTTGGAGGGCGGCGTAGGCCGGCGCCTCCTCGGGAGTGAGCTTCGCAAGGCGCGCGGGCTTTCCCTCGCGAAGGAGCGCGAGCGCCTTCTCGAGGAGGGCGAGCTGGACCTTCGCCTCCTTGTCGCCGCTCTTGGCCTTCTTCTCGATCGAGGAGGCGCGCTTCTCGCAGCTCTCGAGGTCGGCGAGCATGAGCTCGGTCTCCACCGTCTCGGCATCGGCGATCGGATCTATGCGGTTCTCGACGTGGGTGATGTCCGGGTCCTCGAAGCAGCGCAGGACGTAGGCGACAGCGTCGACCTCGCGGATGTGGGCGAGGAACTGGTTGCCGAGCCCTTCGCCCTTGGACGCCCCGCGCACGAGCCCGGCGATGTCGACGAAGGTGAGCCGCGTCGGGATGGTCTGCGCCGACTTGGCGATCCTGGCGAGCGCATCGAGCCGCTCGTCGGGGACGGCGACCTCGCCGACGTTGGGCTCGATCGTGCAAAAGGGATAATTCGCGGCCTCGGCCGCGGCTGTCTCGGTCAGCGCATTGAAGAGGGTCGACTTGCCGACGTTCGGCAAGCCGACGATGCCGCACTTGAAGCCCATGAGTGATTGTCCTTGGCCGCTGCTGCGCGTGGCTACCCCGTAAGTGCGGCGCAATCAATGGGAGACGCGTCTCTCGAATTCCCGCGGCAGTGCCGGTGAGGTATCGTTTCTTGGAGCACGGGGAAGGGGCCATGCGCAAGGAAGACACGGCCAGAAGAATTCGCGTTTCATACCTGGCATTGCCCGAGGGACCGGCTCGACCTGCCGAGAACGCGTGCCCGCCGGGTATCGAGGTAGCGCGCCAGCTGCTTCGTATCGACGAGTACCTTGCGCTCTACCGTGCTGTCGGCGGCCCGTGGGGCTGGGATCAGAGGCTGAAGATGCCAAGGGGCTTCTTGGAGGATTTCCTCGCCGGGCCCCATAGTCACATCTTCACTTTGCGCAGCCGCGCGGAGGGGTCGCCGGCCCTCGGCTTCTGCGAGTTCGACAGCGCCGGGCATCGGCATGGTGCCGGAAGCATACGGTCGCCGGCTGGGGCCATGTCTCCTCGCAGTTGCACTCCGGGCGATTTGGGACGAGCTCAGCCCTCGCCGCATATGGCTCCACACTGACGTATGGGATCACCCCAAGGCGATGGACGTCTATCTCAAAGCCGGTTTCGTGCTGGAGGATGTGCGGAACGAGGATCCGACAGAGCTTTAGTGAGAAGGGCAAGCCCCATGATGCGGCTGCACGCCATGAAAAAGGGCGGCGCTCGTCGAGCGCCGCCCTTTGCTGTCTTTTGCGATTGCGCCGCGTCACTCGGTTGACATGAACTTCTCGGCCGTCGTGAAGAAACCGACTTGCGAATTGGCCCGGCAGTACTCGCCGATCTCGGTCGCGCTCTTGGTGAAGGCGGCTGAATTCGAAAATCATGTCCTCGTTGGTGTAGGCATGGTAGCCCGCGAGCCACATCAGGATCTGCCCGAGGCCCTCCTGGTCGTCCTTGGTCGTTTTCGCGAGCTTCTCGCACTTCAACGTCGAAAGGTCGACCGGCTCGCCCGTGGAAGGGGAGGCATTCTCTCCCATGAACTTGGCGGACGCGGTCACGACGCCGATGTTCGGATTTTTCGCGCAGTACTTGAGCGTGTTCGCGAAATCCTTCTCGAGGCTCGAGAAGTAGATCACTGTGCCCTGCTCGTCGGTGGCGTTGTAGCCCGCGAGCCAGTAGAGAATGACGCTCATGCCGTACTGCTCGTCCTTCGATCCCGAGCTCATGGCCTCGGCGAGGTCGCGGCAGGTGAACGTCGAAATGTCGTACTTCTCCGCCGAGGCAGAAGCGGCCGTGGCCGCAAACAGTCCTGCCGTGAGCGCCGCCATCGCGCCAAGGGTCCGCATCATGGTCAACCTCTGAAAGAGAGCTCGGGCCTGGGGGATGGACACAAGCTGCCGGAAGCCCGCCCGCGCTCGTTGTGGCGGCCTGCACGCACGCCTCTGCCGCCCGGGCAACATATGACTAAGAGGTAAAGAAACCTTTCGGACCGCCGCGCGAATTGTCTCTACCCGGAGGACGTCAACGGAACATCGCGAGATCGAAGGCGGAGTAGGCTTGGGGGCTCGGGAGCTTGCTCTGGCCGGTCATGGCGTCGGCAAGCGCCTCGCCGAGATTGGTCTCGGGCTCGAGCTCCTTGACGGCGATGACCATGAACGGACGCTGCCAGTTGGTGCCGTCGGTCGCGGCGCCTTGGCTCGGCTCCCGGTACTGACCGAGGTTCAAGGTCCAGATCGGGATCTCGGCATCGACGACGGAGGCGACGATCTCGGCGGTGCGCTCCGCACGCTTGCCCGCACGCTCGGTCTCCTCTTTCGCGTCCCCCTCCTGCGACGCCGTTCCGACGGCGATGATCTCCTTGGCTTCCTCGAGCCCGGTCTTGATGTACGCATCGAAGACCAGGCCGGCGATGTCCGCGCTCGGAATGACCACGCCGGACTTCTCGATCTCGTCCGAGCTCTTGCGCACCCACAGGAATTCCTTCTGCGCGACGACCACGTCGAAGGCGCCGCGCCGGCCCGCCTTGTCGCGGCCCTCGATGGCGAAGATAACCGAGCTTTTCGTCTCGCGCACCGGCTCAGCGGGAGGGGGCGGCTCGGTCGCCGCCGTCTCGATCGGGGGCGGCGGCGGGGGCGGCTCCGTCATCACGGTATGCACGACGACGGCCGTCGCGGTGGTGACGGCAGCCGCCGAGCCGACGGCCGCGGCAACACCGGCCTTCGTCTGCAGAAACCCGGAGAGCCAATTGTACCAGTCCGACCAGCCCCTCATGCGGTCGACCCAGCGATAATAGCTCCAGGCGCGGCGAATCTTGGATTTCTTCTCGGGCTCGCCGTTCGGACTTCCGGTCGCGCTCGTCATGACGTTCTCTCCCTCCCGCATCGCCGCCTATAGCCGATCGTGTGGGCGAGAAAAAGGGCGGCGGGATGCGTCACGACTTGGGCCTGCGGCCCGTGAGCCATTTCTTGAGGTTTGCGGCGAGCGCGCTCTCGCGCTTGCCCGCCCGCTCGCCCTCGGGATGGTCGCTCGAGGACCGGGTGCGCCGCGGGGCCTCCGCGCTCTCGTCCTTCCTCCGTGACGTCTTTTCAGCAGGCTCGGCCTCCTCGGCCGTGAGCTTCAGGACGTCGGTCATGAAGCGTGACTGATCGTCCGCGACGAGGCGCCCTGCCGATTTGGCGATGGCGTCGAGCAGGGGCTCGAGCCACGCGTGGTCGGCCTTGGCGAAGTCGCGCAGCACCCAGTGCGCGACGAGGTCCTTCGAGCCGGGGTGGCCGACGCCGATGCGCACGCGAACGTAGTCATTTTCGAGATGGGCGGAGATCGAGCGCAGGCCGTTGTGGCCAGCGTTCCCGCCGCCGGTCTTGACCTTGAGCTTACCGGGCACGAGGTCGATCTCGTCGTAGAAGACGACGATGTCCTTCTCCGGGATCTTGAGGAAGCGCGCCGCCTCGCCGACCGAGCGGCCGCTCTCGTTCATGTAGGTCTGGGGCTTCAGCAGCACGACGCGCGCTCCCCTGATCTCGCCGTCCGCGGTCACGCCGTGGAACCGCTTCTTCCAGGCCCCGAAGCCGTGCTCGGCGGCGATGCGATCGACCGCCATGAAGCCCACGTTGTGGCGATTGCGGGCGTATTCGCCGCCCGGATTGCCGAGGCCGACAAAGAGCTTCATGGGGTGAGCCCCGGGAGGGAGGGCCGGAGTTGCGACGCGGCCGGCCCCTGCGCCTTACTTCTTCTTCTCGCCACCCTTGGCGGCGGGAGCCGCAGCTCCCTTGCCGCCGGCCGCGGGAGCGGCAGCTCCCTTGCCGCCGGCCGCGGGAGCCGCCGCGGCTGCGCCCTTGCCGGCGGCAGCGGGAGCAGCACCCTTGGCCGGCTCGGCGCCGGCGGCGGGCGCGGCCGCAGCACCCTCCGCGGCCTCCGCTGCAGCGGCTGCGACAGGAGCCTCCTCCTCTTCCTTCTTGGCGCCCGCAATGGTGGCGACGGTGAAGTCGCGGTTCTGGATCACCGGCTTCACGCCCTCGGGGAGCTTCACGGCCGAGATGTGAATAGAGCGGCCGATCTCGAGCCCCTCGAGGTTCACCTCGAAGGCCGCCGGAATGCGGTCGTAGGGGCAATAGACCTCGATCTCGTGGCGCACGATGTTGAGCACGCCGCCCCTCTTCAAGCCCGGGGACAAGCCCTCGTTGACGAAGCGGACAGGGATCGCGACGCGAATGACGCCATCCTTGCCGATGCGCAGGAAGTCGACGTGGATCGGCTTGTCGCTCACCGGATCGAGCTGGAGCTCGCGCGGCAGCACGCGCGTCTTGGTGCCGTCGACGGCGACGTCGAAGACGGTCGCCGTGAAGTGGCCCTTCACCATCTGGCGCAGGACGTCGTAGTAGTCGAGGGCGATGGTCTCGGCGGGCTTGCCGTCTCCGTAGATGACGGCGGGAACCTTGCCGATGCGTCGGGCTTGGCGTGCGGCCCCCTTGCCGGCACGCGGACGGCCCTCGGCCTTGAGCTCGATGATCTCTTGCGCCATGGCGTCGTCTCCAATGGAAAAGCCGCGCACGGCCTCCAAGGGTGCCGGGCGGCATCTTCAAGCGGGATGCTTAAGATGGCGGGGGTTATACGGGGCAGATGAGAGATTTGCAATTCCCCGTCCGGCATTTAACGGCCGGCCGTGGGGCCGTCTTTTTTGTGCCCCAACTTGTGATAATATCCCAAATCGCAACGGGCGGAGATCCACGCATGCGCCTGCTCAGGCGTCGGACCGAGATCGGCTACCTCGCGCTTCTGGCGCTGATGGTGCAACTCGCGCTCTCCTTCGGGCATGTGCACGCGGCTTGGGCCGGCGGGCGGAACGTCCCGCTCGTCTGCAAGACGTTCTTCCAGCCAGCCGCCGATCACGGCTGCCCGCCTCACAAAAACGACCACAAGGGCTGCGCCGTCTGCTGGACGATGAGTCTCACGGCCTCGGCCCTTCTCGCGGCCCCGCCGGCGCTCGCCCTTCCCGCGGCCGTCAGTGAGCCGAGCCGCCCCGACCTACGGCGTGAAGCCGCGCCGCGGCCTTCGACGGCCGCCTTCGAGGCCCGCGGCCCGCCTGCCTCCGTCTGACGGCGCGCAAGCGCCCTTCCCCACTTCGAGAGGTGCCGATGCGCGCCGGGCTCGCCCGGCCGCGTTCAGGTGCCTCGGGTACAATCACATCGAACGGACAAGGTGAACCCATGAGACTGACCAGCCTTATCATCGTTGCCGCGGCAGTCGCCGCTCAGCCCGCGCGTGCCGAGGAAGAGCATCGCGAGCTCGGTGCCCACGAGCATGGCCACGGCACCCTCAACATCGCGGTCGAAGCCAAGCGCGTCTCGTTGGAGCTCGAGGTGCCCGGCATGGACATCGTCGGCTTCGAGCACGCTGCGGAGAGCAAGACCGACAAGGCCGCCGTCGAGACGGCGACCGGCACTCTGCGCGAGCCCCTCAAGCTGTTCAAGGTTCCGGACGCGGCCGGATGCAAGGTGGCCGAGGCGAAGGTCGAGGTGGAGGCCGAGGACGAGCACGGCGATCATGACCACGACGCGAAGGCGGAGGAAAAGGACGACCACGCCAATGAAGAGGGGGACAAAAACCACGAGGAGCATGAAGGCCACAACGAGTTCCACGCGACCTATGCCCTCGATTGCGCCAAGCCCGAGAGCCTCACGTCGATCGCCTTCGACTACTTCAAGTCGTTCAAGGGTGCCGAGCGCCTCACCGTCAACGTCGTCACCGCCAAGGCGCAGAGCACGCACGAGGTCACGCGCGACAAGCCCTCGCTCGATCTCGGGCCGATGATGTGAGCGGGGCGGCTCACATTTCCCGGGCTCGCCACGAAGAAAGGCGCGCGGCGGCGCCCGGCATCGTCAGCATGTCGAGCGTGCGCTTTACTTGGCCGGGCCCGCGCGCTTTCTCTCTCTCGGTCGATGGCCTCGACCTCAAGGAAGGCGAGCGCGTGCTCTTCGTCGGTCCCTCGGGAAGCGGCAAGTCGACATTCCTAAGCCTGCTCGCCGGCATCGCGGCGCCGTCGGAGGGCCGCCTCGAGGTGCTGGGGACCGATCTTGCCAGGCTCTCGAACTCGGCGCGGGATCGCTTCCGCGCCGAGCACTTCGGCATCATCTTCCAGATGTTCAACCTGCTTCCCTACGGTTCGATCCTCGACAACGTTCTCCTGCCGCTGAGCTTCTCGGTGCGGCGGCGCGAGCGGGCAGGAGAGCGCGGCGCGGCCCCTGCCGAGGCGCGCCGGCTGCTCTCGAGCCTCGGCCTCGAGGCCTCCGAGTACGACGGGATCGCGGCGGCGAGCTTGAGCGTCGGCCAGCAGCAGCGCGTCGCGGCGGCGCGAGCCCTCATCGGCCGCCCCGAGCTCATCATCGCGGACGAGCCGACGTCGGCCCTCGACCGCGACCGCCAGGCGGCCTTCCTCGATCTTCTCTTCGCCGAACTCGACGCGGCGGGGGCGACGCTCGTCATGGTGAGCCACGAGGAGGGGCTCGGCGCGCGCTTCGACCGCGTGCTGGCGCTCGCCGACGTCGCGCGCGCCGAGCGGAGGGCGTCATGATCATTCCGCGCCTTGCCCTGCAATCCTTGCGCAACCGGGCGCTGACGGCGGCGCTCACCGTGTTCGCGATCGCTGTGAGCGTCATGCTGCTGCTCGGCGTCGAGAAGGTGCGCACGGGCGCCCGCCAGAGCTTCGCCGACACGATTTCCGGCACTGATCTCATCGTCGGGGCGCGCAGCGGCTCGATCCAGCTTCTCCTCTACTCCGTGTTCCGCATCGGCAACGCGACCAACAATGTCACCTGGAAAAGCTATCAGGACATCGCCAAGCGCCCCGAGGTTGCCTGGATGGTGCCCCTTTCGCTCGGCGACAGCCATCGGGGTTTCCGCTTGCTCGGCACGACGTCGGAATTCTTCACCCACTATAAATTTCGTCACGGCCAGTCGATCGCCTTTGCGGCGGGAGGCCCGTTCCAGGATTTGTTCGATGCCGTAGTCGGCTCAGACGTTGCCTCCGCTTTCGGCTACAAGGTCGGCGATCGCATCATCGTCTCGCACAGCGGTGCCGGCACCGTCTCGTTCGTTGAGCACGAGGACAAACCGTTTCGTATCTCCGGAATACTTGCGAAGACCGGCACGCCGGTCGACCGCACGGTCCTCGCCAGCTTGGAGGCGGTGGAGGCCATCCACGTCGACTGGCAAAGCGGAATTCCCATGCCGGGGCAAAGCGTATCGGCAGAAGAGGTGCGCAAGATGCACCTCGAGCCCAAGGCCATCACCGCCGCGCTCGTCGGCCTCAAGTCGAAGCTATCGACGTTCAAGATGCAAAGGGCGATCAACGAGTACCGCGAGGAGCCGCTGTCGGCGATCATCCCCGGTGCGACGCTGCAAGAGCTGTGGGGCCTCGTCGGCACGGCGGAGACGGCGCTCTCCGTCATCTCGGCGATGGTCGTGGCAACGGCATTGCTCGGCATGGTGACGAGCATCCTGACGACGCTCAACGAGCGGCGCCGCGAGATGGCGATCCTGCGCTCGGTCGGCGCGCGCCCCTCGACCATCCTCGGCCTCTTGGCGACGGAAGCGGGGCTGCTGACGCTTGCCGGGGTGCTGCTCGGCGCGGTGCTGCTTTATGCGACGCTGCTCGGGCTCGCACCGGCGATCGATCGCGCGTACGGGCTCGAGATCGGCATCGAGCCGCCGTCGGCGCGCGAGCTTCTGACACTCGGCGCCATCGTCGCCGCCGGGTTCCTCGCAGGCCTCGTGCCGGCGCTGCGCGCCTACCGCCTGTCGGTTGCCGACGGCATGACGGTCCGCATATGAGAGAGGGCGCGAGATGACCGGGATTTCCCTCAGAGCCTGGCTCCTGGTGTTGACGGCAGCCCTCGTGCCGCACGCGGTGTCCGCGGCCGCGGACGCGCCGCGCGAGCTCAAATGGGTCGAGCTCATCCCGGCAGGCGCCGCTCCTTCGCCGCTGAAGCCCAAGACCTTCTTCTCGGGCTCGACTCCGGTTCCCGATGACGGCTCCCCACCCCCGCCGCCGCTTCCCGAGGGAAAGTTCATGTCGATGAAGCGCCGCCAGCCCGGCGGCGGCGCGCCTCCTCAGGTGGTGACCGACCTCGACGGCAAGCGCGTCAAGATCGGCGGCTACGTGGTACCGCTCGATTTCGAGGCCACGACCATCAAGGAGTTTCTGCTGGTGCCCTTCGTCGGCGCGTGCATCCACGTGCCGCCGCCGCCTGCCAACCAGATCATCTACGTCAAGGCCGAGAGCGGGCTCGAGGTCACGGGATCGTTCGATCCCGTCACCGTCATCGGCACCATGAAGACCGAGACGGCCTTCACCGGGCTTGCCGATGCGGGCTACAGCATCACGGCCGAGAGCGTGGAGCTTCTGAAACCATGAGCGCGACCGATCGCCCGGAGACAGGTGACGCTGGTCCTCCGTCTGCTATGAATGGAGCGGCGGGAGATCGTCCCGAATCGGCCGCGAGCGAAACAAGACACGAGCATTCCATGGCCCGTAAAGGAGCCCGGCGCCGCCCGGCGCCCGAGCAGGACAAGATGATCGTCGAGGCGCTGAAGGGGGCCGGGCGCCCCGTTTCGGCCTACGAGATCATCGACCGGCTGCGCGACAAGGCGCTGCTTGCGCCGCAGACCGTCTACCGGGCCCTCGACCGGCTCATTGCGCAGGGCTCGGCGCACCGGCTCGAGTCACTCAATGCGTTCGTCGCCTGCGCGCACCTTTCCCACAAGGGCGCCGCCGTGTTCGCGATCTGCGAGAGCTGCGGGACGGTCGAGGAGTTCGACGAGCCGCGTGCGGTGGCCGCGCTCGCGGCCTGGGCCAAGAAGGCGCGTTTCGCGACGCGGTCGATGACGCTCGAGATTCGCGGCCGCTGCGCCGACTGCACCGCGACCGCCTGATCGGCAGGTCGTGTTTCTCCTTACATTGCGTCCTTCTCAACGTCACCCCCGCGTCATGTTGAAGACATGCTTCCAGCATGATGGCGGGGGTCTGTCCAAACCTGAAGCTTGGACGGATGCCCGCCTCCGCGGGCATGACGTAACGACAGAGAGGCTGCTGCTGGTAGGACTTTAACTTGGTGGGAGCGCTCCTACGCTGCGGCCTTGCAGGCGTGGCCGATGCACGCGACGTGGCGGTGATCGGTGCCGCAGCAGCCGCCGAGCACGTTGATCTGCGGAAGGCGATCGACGATGCCGCCGTACTGGGCGCCGAGCTCCTCGGGATTGCCGATGTCGAGCTCCGGCGCATTGTCGAGCTCGGCGTGGCTGAGCTTCGACGAGTTGGCGCGCAGTCCGCGGAGCCGGCCGATCCAGGGCGCTCCCGGATCGAGCACGTGCTCGAAGTGCGTCGGGTGGGCGCAGTTGATCATGTAGTAGGCCGGGTAGCCCTCGGTTGCCGCGTCGACGGCCAGGATCGCCTCGCCGAGCGCGTCGCCCGTCGGCAGCCGCCCGTCGGTCTCGAGCGTGAACGAGATGACGCACGGCATGCGGGCCGCTCTCGCGGCGCGGGCGACGCCGGTCGCCTCGGGGATATTGGTCATCGTGATGGCCGAGACGAAATCGGCGCTCGTCTCGCGGAAGACGCCGATCTGCCAGCCGTGGTAGTCCTCCGCCTCCACGGCACTCATGACGTTGCCGGGATCGTAGCCGTCGCCGCGCGGGCCGATGCAGCCGCTGATCACGAACGGCGACCGCTTCGTCTCGTAATGGTCCCGGACTTCGATCATGAGATCGATCGCGTCGCGATTGGCTTTGGCGAGCTTAGCGCGGTCGCGGCCGATCCTCGCCGCCCAATCCGGGTTGGCGCGCCAGGTCGGGCTTTCGAGCACGAAGCCGAAGCCCTGGCGAACCGCCATCGGCGCATAGCGGTCGAAGTAGGCGCGCAGGGCGGCGCGCCCGCGCTCGCTCTCGAGCAGCACGAAGGCTGCGTTCACGGGCAGGTCCCAGCCGTCGTGGAAGATGAGCGTCGTCTCGATGCCGCCGTCGGCGAGGAACTTGCCTCCGTCGAGCTGTGGCAGGCGCGTGCGATATTTCGCTTTCGGGAACTTGGGCATCATTCTGCGCTCCGGAATTTGGGGGTGTCGGCTGGCGCGCAACATCCTTGAACGGCCGGGCGCCGGCTAGCCGACTTGCAGTACGCTTCCGGTCGGAATTTAATGCGTGTGATTTCAAGGATTTGGCATGCAATTAGGCCTCACAGGCCGTATCTCGTTCGCGCCGACTTGACTCGCGGTACAGTTGGCGCGGCGGAGAGGAGGAGGCGAGATGGCCGAGACCCAGGTGCGCAAAGGCGCCGACACGCGCGAGCGGCTTCTCGACGCGGCGGAGGCGTCCGTGCTCGAGAAGGGCTTTGCGGGCACCTCGATCGACGAGCTGATTGCCGCAGTCGGCATCACCAAGAGCGGGTTCTTCTATCACTTCCGGGACAAGGGCGACCTCGCCAAGGCGCTGCTAGAGCGCTACGTGGAGCGGGAGAATGCGCTGTTCGACGATCTCTTCCGGCGCGCTAACGAGCTCAACGAGGACCCGCTGCACGGCTTTCTGGTTGGCCTCAAGATGCTGTCCGAGGTGATGGGCGATCTGCCATCGGGGCACCCCGGCTGCCTGGTCGCGGCCATCTGCTACCAGGAACGCCTGTTCGACCGCGAGGTACGCGATCTCAACGCGACCGCCGTGCTCGGCTGGCGGCGCCGGTTCCGCGAGCGGCTCGACCTCATCGCCGCACGCTATCCGCCGCGCTTTCCCGTCAACCTCGACGACGTAGCCGATATGCTCTCCGCTATAGCGGATGGCGGCATCATCCTGTCGAAGGCCGTCAACGACAAGAACGCGCTGCCGCGCCAGGTGATGCTCTATCGCGATTTCGTGCGGGCGATCTTCACCGGCGCTTGAGAAAATTCTCGCGTGCTTCAGATCATTCGCATGAACGGAGCGTCGCGCTCGAGCTGGGCGCCAACATACGCCTATTCGGCAATATCAAGCTGAATTAGGAACTCCGGGGCGCCTCAACTGAACTGTGTAATCGCACCTCCTGCCGGAACTCCTAAGTATACGATTTCGTAAGGAGAGCGACGGCCACTGATGCCTATTTGACGCGCCTGGTCTCTCGAGTACGACAGCGGCACCTTGGCATCTTATGCGCAAGGGCGCTTTGTGATTAAACCGGGTCCGGACGATTCGTACGTGCCGGTTTCGCCTTGGTCGGTCGTCGCGCACTGCCACTGAACCAAGTGACGCCTGTTCAGAAAAACTCCTCGCATGATCGATACATTTCGCGGACGGACACCGGAGCCTGCCGTCAAATTGGCGGCGGCATGCTTGGCCGGAGCAGCTCTCGTCTTGGCTTCCCCGGCGTGGGCGGTGGACTTGTCGCCGCTCACGACGCTGCGGGTCGTTGAAGTCGACTCCGGGGGTATAGTTCTGCGGACGAGCTACAACCCGGTCGCGATCTTCCTGCTTACCGTCATCGTGCTGATCTGCGTCGCGGGCGTGTTTTGGGCGCTCCTCAACTTCTATCGCATGACGGCCGGCGGCTCCTCGCTTCGGCAATCCGCGCCGGCCGCCACCAAGGCGGTTCTCGACAAGCAGATCTCGAAAGTCCTCGGCCTTGTCCGGGGGCTCCTGCAATCGAACGAGACCTTCCGCGCGTCATTGGCCAGCGCTCAGGACCGGCTGGCCGGTCTCAAGGACCCGACGCAGGTGGGGGTCGTCATCGGCATCCTGGCCGCCGAGAACGAGCGCATGCGCCGCGAGGCGGTCGAGCTCAAGGGCAGGCTCGAGGAGTTGCGGTCCGAGATCGAGGCGCTCCAGGCAAGCCTGACCGAGGCGCAGGAAATCGGGCTCCTCGACCCGCTGACGAAGATCGGCAACCGGCGTCACTTCGATATCACCCTCGAGAAGGCGGTCGCCGAGGCGGTGGCCACCAAGACCCCGCTCTGTCTCGTGATGAGCGACATCGACAACTTCAAGTACGTGAACGACACCTTCGGCCATACGGTCGGGGACGAGGTGTTGAAGATGTTTGCGCGCCTGCTTCAGGACAACGTCAGGGAGGGCGATACGGTCGCAAGATTCGGCGGCGAGGAGTTCGCCATCATCCTGCCGAGAACCGCTCAGGAGAGCGCGACGAGCCTTGCCGAGCGCGTGCGGCGCCAATGCGAATCCCGCCAGCTCAAGGTCAGGACGACCAACGAGCCGATGGGCAAGCTCACGGCGTCGTTCGGCGTGGCTCAGCTGCGCGAGGGAGAGACGCCGGACATGCTCGTCGAGCGCGCGGACGCCAAGCTCTACGAGGCCAAGTGCACCGGGCGCAACCGGGTCGCGGTCCACAGCAATCGCAAGACGGGGTCTTGATCGGCAGCTCGCGGCAGGAGCCTCTCGGCGCCGGCGCCTCAGTAGAAGAGGCTTGAGACGCTCTCCTCGCGCGCCGTCCTCAGGATCGCCTCGCCCATGAGCGGGGCAATCGACAGGACGCGGATGTTCTTGGCGGCCCTGATCGCCTCCGAGGGCAGGATCGAATCGGTGATGACGAGCGCTTTCAGCCGCGAGTTCTGAATGCGCGAGACGGCGCCTCCCGACAGCACGCCGTGGGTGATGTAGGCGATGACCTCGGTCGCGCCCTTGTCGAGGAGGGCTTCCGCCGCGTTGACGATGGTGCCGCCGCTGTCGACGATGTCGTCGATCAGGACGCAGCGCTTGCCGTCGACGTCGCCGATCACGTTCAGGACCTCGGATTCGCCGGGGCGCTCGCGCCGCTTGTCGCAGATGGCAATCGGGGCCTCGATGCGCTTGGCGAGGCCGCGCGCGCGCACGACGCCGCCGACGTCAGGGGAGACGACGACGAGGTTCTTGGTGCCGTAGCGCTCGTCGATATCGCGCACCATGACGGGCGCCGAGAACAGGTTGTCGGTCGGGATGTCGAAGAAGCCCTGGATCTGCCCGGCGTGCAGGTCGAGGGTCAGCACGCGATCGGCTCCGGCGCGCTCGATGAGGTTGGCGACGAGCTTGGCAGAGATCGGCGTGCGCGGTCCGGGCTTCCTGTCCTGGCGCGCATATCCGTAATAGGGGAGCACGGCGGTGACGCGGCGCGCGGACGCCCGCTTCAGGGCGTCGATCAGGATCAGGAGCTCCATCAGATTGTCGTTGGCCGGAAACGACGTCGACTGGATCACGAACACGTCCTGGCCGCGCACGTTCTCCTGGATTTCGACGAAGATCTCCATATCCGCAAAGCGCTTCACCTGGCCTTTGGCCAGCGGCACCTTGAGATAGCTGCAAATGGACTCGGCCAACGGCCGGTTGCTATTGCCGGCAACGACCTTCATGCGCGGCCCGCCCCGGCCATCCTCTTCACGGGCGTCGAAAGGCATGGGGCGCCTCTTGCACTCTGAGCGATGAGCCGGCTTCTAGCGCAGTTTCGAAGCGAGCGAAAGCCGGTGGGCTGCCAAACAGGCGATATCGATAACCGAAACTTTCCGGGCGGCGCGGCGACGGGCCCGTCTCCGAGGGCGGGCCCGCAATCGCGCATCATCGCGCTAGTTGGTCTTGGTCTGCGCCGGCAGGAGCTTCAGGATACCCTGCGCCGCCGCCGCGGCGGCCGCGTCGGCCGTCTTGCCCCAGGCCCCGTCGAGCGAGCCCTGCGGGATCTCGTTCTTCTGCGACACGGTGCCGAGCTTCTTGCCACTCGGGTCCTTGACGTTCCAGTCGATCTGGATCGGCTGCTTGCCCTCCTTGCCCTCGCCGACGACCACCTTGCCCTCGACGCGGTAGGTCTGGCCTTGAGGCTTGTCGGTGAGCGCGACGCCGTTGCGCGAGAGCTCGCGCTGCAGGGCGCCGGTGAGGGAGACGCTGCCGTCGCCCGGCGCGCCCGTCACCGATGGCACCATGGCATTGACGGCGCCATCGCGGCCGATGCTGCCCGTCGTCGGGCCGGTCGCCGCCTGCGACAGGCCGGCTGCGGAAGGCTGCGGCGCGGGCTGCGTTGCCGAGGTCTGGATCGGCGCCGCCCCGGTGGCGGTCGCCTGGGCGCCGGGCGCGGGAGCGCTGGTTGCGATGGCGGCCTGGCTTTGGGTGGGAAGCCAAGCGGCCAGCGAGCCCGCGGTCTTGGTGGCGATCATGTCGACGACCTGGGGCGACACCGCCGCCCAGGGATCCTTGCTGTCGTTGCCGCCGATGACCTCCTCGCCGGTGATGCGATTGACGCGCTTGCCGGTCGGGTCGGTCACGTCCCAGATGTAGGAGACCTTGGTCGCCGCCTTCTCGCGCGCAGAGACGATGTATCCGCGCAACGTGAACTCGGCCTTGTCGGTCGGGGCCTTGGCCACGGTGACGCGGTGCTTCTCAATGGCGGAGGTGAGCTGCGTCTGCAGCTGCTTGGCGACGCTGTCGGGAGCGCCGATCACCGGCGCGATCGTGATCTTGGCGCCGGTTGCAGCCGGCGCGATCGCCGGGTCGGCGATCGCCGTTGGAGCCGAGCTGTCGCTCGACGATCCGAATATGTTGGCTCCCGTCTCGCAGCCAGCAAGGGCAAGGCCGACGAAAGCTGCGATCACCGGCAGCGCGATCGGCCTGAAGCGACGCGCCGCAGCAGCATCGATGGTCGTCACCGTGACGTCCCCCTATGTATGACCCGCTGTCATCCGGCGGCCGGCGTACGAACCCTGCGGCCATCTCTCCTACGCTACACGACAGGTACCCTCAAATAGAGTCGTGTAGCGGCCCCACTAGCCTCCGTCCAGATCGAATCGAGACGATCGGCGCCTCTTCCCTAATCTTGTGTTGTACTTTCATAAGACGGTTGTGGATTTTGCAGTTAAGTCACAACAATGGCGGAGATTTGACGGCCGTAATCGGCCTCCGCGCGCGCTCGAGAGCGTCGATAGCTGTAGAAAAGCGATTCGTTCTCGTAGGTGCAGTGAGCAACGCTTTCGACAAATCTGATTCCGGCCCGGCTCAAGCGGTGGGCCACAAATCCCGGCAGGTCGAAATGGGGTCGGGCGTCCCGCGCCGGCCGGCGGAAGAACCGGGCATTCTCCGGGTCGAGCTCCAGAAACTCGGCTTCGAACTCCGGGCCGACCTCGTAGGTCTTGGGGCCGATCGACGGGCCGATCGCGGCGCGGATGCGCTCGCGGCGGGCGCCGAGGCGCGCCATGGCGTCGATCGCGGCATCCATGACCCCCGCCAACGCTCCGCGCCATCCCGCATGGGCAGCACCCACTACACCCGCCTCGCCGTCGGCGAGGAGCACCGGGGCGCAGTCCGCGGTCAGGACGCCCACGGCGAGGCCGCGGGTCGCGGTGACGAGCGCGTCGGCCTTGGGAAGCTCCTCGCGCGGCGTCAAGCGCTCGACGACGAGCGCCGTCGGGCTGTGCACCTGATGCAGGGTCTGCACGTCCCCGGCCGCGCTCTCCAGATGGCGGGCGACGCGGGCGCGGTTCTCGGTCACCGCGACGCGGTCGTCGGCCGAGCCCTGGCCGCAGTTGAGGCTCGCGTAGAGCCCTCGCGACACGCCCCCCTGGCGCGTGAAAAAGCCGTGGCGGATCCCCGGCAGGATGCTGAGGTAGTCGGCTTCGAAGGGGGTCAGCATGTCAGTTCGTGAGATGGTGAGGTGGTGAGGTGGTGAGGTGGTGAGATCGTGAGGTGCAGTGCATAACACGTCGCCATCTCACCACTCACCATCTCACCACTCACCAGCTCACGCAAATCCCGGAAGCGGCGGCACCTGGGGGGAGCGGACGCCGATCGCCTTGAACCGCGTCCCCATGCCGCTGGGCGCGATGAGACGCGCAACGCCCGCCTCGATCTCGGCCGCCTTGGCGGGATTTGCCGCCATGAGCCGCGACGCGCGCTCGACGATGCCGAGGCGGCCGAGAAACTCCGCTTGCGTCAGCGGCCCGTCGCAGAGCAGCCCCGAGGCTTCCGCAAGGCTGCGGAAAGCGGAGAAGTCGACGTGGACGGTGAGATCGGCCTCCCCCGGTGAGGCGAGCGGATGCTCGGCGCGGTGGGCGCGCACGGCCTGGAGTGTCGAGCCCGCGGCCGGCGCGAGATGGCCGTAGTCGATGAATAGACCCGCAAAGAGATCGTCGCCGCGCTCCCAAAGGAGATCGAGAAGAAAGGCGAAGCTCTGCTGCTCGATGATTGCGCCGGGGGGCGGCACGGGACTGATCCTAAGATCGCCCGGGTCGATCCCGATCACGGGCGGAAGGCGGACGAACTCCAGCGCGCCGCCGGCGTCGAGGCCCACGCCCAGCATGGCGATCCCGTCGCTCAAGACCTCGAGCTGTGCGGCCGGGCACGCATCGAGGAACTCGTTGGCGAGAACGATCATGGGTCCCGGCGGCAGGTCCGCGGCGGAGCTATGCCACGCGAGAGGCAGGCCGGTGGCCGCGAGCGCGGCGCGCTGCTCAGCTTCGAGGCGCGCACTCGCCTCGACGAGGTTCACCGAGAGCGCGTCGAGGAAGCCCGGCACGGCGCGCGCAGCGCGAAGCGCGTCGCGGAGCAGCGTGCCGCGCCCGGGTCCGAGCTCGACCAGATTGATGTGCGGCGGCATCTCCATCGACTGCCAAACGACGCCGCTCCAGAGGCCGATGATCTCGCCGAAGACCTGGCTGATCTCGGGGGCCGTGACGAAGTCGCCCGCGGCGCCGATCGCGGGCTTGCTCCTGTAGTAGCCGTGCTCCGGGTGATTGAGGCAGAGGCTCATGTAGTCGAGGACGCTGATCGGCCCCTCGCGGCGGATGCGCTCTTTGATGATGTCTGCGAGCGGCGTCGCACGGCGCTCGCCTGGGTCGTAGTCGTAGGTCATGCCGGAGCGCGGACGCGCGCCTGCCAAAGCAGATAGAGCCCGAGGAGCAGCATGGGGAGCGAATAGACCTGCCCCGCCGTGAACGGGCCGATGTTCAAGGCGTGTCCGAAATGGGGTTCCCGGAACACCTCTCCGAGCGAGCGCGCGAGCGCGTATCCGACGAGAAAGGCGCCCGTCACCGTACCGGGGTGCTTCAAAGCGCCGAACGTGTGGGTCAATAGCCGCAACACGAGGAAGAGGACGATCCCTTCGAGCGCCGCCTCGTAGAGCTGGCTCGGGTGGCGCGGCGCCGGCTCGACGTCGGGGTACAGGTACTTCGCGTGCGGGAAGACCATGGCCCACGGCACCTCGCTCACGCGTCCGAACAGCTCGCCGTTGATGAAGTTGGCGAGGCGCCCGAAGAAGAGACCCAGGGGAACGGCCGCGGTGATGAGATCGTAGGTGCTCAGCGCATCGATCTTGTTGCGGTGCGCGAAGGCCCAGGCGGCCAAGGCGCAACCGACGAACGCGCCGTGAAAGCTCATGCCCCCCTTCCACACGGCGAAGACCTCGAGCGGGTTCGCGAGATACGTGCTCGGCTCGTAGAGGAGCGCATAGCCGAGCCGCCCGCCGACGACGGTGCCGACCGTCATATAGAGCAGGAGGTCGTCGACCTTCTCCGCAGCGAACGGGGGTTTGTCCCCTGCCCACAAGTGCCGATCGGCGACGAGCCGGCGAATGTAGATCCAGCCGAGGACGAAGCCGGCAAGGTAGGAGAGCCCATACCACTTGATCGCGAACGGGCCGATCGCGATCGCGACGGGATCGATGTCGGGAAAGGGCAGGACGAGGGGGCTCATGCCGTGGCCATCGCGAGCAACTCAAGGCCGTGGCGGCGTCGGCCGCGGCCGGGCGGACGTTGTCGGGAGTTGCGCGCCAAGTCAAGTTGGGCCGGGCGGAGCTTGAATGAGCCGAGTGCGAGCCCCATAGTCGAGGTTCGCAGGCCCGCACTGGCTCACGCCGATGCGAGCCCTCAAGGAGCCGATATGACGCAAACCAGCAATCGCCTGCTCGACGAGCTTGCCAAGCTGATGACGGATGCGGCGGGCGCGGCACAAGGGATGCGCCGCGAGGTCGAGAGCGTCATGCGGACGCAGGCCGAGCGCATTCTGCAAGGCATGGACGTGGTCGCGCGCGAGGAGTTCGAGGCAGTGAAGGCGATGGCCGAGAAGGCGCGGGCCGAGAACACCCGGCTGTCCGAGCTTGTCGATGGGCTCACGGCGCGCATAAGCGCGCTCGAGACCGAGCGCAAGCGCTGAGTGAAGTGAATCTCGCTGACGCGCGCATCGCCCCGCTGTCGAGTGCCGAGGCACCACACGCGCGGTTTTCAACACGCTTCTCGCACGCTGCCCGCTCGCTGCCACTTTGCTCGTGGACAAGGAAGCGCGCTGCTTGCAACTCGTGACTGCCTCTGTTTTCGTCGCGACGTTTTGATGCGGCGAACGGCCTCGCCCCATACTCGCCATGAGAAAACTCGAGCTCGAGTGAGAACGTTTTTGAGTGAGAACGTTTCGAGAGACGGAACCCGCGAAGAGCGCCGTGTGCCGGCCGCGCTCGACCCCAGGAGCAACGATGGCTTCCTCTGAGAAGGGCTACGACCGCGTCACCAACCCGATCGATCTGGTCGAGACCCTGGCCGCCGCGCACGACTGGTCGTGCGAGCGCACCGGCGACGACGAGCTGACACTCGTCGTCGGCGGCAGCTGGACGGACTACCACGTCTCTCTCAACTGGCGAGACGATCTCGAGGCGCTGCATCTAGCCTGTGCGTTCGACTTTCGCGTGCCGGACACCCGCCTGTCGGAGATGTACCGCCTCATAGCTCAAATCAACGAGCAGCTCTGGCTCGGCCATTTCGATCTCTGGACGCAGGAAGGGCTGGTCATGTTCCGTCATGCGCTTCTGCTCAACGGCGCGGTGGCCACACCCGCCCAGTGCGAGGCGATGCTCAAAGCCGCGCTCGAGGGGTGCGAGCGCTACTATCAAGCCTTCCAGTTCGTCGTCTGGGCAGGTAAGGAGAGCCGCGAGGCGCTCGTCTCGACGATGTTCCAGACCGAAGGGCAAGCCTGAGGGCAGCCGCGGGGTGAAGCGCCGGCCGTAGGCGTCGTGCGCCAACCGGGGCCGCTCACATGACTTTCGATCTCAAGGGACCACTCGTGCTCGCCGGCGCCGGGAAGATGGGCGCGGCGCTGTTGCGCGGCCTTCTCGCGCGCGGGCTCGATCCGGGCCTTGTCCTGGTTCAGGATCCCGCGCCGGCGCCGGATGTTGCGGCGCTCCTCAAAGAGAGGGGCGTGCGTGTCGAAAGAGAGGTTGCGGCGATCGACGTGCCGCCCGCCGTGCTTCTCCTTGCCGTCAAGCCGCAGATCATGGACACGGTCTTGCCGCCGCTCGGGCGCCTCGCGGGACCCGGCACTCTCGTCGTTTCAATTGCCGCCGGTCGCACCATCGCGAGCCTTGCGCGCCACCTGACGCCGGACACGGCGATCGTGCGGGCGATGCCCAATACGCCGGCGTCGGTCGGTCGCGCCATTACGGTGTGCGTTGCGAGCGCGGGCGTCTCGGCGGACCAGCGCCGGCTCTGCGACGCGCTGCTCTCGGCTGTCGGCGATGTCGCCTGGATCGACGACGAGGGGCTCATGGATGCCGTGACCGCCGTCTCGGGCTCGGGTCCGGCTTACGTTTTCCTTCTGGCCGAGGCCCTTGCCGAGGCCGGCAAGGCCGCGGGCCTGGATGAGGCGCTCGCCAAGCAGTTGGCGCGCGCGACCGTCGCCGGCGCGGGCGAGCTGCTCCGCCAATCCGAGGTCGACGCCCGCCTGCTGCGGGAGGCGGTGACGTCACCCGGAGGAACGACCGCGGCGGCGCTCTCGGTGCTGATGGGCCCGGGCGGCCTCGAGGATCTCATGAAGCGGGCGGTGGCGGCTGCAGCGGGCCGCAGCCGCGAGCTGGCGAAGTGACCTGGAGGACTTCACCCCTGCTCGCGGCCGCGTATCCCACATTCCCCGAGTGAGCCCTGAGGCTCCGGCGATCCCGGGGCGCCTGGCACGCCCTGCGATTGAGACCTAGAAGCGGGAGGAGCGTTTCGGTCTCGGGCGTGCCGCGTGGCACTATCGTCGGCAAGGGGTCGAAGCCCACCGAGGTGGCACCCTTGCGGTACTAGTAATGATATACAGTAACAGTTTAGGCAAGTGGGTCTTGGCGCGCTCACGCAATTGTGTAGATGCCGCCCGTTCAGGGCGCGGCGGTCTCGGGCGCAGCGACGCGGGGGGAGACATCGGTCACGACGCCCGTCGACGCCTGGCACAGCACGTCATAGTCGACGCCGTTGGTGCGCACGACGTAGCGGAAGGCCGGCTCCCCGTTGGGACCTTTGAATTCCGTGTAGCCCATGGAGGCCCCGATCGCATTGACGGTTTTTCCGCATGCATCTGCGGAGGGCTTCCCGTCCGCTGCCGCCTCGGCGGCGAGCGGCGCGCCGAGGCAGCACGCGAGGATGAGAGCGAAGACTTTCGGCTCGGCCATAGGATTTTTTCCCTATCCGGGCGGGCCTAGCAGCGCCGCCGCATCTGCTACAGAGTTACATAACTGATATAACGTAGCGCTCACTCATGGGAAGGGCCTGGTCGCCCCGCGAGCCGCCGCCTCGGTCCCTGCGCCCCGACGGAGCCCCCGCGGCACGGGCTTCGCCGGCAGCCGGCGCCCCTATTTCAATTTGCCGTGAAGCGCCCTACGTCAGGAGCAGGACGCAAAACGGAGGAGCGACCCATGATCGACGAAGGTACAACGCGGGGACGTATTGTCGCGGCGGCCATGAGGCTCGCCGCCGCCCGCCCCTGGCGCGAGGTGACGCTGCGCGACATCGCCGACGCTGCCGGCCTGAGCCTCGCCGAGATGCGCGGCGAGCTGGCCTCGAAGGGAGAAATTCTCGCGGCCTTCACCCGCGCCATCGACGACAGGGTGCTCGCCGCCGCGCCGAGGTTCACGTCCGGCCAGAGCCCGCGCGACCGCCTGTTCGACGTGGTGATGAGCCGCTTCGATACGCTCGCGCCCTATAAGCCGGCGCTGAAATCGATCGCCGCCTCCGGGCTCCCGGAGCCCGCGCTCGTCAAGAGCCTTTGCGCCTCGCAGGCGTGGATGCTCGCCGCCGCCAACATCCCGAGCGACGGCGTGCTCGGCGCGGCGCGGGTCACCGGACTTGGCACCGTTTACACCAGCGTCTTTCGGACGTGGCTCGACGACGACGATCCCGGCCACGCGCGGACCATGGCCGCGCTCGACAAGCGCCTCGAGCGGGGCGAGCAGGCCCTCGGCGTCGTCGAGGACGCGTGCCGGACGGTGCGCCGGGCGGCATCTCTGCTGTGCCCTGGGCCGAGAACGAGGACTGAGAAGGGCACGGACGCAACGCCTCCGCCGGCGCCGGCCGCGGGCGCCGTCTGACACGCCTTAGAGCGGCACGGAGATGATGGCGCGCAGCCCGCCCATCGAGCTCTCGCCGAGGGTTACGTCGCCGCCGTGGCTCTTGGCGATATCGCGGGCGATGGCAAGGCCGAGGCCCGTATTGCCGTCGCCCTGCGTGCGCGCGGGGTCGATGCGGTAGAAGGGCTTGAACACGTTGAGCCGCTCGGAGGCGGGAATGCCGGGTCCGTTGTCGTCGACCTCGATCCTGAGCCAGGTGCCCTCGGTCGCGGCGCGGATCACGATCTGGTCGCCGTAGCGCACCGCATTCGACACGAGGTTGGTGATGGCGCGCTTGAAGGCCTGCCTCTTCAGCGGGAGCACGAGGTCGTCGCGCCGCTTGCGCATCTTGAGCTCGATCGGGGTCCCGTAGACCTGGGCCTCGTCGTGGATCTCCTCGAGCAGCTCCTTCAAGTTCGTGGGCTTGGCTTCCTCGCCGCCGTCGCCGCGCGCAAACGCCAGATAGTCCTCGAGCATGTGCTGCATCTCGTTGACATCCGCCTTGAGCGACTGCACGTCGGCGCTGTCCTTGAGGAACGCGAGCTCGAGCTTGAAGCGGGTGAGGACCGTGCGCAGGTCGTGGCTGACGCCGGCGAGCATGGTCGTGCGCTGCTCGACGTGTTGCCTGATGCGGTCGCGCATCTCGAGAAAGGCCTGGGCGGCCTGGCGGACCTCGCGCGCGCCGCGCGGACGGAAATCCTCCGGCACGGGGCGCCCCTTGCCGAACGCGTCGGCAGCCTCGGCGAGGCGCAGGATGGGCCTGATCTGGTTGCGCAGGAAGAGGATCGCGACCGTGAGCAGGATTACCGACGAGCCCACCATCCACAGGAGGAAGATGTGCGAGTTCGAGGCGTAGGTCTGGCTTCGCGTCGCGAGGAAGCGCAGGATCGCGTCGTCGAGCTTGACGCGGATCTCGACATGGCGCGACTGGCCCACCGTGTCGATCCAGAACGGCCGCTCTAGGACTTTGGAGATCTCGCGCGAGAGCGCGCGGTCGAGGAGATCGAAGAACGGCTTCGGGCGCACCTCGGGAAGGTCGCCGGACGGCAGGATCTGCATCGACAGGTTGAGCCGGCGGCGCGCCATGTTGATGATGCGGGCGTGCTGGCTCTGCGAGGGGTCGGCCTCGTAGATGTCGATCAGGGCCGAGATGTCGCGCGCCGTGCTCTCGGAGAGGCGCCGCGTCACGTTCTGCCAGTGGCGCTCCATGAACACGAAGGCGATGACGCCCTCGAGCACGACGATCGGCGCGATGATGATGATGAGGGCGCGGGCGTAGAGGCCCTTGGGCAACAGGTCGGCGATCAGGTGGGAGACGGAGGAGGCCCCGCGCCGCGCCATCGCAAGGAGGGACCTCGCCGCGGCGAGGACGGCATCGATCGTCTCTCTATGCCGCTCGAGCAAGGCGGAGCGCCGCGAAGGCCGGGGAGATGAGGTTAATCCGTGTATAGGATGTATCCTTTGCCGCGCACGGTCTGCAAATAGACCGGATTGGATGGGTCGGTCTCGATCTTGCGCCGAAGCCGGTTGACCTGGACGTCGATGGCGCGCTCGCTCCCTGTCGAATCGTCGTTCGAGAGCTCGTGGCGAGGGATCGGCATGCCGCGCCTCTGTGCGAACTGGCGCAGGAGATCGCGCTCGCGCTCGGTGAGCTTGATGGTCTCGTCGTGACGCTTGAGCTCGCCGCGCGCGACGTGGAAAACGAATGCCCCCATCCGCACCTCGTCGGAGTTCGCCAACGACGGGTGACCCCGGCGCAGGATGTTGCGCAGGCGCAGGAGCAGCTCGCGGGGCTCGAAGGGCTTGGGGATATAGTCCTCGACGCCGCATTCGAGACCCTCGATGCGCTGCTCGGGCTCGGTGCGCGCCGTCAGCATGCAGATCGGGATGTGGCTCGTGCTCTTGATCTCGCGGGCGAGATCGAGACCGCTTTGACCGGGAAGCATCACGTCGAGCAGGATGACGTCGAAGGCAAGCCCGCGCAGCGAGGCCTTGGCGCCCTCGGCGTCGGGAGCGGTGGTAACGCGAAACCCCTGCTCGAACAGGAAGCGGGCGAGGAGGTCGCGGATTTTCTGATCGTCATCGACGACGAGGACGTGCGGGGCGTCGTCCGCCAGCGGCTCGGCGCGCGACGAAAGGGGGGCCGACGTCATTCGTGGCCGTCCTTTCCGCCGGGCGAAGGCGCCGCAGACGCCGCGCGGACGAGCGCCTCTACTTGCGCGCGGTCGCTCTCGCCGATCATCGACAGAAGAAATCTGCGCGTCGTCGCCTCGGCGCCGGGGCCCGCGTCGGCGAGCGCGGCCTCGACCCGCTTCACCTGCAGCGCCGTCAGCCGCTCGGCGAGGCGCGCCCCCTTGACCGTGACGTAGAGAAGGCGCTCCCGCCGGTCCTCGGCGCCCGCGCGCTGGCTGATGAAGCCGTCGCCGACGAGCTGCCTTAAGACGCGCGCCAGCGATTGTTTGGTGATCTTCAGGATCTCGAGAAGCTGAGCGACCCTGAGGCCGGGATTGCGGTGCACGAAGTGCAGCACCCGGTGGTGCGCGCGACCGAAGCCGTATTGAGCGAGGATGGCATCCGGGTCGCCGGTGAAGTCGCGGTAGGCGAAAAAGAGAAGCTCGACGACGGCGACGAGACGGTCGCGGTTGCCCGGCTGCTCGTCGGGACGGCGAGTGTCGATGGCGGCAGGTGCCGGCGCGCGGCGAAGGCGGGCAGCATCTCTCGTTATGTCAGTCATGTTGACATATTTGAATCGTCTTGATACCTCTGGCAAGTCAATTCGCATGCGGCGATGAAGGTAGCGGCACGGTCTCTGGCCCAGGTCAGTCGCGCCGAGGATTACGGTCCCCGACAGAAGCTTTGTGCGTCGCGATAGAGGGCCAAAGAGACGAGATCATGACTAAGCCCGTTCCATACCACGATCGTGACGGAGCAATCTGGATGGACGGCAGGCTCGTCCCCTGGCGCGAAGCCAACGTTCACGTGCTGACCCACGCACTGCACTATGCCAGCGCCGTTTTCGAGGGCGAGCGCGCCTACGGCGGGGAAATCTTCAAGCTCACCGAGCATTCCGAGCGCCTGGTCGAGAGCGGGCGCATCCTCGAGTTCGAGATTCCCTATTCGGTGGCCGAAATCGACCAGGCCTGCCGCGACACGGTCGCGGCCAACAAGCTCACCGACTGCTATGTCCGTCCCATCGCCTGGCGCGGCAGCGAGCAGATGGGCGTTGCAGCGCAGCAGACGCAGATCCATCTCGCGGTCGCGGCATGGGACTGGGGCTCGTACTTTCCCCTCGAGGAGCGCCTCAAGGGCATTCGCATCGGGCTTGCCAAGTATCGCCGGCCCGATCCGGCGACGGCGCCAGCCAAGGCCAAGGCGACGGGGCTCTACATGATCTGCACCATCGAAAAGCACCGCGCCGAGCGCGCGGGTTTCGCCGACGCGCTGATGCTGGACTGGCGCGGGCGCGTCGCGGAGTGCACGGGCGCCAACATCCTCCTGGTCAAGGACGGCGTGATCCACACGCCGGTCCCCGATTGCTTCCTCGACGGCATCACGCGCCGCTCCGTCATCGGCCTTGCGCGCGGGCGGGGCATCGAGGTCGTAGAGCGGGCGATCGTTCCCGACGAGCTCCCCTCGTTCACGGAATGCTTCATCACCGGGACCGCGGCCGAGGTGACGCCGGTGTCCGAGATCGACGGCATCAAGTACAAGCCGGGCCAGATCACGGAGACCCTGCTCAACGACTTCATGGCTCTCGTGCAGCCGAAGAAGCGCGCCGCCGCCGAGTGACGCAAGGCGAGACCCGTTGCCGGCCCGGCACAGCGGCGCGGCGCCGGTAACGCTCATCGCGCGTAAGGCTTGAATTGCCGGGTGATCGGACCGAAGCTCGCTCGAGGTTGTTCTGCAACCCGAGTAACGGCCATGCGTGCCATACGAGGTTTCCTCCTCGCCCTAGCTATCGCGGCTGCTGCCGGCGGCGCGGCGGCTCAAGAAGGCCCGGGCGGGCTCATCAATCCGCAGCGCGACTGCCAGACGATCACCACCTGCCGCTTCACCTCGGGCGGGTCCTACCGCGGCTGCATCTCGACCTATAGCTGCCGGGTCTGCAGGTTCGTCGCGAGCGGCTGTCAGATTGGCGGAAGGGGTAGAGTCTGCCGCACGCTGCGCTGCTCATGGGGATGAAACGGGGCGCGTGACGAGCGTGTCCTCCAGAGATGCCCGACGGCGGCAGCATTGAGCATTTGAAATCAGCTTTATTGACGCTAACAACGCGCAGAAGCGTCCGAGGGTTCGACTTGGCGCCGGTTCCTGCCGGCAAACATCACGAAACTCGGCCATATGAGGAGCTGATGCTGCGCGTCGCTGAAACCTTGTCCATTCCCGAAAGCGAGCTCGAGGAGCGCTTCGTGCGCGCCTCGGGCCCGGGCGGGCAGAACGTCAACAAGGTCTCGACCGCCGTCGAGCTGAGATTCGACGTGCGCCATTCGGGCACTCTCAGCATCCCGGTGCGCGACCGCCTCATTCGCCTCGCCGGGCGGCGCTTGACCGACGAGGGCGTGCTCGTCATCCGCGCCGAGCGCTTCCGCACCCAGGAGAGGAACCGCGAGGACGCGCGCGCGCGGCTGGCCGCTCTCGTCCGCGACGCGCTCGTCGCGCCGAAGCGGCGCATCAAGACCCGCACGCCGCGCGCCGAGAAGGAGCGCCGTCTCAAATCGAAGCTGCACAGGGGCGACGTGAAGCGCCTGCGCCGGTCGAAGCCGGGGCTCGACTGACGCCAATGCTCCGCTTTGCCGCCAATCTGAGCTTTCTCTTCACCGAGCTCTCGTTCCTCGATCGCTTCGAGGCCGCGGCGCGGGCGGGCTTCAGGGCCGTCGAGTTCATGTTCCCCTATGCCCACGAACCTTCCGAAATTCGCGCGCGCCTCGACGCCAACGGCCTCGCGCTCGTGCTCTTCAACCTGCCGCCGGGCCATTGGGACAAGGGCGAGCGCGGCTTTGCCGCGCTGCCCGGCCGCGAGGACGAGATCACCTCCGCCGTCGACCTCGCGCTCCGCTATGCCGAGGCGCTTTCATGTCTGAGGCTGCATGCGATGGCGGGTCTCGTAACGCAAGGCGCCGAGCGCCAAGCCTACGTCGCCAACCTCAGGCTCGCGGCCGAATGGGCGGCGCCCCAGGGCGTCGAGATCCTGATCGAGCCGATCAACACGCGCGACATTCCCGGCTACTTTCTCACCCGCACGTGCGAGGCGCGTGACATCCTGAAGGAGGTCGGCGCGCCGAACGCGGGCCTGCAGCTCGACCTCTATCATCGCCACGTCATGGAGGGGGACGTCGCCGGCGCCATTGCCGAGTTCGCCCCGCTCGTGCGCCACTATCAGTGCGCGGGGCCGCCCGACCGCGGCGAGCCGGACCAGGGCGAGGTCGACTACCGCCAAGTGTTTCGCCAGATCGACGCCACGGGATATGAGGGCTGGATCGGGTGCGAGTACAAGCCGAGAGGAGATACGCTTGCCGGCCTCGGCTGGGCAGAGCGCTGCGGCGTCGCCCTTGGCTGAGGCCCATTAACCATCGTTGCATTTGCCTAAGCCTAGCCCCCATGGGGACATTGCAGGCACGCGATTTGCTTTGAAGCTTCGCGAAATCCTCGACGTCGTGTCTCGACCGTGACCAACCCAATACCGTCATCCCGACGAAAGTCGGGATCCAGACGCCTATCAGCAGAAATTCTGCGGCGTGTTCTGGATGCCGGCCTCCGCCGGCATGACGGAGCGGGGGTGTGGCGCGGCCGAATTTGAGGTTGCAAGACCGTGACCGAAGCTGCCATGCGAGCGACTGCGCTAGAGCCGACCGTCCCGCGGCCGGGCCGTCTCAACGGCCTGGCACTTGCCGCGCTTGCCCTCCTCATGCTCGCGCTCTCCCCGCCGGCGCTCGAGCTCATGGGCTGGCAGTACGGCGAGACGGGCGGCAGCGCGCTCGAGAAGATCCACCCGGCGACGTTGCTCGCCGCGCTCCTGCTCTTTGCCGCCGCAGCGAGCCGCGGCAATGCTCTGACGTCGCTACTCGAGACGCTCGAGGCGCATCCCGGCGTCGTCGTCTACCTCGCCGGGATCGGCCTCCTCATTTTCGACGCCCTCTACGTCGTCAATCTGCCGTTCACGACCTTCATCGACACGTTCCTCGCGCCCGCGCTCGTGTTTCTCCTCCTGCTCGAGCTCCCCGAACGGCGCGGGCACACGCTCGCTCTCCTCATTCACGCGTTCTTCATCGCGAACGCGCTGATCGGCATCGCCGAGTTCGCCGTGGGCTTCCGCATCACGCCGATCGTCGCCGAGGGTATCACCCTCGACGAGTGGCGCTCCTCTGCCCTGCTCGGCCATCCTCTCGCCAATGCAATGCTGACCGGCTGCTACATGATCATGCTGGTCGCGGGGGGCGCGCGCGACTTGCCCTACTGGCTGAGGCCGGTGGCGTTTGCCATCTCGGCGGTCGGCATGATCGTCTTCGGCGGGCGCGCGGCGACCGGCTTCCTGCTGCTCTTCCTCGCCGCCGGCGCCGTGAAGCGGCTGTTCGCGCTCCTCGCCGGAGCCAAGCTCGATACGCGCGCGGTCCTATTCACCCTCGTTGCGCTCCCGCTCGCGGCGCTCGTCGTCCTCGCGCTCGCCGACGCCGGCTTCTTCGACCAGTTCCTCGGCCGCTTCATCGACGACGAAGGGAGCGCCAGCACGCGCATCGAGATGTTCGAGCTGTTCCGCCACGTCTCGTGGCCCGACCTGCTGTTCGGCCCCGATCACAACCACATCGTGACGCTGATGGCGATCTACGGTCTCGAGTTCGGCATCGAGTGCTTCTGGATCTCGATGATCTTCTCGCACGGGGTCATCGTCGCGGGCATTTTCTTCGTCTGCCTTTTCTGCTTCTGCCTCGAGGTCATGCGCCGCTGCGGCCCCGGCGCCGCAATTTCCTTTCTCTACTTCTTCGCCGTGGCGTCGACGTCGCTCAGCCTCTCGGCGAAGAGTTCTTATTCGCCACGCTTGTGCTCATGGTGATGGTGCTTCAGCGCCCGGCCGCCGCCTATGGGGTTGGCGGCGCCCCCTGACCAGGGCAGAATGCCCCCGTCAGTGGGTGATCAGCGACGGGGGTGGCCGTGAGTGACAAGGCCTTGTTCGACCGGCGCCAGGTGGCGGCGGGATTTGCCGCAGCGGCTGCTCTGCCGCTTGCCGCGCGCCTCTCCTCGACAATGGCGGTGGCACAGTCCACGGCGAGCGCCTGGAGCGAGCTTGCCGACCTCTCGCAGGAAGCTCAAAGACTCGGGCTCTCGGTGCCGCGCATGGGGCTCACGGCGTCGGCCGCCGGCGGCGGCTTCGACGAGACGCTCCCCGCCGTCATCGATTTCATGGACGGCGTCACCGTCTCGGCCAAGGACGCGCGCGGCGTCTCCTCCGCCGAGGTCGACAGCCTGCTCGAGCGCGCCTCCGACATCCTGCGCGCGTCGCGCAATGCCGAGCGCGGCCCGCGCGAGGGAGCGGAGGAGATGCGCGCGGCCCCCGTCAAGGCGCCGGCCTTCGACGACATCGCCGAGGATTACCGGCGCCTCTTCGCAACCTGCGTTATCACGGACAGCAAGCGCAACGAGGTCAACTGGTACGCGAGCAAGATCGTCGACGCCGACCGGCGCAAGGCCTACGAGCAGGTCTACGAGGAGACGTGCGTGCCCTGGTACTTCGTCGCCATCACGCACGGCATGGAGGGGAGCTTCGACATGAAGGCCCACCTCCACAACGGCGACTCCTTGAAGAAGAAGACCGTGCAGGTGCCGAAGGGGCGCCCCAATCCCTGGAACCCGCCCTCGGACTGGGTGTCGAGCGCTGTCGACGCGATGAAAGTCGACAAGTTCGACGAGAAGGCTGACTGGGACCTCGCCAAGGTCCTCTACCGGTGGGAGGCCTACAACGGCTGGCGGAGCCGCGTGCTGCACGGCATCAACACGCCCTATCTCTGGAGCTTCTCCAACCACTACAAGAAGGGCAAGTTCGTCGCCGACGGCGTGTGGGACGGCAATGCCGTCTCGAAGCAGTGCGGGGCGGGCGTGATGCTGAAGGCGCTCGTCGAGAGTGGCGCCATCGCCCCGCCGGTGTGAGGCTGGGTATTGGCCACTGTTCACTCAAAGAGCAAATCACGCCAGATCCATAGTTTTCGCGCGGCAGGGTCGTGACCTCCCTGCGTATGCGGTCAATTTCCGCTCCGGCCCCGCCGGAAAGCAGATTATTGCCGTCTGCAAGAAACAGCTAGTAGGATCGAAGTGAGCAATATGACAGTTTTGTCTCAAATTTGACGCAGCATTGTTCTAGGCAGGCTTGTCGTTCACGACCAGAAAATCGAAAAATAGGGAGTGTGAAATGTTCGCGAAAATCCTGAGCGGCACAGTCTTAGCCGGCCTTCTGCTCGCCGTATCGGCGCCGATCGTTTACGCCGCCGATCCCCCGAAGACAAAGGAAGAGTGCGAAAAGGCGAAGGATATGAAGTGGGACGAGGCGACCAAGACCTGCGTCCCGAAGTAACGCACGATACAGTGTGCACTTGATTTGAGGTGGCGGGCCTGAGTGCCCGCCTTTTTTTGACGTCGCTCATCAACCGCATCGAGGGCGGCTTTGCCACAGCGCCCATAAAGATTTCTCCACGCGACACACCTTCCGCAAAGGTTGAGGTATAATTTCAACGTGGGCTCGCGGAACTGTAGGGAGGAAACATCATGACACGCCGATTTTCTATCTTTGCGTGCACGCTGGCACTGACGCTCATTCCACCAATTGGTTTTGACCTCGGCGCTGCCGCAAAACCCAAGGCCATGATGTGCAAAGCGACCGGGTGGACTGGCAAGCAGTCAACATGGAAGTGCAAGGCAGGCCAGAAGTGCTGTTTTGACTGGTTCAATAACAAGGGAGCTTGCGTGGCAGCCTCGTCGATCTGCATCTGAGATCGGAACGGGGTGACCGTGGCAGGCAGCGGAAGCCCCCGGTTGCGGGGGCTTCTCTCTATGAGATCCCGATCTCGGGCGGAGGTCTAAGATCAGCTTCCCGCGGCGAGGAGGCCGACGGCCTGCTGCGCGCCCAACACCTGCTTGCAGTCGGCGGGGATGAAGCCGCCGAGCTTGCCGTTGGCGAGCTCGAAGCAGCTGTCGGTGAAGGCCTGCGCCGCCTGCATGAGATCGGAGCTCTGGTTGAGGCCTGCGGTCATGGCGCGGTAGGCGATGCGCCCGAGCTTCTGGCGCCCGATGCCCGTGACCTTCACGCCGCGGTGCTCGCCGCCCTCGGCAATGAGGTAGGCGAACTTGTTCAGGATGCCGCTGTTGAAGTGGACGCAGCCGTTGTCCTCGTAGGCCGTCGAGCCGCAGAGGGGATCGTCGGCGGTCAGCACGTCGGCGTAGTTGTCGGGCTGGCCGCGGTTGGCGAGCGAGAACGGGGCCGTCCTGTCGAACATCGACCTCCCGTTCTCGTCGGCGAGGTTCGGATGTGCGAGCGAGCGCAAGGGGGCCGTGGCGGAGAAGCCCGGCGCGTTCTCGCCGATGAGCCAGTTGCCGCCCTCGCCCTTGGCGTTGAGCTCGATGAGCGAGCCGAAGATGTCGGCGAGAGATTCGTTCACCGCGCCCGGCTCGTTGAGATAGAGCAGGTTCTTCTCGTGCGCGATGATGCCGTGCGTCATCTCGTGGGCGACGATGTCGATCGAGGACGCAAATCCGGGCCCGTAGACCATGACGTTGGCCTTGGGACAGTCGAACGACTTGGCCGAGCACCAGAAGGCCTCGGGCGCTCGCCCGTAGCGCACATAGGCCTCGAGGGCGGCTCCCCCGAGCGGACCCGGTCCGTCGTTGTCGTCGTAGCCGTCGCGGCCGAAGACGAGGAAATAGAAGTCGCGCACGAGCCCGGCATTGTGGAAGGCGAGCAGCGCGTCGGGGTCGAGATCGTCGATGCGCTCGCGCGTCTCCTCGTCGATGATCTTCGTGCCGGGGAAGGTCGTGGTCGAAGCGAGATCGTAGACGCGGCGCACCATCCCCGAGGGCTGATCGCGATAGTAGTAGAAGGCCTCGCCCGTGTTGGCGTCGACGAACACGCGGAAGGCCTGGATCGAGACCATCCACGCGAGGCGCGTCGAGCCCTTGTTCTTTGCGCCGACGAGCGCCGGATCGAACACGATGAGCTGGGCCTTCGCCTCGGCCGTCTGGGGATTGGCCGGCAGGGCGAACGCGCGCGAGGCGTCGGGTGCATTCGCCATGGCGCCTTCAACCTTCGCGCGGGCGGCGGTGACGGCCTCGGCCTCGACGATCTTGGGCGTCGTGCTGTCGACGGCGACCGTCGAGGTGTTGCCGCTGTACTTGGTGACGCCGAGCGAGCGCTCGACCGTGAGCTTCGACGTCGAGCCGAACACCGGCACCCCGTCGACGCGTTGCTCGACCTCGGCGATGTAGCGGCCCGGGAAGTCCGGATCCCGGCGGCGACCGACGTACTCGTGCTTGGCGGCGTTGTTCTTTGTCTTGAACACCGAGCGCACGCCCGCCGAGCCGAAGAAGCGGTCGACGGCGAGCCGCGTCTCCTCCTCCGTCAATTCGCCGCCCGTCGTCCCCGCGCCGAGCGAGCGCGTATCGGCCGTCGGCGCGATTCCGCTGATCGAGGTCGGCAGCCCGGTCTGCGGATTGATGGTGACCTTGAGGTTCGGGTTCGTGCGGCGGAGTTCCGAGACGGCGCCTTCGACCTCGCCCTTGACGCCGGCGGCATCGGCGCCCGAGCCCGAGGAGGCGGCAAGTCGCATCGCCCCGTCTCCCTCGGAGCTAATTCCCAGCGAGCGCGTCGTGCCGCCCGTTTGCGTCTCCGCGGCACTTGCCGCCGCGACCTCGGCGCCGGCGGCGGTCCGCAGCGCGCGGCACTGCGCGGGCGGCGCGTCGCCGGCGGAGGTTGCCGCCAGCACCTCGGCCGCGCGCTTGGCGAGCCCGAGCGTGTTGAGCGCGACGTCATATGGCGTCGTCGAATCCGACCATGCGAGCGCCAAGGCCTCGACGTCGGGACGGGGGCGCCCCGACATGAGGCGGGCATCCCTCATGGAGGCCCCGCCCTGGCCGCTGCCGTTGAAGTCGATCTCCGGCCAGAAGCATTCGTTGTCGTCGACCGCGCCGTCGCCGTTGAGATCCTCGGTAAACGCGGCATTGGTCGCCGCCGCGTCCTCGATCGCGGCGAGCTGGCGCGAGAAGACGCCCATGTCGGTTGCGTCGACCTTGCCGTCCCTGTTGAGGTCGGCGGCGAGACCGGCGGTCGCGGGAGAGACCTTGAGGACGGCCTCGAGGGCGTCGATCGTCGGCGCACCCGGCCCATCCTTGTGGGCAACGGCGGTCGATTTGATGATCTCGACAACCTCGGCCGGGCTCTTCGTCGGATCGAGCTCGAAGAGGAGAGCTGCGAGCCCGCTCACGTAGGGCGCGGCCTGCGACGTCCCGCTGCACACGCCGAGCGGATCGCCGGGTCCCGCGAGCGTGCTCATGATATCGACGCCCGGCGCCGAGACGTGGCCACCAACATCCGAGAACTCGGCGCGCTGGCCGGCCCGGTCGACCGCCTCGACGACGACGATGTTCTTCGGCTTCTCGCCGGCGGCGGAATTCGTGGGTCGCGGCCCATGCGAAGGGAGACGCCCACTTGGTATCGAGAGGCTCGGCCCGCCCGTCGGAGTTGTTGCCGGCCGCGACCACGAACAGGAAGCGGTCCTCGACGCGCAGCGCCATCTGGCGGATCAGATTCGCTTGGTGGAGAATGTGGAGCGCGAGCCCCGGCACCTCGCTCGGGTCGGCGTCGCCCAAGAGCTTGCCGGCCACGAAATTGTAGCCGAGACTGATGTTGATCACGCGCAGATTGTCGGGGGTGATGACGTTTTCGTAGACGTAGTCGAGCGTCTTGGCGAGGACGTCGTCGAAGAGGAGCGTGTGCACCTCCCAGCCCTCGTCGACGCCGACCGCGCCCGCGTCGCCGACGATGCTTTCATCGAGAGCGATCGCATCCATGCGCGCGCCGGGCACGATGCCGTCGATGCTCGCCCCCGATTGCGCGGCCCCGATGATGCCGGCGACGTGCATGCCGTGATGGGTGCCGCAGCCCGCGGTGTGGAACGAGAACGGGCGCACGCCGATCATGCTGTTGAACTTGATGGCGGGGTTCTCGGCAAATCCGCCGTCGATGATGCCGACCTTGGGACGGGGGAGATCCGGGTTCGCCTTGCGGTGGGCCTCGACGATGTTCCAGACCGGCGGAATGCGGATCGCCTTCAGGCCCCAATTGCCGTCCGTGCCCTCGCCGGGATACCAGCGCCAGCTGTAGGTGGTTCCGTCGACCGTGACCTTGGCGGTCGAGGGATTGGGCAGACGCTTCGGTCCCATGGTCGAGTTGACGAAGGCGCCGTCGACGACCGGCTCCTTTCTCAGATCCTTGATGATCGGAGGCTCGAGGATCTTCTGGAGCTTGGCCTTGGGATCGGCCTCGCCGCCGCCTGCGCCGCTCGGCTCGTCGAAGCTCAAGCTGCGCGTGGCTCCGCCGTCGACCACCTCGACGGTGATGACGCCGAGCGGCGCGATGAGCTTGGTGATCTCAAGATTGTACTTCTTGAGCAGCGCCTTGATGTCCTTCTCGCTTGCGTTGGGCTTGAGCTGGATGACGAAGCTGTTCTTCTTGGCAACCGGCACCTCGCTCTGCGCCACCTTCATGGGCCGCGATGCGGGAGCCTCGTTGCGCAGGCTGCGGGTTCTGGGCTGATCGCCGGGAGACGCTCCCGCCTCGACCGCAGTCGGGCCTGCCTCGCTGCTGACGGCGACGGTCTCCACTTGGCCGCCGTTGCCCGAAAAGTAGGCGAGGAGCGATTCGAACCAGCTCGTCTCCACGCTGCTTTGCTTGCCGGGAGCCTTGCCGGACTTCGCCGCGTCGTCCTTGGGTTTGATCCATTGAAACTCTTCTTTTTGGACGGGAGCTGGCGCGGGCTTCCCGAGGGAGCGAGTTGTGGCCGGGGCGAATTTTTCCTCGAGCGTGCGCTGGAGCGCCTTGTAGTCGGACGACTTTTCCTGGGCGATGGCGGGGGCAATAGCCGGCAGCGTCAGCGCCAAGGCGACGGCGAGGGCTTGCTTAGTCATGGTCGTTGCTCCTCGGTGCAACTCTGAGCTCCGCCGCGATGCATGCGGGCGGGAACATGTGGGCGCGCTTCAATCATACCATTGCGGCGCATTTGCCGTTCTTGGTTCCCGAAGCGCGCTGGCAAAGACGAGAGTCATGCCTCCTCATTTACCCCAAGCCCAGTTCCACCAGCTTGCTGCTGTGTCCTTCGTCCACTGCCACCACGATTTCTGTTCGGGCTCGGGTACCGGCGGCGCAGGTTGCGGAGCCGGCTCGGGAGCCGGTGCGGGAGCAGGCGTGGGTTCTGGAGCAGGCGCCGGCTCCGGAGTTGGAGCAGGTGTCGGTGCGGGCTCAGGTGCGGGAGCAGGTGTGGGCTCGGGCGCTGGAGCGGGTGTTGGTTCCGGTGCAGGCGCGGGCGTCGGTTCCGGTGCGGGAGTGGGCGTCGGTTCCGGTGCAGGCGCGGGCGTCGGTTCCGGCGCAGGTGTGGGCGCGGGCTCTGGCGCTGGCGCGGGTGTTGGTGCGGGCTCTGGCGCGGGTGTGGGTGCGGGCTCCGGCGCCGGCGTAGGCTGCGGCGTTGGGGCGGGCGTGGGCTCGGGCTGCGGCGTCGGGGCGGGCTCGGGCTCGGGTGCGGCGCCGATCTCGAGCGCGGGGTCGACTTTGAGGGTGCCGGCGGCGTCGATGCCGGGATCGAGACCCTTGTCGCGGCGCAGGGCGGCAATAAGAGACGTGAACGTCGGCACGTAGACCTGCAGCGTCTTCTCGCCGACCTTGATGCGCTGGCGGACCTGGAAATGGAGGTGCAGGCTCGTCGACGGGCTGCCGCCCATGTACTTCGAGGCGCGGCCCAAGACGTCGCCCTGCTTCACCTTCTGACCGGTCTTCACCCGGATCGATTTCGGGTGCATGTGGAGATAGTAAGTAGTCGGTGCCGTCCGTCCCTTTGAGCTGCACGGTGGTGTTCGACGTGACGTTCGTTATGGTGCCGTCGGCGACCGCGACCGCCTCCCAGTGATTGTCCTTGTAGGTCGGGGGGCGGATGTCCTGGCCCTGATGCCCGGCGCCCGACGGGCAGAGCGGCATGGCCCAGCCCCTGACCTCGCAATAGTTGTCGCGCTGCTTCATGGGGTCGTAGTTGCGCGGATCGCTCTCGCTTCCGCCTGCCGCTCCCTTGCCGTTCCAGCCGCCGCCGCCGTAGCCCCAGATCTGCGAGTTCAAGTGCGGGAAGAGCCCGTCGCCGAGCTTCAAGGGGAAGATGATCGCCGGCATGTAGACGATGCGGTCGGTCGACGGGCGGCCGCGGCCCTTGTCCTTCTCGAAGAGGTCGCCCGGCGGATAGTAGGCAAAGCCCGGATTGGAGGGCGCGGGCGTGGGACTGGGCGTCGGAGCGGGTGTCGGAGCAGGCGTCGGCGCTGGGCCCGTTACCGGTCCCGGCGCGGGCTCGGCCGGCGTTGTCCCGGGGCCCGGCTCGGCGGGCTCGGGTGTTGGTGAGGGACCGGGGGTAGGCGCGGTCTCGGGCGGAAGCAGCGAGCAGCGCGCAGGCTCGACCGTGGCGCCGGAGCCGCTGCAGGGTGCCGGCAGGACGCCATCATTGTTGAAGCCGTCAGGCGTGCCGATGCGGCTCGGGCCGGCGAGCGATTGCAGCAGCGCGTAGTTGGTGAGCGTGCGAAGGGTGAGGTCGCCTGTGGGCCGCGCCGGAGCCTTGGGCCCTTCGCTCGCCGCTCGGCCGGCGGAGAAGGTTCCGCGCGGGGCAGCGGCGAGAAGCGCAACGACAAAAAGGACGAAGAACGCGCGACCAACTCGACGAGCCATCGACACGTCCTCCCCTCGAGCCCCACCCAAGTACTTCTCGTGCGCGTCTGGCTTGGGTCGATATTGCCCAAAGCGCCGAGCCGATGCAAGGAACGCCCGTGGCTTCGCGGCCACGCCGGCGCATACAAAAACCGTCGAGATTCTCGCCGATTATTGAGTGACCTCCGGCGGCAACAACGAACGCAGCATGGCCTTTCCGTCGTCGGAGAGCTCCGAGGCCGGAAGATCGGCCGCGAGCACGCGGCGGATCGCGGCCTGGACTTCGGGCGGCGTCGGCTGCGCCGAGGGAGCGACGCCCTGTGGTCCGCCGATGCCGCCCGCGCTCGAGAACAGCGAGCCCCAGTCGACGCCGATCGACGGCTTCGCCCAGTCGCCGCTGATCTTCACTGGCACGGGCAGCGCGGTCGGCGGTGGGATGACCTTAATGCGGATCTCCTGGTTGATGCGCTTGGCCGCGACGTTCACGTCGCCCTTGGAATTGATCTCGACCTCGTTGCCGCCGAGGGCGAGGCCGGGCGAGCTCTTCATGATGCCCTTGCGGATGTCGTACTGGGCTTCGAGACGCTCGAACCCCGTCTTCATGCCGAGATCGAACGACCACTTGCGCCACCATTCCGAGATCATGCGCCGCACGTCGAAGCCGCGCACGGCCCCTTTCCCCATGAGGAATTTCGCCTTCCCCTCGAGCGTCGAGGTGAGCTGGCTCTGGGTCTGGCCCGTGGCCTTGGCGGTGATGTCGACGTTGGAGGTGCCGGAGATGAGCGGCCTGCCGGTGATCTCGGTCACGATCGGCTCGGCGGCGACGTCGGTCATGGCGAGAGTGACGGCGGCGCGCGGGGGATCGGCGCGCGAATCGAGCGTGATCGTGCCCTGCGCCTTGCCCTTGCCGACGTCGAGGGATTCGACCTTGGCATCGAGCGCGCCGTCGGTGAGGGCGGCTTTCATGCGGCCGTTCTTGAGATCGAGCCCGCCGTAGGCGAGCTCGGCGGCGGTGAAGGTCACGTCGAGATCGATGATGCGCAACGCCTTGAGATTGAAGGGCTGGTTGCTCCACGCGGGTTTTTTTGCGGCCGCGGCGAGAGGATCGGCCTCCGCGGCGGCGCGCTGCGCCGTGCCGCCCGTCTCGAGCTCCTTCAAGCCGTCGAGCAGCGAATTCCAACCGGGCGCGACGTCGATCTCTTCCCCGCCGGCAGCGGCAGCGAGCGCCTGCGGCGCGGCCCGCTGCGGGCGGCCAGCGCCGAAAAGCCGCGCAAGATCGATCCGGTCGCTCGAGACGTTGCCCTCGAGCTTGGGCCGCGGCCCGTCGAGCGCGAGACGCCCGTCGATGCGGCTCGTTGCGCCGTTGACGATGATGTTGGTGCCGTCGAAGACGACCTCGCTGCCGCTCGCCTTGACCTTGCCGGAGACCGTCGTCTTGAACGGCTCGCCATCGGTCGAGACATTGGCGCCGAGCCAGCGGGCAAGCTCGACCGCGGAGGGCGTCGAGGCGGTCACCATGCCGGCGACCGCGCCGCGCCCGGAGAATTCGGCCTGCCCGTCGAACTCGGCCTTGCCGCGCGGGGCCTCGAGCGTTGCCTTGATGGCCATGGGAGTTCCGGCGGTGCCGGCGCGCAGATCTGCGATCGCGACATCGAAGGTGACGATCTCGCCGTTGGCCGCGAACCGGCCCTTGCCGGTGCCGGCCCCGCTCACCGGGTCGGTGGTGAGCACGCCAGTCACGCCGTCGACGCGCCGGGTCGTCCCGGTCTTGGCGCTCGTGAAGGAGACTTCCCCGTCGTCGACTGCGAGCGTCGCCGGGAGAACGGAAGCGCTCTTCGAGCCGCTCGCCTGATTGACCGTGACCGGCCAATTCCTGTTTCCGGCGGCGTCCTCCTGCAGATTGAGCACGGGCTTCTTCAATGAGAGGCTCAAGAGCTCGAACTTCCGCTTGAAGAGCGCCAAGAGCCGCACGGTCGCCTCCGCCTGCTCGGCGCGAAGAAGGTCGGGGCCCGCCATGCCGGGAGGATTGGACAGCGTCACGGAGTTGAGACGCAGCTTCAAGTTGGGAAAGACCACAAGGTGAGCGCCGCCGAGGGTGACCGTGCGGCCGGTCGCGTCGCTGGCGATTTTCGCGAGCCGATCCTTGAGGATGCCCGCCGGCGGGAAGAGGACGAGAAGGGCGACGGTTACGAGAATGCCTGCGGCGAGCACGGCGAGAGTGCGCGCAATCGTGCGCCCAATGCTCGACCGGCTCCCCTGTGCGGCCGCGACCGGCGCGCCAGGTCCTACTGTCATGGAACTCTCCAGGCTACGTATTGCGCGGTCTTCCCCCGTTCCCCGCTCCCTCAGAGAGATACTAGCTCAATGTGGCAGGTTCATCCATCGTCCGCCGTCGGGCGCCAGAGAATGCGCCGAATGGCGGATTGCCTTGCTCGTGCGCGCCGTGCCCGTCTAAAGTGGCGCACCGGGATCTGCAGGGGGAGGTGCCTCGTGTCCAAACGCAGACGGAAAGCCCGCTCGCTCGCGCAATTTGCTTTCGCGGCCCTCGCAGGATCGATTGCCGCAGGGGCCTCAAGCGCGTTCGCTGCCGATACGATGATCAAGGTCGACTGGTCGTCGCCGGAGCTCGAGGCCTTCGTCAAGGATCAGTCGAGCGCGCGCCGCTCGCTGGGCCCCGCCGCCGACGACAAGCTCGCGAAAGTGAAGCTTCCCGTCATCGCCTTCGGGGCGACGCCGGGCGTCGTCGAGAAGACGTTCCGGCTCGGGCCGAAGCCCGCCGCGGAGCGCGACGTCGTCGTCGATGAGGCCGATCCCGTCTGGTACCAGATCACCGAGCGCTACGGCGACATGACGGTGAGCGTGCAGGCGGATTTGCGCGTGCAGCACGTGTTCCCCGAGAGCTTCCCGGTCTACGGGACCGCTCGCCAAGGCGCCGCTCCGGAGGCGGGACCGCAGGTCTCCGTGTTCGACGACGACAACGCCGAGGCCGTCGAGGGTCTCATCGCCGAGTACACGGTGATGAGGTACGGGGTGCCCTACACGATCACCATCGAATGCTCGGGCGCCGCCAAGGACCAGTGCAAGGACACGGGCCAGATCGCCAAGGACAGCGATCTCCTGAAGCTCATTCGCGTCAATCCGCCGGCGCCTTGAGGCGCGGGGCGTTCTCATGCACCCGAGCGGAGTTGACGAGCCTTGATGCGGTGCTTGCCGGCGCCGTTCGCGGGCGGCGGCAGGCCGAGGCAGGTGCGGATGATCTCGAGCCCGCCGATGAGCGCTCCCTCCCAATCGAGGCGAGGGGCGTCGCCCGACGGAAGCTTGGCGCCTCGTCGCGCGGCGCGCTCCTCCAAGAGCGCCGCGGGAATATGGACCAAGCCGGCGCGCGTTCTCGCCGACGGGCCGCTGCACTCGGCGAGCGCTGCGTAAAACACTGCGTTGCACAGGTAGGCGCCCGCATCCTCGGAAATGTGCGCGGGCAGCCCCTGGGCGCTGAGGCGTGCGACAATCTCCGCATAGGGCAGCGGGCAGACCAGGGCCTCGGGCCCCTCGCGCAAGATCCAGGGCGAGGTCGGCCTCGCGCCCGTCGCGTCCGCAAGGGGGCCGCGCACATTGCGCGCCGTCGTCTCGACGGCGAAGCCCTCCGTGCGCTCGGAAACTCCGAAGTGAAGCGCGAGCTTCGGCCGCTCGCGGCGATAAAGCTCGGCGAGGCGCCTGGGCGCACCTTCCCATTCTGTCGCGAGCACGCGAGAGACGACGCGGCGGCCGCGAAAGCGGCGCGCGGCGAGGTGGGCGAGCTTCACTGCAAAGAGGGCGCTCGCATTCTCGGGCATGCCCGGGAACGGGCCGAAGCCCGTGATAAGAATGGTCGACTTGCCCTGCATGACCGCAACATAGGTTGCGAGCAACCGGTCTCAAGGCGAGAAAGCGCAGAACTTGCACGGAGTTCCCGGCCATCGGCTCGCAGTTCATTGCAGAGATTTGCTCACCTCGAGTGTAGCGCCGATCGCCCGTTGCTGGAGCCCAAACAAGTGCATAGACTCGGCCCTAGAGTAGGGGTCGTGACGAGGGGGAACCGCCATGCCCGCCGAAATAGCCGATATTGCCGTCTACGCTCTTGTCGCCGCTGCTGCGCTCTGCCTTTTCTTCGTGGCCTGGCGTCTCATGCGAGGCGCGTCCGCGGCTGTGAAGGTCATCGCCGGGCTCGGCCTTCTGGTCGTTCTTGCCGCCCCTGTCGTTCTGATGACGCTCGGCACGGAGATGTCGCGGACGTTCGAGGAGATCGGTGCACCGATGGCGCCCGCACCGGGGGCGCCGGCATCGCGCAACGGGGAATCCTATGCGCCGGCCCCCAGCTCGCCCTCCGGCGGATCGGCAGTGCCGGGCGGTCTCGGGACGAGCATCGACAAAAGATCGATCGAGCCGGGGACCGGAGCGGGAGGGAGCACGGAGATGGCGCCCGAACGGGGTCTCGAACTGCCCCGCTCGTTCAGCGAGCCGTCGGGGGGCGGCGGAGCGGGTGCTGCGGCGCCCAAGCCCGAAGCACCCGCCGCGGGAGCCGAGCCGAGCGATAGTGCGCCGTCGCCAGCCGCCCCGCCCGTTACCGCGACCGATCAGGGGGAATGGGATGTCGTCCCGGTGTTCTACGGCACCGACCGGGCCCAGCTCGCGAGCGCAGAGCGCGTCAACTTCGGGTCGGGGCGCGGGCGCCGCCTCGTGCTGGGGCAGGCTCTCGTCACCGTGCCGCGGGCGCACGTCATTCCCTCGATCGAGCGCCCGTGGGCGCTGCACATCCCGATCCTCAACATCACGGTGTACGAGGAGGCGGAGGACCCCAACAGGCATTTCACCATGAAGGAGATCACGGCGCTGTCGCCCGAGGATTTCCTCGCCCTCGTGCGCGAGCGGCTCGGAGCATCGAAGCACTACAAGGACCAGGCCTTCATCTTCGTGCACGGCTACAACACGAGCTTCGACTACGCGATCTTCCGCGCGGCGCAGATCGCCTACGATCTCAAGTTCGACGGGGCGTCGTTCGCCTACAGCTGGCCGTCCGGCGGGGGGCTTGCGAGCTATACCTACGACCGGGAAAGCTCCGGCCAATCCGAGCCGTTCCTCAAGGAGTTCATGCGGATCGCGCTCGAGAAATCCGGCGCCAAGGCAGTGAGCGTAATCGCCCACAGCATGGGCAATCAGCCGACGCTGCAGGTCCTGCGCGACCTGAAGTCGATCAAGCCCGACGGCGTCGTGATCAACCAGATCATTCTCGCCGCCCCCGACGTCGACCGCGACAACTTCGAGAATATCGCCCAGGAGATCAAAGGGCTCGCCAAGGGGATCACGCTCTATGCGGCGGCCAACGATCGTGCCCTCAGCGTCTCGCGCAACTTCAACGGCGGCGTCCCGCGGGCGGGCGACGTTCCGGCCGAGGGGCCGCTCGTCCTCGACGGCATCGATACGATCGACGTGACTGCCGTCAGCATGGACAGCCTCGGCCTCAACCACTCGGGGTACGCCGAGAACAACGCGCTCCTCAACGACATCGGCCTCCTGATCCAGACCGGCGAGCGTCCGCCGAGAAACCGCATTCCGATCCTCGAGGAGATCGCGACGCCGAAAGGCGCCTATTGGCGCTATCCGCTCGGGCAATAAGCGGGAGTCCGGCACGGGCCCAGCACGCCGGTAAGAATTCGTTTACCCGCGTTTGCCAGAGTTTTCCGCCGGCTTCGGTCCTGTATTGCGTCGAGAGGTCCGCCCATGCGAGTCCACGCGCTTTCCCGCGCGTCAAAATGCGCGCCGTTTCCAAGTGCGGTTGCGATGCTTCTTGCTCTAGCCGCGGCTCCGGCCATGGCGGGAGACGCGAAAAGCCCTTCCCCCGCTGCTGCGACAACCCCTGCAAAGGCCGCGGAGACCTATTACGACCGGCGCGCGAGCGAGACGCTGAAGCAGGACAGGCAGCTCGCGGCGTCGCCGGCCCATCCTCTTGCGCTCGCCCGTCCGGGATACGACGTGGTCGTGTGCGAGGCCGGCTGCGAGGACGAGCGGGGGCCAGAGATCGTCTACATGAAGCGCGCGTCGGCTCCTGCGCTCGTCAACACGGCGGAGATGGTGCCGGCCTCCTCGGAGGCAGCCGCGGACGCTCCCTTCATCGCCTGTCTCGGCGGCTGCTATGACACGCCGAAGCGCTATGCCGCTCCGCCCGAATTGGCCAGGGAGTTGTCGCAGGCGTCGATCGCCGGCACGCCACTGCCCCGCTAGAGCACGATCGTCTGACATGAAATCGCTTCTGCGATCCATGTCGGACGTGAATCGTGCTCTACACTTTGAATTTAGATCGCGTCGAGCGCCGCGCGCAGCTTCTCCGCATTGGCCGCCAGAACCTCGGGCTTCTCCATCGTCCCCGAATGGGGCTTGAGCGCCACACCCTCGAACCTCGGGATGACGTGGACGTGGAGGTGGAACACGCTCTGGCCCGAGGCCGCTTCGTTGAACTGGACGATGATCACGCCGTCGGCGGCGAAGGCGGCCTTGGCGGCACGCGCGATCTTCTGCACGACGGGGGCGAGGCGCGCGAGCACGGCGGGGTCGGCGTCGAGGAGATTGCGCGATTGAGCCTTCGGGACAACGAGAACGTGGCCCGGTCCCTGCGGCATGACATCCATGAAGGCAATCGTGTCCCCGTCCTCGTAGACCTTGTGAGAGGGAATCTCCCCGCGCAGAATCTTGGCGAAGATGTTGTTCGGGTCGTAGCTCATGGGCGCACTCGCGGACGGAGAGGGGAAGCCCAGATAGGCGGTGGCGCCTGCGGTCGTCAAGCAACGACGAGGCCCCTCAGGCGCATGTCTCGGAGCCCCGCTTGCGGTAGGGGCCTGCCGCGGTGAGCAGCTCTCGGACCTCTGCCATCTCCGCGCGCTCGGCGTAGAGATAGCGCGCGACGGCCTCCTCGAGTCGCGGGTCGGCGAGCCAGTGGAGCGAGTAGGTCGCGACCGGCATGTATCCGCGTGCGAGCTTGTGCTCGCCTTGGGCGCCCGCTTCGGCACGGCCAAGTCCGTGCGCAATCGCGAACTCGATCGCCTGATAGTAGCAGAGCTCGAAGTGGAGGCTCGGGTGGTGCTCGAGGGCGCCCCAATAGCGCCCGTAAAGGCAATCGCCGCCGATGAGATGCAGGGCGCCGGCGACGGGGCGGCGTCCGCGGCTGGCGAGAATGAGCAGGCACCGATCTCCCATCGCCGCGCCTAATAGCGAGAAGAACGCGCGGTTGAGATAGGGCCGGCCCCACTTGCGCGACCCCGTCTCCTGGTAGAACGCATACATGGCGTCCCAGTGCGCCTCCGTGATCGCGGCCCCTGTGACGTGCTCGATCGCGAGGCCGGACGCGAGCGCCTCGGCGCGCTCCTTGCGCACCCCCTTGCGCTTGCGCGAGGCGAGGCTCGCCAGGAAGTCATCGAAGGTGGCAAAGCCCGAATTGTGCCAATGGAACTGCTGGTCCGTGCGCTGGAGAAATCCCAGGCGCCCGAGCCGCTCCCATTCCTCCGTGCTGGTAAAGGTGATGTGGAGCGAGGAGGCGCCCACGCGCTTGGCGAGGGTGACGGCGGCTTCGGCCAAGAGGCGCTCGCGCGCTGCCTCGCCCGCGCCGGGCTTGACGAGGAGGCGCCGGCCGGGGACGGGGGTGAACGGGACGGCCGCCTGCAGCTTGGGATAATAGCGCCCGCCGGCCCTGGCGTAGGCGTCGGCCCAGGCGTGGTCGAAGACGTACTCGCCCTGGCTGTGCGACTTGGCGTAGAGCGCCATTCCCGCTGCGACGTCTCCGGTCTCGTCCTCCAGCACGACGTGGCAGGGCGTCCAGCCGGTTCCGGGGCCGACGGTGCCGGCGTCCTCGAGCGCCGAGAGAAATGCATGAGAAACGAAAGGGTTGAACGTCGCCGGATCGGGATTGGCGCAAGCGTCCCACGCCGCGGCGCCAATCTCGGCCATGCGCGCCACGACACGCGCCAATCGTTTCTCGGTGTCGCCCAAGCGCCCTATCGCTCTCTCAGACGTTCGCCCTATCCTACGGCAAAGATGGGGAACTCTAGCCCTATACGAAAGTCTGCCGCCGGAAAACTGACACGCTCGGCCGCTACCAGTGCGCGCGCGAGCCGCGAACGGCCGCAGGAGGCGTGTCCGGCGCATTTGGCTGGGGGAGAACATGGCGACTGTCGTAACGGTGCATGGGACCTTTGCTCATGCCGGCGGCACGGCCGACGCGCTCGGGCTCGACCCCGCGCGAGAGCTCTACTGGTGGGAGGGAAAGAGCGGGTTCGAAGGGCACATGCGCGAGCTCGTCGCGTCCGAGGACGGCAGGCTCGAGTTCATGCCGTTCGTCTGGAGCGCGGCCAACAGCGAGCTCGCGCGGCGCGAGGCGGGCTCGGGCCTCCTCACGCTGCTGCGCGGTCTCGAGGCGCGCAACGAGAGCTACTGCCTCGTCGGACATAGCCACGGGGGAAGTGTCATCTCGTCGGCCCTCCTCGAGAGCGTGGCGCACGGCAAGCCTCTCGATGGGCTCAAGAAATGGATCACCATTGGCACGCCGTTCGTGGCGCTCCGCAAAGAGCGGTTCCTGTTCTCGCGCCTGACGCTGCCGCGCAAGGTCGTGTTCGTCGCCTCGATCATGCTCCTGATCATGTTCCTCTTCTATGTGGCGGGTGAGCTCCTCGACGGAAGGACGCGGCCCTGGACGCAGTACAGGCTCACCGGTCTCCTGTTCTCGGGGGCGATGATGAGCATCCCCTTCATCGTGTTCTATATCGTGTTCTGGTATCTCGACGGCCGCGAGCACTTCGCGTACGGGCGCCGCACGCTCAAGCGCGCCCTGGGCAGCTACGGGAAGAAGTGGCTGTCGCTCTGCCATGAGGACGACGAAGCCGTTCATGGCTTGAAATACCTGCCGCGCGTCAACCTGCACTTCTTCGATCGCGAGTTCGCGGTCTCGGCCCTCACCATGGCGTCGATCTTCTTTCTGCCGCTCGCCTACCTTTTCGTCGTGACGTCGCCCTCGATCATGGTCGGGATCGCCGAGTTTCTGAAGAGGAATGTCTACGACGTCACGCAGTATGCGAAGCTCGAGGCACCCGTCGCGGCGGCCCGTCAGGACATGCGCCGCCGCTGGGAGGAAATCCGCGCGGCACGCGAGGAGGCCGAGCGATCCGGATTGGACCCGGCCCAGGCGGAGAGCGCACGTCAGCGCGCGGAAACGCTACGCAGGGAGATGCGCGAGACACGCAGCAAGCTCGAAGCCGCATTTCCCGAGTTCGCGGGCGCCGAGCGGGCGCTGCGCTTCAAGCGCCGCTTCCTCGAGGAGGACGGCAAGCCCTGCAACGGGGGAACGCTCTGCGGGGGCGGCCACAACTATGCGCTGAACAGCAAGCTCCTCTTCCACGTCGTGACCGACGAGCTGTCGGCGGCCGTCGTCAATGACGAGATCTCGACCGGCGTGCTCGGGGGCGCATTGCGCCTGCTGGTCCCGATCGTTCTCGTTCCCGTGGTCTTTGCCGCCCTTTCGCTCGCGATCCTGGCGGTCATCCAGTTCGTCGCAAGGCGGGTAAGCTCGACCTCGAGCCGCTGGCTCAACCGCCTGACGCTTTCCGAGATCAAGCGCTCCGCCTTCGGCAACGACACGGAGGGCGAGATAGCGCTCGGCGCCGACCACTGCCCGACCTGGATCGAAACGAAACATTGCCACCTGCCGGGCGAGCTCGGCGACAAGATCGCCGACTACACCAATCAGGTGACCGCGCAATCGCTGGCGAAATTCCGCAATGCCATCAGCACGCTCGCATTCTCCGAGGGGGAGGACAAGGGCGGCCTCATCTCGGCCTACCTGACCTGGAAGGAGCTCATCCACGCCACCTACTTCGAGGTGCCCGAGTTCCGCAAGCTCGTCGCGCACGCCGTGAGCCGCGCCGAAGGCTTCAAGGCGACCGAATTCTTCAAGGTCGATCCCGACTACGAGCGTGCCGGGCGCTGGCTCGATGCAGTCGAAGGCAGGACCGAGCCGGCGGCGGCAAAGCCGCTCGCGGCGTGAGAGCCGAGACGGGGCTACTTGCAGGTCCAGAGCGGGCCGCGGTCGAGGTGAAAGTGGTTTCTGTGCGCCTCGTTGAAGTCGGGCCCGAGCACGACACGGAAATAGCGGCAGGCTCGCCGATGCGCCTCGTGCAGAAAGCGCGCCTCGGGGCCGTTCCCCCGCCAATCCTTGAGGACGCTGATTTGGCGCCCATCCTCGAGCACGAAGGCGGAGATGTCGAGCGCATTGGCGGTGGCATGCTGGCTGCGGAAATCCTTCCAGAAGGGATTGCCGATGATGTTGCGGCAGTCGTAGGTGCCCATGTCGCCGAGGCTCGCGATGGGCTTGCCGAAAACCTCGTGAGCCAGCGGCTGCACCTCGTGCTCCATCCAGAGGGTGACCGCCGCGGCCATCTCGCAGGTCAAATTCTCGACGCCGATCTTGGCGCCGCCCGTGGTCGAGAAGCGCACGGCGTTGACCCAGCCGCAGCCTTTCTTCAGCGGGTTGTCCGGGATCGGGGAGGCGTCGACGTGCGGCTCCTTCAGCACCGATTGGCAAAGCTCCGGATCGAAGCGTAGGGCCGCGAGCCTTGGATCGACGAACCAGCCGGGGCGCGCTTCGAGCGAGATCGGCGGTAAGGGGCTCCAGCGTTGCGGCACCAGTCCGAACCAGAATGCCGCGAGCGTCGCGCCGGCTACGAGAATGACCAGCACGAGACGCAGGAAATTGCGCATGGGAGCCCTCCGGGACGTTGAGGAAGCCTAGCTCAGGGGAAGCGCATCGACTGATGCAAACGTGCAACGTCCTCGCCGGCCAATGGTCTCAGAAGTCCGAGGCGATGCCACCGGTCTCCCAGTCGCCGTAGCGGGTCGGCTCCGGGCCGTCGCGCCCGCCGACCTCGGAGGGAGGCGCCACCGTCTTGCTCCGCCGCGCGGCGGCGCGACGTTCCTCGGCCTCGCGCAGCGCGCGCTCGGCGGCGGGCGAGAGCGGCCTCGTCGCGACTTGATCTGGGAGGGCTTTCGTCAACGGTCGGGGTTCCTGAAGGTTGCTGGTTGTCTCGAAGCTCGCACCCTATATAGCATTCGCCTACCGGCTTGCGCACAGCGGAGGCTCGAGGAGAGAGGAATGCCCGTCAATTTCACGAGAACCGCCCTGCTCTTGATTGCATTGACTGCGATCTTCGTCGCCATGGGAGCGGCCGTCGGCGGCCAGTCGGGCATGGTCATCGCGTTCATCGCCGCGCTGGCGATGAACGTCTTCAGCCTGTGGAATTCCGACTCGATGGTGCTCCGGATGTTCCGCGCTCAGGAGGTCGACGAGGCGAGCGCCCCGGAATACTACGCCATCGTCCGCGAGATGGCCCGGCGCGCCGAGCTGCCGATGCCGCGCGTCTACGTCATGAACAATCCCCAGCCCAACGCCTTTGCCACGGGGCGCAGCCCCTCGCGCTCGGCGGTTGCCGTCTCGACCGGGCTCCTCGATACGCTGAGCCGCGAGGAGGTGGCCGGCGTCGTCGCTCACGAGCTTGCCCACATCAAGCACCGCGACACGCTGACGATGACAGTCGCGGCAACCATCGGCGGCGCCATCTCCATGCTCGCCCAGTATTTGCAATTCGGCCTCCTGTTCGGCGGCGGTCGCGACGACCGCGGCGGCGTCGGCTGGATCGGTGCGCTGCTCGCCATGCTCGTCGCCCCCTTTGCCGCCATGCTCGTGCAGATGGCTATCAGCCGCTCGCGCGAATACGGCGCCGACCGCATGGGCGCGGCGATCTGCGGCAATCCGCTTTGGCTCGCCTCCGCGCTCGCCAAGATTCAAAACGCCGCCCGGCGCATCCCCAACGAGGCCGCCGAGCAGGTGCCGGCGGCGGCTCATGTCTTCATCGTCAATCCCTTGACGGGGCGCGGCGTCGACAGCTGGTTCTCGACCCACCCCAACACGGAAAACCGCATCGCAGCGCTCGAGGAAATGGCACGCGAGTGGGGCGGGAAAGGGGAAGCGAGCCTCGGCGCCGGCACGCGCTCCTTCGACACCGGGTTTGATACCGGGACGGCGGGGCCGTGGTCCGGAAGCGGCCGGCAGGCGAGCGGCCCGTGGGGACCGTCGGGATGAGCACGGGCTCCCGCGCAGATGCGGTGCGACGTGCCTTCCCATGACCGGGAAGGCCGCGTGGCGAAGGCGCCGCTCGTGAGGCCGCCCGTCCCCGGCCTCGGCGCTCGCGACTTCGCCGTCTCCGTGATCCATGTGGTTCTCGACCGGCACCGGACCTTCGAGGCGGCCTTTGAAGCCGCTCTCGCGCGGCCGGAGTTCGCCAAGCTCGAAGCGCGCGACCGCGGCCTTGCGCGACTGATCGCGGCGACGGTCCTGCGCCGCAGCGGTGAGCTTCGCGCCGTGCTGGGCTCCTTTCTCGAGAAGCCGCTGCCTCAGGGCGCGGGAAACCTGTGGGCCATCCTGTTGTCGGCAGCGGCCCAGCTTCTCGTGCTCGGTACCCCGGCTCACGCCGCGATCAGCCTCGCCGTCGAGCAGGCTCGTGCGGGACGGGGGACGCGGCGCTTCGACCGGCTCACGAACGCTCTACTGCGGCGGACGGCGGCGGAGGGGCAGGACGTGCTCGCCCGCCTCGACGGGCCGATGCTCAACGTGCCGCCCTGGCTCTATGCCCGCTGGACCGCCGCCTATGGACCCGAGACGGCGCGGCGCATCGCCGACGCCTCTCTGAGGGAGGCAGCGCTCGATCTTTCGGTCAAGTCGGATGCCGAGGGTTGGGCAAAGCGGCTCGGCGGGATCCTGCTCACGACGGGGAGCGTGCGGGTTGCAGCCGGTGGACGCATCGAGGATCTCCCCGGCTTCGACGAGGGCGCGTGGTGGGTCCAGGATGCCGCCGCCGCCCTGCCTGCTCGGCTTCTCGGCGACGTGGCCCGCCTCGAGGTCGCCGACCTCTGCGCCGCGCCGGGCGGAAAGACATTGCAGCTCGCCGCGGCGGGCGCGCGCGTGACAGCCGTCGATGTCTCGCCCGAGCGGCTCGAGCGTGTCGCGGCGAACCTCGCGCGGCTCGAGCTCGACGCCGAGCTCGCCGCAGCCGACGTCGCCGCCTGGCAGCCGGGCAGGATGTTCGATGCCGTGCTGCTCGACGCGCCCTGCACCGCGACCGGCACCATCCGCCGTCACCCCGACATCCTGCACCTGAAGCGTGCCTCAGACATCCCTGCGCTCGAGGCGGTGCAGAAGAGCCTGCTCGACAGTGCGGCGCATCTCGTCAAACCGGGCGGGCTCCTCGTCTATTGCACCTGCTCGCTTGAGCCCGAGGAGGGGCCGATGCAAGTCGAGCGGTTTCTCGCGGCCCATCCCGGCTTCGAACGTGTGCCTGTCCGCGCGGAGGAGATTGGAGGCGCGCCCGAATGGCTGACGCCCGTGGGGGATCTGCGCACGCTTCCGTTCTACTTGGACCTGGGGACGGAGGAGTTGAGCGGGATCGACGCGTTCTATGCCACCCGCCTGAGGCGACAGGCATAATCCAAAGCGGTGCCCATGCACAGCTTGGCGCCCCGCTTGCCTTGAGTTCCCCTTGTCCCGAGAGTAGGGGGCTGAGATATCTCGAGATCAAATGGGACGCGTCGCTTCGCTGCCGCTTCTTGGAGGGATGGGATCGATGGCGCGGCTCAAAGTGTCGGAACGCGTGAGGATCACGAGCCTTGCGGCCGATCGCTTCCGCCGCTCCCTCATCGCCTCGCTGCTCTACCTGCCGCCGCTCAGATGGCGGCTCGGGGCCTCCGCCGCCGACCAGCTCGTCATCGTTCCCCAGGACTTGCGGACCAGCGATCCGAGCTTCTGGGACGAGGTCGAGCTCGGGCAATTCGGCCTCGCCGGCACGGTGGCGATCGTCGACGACCTGTCGCCGTTCGAGGTCGCGCCGCCCAACGCGGGCTGGGCGCGGGAGCTGCACGGCTTCGGCTGGCTCCGGCACATGGAGGCGGCAGGAAAGCCCGAGGCGCAGGCGGCCGCCCAACGGCTTGCGGCGGATTGGGCCTCGACCTATCGCGGCGGCGGTGGGCTCCCCTGGGAGCCCGCCGTCATGGGACGGCGCATCTTCTCGTGGATCTCGCATGCCAATCTGCTGCTCGAAGGGGCGGACGCGCGCACCTACGAGACGATCGTCGCGAGCCTCGGCGCACAGCTCGTGCGCCTATCGGCGAGCTGGCGCGACAGCCCCGCGGGCTATCCGCGGCTATTGGGCCTCGCGGCGCTCGTGCTCGCGGACCTCAGCATAGCCGGCCACGACCGGCGCCTCGCCGAGGCCGAGAGCGCGCTCACCGACGAGCTGCGCCGCCAGATCCTGTCCGACGGCGGTCACGTGAGCCGCAACCCCGGCGTGCTCGTCGAGCTGATGCTCGATTTCCTGCCGCTGCACCAGTGCTTCGCGGCGCGCGGGCGCCCGGCGCCTCCGGCGCTCACGGCCTCGATGCAGCGCATGGTCGCGATGCTGAAGTACATGCGCCTCGGCGACGGCATGCTGGCCCGCTTCAACGGTATGTCGGTCGCCTCTCCGGCGGGCCTCGCGACGGTGCTCGCCTATGACGAACAGCCGGGCGCCATGCTGACCGTGGCGGGGGCTTCGAACTACGTGCGCCTCGAGCGGGGCGACGGCATTCTCATCATGGACGCAGGACCGCCGCCGCCTCTCGAGCAGGCGGCGGAGGCGCACGCTGGGTGCCTCTCCTTCGAGATGAGCGCAGGCCGCCAGCTTCTCTTCGTCAACGGCGGGGCTCCATCGTCGGCAGATCGGGACTGGTCGCCGGTCGCGCGGGCAACGGCGAGCCACAACACGCTCTGCCTCGGCGAGAAGTCGTCCTCGAAGCTTATCCGCCACAAGATGCTCGAGGGGCTCATCGGCGGCCCGCCGATCCGCTTTCCCGACCGCGTCGGATGGCGCATCGAGCAGCACGGCGGCAGCCTCGAGGTGGTGAGTCATCACGACGGCTACGTGCGCCGCTTCGGGCTCCTGCACCGGCGCACGCTCGTGCTCAACGCCTCGGGCCGGCGCCTGCTCGGGATCGACCGGCTGGAAGCCCCGCGCGGCAATTTGCGGCTGCGCACCGACATTCCTTTCACGATCCATTTTCATCTTCACCCCGACGCGACATGCCGCCGCGGGGCGGCCGGAAACGTCGCCGAGATCACACTCGCCGACGGGGCGCCGTGGCGCTTCAGCGTCGAGGGCGCCGCGCTCGCCTTCGAGGAGAGCACGTATTTTGCCGATTCGGCGGGCCCGCGCCGGTCGCTGCAGATCACCGCGCGCGGCGCGACGGGGGGCGAGAGCGAGGTGCGGTGGGTGGCGGAGGCCTGCTCGTGACGCGCTTGCCTTATGCATCGCCTCTCGCGGCGTGGTAAGGGACGGCCGGCAGATGAGGATTTGCGACCCCATGGCCCATGACACCGAGCCCAAGATCCGCCGCGCGCTGCTCTCCGTCTCCGACAAGGCGGGCCTCGCTGAGCTCGCCGGCGCGCTTGCGGCGCGGGGCGTCGAGCTCGTCTCGACCGGGGGCAGTGCGGCGGCGCTCAAGGGCGCCGGGCTCTCCGTCGTCGACGTCGCCGAGCTGACCGGCTTTCCCGAGATGATGGACGGGCGCGTGAAGACGCTCCATCCCAAGGTGCACGGCGGCCTGCTCGCGATACGCGGCAACGCCGAGCACGAGCGCGCCGCCGCCGAGCACGGGATCGCGCCGATCGACCTCCTCATCGTCAACCTCTACCCGTTCGAGGCCACCCTCGCGAAGGGCGCGCCGTTCGAGACCTGCGTCGAGAACATCGATATCGGCGGCCCCGCCATGATCCGCGCCGCGGCGAAGAACCACGCCGGCGTCGCCGTCGTCGTCGACCCTGCCGACTACGAGGCCCTTCTCGCCGAGCTCGAGGCCCACGGCGGGGCAACGACGGAGGCGTTTCGCAGGCGCCTTGCCGCGAAGGCCTATGCGCGCACCGCGGCCTATGACGCGGCGATCAGCGCCTGGCTCGCGGCGGAGACGGGGGAGGAGACGCCGCGCTGGCGCTCCTTCGCCGGACGCCTCGCCGACGAGCTGCGCTACGGGGAGAACCCGCATCAGCGAGCCGCGCTCTATCTCACCGGGGAAGCGCGCAGCGGAGTGGCGACCGCCGTCCAGCACCAAGGCAAGGAGCTCTCCTACAACAATCTCAACGACACCGACGCCGCCTTCGAGCTCGTCTCGGAGCTCGATCGCGAGCGGGCGGCGGTCGCCATCATCAAGCACGCGAATCCTTGCGGCGCCGCTCTCGGGGCAACCCTCGCGGAAGCCTACCTCAAGGCGTTACGCTGCGATCCCGTGAGCGCATTCGGCGGCATCATCGCCGCCAACAGGACCATCGATGCCGATGCCGCCGAGGAGATGACGAAGATCTTCACCGAGGTGGTGATCGCCCCGGACGCGACGGAGGAAGCCAAGGCGATTTTCGCCGCCAAGAAGAACCTCCGCCTGCTTACGACGGGCGGCCTTGCCGACCCCCGCGCGCCGGGCCTCCTCGTGCGCTCGATCGCGGGCGGCCTGCTCGTGCAATCGCGCGACAACGCCGTCGTCGGCGCCTCGCATCTCAAGGTGGTGACGAAGCGGCCGCCGACGGACGAGGAACGCCAAGACATGATCTTCGCCTTCGCGGTCGCCAAGCACGTCAAGTCGAACGCCGTCGTCTTCGCGAGGGAGGGGGCGACGGTCGGAATCGGGGCGGGCCAGATGAGCCGCGTCGATGCGGTGCGGATCGCGTCGTGGAAGGCCGCCGAGGCGGCGAAGGCGGCGGGCGAGGCAAGGCCGCTGACGCACGGCTCCGTCGCGGCCTCCGACGCGTTCTTCCCGTTCGCCGACGGCCTCGTCGCGGTGGCGGACGCCGGGGCTACCGCGGTCATTCAGCCCGGCGGCTCGATGCGCGACGAGGAGGTGATCCGGGCGGCCGACGAGCACGGCCTCGCCATGGTCTTCACCGGCCACCGCCATTTCAGGCATTGAGCGCGCGGGGCTATCCGGTGCACTCTTGGCGGCGGCAGGCGGTATCGCTTTGCCGCAGTCGCGATCCATGAAAGGTCCCATGGCGCTCACGCCGGACGAGATCCAGCGCTACAAGCGCCACCTCGTGCTCCACGAGGTGGGCGGCCAAGGGCAGGCCAAGCTCAAGGCGGCGCGCGTGCTCGTCGTCGGCGCGGGGGGCTCGGCAGCCCGATCCTCGCCTATCTCGCGGCAGCGGGCGTCGGGACGCTCGGCGTCATCGACGCGGACCTCGTCTCGCTCGACAACCTCCAGCGCCAGATCGTGCACGACACGGCGAGCGTGGGCCGCGCGAAGGTCGAGAGCGCGCGCGAGACGATCGAGCGGCTCAATCCGCACGTCGAGGTCGAGACGTACTTCGAGCGCCTCGACGCGGGGAACGCGCTCGACATCATCTCCCGCTACGATCTTGTCGCCGACGGCTCGGACAACTTCGCGACGCGCTATCTCGTGTCAGACGCCTGCTATCTCGCGCGGAAAACGCTTGTGTTCGCCGCGCTGGGGCCGTTCGACGGCTATCTCTCGACCTTCAAGCCGCACGAGACGTCGCCCGACGGCACTCCGTACCCGAGCTACCGCTGCCTCTTTCCCGAGCCGCCACCGGCAGGCACTGTCGCCAACTGCGCCGAGGTCGGCGTGCTCGGCTCGGTCGCGGGCGTCCTCGGCACGCTCGCCGCGACCGAAATCCTGAAGGAGATCACCGGCGCCGGCGAGAGCCTGGCAGGCCGGCTCCTCATTTACGACGCGCTTGCTGTGCGTTTCGAGATGGTGAGGGTCACTTGGGATCCCGACAATCCACTATCGGGCCGCACTCGGGCGATCCGCGACCTCTCGATCCACGCGGCGCCGGCCGCAAGCCCCCTCGAGCCCAGCACCGAGCGCTGCCCGTGAGCTTTCTCGGCGATGTCTTGTGGGGCCTGGTCTACCTGGCCGTGGGGATCGTCGACCTCTTCCTCGGCCGGAGGCGCCGCAGCTACGCGACCTCCATTTTCATCCAAGCGCCGCCCGACCTCGTGTGGTCCGTGCTCTCGGCGCGACACGTTGAGTTCGAAGGGCTCGTACCGGTCGTGGTCGACGTGGCGCCGCGCGCCGGAGACGAGCGAGTGCTCGAGGGGACGATCAAGGTCGGCGATCTTGCCATGCCGATCGCCTATCGCGAGCTCTCCGAGCGGCCGGGGGAAGGGGCCGTCATCGAGGTTCTGAAGGAGGGGAGCGATCCGAGAGTTGCGCCGGGCGAGGCTTATTTCGTCGCCTATGCGCTCTCCGCGAGCGAGGGCGGAACGACCGTGACCTTCAGTCACGAGCTCACCCACTCCGACTTCCTCGGCCGCATCGGCGTGCCCGTCGGCGCGCGCCAAAGCGCAAGGCGCGTCCGCGATCACTGCGAGAAGCTCGCGGGAACAGCCGGGAGACTGGCCGGCGGCCGTCTCGGCCCTGCGCTCATGACCGGGCTCCTCACCTATGCGAGCTTCTTCTACCTCTTCGGCTGGCGCTCGGCGGCCGTGCTCCTCGCTTTGATCGTCGTGCACGAGGCGGGGCACGCGCTCGCCATGCGCTGGGTCGGCCTGCCCGTTCACGGCATCTACTTCATCCCTTTCTTCGGCGGCGTCGCCGTCGCCGGCGCGCCCCACAGAAGCGAGGCGGAGCGCGGATTCGTCGCGCTGATGGGGCCGGGACTGAGCCTTCTCACGACGGCCGCTTTTGCCTTCGCTTGGCTTTCGACGAGCGAGCCGGTCTACGCCGAGCTTGCGCTCTTCAGCGCGTTCCTCAACGGGATCAACCTCGCGCCCGTCCTCCCGCTCGACGGGGGACAGGTGGTCGACTCGCTCCTCTCGGCCTGGGATCCCGAGGTGGCCGCGGTGATCAACTTTGTCGGCCTCATCGCGGGGCTCGGCTTCGCCGTGATGATGGGCTGGCACGTCCTCACCGTCCTGCTCCTCCTCACCGCGCCGTTCGTGCTCGGCCGATCCCCGCGACCGATGGCGCGTCCCATGAGCCCGAACGCGCAGCTTTGGCTCGCGACCGGCTACGTCTCCTCCGCGGCCTTCTATGCGGGCGTCATTTTTTCGATGATCTGACGGTCTGCGGAGCTGCGCGCTCTCAGTCGTAGCCCTGGGCCGACTTTCCACCCCTCTTGACGGCGAGCAGCAGGTTCGAACTCGTTGGGGCGCCAGCGGTAGCCGATGCCGAAGTCGAGAGGCTTTGCGCGCCCCTTGCGGAACAGCTCGCGCATCACGGGCTGCGAGCGGCCGGGGAAGATCGATATGGGCCCGAGGTAGGTGCCGAAGGCGCGCAACTCCCACTGCTTGCGGTCGAAGAAGCGCGCCGGGATGCCCGAGTCGTCCTGGACGATGACCGCGCTCTTCTCGAGCAGATAGGCTCGCACCTTCGAGAAGCCCTCCGAATGCATGAGGTAGGAGGCGCTTTTCACGAGGCTGTCGCCCGGCCCGAGCCCGTCGCAGAACTTGAGAAAGCCGCTCGCCTTGACGCCCTGGTTGGAGAGATCGGTGGTGAAGTAGTAGAGCGTCTGCTGGCCGCCGTCCTTGCCCGAAAAGACGATCTTGGCACCTCGGCTCGCACCCCTGGCGAGGACCTTGTCGGCGCCGGGCGTGACCGTGCCGTCGGCCCCGAGCGTCACGAGGCTCACGTCGGTGATCGTCTTCCCCGAGCGAGCGAGAAAGACGTAGAGCAGCGGCAACGTGCCGGCGAGCCGGCCGTCGGTAAGCTCGGTCTTCATCTTCTTGGTGATGAAGAAGCTGAAGTTCAGCACCGAGTTGAGCGAGCCCTCTAGGTCGCGCAGCTCGCGCGCCAGCGCGCCGCGGGGCAGGCCCGTGAGGTCGGGGATCTGGCCGACCGAACTCGAGGCCGGAAAGGACGTAGGTTTGCGCGTTGCCGAAGAAGGTCTCGGCGTAGAGGAAGTCCGGCCCGCTGAACATGTAGAACACGACCGGGCGGCGCTCCGGCACCTCCCTGGCGGACCAGGCGCGGATCCTCGACAGCTGGCGCTCGTCGAGCTGCTTCCAGGCGGCATCGAAATACTTGGCGTGGGCCTGCCAGGCGGGCTCGCGCACGAGCGGCGCAAGCGGAGACTGAGCGGGGGGCGACAGGCCCGCAAGCAGGCGCGCGGTGTCGTCGGGGCTTGCCGTCTCGGCGGAAAGGGCGGCGCCCGCCAGAGAGATGAGGGCCGCGCAGAAGAGCGCCGCAGCGCGAAGCATCAGCATTGGTCTCATGGATTGCTCGCGCTTTCGAGCTCTGAGGGACGAAAGGCCTGGGTCTGCGAGACGGCATAAATGGCAAGACCGGCCAGCATAACGCCGAGGCCGGCCAGCGACTGCAGCGGGCGCTCGACGAGGAGGTAGTACATCATGAACCCGGTCACCGCGAGAAAGACGAGCGGTGTGAAGGGATAGCCCCAGGTCCGGTAGGGGCGTGGGAGGTCGGGGCGCGTCGCGCGAAGGACGTATAGGCCGGCCACGGTCAGGAACGCGCACAGCGTGAGGCTGAACTGGATGAACTCGAGCACGGCCTCGAAGCTCTGCGTCATGAGGAGGAAGGTCACGATCGCGAGCTGGAACAGGATCGCGGAGGCCGGGACGCCTTTGGCGCTCTTGCGGCCGAAGACGCGCAGCATGGGAATGTCCTCGCCGATCGCCATCGTCACGCGCGGGCCGACCCAGGTCATGGCGCTGATGGCCGACACGAGGCCGATGGAGATGAGGGCGGCGATAATGCGCCCGCCCGCTTCGCCGAACATGTGCTCGCCGGCAATGCGCCCGACGTCGAGCTGTCCCGCCATCTTGTCGATCGGGGTCGTGTAGAGGAATACGGCGTTGAGGCCGACATAGAGCAGGATCACGATGAGCGTGCCGGCGATGAGGGAGATCGGCAGGCTCCGCTCCGGGTCGCGCACCTCGTCCGCGATGTAGGTCGCGCAGTTCCACCCCGAGTAGGAGTACATGACGAAGACGAGGCTTATGGCGAACGGGGCGGCAGTCATGTAGCCGAGATCGGCGGCACTCGGTGCGAACGTGATCGGCTGCGGCTCGCCCACCCAGAAGCCGGCGACGATGAGGGCGACGATCAAGGCAACCTTGAGCGCTGTCGATATGTTCTGGAAGCGGCTGCCGTGCTGGACGCCGGAGAGGTGGACGATCGAGACGATCCAGGCAATGGCGAGGCCGAGCACGAGGGGCGGGGCGCCCGGCACGACCGACCGGAAGTACTCCCCGAACGCCATGGCCGCGAGCGCGATCGGTGCAGCGAAGCCCACCGTGGCCGAGACCCAGCCGGCCATGAACCCGAGCGCCGGATGATAGATCCGCGACAGGAAATTGTACTCGCCGCCCGAGCGCGGCAGCGCTGCGGCAAGCTCGGCGTAGGAGAGGGCGCCGGAGAGCGCGGCGACTCCGCCCACGACCCAAAGCATCATTACCGAGAACGGCGAGGGGATCGCGGCGACCTGGAAGCCGAGGCTCGTGAACACGCCGATGCCGATCATGTCGGCGACCGCGAGCGCCGTCGCCGTGCGCGCCGAGACCTTGCGAGCGTCGAGTCCGCTCACGGTCGCGGAGGAGATCGCGGGGGGCGATGCCATGAAAGAGCCGGGTCGGAGTGCGCGCGAAACCTATGTGTTCGGTCGGTGTTCAACAATGCAATGCCTACGATCGGCTGCAAACGTGGCAAAAATGCACCGAAAGTGGCTCTCTGGCCATCTCGCGTGCAATGGCGCCGGTTTGCGGCCCGTTAAGACCTTTTTCTCGTCTCTTCGCTCATCATCTCGACAACTTTCGATTTCACTTTCGTGGGCTTAAGCTCGGTCCGCGCGCAACTGCCGACCCGGACTACATCTGAATGAGCCTTGAAGCATTCTTTCTCCGGCTGGATTCGTTGCTCAGCTCTCCTCCATCTGGCGGGGCGCTTCGCGCGCGGGTGAATACGTTTGGGCCTGTCGTCGCTCTCGCCGCGGGACTTTGTCTCGTGGTTGCGACTATCACCAGCGCCGGTGCCGCCAGCAAAGTCGGCAAGGGCGAGACCGTTCCCGCGCCCCATCAGGTCCAGTCCCGCAGCGCTCCGCTCAAGAAAGCGAGGACCGCGCTCGCTCAATTCGACACCGCCCCGTTTCCCTATCGCGGGATGGTGCCCGGAAAGGATAGAGCCTTCCTCGATGTCGAGCAGGACGGGCGGCGCGGCCATACCGGCTACTCGGGGCGCATCTACTGGGAGGATGAGACCTTCAGCGACCGGCGCGTCTTGCTCCACATCCCGAAGGGCTTCGACGTCCGCAGGCCGTCGATCATGGTCGTCTTCTTCCATGGTCACGGCGCGACCCTCGAGCGCGACGTCGTCGCCCGACAGAGGGTCCCGGCCCAGATCTCGAGCTCGGGCGTGAACGCCGTCCTCGTCGCCCCGCAGCTCGCGTTCGATGCGTCGGATTCGAGCGCCGGCAATTTCTGGACGCCCGGAGGCTTCGGCCGCTTCGTCGGCGAGGCGGCCGAGAAGCTCGCCAAGCTCCACGGCGACCCGCGCTCGGTGAGGACGTTCGCCAGCATGCCGATCGTGATCATGGCCTATAGCGGCGGCTACCTTTCGGCCGCGGCGTCGATCTCGAAGGGGGGCATCAAGACGCGTCTGCGCGGCGTCGTGCTGCTCGATGCGCTCTACGGCGAGCTTGACAAGTTCGCGACCTGGATCGAGGCCGACCCGTCGGCGTTCTTCGTCAGCGCCTATCTCGGCTCGACGCGCGAGAAGAACGCCCAGCTCGAGCGCATCCTGGCTGAGCGCGAGGTCTCCTATGCCACCGAGCTCGACCAGCGGCTGGGACAGGGCGGCGTCACGATCCTCGAGGGCGGCACCGGGGTCACCCATCGCGATCTCGTCACCCACGCCTGGACCGACAATCCGATCGAGGACATCCTGCGCCGCGTTCCGGGCTTCAAGCGCTAGACCTTGTGCGGCTCGGCTCCCATGTCGGAGGCAATCTCGCCGTCCATCAGCTTGACGCGCCGGTCCATGCGCCCTGCGAGATCGAGATCGTGCGTGACGGCGACGACCGTCTTCCCCTCCTTGTCGACGAGATCGCGCAGGATCTGAAACACCTGCTCGCTCGACTTGGAATCGAGCGACCCCGTCGGCTCGTCGGCGAGGATCATCGGCGGATCGTTGGCGAGCGCACGGGCGACCGCGACCCGCTGGCGCTGGCCGCCCGACAGCTGATCGGGCTTCTTGTGGGCATGCGGAGCAAGACCGAGGGACGCGAGAAGCATGAGTGCGCGTGCGCGCATTTCCTCGCGCGTGAGGCGCCCGAGCGCGCGCATCGGCAGCTCGACGTTCTCGATCAGCGTGAACTCGGGCAGAAGAAAGTGGAATTGGAACACGAAGCCGAGCGTCGACAGCCTGAGGCGCCCGCGCTCGGCCTCGTCCATCTGTGAGGTCGGACGGCCGCCGATCAGAACCTCGCCCGACGTCGGCACGTCGAGCAGGCCGAGGAGATAGAGGAGCGACGACTTTCCCGAGCCGGACGGGCCGGTTATGGCGAGGAATTCCCGCTCGCGAATGGCGAGATCGATGTCGCGCACGAGCATCGTCGGAACCGTGCCCGGGAGGATGCGGGTCAAGTCCTTCGCTTCGATCAGCACTGCGCCATGGGGATCGGTCATGTGGCCCCGCGAATGATGTCGACGGGATGCACGCGCGCGGCTTTGCGGGCCGGCAGGAAGCCGGCGACGAGAGAGGAGAGGAGGGCGACGCTCGCCGCGATGAGATAGTGCGTGCCCGAATAGACGACCGGCAGGCGATCCATGTCCATGAACGGCGATTTGATCTCGATCGAGCCGAGCGCCGCAGTCATGGCGTAGCCGAGCGCGAAGCCCGCGAGCGATCCGGCGAAGCCGATCATCAGCGCCTCGACCAGAAAGATTCCCTGGACGGTGCGCCGGTCGAGACCGAGCGATTTCATGATGGCGATGTCGCGCGCCTTCTCGTGGGTGATGGTCGAGATGATGTTGTAGGTGCCGAAGCTCGCGACCAAGAGGATCGCCCCGACGATCGTGTACATGATGATGTTGCGGATGACCAAGGTGCTGAGGATGTCCTCGTTGGCCTCCTGCCAGGAGACCGACTTGTAGCCGGTCTCCTCCTCGATGCGGCCTGCCACGGCGCGCGCCTCCATGGGGTCCTGAACCCGCACCCTGAGCTCGTTGACGATGCCGGTCTGCTGCTCGAGGATCTGCCCGGTCTTCAAGAGCACATAGGCGGTCGATTCATCGACGAAGCGGGTGCCCGAGTGAAAGATCCCGACCACCTGGGCGTTGAGCCGCGCCTCCCCGCTGCTCTGGATGGTGACGTTCGAGCCAATCCGCGCGCTCATCTTCTCGGCCAGCCGGTCGCCGAGGATGATGGCGTTGCTCGCGCTGAAGAGCGAGGTGAGCGTGCCTTGGCGCATGTGGCGGGGCAGTGTCGAGACCTTCGGCTCCCGGTGGGGATCGATGCCGACGATGCTGATCGATACATCCCTGTTGGCGTAGCGCAGGATGCCTTTCGTCTGCACCGACGGCGTGATGTCGCCGGGCAGCCAGGTCTCGAGCGCGGCCATGGTGGCGAGAGGGTTCTTGAGCCCCTTGCGCCGCGCCTCCGGCGTGAGCCCGTGTATCTCGGCGGCCCCATACTCGGCTTCGGACGGCTGGGGCGGCGGCTTGCGGCGCTCGTCGCTGACGCTGACGTGGGGCAGCGTGTCGACGAGCTGGCGGATGAAGTCCGTCTGCGACCCCACCATGAGGGCCGCCATCATGATCGAGAAGCCGACGCCGGTCGCAACGCCGGCGATGGCCACGAGCGTCTGGCGGCCGCGCGAGCGCACGTGCGTCCACGCGACGTCGAGCACCAGGCTCACGGCGATCCTCGACCGGCCTCAGCGAGGCGGACGCGCTGGCCGTCCACGAGCTCCCGCGCCGGAGAGGCGACCTTCTCTCCGTCGTTCAATCCCGAGACGACCTCGGTCATCTGCGCGCCGCGGATGCCGATCTCGACGGGCCGCTTGCGCACGCGCCCGCCCTCGACGACGTAGACGGCCGAGCCCTGAACCGCGTCGGCGGGCACGAGCAGTGCATCGGGCTTCTCGCGCGTCACGACGTTGGCCTCGACGCTCATGCCGGCTCTCAATGGCGTGTCGTCGGGTAGCGCCACGCGGATGCGGTAGGTCTTGGTCACCGGGTCACCCATGGGCGTCGTCTCGCGCACCGTTCCTTCGAGCCGCTGCCCCTGGAACGCGTCGGTGCGCAGGAGGACGGTCTGCCCCAACTCGACGCGGGGGATGTCCTCCTCGTTGACCTCGGCGACAAGCTCGAGCGGCTTTGCCGCGCCGACACGGAACAGCACCGTGCCCGGCTCGGCAATCTCGCCGACCTCGCCGTCGCGGCGCAGGACGACGCCGTCCATGGGGGAGGTGATCGTGAAATCGGCGATCTTCTCGAGCTGCACCGAGAGCAACCCCTGGATCTGGCGCAGCTCCGTCGAGGCGCGCTCGTAGGCCTGGGTCGTGGCCGTGCCGCGCTCGAGGAGCGCGGTCACGCGCTCGAGCTCGCGCTTGGCAAAACTCTCGCGCGCCCTGAGCTCCTCGAGCAGCGCCAACTGCTCCTTGTCGTCGAGCCGGACGAGGACGTCGCCCTTGGCAACGGTCTTTCCCTCGCAATAGCAGATGTCGATGATGCGGTCGCGCACGAGGCTCGTCACCTTCGCCCACCGGACGGGCAGGATCGCCCCGGTCGCATAGACGATCTCGGCGGCGGTCCCGCGCGTAGCCGCAATGGCGCTGACCTCGGGCCTCAGCGCAACGGCCCGCGCCCAGAGGGCGAGCGCAACCGCAACGGCGAGCAGAACGCCGGCCACGAGCCGCGGGCGTCGCGATCTTGCAAGCGTGGCGAGCCGGGCTTGCCAGCTTTCGAGCCCGAGCTGAAAGGTTCCGAGAGGCTTTAGAGGCTGATGCATGGCTCAAGTCTGGAGCTGAATTGGGTGTCGCTCAACCCGAATGAGTATTCCAGAACAAAACGGCGAGTTGCAGGCCGAGAAAGCCCCTCATGGGCGGTAGCCTTCGAAAATCGGCGCGTCGGCCCATGCCGCGGCGATGCGCCGGTCGGCCTCGGTGCGTACGGTCCACGCGAAGACCGGAAGCCCCAACACCTCGCGCGCGTGCTGAGTCGCGGGGATGGGAAGCGCACTCACCTGGTAGGCGTAGAAGTCGGGCGCTACCGGCCCTGATTCAAGAAGGCCGGCGAGGCGCTCGGCGCGGCCAGCGCCGATCTTCTCCGGCCACCAGCGCGTGCCGTCCTCGTTCGCGTAGCGGCCGGAAACGAGACCCCTCGGCGTGGCCGGCGCAAGATCCTTGAGGAGGGCCATCACGGCGGGGTCGAACGACATGAGCGCGAGCGGTCCGCGATAGGCGCCGGCGAGCTTGGCGATGGCGCCGAGGAAGTCCGCGTTGGGCGGGGTCCATTCGCTCTTCACTTCGACGAGGAGGGGCGCGCGCGCTCCTATGACCTCGAGCAGCTCGCCGAGAGCGAGAATTCGGGAGCGAGGTGCGCTTCTGTAGCGGAGCCGCGCGAGATCGGCGGCCGAGAGCGCCGCGACGGGACCCACTCCGTCGACGAGCCGATCGAGGGTCTCGTCGTGGAAGACGATCGGAAGCCCGCCCGCCGCCGGGCGGATGTCGCATTCCATTCCGTACCCCCTGGCGATCGCGGCCTCGGCGGCAGCTTCCGTGTTCTCGATCACGCCGGCCGCTGCATCGTGCAGACCGCGATGCGCGATGGGGCGCAGGAAGGCGGTTCGGTCGAGCATCGGTCAGGGGCGGATAGCAAGGATGGCATCGACCTCGACGGCCGAACCCAACGGCAGGCTCGCGACGCCGACTGCGGCGCGCGTGTGCCGGCCCGCCTCGCCCAGGACCTCGACCAAGAGGTCGGAGGCCCCGTTCACCACCTTGGGATGGTCGGTGAAGTCCGGCGTCGCGGCAACGAACCCTGTGAGCTTTGCAATCCTTTCGATCCTGTCGAGGTCGCCAAGGGCGGTTTTGGCCTGGGCGAGGATGTTGAGGGCGCACAGGCGCGCAGCAGCCGCGCCCACCTGGACCGTGAGCCCGTCGCCGAGGCGGCCTTGTGAGATCGTCCCGTCGGCCGCCTTCGCGATCTGGCCCGAGACGAAGAGGAGCGGCCCGACGAAAACACACGGTACGTAGTTCGCCACCGCGCTGGGTGCGGGCGGGAGCACGAGTCCAAGCTCCGCGAGGCGCGCCTCAATTTTGCCGCTCATGAGTCCCCTTGCTCCTCTGGCTCCGCTGCGGGCTATCGAGGGCGCTTTGTGGGCCCGAGGCGCGCGGAAGGCAATGGCCTCGGGCTCGGCCGGGCAGGCCCGCAAGCCCTTTTCCGCGCGGCTTACTACGTCTAATCTCGGCGCCCGCCGCTCCGCTCACGGAGGGGCTCCTGCGGGATTCTTGGGGATCAATGACGATGCGTAGTTCAGGGCGTGTTCGGGCGGCTCTGTGGGCAGCGGCGCTGCTGCTTGCGCCTGCCGTGGCCGGCGAGCCGGTGCGAGCGGGCATCGCCTTCGCTCCCCACCGGGCCGTCTACGATCTCAAGCTCGAGCGGTCGAACGCGGGCTCCGGCGTCGCCGATGTCTCGGGTCGCATTGTCTACGAGCTCACAGGCAGCTCCTGCGAGGGATACGCGCAGAACATGCGGTTCGTCACCCAGACGGTGAACCAGGAGGGCGCGGCGCAGACCACCGATCTCAGGACATCGAGCTGGGAAGCGATCCCACCCCTCAAGCTCAGGTTCAGCTCGAGCACGTTCCAGAACGAGCAGCCGGCGGACCAAACGCAAGGCGTCGCCGAGAGGAAGGGGCCCACGGGACCGGTCAGCGTTCATCTCGTCCGGCCGACGAAGCGCACGCTTGCGCTCGCCGGCAACATCTATTTTCCGATCCAGCACTCCGTCGCGGTCTTAACCGCGGCCCATGAAGGCAAGTCGATGGTTACGGCCGATCTTTTCGACGGCTCGGAGACCGGCGACAAGGTCTATGCCACCTCGACCGTGGTCGGGCGGCCGATCCGGCCGGGTCCGGCAACCACGCTCGCCCATCTCAAGGGTGGCGATAAGCTGGAAGCGATCCCATCCTGGCCGGTGTCGATCAGCTACTACGAGCCCGGGCCCTCGCGCGCCGACGTGCTACCCCTCTACGAGATGTCGTATCGCTTCCACGAGAACGGCGTCACGAGCACGCTGATGATCGACCATGGCGAATTCGCTATCAGGGGCGAGCTCAAGGAGCTCACCTACCTCGAGATGGGGACGTGCCCGGCAGGGAAGCCCTGATCCGCGCGCGCCGTGCCTTCACCTCTCGGGAGCATCCCATAGCCGCGCCGCGCCGCGTGCGCCGCTCGCGTCTCCCCACCTCGGGGGGCGCACGTCGAGCGACGGCGCATCGGCAAAGATATAGGGAGCGGCGAGCCGGGGCAGGGCCTCGTATAGGTGGGCGAGGCGCGAGAGCCCGCCGCCCAGCACGACGACGGCCGGATCGAAGATGTTGACCACGTGGGCAAGCCCGCGCGCGACGCGCGACGCATGGCGCTCGAGGGCCGCCGCTGCGTCGCCGTCGCCCGCCGCGCTGCGGGCCGCGATCTCCTCCGCCGCAATGCGCTCGCCGGTGGCGCGGGCGAAATCGTCCTGAAGCCCGGTGCCGGACGCCCAGATCTCCATGCAGCCGCGCCGCCCGCACCAGCAGGTGGGGCCGGGGTGCTCGTCGGATTTCGCCCAGGGGAGCGGATTGTGGCCCCATTCGCCGCCGATGCCGCGCGGCCCATTGATGAGGCGCCCGCCGACGACGAGCCCCCCGCCGCAGCCCGTGCCGAGGATCACGCCGAACACCGAGGGGGCGCCGGCGCCGGCGCCGTCGGTCGCCTCCGAGAGGGCGAAGCAGTTGGCATCGTTGGCGAACCTCAACGGGCGCGCCAGCGCCGCGCAAAGATCGCGGTCGAGCGCGCGCCCATTGAGCCACGTCGAGTTCGAGTTCTGGACGAGGCCGGTTGCGGGCGACAGCGACCCCGGCATGCCGATGCCGACGCTCGCACCACCCTGGGTCTCGGCTTCGAGATTGCCGACGAGGTCGACGATGGCGCGGATGGTCAGCTCGTAGCTGTCGCGCGGAGCGGCAATGCGCACGCGCCGGCGCTCTTCACCGCTCTCTGCGAGGAGCAGTCCCTCGATCTTGGTGCCGCCGAGATCGATGCCGATGCTGAGGCGCGGCTCGGGCGCGCTCACGGCCCCTCGCCTCGCGTCCGGTCGCCGGCGAGGATGGCATGGGCGGGCGCAACCAGCTCCGGCGCGACGCCCTTGCTCGCCGCAAAGACGAAGAGCAGCGATTCGTCGCCGAGAAGGTGCTCGAGCACAGCGGCGAGCGTGGCCGGGGATCCGGCTTCTGCCTTGAGCTCGGCGGGACCGAGGCCGGTCAGCGCGAGGAAACGTCGCAGGCGCTCGGGCTCCTCGGCGAGGAACGCGAGAGCTACGAGCGCCAAGGTCGTCGCCTCCTCGATTCCGAGGGGCGCCAAGCCCTTGGCTCTCTTTCGTCCGTGGTCTGCGTGCATCGCCTCACTTCTTAAACAGTCGGTTAAGCCTTAAACGTCAAACTGCGCTCCTGACGGCCGCAGAATCGGTGCAGGTATTGGCGGAGCAACGTGCGGATCTCCAGTCATGACCTACCAGGAGACGAGGACGGCCGTCGAGGGCCCCGCACACGCCGCCGGGCGTGCGGGGAAGTCCGTGCTGATCGTGGAGGACAACGAGCTCAACATGAAGCTCTTTCACGATCTTTTGGACGCCCACGGCTACCGCACCATTCAGACCCGCAACGGGCTCGACGCCGTGTCGCTCGCGCGCGAGCATCGGCCGAACCTCATCCTCATGGACATCCAGCTTCCCGAGGTCTCGGGCCTCGAGGTGACGAAGTGGCTCAAGGAGGACGACGAGCTCAAGTCCATTCCGGTCGTTGCCGTGACGGCCTTCGCCATGAAGGGAGACGAGGAGCGCATCCGCTCCGGCGGTTGCGAGGCCTACGTCTCGAAACCCATTTCAGTCGCAGCATTTCTCAGCACCGTCCGCCGCTTCATCGGCGACGCCTAGAGGCCGCGCGTTTCCGTAGCGAGTAGCAGAGATGACCGCCCGCGTCCTCGTCGTCGACGACATTCCGGCCAACGTCAAGCTGCTCCAGGCGCGCCTCGAAGCCGAATACTTCGAGGTGCTCACCGCCTCTTCCGGGCTCGAGGCCCTCGACATCTGCGCGCGCGAACGCGTCGATGTCGTGCTCCTCGACGTGATGATGCCGGGGATGGACGGGTTCGAGGTGTGCCGGCGCCTCAAGGCGAGCTCGGCGACCCATCACGTGCCCGTGGTGATGGTGACGGCGCTCGACCAGCCGGCCGACAAGGTTCAGGGCCTCGAGAGCGGGGCCGACGATTTTCTCACCAAGCCCGTCGACGACATCGCTCTCGTGACGCGGGTGAGGAGCCTCGCAAGGCTCAAGATGCTGAACGACGAGATGGTGATGCGGGCCTCGACCAGCCGCAAGCTGGGCTTGCCCGACGACGACGCATTGGAGCGGGTCCTGTCGGGCGGGCGTGGCCGCGTTCTCGTCGCAGACGATCCGCGCTCGGCCGCGCGGGTCATCGCCGCGCTCGAAAAGGCCCACGACGCCATCGCCGGCGCCGATCCGCAAGCAGCGCTGATGATGGTGGCCGAGAGCAGCTTCGATCTCCTGATCGTCTCTCTCAACCTCGGCGCCGCCGATGGGCTTCGGCTCTGCTCGCAGGTCCGCTCGCTCGACCGGACGCGCCACATGCCGATCATCATCATCGCCGATCCCGGAGACGACGCCCGTCTCCTGCGAGCCCTCGACATGGGGGTCAACGACTACCTGTTGCGCCCGATCGAGCGGCACGAGCTCCTCGCCCGCGTCAATACGCAGATCAAGCGCAAGCGCTATTCGGAGTACCTGCGCAATCGGCTCCAGGAGAGCGTCGAGCTGTCGATCATCGATCCGCTCACCGGGCTCTACAACCGGCGCTACATGGAGGGGCACCTGAAAACGCTGATGGCCGAGGCGAGGCGGTCGGGGCGCTCGCTCTCCGTGCTCGTCGCCGACATCGATCACTTCAAGAGGGTCAACGATACCTACGGGCACGATGCCGGTGACGCGGTGCTGAAGGAGTTTTCCGAACGCTTTCGCCGCTATACGCGCGGCATCGATCTCGCCTGCCGGCTCGGCGGCGAGGAGTTTCTCATCATCATGCCCGAAACCGACATGGGGCTCGCGCGCCAGGTGGGCGAGCGCGTGCGCGCCAGCATGGCCGCGGCGCCGTTCAGGATCGGGCCCGACCGCGAGATCGCGGCGACGGCAAGCGTCGGGCTCGCCACGCTCGAGGGACCCGACGACACGGCGGAAGCGATCTTCAAGCGGGCCGACAACGCTCTCTATACTGCCAAGCGCCTCGGACGAAATCGCGTTGCGGCAGACGCCGCCTGAGCCGCCGACGGCACACCTAAAATATCGAAGATTCAATAGAATAGCCGGCTGTTGGACGTTCGGCCACGCCGAGCGGTTTTCGTGCATCGCGGCACATTGGCGCGCTAACCTCGAATCGTAGTTAGCGTTGCAATTCAGACACAGGCAAGGGCGAAACTTGCAAAGCCTCAGTTGATCTGCCAGATTAATCGGTGTGTAAGGAGGGACTTAACCGGAATGAACATCGCAGCTGACGAACGTCAGGGATTTCTAGCCCTCACAACCAAGCTGCGATTGATGAGTTCCCGCGACCCATTGGGTCCGCCGCATCTCCTGATGGAGCGGGAAACTCGTGGTCGGTACCTAGCGGCGGGAGACACCTCCTCGTTTAAGCTGCACTAGACCGGCTACGACACCAGATGGGTAGTCAACGCCCTCTTTGACGACCATCTGGTCACCAGGCCAGGGTCCGTGGCTCTCTCGGAATGCTTACCCCGCTGCCGAGTGGTTACGGGCCCTGGTCAAGCGCCCTTTCTGATATCCGCGAGCTTGCGAATTGGTTCCGATGCCTGTGCCAGCGCGGGCACGCTCGGTTTCGGCATTCGAGAGGAGGACGACATGACGGCCCGTGCCCTGGCACGTTGATCCTACTTGATCTTTGTCTCTTTGAACTCGACGTGCTTGCGCACGACGGGATCGTAACGCTTGAATACGAGCTTCTCCGTCGACGTGCGCGGGTTCTTCTTCGTGACGTAGAAAAACCCGGTCCCGGCGGTCGAAAGCAGCTTGATCTTCTGCGTGATGGGCTTTGCCATTTGGGGCTCAATTCGGCAATCGTCAGGTAGAATTCGAGCGGCACCATACCGGGCAGCGCCGCACTGTCAAGCGCCCTGGCTGCTCAACAAAGTAGCAGGCGTTCAAACGCGCCGCTGCGGTGAAAGTAGAACGGCACCGGCGCGGCCGGCGCGTCGATTGCCCCTGCGCTCATGCGCTCGGCGAGATCCTCTATGACCACGCGCGTGATCGCCGGCAGATCGAGCGCGCGCGCCTCGTCGAGCGAGAACCAGTCGAGACTTTCGAGCTCCCCGTCGAACGTCGAGATGCGGTGGGCGATGGCCGAGGCCTCGACGCAGAAAAAGCGCGTGTCGTAGCGCCGCGGCCTGCCCGGCGGCGTGATCGCGCGGGCGAAGAAGACCATCGAGGAGAGGCGCGGCACGAAGCCGTGACTCAGGAATGCCTGCCATGAATGGGGGACGCGATCGGAGGCGGGCGCCACGCGAACGCCGATCAGAAGACCCGTCTCCTCGAAGGTCTCGCGCAGGGCGGCGAGCGCCAGAGCGCGCGCACGCCCCTCGCTCGGCTCGCCCTTCATCTCCATCATGAGCTTGGCGAGCTCCGACGGCCTAAGGTCGTCTGCGGCAGGCACATGCCGGTCGCCGCGATCGACGCGGCCCCCGGGAAAGACGTATTTCCCCGGCAGAAACACCTGGCCCGCGCGCCGGCGCCCCATGAGGATGCGCGGCTCGCCCGTCGACTGGTCGACGATGACGAGCGTCGCGGCGTCGCGGGGGCGCTCGCGGGGATCCCGAGGCGGCCTCTGCGGCTCGGAGCCCTTCTCGCTTTCGCTCACGGCTCCCATTCCCCGCCGTGTGACACCTTAAGAAGTATCCGTATCCGCCGCCGTGTCGTAGCCGACCGGGTCGGGTTCGCCGAACCCGTGCATTCTGAGCGCCCACTGCAGGCCGACGAGCGCGCCCTTCACGCGCGGCAGAAGCAGGAGGCTCATGACAAGAAGAAGCGGCAGCCAGATCATCCAGTGAACCCACACCGCGGGATGATACGCGGTCTCGACCACGAGGATGCCGCCGACGATGACATGGCCGACGATGACGATCGTGAAGTAGGGCGGCGCGTCGTCGGCGCGATGGTGGTGGAGCTCCTCGCCGCAGGCCGGGCAGGTGTCGACGACCTTGAGATATCGCCGATAGAGGGGCCCCTTTCCACACGCGGGGCAGGTCTGGCACCAGCCGCGCCAAAGGCTCGTGATCACGGAGCGGGCCGGCTCCTCCGGGTTCTCAGTCAGGGTCTGGCGCTCGATCTCGATCATGGCGCATAGCTGGTCCTATCCGATTTCCCCGTCAAGTGGTGAAAGGCCGCACGGGAACCGGTCAAGGCCGCCGCCGGCGGCGGAGACCGCGCTGACCCTTCATGGCCGCGATGCGGCCCTTCTTGCCGTCCGACAGGATCTCGAAACGCAGCGCGCCCGCCGTCGCCACCGCCTCGACGAGCCGCACGCTCACTTCGTCTCCGAGCTGGAAGGTCTCGCCCGTGCGGCTGCCGACGAGCGCATGAGCGTGCTCGACATGGCGGTAGAAATCCCTTGTCAGCGTCGAGACCGGCACGAACCCGTCGGCGCCCGTCTCCTTCAAGCGGACGAAGAGGCCCGACCGCGTGACGCCGGCGATGCGCCCCTCGAATGTCGCCCCGACGCGGTCGGCGAGGTGGGAGGCGATGAGACGGTCGGTCGTCTCGCGCTCGGCGGCCATGGCACGCCGCTCGGCCTCCGAGATGGCGCGCGCGACCTCGGAGAGGCGTGACGTCTGGTCTGGAGCGAGGCCGTCGGCGCCCAAGCCGAGGGCGCGGATCAGCGCCCGGTGGACGATGAGGTCGGCATAGCGGCGGATGGGAGAGGTGAAATGCGCGTAGCGCGCGAGGTTCAATCCGAAATGCCCGATGTTAGTCGTGTTGTACTCGGCCTGGGCTTGCGACCTCAGCACAACCTCGTTGACGAGCTCTGGCACGGGGAGCGCCTTCGCCCGCTCGAGCACGCGATTGAATGCAGCGGGCCGCAGGCTGCCGGACGGCGGCAGCTTCAAGCTCAGCGTCTCGAGGAACTCTCTCAGCGCCTTGAGCTTCTCCTCGGCGGGCGCATCGTGCACCCGATAGACGAGAGGTGACTTCTTCGACTCGAGCGTTTCGGCGGCCGCGACATTGGCCTGGATCATGAACTCCTCGATGAGCCGGTGCGCGGTAAGGCGCTCCGGCACGACGACGCGGGCGACGCGCCCCTCGCGATCGAGCACGATCTTGCGCTCGGGGAGGTCGAGGTCGAGCGGCCCGCGCCGGTCGCGGGCTGCCGCGACGGCGCCATAGGCCGCCCACAGGGGCGCGAGAGCGCAAGCGAGCAGTGCGGCGCCCTTCTCCGACGGGCGCCGGTCGATCGCCGCCTGCGCCTCCTCGTAGCTGAGCTTCGCCGCCGAGCGCATCACGGCCCTCATGAAGGTGTGGGAGCGCTTCTCGCCGGCGTGATCGAAGACGAGCCGCACCGCGAGACACGGCCGCTCCTCGCTCTCGCGCAGGCTGCAGAGGTCGTTCGAGATCTTCTCGGGCAGCATGGGCACGACGCGGTCGGGGAAATAGACCGAGTTGCCGCGGAGGGCCGCCTCCTTGTCGAGCTTCGAGCCGGGGCGGACGTAATGCGCGACGTCGGCGATGGCGACGATGACGATGTGCCCGCCCTTGTTCTTGGGGCTCGGGTCGGGCTCGGCGAACACGGCGTCGTCGTGGTCGCGGGCGTCCGCCGGGTCGATGGTGACCAGGGGCAGGCGTCTCAAGTCGGTGCGCCCGTCGAGCGCGGGGAACTCGAGGCTCTCCGTCTCGGCGAGGACGGCGGCGGGGAACTCGTCCGGGAGCCCGTAGGCGTGAACCGCGATCAGGCTGATCTTGCGCTGGTCATAAGGGTTGCCGAGGCGTTCGAGAACGCGGGCGCGCGGCACCATGTTGCGTCCCTTGGCGGCGAGGTCGAAGCGCACGAGATCGCCGTCGCGGGCGCCGCCCTCGCGGCCCTCCTCGACCACCCAGGACTTGAGCTCCTTGCGGCTCACCGGCTCGATTGTGCCGCCGCCTGCTTGGCGCGCGCGAAAAATCCCGAGGAGACGCCGCCTGTCCTGCGGCAGCACCTTGATCGGCTCGGCCTCGTAGCGGGCGCCCTCGACGTCGGGCTCGTCCAGCGCGGTGATGCGGGCAAGCACGCGGTCGCCGATGCCGATGCGCGTCGCGTCCTCCTTCAAGTGCTTCAAGTGCGTGAGCAGGATCACGGTCGGCGGGCGGCCCTGGTCCTTATCCCAGGACGCGGGCTCGGCGATGAGGTCGCCGTCAGTGTCGCGCCCCTTTACCTCGAGGACCGTGACCTCGGGAAGCCGGCCGCGCTCGACGAGCCCCTTGCGGTTTCCGGCGAGCGAGCCTTCGGCCGCCATCTCGGCGAGAAGGCGCTTCAGTGCGATGCGCGCGCCACCCTTGATGCCGAAGGCGCGCGCGATCTCGCGCTTTCCCGCCTTCGCCGGGCCTTCCCGAAGGAATGAGAGGATCTCCTCGCGCGAGGGCAGCGTGTCGGGCGGGTGTGCGCGCTGCGGCTTCTTCGTGCGGGGCGGCGACGCGGAGGATTTACGTTTCATCGGGGCTCGGCTTCCCCCCTCGGCGCAACGGCGGCGAGAGGAGGGCGCGGTTCAATCCGCGTCGGCGGGGGCTTTCTTCTTGGCGGGGGCTTTCTTGGCGGGGGGTTTCTTCGCGGCGGCGGCCTTCGCAGGCTTTGCAACCTCGGCATCGTCCGCCTTGCTCTTTGCCTTCGCGGCGGTCTTGCGTGCGGGCTTCTTGCCCGTCCCCTTGGCCTCGCGCTCGGCAAGGAGGCGTACCGCCTCGTCGACCGTGAGCGCCGCCGGGTCGGTGCCCTTCGGGACCGTCGCGTTGACCTTGTTGTGAGTCACATAGGGCCCGTACTTGCCGTCGAGCACCTCGATCTTGCCGCCGAGGGCTGGATGCTCGCCCAAATCCTTGAGCACGGTGCGCGCCGCCGCGCGCCCGAAGCGCCGGCCCTTGCCGGCCACCTTCTCGGCGAGCACGGTCACGGCGCGGTTGAGGCCGATCGTGAACACATCCTCGATGGTCTCGACGTTGGCATACGTGCCGTCATGCAGGATGAAAGGGCCATAGCGGCCGAGGCCGGCGGTGATCGGCTTTCCCGTCTCCGGGTGGATGCCGACCTCGCGCGGGAGCGAGAGCAGCTGCAGGGCCTTGTCGAGATCGATGGTTGCGGCGTCGATCCCCTTCGGAATCGAGGAGCGCTTCGGCTTCTCTCCATTATTGTCGCCTCCTTCGCCGATCTGAAGGTAGGGGCCGAAGCGGCCCGACTTGACGAAGACGGGGAGGCCGGTCTCGGGATCGAAGCCGAGCTCGCGGTCTCCCGCCGTTCCGCTCTGGTCGGCGAGCTGGCGAGTGAAGTTGCAGTCCGGATAGTTCCCGCAGCCGATGAAGGCCCCGTACTTGCCGGAGATCTTCAGCGACAAGCGGCCTATGCCGCATTTCGGGCAAAGCCGCGGGTCCGAGCCGTCACCCTTGTCGGGGAAGACGTGGGGCCCCAGCATCTCGTTCAGTGCATCGAGAACGTCGCCGACGCGAAGGTCCTTGATCTCGTCGATGGCGCCCGTGAACTCCCGCCAGAAATCGCGCAAGACATCCTTCCATTCGAGCTTGCCGTCGGAAATGAGATCGAGCTTGTCCTCGAGATCGGCGGTGAAGTCGTACTCGACGTAGCGCTTGAAGAAGCTTTCGAGGAAGGCGATGACGAGGCGGCCCTTGTCCTCGGGAACGAGACGCTTCTTCTCTGTTCGGACGTAGTCGCGCTCCTGGAGGAGGGCGAGCGTCGAGGCGTAGGTCGAGGGGCGGCCGATGCCGAGCTCCTCCATCCGCTTGACGAGGGTCGCTTCCGAATACCTCGGCGGCGGCTGCGTGAAGTGCTGCTCGGGCTCGATCGAGCGATCGGTGACGCGCGCGCCTTCGGCGAGCGGCGGAAGCCGGCGCGTGTCGTCCTCGTCCTCCGTGTGGTCCTCCTTGCCCTTCTCGATGGGGCGGACGCGGTCGTCGCGGCCCTCCTCGTAGACCCTGAGGAAGCCGTCGAACTGGACGACGGACCCGGTCGCGCGCAGCGTATAGACCTTGCCGTCGCGGCCCTTGACCTCGATGTCGGCCGTCGTCTGCTCGAGCTCGGCGGACGCCATCTGGCTCGCGACAGCGCGTTTCCAGACGAGGTCGTAGAGGCGGGCCTGGTCACGGTCGAGGTGGCGGGCCACGTCCTCCGGCCGGCGCGTCACGTCGGTCGGGCGGATCGCCTCGTGCGCCTCCTGGGCGTTCTTGGCCTTGGTCTTGTACTCGCGAATGAAAGGGGCGACGTACCTCTGCGAGTACTCGCGCGCAATCAGGCCGCGAATTGCGTTGATCCCCTCGGGGACGATCGTCACGCCGTCGGTTCGCATATAGGTAATGAGGCCGACCGTCTCGCCGCCGACATCGACGCCCTCGTAGAGGCGCTGGGCGATTTGCATCGTGTGCTTGGCGGAGAAGCCGAGCTTGCGCGAAGCGTCCATCTGCAAGGTCGAGGTCTGGAACGGGGCGAACGGATTGCGCTTGACCGACTTCTTCTCGAGGCGGACGACGCGGAACTCGCCCTTCTCGATCGCGCGCTTGATGGCGTGCGCCGTGGCCTCGTCCTTGATGTCGAGCTTCTTCAGCGTCGTGCCGTCGATCGCGTTGAGGCGCGCGGGAAATTCCTCGCCGGCCTCCGTCGCGAGCGTTGCCTCGATGGTCCAGTACTCCTCGGTGCGGAAGGCTTCGATCTCAGCCTCGCGGTCGCATATCAGGCGCAGCGCGACCGACTGCACGCGCCCTGCCGAGCGCGCTCCGGGAAGCTTGCGCCAGAGCACGGGCGAGAGCGTGAAGCCGACGAGATAGTCGAGAGCACGGCGCGCGAGATAGGCCGAGACGAGGGGCTCGTCGATCTGGCGCGGTTCGGCGATTGCCGAGAGTACCGCCTGCTTGGTGACCGCGTTGAAGGCCACGCGCTCGATTCTGACGCCCTTTTTCAGCGCCTTCCTCTGCGCCAGAATCTCTAGGATATGCCAGGAGATAGCCTCTCCCTCCCGATCGGGGTCGGTGGCCAGGATGAGCTTGTCGGCACCCTTCACGGCATCGGCGATCTCGCGCATGATCTTCTGCGACTTGCTGTCGACGTCCCAGTGCATGCGGAAGTCGTTGGCCGGCTCAACCGAACCGTCCTTGGACGGAAGGTCGCGCACGTGCCCGAAGGACGCGATCACTTTGTAGCCGCTGCCTAGGTACTTATTAATTGTCTTGGCTTTGGCGGCCGATTCGACGATGACGACGTTCATGCGCGCTTTCTCCCCCTGATCGTCCGGCGTCCAGACTCCGAGAGGCCGGGACGAAGCTCGGGGCCTTCAAGGCGCGGGAACATGGGAGATGAATGCCCCGCTGTCAAACCGTCGCCCTCAGCGCGGCGCGTAAAGCGGTGTTCCCGCGAGGCTCGCGAGCGAGAGAAGTCAGGGCGAAGATCGCCGGAAAACAGTCGCTTCGCCGCTCATGCACGCAAGAGAGTCTCGCGCCTGCCTCGCGTCGCGTCGTCACATGCGGGCAATCACGGCCCCTCGGCAATTGTGACGAGACGCGAGATCGCGTCCTCGAGCTCGTCGAAGTGGCGGATCACGGCGTCCGCGCCGAGCTCGTCGACGGCGACATCGGAGTATCCGAACGCGCAGGCGACGACGGGCACGGACGCGGCCTTGGCCGTCGCCACGTCGATGCGGGTATCGCCGATCATGACGGCCTGTCGTGCGGCGCCTCCCGCGAGCGCGATGGTGCCGAGGAGATGACCGGGATCGGGCTTCGAGGAGGGAAAAGTGTCCCGGCCGGCGAGCGCTGCGAAATGATCGGCGAGGCCGAGCGCGGCGAGGAGGGCGCGCGACAGGCTTTCCCGCTTGTTGGTGCAGACGGCGAGGCGGGCGCCCGCGCCGCGCAGCCTCTCGAGTACGGGTACGGCACCGGGAAAGGGCCGGCTCTCGGCCGCGATGTTGGCCTCATAATAGAGGAGGAATCGCGCGAGCAGCCGGTCGACCTCGGATTCGGGAAGCGCGGTGCCGGTGATCCTCAAGCCTTCGATGATCATGCGCCGGGCGCCGAAGCCGATCTGCGGTCGCAAGACCGCGGCCGTGAGGGGCGGAAGTCCGAGATCGGACAGCGCATGGTTGGTCGCCGCGACGAGGTCGGGCGCCGTGTCGACGAGGGTCCCGTCGAGGTCGAAGACAATGGTCAGATCGCGCATGGAAATCCTGAGCTTGCGCCGGGTTGCTACTCATGCCTCAAAGGACCCCCATCGTGCAATTCTCCGCTTCCTGCCTTGAAAGGGCGGCCACCACGGCCTAGGAAGGCGAGGACGCGCCGCCCGCGCCACGGAACCGAGGAGGACGTGGAGATCGAAAACAAGCTGACGAGCGAGCCTGCATGAGCGCTGATGCCCTAAAGCTCATGGCGGCCGAGAAGGCGCTCGTGTTCGTCGAGAACAGGATGAAGCTCGGGCTCGGGAGCGGGTCGACGGCTGCGAAGTTCGTCGCGGTCCTGGGGCGCGAGGTCCAAAAGGGGCTCGACGTGCTTTGCGTGCCGACCTCGGAAGCGACCGCGAGCCAGGCGCGTGCGCTCGGCATTCCGCTCGCGACCTTGGACGACGTGCCGTTCCTCGATCTCACCGTCGACGGGGCGGACGAGCTCGACGGCCAGCTCCGCCTGATCAAGGGCGGCGGCGGCGCGCTGTTGCGGGAGAAGATCGTCGCGTCCGCCTCCGACCGCATGGTCGTGATCGCCAACTCCTCGAAGAAGGTCGAAACGCTCGGCGCCTTTCCGCTCCCCGTGGAGGTTGCCCGCTTCGGCATCACCGCGACGCGCAACATGATCGAGATGCTCGCTGCGGACGCGGGCTGCAGCGGAGAGATCAGGCTGAGGCTCGGCATCGACGGGCAGCCCTACGTCACCGACGGCGGCAACTACATCTTCGATTGCGCCTTCGGGCGCATCGACGATCCCGAGTCGCTCGACGAGGCGCTGAAGTTCATTCCCGGCGTGGTCGAGAACGGTCTCTTCCTCTCCATTGCCGACGTGGCCATCATTGCCGGCCCCGACGGTATCGTCGTCCTCGAAGCGGAGAGCGACCAGGCACCCGAGTTCGCATGACGCGCCACGACTTCGATCTCTTCGTCATCGGCGGCGGCTCGGGCGGAGTGCGCGCGGCGCGCATCGCCGCCGCGCACGGGGCGAAGGTGGCGCTGGCCGAGGAGTACCGGCTCGGGGGAACGTGCGTCATCCGCGGCTGCGTGCCCAAGAAGCTCCTCGTCTATGCGAGCCGGTTCCGCGACGATTTCGAGGACGCGCGCGGCTACGGCTGGACGGTCGAGGAGCCGGTGTTCGACTGGGCCAGCCTGATAGCGGCGAAGGACCGGGAGATCGCGCGGCTCGAGGGCGTCTACCGGCGCAATCTCGAGCTCTCCGGCGTCACCATCTTCGCCGCGCGCGCCGAGCTCGCCGATCGCCACACGGTGCGCCTGCTCGCCCTCGAGAAGACGGTCACGGCGAGGAAGATCCTCATCGCCACCGGGTCCAAGCCGTCCCTCGGCGACCCGATCGAGGGCATCGAGCATGTCATCACCTCGAACGAGGCCTTTCACTTGAAGAGCCTGCCGCGCCGCATTGCCGTCTACGGCGGCGGCTACATCGCGGCCGAGTTCGCCTCGCTTTTCGCCGGGCTCGGCGCGGAGGTGACGATCATCTACCGCGGCGACAAGATCCTGCGCGGCTTCGACGAGGATTTGCGCGACGGGCTGACGGAAGCGCTCCATGCGCGCGGCTTGAAGATCATGACGAGGACGCTCATTGCCCGCGTCAAGCGGCGCGGCGGGGAGCTTCTCGCGCACCTGAACACGGGCGGCGCCGTCGCCGCCGACGCGGTCATGTTCGCGACCGGGCGCGTTCCCAACAGCACTGGCCTCGGCCTCGAGGAGACGGGCGTCGAGCGCGCCTGGAACGGGCGCATCGCCGTCGACGCGGCCTCCCGCTCGAGCGTCGAAGCGATCTTCGCCGTGGGCGACGTGACCGACCGGTTGAACCTCACTCCGGTTGCGATCCGCGAGGGCCACGCCTTCGCCGACAGCGAGTTCGGCGACAAGTCCTGGGCGGTCGATCACAACCTCGCGCCGACCGCGGTCTTCACTACGCCCGAGATCGGCACCGTCGGCTACGCCGAAGCCGCAGCCCTCGAGCATTGCGGCCCGATCGACATCTACAAGTCGCGCTTCAAGCCGGTGCGCAACACGCTCGCCGGGCGCGAGGAGCGCATGCTGATGAAGCTCGTCGTCGCGGCCGAGAGCGGCAAGGTCGTCGGCTGCCACGTGCTCGGCGCCGATGCCGCCGAGATCGTGCAGATGGCGGCTATCGCCATGCGCCTCGGCGCGACGAAGGGAGACTTCGACGCCACCATGGCGCTCCATCCCACGGTGGCCGAGGAGCTCGTTACCATGCGCGAGAAATGGATGCCGCCGGCCGGCTCCGTGCCGTGACGAGCTATTGCGCGGTCCAGCCGCCTTCGATGGGCAGCGCCGTCCCTGTGATCGAGGCGGCGGCCTCCGTGCACAAGAAGACGGCGAGGCCCCCGATCTGCTCGGTGGTCACGAACTGGCGCGTCGGCTGCGCGTGGAGCAATACGTCCCTTACGACCTCTTCCTCGGTGATGCCGCGCGCTTTCGCCGTCTCCGGGATCTGCCTCTCGACCAGCGGCGTCAGCACATAGCCCGGGCAGATGGCGTTGACGGTGATCCCGTGCTCGGCCGTCTCGAGCGCGACCGTCTTGGTGAGGCCGGCGATCCCGTGCTTGGCGGCGACGTAGGCGGACTTATAGGGCGAGGCGACGAGGGCGTGGGCGGAGGCGACATTGATGATGCGGCCCCATTTCCTGGCCTTCATCTCGGGGACGACGGCGCGGATCGCGTGAAAGGCCGCCGACAGGTTGATGGCGATAATCGCGTCCCATTTGGCGATGGGGAACGTCTCGATCGGCTCGACGTGCTGGATGCCGGCGTTGTTGACGAGCACGTCCACCCTGCCGAAGACGCTGCGGGCCGCCTCGATCATGGCCGAGATGTCGTCAGGCTTCGACATGTCGGCGGCCGAGAACGCCGCCTTGACGCCGAAATCGGTCTCGATCGCGCGCCGCGTCCGCTCGATCTCGGCGGCGTCGCCGAACCCGTTCAGCATCACGTCCATGCCTGCGCTCGCGAACGCACGCGCGATGCCGAGACCGATGCCGCTGGTCGAGCCGGTGACGATCGCCGACTTGCCTTGAAGCAAGGGACGCGCAGCTTCTTCCGGCAGGTCAGCCGTGACTTTCTTCTGTATGGGGTCGCTCCATCCGAGTTCAGGGGCAGGGCAGGCGAACAAGGGTGGGACCCGGGAGCCGTGCGTCAGGTTCAGGGCTCTCTCCCGGGTCCCGGACTCGAGACGGGCACATTGGGGAACGGCCGTCTCGGGCCTTTGGCTTTGGTTAAACGCGCGCGTCGCCATAACTGTTTGAATACGCTTGGACATTGCCTTGCTCTGGCAACCTCTTGATCAGTCGAGCCTATTGAACCCCGCTGTGGAGCTGAAATACCCTTTGAATTATGTTTCAATAGCTTTGGGCTATAGGCCTGCCTCGTCGCTCAGGGGACGGGCGAGGCAGGATTGCGGCAGGCGTCGGGTTCCTCGTATGGAGATGCACCAGGTACGGTATTTCCTGGCGGTTGCGCGCGTCCTGAATTTCACCCGCGCCGCCGAGGAATGCCACGTCGCGCAACCGTCACTGACGCGCGCCATCAAGCAGCTCGAGCAGGAGTTCGGCGGCGAGCTCTTCCGGCGCGAGCGCAACCTCACGCATCTCTCCGATCTCGGCCACAGGATGCTGCCGTTCATGCAGCAGTGCTACGACAGCGCGCTGCAGGCGAAGTCGCTCGCGACATCGATGAAGTCGGGCGCGGTGGCGCCGCTTTCGATTGCGCTGTCGACGGCGGTGAACATCGGCCTCATCGTGCCGTTCCTGACGGAGCTCGTCCGCGTATTCCCAGGCCTCGAGCTCAGGTTTCAACGCGGGACCGGCGAGCAGGTGGCGGAAGCTCTGAAGAAGGGCGAGGCGGAGGTCGCCGTTGCCGGCGCGCTCGGCGAGAGCTGGGACCGGCTCGATGCCTGGCCGCTCTTCACCGAGCCCTATCGCCTGGCCGTGGGCAACCAGCATCCGCTGGCCTCGCGCCGGTCGGTCGCGCGCGAGGACCTCGCCAAGGAGCGCCTGCTCGAGCGCACCTACTGCGAGCACAAGGCGGAGATCGGCGAGTTCCTGAAGGGGCTCGCGTGCGCAACAAACCCGGGCCACAAGGTCGTCTCCGAGCACGACCTCGTCGTGCTTCTCGAGGCCAACCTCGGCGTCAGCATTGCGCCGATGAGCGCCGCGAACTCGGGCGCGGTCAAGCTCGTGCCGATCACAGGCCTCGATATCGGACGCACGGTCTACGTTTACGGGGTCGCGGGACGACAGCGCTCGACCGCCGCCAATACCTTCATCAAAATGGTGCGCGCGGCCGATTGGACGCCCTACGAAGGCGGCGCAGCGGTCGCTAGTTCTGCAAAGACTTGAGAGCGGCGAGGATGTCGTCGATCTCCATGCGGCGGCGGAAGTCGGGATCGACGTAGCGCGTCGCGATCGTGCCGTCGGCGCCGACGACGAAGGTCGCCGGGATCGGCACGAACCATGCAGCGTTCCCCTGGTATTGGTCGAGCTGCAGCCCGCTCTCGATCAAGAGATTGCGCACGCGCTCTCCGAGCCAAATGACCAGATTGAGCTGCAGCGCATAGCCGTTGTTCTCGTCGGAGAGAACGAGAAAGGCGTGGTCATTGTCCGCCGCGGCCCTGGCGACGAACTCGGCCTGCTCCGGCATGATGGAGACGACCTGCGCGCCGGCGGCGGCGATTTCGGTCAGCGCCTGGCGCATTGCCGTGAGCTCGATCACGCAATATTCGCACCAGTGGCCCCGGTTGAAGCTCACGACGACCGGGCCATCGCGAAGGAGATCGTCGAGGGAATGCACAATTCCCCGACCGTCGGGGAGCGCGAAAGGCGGCATGCGCTCGCCGGCCTTGGGCGCGCTCGCGCCCGCTTCGCCGGACGTGATGCGCGCGACGAGGGCGTCGTAGGCGTCGGCAAAGGGGAGCGCGTGCGCTCGAACGGCAGCAGAGAAGGCCGCGAGCCGTTCTCCGAGCGGCGCCTCCATCGCGCAGAGCTCGCGGAAGACCTCATTCAGGCGATCGGTATCGTCCACGGAACCATCTCACAGTCATGTGCCGCCACTCTAGCCAACGGGCTCGCTGCGCGCTTGACGCCTAACGCAGGTTCTGCGGCCTTTCGTTCGCGAGCGCGGCGAGGATGTCGTCCACCTCCATGCGCTTCCTGAAGTCGGGGTCGACGAAGCGAGCAAGGACGCGCCCATCCGAGCCGACGACGAAGGTTGCCGGAAGCGGCACGAACCACCCGTCGTTGCCGTGAAACGTCTCGAGATGGTAGCCGCGGCCGCGCATCAGCTCGCGGAGCTGATCGCCGAGCCACATCACGAGGCCGAGCGAAAGGGCGTATCCATTGTCGACGTCAGTCAGGATGTCGATCGCTTGGTCGGTGTCGGCGGCGAGGCCTCCCACGAACCTCTGCCGGTCCGGCATGACCGAGACGACGTGCGCGCCCGTCGACGCGAGCTCGTCGTGATAGGCGGCGATCGTGCGCAGCTCAATTCTGCAGAATGGGCACCAGTGGCCGCGATTGAAGCTTATGACCACCGGACCCTTGGCGAGGAGCTCCTCGAGCGCGACGAGGCGGCCCGATCGCGCGGGGAGGATGAAGGGCGGCATGCGCTCGCCGACAGCCGGAGCCTCGGCGCCGATCTCGCCCGCATAGAGGCGCGCAACGAGCGTGTCGTAGGCTTCGGCGAAGGGAAAGTTGAGCTCGCGCAAGCGCTCGGCATAGGCGTGAAGGCGCGCGTTGAGCGGCGCGTCGAGCACGCAAATCTCTTCGAAGGCCTCGGACAGGGTTGTTGGCTGCTTCAAGTCATTCCACCCGGTCGGATGAGCTTCCAACTCTCTCGTTACATTGCGCGCACTCCGCGCGTCCTGCCAAGGGGTCGGGGCCCCGATCAGCGCGGATCGAAAACGCCGTACTGGGTGAACGTGTCGGCGTGGGCCGAGACGGCTCCCGTCGTCGCGACGGCGACGCCGAAAAGGGCGGCGAGGACAAGGATTTTCATGGCGGTGCTCCTTGGGCGTTGTCGGGGTCCAATGCTTCATTGCTTCCTTAATGACGGGCGTCGCGTCTCGACTGAAATATCGAGCGCCTTCGAATTCGATAGCGCAGGGCTATGGGACACCCGTTGACGGAAGATCGGCAGCGGCGGCGGCCATAGCTTGGGGCTATCGGAACCGGAGAATCTCTCTATTTCAGGCGGGCCCCGTCCTTCGCCATTGTCGCCTTCGAGCCGCGCGGACCGCGCGAGCGCACGCAATGGAGAGACACCGATGATCAACCGCACTCGCCTCCTCGATGCCTTGGCCGCCGTCGTTGCTCTGGCGGTCCTGGCGCTTCCCTTCGTTGCCGTGCCGGGCGACGCCGCGCCGGCCGCCAGCGCGGACGGCATCGTCCGCGTGAGAAGCGCCTACGACATGGACGAGACCATCAGCCGCCTCAAGAAGGACATCGAAGGCAAAGGCATCATGTTCTTCGACGCCATCGACCAGTCGAAGCTCGCGGCGGGGGCCGGCATCACGCTCAATCCTTCCACGCTGCTCGTATTCGGCAATCCGCCGCTCGGCATTCAGTTCCTGACCGCGAACCCCAACGCCGGCCTCGACTGGCCCGTGCGCCTTCTCGTCACGAAGGATACGGACGGGCACGTGTGGGCGGTCTACACCGACTTCACCTGGATCGCACAGCGGCACGGCATCACCGATCGCGACCCGCAATTCAAAATGGCCTCCGAGGTGATCGGATCGATCACGTCGAGCGTCGCCGCCAAGTAGGGACGGGCTCTTCCCACGCCGTCCACAGGAGAGCTGCCTTCGCCCTCGCCGGCGGAGGCAGCTTCGGCGCACTTCGCCCGGCAAAGCCGCGTGCCCTTCGCGCGACGCCATGGTAGGAGGCTTCAGAAACGGGGGTGAACCATGCCGGACACAATCCTGGGACTGCCGTTCTATCTCGCGATCGCGATTGCGAGCTTTCTAATCGTCATCCTCATCGGACTTCTCCGCGGAGGCCTGCGATCGGGCGGGGGCGACCGCGCGGTGCCGAAAAGCGCGGCCCAAAGTCCGCTTCAGACGCTGGCGGCGATCGTCGGCATCCTGTCGTTCGTGATGCAGGTTCTGCAATGGCTCAAGCTGATCTGAGGTCCGCGTCCGCGAGCCATGCCGGCTCTCCCCGGGCCCTTGCGCGCGCGACCTCCTCGAGCGTCCAGCGATAGGCGGCCTCGAACAGCTCGCCGTGGCGTTGCCAGTCGAGGAGGCCCATGGTGACGGGAAGCGGCGGGACGAGGAGCAGGTCCTCGGGCATGAGGTCCTTCTGGAAGACGCGCCGGCCTGCCATCAGGCTTCGCATCAGCACGGTGGTGAGGCCGGGCGCGGGCGGCAGCGGCGCGCGGCGCAGCGGATTGAGGGCGAGGCGCACGAGCTCGGCGCGCGAGGGCAGCGTCTCGTAATTGACGTCGAAGCGCTCGAGCTCGGGAAGGGTGAAGCTCACCACGACGTTGGGGCCCCTCTTCAGCTCCTGCATGGCGCGCACCGGGACATTGTCGAGCAGGCAGCCGTCGACCAGCATCTCGCCCTCTGCCGTGTAGACGGGAGGCAACAGCACCGGGATCGAGGCGGAGGCGCGGATCGCGGTCCAGAGCTGCCCCTGGCGATGGAGGTGGAGGGAAAAGCGCGACAAATTGGTCGAGACGGCGAAGAACGGCAGCCACAGGTCCTCGATGTCGATGCCGCCGAAATAGCGCTTGAGCTGGACATCGAAGTTGGTGTGATCGAGGAGGGAATAGCGGGGCAGCGTGTAGCGGCCCATCGCCTTGTTGGCGACGAAGATGTCGTGGACCGAACGGTCGATCTCGTCGGGCTCCGTCCCCAAGATGAAGGCGGCCGCCATGGCGCTTCCCGCCGAGGTGCCGCCCATGATGTCGAACTCGGGGAGCGTGCCCCGAAGCGCCTTCCAGATGCCGACGTGGGCCGCGCAGAAGGCGCCCCCTCCGCAGGCGACGAGGCCGCGCGCAGTGCCGGCGACGAACCTGAACAGGCGCTCCACGTCCTCGGTGCCGTCGAGGGCGACGTGGTGATGCATGGCGAGCTCCCGAGGGGCGAGCCAGCGCGCCGTGCCTGAAATGCGGCCGCGGCGCTCGTGGAGGAGCACGAGCCGGCGCGCGCCGGGGGCGAGAAATCGCGCGGCCAACTCCTCTACCGGGTTGGGTGCCGGGTCTGCGCCATGCCACGCGGCGGCGATGACGACGTCGGCGTGGCGGATGGCCTTTTGCGTCCAAGGGCTCGGCTCGGGATCGGCGACCATGAGCAGGTAGTCGTGCTGGCGCTCGAGCGTATTCAGCGTGCGCGTCGCGGCAGCGCTCTCGAGAGCCGCCGATGAGCCGGTCAACGCGCGGGCGCTCTCGGAGTTGAGGACCTGCGTGCGTGCCTTGGTGCGGAAGACGCCCGCGAGGAGCTCGACGAAGCGCTCGGGCACCGGACTGCCTCCGGCGGGGATCAGGCAGATCGTGCGCGGGCGCGGCTCGGGCGCGGGCGGCGCGCTCGCCGTCGTCTCGGCGAGACGGCGGGCAAGCGTCGCCGTGAGCGCGCGCCAGATGCCGGGATGGGCGGAAACCAGCTCGTCGAACTCGGCGCGCGAGAGGCGCAGCACCAGGCTGTCGCGCATGGCGGTGACCGTGGCGGTCCGCCGGCCCTCGGTCAGGAAGGCGATCTCGCCGATCGGCTGGCCGGGCCCGACCTCCGAGATGGCCCCGCCGCGGCCCTCGAGCGTCACCAGGAAGCGCCCCGAGACGACGACGAACAAGTCCTCGGCCGGGTCGCCCTGGCGCACGAGCACGTCGCCGCGGCCGACGTTCAGCGTTTCGAATTTCTCCGCGACGGCCGCGCGCTCGTCCGCGCTGAGGCAGGAGAAAAACTCGAGTTCGGGAAGGCCGGAGGCTGGGGCGTGCGCGGTCATTGCTCGATCATGGCCATGCTCCCGCCGTCCGGACCAAATATCAAGCGCGGCGCGCCGCGCGGACCCTTACAACTCAAAATACGGGTAATGGCGGGAGCAAGGGAAGCCCGCGCCGCGGAACGGTCGCATTTTGCCGCTTTTGAACCATGCTAGAAGCGGTGCCTGAGCCGCCCCTAGGCTCAGGTCTTGTCGGCGTTCCCCGGTCGCCTCCATGAGTTGGCGTGGTCTAGGTGCGTGCCTCGTTGCGGTGCTGCTGGCGAGCTGCGCCAGCCTCCCCGTCCGCGACGTCGTGCCCGAGCAGCTCGTCGCCGAGGCGCAATTGCCGGGCCTTCAGTCCGTGCGCATGTGGGGCGATGCCAAGGCTAGCGAGGTCGGCACCTTCATCAAGGACGAGCTCCCGGCCATCACGGCGAAATACCGCGAGAGGATCGCCCGCGGGGAGCCGCTGCAGTCGAACCTCTTGGCCATCTCGGGCGGAGCCGACGACGGCGCGTTCGGCGCCGGAGTTCTGGTCGGCTGGGGCGAGACGGGAACGCGCCCGCAGTTCGATCTGGTGACCGGTATCAGCGCGGGAGCCCTGATTGCACCGCTGATTTTCCTCGGCTCCGACTACGATGCAAAGCTCGCTACCGTTTTCACCACCCACACGGCCGACGATATCTTCGAGGCGAATGTGCTCGAAGGACTGTTCGGCGGTGCCGCCGTCGCCGACTCGGGCCCGCTCGCAAAGCTCATCGACTCCTATGTCGACGAGGAGCTCCTGCTCCGCGTTGCCGAGGAACGTGCGAAGGGCCGTCTCCTCATCATAGGGACGACCAACATCGACGCTCAGCGGCCCGTCTATTGGGACATGGGCCGCATTGCTGCAAGCGGCGGCCCGAACGCGCTGATAACGTTCCGAAAGGTGCTGCTCGCCTCGGCCTCGATCCCCGGCGTGTTTCCCCCCGTCCGCTTCGACGTGACCGCCGACGGGCGCACCTTTACGGAATTGCACGTCGACGGCGGCGCGACGCGCCAGCTGTTCCTGTCGCCGAGCGAGTTCAGCTTCAAGACCGTCGATGCCGCCCTCGGCCGCAAGATCGACCGGCGCCTCTACGTCATCCGCAACGGCAAGATCGGCCCCGAATGGAAGGCGACGAAGGAGACGACGCTCGCCCTCGCGCAGCGCTCGCTCGAGACGCTGACGAAGAACCAGGGATTGGGCGATCTCATCCGCATGTACACGAAGGCGAAGGAGGACAAGATCGCCTTCAACCTGATCGCCATTCCGGATGACTTCTCGGCCCCGCGCCCGGGCCCGTTCAATCCCGCCTACATGACGCCCCTCTACGAGACGGGCTACGCGATCGGCAAGGGGCGGATACCCTGGCTCGAAGCGCCGCCGGGTCTCGAGCCGACGGCAAAGGCAAAGGCGAAGACCGGCTAGCCTCCCCTACTCCGAGACGCGCACGAGCAGACACACCAGGGCGCCGAGCGCCGGCAAAAAGACTACGAGATAGGTGGCGACGAGCGCCGCGGTGAGACCCATGACCCCTGCAATGTAGGGGACACGGCGCCGGATTGCATGCCTCGCCGCGGCCGAGCCAGCGACTTCAGACATCATATTTTCTGTGAGCGGCCTCAGGTTTTGCTGATCGAAGGCCGATGGCTCACGCCGCCGCCGCGAGCTCCATGCGCGATCCGGCGGAGGCCGAGAGTGCCTCGCCCACGGCGCGGGCAATCTTCAGGGGATTGAAGCCCCACTTCGCATTGAGACGCATGGTGGCCGCCACGCCGAGCGCCGCGACGAGGGCCTCCTCGCCATGGGCGTGGATGAGCGAGTTCAAGCGTCGCGACTGGCAAGCCTCGAGGAGCCCGCGGAAGCGCAAGAGGACGGCGACCTTGCGCGTGCGGTCGCGCTTCGACGCCTGCCAGAAGTATTGCTCGACCCGGCGCAGATTGTCCTCCGAGAGAGCTTGCGCGGGAAGGACGTGGCTCTTTTCGCCGGAGAGCAGCTTCAAGGCCACGGCGAGCTCGCGGATCGCGACGGTAGGCACGTCGCTCGTGTCGATGGCGGTGGAAAGGTGCGTCGCGGACATTGGGGTTCCTCCGCTTAGCTTGCACGAGCCGGACCGAAGACGGTCCACGGCGAGCCGTGCAGCAGGATGATGTCGCTGGGCTTGGCTGATTCGACAAGGAAGTCGACCTCGAGACCCACAAGCTTTCCGTTGGGATTGCGGATGTCGGCGCTCGAGAAGCGGTACTTGCGGCCGGTCTCGGTGCGGATGACGCCGAAGCCGAGGTCGTCGCGAAACTTGGTGATCTGGCCCTGCATGGTGTGTCTCTCTCCGTCTGGCTTGGGCCCGAAGGCCCCGCGCCTCATGCGTGAGAGAATGGCAGGAGAGGGCGGCGAACGCTGTTCCGGCCGACACAGAAGGAGGGGTCTTTTGCTGCGGTCCCGACCCCCGCGCGCATTAAGCTTAAGGCGGGCCGTACTCTGGAAACTCTCGAAAAAGAAAGGCCGCTCTCGCGAGCGGCCTTCAATTTCGGATCAAGCCTTCAGGCTATCTCAGGGCAACAGAGATGCGCTTGCCCTGGGGAGTGGGGGTGACCGCGCCGCGGTGGTCAGCGAAAAAAGGCGTCTACCCGCATGCCGGGCAACAGCGGCGAAGTCCCTGTTAGATCGATCGTGACCTCCATGACCTCGACATCGTTGGCACGGCGCGGACCGCGCGGGCCGATCTTGGCCTGGCCGAGCGAGGGGGCGATGTGGCTGACGCTGCCCTCGAAATCCTGACCGGGATGGCTGATCGCGCGCACGAACGCCTTCTGGCCGACCTTGATCTTGGCGACGTCGCCCTCGTCGATTTCGGCCTTGACCCTGACGACGCTCATGTCGCCGACAACGACGAGAGGCTGCTCGGGGGAGGGAGCGACGATCTCGCCCTCCTTGGCGTTGACCTGAAGCACGGTGCCGGCCGACGGAGCCCGGATGCGCGTCTTGTCGAGCAGGGCCTCCGCCAGGCGGACATCGGCGCGGGCGGCGCTGACGGCGGACTCGGCGCGGCTCGGGGCCGCGAGATTGGACTTGGATTGGGCCTTGACGTAAGCGATGCGCTCGCGCTCGAGGCGGTCCTTGGCTTCCTTGAGGCGGCGGCGGGCATCGGCGACGGCAGCCTCGCTGCCCGAGCCCGAGCGCTTCGCCCCGATCGCATAGTCGAGCTCGATGCGCGCACCCGTGACGGCCCGCTCCGCGGAGTAGATGGCATCCTCGGCCTTGCGCACGTCGTCGCGCCCCGAGACGAAGTTCTTCTCGTTGTCCTCGCGGGCGGCCTCGGCCTGCGTCTCGGCGGACGCGAGCTTGGCGCGCGCCTCCGCGTCGTCGAGGCGGATGAGCAGCTCGCCTTCCTCGACCTTGTCGTCGACCTTGACGAGGACCTCCTCGACGCGGCCCAGGAGGCTCGCGCCCAAGCGAATCTCGCCCCATTTCGGCTCGACGCGGCCCGGCGCTGCGGCGACCCAATCGACGGTCGGGGCTGCGTTGGCCTCGTCGGAGGATCCATACTCGGACCCGCGGTACTTGTCGTAGGCCAGATAGCCTCCGACCCCGGCTAGGCCGAGAAGCACGATCAATCCAATTCGCTTCAGCATGGCGTGTCGATCTTTCCTTGAAGAGAGAGAGGGTAGCTTAAGCGGCGGCGGCGTGCTCGCTGCCCCAGGTCTTCGCTACTTTACCGTTCGGGCGCTCGTCCGCAACAATTCGTCCGTCCTCGATGCGGATGATGCGGTCGGCATATCCGAGCGTGCGGTGGTCGTGGGTGACGGCGAGCACGGCCCGCGTCGGGTCCTGGGCAACCGCGGCCAGAAGCTCCATGACCGCCTTGCCGTTCTCGCTGTCGAGAGCCGCCGTCGGCTCGTCGGCGAGGATCACCGATGGGCTGCCGGCCAGCGAGCGGGCAATCGCCACGCGCTGCTTCTCGCCGCCCGAGAGCTTCGAGGGGTAGGTGTGGAGGCGATGGCCGAGACCGACCGCCTTCAAGGCTTCGGTGGCCGCCGCGATGGGGTCGAAGGTGCGGGCGTCGCGGACATCGAGGGCAACCATCACGTTCTCGAGCGCGGTCAGCGTCGGGAAGAGGTTATAGCCCTGGAACACGAAGCCGATGTGCTGGCGGCGGATGTCGGCAAGGCCCTCGGCCGAGCGGCCCACGGCCTGCTGGCCGGAGACGTTGAGCTCGCCGCTGGTCGCGGTGAGGATGCAGCCGAGGATCGAGAGCAGCGTCGTCTTGCCGGAGCCCGAGGGGCCCATGAGGAGCGTGAGCTCGCCGGGCTTCAGGTCCATGCTGACGCCCTTCAGGATGTGAAGCTCGCCGGCGCCGGTGGCGATCGTCTTCTTGATGTCGCGCGCCTCGAGGATGGGGCGGGCCGTGTTGGTCGCGGTGGTCATTGGCAGGTTCTCCCATGTGCCTGTAGTGATCCGATGACAGGAGAGTGCCTGAGGCATCGGGTCCGCGCTGTTCCGGCGGGCACAGGGGAGGAAATAACTTAACTCATTGAATTTAATATATTATATTTACGTTGGGAGTGCTCATCGCCCTAACCCTCTCGTCAAGTGCGAGGGGGCATCGCGATGCCTCCACTTGTGTCGAAGCAGACCTCGTCAGGCGCGCCGGCCGCCGTAGAGCTGGTCGAGCATGCTCTGAATGTCGTCGAGGTCTCTCGGGTCGATATCGCGGCCAGGCTCGAAGCGGTCACCGAACACCGCCGACCCAAGCCCTGCCTGGGACAATCGGGAGCCGGCCCCTGGCGCTCCGCCGAGCAAGTCGCGCAGGATATTGCCGAAGATGTCGCCGCCAGGCGCCTGAGGCCCCGTGGGCATCTTCGGTCCCGGAAGAATTTCACCGCCGGGCGTCGGGCCCGCCGAGGGCTTGGGGACCGGGATGCCGTCGCCGCCCGGGATCGGGGAGTCCGAGGGCATTGGCCAAGTCTGGCCGCCGGGCATGGGCACTTGGACGACGACTGGCTTCAGTCGACCCTCTTGAATGGCCTTCTGCAGCTCACGGAGGATCATCACGAGAAGATCGCCGCCGGGCGCGGCCTGCCCTCCGGTGTCGGTCGGGCCTGGAAATGGTCCGCCCGGGATTGGGAGCGGCTGACCACCGGGAGCGGGTACCTGCTGAGGAGGGGCAGAAGGCGTGCCGGACGGCCCCGGCGTCCCCTGCCGGAACACCTGCTCAAGGATTTCCCAGAGGCCGCCGCCACCCGTTGCGGGGGCACCCGACGGAGCTCCGGAAGGCGCAGCCTCGCTGGATTTCCGCCCGAACATCCCCGAGATGAGCATCCCGGCGACAATCGGCAACAGCTTCTTCAGAATGGCCGAGCCGATCCCCGACTGGATCTGCGCGCGCTCCGCGACCGCACGGCTGACCTCGGGCGAGCCGAAGATTACCGAAAGCACGTCGTTGCCTGCGGCCTGCCCCTGCCGCCCGAACGCGGTATCGGGATCGTCATACATCGCCCGCAAGTCCTGCTGCTGCGCCATGAGGGCGAGCAGGTTGGCGAGGCCCTCGGGTGTCGCCGTCGCCCGTTTGAGGCCGGTCGAGATCGCGGGAAGAAGTGCCGTCACCGCGGCCTCGGTTTGCTCGGGCGTGAGACCGAACTCGCGGCCGAGCATGGCTGGCGCTTGCCCGCCCTGTGCGTCTACTAAGATCTCGTTCAGATTTGCCATGGCTCGCTCCTTGTCGGCTGACCATTAACTTTTCGACTAATTTTTCGACGGTGCAGCTCGCTTCCTTGCCGACGAGATAGAGAGGTCTCGCGGGGCGCTCGATCCGGCACTTTCGGTCAGCTGAAAATGCGCAGGATCAAGGTGAGCACGAGCGAGATGACGATCGAGGTGACAATCGGGAAATATATGCGGAAGTTCCCGTTTGGGCTCTCGTATTTGATGTCGCCGGGCAGAAGCGAAAGTCCGGGAGTTACATCGGTTCTCTTCGCCTCGGCGCGCCGATCCGCAAGAAAACCGACGAGGGCGAGAGCCAAGAGGACGCCGACGAAGATCGCGACAAATGTCGACATATGTTCAACCGGCGGAATTGAATGGCGCAATTCGATGTTTTTGTCGCCGTGCGCGAAGCCGCCAGGAATCGCTTGGGCGCCTTCTTTCCGGGCGTCTGATCTCCTTCACCAGCTCGAGCGGGCAGAGACCGGCGACCAATGCCGCGTGAAACTCGACTGTCATGGCCTACCTCATAGGTATTTCAACCTCCAAATTTGGTCAGTGAGCGCCGCTTTCCGCCGTGCATGGCTACGGCGAAGCCCTCTTAGGCTACGGCGTAGAATATTCCAACCCCTACTTTGGTAGCGATGATCCTGAAATCGGCCCGGCGGCTTACAGGATGAAATCTCCGCCGAAGAGCAGCTTGTGGCCCGTGAGCTCGATCTGGAAATCAGCCTTCTTGTCGCCGTTGATGTCACCCTCGACAATCGTTTTTGCCGGACCTTCGAACCGGTAGTGGAGCTGGCCCTTGGCGCCGGTGAAGGCACCCTGGCCGATGAAGGCGAATTTCTGATTGCCGGCAACGCCGGACTTGGCGTCGATGGTCGAAAGGTCGATGTCGTCGCCCTGGACGTGGCTGAAGTCCTGGATGACGTCGCGCGTGAAAAGGGTCTTGCCCGTCTCGCCGGCGATGTTGAAGTCGAAGACGTCGCGATTGGCGCCCCCCGTCATCGCGTCGCGGCCGAGGCCGCCGACGAGCTTGTCAAAGCCAAGGCCGCCATTCAGCCGGTCGTTGCCGCCCCCGCCCCTCAGCGTATCGCTGCCGCCCGATCCATTGAAGATGTCATTTCCGGTGCCGCCGACGAGCGTGTTCGCGCCCGCGTTGCCGGTCACCACCTCAGGGCCGACGTTGACGATGTGGATCGGGATCACCTTGTTGACGAACTTGCCGCCCTGGTCCGTCGCGCGCACGACGATGCTGTGCGAGGCCGCCTGCTCGAAGTCGAGCAAGAGGCCGTTGGCGACGACGATCTTGTCGCCGGAGATCGCGAAGCGGCCGCCGGCGTTGTTCAGAAGTGTGTAGTAGGTGTCGCCGATGTCGAAATCGGCCGTCGAGAGCCTGCCGACAATCGTGCCGTTGGCGCGGAACTCGCGCACCGAGGTGAACGCCAGCGCCACGTTCGTCGGAGTCATGTCGAAATGGGCGAAATCAAACGGCTCCGAGCTGCCCGCGCCGAGGTTGATATCCTTCAGAAGCAGCGTGCCGGCGGCCGTCCCATCCGTGACCCAGAGCTCCTCGCCGTTGGCGCCGTCATCGGCTCGGAATATCAGCTTGTCGCCCGCACGTGTGAAATCGCCCGGAAGCCCCTCTCCGGCGCCGGGATTGATGTCCTTCACGAGCTGTGTGCCGGCCGCGGTCCCGTCCGTCACCCAAAGCTCCCTCCCACGAGTGCCGTCGTCGGCCCGGAATAGGATCTTGTTGCCGAACAGAGTGAGGTCGCGTGGGTCAGAGTCCGATGACCCAGGTCTGATGTCTTTCAAGAGCTGCGTGCCGGCTTCCGTCCCGTCCGTGACCCAAAGCTCCCTGCCGTTCGTTCCATCGGCGATAAACACGATCTTGCTGCCGAGGACCGTGAGCTCGTGCGGCTGTGACCAACCGATGCCGGGGTTGATATCCTTGACAAGCTGCGTGCCGGTGGCCGTTCCGTCCGTGACCCAGAGCTCGGAGCCATTGGTCGGGTCCTGCGCCCGGAATAGGAGCTTGTTGCCGAGCGCCGTGAAGTTGACCGGACCCGAGTGCCCCGCGCCTGGAACGAGGTCCTTAAGAAGCTGCGTACCGACGGCCGTCCCGTCCGTCACCCAGAGCTCGAAGCCGCTCGTGCCGTCGTTGGCGCTGAAGAAGAGCCTGTTTCCGAATAGTCCGAAATCGCCGGGAGACGAACCTTCTGCGCCGGAATTGATATCCTTCAAGAGCTGCGTGCCGGCGGCCGTGCCATCGGTGATCCAAAGCTCGCGGCCGTTGGCAGGGTCGGAGGCCTCGAACAGGAGCTTGCCGCCGAGGGCGGCGAAGCCGTTTGGAAACGAACCGTCCGCGCCGGGGTTGATATCCTTGAGGAGCTGCGTGCCGGCGGCCGTCCCGTCCGTGATCCAGAGCTCCTCGCCGCTCGCGCCGTCGTCGGCCCGGAACACGACCTTGTTGCCGACAGGCGTGAGCCCGTATGCTTCAGTGCTCGGATCGCTCGGAAAGATTGAGGCCTTCAGGAGCTGAGTGCCGGCGGCCGTCCCGTCCGTGACCCAGAGCTCGGCGCCGCTCGGGAAATCGCTGATAAACACCGCCTTGTTGCCGATGGCCGTGAAGCCGAAGGGGAAAGCGTCCCCCGCGCCGGGGTTGATGTCCTTCAGCAGCTTCGTGCCTGCCGCCGTCCCGTTGGTGATCCAGAGCTCAAATCCGTTGATGCCGTCGTCGGAGTTGAAGAGCAATGCCATGATAACCTCCTTCTCCGAGAACAGGTCCCGGGAGCAAGCCGCAGCGTCTTCTTGTTTTGTTGGTTGGCCTCCATCCTAAAACCGCGATCTAGACACTCTCATGACGCGGACGATCGGCGTGGCTCCTGTTCGCTGCGTGCACGATGCACGCACGCTGAGCATAAGGATTGCGGCGGCGACCGCAGCTTGATCCTCGCCCACAACTCGGTTGGGCGCATCGCCGAATAAGACCGGGGCCCGGCGGGTTGCGCCGGGCCCCTGGTCCGTTTCTCTCAGATTGGCTTTAGCGGTTGAAGACGCCCGCCGGGTCGATGCGTGTCACCTTGAAGATCGCCGAAATGGCCGCGATCACGCACATGCCGACGGTCAGCGCGAAGAGATAGGCGGCGAGCTTCGGCGTCATCACGATGGTGAGCGAGGAGGTCTTCTTGGCGGCGACCGCGTAGACCACGAGGAGGGCGAGGGAGATGCCCATGATGTAGCCGATCACCGCCGAGAGCAACGCCTGGATCAGGATGACGGCGTGGATGTAGCTCGCCGACGCCCCAAGCGCGCGCAGCGTCGCGAACTCGTTCAAGTGGTCCTTGGTCGAGGCATAGAGCGTCTGGGCGACGATGACGACGCCAACGATGATGCCGAGGGCCGCGCCCATGATGAGAGCGGCGCCGGCGCCCGTGTTGAACATCCAGTAGTTGATGCTGCGCGCGCGGAACTCGTCGTGGGTCAAGACCTCGGTGTCGGGAAGGCGCTCGGCGATGGCGGCCTTGACCGTCTCGACATCGTGGCCGGGGGCGACCGTGACCAGCTCGTAGGTCGCCTGCTCGGGGGCAGCGTTGATATAGTTGCGGGCACGGCTGATCGGCAGGAAGATATAAGGCAGCGTGGTGAACGAGCGGATCTTCTCCGTCGCGGCGGTGACCTGCACGCGCTGGAGGTTGATTTCGGCGTGCGAGCCGACGCCGGCGATGCCGAGATCCTTGAAGTAGGAGCCGTCGACGGCGACCGAGTCGGGGGCGGCGAGGTCCTCGACCGAGCCCTCGACGATATTCCACGGCTTGGTGCCGCCGTTGGCCCAGTCGAGGCCGACGAGGATGAAGGCTTTCTTGCCGCCCTCGGGCTTGCGCCAGGCGGCGAAGCTCACGATCATGTCCTCGACCTTCTGGACTCCCGGCGTCGAGAGCACGGCGTACTTTTCGCGCCCCATCAAAAGCGAGGGATCGTCGAAGCTCTTGGCGCCGATGGGGACGACCCAGAGGTCGGCTTTGACGCGATCGAGCACGGTCGCGATCTTGCTTTCCGAGCCGAGGTAGAGGCCGCATTGGATGGCGACGAGCACCACCGAGAACACGATCCCGACCAGCGTGACGATGAGGCTCATGCGGTCGTGGAACAGGTTCCGGTAGGCGATCTTCGGCGCCATCTTGATGGCTTTGGCCTGTCCCGGCCCGCCGAGGCCTGCGCCCGGTAGTCCGACGCCTGGGGTGTTCATGGTCATGGGCGCTCCTCCGCAGCCTGAGTGTGGAACGAAGATGACCGGCCGTCCAGCGCGTTGGCGCGGGGCGGCCGGCCGAATTGCTTACTTCTCGCAGCCGACCGTGACCGTAAGGCCGATCGCCGGAATGAACTTCTTGCAGCCGACGTCCTTGGCCTCGACCGCCGGCTCCTCGGGCTTCGTCTCCTCGGCCTTGGGCTCGGTGGTGGCGGCAACGTCGGTCGCCGGCGTCTCCGTCGCGGAAGTCTCGGAGGGTGCCGTCTCCTCGGTCTTCTCGGCCGGCGTCGTCGTCTGAATGAGGGCGGTCGATCCGGAGACCGTCGTTTCCGACGTCTCGGTCGTCTCCGTCGACTTGGTGCTCGCCGTCTCGGTCACCGACTTCTTGGCCTTCTTCGCGACCTTGGGCTCGGGCTCCGCCGATTGGCGGGCGATCTGCTGCTGCTTATAGGCCTTGGCCTTTGCCGCCTTCGGCACGGCGTGGGCGCTGCCGTCGCCGCGGGGCGTCGCGACGAACGTTCCCATCGGGAAGCCGAAGCCGAGGCGGACGCCGTTGCCCGCCTCTGCGACCGGCACAAACGCAGTGACTGCAGTGATCGCCGACACAAGGGCGAGTATCTTGCTGTTCATGGCTGTCTCCATTGCGAAGGAACCTCGGAGGGCGGTTCATTGCCGTCCTCGCTAGACTGATCATGCCCGGGGAGGGACATGCCCGCTGTTCCTGCTGGAACAGAAAGCCGGCTTCATTTTTCGGGGGCGCGTGAAGGACTTGCAAAGGCGGCGCGCTCGTTCCGTAGTCGCTGCGCACGGGGCCCGGCTGCCGGGCAAAAAAAATCGGAGGCGGACTAAGGTACGGGCAAGGGTCCCCTGCTGCGTACCCCGGCGCGCCTCCGGTCAGTTTGGCTCCTTCGTTATTCGAAATCTCTCAAGGGCTCCGAGCGCCAAAGCTGTGCTCGAGGCCGGAGTTACTGGGCCGGGCAGCCAACGCTGACCGTGATCCCGAGCGCCGGGATGAACCGCTTGCAGCCCTCATCCTTGGCAGGAGTTCTCAGCCTTGGCGACCACCGGCGTCGCGTCCGCGGTCGTGTCGGCAGAAGCCACGGCCGGCTCGGCCGTCTCGGTGGCCTTCTCCGCCTGCTCCGTCTCGGCCTGAGACTGGGACACGTCGGTCTGGGTGAGCGCGGCGCTGCTCGAGGGCGCGGCGACGTAATCGCTGTCGGTGCTGTCCGTCTTGGTGCTGTCCGCCTTGGCGACGGCCTCTTCCTTCGCCTGCGCCTTCTGGGCGGCGATCTCGCGTTGGCGGGCCGCGGCGGCGGCCTTTGCCTGCGCCTTGGCGCGGGCCTGGGCCTGCATCTTGGCTTTTGCCCTCGCCTTCTCGGCCTTGGCGGCCTGGTTGGCCTGGTGGGCCATCACGCCGACGGCCAGGATGCCGAGGCCGATGCCGACGCCTCTGTGGCCGGCCTGAGCGGTCGAGGTGAAGGTCGAAGTGGCGGCGAGGCTCGCGGCGACGACGGCGGCGGTGATGCTGATGAGCTTGGTGGTCATGGTGGTCTCCGGACAATCGGGCTTCGAAGGAGCTTCTCGGTCGGTTCGTTGCCGCCGTTCATCGCACCGCCATCATGCGTACACGCGGGCGCGAGCGCTGTTCCCGGCGGAACAGGTTGAAAAATCTTCGCTTTTTTCTTGTCGTCCCGCCGGCTGGCGTGCCAAGGCCGGCCGCCTCGCCGAGGCGGGGCCGGTCCAAGGGGGCAGGGGCGAAATCAGGCGGCTGAGACGGCTACGGCTGTCCCGGCGACGACCGCGAGCCGCGGCTTGGCGCGCTCCTGCTTCACGCCGCCGGCGAGGCGGTCGAGGAAGGCCGCGGTCCGCTCAACCACGAGGTGGCGCTGCCGGTCGATGGTAACCATGTGATAGCTGTCGTCGAGGACGGTGAGGTCCACCGGACCGGCGAGCTTCTTCTGCAGGTAGGACGCATTGTCGAGGCCGGCATAGTCGTCCTCGCGGGAGTGAATGATTAACGCCGGCTGGGTGATGCGGCCGAGCTCCTTCATCACCTTGCTTGCAAGCCGCCGGCGCTCGAGCACGGCGCCACCCGGGGCACCGGCGGGAGCCGCTTGGTCGCCGGAGATGGCGTTGCGGATGAAATCGCGGATGCGCTGGTCCTTGATCCCGACATGGGACGGGAACGGGAACCGGAACAGATTGGCGAACCTCTTGCTCATCACCAGCCGAAAGAGCGGCGCATACCAGGGCACGTGACTACCGCTCAACCACAACGCTGGCGAGTAGAGAGTGACGGCATGCACTTTTTCCGGGTGCCGGGCCGCGAGCAGCAGGCTGAGGACGGCGCCCGTCGACAGGCCGCCGACGACCACCGTCTCGCACTGGCGCGACAGCTGGTTGAGGGCGCGCTTGGCGCTCCGGTACCAATCCCACCAGGTCACCATCTTGAGGTCGTCGGCGGAGCGGTGGCCGGCGAGCACGGGGCAATGCACGGTGTAGCCGGCGCGGGCGAGGCCGTTGGCGACGAAGCGCATTTCGCTCGGGCTGCCGCCGAGGCCGTGGATCAAGAGCACGCCGACTTTGCCGCCCTTGAAGATAAATCCCTGATCCTGGATAGACATGTTTCACCGACCCACGGTTGAAGTTTCTATCCGCAGAGTAGGGGAGCAGGAAAAGGACCGCTGTTCCGGCAGTTACACGAAATGCCGTAATTCGTCGGCCCCCGCGCGGCGCCCGATTTCGGGGGGCTCGGGGCGTCGGCCCCTAGCATTAATTTTTAACGATTATAAACTAGCGCCGACCAGAGAGCGGCGGACCTAGGAGCCAAGGCCATGCAAGGCAAGACTGTCGTCATCGATGTCCTGAACGAGGCGCTCAAGCTCGAGCTCGGGGCCGTTAACCAGTACTGGCTCCACTACCGCATGCTCGAGAATTGGGGCTTTACGCGCCTCGCCAAGAAGGAGCGCGCCGAATCCATCGAGGAGATGCACCACGCCGACAAGCTGGTCGACCGCATCATCTTCCTCGAGGGTCTGCCGAACATGCAGGTCATCGCCCCGCTGATGATCGGCGAAAACCTCAAAGAGGTGATCGAGTGCGACCTCAAGGGCGAGAGAATTGCTCAGGAGGCCTACACGCGCGCCCGCGAGATCTGCCGCAACGTCGCCGACTACGTCACCATGATGCTGTTCGAGGAGCTGCTCAAGGACGAGGAGCGGCACATCGATTTTCTCGAGACGCAGCTCGACCTCATCGACAGGATCGGCATCGAGAACTACGGGCAATTGCAGTCGGACCCCGCCAACGAGTCCGGCGAGGAGCATTGACGGTTCGCCGGCAGACAGAGGGTCTCGATGTAGAAATCGAGCACGCTCACCGTGAGACGCGCCCCGCACGCCCGCCTCAGAAGAATCGCTCGTAGACAAAGACCGTGTCGCCAGGCTGCACGAGATAGTCGCCGGGCGCCTCGATCTGCTCGACGAAGCCGTTCAAGCGGCGCGTGATGCGGTACGAGCGGTCGCTCGCGCGGTCGGAATAGCCGCCGGCGATTGCGATCGCCGTCTCGACCGTCATGCCGGACACGTAAGGGTACTGTCCTGCGAGCTTCACCTCTCCGAGTATGAAGAACGGCCGGTTCTGCTGGATATCGACGGTCACCTGCGGGTCGCGGACGAACTCGGAGCCGAGCCGCTGCATGATCACTTGCGCGAGCTCGCGCGTCGTGCGTCCGCGCGCCCCCACCGAGCCGATGAGGGGGATCGCGATCTTGCCGTCGTGGTCGACGGTGTAGCCGCGCGAGAGGTTCGGCTGGCCGTAGACGAAGACGCGCAGCTTGTCTCCGGTATCGAGAAGGTAGGGGCCGTCGGTCTCGGCGACGGCGCGCGGGCCCTCGAAGCCGGCCGGCACGATTTCCGGCTCGCCCCACGTCACCTCTTCCGTGACATTCGTGTAAGGGCCCGGGTATCCGCCGCTCATCGCCTCGTTGCCGAATATCGCCGCCTCGGCCAGCGTGACGGGGTCGTCATGGGCGCAGCCCGACAACGCGGCAAGCGCCATCGCGCCGACGATAAGGGGACCCGTCCTCATGAGACGCATTGGGTTCGCAATCGCTGAAACCGAGACCGACCGGTCCCTCCGTTCTAGGAGCGACGTGGTTAACAAACGCTAAGGGAGCGTGCCGTTCGAGGTCGGTTAAGGAATTACTTACCGCGGGCCGGTCTAATCCCGATTCAGGGACTTCACCTAGCTCGAGCCCTTGCCATGCGTGCGCCCCATCAGCCCCAGGCCGACGACGTCGACTTGAAGGCGCTCGGCGCGGCCATGCGCGCGATGCTCGCCCGCCTCGCGCTCGTCAGCGCACTGGCCGGGGCGCTCACCTTCCTCGTTCTCAGCCTGATGGCCCCGCGCTACGTGTCGGAGGCGCAACTTACCGTTGCAGCCGAGGCCAGCGCGAACCCGTTCGCCGATCCAACGGCCGGCGCCGGCGAGCCGGACGCCGTCCCGGTCCGCATGGAGACGGAGGCGATCAACGCGCACGTGCGAGCGCTCCTCTCGCCCGACCTCGTCATGAAGATTGCCGGCGAGCTGAATCTCGGCGATCGTCGCGAATTCAACTCGGCGCTCGGCTCCGTCGACACGCTTTCCGCAATGCTGCGCTTTGCCGGGATCGGCGCACCCCGCGCCGGCGAAAGCGAGCACGACCGGGTGCTCTCCGCCTTCTTCGACCGCGTCGACGTCTATTCGCCCAAGGAGAGCCACTCGATCGACATCCGCGTCACGTCGATCGATCCCGAGCTTGCCGCCGAGATCGCCAACCGGCTTGCCGAGGCCTATCGCCAGTCGCTCGCGGCGCAGACCAATGTCGAGCCCGACGAGGTGCAAGAGGCACTCGAGCCGAAGATCGCCAAGCTCGCCGACGAGGTCGCAGCCGCGGAGGCGGAGGCCGACCGGTTTCGCGGCAGTATCAGCGTCCTCAAGGGCGGCCAACAGGCGACCGGGCTCAACGAGCAGCAGCTCGGCGAGCTCACGGCCGAGCTCTCCAAGGTCAAGGCGGCGCGCAGCGAGGCAGAGGCACGCACCAAGTCGGCGCGCGAGATGCTGAGGCAGGGCGCCGCCGACACGCTGCCCGACGTGCAGAGATCGCCGCTCATTCAAAACCTCGTCCAGCAGCGCGTGCGCATCGAGCGGGAGATCTCCGAGCTGTCGGCGACGCTGCTTGCAGGTCACCCCCGCATGCGCCAGCTCAACGCCGACCTCGCGGGCTTGAGGCGCCAGATCGACGCCGAAATCGGAAAAGTCGTCGACGGCCTCGAGAAGGAGGCCAAGGTGGCGGCGTTGAGGGAGGAGTCGCTTACGAAGAGCCTGAACGAGGTCAAGGCGAGCACCGTCAACACCGACGAGGTGAAGCTCAGGAACCTCGAGGCGATCGCCAAGTCGAAGCGCGCCGAGCTCGAGCGGCTGCAGGCGCAATACGCGGCGAACCGCGCGCGCGCCGACAGCCGGGCCGTCCCGGTCGAAGCGCAGATCGTGACGCGGGCGCGCCCGTCCGGCATCCCGAGCTTTCCGAGGAAGGGTCCCTATGCCCTGCTCGTGATGGCGGGCACGTTCATTTTCGGGCTGGCGCTCGTCATCACCGGCGCCCTGTTCTCGGGCGGGGCGCGCTCACGCGTGCGCTGGGGCCGGCGGGGCGCCGACAATCTCGCCGTCACGCCGGAGCTGGTCGAGCCCGACCTGCCCGTCGTCTCTGCTTCGCGTGCGGCCCCTCAGCCGGCGGGCGAGGACGTTCACGTGCCGGAGCGCACGATCAAGATGAGCTCGATGTCGCGCATAGCGAGCTTTCTCGCGACCAAGGCGCCCGGCATCGGCGGATACCGCGCGCTCGTCGCCGGCGAGAGCGAGGGGATCGATATCGCGCTCGAGGCTCTCGAGCTCGCGAACGGGCTTGCCGCAACCGACGCGACGGTGATCATCGTCGACTGGAGCCCCGACGGGGAGGGAGCGGCGGAGACGCTGGGTCTGGCCGCGGCGCCCGGGATGCGCGAGCTTCTCGACGGGGGCGCCGGGTTCGAGGACGTGGTGACCGCGGTTGCGGGAAGCGCGGCGCATGCCATTTCGTCGGGCGCGGGGCCATGGGATCCGGCGCTGCTCGATCCCGACCGCATCAATCTCGTCCTCGACGCGCTCGACGAGGCTTACGATTTCATTGTCGTCGCCGCCCGGCACGATGCCGCGCGCACGCTTTTCGAGACCATTCAGGGCCGCTTCGATGCCGGCGTGATCGTCGGCGAGGCCAAGCAGCGGGTCGCGGTCATCAAGAATCCGCCCGACACATTTCTCGGCTACGAAGTCGACGGCATCGAGCTCATTCGGTTCGAGCGCCAGCCGGCGGCTGGAATTGCGGGCCATCGCTTCATTCGCACCGGCCAGCCCAAGCGTCACGAGGCGCGCGCGTTCTGATCGCCATACGCGGGGCACGCCGGCTCGCGGGGAGGGGTGCCTCGATCAGCGGCCGGAAGGAGGCGCGTCCTCTCTCTGCATCCACGTGATGAGCCAGCCCGCGGGCAGCACCCACAGCAGCCCGGCCACGACATAGTAGATGAGCTCGACCGTCTTGCTCGCGTTGACCTGGAGCACGATCGCGGCCGCCAGGGCGGCGAGCGCGTAGGCGGCGAGAAAGAAGAGCAGCGCGATAGCGCCGACGAGCTTGCGGGTGCGCTGGGTCATGACGTCCTTTCGCGCGGGCGTGCCCGATGGGCGCATTGATCGCGCGTCTCGGAGCCCCTATCAAACCGGATAGTCGAAGTCCGGGAAATAGCCGTCATGGCCGCAGAGGCCCTCGAGGAGCGTGCGCGGGAAGAGGTCGCGGCCCGATGGGACCGCGCCGTTCGGATCTGGCTCTGGGCCGTCGCGGTCCTCGTGTTTCTCATGATCGTCGTCGGCGGGGCGACGCGGCTCACCGACAGCGGGCTCTCGATCACCGAGTGGCAGCCGATCCTCGGCGCCATTCCGCCGCTCAACGAGTCCGACTGGCAGGCGGCGTTCGCCAAGTACAAGGCGATCCCCGAGTACCACCTCGTCAACAAGGGGATGTCGCTCGAGGCCTTCAAGGCCATCTATTGGTGGGAGTGGGGTCACCGCTTCCTCGGCCGGCTGATCGGCGTCGCGTTCGCCGTTCCGCTCGCCGCGTATTGGCTTTCCGGCGCGCTGCGGCCTGGGCTCGGGGCCAAGCTCTTGGGCGTGCTGGCGCTCGGCGCGCTCCAGGGCGCCGTCGGCTGGTACATGGTGAAGTCGGGTCTCGTCGATCGGGTCGACGTGAGCCACTATAGGCTCGCCCTGCACCTCCTCATCGCCTTCGCGATCCTGGGACTTCTCGTTTGGCTCGCCCTCGACGTCGGCGTAGAGGAGAGGTCGCGCGATCGCGCGGGACAGCACGGCGCCGGCCTAGCGGGCCTCATTGCGGGTCTCGTGCTGCTCCAGGTCGTGCTCGGCGCGCTTGTTGCCGGGCTCAGGGCGGGGCTCGCCTACAACACCTGGCCGCTGATGGACGGGGCGCTCGTCCCGGCCGGCCTCTGGGAGCTTTCACCCGGCTATCTCAACCTGTTCGAGAATGTGGCGATGGTGCAGTTCAACCATCGTCTGGCGGCCTATGCCGTGTCCGGGCTCGTGCTGTTGCAGCTTTGGCGGGTGCTTCGGGTCGGCGGGAACGGGGGGCTGAGGCTTCCGGCGCTATGGCTCGCGGGAGCCGTTATCGCCCAGGTCGGACTCGGAATTGCGACGCTGCTCAATGCGGTGCCTCTCTCCCTGGGGCTTGCCCATCAGGGGGGCGCCGCGATCGTGTTCGCGCTTGCGGTGTGGAACCTTCACGTTGCAGTACATGGGGCGCACAACCGCCCCTCTCCCCTAGACGTGCGGGTGGAGGGTGTCAGCGCTTCACGCGGGTGAACCAGGGGCTCACCGGGCCGGCCGTCGCCTTGCCGGCGATGGCAAAAGCCCCTGCAATCAAGAAGATGCTGATGAGTAGGTGCATTGCGGTCTCCAATTCGGGCTGCGCCACCATGCACCTGTGGGGGCGGCCGCGTCTGTCTCCGGGGAAACAGCTCCCCCGCCGCGGGATGACGTTCGGGGCAGACTGCGGCTTTGCTGGGCTCGTCAGTCGGCGAGGCCGAGCATGAGCTTGATGTTCTGCACGGCCGCGCCGGCGGCTCCCTTGCCGAGATTGTCGAGCCGGGCGACGAGGACGGCTTGGCGGTGCGTCTCGTTGCCGTACACCCTGAGCTCGACGAGGTCCGTTCCGTTGAGGGCAAGCGCGTCGAGGCGTTCGCCCCGCGTCGACGGCGCATCGGCGGGCACGACTTGCACGAGCCGCGCCCCCTTGTAGTGCGCGGCGAGGGCTGCCTCGAGGTCGCGTGCCTTGGGCTTGCCCGGCAAGAGCTCCAGGTGGAGCGGCACGCTGACCAGCATGCCCTGCCGGAAGTTTCCGACCGAGGGCACGAACAGCGGCCGGCGCGTGAGGCCGGCGTACTTCGCGAGCTCCGGGACGTGCTTGTGCTCGAGCGCGAGCCCGTAGAGATCGAAGGCCGGCGCGGTGCCGGCTTCATACGCCTCGATCATGCGGCGCCCGCCGCCGCTATAGCCGGAGACCGCGTTGACGGCGACCGGGAAGTCGCGCGGGACGAGCCCCGCGTCGACGAGCGGGCGCAGGAGCGCGATGGCGCCCGTCGGGTAACAGCCGGGGTTGGTGACACGGCGCGCCGTCCTGATCGCGTCCGCCTGGCCGGGGGCCAGCTCGGCAAATCCGTAGATCCAGCCCTCCGCGACGCGATGGGCCGTCGAGGCGTCGAGAATGCGCGGGGCCTCGCCGCCGAGCTCCGAGGCAAGCGCGACTGCCTCGCGCGCGGCCTCGTCGGGGAGGCAGAGGACGACGAGGTCGGCCGCAGCCATCATGTCCCGGCGTGCGGCTTTTTCCTTGCGCCGGTCGGGGTCGATGCTCTTGACCGCGAGGGCGCTCTCGCGCCCGAGCCGCTCGCGGATCTCGAGGCCGGTCGTGCCGGCCTCCCCGTCGATGAAGATCGCGGGCGCGCGTGCCGGCGCGCTGCTGCTGCGTTCAGCGGTCCTTGTATCGAGATCGCGTGTCATGGGCCTTTCCTCGCCCGTCAGGGTCCAAGGCCGAGCCGATGCAGAATACCCTGCCACAGGGTCTCCGAGCAGCCGATGCCGTAGGCGGCGCAGGTCAGCTTGTGGCTGTCTGTGTAGATCATGTCGAGGGCGACGAACACGATGATAAGGAGCCCGATCCAGGAGATCCATGGGTAGCGGGAGAGCAGCTTGGCAATGTAGTTCGAGGCGACCGCCATCAGCACGATCGCGACGGCGAGACCGATGACGAGAACGGGGACCGATTCGCCCGCGGCGCCCGCAACCGCCAGCACGTTGTCGAGGGACATCGAGAGGTCGGCGAGCAGGATCGTCCACATCGCCGGCCAGAACCCTGTATCGTTGGCGGGATCGGAGGTCTGGCCGAGCTTGCCTTCGACCGCCTCGATCGAATGCTCCTCGCCATCGACGATCTGCCGGTACATCTTCCAGGAGACGAACAACAGCAGCAGGCCGCCGGCCAGGGTCAGCCCGATGATCTGGAGTAGCTGCTGGGCGACGGCCGAGAACAGGATGCGGAGAACGACCGCGCCCGTGATGCCCCAGAAGATGACCTTGGACCGCATCGACGGGGCGACGCGCGAGGCCGCCATGCCGACGACGATCGCGTTGTCGCCGGCGAGCGTGAGGTCGATCATGATGATGTTGAAGAGCGCGACCGCGTTCTCCGAAAGCCAGTCCATGAGCTCGAAGCCTCCAGAGATCCCGCTGAGGGGAGAGCCGCCCCGCCTTGCGCCGTCGTCGGCTAGATCGCGATCGTACGATTTACGCCTGACATGGATCGCGGATGCTATTCCATGTCAGGCGATCGTGCTCTAGCGCAGGGCTATGTGGCATTCCCTGCCCGGCTCGGCAATAGCTCTCGACGCCCGTTCTCGGACAGCCGAGCCTCGAGGAGGAGACGTGCGATTAGCGCTTCGAGAACTGGAAGCTGCGCCGCGCCTTCATGCGCCCGTACTTCTTGCGCTCGACCGTGCGGCTATCGCGGGTCAGGAACCCACCCTTCTTCAGCACGCCCCTGAGGTCGGGCTCGTAGTAGGTGAGCGCCTTCGAGATGCCGTGGCGCACGGCACCCGCCTGGCCAGATAGGCCGCCGCCCGCGACCGTGGCCTTGATGTCGAACTGGGTCGCGCGGTTCGCCGCATTGAGCGGTTGCTGGAGCAGCATCTGCAGCACGGGGCGGGCGAAATACTGCTTGAAGTCCTTGTCGTTGACGGTGATCTGGCCGCGGCCCGGCTTGAGCCAGACGCGGGCGACGGCGTCCTTGCGCTTGCCCGTTGCGTAGGCGCGCCCGTGCGCGTCGAGCTTCTGCACGTAGGCGGGGGCGCCGGCGGGCGTCGCTCCCTTGAGCTCGCCGAGATCACTCAGGGTTTTGGTGTCCTGTGACATGGGTGTTAGGCCCTTGCGTTCTTGCGGTTGAGCTGAGCGACGTCGAGCTTGGCCGGGGTCTGGGCGGCGTGGGGATGCTCGGTGCCCTTGTAGACCTTGAGGTTGCGCAGGAGCTTTCTGCCGAGCGGGCCGCGCCGCAGCATGCGCTCGACGGCAAGCTCAATGACGCGCTCGGGGAACCTGCCTTCGAACAACCGCTTGGGCGTCGTCTCCTTGATGCCGCCGGGGTAGCCGGTGTGGCGGTAGTAGACTTTGTCGTCGCGCTTCTTGCCGGTGAAGACCGCCTTCTCCGCGTTGACGACGATGATCGTGTCGCCACAGTCGATGTGGGGCGTGTAGGCGGCCTTGTGCTTGCCCTTGAGGCGGGTGGCGATGAGGGCCGCCAGACGGCCGACGACCAAGCCGTCGGCGTCGATCACGAACCACTTCTTCTCCACCTCGCCGGGTTTGGCGACGTAAGTTTTCATTGTCGGCGCTCCATGCTAATCAGCGCCCGCGTAATACGCGACAATTCCGGGCAGGTCAATTACTGGCATCCAGATAAATATTTGTTGAATCAACCAATTGAGTAGTGTGTAATATGATACCCCTAAGACGGTATTATATTACCGCCAAATTGCGTGGATGCAGTAGGGCAGGAAGACGCCCAGCCCGCGGGGCCGGCTCTTGCCGCCCTGCCGTGGCGGGTCTAGAGCCTAGACCGGCCTCGAAGACGCCGGATCGGGTGACGTGCTCGCGTTCTTACATCGGTCTCAGTTTTCGGCTCTATGAGCCCGAGATCGTCGGGCTCGAAGAAGCCAACGCAGGCGAGGAGGTTCCCTGATGCGCACCGTTACACGTCCGCTCGCGGCTATCGCTCTTTTTCTTTGTGCCGCCATCGGCGCCGCGCCGGCGGCGATCGCGCAAGAGATCAAGCAGATCGAGCTGACGGACCAGCAGGTCGCGGCCTTCATCGCCGCCCAGAAGGATTTCGCTCCCCTCTCGACGCGACTGCTCGAGGGCGGCGAGAAGCCCGACGAGGCACTGACGAAGGAGCTCGAGGCCATAGCCAAGAAGCACGCCTTCAAGAGCTTCGCCGAGTTCGAGGACGTCGGCGCCAACATCACGATCGTGCTCGACGGTCTCGATCGCTCGACCGGGAATTACACCGATCCGATCGAGAAGATGAAGAAGGAGCTCGAGGAGATCAAAGCCGACGAGTCGATCCCGCCCGACGACAAGAAGCTTGCGATCGACGATCTGTCGCAGGAGATCGCCGCCGCCGAGCCGCTGAAGTACAAGGGCAACATCGAGGTCGTGAAGAAGCACATCGAGGAGATCGAGAAGCTCATGCCCGAGGAAGGCGGCGAGAGCGCGCCGGCCGAGGATCCCGATAAGACGCCGGAGTGAGCGCAGGAGAGCAAGCAGGTGACAATGACACACAACGCGCCGATTGCGGCGAGCGATCTCCCGGCGCCCCGGGACGCCGATCTCGTGCTCGTGGATCGCCCCGCCCCCGGCGTCCTCACGCTCACTATGAACCGGCCGGGATCGCGCAACAGCCTGTCGCGCGCGATGATCGACGCGCTTCACAAGGCGATCGATGCGGCCTCGGCCGACCCGCGCGTGTCGGCGGTCGTGATCGCGGGAAACGGTCCGGCGTTCTCATCGGGGCATGACTTGAAGGAGCTTGCCGCCCATCGCGGCGACGACGACGGCGGGCGCGCCTTCTACGCCGACACCATGCGCGCGTGCTCGGCCATGATGCAGGCGATCGTCGCCTCGCCGAAGCCCGTCATCGCCGCCGTCGAGGGGACGGCGACGGCCGCCGGCTGCCAGCTCGTCGCGACCTGCGACCTGGCCGTTGCGTCGGAAGCGGCGAAGTTCGCGACGCCGGGCGTCAACATCGGGCTCTTCTGCTCGACGCCGATGGTCGCGCTCTCGCGCAATGTCTCGCGCAAGCACGCGATGGAGATGCTGCTGCTCGGCGAGATGCTAGGCCCCCGCGAGGCGGCCGACTTCGGTCTCGTGAACCGCGTGGTGGCGGAGGAAAGCGCACGCGAGGCGGCCGTCGCGCTCGCCAGCCGGATCGCCGAGAAATCGCCCGCGACCGTCGCCATCGGCAAGAAGGCGTTCTATCGTCAGCTCGAGATGCCGCTGGCCGAGGCCTACGACTACGCGGCCGAGGTCATGGTCGAGAACATGATGCAGGCCGACGCGGAGGAGGGCATCTCCGCCTTCATCGACAAGCGCGCTCCGTCGTGGAAGGGCTGCTGAGTTTCATGGAGCCGCGGGTGAGCATCGTCACGCTCGGTGTCGGCGACATCGCGCGAGCGCGCGCTTTCTATGACGGGCTCGGATTTCGCGCGTCGTCCGCGAGCAACGCCGACGTCGTCTTCTACGACGCGGGGGGCGTGGTGCTGGCGCTGTTCGGGCGGGCCGCACTCGCCGCCGACGCGAATGTCGCCGACAGCGCACCCGGCTTCTCGGGCGTGGTGCTTGCCCACAACGTGGCGGGGGAGCGCGAGGTCGACGAGGTGCTGGCCGAAGCCGTGGCGGCCGGCGCCAAGCTCGTGAAGAGCGGCCAGAAGGCGTTCTGGGGCGGATATACGGGCTATTTTTCCGATCCCGACGGCCACCTGTGGGAAGTGGCTTACAATCCCTATTTTCCCTTGAGCGCGGAAGGCCGCGTGGAGCTTCCCCCGGTTGCCCCATGAATCACGACAGCTACAGCGACGACTACATTGCCCGCATCCTCGGCTCAGCGCGCGTGATCGTGTTCGTAGGCGCGTCGGCTAACACGAGCCGGCCGAGCTATTTCGCCATGAAGTACCTGCTCTCGAAGGGCTACAAGGTGATCCCCGTGAACCCCGGCCATTCTGGCCAGGAGATTCTCGGCCAGAAGGTCTATGCGAGCCTCGCCGACGTACCCGGCCCCGTCGACGTCGTCGACATCTTCCGCAACTCGGAAGCGGCACTTGGCATCGTCCGTGAGGCGATTGCGCTCAAGGACAAGCTCGCGATCAAGGTCATCTGGATGCAGCTTGGCGTGCGCAACGACGAGGCGGCGGCGGAGGCCGAGGCGGCGGGGCTCTCGGTGGTCATGAACCGGTGCGCCAAGATCGAGTACGGCCGCCTCTCGGGCGAGATCGGCTGGGCCGGCGTCAACTCGGGTGTCATCTCGAGCGTGCGCCCGAAGCTCGCCGGCCGCGGCGTGCAGAGCCACGTCATCGCGGTGAAGCGCGAGACATGATCACGCTCTAGAGGCCCGCTCGAGATTGGCAAGGAGCGCGCCGACGATGAGCGCCGCCAGCAGGAATGCCGGGACCGGGGCGGAGAGCGCCAGGACGGCGACGATCACCAGGAGCGAATTGACGATGAGCACGCGCGTGGTGACGGCGGCGTGCGAAGCAAGCCCACGCGCCGCGCGCTGATAGGCGTGATCGCGATGCGGCTCCCACGGCTTCTCGCCGCGCGCGAGCCGCGCCAAAAGCGTGAGCGTCGCGTCGGCGGCGAAATAGAGCGGCAGGATGAGGGCGGCGGCGAGCGAGGTGCGGATCGCGAGGTCGAGCATGAGGGCGCCGGTGAGAAATCCGAGCGGCACGCTGCCGACGTCGCCGAGAAAGATGCGCGCTGGCGCCCAGTTCCACACGAGGAATCCGAGCGTGGCGCCCGCGATTGCGAGGGCCAAGCCCTCGAACGGGCTCGGCGTGCCGGCGGCCGTCGTGACGGCGAGGTAGCCGGCGGCGATCGTGACCGTCTCGACGCCGGCGATGCCGTCGATGCCGTCCATGAAATTGTAGAGGTTCATGAACCAGGCGAGCGCAACAATGGCGACGAGGCGGTCGAGGACAAGGGGGAGCGCGCCTTGAAAGACGAGGCCGCCCTCGGGCAATGCGACGACCGCAGTCGCGGCGGCGCAGAGGTGAACCGAAAGCCGCACGGCGGGGCTGACGGCGGCGACGTCGTCGGCCCAGGAGACGAGAGCCAGGAGCCCGGCCGCCGCCGCAAGCACCAGGAGCCCGCCCTCGATCGGCCACAGCAATGCCGCCGCGACGAGCGCCGCCCCGAGCAGCGGCCAGCCGCCCCCCGTCGGCACGGTGCCGCTGTGCATCGTGCGGTGGTTCTCGACGGCGACGATGCGGCGTGCCTCGAGCCAGCGGATGAACAGGAATGTTCCGACCGACGCGAGACCGAACGCGAGCACGACAGTGATGAGCGATCGCACGCCCCGCCCCCTTTTTGCGGCCCAAATCCAGATGCTGCCCTCGCCCTTTCTCTACGTCATCCCCGCGGAGGCGGGGATCTGTCCAAGGTAGCCGATTGGGCTTCGACTTCTGGCTTGGACGGATGCCCGCCTGCGCGGGCATGACGTGGGAGTTTGGATTTACGAGCCGAGGCTGTCGCTCGATGCATCAGAAATAATCCGGGCGCGAGAGCGATAGCAGATGCGGCGCGGGCCGCCAATCGTGGCGGCCTCGCGCCGCTCAGTCGGCCGTCACCTCGAAGGCGGCTGAAAGGGTCGCGTCCGAGCTGCCGCCGACAAACACGCGGAACCGACCCGGCTCGATCACGGGACGCCCCTTCTCGTCGTGATAGGCGAGGTCCCTCGCCGCGAGCCGGAAGGTCACGCGGCGCTGCTCGCCGGGCCTGAGCTCGATCTTCTGAAACCCCTTGAGCTCGCGCACCGGGCGCGAGCGGGCGGCGACGAGCTGGCGCGTGTAGAGCTGGACCACCTCGCTTCCCGCCCGCTCGCCGGTGTTCTTCACGATGACCCGCACCTCGAGGGAGCCCGTGCGCGCCATTGCGCCGCGGTCGAGCTCGAGCTTGTCGTAGGCGAAGCTCGTGTAGGTGAGCCCGTGCCCGAAGGGATAGAGCGGGGTCAGCTCCTCGTCGGAATATCCGGTCGTGAAGCGATTGCCGGTCGAGGGGCGGCTCGTCGGGAGCAGGTTGTAGGAGATCGGGATCTGGCCGACGGACCGTGGGAACGTCATCGGCAGCTTGCCCGACGGCGCGAACTCGCCGAGCAGGACCTCGGCGAGAGCCGTGCGCCCTTCCGTCCCCGGCTGCCAGGCGATGAGGATCGCCGCGGCATTCTCGTCGGCATAGGCGAGCGTCAGCGGCCGGCCCGTCTCGACGACGAGAAGAATGGGCTTTCCGGTCGCGACGAGAGCTTCGAGCATCTCCTGCTGGACTCCGGAGAGTCCGAGATGGGCCCGCGACATGCCCTCGCCGGAGGCTTCGCAATCCTCCGAGACGATGAGGACGGTGGCGTCGGCGCCCCTGGCCGCCGCGACGGCCGCATCCTTGTCGACAAACGCGCGGCCGCAGGGATCGGCGAAGCCCTCGACGTAGCTGAGCTCCTGGCCTTTGCGAAGCTTGCGCTCCATCGCCTCGAGCAGGGTCTCGGTCTTCGGCTTGGTCGATCCGGCGGGGCCGTACCAGGAATGGTCGTTGGCCGAGACCGCCGCCGAGCCGATGAGGGCAATCGTCCTCGCCTTGCGGGTGATCGGCAGCCCGTGCGGGCCGTTCTTCACAAGAACGAAGCTTTCGCGCGCGACGCGGCGCGCGACCGCCCGCACGTCTCCTTCCGGCGGCGAAGCGGGAAGAGCGGGGCTCTTTCGAGAGGCCCGGTCCAAGAGCCCCATCCTGAGCTTGACGCGCAGCACGCGCGTCACCGCCGCGTCGACCGCCGTCATCGGCACGCGGCCTGCACGCACCTCGTCGACGAGGTGCTTGTCGAAGGTCTCCCCCGCCATATCGAGATCGATGCCGGCGAGGATCGCCTTGCGTGCGGCTTCGCGCAGGTCCGCGGCCACCCCGTGGTTCAAGAGCTCGCCGATGGCGACGAAATCCGACATGAGAACGCCGTCGAAGCCGAGATCGCGCTTCAAGAGGCCGTTGAGAAGGCTTCCGTCGGCGGTGACGGGCACGCCGTTCACGGTATTGAACGAGGCCATGATGGTGTCGGTGCCGGCCTCGATTGCGGCGACGAAGGGGGGCAGATAGCGGTCGGCGAGCTCGGAAGCCGAGATTTCGGCTCCCGCATAGTCGCGCCCGCCTTCGGGCGAGCCATAGCCGACGAAGTGCTTGGCGGCGGTCGCGAGGCCGCCCTTGCGGTAGCCGCGCACGCGCGCCGCCGCGAACGCCGCACCGAGATAAGCGTCCTCGCCTGCGCCCTCGATGACGCGCCCCCAGCGGGGATCGCGCGATATGTCGACCATGGGAGCAAAAGTAAGGTTGATGCCGACGGCGGCGGCTTCCCGAGCCACCATCTCGGCGGCGGCTTCGGCGAGGCTCGGGCGCCAGGTCGCGGCCCAGGCGATCGGCGGCGGAAAGGTGATGCGGAAGGCATAGATGGCGTCGACGGCGAAGAGGAGGGGGATCTCGAGCCGCGACGTCTTGGCCGCGTGGGCAAAGTCGGCGATGTCGTCGGGATGGACGACATTGAGCATGCCCCCGATCCGCCCGGCGCGCGTTTGAGCGACCTGCTCGTCGCGCGGGAAGGCATGCGAGGGGAAGTTGAGCTGGCCGACCTTCTCCTCGAGCGTCATGCGGGAAAGGAGGACAGCGATCCTCGCCTCGATCGCGGGGTCGTGCTCCGAAGGGTTGGCGAGGGCAGTAGAGGCCGGGACGAGGAGCAGGAGGCTTGCGACGATTAGGGCTAGCGGCATCGATACCCGGCTCGGATCGTTCGTTGTTTTCGACGTATAGGGGTTTGGCATGCCACAGTGCAATGCTTGCCCGCGGGGCGCGGACGGGCCATGTTAGGGGCCCGGATGAACCGCTTGCACCGCGAGTTAACGACCGCGACCCGCCGGTAGGATAGAATGCATTCGGAAATGGCAGCCCGGCGGCGCAGCGCTGGGCTGGGAGATCCTATGGCAACGGAAGTCCTCCAATCGCGCAAGCTCGACATCGACTGGTCGGCGCAGACGATCCTCCCCATCGAGCTCCGGGGCGAGGAGCTCGTGCTCGAGGCGCGCGCCTACCAGGGGCAGGACGAGACCGCCCAGGCGATGGCGCTGATCAATCGGGGGCAAGGCGCGGACGCCGCCGCGATCCCAACCGTGCGCGTCCACTCGGGGTGCGTGACGGGCGACATCTTCCATTCGCTGCGCTGCGACTGCCGCAAGCAGCTCGAGGCGGCGCTCGAGCGGATTGCGAAGACGGCGAACGGCATCCTGATCTATCTCCCCTATCACGAGGGCCGCGGCATCGGCCTCTTCAACAAGATCAGGGCCTATGCGCTGCAGGACGAGGGGCTCGATACGGTCGACGCCAATATCGAGCTCGGAGCGCCGATCGACGCGCGCGACTATGCGCTCGCCGCCAAGATCCTGCGTGATTTGGGCTTCACGAAGATCAAGCTCATGACCAACAATCCGGCCAAGGTCGCGGCCTTGAGAGACGAAGGGATCGAGGTCGTGGAGCGGATCTCGCTCGTCATCTCCCCAAGCGCTCACAACGCCCGCTATCTCGAGACCAAGCGCCGGCGCATGTCGCACAAGCTCTAGCGGACCACGGCACTCACCACCTGAGCATCGTCATGGCGGCGATGGCGCGCGGCGCGCCGGGCGTGAAAAGCTCGGCGAGCTTCGCCGGCGACAGCTCGTCCCCGTCCATGGCGTCGCCGCGGTGAATGCCGGCGGCGATAAACATGGCGTCGAGCCCGGCGTTCTCCGCCGCCTTGAGATCGGTGCGCAGCGCGTCGCCGACGACGAGGATGCGCTCGCGGGCGAAGGGGGCGCCCCGCAGGCCTTCGGCGGCGGCGAGCGCCGTGTCGTAGGCGATGCGATGGGGCTTTCCCGCCCAGAACACGTCTCCGCCGAGATGCTCGTAGAGGTCGGCAAGGGCGCCTGCGCACGGGTAGAGCCGCCCGCCCACGTCGACGACGAGATCCGGATTGGCGCACACGAACGGGAGGCCGAAGGCGCTCGCCTCCTCGAGCACGGCCCTGTAGCTCTCCGCCGTCTCGGTCTTGTCGTCGTTGAGGCCGGTGCACACGACGGCGTCGGCGTGGATGAGCGCCGAGGCCTTCGCCGGCGACTGCTCGAAGAAGGCCGCGTCGCGGTCGAGCGGGCCGATGTAGTAGGCACGCGTGTAGCCCTGCTCGGCGATGTGGGCGAGCGCGATCGACCCCGACGAGACAATCGCGTCCCAGGCCGCCCGCGGCACCTTGCGGCGCTTGAGCATCCGCGCGACCTGCGTTTCGGGGACTGGCGCATTGGAGACGAGGATCACCGTGCCGCCGCCCGCGCGGAAGCGGGCGAGGGCGTCGCAGGCCGGGACGAAGGCGCGGCGCCCGTCATGGACGACCCCCCAGACGTCCGAGAGCAGCACATCGTAGCCCCCCAGCAGGTCGCGGGCGTGGGCGAGGATCGGCGGCGGCGGGGCGATCGCCGCCGGGGGCGTGACGTGAGGGGCCATGCCGGCGAGCAAACGATGCCGGCGGAGAGATTTCAACTCCGACCTGTGGCTTATTGAGCAGCCGGTCCGCCGCCGCGCGGCTTTTGCGGGGTGTGCGTCGCTGAGGCCTGTCGACAGGAGCGCCGCGAATTGCGGAAACTTGCCCGAGCAACCGAGGGAGCCCGCCGTGCCCGAACCCGTCGAAGTCCCCCGCAATCCGATCATCGACGATCTCATGGACTCCGCGAACGACGCTGCGGTTGCCGAGGAGCTGATCCGCCTGCTCGAGGCCGCCGACGTCAACGGCGCGCTCGCTCTTCTCCTGAAGAGCCGCCGGTGATAAGGCTCCCCGGAGTAGCGGTTCCAAGCTCTTAATTCCACAGCTCCGCTAGGAGCTAAGACCTGGTGTCGTGCTATAATGCTGCTCCCAGGCGAGGAGAGCATGTGATGAACTACATGGCAGAGTACGAGAAGGCGCTGCGGAGCAAGCGTCGCTGGGACGACGAGAACGCGCGCAAGGAAGTCGAGAGCATTCGCGAGTCAATTCGCCACGAGGTGATGGCAAGCTACTCGGCCCTCACCGAATCCAGCGAGCCCGCGATGATCGAGGCGCGCGATGCGGTCTATCGCGAGCGGCGCGCCGATATCGAGAAGGCTTTGCACTTGCTGATGGCCCACAGCCACGCTTGAGGATTTGATCCGCCGACCGTCACCCTTCCGCTGCCGACCGCTTGCGGCATTAGCCGGCTAGCGTGCGCCGGTGCGGTCAGCCTTGGCCCGTGCGGATGCCGAGGAGGCTATAGACCGGGCAGAATCCCATCACGCCCGAGATGATCGGGATAAGACCGAGGAAGCCCCAGTCGGTGCGCGGGCCGACGAAGACGAGGCTGAGGAGCAGCAATCCGAGCACGATGCGCAGGAGCCGATCGAGCCCGCTCATGTTGGTGGGAATGATGTCGGTCATGTCTTTACACCCTCACCGGGAGACTGATCTATCCTGGCGGAAGCGGGCGGCCGGCGCCTTGCGCTCGATCAAGGGCGCTCCCGGGGCGGCGCCGGCTCAATCCAGGTCCGCGACGGCGGTGACGATGAATGTGCGCATCTTGCCGTCGTGCTCTCGAAACGAGACGTACTCGCCCGGGGCGAAGCGGTGCTTGTCGAGCCTGAAGCCGGGCTCGTCGTCGCTCGTCTCCTTGGGATTGTAGTCGAGCACCCAGATGCCGCCGGGCTTGTGGACGAGATGCCCGAGCTCGCCCGGCTCGTGGGCCCAGAACCGCCTGACCCGGCACCGGTCGCGGTGGCTCTTCCATTCGGCTGCGGAAAGATGACCGGTGTCGTCGAGCGGGGCCACCAGCTCGTAGCCGCGCTCGCGGCTCCCGCTCGGAAAGTCGTGGTCTCGCGCGAGCTCGAGCCGTATGTGTTTCAGCGCCACGGATAACCTCTTGAAGTTGCATAATGGTCCTTAGGCGCCCTGTTCAAATGCAGCCTTGATCGGTGTCAAGCCGCCCGCTTATCAAGGTGCTTAACGAAGGGATGCGGCGCGCCAGCGTCGAAGGAGAGCCGTTTGACCGTCGAGCCCTCACTGACTGCCGCCGGCGGCCGCGAGCGGGTGGAGCTCGTCGCCCGCGGATCGTGGACGGCGCCGAATGCCGGCAAGCTCGATGCCCTCGTCTCCGAGGTTGCCCGGGGGGACAAGAGCGGCAGGGGGGCGTCGATCGACATGGCTGCGGTCGACGCCTTCGACACCTATGGCGCCTGGCTGCTCGAGCGGCTCGTTCGCGAGTGGCAGGCAAGGGGGCGCGAGCTGAGTGTCACTGGCCTCCCGACGCACTACCGCGCGCTGCTCGACGAGGTGCGCAAGGCGGGACGCACGCCAAAGCCCGCACGCGCCCGCAACGGCCGCATCGTGCGGACGCTCGAGACCGTCGGCATCAACATGGCCGGCATCGGCCGCGACCTCGGCTCCTTCGCGGCCCTCCTCGGGGAAGTGTCGTCCGCCCTCGTTCGCGTCGCGGCGCGCCCCGCCTCTTTCAGGCTCACGTCCGCGGTCCACCAGCTCGACCGGGTCGGCTTGCAGGCGGTGCCGATCATCCTGCTCATCACGTTCCTGATCGGCTGCATCATCTCTCAGCAAGGTTTCTTTCATTTCCGCAAGTTCGGCGCCGAGGAGTATGTCGTCGACATGGTCGGCATTCTCGTGCTGCGCGAGATCGGCGTTCTCATCGTGGCCATCATGGTCGCGGGGCGGTCGGGCAGCTCGTATACGGCCGAGCTCGGCTCGATGAAGATGCGCGAGGAGATCGACGCTCTGCGGACGATGGGGCTCGACCCGGTCGAGGTGCTGATCCTCCCGCGCGTGCTCGCTCTCATCGTCGCACTCCCGTTGCTCACCTTCATTGGCTCCATGGCGGCGCTCTATGGCGCCGGTCTCGTGGCCTGGCTCTACGGCGGCATGAGCCCCGACATCTTCATCGCGCGCCTGAAGGAGGCGATCTCGGTCACGCACTTCAAGGTCGGCATGATCAAGGCGCCGTTCATGGCGGCCGTGATCGGCATCGTCGCGTGCGCCGAAGGGCTCGCGGTCAAGGGCAGCGCCGAGTCGCTCGGCCTGCAGACGACGGCCTCGGTGGTGAAGTCGATCTTTCTCGTCATCGTGCTCGACGGCTTGTTCGCCATCTTCTTTGCCTCGATCGGGATGTGACGGCATGGCGGCGCGCTCCGAGCCGGTGATACGTGTTAACGATCTCGTCGTCGGCTTCGGCGACGTCGTGGTGATCGATCATCTCGACCTCGAGGTCTTTCGCGGCGAGATCCTCGGTCTCGTCGGCGGCTCGGGAAGCGGCAAGTCGGTGCTGTTGAGGACCATCATCGGCCTCATCGCCAAGCGGGCCGGCAAGATCGAGGTGTTCGGCGTCGAGCTCGACCGGGCGGCCGCGCGCGAGCGGCGGGCAATCGAGCGGCGCTGGGGCGTGCTCTTCCAGCAGGGGGCGCTCTTCTCGTCGCTCACCGTGCGCCAGAATATTCAATTTCCCATGCGCGAATACCTCGACCTCCCGCAGCGGCTCATGGACGAGATCGCCGACGCCAAGCTCGAGATGGTCGGGCTCGGGCCACGCGATGCCGACAAGTTTCCCTCCGAGCTGTCGGGCGGCATGACGAAGCGCGTCGCGCTCGCGCGCGCCCTCGCGCTCGACCCCGAGATCGTCTTTCTCGACGAGCCGACCTCGGGCCTCGATCCCATCGCAGCCGGCGAGTTCGACCAGCTGATCCGCACGCTGCAGCAGACGCTCGGCCTCACCGTCTTCATGGTGACGCACGATCTCGACAGCCTGCGCAGCGTGTGCGACCGCGTGGCCGCGCTCGCCGGCGGCCGGGTCGTCGCGACCGGGCCGGTTGCGGGTATGGACAACTCGGCGCATCCTTGGGTCAGGGCCTATTTCCGCGGCCGCCGCGCGCCCGGGGCCGAGAGAGCCGTGGCAGAGGCCGAGAGTTGAGGGAGACGTGATGGAAACGCGGGCGCGATACGTCCTGACTGGCTTTTTCACGCTCGCCGTCGTGGCGGCGGGCTTCGCCTTCGTCTACTGGCTGAATACGGTCGGCGGGCTTCGCGAGAGGGCCGTCTACAAGATCCGTTACGAGAATACCGTCTCGGGACTGCTCGAGGGCTCGGCCGTGCTCTTCAACGGCGTGCGCGTCGGCGAGGTCGTGTCGCTCGATCTCGACCCCAAATCCCCCAACGCGGTCACCGCGACGATTGCCATCGACAGGGGCACGCCCATCGGTCCCGACACAAAGGCGGGCATAGAGTTCCAGGGGCTGATGGGGGCGCCGGCCGTGTCCCTCCTCGGCGGAAGCCAAGTCTCGGCGCTGGCGCCGGGGGCGGACGGCGTGCCCCTCATCGCCGCCGAGCCGGGCTCCGGCCAGTCGATGACCGAGGCCGCGCGCCAGGTGCTTCGCCATATCGACGACGTCGTCAGCGACAACGCCGAGGCGCTGCGCACGGCGATAGCCAACATCGCCAAGTTCTCGGAGGCGCTCGGGCGCAACACCGACCGCGTCGACAACGTGATGGCCGGCCTCGAGCGCATGACGGGCGGCGGCGCGAAGGCGCCCGAGACCGCCTTCGATCTCTCGGCGGCCCGCACGTTCCCGCCGTTCGACAAGCCGGCGCAAGTCCAGATCGTCATCCGCGACCCGACGGCCCTCGACCGCCTCGCCCGCGATGAGGTTCTCGAGCGCGGCGAGGGCGGCCTCGCCCCCCTGGCCGCCAAGGCGAAATGGACGGACATGCTCGCCAATGTGATCCAGGCGAGGACCATCCAGAGCTTCGAGAACGCCGGCCTTCTGGGCCAGGTGAGCCGCGCGTCGGAAGGGGCAGCCGGCGGCTATCAGCTCCTCCTCGACATTCGAAATTTCGAGTACGTGCCCGGGCCCGAGCCCGCCGCTAAGGTCGCATTCGCGGCCAAGATCCTCGCAGAGGACGGGCGCATGATCGACGGGCGCATGTTCGAGGCGAGCCGGCCGGCGGCAGGAGGCGACCCCAAGGCGGTCGTCGCGGCCCTCGACGGCGCGTTCGCGGCGCTCGAGGCCGAGCTCGTGGTATGGGCCGCGGGCGCCATTCGATCGGCCTCGCAATAGACGCCGGTTGCATTGTCTCGGCGCAAGGCCCGATGCTATCTTGCGAGCGATGCACCAGCAAAAGACCCTCATGGCCGGCGACGAGGAGAGGCAGGAGCAGCATAAGGAGGAGCTGCGCCAGGCCGCCTCGCAGATCTCGGCCATCCTGGCGATCGCCGCCGACGCCATCATCTCGCTCGACGACAGGATGCGCATCACGCTCTTCAACGAGGGCGCCGCGAACATCTTCGGCTACGCGGTCGACGAGATCATCGGCGAGCCGCTCGATCGTCTCATTCCGCCGAGATTCCGCACTAGCCACCATGGCCATGTGCGCGACTTTGCGGCCTCGGCCACCGCCGCGCGCAAGATGGGCGAGCGGCGCGAGATTTCCGCGCTACGCAAGGACGGGACCGAGTTTCCCGCCGAAGCCTCGATCGCCAAGCTCGAGGTCGGCGGCAAGAAGATCTACATGGTGGTGGTGCGCGACGTGACCGAGCGCAAGAATCACCAGGAGCTGCTTGCGCGCATGAACAGCGAGCTCGAGGCCCGCGTCGCCGATCGCACGAAAGAGCTCGAGGCCGAGATCCGCCGCCGCGAGGAAGCCCAGGCCGCCCTCATCCAGGCGCAGCGCATGGAGGCCTTCGGGCTCCTGACCGGCGGCGTCGCCCACGACTTCAACAACCTCTTGACGATCGTTGGCGGGAACCTCGAGCTTCTCGGCGGAGAGCTCGGGAGCGAGAAGGCCCGCGCCTTTCTCAAGCGGGCCGTCGGGGCGACCGATATGGCGGCCGGTCTCACCGCGCGGCTCTTGACGTTCGCGCGCCGCCGCCGCCTCTCGCCCCAGTCGCTCAACCTCAACGAGCTCGTGCTCGATCTCTTCGAGCTCCTGCGCCGCTCGCTCGGCGAGCCGATCACGCTGACGACGCTCTTGGCCGGCAATCTATGGGCAACGCGCGCCGATCGCAGCGAGGTCGAAAATGCGGTCTTGAACCTCGCCATCAACGCGCGCGATGCGATGGCCGCCGGCGGGACGCTCGTGATCGAGACCCGCAACGTGACGGTCGCCCCTTCGCACGGCGATCCAACCGCTCCCCGCCGTCCGGGCGACTATGTCCTCCTGTCGGTGAGCGACACCGGCGTCGGCATGGATGCCGAGACGCGCGAACGCGCCTTCGAGCCCTTCTTCACGACGAAAGAGCCGGGGCGCGGCACCGGGCTCGGCCTCAGCACAATCTACGGCTTCGCCGAGCAGTCGGGCGGCCATGTTTCGATCACGAGCGCCGTCGGCGAGGGCACGACCGTCAACCTCTTCCTCCCGCGCGCGGAGGCGGACGCCGTGGCGACGGACGGCAAGGCCGCCATCGACATACCTATGTCGGAGAACAACGAGGTCGTGCTCGTCGTCGAGGACAATCCCGAGGTGCGCGAGCTCACTCTCGAGCGCCTCGAGGGCCTCGGCTACGTCGCGATCGAGGCCGAGGATGGCTCCGCCGCCGTGCGCATCCTCGAGAGCGGCGCGACGGTCGATCTCATCTTCAGCGATATCGTGATGGCAGGGGGCATGTCGGGCTACGACCTCGCGCGCTGGGTCAGGGCGCACGCGCCCGGCGTCAAGGTGTTGCTCACGACGGGCTATGCCGCCGAGGAAGCCGTCGTCGGGTCCGATCCCGCCTACGGAGGACGCGTGCTGCACAAGCCCTATCAGCGGGCCGAGCTCGCGCACGCCTTGAGAGACGCGCTTCAGTCCTGAGGGGCCTAAATTCGTTTGACGGCGCCGGCGAACGCGTAGCCGACGCCGCGCACGGTCTTGACGAGCTGGGGGGTCTCGTTCTCGGGCTCGATCTTCTTCCTGAGGCGGGCGACGAGGGCGTCGATCGACCGGTCGAGCGGGGTCCAGTCGTGGCCTTTGAGCAGGTCCATGATCTCGTCGCGCGAGAGCACGCGCCCCGGCCGCTGGACGAAGATGGCGAGGAGGTTGAACTCCGCCGTCGTGAGCTCGCAGGGCTTGCCTTCCGGCGTGCGCACCTCGCGCCGGGCCATGTCGACGGTCCAATCGTCGAAGCTGAAGCGCGACCGGTCGGCGGCCTCGATCACGCCCTCCGCCGGCGATGCCGCCGCGCCGACATAGCGGCGCAGCACGGCGCGGATGCGGGCCACGACCTCGCGCATCAGGAAGGGCTTGGCGATGTAGTCGTCCGCCCCGAGCTCGAGCCCCACCACGCGGTCGATTGCGTCGCCTTTGCCGGTGATCATGACGATCGGCGTGTTGCGCTTGGTTCTGAGCTCCCGGGCGATCCTGAGACCGTCCTCGCCGCCGAGCTTGAGATCGAGGGTAATCAAGTCGACCGCATTTGCCGCGAGCGCGGCATAGGCCTCGGCGCTGCTCCCCGCTTCGAGGACGGCAAAGCCCTCCGCCTCGAGGCCCGCGCGCAGGAGCGCCCGCACCTCGGCCTCATCGTCGACAACTAGGATTTTTGCAGTGCAAACAGGCGTCATGGCCGAGGACCGGGCATTTGGGCTGGGCTGAGAATACGCCAGTTACATCCCGTTACATACTCTCACAAGGGCGCCACACCGCCGCAACCGGGATCGGCCAAACATGGATACCGGGGCGCCGAGGCTCCGGACCTGCACCTTCTGACCAATCGGACGGCGGCGCAATTTGGAAACGAATGCATTGATGACGCACCCCAAGGGCGAAATCGCCGGAACGCGCGCCCCTGGGGAAAGCGAGGAGCCGTCGCAGCGGTTTATCCTCGCCGCGTACGCGACCGCAGACGCGGCACGCAAGGCGCTGCTCTCCCTGCCTTCGAGCTTGGGTGGCGGCGCGAGCTGCTTCTCGCTTGCCGATCGCTCGCCGAATGAGGCGAATGAGGCGGCGGACGGCAAGAGCAGTCGGTCTCTATTGCAGGAGTGTGACAGCGATGGCGCAGCCATGCCCCGCGTCGAGGGCTTGTATTGCTGGGCGCTTTCGACGCTGGGCGACGGCCGGCATCGAGGAGAGGCGAGCGCGCCTACCGTGTCGGAACGCATTTCGGAGCATCTCGCCCATCTCCTCGAGGACGGCGGTGCGGTGCTCATTCTGCGCGTCGACGGCGCGGAAATACAGCGCAGCGCCGCTCGCACTCTGCTCGACAGCAAGTGCGAATTCCTGCTAACGCACGAGGCGACCGTCCGTCACAGCTGACGTCCACCGGTCCTCCCGGGCGATTCATGACCATCCGCAATCTCGAGCATCTCCTCGCGCCGACCTCTGTTGCGCTGATTGGAGCGAGCGCGGAGCCGGGCAGCATTGGCAACATCGTCACGCGCAATCTCGTGGCCGGCGGCTTTACCGGCCCGATTTGGCTCGTCAACCCGCGCCGCAGCTCGATCGACGGAGCGCCCTGCTATCCTTCGGTGACGAGCCTCCCCGCCGCCCCTGATCTCGCCGTGATCGCGACGCCGCCGGCGACGGTGGCTCCGCTCATCGCCGAGCTCGCCGCCAAGGGAACGCGCGCAGCCGTGGTCATCACCGCAGGGATCGACGCCGACCTTCGTCAGGCGATGCTCGAGGCGGCACGCCCCGCTTGTCTGCGCATTGCCGGGCCGAATTGCCTCGGGCTCGTTCTGCCGCGCTCAAAGCTCAACGCGAGCTTCGCTCACCGCATGCCGCGCGAAGGGGAGCTCGCCTTTCTTTCGCAATCGGGCGCGATCGCGACCGCGATGATCGATTGGGCGAGCGACAGGGGCATCGGCTTCTCGCACGTCGTGTCGATGGGCGACATGGCGGACGTCGATTTCGGCGATCTTCTCGACTATCTCGCCGGCGACACGAAGAGCCGCGCGATCCTCCTCTACATGGAGCAGGCGACGAGCCCGCCGAAATTTCTGTCGGCGGCGCGGCGCGCCGCGCGCGTCAAGCCGGTGGTCGTCTTGAAATCCGGACGCCACGAGCAGGGTGCGAAGGCGGCGAAGTCGCACACGGGCGCGCTCGCGGGCGCGGACCGCGTCTATGAGGCCGCCTTCCGCCGGGCGGGCCTCCTCCGCGTCATGGAGCTCGAGGATTTGTGCGAGGCGGCGGAGATGCTGTCCTTCACGCCGCGGCTCGAAGGGGAGCGGCTCGCCATCCTGACGAACGGCGGGGGCGCCGGAGTTCTCGCCGTCGACCGGCTCGCAGATTTCGACGGGCGCCTCGCGGACCTCGCGCCGAGCACGATCGCGGCCCTGTCGAAGGTGCTTCCTCAAACCTGGTCCCACGCCAATCCCGTCGACATCATCGGCGACGCGGGCCCCGAGCGCTATAAGGCGTCGCTCCGCGCACTCATCGACGACCCCTCGTCCGATGCGATCCTGGTCATGAACTGCCCGACGGCGCTCGCTTCGAGCGAGCTTGCGGCGAAAGCCGTGATCGAGACGATCGGCAACGACGCCGGCGCGCGGCCGCGGAGGCCGGTGCTGACAACCTGGCTCGGCGACGGCGCCGCAGCCGCGAGCCGGCGCCTCTTCGCCGCCGCGCGCATCCCGACGTTCGAGACGCCGGCCGCGGCCATCGGCGGCTACATGCAGCTCGTGCGCTACGCCCGCTCGCAGGCCGAGCTGATGCGCACGCCCCCGTCGATGCCGCAGGAGATGAGCTTCGATCGCGCCGCGGCCGCGGCGGTGATCGAGCGCGCGCTCGCGGCCAAGAGAGAGATGCTCTCGGAGGGCGAGGCGAAGGAGGTGCTGGCGGCCTACGGAATTCCCGTTGCCGCGACCGTCGTCGTGGCCGACCCGGAGCAGGTCGCGCGCGCCGCGGCCGAGGTGCTGACGGCGCATCGCGCCTGCGTGGTCAAGATCGTCTCGGAGGACATCACGCACAAATCGGACGTGGGCGGCGTGCGCCTCGGGTTAGCCAGCGCCGCGGAAGCGCGCGAGGCCGCCTTGGCCATGATCGCAAACGTCGGACGCTTGAAGCCGGCAGCCGTGATCAGGGGGTTTGCGGTCGAGCCGATGATCGAGCGCGAGGACGCGCACGAGCTGATCGTCGGCATGAGCGTGGACGCCACCTTCGGCCCGACGCTCTTATTCGGTGCGGGCGGGACGGCGGTCGAGATCATCGACGATACCGCGCAGGGGCTGCCGCCGCTCGATCTCAAGCTCGCGCGCGACATGATGCGCCAGACGCGCATCTATCGTCTCCTCGAGGGCTACCGCAACCGGCCCGCGGCCGACCTCGATGCCATTGCCGGCGTGCTCGTGCGCGTGAGCTGTCTCGTCGCGAGCCATGCCGAGCTGCGTGAGCTCGACATCAACCCGCTGCTCGCCGACCACCATGGGTGCGTCGCGGTCGATGCGCGCATGCGCGTTGCCGACGAGGCGGCGCACCCGCGGATACCGCTGGCGATCAGGCCCTATCCGGCGCAATGGGAGGCGGAGGAGAGCCTGCCGCAGCTCGGCGCGATCAAGCTGCGCCCCATCCGCCCCGAGGACGAGGCGCTCTATGCCCGCTTCTTTGAGGGCGTCACCGGCGAGGATGCGCGCATGCGGTTCTTTACGGCCGCGCCCGACCGCTCGCACAGGTTTCTGGCGCGCCTCACCCAGATCGATTACGCGCGCGAGATGGCCTTCGTCGCGCTCTCGGGGCAGCACGACGAGCTTCTGGGCGTCGCCCGGCTCGCGTCGGACCCCGACTATACGAAGGCGGAGTTCGCCGTGCTCGTCAGGTCCGACCTCAAAGGCAAGGGCCTCGGCTGGCGTCTCATGCAGCAGGTGATCGCCTATGCCCGGGCCGAGCGCCTCATGGAGGTCTTCGGCGAGGTGCTGGCCGAGAATACGACCATGATCGCCATGTGCCGGGAGCTCGGGTTCAAGATCGCGTTCGACCCGGACGACGCAACGCTGTGCCGGGTCCGGCTCGCGCTCAAGAGATGAGGAGCCCGCGCGTTATTCTGCGGGCCGATCGTGGTCCTCGATGGCGCGCCAGCTCGCCCCGTCGAGGTCCTCGAACTGGCCGGAGTTCAGCGCCCACAGGAAGGCGATGAGGCCGAGAAGGCCGAGGGCGAGCGCGCACGGGATGAGCCAGGCGAGTGCGGTCATGGGAGAGCCTTTCGCGCCGGCAAGGAGACTTTGGCCCCGCGCAGCCTCAGCGCGTTGGCCGTGACGGCGATGGAGGAGAGCGACATGGCAAGCGCGGCGATGAGCGGCGTCACGTGCCCGGCCATGGCGAGGGGCACCGACACGACATTATAGCCGATGGCGATGGCGAAGTTCTGCAGCGCCATGCGCTGCGAGGCGCGCGCGACGGCCACCGTCTCGACGACTGGAGCCAGGAGGTCGCCCTGAAACACCGCGTCGGCGGCGTTCTGGCTGATGTCGGCGGCCGAGGACGGAGAGAGCGAGGCATGGGCCGCGGCCAGCGCCGGGGCGTCGTTCAAGCCGTCGCCGACCATGAGCACGCGGCGCCCGGCGCGGGCGAGGGCCTCGAGCCGCGCGATCTTGCCGTCGGGGCGCACGCCGGCGTGCCAGGTGCCGATGCCGGCCGCTCGCGCGACGGCCGACACCGCCTCGGTGCGATCGCCCGAAAGGAGCTCGACCGCGTAACCGCCCTGCTCGAGATCGCCCACGACGTTACGCGCGTCGGAGCGTGCTACATCCTCGAAATCGAACGCGACCGGGTCCCTGCCCGGCTCGCGGTACCAGAGTGGCGCGGCGCCCGCCGCCGGCGCTCCGACCCAGACGGCAGAGCCGAGGCGCGCTTGTCCTTGCGAGGTGTCGGCGGCGAGTCCGGCTCCCGGCACCTCGCGCACGTTGGCTGCGGCGACTACCGGGAGCCCGCGCGCCCGGGCCGCCCTGACGACGGCCTTCGCGTAGGGGTGACGGCTCGCGACGGCGAGCGCCGCGGCGCGCGCGAGAACTGCCGGATCGACGGCCGCCGGATCCTTGAGCTGCGGCTCGCCGAGCGTCAGCGTCCCGGTCTTGTCGAACACGACGGTGTCGCATTCGGCGAGCCGCTCGAGGCCGTCGGCGGCCTTGACGATGATTCCCTTGGCGAAGAGGCGGCTCGTTGCCGCGACCTGCACCGCCGGGACGGCGAGCGCCAGCGCGCAGGGGCAGGTAATGATGAGGACGGCGATCGCGTAGGTCAGCGCCTGCTCCCAGCCGGCGCCCGCGAGCATCCAGCCAACGAGCGTGGTCAGGCCGAGAAGATGCACCGCCGGCGCATAAAAGCGGGCGGCGCGGTCGGCGAGGCGGACGTAGGCGCCGCGGCCCTGCTCGGCTGCCTCCATCAGCCGTGCGATCTCGGCAACAAGCGTATTATCGTCGGTCGCCGTCGCCTCGACGGTGACCGGCTGCGAAAGGTTCATGGTGCCCGCGTGAACAAGCTCGCCGGATGCGGCGCGCCGGGGCACCGTCTCTCCCGTGATCAGGCTCTCGTCGATCTCGGTTTGGCCCACGGCGATCCTGCCGTCGACGGGGATGCGCTCGCCGGCCGCGACGTGAACGCGCATGCCGGGCGCGAGCGCGCGGGCGGGAATGCGGCGTGCGATCCCGTCCTCGCCGATGACGGTTGCGGAGAGCGCCTTGAGGCTCATGAGGTTCTCGGCCGCGCCGCGCGCCTTGACGCGCACCTCCTCGTCGAGGAAGCGGCCGATGAGGAGGAAGAACGTCAGCATGATCGCCGCGTCGAAGTAGACCTGCTCGGTGCCGCGGATCGTCTGAAAGAGGCTCATGGCGGTCGCGAGCGTGATGCCGAGCGAGATCGGGACGTCCATGTTGAGGCGCCGGGCGCGAAGCGCCGAGGCCGCCGACCTGTAGAACGGCTGGGCCGCGTAGGCGATGGCCGGCATGGCGATCAGCGCCGAAAGCCAGTGAAAGAGCGACTTGGCGGCCGGGTCCATGTCGCTCGCGACGCCGGCCCACACCGAGACCGAGAGCAGCATGACGTTGGCGGCGGCAAAGCCTGCGACGCCAAGGCGGCGCAGAAGGTCGGCCGAGCGCACCCTTAGCGCGTCGTCTCTGGTCTCCGGCCGCTCGGCGGCGCGAAAGCCAGCTCGCGCCAGCGCCTCGATCAGGCTATCGACGCTGGTCTCGCCTGCGCTGAAAGCGACCGTGGCGCGCTTGGCGGTGAGGTTCGCTCGCGCCGTCGCCACGCCCGGCACGTCGCTGAGCGCCCGTTCGATCCTTGCCATGCAGGCGCCGCAGCGCATGTTCTCGATGGCAAGCGCGACGGTCTCGAGCGTCTCCTCTCGCGCCCCGTCAGCGCCGAGCGTGGGCGCGAGCGCGCTGTTCAGGGCTTGAGCCATAGGCGCTTCCTGGCACGGTAGAGCGTCTCGCCATTGGGACCGGCGCTCGCCTCGTAGCTGAGAATCCAATTGCCCGGTGCGACCTCCGCGAGGCTCGCCTCGAAGAGGCCCGGGCCTGTCTCACGCAAGGCGAGTGGGGCGTCGTAGCGGTTGGTCGCCGGACGCGCGACGGAGGCCTTGAGGACGAGCCCGGTCACGGGCGCGCCGGACTGATCGAGAAGCGAGATGCGCAGCCGCGGCGGATCGGTGAAGGTCTCGACATTTCCCTGCCAGCCGCGTTCGGCCTGCGCGCTCGCGGCAGAGATGCGCGCGTTGTAGGCGAGGCCGTCGCGATAGGCGTTGGCGTTGTCGAGGCCGCCGAATGTCGAGAGCGCCGTGTAGATCATCGCGCCGTTCGCCGCGAGCACGAGCAGGAAGAAGGCGATGAGGCCGGCGAGCACGTGGGCGCCCGAAATGCCGCCGCTGCTCGCGCGACGTCGCATGGAAGCCGTCATTCTCCGGCACTCCTGAATGTCGTCGCGCGGACGATGGCGTTGCCGCCATCTTCGTCGGTGACGACGAAGTCGAAGGGCGTCGAGGCGCCTTGAAGCTTAGTCTTGGCGGCGGCAGGCACGGTCACGTGGACCTTGAGCGCGCGCAGCGTATCGGGGTCGACGGCGATGGTGGCGTCCGGCTGATCGTGGCCCACGATCGAGATCGTCGCGCCGTCGAGGCCGTTTTCCGAGATCCGGAAGGCGTGGGTCTCGTGGTTCTTGTTGAGGATCTTGACGGTATAGCCGTTGCGCACGCCGCCGTCGGAGAGCGTGACGAAGAGCGGATTGCGGTCCCGGATGACGTTGAGCGTGATTATGGCGCGGCTCATCCAGGCCCACACCATGAGGCCTGTCACGAGAGCAATGAGGCTTGTATAGAGCACCGTCCTCGGGCGCACCAAGCGCACGGGCGCGCGGTCGTGGTGGGAGGCGGCATCGAGATTGCGGAACGTGTCGTAGCCGATGAGGCCCGTGGGGCGCCCAATCTTGTCCATGATGTCGTCGCAGGCATCGATGCAGAGCGCGCACTGGATGCACTCGAGCTGGTTGCCGTCACGGATGTCGATGCCCATGGGGCAGGCGGCGACACAGGCCTTGCAGTCGATGCAGTCGCCGCGCCCCTCCCAGGACTGGCCCTTCTTGTGAGGGCCGCGCGGGTCGCCGCGATAGGTGCGGTAGGTGACGAGGAGGGAGTCGGCATCGAACATCGCACCCTGGATGCGCGGCCACGGGCACATGTAGATGCAGACCTGCTCGCGCGCGATGCCGCCGAGAACATAGGTCGTGCAGGTGAAGACGCCGAGGAAGACGTAGGCGACGGCGGGCGCCTCGCCAGTGATGAGCTCGCGGGCGAGAGTGGGAGCATCGCGGAAGTAGAAGACGAGCGCGCCGCCGGTCGCGAGCGCGATCAAGAGCCAGCTCACGTGGGTCGCCGTCTTCTTCCAGATCTTCTCGAACGTCCACGGGCTCTTGTCGAGGCGCATGCGCGCGCTGCGGTCGCCCTGCCAGAAGCGCTCGACCACGATCATGAGATCGGTCCACACGGTCTGCGGACAGGTATAGCCGCACCACATGCGTCCCGCGATCGAGGTCACCAGGAACAGGCCGAGCGCCGAGGCGATGAGAAGCCCGGTGATCAAGTAGAGATCCTGCGCCCAGAGCTCGATCGGCCCGAAAAAGAGGCGCTGATTGGCGAAGTCGAGCAGGAAGGCCTGGTCGGGCAGCGTCGGGCCGCGGTCCCAGCGGATCCAGGGCAATGCGTAGTAAATGCCGAGCGTCACCGCCATAACGAGCCACTTGATCGAGCGGAACGTGCCGTGGGCGAGCTTGGGATAGATCGTCTGGCGTGTGGCGTAGGCGCTGCGAGTGGCCTTCGACGCGACCGCGTCGACGTCGATCCGGGCGATGCCCGGCGCCGCCTCGGCAGGGTGAACGTTGGCCATGATGCGGGCTACCGGCTGCAACTGGGTCAAGGGCCTCTCCCGCTCCTTACTTTCCGCCGCCGAGCGAGGAGTGAACGTAGAGCGCCAGCATCTTGATGGTCGCCGGGTCGAGCTTGCCCGCCCAGTTCGGCATCACGCCGCCGCGCCCCGTGCGGATGCTTTCCATGATATCAGTTTTCGTGCCGCCATAGAGCCAGATCCCGTCGGTGAGGTTGGGGGCGCCGAGCTCAGCCATGCCCTTGCCCTCGGGGCCGTGGCAGGCGGCGCACTGCTCGGCGAATGTAGCCTTGCCCCGCTCCGCGGCCGCCGCATCGCTCGAGTGGCCCGAGAGCGAGAGGGCATACTCGGCCGCGTCCGAAATCTGGTCGCCGGGAAGGATCTGGTCGATGCCGAACCGCGGCATGGCGCTGTCGCGCGCGTCCTTCGCGCCCGAGCGAATGCCGTTGGAGATGGTCGACTCGAGCGCTTCGAGCGTTCCGCCCCACAGCCAATCGTCGTCGTTGAGGTTCGGGTAGCCCTTCGAGCCCTCGCCGCCCCTGCCGTGGCAAGGCGCGCAGTTCTGGGCGAACTGGGCCGCTCCCCCGCGCGTGACGAACTCCATGAGGTCGGCGTTCTTCTCGATCTCCGCTGCATCGGTTGCCGCGATGGCCGCGAGCGAGGCCGCCTGGCGCTCTCTCGCGCTTGCGACCTCCTTGGCAACCTCGGCGCGTTGGCTGTAGTCGAGCACGCCCTTCGTGTAGCCCGTAAATGTCGGCCATGCCGGATAGAGGATCCAGTAGCCGATGGCCCATACGATTGTCGCGTAGAGCACGTAGAGCCACCATTTCGGCAGCGGCTTGTTGAGCTCCTTCAAGTCGCCGTCCCAGACGTGACCCGTCGTCTCGACGCCAGTGACCTCGTCGATCTCGCGCTTAGCGCTCATCTCTCGTCTCCCTCCCGCACGCTTCGTCGGTTTCGAGCGCAAGACGCGCGGCTCTCTCGAAGCGCTTCTTGTTGGCCGGCCGCAATGCATAGACGAGCACGCCGGCCATGACGGCGCCGAAGATCGCCATCGCGATCATCTGCGAGACAAACGCTAGATCCTGGTAGGTCATGAGCTTCCCCTCAGCGCAGGTTGGGGCCGGCCGCGTCGAACTCCGCGAAGTCGACGAGCGTGCCGAGCATCTGCAGATAGGCGACGAGCGCATCGAGCTCGCTCGCCGGCGTATCGGGCCGGCCGTCGAACTTGCGCGCCTGCGCCTTGGGATAGCGGGCCGCGAGCTCCTTGGCGGCCTTCGAGTCGGGCGTGACCTGGGCCTCGAGATCGGCCTTCGCCTTCTCGATCATCTCGTCGGTGTAGGGCACGCCGGTGATGCGCAGCGCCTTCATGTGATCGCCGATGTTGTCGTACTCGAGCGGCCGCTCGGCCAGGAAGGGATAGCCCGGCATGACGGAAGCGGGCACGATCGAGCGCGGCGCGATCATGTGCTCGACGTGCCAGGCGTCCGAGTACTTGCCGCCGACGCGGGCGAGGTCGGGCCCCGTGCGCTTCGAGCCCCATTGGAAGGGATGGTCGTACATGCTCTCGGCGGCGAGGCTGTAGTGGCCGTAGCGCTCGACCTCGTCGCGCAGCGACCGGACCATCTGGCTGTGGCAATTGTAGCAGCCCTCGCGCAGGTAGATGTTGCGCCCCGCAAGCTCGAGCGGCGTGTAGGGGCGCATGCCCTGCACCTTCTCGATCGTCGAGCTCAGCAGGAAGAGCGGCGCGATCTCGACGAGGCCGCCGATGGCGACGACGACCAGAATGCCGATGAGGAGGTTGATCGAGTTCTTCTCGAAAAGGTCGTGATTCATCTCTGTGTCCCCTCACTCGGCCGGCGCCGCGAGCAGAGCCCCCCTCAGCTCGGGCGCTGCGGCGACGCGCGGCTGCTCGGCAATGTCGACCGGGCGATCGCCGCGCACCGTCTTCCAGACGTTCCAGGCCATGAGCAGCGACCCGAGCACGAACAGGCTGCCTCCGGTCGCGCGGATGATGTAGGGCCAGTGCATCGCCTCGACCGTCTCGACGAAGGAGTACTCGAGGAAGCCCAAGTGGTCGTAGGCGCGCCACATGAGGCCCTGCATGATCCCTGACACCCACATCGACGTGATGTAGAGCACGATCCCGATGGTCGCGATCCAGAAGTGCCATTCGACGAGGCGGAGCGAGTAGAGGCCTTCGCGCTTCCACAGCCACGGCACGAGGCAATAGATGGCGCCGAACGACACCATGCCGACCCAGCCGAGCGCGCCCGAGTGCACGTGGCCGATTGTCCAGTCCGTGTAGTGGGAGAGCGAGTTCACCGCCTTGATCGACATGAGGGGTCCTTCGAAGGTCGACATGCCGTAGAAGGCGACGGAGACGACGAGCAGGCGGACCACGGGGTCGGTGCGCAGCCGGTCCCAGGCCCCCGACAGCGTCATGAGGCCGTTGATCATGCCGCCCCAGGACGGCATCCACAGCATGATCGAGAAGGTCATGCCGAGCGTCTGCGCCCAGTCGGGGAGCGCCGTGTAGTGGAGATGGTGGGGGCCCGCCCAGATGTAGAGGAAGATGAGACTCCAGAAGTGAATGATCGACAGCCGGTAGGAATAGATCGGCCGCTCGACCCGCTTCGGGATGAAGTAGTACATGATGCCGAGGAAGCCCGCGGTGAGGAAGAAGCCCACCGCGTTGTGCCCGTACCACCACTGCGTCATGGCGTCCTGGACGCCGGCGAACAGCGAATAGCTCTTCGAGCCGAGCAGAGAGACCGGCACGGCGAGGTTGTTGACGACGTGCAGCAGGGCGATGGTGACGATGAAGGCGAGGTAGAACCAGTTCGCCACGTAGATGTGCGGCTCTTTCCGCTTGGCGAGCGTGCCGAGGAAGATGAGCAGATAGACGACCCACACGAGCGTCAGCCAGAGATCGACGTACCACTCGGGCTCGGCGTATTCCTTGCCCTCGGTGACGCCGAGCACGTAGCCCGTGGCCGCGAGGACGATGAACAGCTGATAGCCCCACACCACGAACCAGGGAGCCCAGTAGCCGGCGACCCGCGCCCGTGAGGTACGCTGGACGACGTAGAGGGAGGTTGCGAGCAGCACGTTGCCGCCGAAGGCGAAGATAACGGCCGAGGTGTGCAGCGGCCGCAAGCGCCCGAAGTTGGTCCACGGCAGGTCGAAGTTGAGATCGGGGAAGGCGAGCTGCCAGGCGATGACGTCGCCGACGAGAAAGCCGACCACGCCCCAAAACACGGCGGCGATCGTCGCCACCCGGATCGGCCCGTCCATGTAGCTCTTCTGCTCGTCGGGGCCGCCCTGGCGCGGGTTTGTCATCACGTAAAGGGCGGCGCCGGTTGCGGCGAGCGCGAAGAGCAGGCCGTGAAAGCGGATGACCTCGTCGGAGCCCGCGAACAGGAAGATGAGGCCGACGACGCCGATGGCAATGGCGGCGAGGACCGCCGTGACGGCCGAGGCCGCAATGAGCTCGTCGCTGGTTGCCTTCATCCCCATCCTCCTCAGGCGGCGCTTCGATCCGGCGGGCAAGGAATAGAAGCCGGGCGCGGGGCCGAGCCTTGATCGGGATCAACGTCCGACCAAAGTCCAAGCGTTAGAAGGCGGCGGGACAAATTCCATCGGGCGATTCCTGTCGATGATGGCCGATCTCGCAAAGCGCTACGCCGCGCCCGTGCCGCGCTATACGAGCTATCCGACTGCGCTGAGCTTCAACCCGCGCATTGGCGCCGCGGACGTGAGGAGCTGGCTCTCCGGCCTCGAGGAGGGCGCCCAGCTCTCGCTCTACCTCCACGTCCCCTTCTGTGCGTCGCTCTGCTGGTATTGCGGCTGCACCACGACGGTGGTCAATCGCTACGCACCGGTCGAGCGCTACGTCGAGGCGCTGACGCGTGAAATCGCCGAAGTTTCCTCCCTGGTACGCGCCCGACATCGCGTGACGCACATGCACTGGGGCGGGGGCTCGCCGAACACGCTCCGGCCCGAGCACATCGGCTCGCTCGCGGCCCTGCTCCGCGACCGGTTCCAATTCGATGCTTCCGCCGAGTTTGCCGTCGAGGTGGACCCGCGAGGTCTCGATCGCGAGCGGGTCGAGGCTTTCGCCGCGGCGGGAGCGAACCGGGCTTCGATCGGCGTTCAGGATTTCGACCCCGCCGTCCAGGCGGCGATCAACCGTACCCAGTCGTTCGAGACGACTGAGGCGGCGGTCGAGATGCTGCGCGCGGCCGGCGTCGCATCGATCAACATCGACCTCGTGTACGGTTTGCCGCATCAGACGCGGGCGAGCCTCGATGCGACGCTCGAGAAAGTGCTGAGCCTCGACCCGGACAGGATCGCGGTCTTCGGCTACGCCCATCTTCCCGAGCGCATCCGCCACCAGCGTCTCATCGATGCAAGCACGCTCGCCGGCCCGGTCGACAGGCTCTGCCAGGCCAGCCGGCTCGGCCGCCGCCTCGAGGCGCAGGGCTACGTGAGGGTGGGGCTCGACCACTTCGCCAAGCCAGGCGATCCTCTGGCCACCGGCCGGGTCCGGCGCAACTTCCAGGGCTACACGACCGACTGCGCCGACGCGCTGATCGGACTGGGATCGTCGGCCATCAGCGGGTTTCCGCAAGGCTTCACGCAGAACGAAGCTCGAGTCGCGGACTACGAGCGTCGCGTCGAGGCGGATGGCCTCGCGACCGCTCGCGGTGTCGCTCTGACGCCGGACGACCGCGTCCGCGCCTATGTCATCGAGCGCCTCATGTGCCGCCTCGACTTCTCGGCGAGCGAGGTTGCCGAGCGCTTCGGTGCCGCGGCGGCGCCCCTCGTCGAGGAGGCGCAGACGCTCGTCGAGGCCGACACCGACGGCTTGATCGAGAGGACGGACGACGGCTTTCGCGTCACCGAGCGCGGGCGCCCGTTCCTGCGCAGCATCTGCTCGTGCTTCGACGCCTATCTCGGCTCTCATGGGGCGCGCCATTCGGTCGGTGTGTAGCGCATTCCCGTTGGGGGTGCTCACGGCGTGTGCACGCAGTTGTGACGGCGCGATTTGATCGCGATCAAGCCAGCAGACTGGGCGCCCGTGTCTCAGTGTGCCGAGGATAAATCCCGGAGACACGACCCATGACCGAGATCGCGAGAGGCTTGACGCCGGCCAACGACTGCCTGACGGAGGACGAGTTCGAGGCTGAGATCCGCGCCGTCGGCGCCGAGCGCTACCACGACAAGCACGTCTTTCATAAGCTCCTGCACGGCGGCAAGCTCAACAAGGGGCAAGTCGCCGCGTGGGCGCTGAACCGCTACTGCTATCAGGCCGCCGTACCGCGCAAGGACGCGGCGCTCATGAGCCGGGTGCACGACCGCGAGTTCCGGCGCGAATGGATCCACCGCATCCACGACCACGACGGACTCGGCGAGGAGGCGGGCGGCATCGAGCGCTGGCTGGTGCTGACCGACGCTCTCGGTCTCGACCGCGCCTACGTGACGAGCATGGAGGGCGCGCTTCCGGCGACGCGCTTCGCGGTCGAGGCCTACGTACGCTTCGTCGTCGAGCAGCCGCTTCCCGTGGCCGTCGCCTCGTCGCTGACCGAGCTCTTCGCGCCCTCGATCCACAAGGAGCGCATCGCCGGCATGCTCGAGAGCTACGACTTCGTCAACGAGACGGTGATGGCCTACTTCCGTCGGCGCCTCACGCAGGCCCCGCACGACGCTCAGTTCGCGCTCGACTTCGTGAAGCGCAATGCCAAAAGCCGCGAGATGCAGGAGGCCTGCGTTTCCGCCGTGCGCTTCAAGTGCAACACCCTTTGGGCCCAGCTCGACGCGCTCCATCACGCCTACGTCACGCCCGGCCTCATCCCGCCCGGTGCGTTCCGGCCCTGAGCCGGACTTTTCGACAAATCGAGTGGCTTTCCGGGGCCCCATTGCAATGAAGCCCCGGACTTGCCTTCAGCCATCGCCGTTCGGCGACGGCGGTGACGGAAGAGCAGGTCCGGGGCTTGCGGCCATCGCCCGGCACGGCGCGTGCCGATCAAGTGGCCGATTTCATGAGCGCCTTCAGCCGCTCGCGAGCTCCTCGAGGCGCTTCAGATTGCGCAGATGCACGGTCGTGCCGTGCACGACGTCGATCACGTCCATCGTCCTGAGCTTCGTCAGCGTCCGGCTCACCGTCTCGATGGTGAGGCCTAGGAGGTCGGCGATGTCCGAGCGGCGCATCGGGAGTGTGACGATCGATCCTGCGCTCTCGCCGGCGCGGCGATGAAGCATCAGCAGGAAATTCGCGATGCGCTCGAGAGCGCTCCTCTGGCCGACCGTGACCAAGAGGTTGCGAGTCGCGGCGAGCTCCTGGCTCACCGACTTGTAGAGCTTGAGGGCAAGGCCCGCGTCCGTCTCGGCGGCGCGCTCGAGAGCCGCAACGGAGAGGCAGCGGACCTTGGCGCGGCAAGTCGTCTGCGCGCTCAGCACGTGCTCGCCGAGCATGCCGAGCCCGATGAGGTCGCCAGGGTAGGCGAAGTCGATGATCTGGCGGCGCCCGTCGGAGAGCGTCTTATAAACGGCAACCACGCCTTCCTCGATGCGGAAGACGTGGATTCTGGGGTCGCCCTCGCAAAAGACGTGCTCCTTGGCTTCGAGCTTGCGGACGGTTGCCTGTCCGAGGCGGTCCTCGAGCGCGATTGGGGCGAACAGTGCCGGGGGCGCAGTTCGAATCTCGGAGCGGGCGTGCCTGGGTTCCGGGGATTGGATCGCGAGCATGGGTCTCTCCCGACGAAAGGTTTTTCGGCAAGGGCGGCTGTTTCGCTGAGGGATTTAGAAGCGCGATTGATCCGCAGGTATGCGTGGTCGGTAACGGATTGTCATAGAGTGTAACAAGGATAGCGCGGCGCAGGCCGGCCCTCCTCGATCGCCCAATGATTTCGATCAAGGAGCGGTGAAGTGGGTGTCGCTAGCCTCGATCCCGCTGGAAACAGCGAGGATTTCGCCATGCCCACGAAAAAGGGGGCCGGGAGCAGGAAAAACCGGGCTTCCGGGGGGGATGCTCAGGGCCTTTTGCCGCAGGCGCGAGAGCGAATTGCAGCAGACCGCATGCTGCAGCTCGAGATCTGCACGGCGCTCGAGAGCCTTGCCGACAATCTTCCCAATGTGGTCGACCTGAGGCTGGCGCGTGCGCTCGTCGGCGTCATCGAGCCGAGTTGGACCGAGCATGTGAGCTTTCAGGACGACGCGCTCTTTCCGATCCTGCTCCGGCGCCACGATGCGACGCGAGGCGTCGCTGCAACCCTCGACAGGCTGAGGCTCGAGCATGCCGAGATACGCGACCGGCATCTCGAGGTGATCGAGCAGATCTGTCTCTTGATCGTCGGCGAGCAGCCGAACCCGGACATGCTCGGCTACCTTCTGCGCAGCGTATTCGAAAGCCATCGGCGCCATATCGAAGTCGAGGCGGCATTCCTCGACTCGACGCTGCCGAACCTGCTCAACGACGACGATCATGAGGCGCTCTTGTCCTGGCATGCGGCGCGCCCCGAGCCGCCGTTCCCGATCCGGCTTCTGCTCGGTCTCCGCAGCTAACGCTAGCCGGCGGCGAACTCCGCGACGACGGGAGCGTGATAGGAGCCGCCGGCGCGCCGGGTGATGCCGAGAACGGCGATCTCGTCGGCGAGCGTCTCGTTGTGCGCTTCAATCGAGCGGAAGCGGCCGAGTAGAGGGCGGCTCACGAGGATGTGGTCGAGCATCTGCGGGCGGCCGTGATGCACGGTCGAGTACCGGCGGTCCTCGGCGAGCGACCGGTCGAGAACGACGAGAGAGCGCACCGCGAGGCGCCCGTTGCCGGTGTCCTCCTCGGCGCCGACCAGGATCTTGAGCGCCGTCTCGTGATCCTCGGCATTGAAATCTCCGGCGACGACGATCGGCCGCTGCGCATCCGCGTCGAACAGCCGATCGATGGCGAGCCGCGCCTCGAGGGCCTGCGCCGAGCGCTTCCAGGCGGATAGAAAATAGCCCTCCGCCCAGCCCGAGACCGACTTCCAAACGAAAGGGGCTTCCTTCTGCCCGGCGATCGCGGCGGCAAGCGGCGCCCGCAAGTGGACGTTGAGCACGGCGAGCGGGAGATGGTCCGGCCCCGCGATCTCGCAGAGCAGGAGCGGGCGCTCGAAGCCGATGGTTGCCGGACCTGCCTCTCGCGGATTGGCCGTCAGCGCCTGGTAGGCGAGCGGCGGCACGAGGGTGTGGCGGACCTCGCTGTGGCGCTCGATGGGCCAGCGCGAGAGCGTGACGAGGTTGTGCACATCGGCGGCGCCGTGCCCGGCGGGGCCGCTCGTGGACGCCCGCGCGTAGCGCTCATACTTGGTGCCGGCGAGGAGTGAATCGAGCGCCGCGAGCGTGCGCATCTCCGCGCCGGAGCGCCGCTGGGCGTTGACCTCCTGCAAGCAGAGGATGTCGGCATCGACCCGCTCGAGCTGCGGGCGCAGGATCTCGGCGCGCTCCTCGAGAGTGACGCTGGCCTTTGGCGGCAGATCGAGGCTTTCGAGGTTGAAGGTCGCAATCCGCATCGTGGTGCGTCAGTGTGCCATGAGAACGGGAATGGCGGCATTGGCCAAAACATGGCGCGTTGCTCCTCCGAGAACGAGCTCGCGCAGGCGCGAATGGCCATAGCAACCCATCACGAGGAGGTCTGCCCGCATCTCGCGCGCCGCGGCGAGGAGACTGGCGCCGACGCCCTGCTCCGAGACCCGGGCTTCCGCCGCCTCGCACTTCACCCTGTGACGCGCCAGCGCCGTGCAGAGATCGGCGGCGGGCACGTCGTCGGCCCTCCGCTCCAGGTCCTCGGGGCCGATCGACAGCACAGTTGCCGCCTCCGCCACCTTGAGCAGGGGGAGCGCATCGAACGCCGCACGGGCCGCCTCGCGCCGGTTGTTCCAAGCGACGAGAACTCGCGAGCCGATGGTTGCGGGCGTACTCCTGTTCGGTATCAGGACGACCGGGCGCCCCGACTTGAGCACGAGGTCGACGGGAGCGTCCAACATCGACGACGAGCGCGCGCCGGGCTCGGGGGCTGCGGCGACGATGAGGTCGGTCGCGCGCCCGAAGTCCGCGACCCTGGTCCAGACCGGCCAGGGATCGGCGTCCCCGCTTACCCATTCCGCCGAGAGTGCCGCTTCGCGCGTTGCCGCCAGGAAAGCCGCTTTCATCCGCTCGATCTCTTGCGCGAAAGCCTCGCGGTGAGTTTCGATCACGACCGTGCCGCCGCCGGGCGTGAGCGCCGGCTCGACGATGGCCGGCGGCAGCACCGAAAGGCCGATGAGGTGGGCTTCGAAGCGCCGGGCGAGTATGATGGCCGAGGAGACAAGATTACCCGCACGCCGGGTGTCCGGAACGTGAACGAGGATGGTCTTGTAGGCCATGGCGGTCTCCGGCATTCGATGGAGCGAGGCTGCACCTTATCCCGTTGTGGGAACTTGACAGCCGTCAAAGCACTCGTCGCGCGCCGCCGCCACATCTCGACCACGGCCTGGACCGTGAGCGCAAAGGAGTGGACGTGAGATGAAAGCCAAAACAACATGGGTGCTCATCGCCGACGGCGGACATGCACGCGTCTTGCAGAGCACCGGCGCCGGGCGCCGCCTCGAAGAAGTTGCGGGAATGAGCTTCAGCCACGAGCTGCCGCCGACCCACGAGCTCGTCCGCGACCGGCAGACGCGATCGTTCGAAAGCGTCGGTCACACCCGCCATCCCGTGTCGACGGGCCTCGATCCCCATCGCAAGGAGAAAGAGAAGTTCGCGGTCGAGCTTGCGGGGATACTCGAGCAGCAGGTCAAGGCCTTCGACCGCCTTGTCGTCGTCGCACCGGCCAAGGCCATGGGCGAGCTACGCGACGCGCTCTCGGAGAGCGTGCGCAAGAAGGTCGAGAAAGAGGTGGTGAAAGACCTGACGAAGACGCCCGATTCGGAGATCGCGAGCCACCTCGGCATGGTCCCCGGGCTATAGAGCGGTTCAGCACTCCTTCAGCAGACCGCCGGCTGGCAGATCTGGATATCGAACTTCTGATGCGGCCGCTTGCGGCTGAAATTGAACTCGCGCCCGTCGATGCACGACGTCCTGCCGTCGAGGGCGACGGTGTCGCCGAGCGGCAGCTCGTGGTACATCAGCACCTCGTTCAGGTCGCAGTTCTTCTCCGCCTTGAGCTGCTGGCGCAGAAGAATGCGCCACGCGCCTTCATTGGCGGATTCCTCCGCGCTCGCGGCAAAAGCTCCGACCGCGACCACGGCGAGCAGACCCGAGGCGGTCGATAAGTGGCGCAGGATCGGCATCGAGACACCCTTTCGTTGATTCATGAGCATGATCGCCATGCTGTCCCCGGCGGACCTTGACCCGCGTCAACCGGCGATCGAGAGCGCGATATCCGCGACGATGAACAGAATGCAGCTCGCGAAGCCGGCGGCCGGGACCCCGAGCGGGCATTTGAACCCGGCATGGCTTTCGGCGTCCTTGCGCAGCTTTATGCGCAGGAGCGACAGGTTGACGATGGCGAACAGGCACAACGTGATGCGCGCCGAGAGGTCGGCAAGGTCCGCGATCGGCAGCAGCAGGCTGAAGAAGAGGACGATCCCTGTCGCCATCGCCGTGGCGCGGACAGGAGTGTGAGTCGCCGCGTTGATCGCCCCGATCCACGCCGGCAGCCCGCCCTGGCGCGAAAGCCCGTACATGACGCGCGAGGCCATGATCAGGTTGACGACGATGCCGTTCAGCGTCGCGACGACGGCGATGGCGCTCATGATGCGAGGCGATGCACCGGTCAGACGCTCGAAGACGAGGGCGAGGGGCGCTTTCGAGGCGGCGAGCGCCTCGGTGCCGACGGCGGCCAGCGCGACCCACATGACGAGCACGTAGAGAACGGTGGTGATTGCGAGCGTCAAGAGAATTGCCAGCGGCAGCGTGCGGGCGGGGTCCTCGAGCTCCTCGGCGACGTTCACAATGCCCTCGAAGCCGATGAAGGCGAAGACCGCCAGCATGGAGGCGGTAAAGATGCCGCTCCAAACGGCGGGATCGAGAGTGCCGGGGATCATCTCCGGCGCGCGGGCGACGACGTCGGGCTCGAAGAGAAGCGCCGCCACAATGACGATCAAAAGACCGCCGACCTCGATCAGGGTCATGATGCCGGCAAACGTCACCAACTCCTTGACGCCGCGCGCGGCGATCGCCCCCATGGCAAGCACGACGCCGGCGATGATGACGCGGCCTGGCAGGTCGAGAAACACGCCGATGTAGCCTGCCGAGCCGACGCTGATCGTCGCCGCCGATACGAGCGACATGGCGATGACGAGGAGCCCGACCCCGGTCGCGAGCCGGTCCGAGCGGAAGGCTGCGCGCGCGTACGCCGCCTCGCCGGCGGCAACCGGCATCCTGACCCCGAGCTCGGCGAGCGAGGCGCCGGTCAGTCCGATCAGCGCCGCCGTGATGACGAACGAAAGGGGTGCGTGCATCCCGGCCCGCTCGGCGGCCGCCGCGATGAGCACGTAGATCCCGGCGCCGATGGTCACGCCGAGCCCGTAGAGGACGGTGTGGGTGAGGTTGAGCGAGCGGCGCAGCCCCGGAGAGTCCGGCAGCGTCTCAGAGGTCGGGCTTGGGTTTGGCATGAAGGCGGGGAGGCCGATCAGAGGCTGGAGATGCCGGAATACTCGGCAGCGAAACGAGGTTACTCCAAGGTCGCGTCAACGAGCACGGGATTGCCCGGCCGGCAATTGATCCGCCTCAAGGAGCCCCGGATCATCTGGGGCAGAGTTGCCGAAACGCGGCTAGATCGGCAGCTATGGTGGACGCTTCCTACATCGCAGTGCTGGCCGGCGCGGCGCTCGGATTCGCGAGCAGCCTGCATTGCGCGGGCATGTGCGGAGCCATTGCCTCGAGCCTCATGTTCTGTCCCGACTGCCGCTCGCGGCGAGACGAGGTGCGTGCGCTCGTCCTCACGCACTTGGGCCGCATCACGGCCTATGCGCTCGCAGGCGCCGCGGTCGGCGGCGCGGGCTCCGCCATGATCGGCTGGCTCGATCGCGAGGCGGCCTATCGAGTACTCCAATGGGCCGGGGCGGTCGCACTGATGTGGATCGGGCTTTCGACGGCGGGGCTGGTGCCGGCGCTCTCGGGCCTCGACAGGGTTCTGGCACCCGTCTCGGCGACGACGGCGCGCCTGGCCGGCTCCTTCGGCGGGCGATCGCCTCCACCGTTCGTGATGGGGCTTGCGTGGGGCCTCCTCCCGTGTGCCATGGTCTACGGCGCGCTCTTCACCGCGATGGCGTCGGCGTCGGCGCCTCGAGGTGCCCTGATCATGGCGGGCTTCGGCCTGGGCACGCTGCCGGGGCTGGTGACGATGGCGTTCGGAATCCGCTCGCTTGCGCGCGCCGACCTGCGGCCGGGCCTGCGCGTCGCGGTGGGCGGCCTCATCTCGCTCATCGGCTTCATGACGGTATGGCTCCCGCACGGCTCCCTCGACGTCCTCTGCCGTTGACGCACGTCAACCTCGAGATCGCTACGACAGCCTAGCATGCTCGAGTTCGCCGCAAGGCCAACAGCATAGGAGGAGAGAGTGCGCATCGAGGGTGCCGTGATCGCGCTGGGGCTGCTCGCACTCTCGGGGCCCCAAGCGCGCGCCGAGGAGCTCGGCGACGCCACACGCGGGCTCGACTACGTCAAGAAATACTGCGCGGAATGCCACGCGGTCGATGCGGCCGAGGCCTACTCTCCCAATCCCGACGCGCCGACGTTCGAATCGGTGGCCAATACGCCCGGCATGACCGCGCGCGCCCTCGTCGTCTGGCTACAGAGCCCGCACCCGACCATGCCCAATCTCATGGTGCCGGCCGAGGATCGCGACAACGTGGTCGCCTACATCCTGAGCCTCAAGCCGCTCAATCCGTGATCGCAGAGGCGGAGAGGGACCAACGCCCATGGGTTCGAGGCTCAAGAGAGGACTGCTCGCCGCAGTGGGCTTGGCGTTGGGGGCCCTCATGGCGTCGGTCGCGGCCGACGAGCGCCCGCAGACCCCGGCGCCGCGCGGCTTCGACTACTGGCAGCCGGATTGGATGGTGCGCGAGCTCTGGGGGCCGGGGCATATGCCCAAGGGCATGATGACGCGGCTGCTCCGGCATACGACCTATGTGAGCTACGGCGTGCCGAAAGACTACGAGGGCGCGGTGTCGACAGTCGAGCCTGGGCCTGCCGCGATCAACGCCGGCGCCGCGCTCTACGGCGAGCACTGCCGCAGGTGCCACGGGAGCGACGGCATGGGCGACGGCGACGCCGGCAAGGCGCTGGCACCTTCGCCCGCCCTTCTCGCCTACATGATCCGGAAGCCGATTGCCGTCGACGAGTACCTCTTGTGGGCCATCTCCGATGGGGGCAAGCAGTTCGAGAGCGACATGCCGTCCTTCCGCGACGTCCTCTCGCGGGAGGACATCTGGAGGATCATCGCCTTCATGCGCGCGGGATTTCCCGAGACCGGCTCGAAGCCCGCCGCCGAGTGAGCGTCAAGAAAGCATGAAGAAGGGACTGATGAGGCTCGAAGCCTTTATCGCGGCCGCCGTGGTGCTGGTCTCGCCAATCCCGTCGCTCGCCGGCGAGAAGGACGAGGCGGCAGCGAATGGGCTGAAACTCGTCGAGGCGAAGTGCGCGCGCTGCCATGCGGTCGGCGCCGAGGGCGCGAGCCCGCTCGAGAAGGCGCCCCCATTCCGCGACGTGGTCCTGCGCTACCCGGTCGCCAATCTCGCCGAGGCCTTGGCGGAAGGCATCGTCACCGGCCATCCCGACATGCCGGAGTTCGTCTTCGAGCCCTCCGATATCGAGGCCATTCTCGCTTATCTCGACGGTTTGAAGCCGCTGCCTGGGAAATAGCCAAACGACAGGGCGCTTGAAGGAACTCTATCGCCTGGTTGGGCGTTGTTGATGAACGTCGTTCCCAAGCGATGGAGGTCTTCCATGAACATGCCAGACGACGGTCGCCGATGGCGGCGGCAATCCACCGACAACAACATTGTGATCTGGGTTCTCGCCGCTCTGGGTGCGGTCATCCTGCTCGGCGTTTTGTCCTGGAACACGTCGGAGAAGATCGAGAGCGCCCAAGACAAGGCTCAAGCGCCGATCGAGAGAAAGCTCGATGAACAGTCTTCGACGGGGAGCTCGAGCGGCGAGGCGGGCAAGAACTCGCCCTAGAATGAATGCGGGCAGTGTCGCGAGAAACGCCATGCCAAACCAATTCGACCGGGAAATGGACCGGCTTGGAGCCGAGCAGAATGCGGGCAGCCCCGAGACGAAGGCCGAGGCGCTCAAGGAGCTGACATTCTTGAAGCAGCAAATTGAATCGTCTCGAACGGCCGCGAGTGTCGATCTCGACCTGCGGCTTGCAAACGAAAGTCTCGAGATCGCGATCAAAGGCCAATCGATCGGGGTTTGGCGCCGCGAGGGCGCTGATCTCACGCTCTATCGTCCAGGATCCGCCGCGGCCGAAAGCCATGCGACAAGCGTGGCCGATGCGGCAAAGATGACCGCTCGCCTTGTCGCTGCGGCAGGGCAGGCGTGAGGCAGATCAGCGCCGAGCACGGAATTCTGGTCGCAAGAAAAACGCGCCCGGTCTCGCCGGGCGCGATGAGTTTCGGCCTAGTTAGCCTTCAGGAGATACCGTCAGCGCTGAATTTCGCTCGAGCCCGCCTCTCCGCTCGATGCTCCCGAAGCTGAAGAATTGGCACCGCTCGAGGAGGCCGATCCGGCATCCGCGCTGCCGCCTTTGTGCCAATCGGCCGGGCCTTCGACCACGGGCTTGCCTTGAAAGGTGCCGTCGCCGAGCGGCTCGCGGTTTTGTCCCTCTTGCTTCAGGATGTCGCTCTGCTGCGATTCCTGACCCTTCAATGCGTTCTTGTTCTTCTCTTTCGCCATGGCGGGGGCGATCGCCAGCGCAGCGGCGAGCGCAACGCCCATCAGGACTTTAGTCATGCAAGTGTCCTCCTCATTTCCTCCCGCGCACCAATGCACGGGGATAGAAATGGAACAGGGCCGAACAGCTGCCGGTTCCTATCAATCAGCAGTGTAATGGATAGCTGACAGCCATCCGAGCATCAGGCCGCTCGCGGGTTCTGCCCTGCGAGCGCGACAACCTCCGGCGGCGGAATGGCATTTTGCCACGAGTGCATTTGGCCGCAGAGGGGGCAGGCGAGCGGCGTATCGAGGGGCATCCTCAAGAAGGTTGCGCTATCGACTTCGATCCCGAGCTCGGCAACCTGCGTCGTGACGGGGCACCGGATCAGGAGACTGCTCATGATGACCTCCCGAAGTTTGACTGAGACCAACTGAAGGTTTTGGGATAGGGCCGTGCGAAATCAAGGGGTGCCGGTCGACTTGTCGTGCACTGCACAAATGCCGAGGCTTACCGAAGCGTAAGAGAAGCCTTCTGCTCACGCCGCGCGGCGGCCGAGCGCGTGCGCCTCGTCGAGCCACCCTGCTTGAATGTTTGTTCCGCCCCACCGTGTGTAGAGCGCGATCGCGGGCCCGGCCTTGCAGGCTCGCATCGCCGGCCGTGGAGTGTTGCACCCAACCGGCGCGCCGTCGCACCGCAACAAAGCGGCGGTCGGGATGAGGGACTTTGCAACGGCGCGCCAGCCTCACTTTTGCCAGTGAACGATGACAGGAGTTTGCGACTGCGCCTATCCGCCGAAAGTTCAACGGGCTCGGCGCTCCATAGCGCGGTAAAAGCGGTCATGCCTTTCCGCGCTCACTCGTCGCTCTTCGATAACGACGATCTCGCCATCATGCGTAGCGTCTACGACGAGATTTGCATGGAGCTCGGAATCACGGCGCGCGCCGACGACGCCAACCGACGAGGTCTGGTAGCCCTGGCGATCGTCCTCGCCGCCGAGAATGGCGAGCGCGATCCCGCGGTGCTGCGAGCCCGCGCCTTGGCAAAAATCAAGCGGGCGGTAGAGCTGCGAGGCAACCCCTGAGGCGCCGAGAAATCTCCCGCCGGCGCCTCGGTTCACGTCGCACATCGGCGGGGCCGCTCATACTCGTTGCTCATTCCCCAGCTCGGGCGGTATTCGCAGCCACCTCAAGAAGGTCAAAGCCAAATCTGTTGGTGTTCCGCCTTGCACACACGTGTTGCGCAGCTCAACGCCACTGGATTCCTAAACTCTCCCCCAAATCGGGGATGGCGCGTCGATCACCCTCAGGTCAAAGAATTGCTCATTGGACCGACGCCCCAGGGCACCTCGTGGGAAGTCAAGGCCCTGTTAGACAACCCCGCAAGGGGCTAGGGCGCCTGACCAGTCGGAACTCTTACCACTGCCGAGAGGCCACGGCCCTAGCCGAGTCCTTTTGGAGATCGTTCAATAATGCTCGAGGAGCCGATGCCGCGCTACTTCTTTCATCTTAAATGTGGGAAGAGAGTCATAATAGACGAGGAAGGGATAAACCTTCCCGATTTGCACCGCAGACGTGTGAACGTTGTCGAAAGCATTCGACAGATTCTGAGCGAAACAGGAATAGAGTTCGATGGTGTCGACGGACAAAGACTGGAAATAACTGACGCGACCGGCCAAACGGTGCTGATTGTACCTTTCTGAGAACTGGTCAGTATCGACTGCCGAGGAAGAGCGTCATTCCAATCAGCGCAACGTGTGCCGCGAGGAATGCAGAAAGGCGGATGGATAGCTTCCGCATGGTCATAGCAGTTCAAAAACTTTTACCAACGACCCGCTCGCACGAGCAATATCGAAAGATCGTTCCGACCAATAGCCCCCCAGATGGGGGAGAGACCTAGGAACCTTGACCTGGGCGGTCAATCCGCGCAGCGCTGTGCCGTAGACAATTCTACCCTCATGAGCAGTCGTGTGCGAACGACGCGGCGGTCGGACCTGCGCGCTAGGCGTGTCTGCAGCGCAAACAATCCGGGGGCCCTCACTTCAAAGTACAGTCTCGGTCCCCGTTGAGTGGCCCAGATGGAATGTTGGCCTCCTTACTCTCGGAGGGCTAATATGACGCCCTGGGGCGAAGCCCGTCGATAAAACTATATTTGGGAGCGGGCGGTGTTCAAGGATTTGCGCACTAGCACAAAGCTCGTCATCCTTTGCAGTGTGTTCATGATCGCGATCGCTGCTACGACCTATAGCCTCGTCCGCGAAAAGTTGATTGCGATCGAGTTCGCGCGGAAGGAGTTAATTGGGACCAAATATTTGGAAGTAGCACGTAGGATTTACGCAACGGTGCTTGCTAGTCGAGCATTCGATCCTTCCGGATCCTCAGCCAGCGACTCTCTACGGGTTATTTTCAGGGACCTTGCGACGAATGAAAGCGATGCGGCCTCCACGCTGAAAACAAGCGAACCCGCCCAGGCGCTCGCGACGGCGCTGGAGTTTTGGTCAAGCGATACGGAAAGTCGCGCTGCCGCCCTCAATGTGATTGCAAAGGCACAACAGCTGGCCGCACGGATCGCGGACGATTCAAACCTTACTCTGGATCCGGATCTAGACAGCTACTACGTACAAACACTTATCGCTAAAACTCTACCGGCATTTCTCCGACAGTTGGCCGAGTTACAGTCTTTAGCTCGAGTGGCAACGGTAACAAAAGCTATTTCTGACGAACAAAACCTGCGTTTCCAGTTGCTCATCGGACTACTTCGATCGAGCGCGGAGGAAGTGAAAGCTAATGTCGTCGCCTCTTATCGTGGGAATCGCGACGGGAGCTTGGAAAAAGCGATCGACAGCGCATTTGCGACCATGAACTCGCGCATGAACTCCTATCTTGATGGCTTGAGCGCAAGCTTTAACAACGGCGTTGTTGCGGCCGGCGCCTCCTATGGCAGTGCGGCAAACGGTGCGGTCGGCGCGTGGTCAACCTCTGAGGCCGAGCTGGAACGATTGCTTCAGAAGCGCATCGACGGCCTGGTGGGAAAAATGCGCTGGAGCCTCGCGCTGACCGGGGCACTTGCTGGCCTCAGCATTTTTGTCGCGGCTATGACCCATTGGCACCTTGTACGTCCTCTGAAGAGGCTCGAAAATGTTGCATCATCGGTGCGGGAATTTAAGGACTACGGTCTCCGCATTAACTACAGCAGCAAGGATGAGATCGGCGCCCTAGTTCTAGCGTTCAACAAAATGCTTGCGGAATTGGCCGCAGCCCACGAGCGCGAGCGTTCGGAACAGTCTGAGCTCGCGCGCGTCTCGCGTTTGACAACGATGGGAGCTATGACCGCGTCCATCGCCCATGAAATAAATCAGCCACTGGCGGCAATCGTGACAAATAGCAGCGCAGCGCAGCGCTTCTTATCGATCACTCCGCCTGATCTCGATGAAGTTCGGGCAGCGTTGAAGGACATTGTCATGGATGGCCAGCGCGCCAGCCACGTAATTAAAAGCGTTCGGGCAATCTTTAAGCAACATAGCGAAATTAAAAGTCGACTTCCCGTTAATGACGTCATCGATGAAATCTTCACTTTTGTTCGAAGTGAGCTTCAAAAACACGGCGTTTTGGTTAAGCGGGAGCTGCTTCCCGGGCTTCCGCACGTCAAAGCGGATCGCACACAATTACAGCAGGTAATTATGAATTTAATATTGAACGCTGTGGAAGCAATGGCCGTAACAGACCATGACCGGTTACTGATCGTTCGATCTGATGTATTCGATGTCGAAAATGTCGTTATAACAATTGAGGATTTTGGATCCGGAATTAATCCGGAGAACAATGAACGTATTTTCGACGCGTTTTATACTACTAAGCCCGAAGGCATGGGAATGGGATTATTCATTTGCCGCTCCATCGTCGAGGCGCACGGCGGGCGCCTTTGGGCGTCGCGCGGTGCGCGTCGCGGTTCGGTTTTCCACCTCGTCCTGCCGAGTTCGGAATGATGGTCATACCTTCAGAACGACAGCCGATCGTTATCGTTATCGACGACGACGCGTCCGTTCGCGAGTCCCTTTCCAGGCTTTTTCGGTCGGTCGGTTTCCAGGTGCGGGCATACGCGACGACGCCTGAATTCCTACAGAGCCAGTTGCCGGATTCTCCAAGCTGCCTGGTTCTTGACGTCAGGCTTCAGGGTGCGAGCGGGCTCGATTTTCAAACCGAGTTGGCTAATGCGAACGTCCACATCCCGATCATCTTCATGACTGGCCACGGTGATATCCCAATGACCGTGCGCGCGATGAAAGCGGGAGCCGTGGAGTTTCTGACCAAGCCGTTTCGCGATCAGGACATGCTGGATGCCGTCCGACTGGGTCTTGCAAGGGACCGCAGCCGGCGCACCGAGGAGGAGGCGATATCAAAGCTAAGGGCGAGTTTTGAGTCGCTGACCGCGCGCGAGCAGGAGATCATGCCACTCGTAACGGCAGGCCTGATGAACAAACAAATCGCTGGCGAGATCGGCGTCAGCGAGATCACCGTGAAGATGCATCGCGGCAACGTAATGCGAAAGATGGGCGCGAGGTCGCTCGCCGAATTAGTACGGATGGCCGAGGCGCTGGGCATTCGCCACGTGAAGAAATAAGAACCTATACCCAAGTATAGTTACGACCGACTTCCCGATATATCACTCCCACCTATGTAGAGTAGCGGGTCAGGCTTGCTCCGCGTATTTCTCCCAGGATCCAGGACGCCCAACGTGTCGAAGGTCCCCGTGATCGCCATTGTCGATGATGATGTCTCAGTTCGAGAGTCCACTAGACGCCTCATGCGGTCGCTGGGCTACATCGCTGACACGTTCGCCTCTGCCGAAGAGTTCCTGCAATCGGGCCGCGTATGCGATACATCTTGCCTAATCACCGACGTACAGATGCCTGGCATGAGCGGAGTGGATCTGCAGGACCGGTTGATCGCCGAGGACCGCCACACGCCAATCATCTTTGTTACTGCGTTCCCCACGGAAAGACTCCGTGCACGCGCGCTGGAGAGCGGGGCGCTAGGCTTCCTGAACAAACCATTCGATGAGGAACAGCTGCTCGCATGCCTGCGTTCAGCGCTGGCGACGGATGGCGCGACAGGTCACGGGCAGTAGACGCAAGGAACACGGCAGAGGTGAGCTTGCACTATACGTCAGTCTAGGTCTTTCGAGACCAATTGACATCAGCGCATCACCTGAGAACAGCAGATCTAGGACCTAAGATTTGTTAGCTTTTGCCTTAGACGAGGACTGAAAGGCCGAGGAGCCGGAGGTGTTCGCGTCAAGCCAACACGGCATCAGAGATCAAGAGCCCAGTGTTGAGTTATAAGCATAGCTTTTGAATGGGGGTGTGCGTCATGAACCACAGCGCAGTGCTGAAATCCTTTCAGCCTTCATATGAGCCTACAGGTGTGTCAGTCGAAAATTCACGACCGCATGTGCACCGAAGCGCGGTTAAAAACAACGTATCTGCGATAAAGCACGAACGGAATCTGCTCACGGATCGAGAAGGGGTTATCATCGCGTTTATTGGTTCAGGACAAACGAACAAAGAAATAGCTCGCGAACTCGGGGTAACTCCAGAAACGATTAAATCCCATCTAAAGCGGATTTTTAAGAAGCTGTCGGCCAGCACGCGCGCCGAAGCCGTCGTTCAGGCCCAAAACATCGGTGGGGTAGAGTTTCCCATTAGCAATAATTTGCTCGCCAACCAAGGACGTCAATTGAGATTGGACACGGACTCTAGGTGAAGCGTTTAATCGTTGTTAGTCGGTTAGCAACCACCGCTAGCATCACTTGCTATTTCTAGGGACGTGGCACCCGCTTGACGATGCCGCGCTCGACGATCCGCAGGGCAGAAATTCGCGTTTTTGCCTTGGGGTGCACCTCGGTGATACCGCGCCCTTTGACTTCGAACAGATCAATAATCTGGGCCGCCGCTCCGGGCACCTCGTTTCCAACCTGGCGACGAAAGAACAGGCTGAGGTCGGGACTTGCCCTAGCAATCCAGGCTCGTTCAGCCACAGAGAGCGCGTTCCACTGGCACTGTAGAATTTCGATCAGGGGTTGGAAACTGCATGCGATTGATCACTCCGACGTTAAGCATTGGTGACAAGGCCGCTACGTGCCAGGAGACGACGCTCACCGTCAACCCCGATTGACCGTAATCAGTCCGGCTGCCTCCCGCATCCCTGATGGTACCGTGGTCAACCCCCCATCCGGGGGACAGTATGTTCGACGCGGTAGGCGGTATCCTTCATGTTGCCGTGGTTTGTATTGGCCTTCTCCCCTAAGACGAGCCCAAGTTGAGTGAGCGAATCCGGCTATTTCCACCTCGATAGAGGAGATCAGGGAATGGCACGGAAACGGTACACGACGGAACAGATCATTGGGCTATTGCGTGAGGCAGAGGTCCGCCTCGGCCAGGGTCAGACGATCGGCAGCATTTGCCGAGGGATCGGCATTACGGAGCAGAGCTACTATCGCTGGCGGCGCGAGTACGGCGGCCTCAAGCTCGACCAGGCCAAGCGGCTCAAGGATCTTGAGCGCGAGAACGACCGCCTGAAGAAGGCGGTCTCCGAGCTGACGCTGGACAAACTGATCCTGAAGGAAGCCCTTGAGGGAAAATACTAAGCCCTTCCCGGAAGCGGGCGTGCGTTGATCACGTGCGCTCGCATCTCGCCGTTTCGGAGCGTAGAGCGTGTGCTGTCGTAGGACAGCCGCGTGCGACGCAAAGGCGGCATCTCAAGACGCCTGACGATGAAGCGGTCCTGACGGCGGCCATCGTGCGGCTGGCATCGCGCTATGGCCGCTACGGCTACCGGCGCATCCGCGAGATGCTCGTGGCCGAAGGCTGGCGGGTCAACGTCAAGCGCGTCTATCGCATCTGGCGCCGGGAGGGGCTGAAAGTGCCAAGCAAACAACCAAAACGCGGCCGCCTGTGGCTCAACGACGGATCATGTCTCCGTCTCCGGCCCGCACGTCCAAACCACGTCTGGTCGTATGACTTTGTCCAGGATCGCACGCAAGACGGTCGCGCCTTCCGCATGCTCGTCGTGCTCGACGAGTTCACGCGCCGCTGCCTTGCCATCGTCGTGGCGAGACGGCTCAGGTCCGACGACGTGCTCCAGTGTTTGACCGATCTCTTCGCTACGCATGGCCCGCCCGAGCATCTTCGCTCCGACAACGGCCCCGAGTTTGTGGCGGCCAGCGTTCGTGACTGGCTCGGCAGGGTTAGCGTCAAGACGCTCTATATCGAGCCGGGAAGCCCTTGGGAGAATGGCTACTGCGAGAGCCTCAACTCAAAGCTCCGAGACGAGCTGCTGAACGGGGAGATCTTCACGACGCTGCGGGAAGCTCAGGTCCTGGTTGAGAACTGGCGGCGCCATTACAATGCCCTCCGGCCCCACTCCTCGCTTGGCTATCGACCGCCAGCTCCAGAAGCGATCTTGCCGCCAGCATCCGGTCTGCCCTACGCTCCGCTTCGGCCAGCACAGACGCTGGCTGAGCACGGCCGGATTCTAACTTAGAGACTGGTATCGTTCCGAGGGGCAGGCCATCTACCTGCGCTCAGGCGGTAATCGTCTCGTTCCTCGCCGATCCGGACGCCCCCGACATCTCCTGCGTCGGCGCACTGAAGCCGCTCAGCTTCACTTCACGGGCCTCGCCGTGAGTTATGTTCCTTCTCCCTCTGGCCCGTCTCGCCCGTTCGTTGCGACGCACCTTGTCGTCAGCTAGTGGGGTGAGACCGGCCGTGCGGCTCACGTGATGCGATGGGCAGGTCATGACCCAGACGTAGGGTCACCAGTGTGCGCATGCGCCGGGAAGACCGATCCTCCATCTCTTCGTTACCTCTCGCAGACCTCGGTGGGCTAGTTCGACCCTTTTGGTCGACCCGGGTGCTGGCACAAATCTCGAACACTTTGTATCCGATTTTGTATCCTCCCCGGTGTCGCAAATGTCGCGTATGTCGGGGGTAAAATGTGAATACACCGATCCGGCGTAACGCTATAAGCCTTTGATTTATTTTTGTATTTTGGTGCCGGCTGAGAGATTTGAACTCCCGACCAACGGTTTACAAAACCGCTGCTCTACCACTGAGCTAAGCCGGCCCCCTGGCGCGCGAGGCCTCTGCAACTCGAAGCAGCCGAGGCCCCGCTCGGGCGCGGCTTTATAGCCCGATTGGGAGGCGCGGGCCAGGGCCGCACGGCTTCGCCGCCCGGCGGCACGAATTGGAAAGGTAAATGTGCTCATTTGGCATGAAGCCTGCTCGCCGGGTGCTAGCGGGATTCTAACTGGCGTCCGACGACGCCTGCTTTGAGACCGCTCCCGTGGTCCGGCGCTCTCCCCGCGGAGCCGCCGCGCGCCGCGGCCGTGTCGCCGGGGAAAAGCCGCCGCCCATGCTCTACCGCCAGACCCTCCTTTACCTTCCCGCGCAGGTGGTGGGTCCGATTGCCCAGCTCGTCTCCGCTCTCATCTGGACGCACTTCCTCTCCCCCGAGGAGATGGGCATCTTCGCCCTCATCGTCGCGTCCCAGGAGCTCGTCTACCTCGGCACGCTGTTCTGGTTCAGCCTCTATACGCTGCGCTACGCGGGCAGCGGGACGGACGGGGCGGCGCATGCCGAGTTTCTCGAGACCGAGTCCTACGTGCTCGCCGGCTCGTCGGTGGCGGCGGCGCTCGCCGTGCTCACGCTGCCGCTCTGGATCGACGGGGAGTGGACGGCGGACCTCTATCTCGCAACCGCCGCCTATATCGTGACGCGAGGCCTCGCGACCCACCTCGCCGACCGTGCACGCGCCCAGCACGACACGCTGACCTACTCCATCCTGCAGATCTCGTGGCCCGTGGTCGGCCTCGTGCTCGGCGTCGCCTTCGCCCCGGTATTCGAGCACGGCACGGTGGCCGTGCTGACCGGCTATGCGCTCGCTCAGGCGGGCGCCATCGCCGTCGGCGCCGCCCGGCTCGGGATCGGCTCGCACAAGGGAACCTTCTCGCGCGAGAGGCTGCGCACGGCGATCGCCTACGGCGTGCCGCTCGTGATCGGGGCGATGCTGATCTGGGTGGCGGCCAACGGCGTGCGCTTCATCGTCAACGCGAGCGAGGGCGCCGCGGCCGTCGGCCTCATCACGGTGGGCTGGTCGCTCGGGCTCAGGTGCGCGGGCTTTGCCGCCATGCTGGTCACGGCGGCGGGATTCCCGCTCGCGGTGCGCCGCGCCCGCGAGGAGGGCATGGCGCAAGGCCAGCAGCAACTCTTGAGCAACGGCGTGCTCCTCCTTCTTGCGCTCGCGCCGGCGGCGGCGGGGCTGTGGGCCATCTCAGATCCGCTCGTGCATCTCTTCGTCGCCGCGCCGTTCCACGAGATCACGCTGCTCGTGCTCCCGTTTGCGATTCTCGCCGGCACGATCCGGAACTTCCGCGTGCACTTCGGCGAGCAGGTGTTCCTGCTGCACGAGAAGACCGTGGTGCCGCTTGTCAATGACGCCCTCGACGCGGCGGCGACGCTGATCGCCGGCATGATCGGCATGCGCGTCGCCGGCCTCGAGGGGCTCTTGATAGGGGCGACGTTCGCCGCGGCTCTGAGCCTCGCCGTCACTCTCTTCTGCGCCTGGCGCTGGTACGGATTTGCCTTCCCCATGAGCCATCTCGTGCGCATCGGCGCGGCGACGCTCCTCATGACGCTGCTCGTCGAGGGGCTGACCGCGGGGCCGACGGCGTCGGCTCTCGTCCTCTCCCTCGCGCTCGGCGCGGCAAGCTACGCGCTGGCGCTCGGCGCCTTCTATCCCGCGGCCGCGGAGCGGGCGATTGGCGCCGCGCGCGGCATGGCTCTGCGCTTCAAGCGCGGAGAGGCGATCTGAGAGGAGCGGATCCCGTGGCAGCCCCGCAGCACCGTCTCTGCGTTCTTCACGCGTTCGATCCGAGGGGCTCGAAGGTCGGCGGCCTCGAGACCTTCGTGCGCGACATGATCGCGTTTGTGCCCGACGACTTCTCGTTCCTGATGATCGGCGTCGACGCCGCGGGCGACCTCGAGCTCGGGCGCGTCACAAGTCAAACGTTCCGCGGCCGGCGCTTCGACTTCCTGCCCGTGCTGCATTATCCGGACACGAAGGCGCGGGAGGCGGCGAAGAGCGTCAGGGATTCGCTCACCTTCCAGTTCATGCAGGGGCTCGTCCGCCACCTGGGCGTGGTGCGCCGGACGCTGATCGAGCGCCCGACCAGCGTCGATCTCGAGCGCGTCGAGTTCGCGCCGCTCGTCCGCCTGCTCGGCATCCCGTTCGTGCAGATGCTGCACGGGGAAGGCGCGCCCAAGCTCAAGATGGATTCGCTTCTGAAGAGCTACCGCTTCGTGCACAACTTGAACGAGCGGCTCGCGGTGATGGCGTGCGACAAGTTCCTGTGCGTCAATCCCATCATCACCGAGCGCATCCGCGCGACCTATCCGCGATATGCGGCGAAGATCGACACACTCTCGACGTGGGTCGACACGGCGACGTTCCGCCCGCGCCCGCTGCCGGAGGGGCCGGGCCTGCGCATTGCCTATGCGGGGCGCCTCGACCTCTTCAAGTCGCCGCCGCTCATGTTCAAGACCATCGCCGAGCTTCGCCGCCGGCTGGGGGACGGCGTCGAGTTCCACTACCTCGGCACGAGCGATCCCCACCGCTTCGCCGAGTTCAAGGCCATCGAGGCCGTTACCGTCCGCCACGGCTTCAAGGACGCGAAGGGCGTCGCCCGCGTCTTCGCCAATGTCCACGCCGGCATCCTGACGTCGGAGTTCGAGGGCATGCCGTTCTACGTGCTCGAGTGCCTCGCCGCCGGCCGGCCTATCTGCGCCGTGCATCTGCCGCAGCTCGAATGCGTCGTGAAAAGCGGGGCGAGCGGCGCGCTGGTTGAGCGCTCAGGCGACGAGGACGATATGGCGCGCCGCCTCGCCGGCGCGTTCGTCGGCGTGCGCGAGAAGCTCGCGAGCGGCGAGATGACGCCGGAGACGGTGGCGGCGCAGGTCGCCGATTTCACGCCCGAGCGTCAGCTCGCCAGGTGCTACGCCAATCACCGCGAGATCCAGGCGCGCCGCTTCGCGGCCCGCCCCAAGGGCAGCCGCCCGCGCATTGAGATTGTGGAAGGCTGAGCCGGAAGGTCAATTACAGACAGGATTTGGATCAGGTGAGCGCGGAAGGTCGGCCGGAGCCGTGCTCGCCTCCGCCGTCGCCTTGGCCTCGAACAGCCCCGCGACCTTGGCCGCGTCGGCGGCTGCGAGAAGGTTCCAGCGCTCGATGTTCGCGCGCGCGGCGTCGGCGGCGCGCCGGCGCCAGCCGAGAGTGCCGACGAGCGCGGCGATGCGGGCGGCAGCCTCGTCGGGCCGGCCCGGATCGATGAACAGCCCCGACGCGCCGAGCACCTCGCGGAATATGGGTGCGTCGGGCGCGACGACGGGAAGGCCCGCGAACTGGACCTCGAGCAGCGGCAGCCCGAGCCCCTCGTCGTGGGAGGTCGAGAGGAAGAGATCGGCCTGTTCGATCGTGCGCTTGGCGTCCTCGGCCGAGAGATAGCCGTGGAGGCGAATACGCGGATTGCGCGCGAGCGCGTCGGCGTCCGGCCCCCAGCCGGGGCGGCCGATGATGTGAAGCTCGGCGTCGGCGAAGCCGGCGCGCGCCAGCGCTTCGACGATCGAGGCCGAGGCCCGATAGTTCTTGCGCGGCTCGATCGTGCCGAGTGCCAGGATCTTGAGCGGCTTGGTGTGATCGCTCTTTCCGGTCTGCGCTTGAGCATAGAGGCCGAAGACGTTGGCGGCGGCCGGCCGGTAGAGGGAAATCGCCGCATCGGGGGCGGCGTAGCCCTCGAGCTCGGCGCGCGTGCGCTCGGAATTGACAAGGAAGCGCTTGAGCCCCCGCACGGCGAGGCGGAACGAGGGCGCCAGGTAGAGCTTCGCCTTGAGGTTCAAGTCCTCCCGTCGCGTCAGGAGGAAGAGGTCGTGCACGTAGAGCACCACGCGCCGGCGGGCGAGGACAAAAAGGGGCGAGGGCGGAAAGCCGGGGAACACGAACTCGGCGCGCGGATGGGCAAGCGCGAGCAGCGGCAGCAGGAGCTGCTGCTTCATCACCATGGAGAGCACGCTCTTCGAGCGGACGGGGACCACTTCGGCGCCGCGGAAGTGCGCCTTCGCAAACAGCTCGATCGCCACCCGCTCGAGGCCGGTCACGTGGCCATCCAAGTGCGTGAGGTCGAGGAAGACCTTGCGCCGGCTCTCTTCCGCAGCGCGGCCTTTTGTCGGAGCGGAGCCCGCGATCACATCGCGGACGAGCTCCTCGTAGACGGGGAAGCGCGCCGCGAACGAGAACTCGTCGGCGCGCGCGCGACGCTCGCTTGGCTCGCTTGTATCGTCGAGCGCGGCGCCGATGGCGCGCGCCAACGCAACCGGGTCGCCGATCGGCGCGATGTGGCCATGGCGGCCGTGATCGAGGATCTCGAGCGCGCCGGGGGTCGCCGTGGCGGCGACAGGCAGCCCGTAGGCCATCGCTTCGACGAGCACGTTGCCGAAGCTCTCCGTGCGCGAGGAGGAGACGAGACAGCGGGCGCGCTCATAGGCCGCCCAGGGCTCGCGCGCATAGCCCGCAAGCTCGACGCGGCCGCCTAGCCCTAGGCGCTCGATCTCCGCCTTGAGGAGGCCTTCGTCGGGTCCCTGGCCCAGGATGAGGAGGCGCGCGGCCGGCCGGTCGAGAAGGGCAAAGGCGCGGAGCAGCGTCACGTAGTCCTTCTCGGGGACGAGGCGGCCGAGGGCGAGCACGAGCTCCTCGCGGGCCGCGAGCTCGGCGCGCGCCGGCACGGCGGCGGCTTCCGGAAAGAAGACGGGATTGTGGATCGCGACCGTCCTCCGCTTCACGGCTCCCCAGCGGCGGACGAGCGCGTCGCGAAGAGCGTGCGAGACGGCGACGGTGCGCTGGGCGAGGCGGCTCATGAGGGGAAGCGCTGCGTATCCGGCCCAGGCGAGCCAGCCCGACCTGTGCTCGTCGAAGCCGTGATAGCCGAGCACGACCTTGACCGGCGATCGCGCAATGAGACGCGCGGCGAGGAGCTTCACGTTCGAGGCGCCGACCGCCGCCAGCGCGACGTCGGGCGCGCGCTCCTTGAGGAGGCAGGCAAGGCGAAGCACGGAGCGCACATGTCCGCGCCCCAGCGTCACGAGGGGCACGGCTTGGTCGAGGCTCGCGCGGTTGTCGTCGTCTTCGTAGTCCTGGACGAAGACCACGTCGTAGCCACGGGCCTTGAAAGCGCTGGCCAGGCGCGCCCACAGTCGCTCGGCGCCGCCGTCGGCAAGGCTATGCGTGTAGAAGAGCAGTCTCGTCACAACACGCGCCCGGCAAGCAGGCCCCTGACCGGAGCGAGGAGCGTGATCTGCGCCAGGAGCAGCGCGCAAAGGGCGTAGCGCGACGCCATGCGGCGCGGGTTGCCGACGAGGCGCCAGGGCCACTCGAGTCCGGACGATTGCATGACGCGGGGCGCGCGCGCCTGCCTGCCGGCGATGAAGTCGAGGGCGGCGCCGACGCAGACGAAGCCGACCGAGCTCCCGCGCGCCACCGCGCGCGCCGCGAAGATCTCCTGCTTGGGCGCGCCGAGCGCGACGAAGCACAGGCGAGCGCCCGAGGCCCCGATCCGCGCGATGGCCGCGTCCGCCTCCGGCCCCTCCGGATCGAAGCCGGCCGGCGGCGCCCCTTCGCCGACGATCTCGAGGTTTCCGGAGCACCGGTTGTTGAGGGCACGGGCCGTGCGGGCAAGCACCTCCTCAGTCGAGCCGAAGAGATAGATGGGGAGCTCGAGGCGCGCCGCGGCCTCGGCCAGGGGAACGACGAGATCGGCTCCCGTCGTGCGCTCGATCTCAGGGTTCTGCTGGGCGGCGAGGCGCGCAACGGGTGCGCCGTCCGCCGTCACGAAGCGCGCCTCGCCATAAGCCCGGCGAAATTTCGGGCAGCCGCGCAATTTCACGAGGTGGTCGAGATTGAGCGTGAAAGCCGCGAATCCGTCGCCGCGCGACGCAGCCGCCGCTATCGCTTTCACCGCATGATCGAGATTGGCAACGTTAATCTGCCAGCCGTCGACCGCCGCCAGAGGAAATTCCGGCGTGGACCTAACAACGCGATCGGGTTTAGTCCCAATCGTTCTGAACAAAGTGCGATCTCCCATGCCCGGCTTTTTGCCGCTTTGCAGCATTAGTGGCAAGGGAGCTTTCAACCGTCGCCGCAAAGCCGGTTCCTGGGCCTCGCGAATTGAAAGCGCGGCGGCTTTCTCCATAACAAACGGCCCCTTTTTCAGGAAGAAATCTGGTTAAGGCGGGTCAAAACAATCCCGAGAACCTGGTCGCGCGCAGGCTCGAGAACCTCGCGCACTGCGGCGATTTGCGCACGCGTCGTGACCCCGGCGCGGGCGACGAGGACGATCTGATCGGCAAGGCCCAGGAGGGCGCAGCCGGACTGGTCCTCTCCGGGGGCGCCGGCATCTATGAGGACGAGGTCATAGCCTTGCGCGAGCGCGCCAAGGCCGGTGGCGAGGCGGCGGCGCTGCTGGGTCTTGAGCAGACGCAGGTCGGCGAGCGCAATCGGCAGCAGGGCAAGACCGCTCGCCTTGTCGTGGACCGTGATCCGCGCCAGATCGTCCTTGCTGTCGAGCACGACGGGCTCGTCGCTCGTGAAATCGCCGGCTAGAGCCGTTGCCAGCGCGGGATCTCGCGAGCAGGCATCCACCAAGAGCACGCGGTCCCCGGCGAGGGCAGCCGTCTCAGCGAGGGAAAGGGCAGTGGCCGAGGTGCCCGAGCCCGCGTGGGATCCCGCGAGCAGCACGCAGAGCGGCCGTCCGGGACGGGCCCCGGCCCTGATCCTGTCGAGAATCTGCAGTGCCGCCTGGCGGTAGCTTCCGGTGAGTCCGCCTCTCGAGTCGGAGAGTGCGGCGACGAGCGGGGCGAACTCGTGGCCTCCCAAGCGACGTGCCTCTGCCTTGAGGCGGCGGCGCTGGCGGAACGAGAGAAGAGAGGCGCCGACTTCGGGAAGCGTCCCGAGCGCGCGCGCGGCCGCTGCGTCGGCCGCGTCGGCCGGTGAGCGCACGGTCTTGTCGAGGTGATCGGCGAGGAGCGCGCGTCCGACGCCGAGGCTCGCCCCGCCGAAGAGGCCGAGGGCCAGGATCAAAAGGGGGGCGGGCCGCACCGGACGGCTCGGGACGTTGGCCGTCGAGATGATGCGCGCCTCGGGCGTCGTGAGGTTCGTCTGCTCCTGGGTCTCCTTGGCGCGCGCGAGGAAGACGCGCATGAGCTCGCGGCTGGCATCGGCCTCCTGCTCGAGCTCGCGCAGCTTGATCTGGGCCGTGTTTGTAAGCGCGACCTCCTCTTTCACGCCCTCGAGGGATTGGGCGATGCCGCGCTCGCGGTTGGCGGCGATCTCGTACTCGCTCTTGGAGGTCGCGGCGATGCGCTTGAGCTCGACGGAGATCTGATCGCGGATCTCTTCGAGCTGCGAGCGAATTTCGATGAGCGCCGGATGGCGCGGGCCGAGCTGTGTGGCGAGGGAAGCCTCGCGGCGCGCGATCTGCGCGTATTGCTCGCGCAGCTTCTGGACGAGGCCGGACTTGCTCGCCTCGGGGAGAGTGTCGGGGAGCGAGCCTGCGTCGAGCGCGGCGCGCGTCTCATCGTAGCGCGCCTTGCTCTCTGCGGCGACGGCGCGCGCGGTGGCAAGCTCCGCATTGAGCTTGCCGACCTGCTGCTCGGTGAGGAGACCGCCTTCGGAGGTCAGGATCTTGTTGGCCTTCTTGAACTCGTCGACCCGCATCTCGGCGTTGCGGAGCTGATCTCTGAGTTGACCGAGGCGGGCGTCGATCAGGGCGCTGGCGCGCTTGGCCTCCTCGCTCTTGGCCTGGGATTGATCGGCGAGGTAGGCCTCCGCGACGGCGTTGGCGATACTGGCGGTCTTGGCGGGCGCGGACCCGAGAACCTCGATCTCGACGATATAGGTCTTCTGGGCCCGCTTCACGCGCAGATTGCGCGAAAGGGAGACGACCGCCTGCGTTGCGGGGTCGGTCTCGGGACGGGGCCCGCGTACTACGTCCTTCAACGCCGCGAGGAAGCCGTGGGCGGGCGGGGGCGCAAACTCGGGATCGGCGGCGAGGCCAAGCGTCTCGACGACGCGGCGCAGAACCGTGTCCGAGCCGATGATCGAGACCTGGCTTTCGACGAGGGCGAGGTCGGTGCCGAGGCCCCCTTGAACTACCTCCTCCGACACGATCTTGCGCGTGCGGGGGTCGATGAAAAGGGTGGCGCTCGACGAGTAGATGGGGGTCGCGAAGATAAGGTAAGCAATGGCGAGGGCGAGCGCCCCCGCCGTGATGGCCAGGATCGAGGCTCGGCGGCGGCGCAGAATTCCGGATAGCCCGGCGAGGTCCGTCACGTTTACGGACGATCGGTACACAGGCTGGCGGGTCTGCGCGAGCGTTATGGGCCCCGCGAGTTCGGCCTTGGCCGCGCGAATCTGGTTAAGGTCTAGCGCGTTTTGCATCATTTTCCCACGTAGCCAACCGGAAACGCTGATCACCCAAGCTCAGGTGAAATGAATAACGTCGGCCAGGCGCCGTATTTCCCCTTTTGAGTGACGTTGCACCAAACCACATGCGGCGAGGCTGCAAAGGTCGTGCCGGACGGTTTGCCGCATTAATTCCAAGGCAATTGGTCGCGATCTTGCAAGTGCTCGATTCGGCAATAACCAGCCGACCTCTCCGTGGTGTTTTGGGCACCACTCGCGCCTCTGCCGTATGATTAACAGACTATTGAAGTCAACGGCGGGGGAACGGGTAAAGGCGGAGTAAGGGCTCGAGACCGGCTGGCGAAACTCGGATGTGCCTCGTTCGCACATTCGTTTCCTGGATGCGGTGCTGATGTCGGGTAGCGTGGATAGAAGCGGTCGGCGCCACTGCCGCAGTTCTGTTCGCGCTGCCGTTCCTGTTCCGCGACGAGTACGGGATCCAGGATTTCCTCGACGGGCGCCGCAACGTCGGCCGCCAGTTTCTCGTGTGGAACTATACATTTCTCTCCCTCGCCGCCTTCGGCTTCGTGACGAAGACCACCGACGATTTTTCGCGCGGCTGGCTGCTCCTGTTCTATGTCGCGGGCCTAGGCGGCGTCATCGCCGCCGATTTCGTCGTGAAGCGGATCCTGCGCACCCTCATCAAAGCCGACCGCATTGCCTGCCGCCGTCTCATGCTCGTCGGCCCCGCCGACGAGATCAAAGCCATGGCGGCGGGCGTCACGGCGGAGAGCGCGGGGGTGCGCGTCGCGGCGACGGCGGTAGTGCCGACGCCTCTCGACGAGCAGGGCCAGGAAGTCGGCACCGCGCTCGGCGAGGCGCTCGCCGACGCGGTCGCCAAGGCACGTGCACTCAAGGTGGACGATGTGGTGATCCTGACCGACTGGGCGCGCGCCGAGCACATCCACCAGATCGCCGACGCCTTCACGCAGCTGCCGGTCGCGATCCACCTCGGCGCCTCGAGCGTGCTCGGCCGCTTCACCGATGCGCGCGTCTCGCGCTTCGCCGCCCTGACCGCGCTGTCGCTCACCGAGCCGCCCCTCGGCCCGCTTCAGGCGCTGGCCAAGCGCGTCTTCGACGTCCTCGTGTCGGGCGCCGCTCTGTCTTTCCTTGCGCCGCTCTTTCTTGCGGTGGCGGTCCTGATCAAGCTGTCGAGCCCGGGCCCCGTGTTCTTCCGCCAGCACAGGCGCGGCTTCAATCACGAGGAATTCAGGATCTGGAAATTCCGGACGATGACCACGATCGACGACGGCGAGGAGATCGTGCAGGCGCGCCCTGCCGACAGCCGCGTCACGTGGATCGGGCGCTATCTGCGCCGATACAGCATCGACGAGCTGCCCCAGCTCGTCAACGTGCTGAAAGGCGAGATGTCGCTCGTCGGGCCCCGGCCCCACGCGGTTGCCCACGATCGGCTGTTCGAAAAGCGGATCGTCTCCTATCCGCGTCGCCTCAACGTGCGTCCGGGCATCACGGGATGGGCGCAGGTGCACGGCCTGCGCGGGGCGACGGAGACCGACGACCTCATGACGCGGCGCGTCGAGCACGATCTCTACTACATCGACAATTGGTCGATCGTGCTCGACCTCTACATCATGGCGCTAACCGTGCTGTCGCCGAAGGCGTATAGAAACGCCCATTAATCGGCCTCGCCTATTTTTCGGTAAACGGGCAGGCTTAATCGGCTATTATCTAGTTTCGGGCAATGATTGCCGCGAGTTAGGTTACATCGCTCAATTGTGGAGTTAATCATGCGTTCACGCGTCTTCCTCCTCGCCGCCTTGGTCGCGCTTGGGCTCGTGGTCCCGCATGCGGCCGACGCCGGCTGGCGCCGCGCGCCTAACGGCTACGGCAAGGTGCAGGTCGTCAAGCACTGGGGCTACTACCCGCGCTACGCGCACGTCTACAACGTCGACTTTACGACCGATCCTTATGCCTACCGCTACGCGCCGCGCCGCTACTACCCCTACTACAACTCGGGCTACTGGCGTCCTGCCGCCGTGCTGCGCTACCGCAAGGCGTGCTGCCGCCCGTGGCCGGTGCTGCCGCGATACTATGAGTCGTGGGGCTATCCCGCCCGCTACTATAACAACGCCGAGTGGCACAGGAATTACGGCGGCTATAGGAACTGGTGATCCCGGCTGGCGCAGGGCCACGCCTGCGCCATCCGTGCACCGTGTTCATGCCGTATTCATATGGGATGAGGATTCTCTCCAGAGAGTGATTGCGGAGTCGCACCCGTGCGCGCGCAGACGCCGCGCGTCACGATCTCTAAGGGGAGATTCGCATGCTGAAGAAGCTCATGCAGCCGGTGATGGCGGTCGTGCTCGCGATCGGCCTCATCGCCTCGTCGGCTCCCACCGCCGAAGCCGGCCGCGGGCGCGGGATCGGCGTCGGCATCGCTGCCGGCATTATCGGACTTGGCATTCTCGGCGCCGTTGCCCACAGCCGCGATCGCTACTATGCGGGCGAGTGCTATCCGGGTCCCGAGGAGTGCGGCTTCGTCAATCGCCGCTGCTTCTACAACAGGTGGGGCGATTACGTCTGCCGCGGCGGCCGCTGGACCTGCTGGCGTCCCACGTACTGCGACTGAGCATTTCTCTTACGTCTTCTTCCGTCTCAGGGCGGCCGCGTGAAGGGCGATCGCGGCCGCGTTCGAAACGTTGAGGCTCGTGATCGCGCCTCCGGTCGTGATGTGCACCAGGCGGTCGCAAGTCTCGGCCGTGAGCTCGCGCAGCCCCTTGCCCTCGGCGCCGAGCACAATCGCGCATTTCCCTTGGAAGGGCTCCTCCTCGAGCGCGCCGGCGGCTTCGTCGTCGAGGCCGATGACCGTAAAGCCCTGCGCCTTGAGATCGAGGAGCGTCCGGGCGAGGTTTTGCACGAGAAGCGCAGGCACGAGGTCGAGCGCGCCCGAGGCGGCCTTGGCGAGCACGCCGTCGAGCGGCGGACTGTGACGGCGCGTCATGATGAGGCCTGCGGCGCCGAACACGGCCGCCGAGCGCAGCACGGCCCCGGCGTTGTGGGGATCGGTCACGTGATCGAGCACGACGAGGGGACCGCCTTCCGCGGCGCGGCGAGCGAGCGCCTCGAGATCGGGATCGGCGAGCGGCTCGGCCTCGATCATCACGCCCTGGTGCACGGCGTCCGAGCCGAGCAGGCGATCGAGATCGTGGGGGCGCGCGCGTTCGGACGTGATCCTGCGCGCCGCGATCGCGTCGGCAAGCCGGCGTTCGGCATTCTCGGTGGCGAGAAGGCGGCGGATGGTGCGCGCCGGATTGGCGAGGGCGGCTTCGACCGCATGCAGTCCGAATAGGCGGACGGTATCGCCGCCCGTCGCCGCGGGGCTTCTTCGGCCGTGCCAGGGCGCCTTGCCGGTGCGGCGGCGCTCGGGCCGCGTTGACCTCTGCCTCTCTTTACTCATGGGGGCATTGCCATACGGCCTTTGGCCCGCTTTTCCAATTGACATCGGGGGGCACGCTTTACATAACCGGGCCGTTGCCCTGCGGCTCGACGGAGCGCGGGGAGATGTCGCTTGCGTTTCGGCAAGAGAGACCTTGGCCAGGCGCTCAGCCGTAACATCTCGACGATCGGCCTTCGCCATGCGAAGGCCGCCGACGAAATCCTGGACGGCGATCTGGAGGGGTGCCCGAGTGGCTAAAGGGGACGGACTGTAAATCCGTTGGCTTCGCCTACGCTGGTTCGAATCCAGCCCCCTCCACCAGTCCGGAACGCCCCGCGTGCCGCAGCAGCGGCGGGTCGCAGGCGATGCCCGGTGTCGCAAATGGATAAATTTCCGTCTCGTCCGGTCTAATCGCGAGCGCGAGGCTCGCGTATTGCACTTCTGTCCGCCCAGCGATGACGTATCGTCGTCCTTGAAAAATCGCCAATCAGCCCGAGGGCCCCCACGTGAAGCGGGAGTACTCATTCTGGTCGCTTTTCAAGCAGGGCCTCCAGCACAACGAGGGATGGGAGCCGGCGTGGCGCAGTGCCGACCCGAAGCCGTCCTATGATTTCGTGATCGTCGGCGCGGGCGGCCATGGCCTGGCGACGGCCTATTATCTCGCCAAGGATCACGGCGCCCGCAACGTCGCCGTCATCGAGAAGGGCTATCTCGGCGGCGGCAACACGGCGCGCAACACAACGATCGTCCGCTCGAACTATCTCTGGGACGAGGCCTCCCTCCTCTACGAGCACTCGCTCAAGCTCTGGGAGGGGCTGACCCACGACTTGAACTTCAACGTCATGTTCAGCCAGCGCGGCGTGTTCAATCTCGGCCACACGCTGCAGGACATGCGCGACATCGAGCGCCGGGTCAACGCCAACAACCTGAACGGCATCGACGCGATGGTGCTCGACGCTCAGGAAGTGAAGCGGCGCATTCCCCTGATCGACATCTCGCCGAAGCGGCGCTACCCGATCCTCGGCGCGAGCTTTCAGCCGCGCGGCGGGGTTGCGCGTCACGACGCGGTGGCGTGGGGATTTGCCCGCGGGGCGAGCAAGCTCGGCGTCGACATCATCGAGAACTGCGAGGTGACGGGCCTCGATATCGCGGACAGCCGCATCAAGGGCCTCGAGACGAGCCGGGGCTATATCGGCGCCGACCGCGTCGGATGCGTAGCCGCCGGCCATTCGTCGGTGCTGGCGCGCATGGCGGGGATTCGCATGCCGATCGAGAGCCATCCGCTCCAGGCGTGCGTGTCCGAGTCGATGAAGCCGGTGCTCGATACCGTCGTCATGTCGAACGCGGTCCACGGCTACCTGAGCCAATCCGACAAGGGCGAGCTCGTCATCGGCGCCGGCATCGATCACTACTTGAGCTACACGCAGCGCGGCAGCCCGCACGTGATCGAGCACACGGCGGCGGCGATCATCGAGCTCTTCCCCATGTTCTCGCGCGTGCGGCTCAACCGCCAGTGGGGCGGCATCGTCGACACGACGCCCGACGCCTGCCCGATCATCGGCAAGACCAAGGTCAAGGGGCTCTACTTCAACTGCGGCTGGGGGACCGGCGGGTTCAAGGCGACGCCGGGGTCGGGCAACGTCTTCGCCTACACGATGGCCAACGACGAGCCGCATGCCCTCAATCGGGCCTTCGCGCTCAATCGCTTTTTCACGGGACATCTCATCGACGAGCATGGCGCCGCGGGCGTCGCTCACTGACCAAGAGAGATCTCGATGTTCGTTTTCTACTGCCCGCACTGCGGAGAAAAGCGCGAGGAGGAGGAGTTCGCCTACGGCGGAGAGGCCTTCATCGCGCGGCCCGAGAAGCCCGAGGCGATCGGCGACGAGGCATGGGGCGACTATCTTTTCATGCGCAAGAACCCCAAGGGCTGGCACTGGGAGATGTGGCAGCACGCGACCGGGTGCCGGAAGTTCTTCGTCGTGAGGCGCAACACGGCGACCCACGCCATTCAGGGCACTTGGACGCTCGCCGAAGGGCGCAAGGCCAATGACGCGGAGGGAAGCGCGTCATGAGGAGCCACCGCGTAGACCTGGCCTCGGCGCGTATCGACAGGAGCCGGCCGCTCACCTTCACCTTCGATGGCCAGAGCTTCAGCGGCTACGCCGGAGATACGCTCGCTTCCGCGCTGCTCGCGCACGGGGTGAGGATGCTGGCGAGGAGCTTCAAGTACGGCCGTCCGCGCGGCATCGTCGGCGCGGGCCCCGAGGAGCCCAATGCCCTCGTTCAGGTCGAGACCGGCGCGCTGACCATTCCCAACCTCAAGGCGACGCAGGTCGAGCTCTACCAGGGCCTCGTTGCGCGCCGGACGACAGGGTGGCCCTCGCTCGCGTTCGATGCGAAGAGCCTCGGCGGGCATTTCTCGCAGTTCATGCCCGCGGGCTTCTACTACAAGACCTTCAAGGCCCCCGGGATCCTGTGGCCACGGTACGAGCAGGTCATCCGCCACGCCGCGGGCTACGGAAGCTCGCCGCTCGAGCCCGACCCCGAGACCTACGATCATGCTCATCGTCATGCCGAGGTCCTCGTGATCGGCGGCGGGCCGGCTGGATTGCTTGCGGCGCTCGCCGCCGGCCGCGCCGGCCTCGATGTCATCCTGCTCGACGAGCAGAGCGAGCCCGGCGGCTGGCTGCTGTCGGCTCCGCACGCCACGATCGGCGGAAAGCCGGCGCGAGACTGGATCGACGACATCGTGGCGGAGCTTCGCAGCCTGCCCAACGTGCGGCTCCTCACGCGCACGGGCGCCTTCGCGCTCCATGACATGAACCTCGTGCAGGCGGTCGAGCAGGTCGCCGACCACATCCCGCCCGCCGAGCGGGTCAACGGCAAGCGCCGCCAGCGCCTGCATCGCATTCGCGCCGAGCGCGTCGTGCTCGCCGCGGGCGCCATCGAGCGCCCCCTCGTCTTCGGCAACAACGATCTGCCGGGAATCCTGACCGCCGCTGCAATCACAACCTACCTCAACCGCTATGCGGTCGCCGTCGGCCGGCGCGTCCTCCTCCTCACCAGCAACGATCTCGCCTATCAGGGCGCCTGCGATCTCGCGAAGGCGGGGTCGAGCGTCGTGCTGGTCGATACCCGCGAGCGCATCAACCCGGAGTGGGAGAAGCGTGCGCGCGCCGCGGGTGTCGACGTGAGGATCGGCTACGGTATTGGCGCGGCGCACGGGGGGCGCGCGGTCGACGGCGTGCAGCTCGTGCGTCTCGACGGCGAGAAGAACGCGGTCACCGGATCGGCACTCAAGATCGAGTGCGATGCAGTCGGCAGCTCCGGCGGCCTGTCGCCGACGGTGCATCTCTATTGCCACGACGGCGGGCGCCCGCAGTGGGACGATGCGCGCCTAGCGTTCGTCGCGCCCGCGACAGGACGGGCGAAAGCCGGCATCTATTGCGTCGGCGCCGTCACCGGGGAGTTCGGCCTCGAGCAGGCGCTTGCCCAGACGCGCCAGACAATGGCCGCGCTGCTGGCGACATTCGACAAGAAAGACCCCTTGGAGGGGCTCGACGTGCACACCGGCGAGCCCGAGACGATCGCGCCCCGGCGCATCTTCCGTGTCCCCGACGGAAAGCCCGAGGGGCACGGCAAGAAGGCCTTCGTCGATTTCCAGAACGACGTCGCCGCCTCGGACATCCATCTCGCCGTGCGCGAGAACTATCGCTCGATCGAGCACATCAAGCGCTATACCGCGCTCGGCTTCGGCACCGATCAGGGCAAGCTGTCGAACGTCAACGGCTACGCCATCGCCGCCGACGCGCTGGGACTAACCATCCCCGAGGTCGGCACGACGACCTATCGCCCCGCCTATACGCCGGTCACGTTCGGCACGCTCGCCGGCGCGCACGAGGGCGACACGTTCGAGCCGCGGCGCTATACGGCCATGCACGCCAGCCATGTCGCGCGCGGGGCGAACTTCGAGCCGGTCGGCCAGTGGCTTCGACCGTGGTATTTTCCGAAGGACGGCGAGGACCTGCACGCGGCCGTCCGCCGCGAGTGCACCGCCGCCCGCCGCTCCGTCGCCATCATGGACGCCTCCACGCTCGGCAAGATCGACATCCGCGGCAAGGACGTGCGCGAGTTCCTGAACCGGGTCTATGCCAACGCCTGGACCCAGCTCGCGCCCGGCAAATGCCGCTACGGGCTCATGCTCGACGAGAACGGCATGGTGATGGACGACGGGGTCACCGCGTGCATCGCCGACGATCATTTCCACATGACGACGACCACGGGCGGCGCCGCGCGCGTCATGACCTGGCTCGAGAAGTGGCACCAGACCGATTGGCCCGATCTCGACGTCTACATGACGTCGGTCACCGACCACTGGGCGACGGCCGCCGTCGTCGGCCCGAAGAGCCGCGAGGTGCTGGCTAAGGTCTGCTCCGACATCGACCTTGCGCCCGGCGCGTTCAAGTTCATGGACTGGCGCGAGGGTACAGTCGCGGGCGTCCCGGCCCGGGTGTTCCGCATCAGCTTCTCGGGCGAGCTCGCTTTCGAGGTCAACGTCGACGCGAGCTATGGGGCTCACGTCTGGGAGGCGCTGATGGAAGCGGGGCGCGACTTCGACATCACGCCCTACGGCACAGAGACGATGCACGTGCTCCGAGCCGAGAAGGGCTTCATCATCGTCGGCCAGGACACCGACGGCTCGATGACGCCGCTCGACCTCGACATGGCCTGGGCCGTGAGCCTGAAGAAGCCTTATAGCTTCATCGGCAAGCGCTCGTTCGCGCGGAGCGACACGGCGCGCACCGACCGCAAGCAGCTCGTTGGCCTTCTCACCGACGTACCCGAGACGGTGCTCAAGGAAGGCGCGCAGATCGTCGAGACGGAGAAGATCGAGACGCCCATGCCGATGCTCGGCCATGTGACATCGAGCTACTTCAGCCCGGAGCTCAACCGCTCGATCGCGCTCGCCGTCGTGCGCGACGGAATCAAGCGGCGCAGCGAGGAGGGCATCAAGGCCGGGCGCGACGTGCTCTATGCCTGGGCCGGCGGCAAGGCCCACAAGGTCAAGGTCGTCTCTCCGGTATTCGTCGACCCCGAGGGAGCGCGCCAGAATGTCTGAGCCGGTCCTGCAGTCCCCGCTCCATTCCTTCGGGCTTGCCGCGCAGGCGAGGCCGGCGGACGACAGCTGCGGCGTGTGGGCCAACGAGGTGCCGCTGCAGGGCTATATCAGCCTCAGGGGAAATCCCGCCGACGCCGCGTTCCAGGACGCCGCGGCGGGCGCGCTCGGGGCGCGCCTGCCGGCAAAGCCCTGCACGTTCACACGGTCGGGAGCCGTTAAGATCCTCTGGCTCTCCCCAGACGAGTGGATGATCGTCTGCCCGCGCGCGCGGCTCGCGCCGCTCCTGCGCGACCACGCCAAAGCCCTTGCCGGGATACGCAGCCAGGTCGTCGACAACTCGGGCGGCTATACCGAGATCATCGTTCAGGGGCGCAATGCCTCCGACGTCATCTCCCACGCCAGCGTCTACGACGTTCACCATCTCGGCGACGGGCGGGTGGTCGGCACCACATTCGGCAAGTCGTCGGTGTATATGTATCGCGAGCGCGACGGCGTCTGCCTTCTGGTCCGGCGCAGCTTCGCGGACTACATCTGGCGCTTTCTCGTCCGCGCGGCCGAGCCCTACGGCTTCGGCGTCGCCCGCCTCGACAAGGGCGATATCGAGGAGGACGCGGCATGAACTACAGCGTCTTCGAGGTGTTTCGCATCGGCATCGGCCCCTCGAGCTCGCACACGGTCGGGCCGATGAGCGCCGCCAACAGCTTTCTTCGCGAGCTCGAGGCCAAGGGCCTGTTCGGCGACGTGCGCCGGGTGCGTGCCAGCCTTTATGGATCGCTGGCGCTGACCGGCGTGGGTCACGGCACGGACTTCGCGGTCATCGCCGGCCTCATGGGTGAGGTGCCCGAGGACATCGATCCCGTGACCAGCCGCGAGCGCGTCGAGGCCGTGCGCCGCGACCGGCGCCTCCCTCTCGGCGGACGCCACGATGTCGATTTCGATCCTGCAACCGACCTCGAGATGCACAAGTCCGAGTTCCTGGCCGAGCACCCGAACGGCATGGTGCTCGAGGCGTTCGACGCCGGCGGCAGCTCGCTTCACTGGAACGCCTACTTCTCTATCGGCGGCGGTGCGGTCCTCGACCGCGCCGCCATCATCGCCAACAAAAGCGCGGGCCGCGACGAGGTTCCCCACCGCCCGGCGCCTTACGCCTTCGGCAACGCGGCCGAGCTGCTCGTGCAGTGCCGCAAGCATGGGCTAACGATTGCGGAGATTGTCTGGAGGAACGAGCTCGCCTATCAGGACGAGACGGCAACGCGCGCAAGACTGCTCAAGGTCTGGCGCGCCATGAGCGACTGCCTGGAGCAGGGCTTGAGGACCGAGGGCGTGCTCCCCGGCGGGCTCAAGGTGAAGCGCCGCGCGCCCTCGCTCTACCGGCAGGCGACGGAGGCACAGGGAAAGCTCACCGGCGACTTCCGCGCCATGGACACGGTGAGCGCGTTCGCGATCGCGGTCAACGAGGAGAACGCCGCCGGCGGGCGCGTCGTCACGGCGCCGACCAACGGCTCGGCAGGCGTCATCCCGGCCGTCCTCAGCTACTTTACGCGCTACTGCACCAATTGCGCGGAGCCCTCGGCCTACGACGACGTCGTCGTGAAGTTCCTGCTCACCGCGGCCGGCATCGGCATGCTCTACAAGAAGAACGCGTCGATCTCGGCAGCGGAGATGGGCTGCCAGGGCGAGATCGGCGTCTCCTGCTCGATGGCGGCGGCCGGGCTCGCGGCCGTCATGGGAGCGACCAACGAGCAGATCGAGAACGCGGCCGAGATCGGCATGGAGCACAACCTCGGCATGACGTGCGACCCGATCGGCGGGCTCGTCCAGGTGCCCTGCATCGAGAGGAACAGCATGGGCGCGATGAAGGCCATCAATGCCGCGCGCCTCGCCATGATGGCCGACGGCACCCACCTCGTCTCGCTCGATGCCGTGATCGAGACCATGCGGCTCACCGGCCACGACATGCAGTCGAAGTACAAAGAGACCTCGCTCGGCGGGCTGGCGGTCGTCTATTGCTGAGGGACGAGAGCGGGAGTTGGCCCGTGAGCTTGATGACAATAGGCACCCTGCACGAGACCAGCATCGTCATAGACGGCCTCATCATATCCAAATGGGACCGCTCGGTATTCGAGGACATGCGCAGGGCGGGCCTGACGGCTGCCAACTGCACGGTCTCCGTCTGGGAAGGTTTCAAGGACACGGTCGTCAACATCGCCGACATGAAGCGGCTGATCCGCGAGAACGGCGACCTGCTCACCCTGGTGCGCTCGACCGCCGATATCGAAGGCGCGAAAAAAACCGGCAAGACAGGCATCATCTTGGGCTTTCAGAATGCCCAGGCCTTCGAGGACCACCTCGGCACCATCGAGGCCTTCGCCGACATGGGGGTGCGCATCGTCCAGCTCTGCTACAACACGCAAAACCTTATCGGTACCGGCTGCTACGAGCGCGACGGCGGGCTTTCCGGCTTTGGCCACGAGGTCGTGGCCGAGATGAACCGGGTCGGCATCATGATCGACCTCTCCCACGTCGGAGCGGAGACCTCGAGGCAGGCGATCCTCGCCTCGAAGAAGCCTGTCTGCTACTCGCACTGCCTTCCTTCCGGCCTCAAGGAGCACCCGCGCAACAAGAGCGACGAGGAGCTGCAATTCATCGCCGACCATGGCGGCTTCGTCGGTGTCACCATGTTCCCGCCCTTCCTCAAGCGCGGCATCGACGCCACCGTCGACGACTACGTCGAGGCGATTGGATACGTGGTGAATATGGCAGGCGAGGACAGCGTCGGCATCGGCACCGACTTTACCCAGGGATACGAGCAGCCGTTCTTCGACTGGATTACGCACGACAAGGGACGACACCGGCGCCTCACCGACTTCGGCACAGTGCGCAACCCTGAGGGCATTCGCACCATCGGCGAGTTGCCGAACCTCACCGCAGCCATGCAGCGCGCCGGCTGGCCGCAAACGCGCATCCGCAAGCTGATCGGAGGCAATTGGTTGCGCGTCTTCAAGGACGTCTGGGGAGCGTGAGCAGAAGATGAAGCCGGCCGTTCCAATCGACGTCGACGAGACCACGGGGGTCTGGACCACCGACGGGCTCCCCATGATCTACGTGCCGCGCCACTTCTTCGTGAACAATCATCTCGCCATCGAGTCCGCCCTCGGCCGCGAAAGGTACGCTGAGATCCTCTACCGCGCCGGTCACAAATCTGCGCACTTTTGGTGCGCATCGGAAGCCAGGACGCACGGCCTCAATGGCTTGGCCGTCTTCGAGCACTATCTCGAGCGCCTCTCTCAGCGCGGCTGGGGATTGTTCAGCGTCGCTGCGGCCGACGCAGCAGCCGGCGAGGCTGACATTCGGCTCGACAACTCGGTCTTCGTGCTTGCCGAGCCCGATGCGGCCGGCAAGATTTGCTACATGTTCGCCGGATGGTTTGCGGGCGCCATGGATTGGGTGACCGAGGCAGCGGGCGGCAAACACAAGAGCATCTGTCGCGAGACGCAATGCCGCGCCGAGGGACACGCCCACTGCGTGTTCGCCGTCCGGCCGGAGAATTCGGCCGGAGGGTCATGAGGACCGAGTGATGCGCTACCCCCACGTCTTCTCGCCGATCAAGCTCAATCAGCTGACGCTGCCCAACCGCGTCTACTCGACGGCACATGCCGAGGTTTACGCGGAGGCGGGCGGGCTGCCGGGCGACCGCTACATCCGCTACTACGAGGAGAAGGCCAAGGGCGGTCTCGGCATGGCGATATGCGGCGGCTCGAGCCCGGTGTCGATCGACATCCCGCAGGGCGCCTGGCGGCCTGTCAACCTTACGACCGATCTCGTGATCGAGCCGCTCGGGCGCCTCGCCGAGGCCTGCCATCGCCACGGCATGAAGATCATGATCCAGGCGACGCACATGGGCCGGCGCTCGGCCTATTGGGGCGATCCCTGGCCGCACCTCGTGTCGCCGTCGGGCGTGCGCGAGCCGGTCCACCGCGGCAACTCCAAGGCCATCGAGATCGAGGACATCCGCCGCATCGTGCGCGACTTCGCCGTGGCCGTGAAGCGGGTGCAGACCTCGGGCATGGACGGCGTCGAGATCTCGGCCGCCCATCAGCAACTGATCGATCAGTTTTGGTCGCCGGAGACGAACCTGCGCACCGACGAGTACGGCGGCTCGCTCGAGAACCGGATGCGCTTCGGCATCGAGGTGTTGACCGCCGTGCGCGAGGCGGTTGGGCGGGATTTCTGCGTCGGCCTCAGAATGTGCGCGGACGAGTTCAACGACAACGGCATCGACCACGAGGTTGCAAAAGAGATCGCGCAGGCGATGTCGGAAACCGGGCTCATCGATTTCATCAGCGTCATCGGCTCCGGCGCGGACACGCACAACAGGCTCGCCAACTGCATGCCGCCGATGGCGCTTCCGCCCGAGCCCTTCGTGCATCTCGCCGCCGGCATCAAGAGCGTGTCGAAAGTCCCCGTGCTGCACGCCCAGGGCATACGCGACATTACCCAGGCCGAGCGCATCCTCGCCAACGGCTGGGTCGACATGTGCGGCATGACGCGGGCGCAGATCGCCGATCCGCACATGATGCTGAAGGTGCGCGAGGGCCGCGAGGACCAGATCAAGCAGTGCGTCGGCGCCAACTACTGCATCGACCGCATGTACCTGGGCCAGGACCTGCTCTGCGTGCAGAACCCCGCGACCTCGCGCGAGGCGACGATGCCCCACGTCATCGCGCCGACGAAGGGCGTGAAGCGGCGCGTCGTCGTCGTCGGCGCCGGCCCTGCCGGGCTCGAGGCGGCGCGCGTGTCGCGGGCTCGCGGCCATGACGTCGTGCTGTTCGAGCGCAACGAGAATGTCGGCGGCCAGGTCAATCTCGCCGCCAAGGCGCCGCAGCGCGAGCAGATGTCCGGCATCATCCGCTGGTTCGACCTCGAGACGAAGCGCTTGGGCGTCGATCGGCGGCTCGGCGTCGAGGCGACCGACGAGATGGTGCTCGCCGAGCGGCCCGACATCGTCGTGCTCGCCACCGGCGGACGCAGCCACACCGACCAGGTGCCGGAGTGGGGCGTCAAGGAGGGCCTCGCGGTCGGCGCCTGGGACATCCTTTCGGAGAAGGTCGCGCCTGCCGAGTACGTTCTCGTCTATGACGGCATCAGCACGCACGCCGGCTTCGGCACGGCGGATTTCCTCGCGAGCCGCGGCGCCAAGGTCGAGATCGTCACCCCCGACGTGAAGGTCGCCGACGATGTCGGCGGCACGACGTTTCCCATCTTCTACCGCCGTCTCTACGGCCAGGGCATCATCCCGACGCCCAACTTCTGGCTCGACCGCGTCTACGCCGAGGGCAACAAGAAGATCGCGGTCTTGCGCAACGAGTACACCGAGGAGCTGGAAGAGCGCGCGGTCGATCAGGTCGTGATCGAGAACGGCATCACCCCCAACGTCGAGCTCTACTGGAAGCTCAAGGAGCGCTCCCTCAACCGCGGCCAGACCGATCTCGAGACGCTCTTTGCCGCCAAGCCCCAGCCTTCGCTCTCGGAGACGACGGGCGACGGGCGCTTTCTCCTGTTCCGCGTCGGCGACTGCGTGTCGATGCACAACATCCACGCCGCGATCTACGACTCGCTGCGCCTCTGCAAGGACTTCTGAGCATGAGCGTCGCAGGCTTCGTCACGCTCCTGTTCTGGCTCGCGACTGCGACGCTCGCCGTGGGGCTCGCGCGCCGGGCCCGGCTTTGGGCTGCGGGCCAGAGCGCCGAGGTGGCGTGGAGCGGGCTCCTCGCGATCCCGAAGCGCTACTTCGTCGACCTGCACCACGTCGTCGCCCGCGAGCCCTACATCGCCTATGCGCATATGGCCACCGCCGGCGGCGCCATCGCGGCTCTCGCCCTCGTGGCGGTCAACTACGGGCTCGCGCTCTACTGGCCGAGCCTCGATATCGCGATCCTCGCCGCCGCCGTCGTGATGCTGATCGGCACTTGGTTCGTCTGGCTGCGCCGGCGCGAGCCGCCGGCGCGCCTGTCGCGGGGAGCGTGGGATCGGCTGCCCTACACGCTCGCGGCCTTCGCCGCGGGCCTCGCTCTCGTCGCCGCGCTGCCGCCGGCAATTCTCTCGGCCGGGATTGCGGCGATCGCGCTCATTCTCCTTCTCGTGGGCGCGGCCGAGCTCGCGCTCGGCATCGGCCTCGGCGGCCCCATGAAGCATGCCGTCGCCGGGCTCTTGCACTTGGCCTTTCATCCGCGCCCCGAGCGCTTCTCCGGCGTGCGCTCGACCGCCTTGAAGCCGCTCGCTCTCGACGAGCGCGAGTTCGGCGTCGAGAAGCCCGGCGACTTCCGCTGGAACCAGCTGCTCGGCTTCGACGCCTGCGTGCAATGCGGGAAGTGCGAGCAGGCGTGCCCGGCGTTCGCCGCCGGCCAGCCGCTCAACCCGAAGAAGCTCATCCAGGATCTCGTCGCCGGGCTCACGGGCGAGAGCGACGTCGGCTATGCGGGCAGCCCCTATCCCGGAATTGCGATTGGAACGCACGCGGGCTCGCCCGGCCAGCCGATCGTGCCGGGACTGATCGAGGCGGAGACGATCTGGTCGTGCACCACCTGCCGGGCCTGCGTCGAGGAGTGTCCCATGCTGATCGAGCACGTGGACGCCATCGTCGGCATGCGCCGAGCCATGAACCTCGTGCACGGGGACGCGCCGGGCAAGGCCGCGGAGACGCTCGCCAACCTGCGGGAGACCGAGACGCAGGGCGGCTTCCCGGCCAGCGCCCGCTACAACTGGGCGGCGGATCTCGACGTGAAGGTTGCCGAGCCGGGCGTGCCGGTCGATGTGCTCTTCATCGCCGGCGAAGGCGCGTTCGAGATGCGCTACCAGCGCACGCTGCGCGCGCTGATCAAGACGCTCAAGGCGGCGGACGTGGATTTCGCCGTGCTCGGCGATCTCGAGCGCGACACCGGCGACACCGCGCGCCGGCTCGGCGACGAGGCGACCTTCCAGGCGCTCGCCCGGCGCAATATCGAGACGCTCGATTCTATCCCCTTCCGGCGCATCGTGACGCCGGACCCGCATGTCCTGCACAGCCTCAAGAACGAATACCGGGCGCTGGGGGGCAGCTACACCGTGCTCCATCACACGACGTTCCTGGCCTCGCTCGTTGACAAGGGCCGCCTCGTGCTCGAGGCCTCGGGAGAGCGCCGGCGCCTCACCTATCACGACCCGTGCTACCTCGGGCGCTACAACGGCGAGACGGACGCCCCCCGCGATCTCTTGCGCAAGCTCGGCATCGAGGTCAGCGAAATGGAGCGCTCGGGATTGAGGAGCCGCTGCTGCGGCGGGGGAGGGGGCGCCGCGCTCACCGACATCCCGGGCAAGCAGAGAATTCCGGACATCCGCATCGAGGACGCGCGCAGCGCCGGCGCCGAGATCGTGGCCGTCGCCTGCCCGCAATGTACGGCGATGCTCGAGGGCGTGGTCGGCGACCGGCCCGAGATCCTCGACATTGCCGAGCTGGTGGCCGGAGCGCTGGGAGATCGTCCATGAGCGACATCCGGCGCGTCGACCCCAGGCGTCCCATCATCATCACGCCGCAAGGCTTGAGGCGCATCGTGCTCGGGCAGATCGGGCTCGGAGAGCTCTCCACTCCCGCTCCGGGCCGTGCGCCGGCCGGCAAGGCGAAGCCGCGCCGCCTCCGCGAAGACGCCAAGGCGTGGGTGATGGCAGTGGCCCATTCCGACCGCGGCCGGCTCGACGCCCACGCGCGCCAGGCGATCGCGGCGGCTGCCATTCTGGCGCAGCCGGCAACCGGTATCGTCGCCGTGATCCTTGGCGACCTTGAGGAGGACGCAGCCGCACTTGGCGCCGATGCGGTCGTCGTTCTCCCCGATCTCGACGCCGCCCGCTTCCAGCCCGAGCGCGAGGTCGCGGCGGTCTCGGCATTGATCAGTGCCTATGACGCCCGGCACATATTCATCGCCGACAAGCCCGAAAGCGACGGCGACCTCGGGCGGCGGCTCATCGTTGCGCATCGCGGGCCTGCCGCAACGCACGTGGTCGAGATCGACGCGGCCCATGTGTGCGCGCCATGGTCGGGCGGCGCGAAGCTCGCGCGGGCGCCGCTGCCGCGTTTCATCCTGCTCGCAGCCGGCGCCGTCGATGCCAATTTGCCGTTCGCGGGGTCCGGGGCCCGTGCCGATCCGGCCAAAGTGCCGAAGCTTTCCGAGGAGAGCGGCGTCTGCCGCGATCTCGGGCTCGAGCGGCCCGACCCATCGCAGATCGCGCTCGAGGAGGCCGATCTCATCGTGTCGGGCGGCAACGGGGTGCGCAACGTCCCGACGCTCGAAGCGCTGGCGCGCACGCTGGGCGCCGCCGTCGGCGCGAGCCGCGTTGCCGTCGACGACGGGCGCTTCTCGCGCGACAAGCAGATCGGCGCGACCGGCAAGACGGTCGCCGCGCGGGGCTACATCGCGGTCGGCATTTCCGGGGCTGTCCAGCATCTGCAGGGCATCAAGGATTGCCAGCATGTCATCGCCGTGAACCGGGATTCCGGCGCGCCGATCATCGGGCGCGCGGACCTGTCGGTGATCGGCGATGCCGAGGAGGTGATGCAGGCGCTGCTGACGCGGATCGCGCAAGCCCGCGAGCAGCGCGAGTTGCCGGGGGCGCCATGACGGTACGCAAGCTCACGGCCGCCGTGCTGGTGTCCGCGGGGCGCCACCCGCTCTCGGGAACGCCGCGGGCCTGCCGCGGCGACGCCGTGGCGATGGCGCTCGGACAACGGATTGCCGGCGACGGTCTGCGCGTCGCGCACGCTGGTCCCGCGGAGGAGCCGGCGCTCCAAGACTACCTGGCACTCGGCGCAGGCACGATCGAGGCTGTGGGAGCCTCAATTGGTCATGATCCTGTCATGGTGCTCGCCGGCCTCTTGCGAGATGTCGACCTCGTTCTCACCGGCAGCCGGGCCGAAAGCGGGGCGGGAAGCGGACTATTTCCCTACGCGCTGGCGAAAGCGCTCGGCCGGCCCGTGGTGGCCAATGTACTCGATGTCGAAATCGAGGGCGCGGAGGCGCGCGTGCGCCAGTTCCTGCCGAAGGGCAGCCGCCGCGGCGTCGCGGTTCCCTTGCCGGCCGTTCTCGCCGTGCATCCGCTGACCCAAGTCGGACTTGGGTACGCGTACGCGCGCCGCCTGACGGGCCGTATTGTCGCCGTCGCGCCGGTGATCGATGTGCAACCCGGCGCCGGCGCTGGCGAATTGCTCTGGACGGTAGAGAAAACCTCACGCAGGCCCGTGCGCTTGAAGGCCGAGGAAAAGCGGTCCGCACATGAGAGGATGCAGTCGGCCGTCGTATCCGAGGCGAAGGGCGGCGTTGTCGCTTTTGAGGGGACTCCCGTCGATAAAGCACAAGTCGTGCTCAACTACTTGAGGGAACATCGGCTCGTCGATTTATAGTGTGGCGGTTCGGAAGTTCCCCGCCAATCGCGGCTGGGGTGTGAGGGAACTTCCGAACCAAAGCCACACTAGCAAGCTATGACTCTAGTGTCCCTTATGAAACCGAAGCTCGCAAATGTGATTGCTGCAAGGAGTGAGCGAGCTTCGGTTTCGGGACACTAGTGACTTCCGACCGCGGAGGACATGATGCAGATATCAAACGAATTGCGTTCGATGATCCTCAGGCGCAAGCCGGGTCATACGCTCGAGGCTCCATTCTACCAGAGCCGTGAGATCTTCGATCTCGACGTCGCTGCCATCTACGGCCGCCACTGGATCTATGCCGGCGTCGAGCCCGACATTCCCGAGCCGGGCGATTACTTCACGGTGCCGATCGGGCGCGCGTCCGTCTTCGTGGTGCGCGACGACGACATGTCGATTCGCGCCTTCCACAACGTGTGCCGCCATCGCGGGGCGCGTCTTTGCGACGGCAACAAGGGCAGCGTCGGCAACATCGTCTGCCCCTATCACCAGTGGACGTACGACCTCACGGGCAAGCTCATCTTCACCGAGCACATGGGCGAGAATTTCGACCGCAGCCAGTACAGCCTGCGGACGGTCCACGTGGCCAATGTCTCGGGCCTCCTCTTCATCTGCCTTGCGGAGACTCCGCCGGCCGACATCGAGGACATGCGCCGCGAGATGGAGCCCTACATCGCGCCCCATCGCGTCGCCGACTGCAAGGTCGCGTTCGAGGAGGACCTGATCGAGAACGGCAACTGGAAGCTCACGATGGAGAACAATCGTGAGTGCTATCACTGCAAGGCCAATCACCCCGAGCTCACCGTCTCACTCTACGAGTTCGGTTTCGGCTACCAGCCGTCGCCGGAGAACGCGAGCGAGGTGCAGGCGTACAAGGATCTCATCAAGACCGAGCATGCGCGCTGGGAAAGCTGCGGCCTGCCGTCGGTCGAGCGCGAGTACCTCGATTCGCGCGTCACCGCCTACCGCGCGGAGCGCCTGCCGCTCGACAACGCCGGTGAATTGCATACCATCAACAGCAAGGTCGCCTGCCAGAAGCTGCTCGGCGACCTGCAGCAGCGCAACCTGGGCGGCCTCTCGTTCTGGACGCAGCCCAATTCCTGGCACCACTTCATGAGCGATCACATCGTGACGTTCAGCGTGCTCCCGATCGATCCGGAGCACACGCTCTTGCGCACGAAGTGGCTCGTGCACAAGGATGCCGTCGAGGGGCGCGACTACGACCCCAAGGAGCTGAGCCTCGTCTGGCACGCGACCAACAAGCAGGACGGCGCCCTCGTCGAGCGCACATACCAGGGCACGCTGAGCCCGGCCTATCAGCCGGGCCCCTATTCGCCCTACACCGAGGAGCTGGTCGAGAAGTTCATCTCCTGGTACTTCAAGCGCCTTCGTGCCGAGACGGGCCTCGGCTCGGGCGCGACGGTGAGCTCGCTCGCGGCGAGCGGCTGAGGACAAATGAGCGACAAGGTCGGCGAGAGCCGGCTCGGGCCCCATCTCTGGGACGCCGTGCCGGGGAAATGGAGCGCGGACGGGGACGAGGTCCTCGTCTGCTGCCACGTCCGTCCCGAGACGCACGACGTGAAGAGCTTTCTCTTCCGTACGCGCTCACCGAGCCTCTTTCGCTATCGACCCGGGCAATTCATCACCCTCGAGCTCGAGATCGACGGCGAGCCCATCAATCGCTGCTACACGCTGTCGTCGACGCCGACGCGGCCGGATACGATCTCGATCACGGTGAAGCGCGTGCCCGGCGGCAAGGTGTCGAACTGGCTCCACGACAACATGAAGCCGGGGAGGGAGATCAAGGCGCTGGGGCCCGCGGGAGACTTCAGCTGCACGCTGCGCCCGGCGGCCAAGTATCTCTTTCTCTCCGGCGGCTCGGGCGTGACGCCGCTCATGTCGATGTCGCGCGCCCATTACGACCTCGGCGAGGACGGCGATATCATCTTCATCCACAGCGCGCGCACGCCGCGCGACATCATCTTCCGCCGCGAGCTTGCGGCGATGGCGAACGGCATGAGCCGCTTCCGCACCGCCTTCGTATGCGAGCAGGCAGGCGATGAGCGCGACTGGGGCGCGCCGACCGGCTACCTCTCGCTCGTCCTCCTGAAGTCGATCGCGCCGGACTTCGCGCAGCGCGAGATCTTCTGCTGTGGCCCCGAGCCCTATATGGCGGCCGTCCGCGCCATGCTGAAGGATGCCGGCTTCGATATGGCCCACTACCACGAGGAGAGCTTCTCCTTCGATCGGCACGCTCCACCTCTCGAGGGTGCAGCCACGAAGCCACCGCCTCCCGATACGCCCGCCCAAGGCTTCAAGATCGAGTTCACGCGGCTGGGGCGCGTGATCGACTGCCCGGCAGACCAATTCATTCTCGACGCGGCGCGCGCTGTCGGCATGCGCCTTCCGTTCTCGTGCAGCAAGGGTCTTTGCGGGACCTGCAAGTCCAAGAAGCTATCGGGCGAGGTCGTCATGAACCACGGCGGAGGCATCAGGCAGCGGGAGATCGACGCCGGCATGATCCTGATTTGCTGCAGCAAGCCGCTGTCCGACGTTGTCTTGGAGAAATAGCCGGCCGGGTCAAGCTGACCGCACGCGCGAAGAGCAACGACGGCCCATTGAAAGGGAGACGCCTGATGGAGTGGGTCATTCTCTACGTCGCGGTCGTGTTCGAGGTGGCGGCGACCACGGCCTTGAAGGCATCCGAGGGCTTCACGCGGCTCGTTCCCACCCTCATCGTCGTCGTCGGCTATGGCGTCTCGTTCTACCTGCTGACGCAGGCCCTGAACAAAATCCCGCTTGCGGTCGTCTACGCCGTGTGGTCGGCGCTCGGCATCGCGCTCATCTCGATCGTCGGAGCCATCCGCTATGGGGAAAGCCTGGACGCTCCCGCCGTCATCGGACTGGTCATGATCGTCGGCGGAGTTCTCGTCATCAATGTCTTTTCGAAGAGCGTCGCCCACTGACGCTCACGGGGGGCCTTTCATCCGCCGCGGCGCAGGATGGCCTGCAGCACGTTCCTCACGCCGATCGAGCCGACGAAGCGGTCGTTCTCGTCGAAGAGAGCAACAGGCGCCATGCCCGACTTATGCATGGCCAGGATCACGGTCTTGAGCGTGGTGCCGGGCCTCGCCCAATAGACCGGAGTAGCACCCTCCGACACCGGCTTTTCGACCTCGGTGCACGAGACCCACTCGGTGTTTGCGCCGTTGCAGACCGCGGCTTGGCATTTGCCCTCCTCGTCGACCTTGAATCGGGTCGTCTTGCGCCGGTCGAGCCAGTACCAGCCGTCTTCCGTGCGCTCGAGCTCGTGCACGCTGCGCATCACGTTCCAGGCGGTCAACACCGAGAGCGGGTTCACGTTGGCGATGAAGTCCTGAACATAGGCGTCGGCCGGCTTCAGCACGATGTCCTCCGGCGGCCCCGACTGCACGATGCGTCCGCTCTCCATGATGGTGATGCGGTTGCCGATCTTGAGGGCTTCCTCCAGGTCATGGCTGACGAAGATGATGGTCTTCTTGATCGACTTCTGCAGTTGCAGGAGCTCGTCCTGCAGCTTGGTGCGGATCAGGGGATCGAGCGCCGAGAACGGCTCGTCCATGAGCAGGATCGGCGCGTCGGTGGCGAAGGCGCGGGCGAGCCCGACGCGCTGCTGCATACCGCCCGAGAGCTCGTGCACATACTTGTTCGCCCAGGTGTCGAGGCCGACGAGCTTCAATTGCCGATCTACGCGCTCCTTGAGCTCGGGCTCGGGGACGCCGGCAAGCTCGAGGCCGAGGCCGGCATTCTCGCGCACCGTCCGCCAGGGCAGCAGCGCGAATTGCTGGAACACCATGGCGACCTGCTTCTGGCGGATATGGCGCAGCGTGTTGGGATCGCACGAGGCCACGTCGACCATGCGATTGCCGTCCTTCACGAGCACCTCGCCGCGCGCCACCTTGTTGAGGCCGTTGACGGCCCTGAGCACGGTGGACTTGCCGGAGCCCGACAGTCCCATGAGGACCGAGATCTCGCCCTCGTTGACGGTGAGATTGGCGTCCGCGGCGCCGAGCACCGAGCCGGTCTTGGCCAGGATGTCGGCACGGTTGGCGCCGGCATCGACCATCTTCAGAGCGGCCGGGATGTCTTTGCCGAAGATGATGTCGACGTTCTTGAAATCGACAGCGACGCTCATTTCTTTACTCCCACTTTTACAGAAAGGGCGCGGTCGAGGATGATGGCAAGGATGACGATGGCGAGGCCCGCTTCAATTCCAAGCGGAATGTTGCGATTGGCGAGCGCCTTGTTCACGGGATTGCCGAGGCTCGGCGCGCCGATCAGGGTAGCAAACACCACCATCGACAGCGACAGCATGATGCACTGAGTGAGACCGGCCATGATCGAGGGGAGCGCCGCCGGCAGCTCGACCTTCCACAAGAGCTGGCGCTTGGTCGCGCCGAAGCTTTCGCCGGCCTCGATCATGGGCTTGGGGATCGAGGTGATGCCGAGATAGGTCATGCGGACAGGGGCCGGCATGGCGAAGATGACGGTGACGATAAGGGCGGGTGCTGCTCCCAATCCGAAGAGAATGAGAATTGGGATGAGGTAGACGAAGGTCGGCATCGTCTGCATGAGGTCGAGGATCGGTTGCGTGATGCGCCAGACGTGCGGTTTGTGGGCGGCCCAGATGCCCATCGGCACGCCGATCGCCATGGAGAGGGCGGTCGCCGCCATGACCAGCACCAGCGTCTGCACGGTCTCCTTCCAGAGCCCCTGATTGAGGATAAAGATGAGCCCGACGAAGACGCCTAGCGCGAGCCATTTCGAGCGCTGCAGCCAGTAGGCAATCCCGGCCAGGATCGCCGCGAGGAGGAGGGGCGGGACCTGCAGAAGCAGATAGGAGCTGGTTTCGACGGACCACTCGAGGACCGCGGAGATCGCGTCGAAGAACCACTGAAAATACTCGATGATGAAGTCGATGAAGGCCTTGCCCCACTTGCCGACCGGAAGCTTCCAGTCGGTGAGGAACTTCGAAATTGTATCCATCGGTCCCTCCTCCCCGGGGGAAGGTGCCGCCCCGGGCAGAGCGGTCGCGCGAGGCGCGGCCGTCTGCCCTCTTGGGGCGGGATCGTCTGAGCGACGAGTTTACTTGAGAGCAGCCTGCACGGCCGCAATCCCATCCTTGCCGTCGAAGGTCGTGACGCCCGCGAGCCAAGGCTTCACCGCGTCCGGGTTGGCCTTGAGCCAAGCCAAGGCCGTTGCCTTGGGATCGGCGCCGTCCTTCAGCACCGGCGCCATCATCGCGCCTTCCATGGCGAGGTTGAACTTGAGGTTCTTGAGGAGCTTGCCGACGTTCGGGCACTGGTCGAGGTAGCCGGCACGGACGTTGGTTAAGACCTTCGCCGCGCCGAAGCCGGAATCTCCCATGCCGTCGAGATAGGCGATCTTCATCTCGCCCATGACCGGATGGGGCGTCCAGCCGAGGAACACGATCCACTCGTTCTTCTTCATGGCCTTCTCGGCCTGGGTCAGCATGCCCGCCTCCGAGCTCTCGACCAATTCGAAGCCGGCGAGCTTGTTCTCGGGCTTGGCGATCATGCCGGCGATGATGCGGTTGCCGTCGTTGCCTGCCTCGATGCCGTAGATCTTGCCGCCGAACTTGTCCTTGTGGGTGCCGAGATCCGTGAGGCTCTTCACCCCGGCGTCCGCCACGTACTGGGGCACGACGAGACCGTAGCCGGCGTCGTCCAGGTTGGTCGCGATCGACTCGACCGACTTGTCCTCGATGTAGGGCGCGATGTCGGCCGTCATGGACGGCATCCAGTTGCCGAGGAACACGTCGATGTCCTTGGACTTGAGCGAGGCGTAGGTCACGGGGACCGCGAGCGTCTTGACCTCGGGCTGATAACCCAAGGCCTCGAGGATCACCTGTGCCACTCCGGTCGTCACCTGGATGTCGGTCCAGCCGACGTCCGCGAAGCGGACTTTCTTGCAAGCCGCATCTTCTGCCTGTGCAGCGCCGGCGACGAGGCCCAAGGCAAGTGCGGCCGATATCAGTACGCGTTTCATGACAACTCCCTGTGTTGGATCGTGTGGAGGAACGTCTCTCTTGTTTCGCCACCTGGCCGGACATTCGAGCCAGCGCGTTTGTCTCCCATTGACCACCTGCGTGAAGCATTGCGAGCTTACTCGCAGACAGCCCAATCATGCACCTAGCAATCGGAAAACCCAACCGATTTACCAATTGCGACATTATCTGGCGGCAACGCGCCTGGGGTCAGGGTGCGACGGCCTTGAGGCGGCCGGCCGGCTTGCGGGTGCGGGGAGGGGCGCCCTCGGTCCGGGGGAGCGGCTGGAGCTCCGTCCTAGAAGGAGGCTGCCGCTCCGCCCGGGCGACCAGCGGCTGGCGCTCGCTGCGGGGGGTACGGCCGTAGAGCGCGCGATAGGACTTGCTGAAATGGCACGTCGATTGGAAGCCGCAGGCGACGGCGATTTCGGTGATCGACATTTGGGATTGAAGAAGAAGCTCGCGGGCCCGGCGCAGGCGGAGCCGGAGGTAGTATTTGGTCGGCGTGGTGTCGAGAACTCTGCTGGAACATGCGCTGGACCTGGCGGAGCGAGTGGCCGGTTAGTTTCGCCAGCTCGACGGCCGACAGCGGCTCCTCGAAATTGGCTTCCATCAGGGCCGCCACCTCGACCAGGGCCCGGTGGTTGAACCCGATCCGCGCCGCAAGCGGGATATGCTGGCGATCGTCGCTGTCGCGGACCCGCTCCAGGATGAACTGGTCGGAGATCTCGCCCACCAGCGTCTTGCCAAACCGCGACTTGACCAGCGCCAGCATCATGTCGATCGGGGCTATTCCGCCGGTGCACGTGATGCGGTCGCGGTCGATGACGAAGAGCTCCTCGAGAAAGTTGACGCGCCGGTGGCTCTCGCGAAGGCTCGCCATGTTCTCCCAGTGGATGGTGCACCTGTAGCCGTCGAGGAGGCCGGACTTCACGAGCGCATAGGTGCCCGTGCACAGACCGCCGAGCACCACGCCGTTGCGCGCCATACGCCGCAGCAGCGCCAGGACGCGGTCGTCGACGTACCTCTCGACGTTCGTTCCCCCGCAGACGAAGACCATGTCGAAGGGGCCCGCCTCCTCGTAGGTGGTCGTCGGATGCACCGCCAGGCCGTTGCTCGAAGGAACCGGCGCGCCATCCATCGTGATGACGGACCAGGAATAATAATCCTTTCCGCTCAGATAGTTGGCCATTCGCAGCACTTCGCTTGCGCTGGCAAATGAGATCATCGTGAACTCGTTCAAGGCGAGGAAGCCGACCTTGCAGGCGGATTCCATCTCTACGGGCGACTTGGGCACGGGCGGCACGTTCCTGGTTGCAATCGCGAGCCGGTAGCCGCCGGGGCACGGCGGGTACGTCGCTGCCAGCTCAGTCAATTCGCCGGGCCAGATAGTCCTGAGGCAAGATGGAGGGCCATCGTTGAAGCCCGACGCTCGCAATCGTATATGAGAATAATTCCAAGGTCAGCTCCGCGCGTGTCGTCCGAAAGTTTTTTTGTATTATTATTGCCGTCCCGCGACCCCCGACTTCGCCGGCGACAGGCAACTCGAAGCACGCATCGCATCCATGGTGCAGCGCGGCGTAGGCTTCGAGAGCAGAAGCCCCTCTCTTCCGCCGCGCACGTTCGGCAAGGAACAGCGCATGGTTGTGCCCATTAAGCGCGCATAATTACCGTCAGTTGCTCTGGTGGTGCTCGCGCTCAGGAGTGAGTGGGGATCCGACGGTGGCCGGAACCTGTCGCGGCAGGCGTCCTTTGTGTCGCTTCTGGGCGCGCCTCTCGGCCGCCAAAGAGTTCAATGGCATCCAAGCTGGCATGCTCTTGGGGACCCTTCGCGCAGCGGGATGCGGTCGGGATAGGCGGGGCATGCGGAGCCACCACCAGACGCCCCGGATCGTTGTGCCGCCATGCATAGACTTCCGAGCTATATCGATGGCCGCTACGCCGGTGTGGCCAGTGCCCCCGTCTTCGACAATGTCAATCCCGCGACCGGCGAGGTGATCTCGCGCGTCGAGATCGCGCTCGAAGCCGAAGTCGAGAGCGCCATTACTTCGGCGCAGCGCGGGTTCGAGCGCTGGTCGGCGCTCTCGGGCGCCGAGCGGGGGCGCGTGCTCGGGAAGGCGGCCCACATGCTCCGCGCCCGCAACCGCGAGCTCGCAGAGCTCGAGGTTCAAGACACCGGCAAGCCGATCCAGGAGGCCGAGGCCGTGGATGTTGCGAGCGGGGCCGACTGCATCGAGTATTTCGCCGGCGTCGCGGGCTCGCTGCGCGGCGAGCAGATCGCGCTCAACAATGCCTTCGTTTATACGCGCCGCGAGCCGCTCGGCGTGTGCGCCGGCATCGGCGCGTGGAACTATCCTATTCAGATTGCGTGCTGGAAGTCGGCGCCCGCGCTCGCCTGCGGCAACGCCATGATCTTCAAGACGTCGGAGATGACGCCGACGACGGCGGCCAAGCTTGCCGAAATCTACACCGAAGCCGGCCTTCCCGACGGCGCCTTCAACGTCCTTCACGGGGACGGGCGGACCGGCTCGCTGCTGACAAGCGATAGCCGCATCGCAAAAGTATCGCTCACGGGATCGATCGGCACGGGCAAGAAGGTCCTGGCCGCAGCCGCCGCCTCGGTGAAGCGCACGACAATGGAGCTCGGCGGCAAGTCCGCGCTCGTGATCTTCCCCGACGCCGACCTGCAACAGGCCGTATCGGCGGCGATGCTCGGCAATTTCTACACGCAGGGCGAGATCTGCACCAACTGCACGCGCGTCTACGTGCACCGCGACGTCCACGATCAGTTCCTCGATCTTCTGGTCCGGCGCACGAAGAAGCTGCGCGTCGGCCCGCCGCTCGCGCCGGACACCCAGGTCGGCGCTCTCATCTCGCGCCCCCACATGGAGCGCGTGCTCTCCTATGTCGAGGCCGGCAAGGCCGAGGGGGCAAAGCTCGTCTTCGGCGGCCAGCGGATCACGGAGGCGCCGCTCGACCGGGGCAACTTCATGGCGCCGGCGATATTCTCCGGCTGCAGGGACGAGATGAAGATCGTGCGCGAGGAGATCTTCGGCCCCGTCATGTCGGTCTTGACCTTCACGGACGAGGACGAGGTGGTGCGCCGCGCCAATGCGACCAGGTTCGGCCTCGCGGCCGGGGTCTTCACGCGCGATCTCGCGCGGGGCCATCGGGTCGCGCACAGGCTCGAGGCCGGCATCTGCTGGATCAACAACTATAATGTCACGCCGATCGAGATGCCGTTCGGCGGCATGAAGGAATTGGGTCTCGGCCACGAGAACGGACAAGCCGCGATCGAGCACTACACGCAGTTGAAGAGCGTGTTCGTCGAGCTCGGTCCCGTGCAGTGTCCTTATGAGTGATACACCACTCGGTCACCAAGCCATGAATGCGATTCAAGACTACGACTTCATTATCGTCGGGGCAGGGTCCGCGGGATGCGTGCTGGCCAACCGGCTGACCGAGGACGACGGGGTCAAGGTGCTGACGCTCGAGGCCGGGCCCCAGGACTGGAGCATCTTCATTCATATGCCCTCGGCGTTCGCCTATCCGCTGGCCGGCACCAAGTACAACTGGCACTACGAGACGGAGCCGGAGCCGTTCATGGACCAGCGGCGCATGCACTGTCCGCGGGGCAGGGTGATCGGCGGGTCCTCGTCGATCAACGGCATGGTCTACATCCGCGGCCACGCTTTCGACTACGATGCGTGGGCGAGGAAGCAGGGGCTCGAGAACTGGTCCTATTCCCACTGCCTCCCCTACTTCAAGAAATCCGAAACCCGCCTCAAGGGCGGCGATGCCTACCGGGGAGACTCGGGGCCGCTCTTCGCCACCACCGGCTCGAGCAAGAACCCCCTCTATCGCGCCTTCATCGAGGCGGGCCGCCAGGCCGGCTATCCCGTGACCGAGGACATGAACGGCTACCAGCAGGAAGGCCTCGGCTGGATGGACATGACGACCTACAAGGGCCGGCGCTGGAGCGCTGCGCGCGCCCACCTGCGTCCCGCGCAGCAGCGCGGCAACGTCGAGGTCGAGACGCGTGCGCTCGTCACGCGCGTTCTGTTCGAGGGCCGGCGCGCGGTCGGCGTCGAGTACGTGAAGGGTTGGAGTGTCGCCACCGCCCGGGCAAGGCGGGAGGTGATCCTCAGCGGCGGGGCGATCAACTCGCCGCAGACGCTCATGCTGTCGGGGATCGGTAACGCCGACGAGCTCAAGGCGCTCGGCATCCCTGTCGTCCAGCACCTTCCTGGTGTCGGCGAGAACCTGCAGGACCACATCGAGGCCTACGTCCAGTACGCCTGCAAGCAGCCGATCACGCTCTACGGCGCGACGAACCCGCTCGCCAAATTGAAGATCGGCATCGAGTGGATCCTGACCGGCAAGGGGCTCGGCGCGACGAACCATTTCGAGTCCGGCGGTTTCATCCGCAGCGAGGCAGGCGTCCTCCATCCCGACCTGCAGTACCACTTCCTGCCGATTGCAGTGAGCTACGACGGGTCGTCTCCCGCCCAGGGTCACGGCTATCAGGCGCACATCGGGCCGATGCGCCCGACCAGCCGCGGCTTCGTCAAGCTCAAGTCGGCCGATCCCCGCGAGCACCCGCGCGTGCTCTTCAACTACATGGAGACCGAGCAGGATCGGCGCGAGATGCGCGCCGGCATCAAGCTCACGCGCGAGATCATGCGCCAGAAGGCGTTCGATCCCTTCCGTGGCGAGGAGATCGCTCCCGGGCCGGCGGTCGAGACCGACGCCGCCATCGATGCCTTCGTCCGCGCGAAGGCGGAGAGCGCCTATCACCCCTCTTGCACATGCCGCATGGGTATGGACGAAATGGCCGTCGTCGACGGCAGCGGGCGGGTGCATGGGGTCGAGGGGCTTCGCGTCGTCGATGCCTCGATCATGCCCGACGTCGTGAGCGGCAACTTGAACGTGCCGACCATCATGATGGCGGAGAAGCTGGCCGATGCGATCCGCGGCCGCGTGCCGCTCCCAGCCGAGGCGGCGCCCGTTTGGGTTCATCCAAACTACCAGACGCAACAGAGATAGCAGACACGGCGTCTATATTGAGTGAAGCGCTTCGATGCAATTGAGCCCGCCGGTGCGTCGCTCCATATTCAGGAAACCGGCAGCAAGCTTCAGATTGAGCGAGTGGTAGCCATGCAGACCGAGCGGGACGAAGATCTTGAAGCCCGGGAATGGAACGAAGCGATCGCCTCGGTGATCGCGTTTGAAGGGAGCGTGCGCGCCGATGAGCTCCTGGGCGCGGCAGTTGACACCGCGCGCCGGCAGGGGGCGCGCCTGCCGTTTGCGGCCAACACGGCCTACATCAACACGATCCCCCCGCACAAGGAGCCGCCGCACCCCGGCGATCGCGAGATCGAGCACCGCCTCAGATCCGCGATCCGCTGGAACGCGCTCGCCATGGTGCTGCGTGCCAACAAAATCTCGACCGAGCTCGGCGGCCATATCGCGAGCTTCCAGTCGGCGGCGACCCTTTACGACACCGGCTACATGCACTTCTGGCACGCGCCCGCCGCCGGGCACGGCGGCGACCTCGTCTTCGTCCAGGGCCATTCCTCCCCCGGCATCTATGCGCGCGCCTTCCTCGAGGGCCGCCTCACCGAGGAGCAGCTGTTGAGCTTCCGCCAGGAGGCGGACGGCAAGGGTCTCTCGTCCTATCCCCATCCCTGGCTGATGCCGGAGTTCTGGCAATTCCCGACCGTCTCGATGGGGCTCGGGCCGATCATGGGAATCTACCAGGCGCGGTTCCTGAAGTACCTCCACTGCCGCGGGCTCGCCGACACGTCGAACCGCCACGTCTGGGTCTTCTGCGGCGACGGCGAGATGGACGAGCCGGAGAGCCTCGGCGCCATCTCGCTCGGCGGGCGCGAGAAGCTCGACAACCTGATCTTCGTCATCAACTGCAACCTGCAGCGCCTCGACGGGCCCGTGCGCGGCAACGGCAAGATCATCCAGGAGCTCGAGGGCAACTTCCGCGGAGCCGGCTGGAACGTCGTCAAGGTGATCTGGGGTTCGAACTGGGACGAGCTCTTGGCCCGCGACACGGCGGGGCGGCTGCGCCAGCTGATGGAGGAATGCAACGACGGCCAGTATCAGGACTTCAAGGCCAAGGATGGCGCCTACATCAGGAAGCACTTCTTCGGCCGTTACCCGGAGACGGCGGCGCTTGTCGCCGACTGGTCGGACGAGAGGATCTGGTCGCTGACGCGCGGCGGTCACGACCCGCGCAAGGTCTACGCGGCCTATGCCGCGGCAGTGGCGCATGTCGAGCAGCCGACCGTCATCCTCGCCAAGACGGTCAAGGGCTACGGCATGGGGGCCGCGGGCGAAGGGCAGATGATCGCCCATCAGCAGAAGAAGATGGGCAAGGACCCTCTCAAACGCTTTCGCGACCGCTTCGGCATCGAGCTCTCCGACGACGAGCTCGACGCGCTCCCCTTCATCAAGTTTGCCGAGGGGAGCCCCGAGCAGACCTACTTGAAGGCGCACCGCGCCGCGCTCGGCGGCTCCCTCCCGCAGCGGCGCACGAAGACCACCTACGAGCTCAAGGCCCCGCCGCTGTCGTTGTTCGAAGCTCAGCTCAAGGGCTCGGATGGGCGCGAGATCTCGACCACCATGGCGTTTGTGCAGCTCCTGACCAAGCTCATGCGCGACAAGGCGTTGGGACGCCACATCGTCCCCATCGTCCCCGACGAGAGCCGCACCTTTGGCATGGAGGGCATGTTCCGCACCTTTGGCATCTACAGCCAGGTGGGCCAGCTCTACCGGCCCGAGGATGCCGAGCAGCTCATGTACTACAAGGAGGACAAGAGCGGACAGATCCTCGAGGAGGGCATCAACGAGGCGGGCGCCATGGCATCGTGGATTGCGGCGGCGACGTCGTACTCGTCCTCGAACGTGCCGATGATCCCGTTCTTCATCTACTACTCGATGTTCGGCTTCCAGCGCATCGGCGACCTCGCCTGGGCGGCGGGCGACATGCGCTCGCGCGGCTTCCTGATTGGCGGTACGTCGGGGCGCACGACCTTGAACGGCGAGGGGCTGCAGCACCAGGATGGCCACAGCCATATTCTCTCGTCGACGATCCCGAACTGCGTCTCCTACGATCCCGCCTTCGGCTACGAGCTAGCCGTCATCGTCCAGCACGGGCTCCGCCGCATGCTGGAGGCCCAGGACGACGTCTTCTATTACATCACGGCCTTGAACGAGAACTACGAGCACCCGCCGATGCCCGAGGGCGTGGAGGAGGGGATCGTCAAGGGCATGTACCTCCTGAAGACGGCTGAGAAAGCCAAGGGGCACAAGGTGCAGCTCATGGGCTCGGGCGCCATCCTGCGCGAGGTGATCGCGGGTGCCGCGCTCTTGGAAAAGGATTTCGGCATTGCAGCCGACGTCTGGAGCGTGACGAGCTTCACCGAGCTGCGCCGCGAAGCGCTCGCCGCCGAGCGCTGGAACATGCTGCACCCGGAGGAGCCCTCGCGCGTTCCCTACGTCACGCGCCTGCTAGGGGCGCGCGGCGACGGGCCGTTCGTCGCCTCGACGGACTACATGAAGCTCTTTGCCGGCCAGATCGCGCCCTTCGTGTCCGGCACCTATCGCGTCCTCGGCACCGACGGCTTCGGGCGCTCCGACTACCGGCGCAAGCTAAGGTCGCACTTCGAGGTCGACCGTCACTTCGTCGCGCTTGCGGCACTTAAAGCCCTCGCGGACGAGAACAAGATCCCGTCCAAGAAGGTCGCCGAGGCGATTGCCAAGTACGGCATCGACCCCGAGCGTCCAAACCCCGCCACGAGCTGAGGGAAGCCGCCCGTCAACGCCTGGAGCTTCGAGAGCGATGTCCGTCATCGACGTCAAGGTCCCCGACATCGGCGACTTCAAGGACGTGCCCATCATCGAGGTGCACGTGAAGCCGGGCGATTCCGTCAAGCGTGACGATCCCCTGGTCACGCTCGAGAGCGACAAGGCGGCGATGGAGGTGCCGGCGCCGGAGGCCGGCAAAGTCGCCGAGATTTTGGTGAAGGTCGGCGACAAGGTGAGCGAGGGCTCGGCCATTCTGAAGATGTCACCCGCAAGCCGAGCGACCGAAGCAGGGCCCCCGCCTGTGTCTTCCGATCGAAAGTCCGAAGCGAAGGCGCCACCGCCCCCCGCATCGGCGCCCGCTCCCGCGGCGGAGAGGCCGGGGCCGCCGCCGCGCATTCCGCTCCCGCCCGCGTTGGACTTCGGCGGCGTGCATGCGAGCCCGTCGGTGCGCCGGCTCGCGCGCGAGCTCGACATCGACCTGCCGCGGATCGTGGGGACGGGAGAGAAGGGCCGCATCACCAAGGACGACGTCAAGCGGGCTCTCGGCGGGGGAGCGGCACCGGCGGCCGCCGGCGCCGGCATCCCGCCCATCCCGGCTCAGGACTTCTCGAAGTTCGGCCCCGTCGAGATGAAGCCCCTTTCGCGGCTGCGGAAGCTCTCCGGCCCCCATCTGCACCGCGCATGGCTCAACATTCCCCACGTCACGCACACCGACGAAGCGGACATCACCGAGCTCGAGGGCTACCGCAAGACGCTCGACAGCGCCGCCAAGGAGAAGGGCTATCGGGTGACGATGCTGGCCTTCCTCATGAAGGCCTCGGTCGTCGCGCTGAAAGAGTTTCCCGAGTTCAACGCGTCCCTCTCACCCGAGAAGGACGCGCTCATCCTGAAGCGCTACTACCACCTGGGAGTCGCCGTGGATACGCCGGACGGTCTCGTCGTGCCCGTCATCCGCGACGTCGATCGCAAGGGCATCCTCGAGCTCAGCCAGGAGCTCGGCGCGATTTCGAAGCGCATGCGCGAGGGGCAGATCGCGCCCGCCGACATTCAGGGCGCGACGTTCTCGATCTCGAGCCTCGGCGGCATCGGCGGCACGAGCTTCACGCCCATCGTAAATGCACCCGAGGTCGCCATTCTGGGCGTCGTGCGCGCGGCGATGCGCCCCATCTGGGACGGCAAAGAGTTCCAGCCGCGCCTCATGCTGCCGCTTTCCGTCTCCTACGACCACCGCGTGATCGACGGCGCGACGGCCGCCCGCTTCACTCGCCGCCTGGCCGACATTCTCGCCGATGTCCGCCAGCTCGTGCTCTGAGGCTGCTCGAAAGGATACCGCCCCATGAGCACGCTCGAGGTTCGCATTCCTGACATCGGGGACTTCAAGGACGTGCCCGTCATCGAGCTCCTGGTGAAGCCGGGCGATGCCGTGAAGCGCGAGGACCCGCTGCTCACGCTCGAGAGCGACAAGGCGACGATGGAGGTGCCGTCTCCGGAGAGCGGGACGGTCGAGACGCTCCACGTCAAGGTCGGCGACAAGGTGAGCGAAGGCAGCCTTGTCCTGGCGCTTGCGGTCGCCGAGGCGAAGCAGGAAGGGACGCCTCCTTCCCGCACGCCCCCGCTGCCCGCCGCCGGTGGCAAGACGGCCACGGGACGCAAGGCCGATCTTCATGCCGATATTGTCGTGCTCGGCGCCGGGCCGGGCGGCTATACGGCCGCCTTCCGCGCCGCCGATCTCGGAAAGTCGGTCGTTCTCGTCGAGCGCTGGCCGGTGCTCGGCGGCGTCTGCCTCAACGTCGGGTGCATCCCCTCGAAGGCGTTGCTCCACGCCGCGAAGGTGATCGAGGAAGCCCGCGACTTCGCGGCTCACGGGATCGGATTCGGCGCGCCCACGATCGATCTCGGCCAGCTCAAGGGCTGGAAGGACGGCGTGGTGAAGAAGCTCGTTGGCGGGCTCTCCGGCCTTGCCAAGCAGCGCAAGGTGACGGTCGCGACCGGAGTCGGCCGCTTTGCCGGCCCGCACGAGATCGAGGTCAAGGCGCCGGACGGGGGCGTGCAGCTCATCTCGTTCGATGCCGCGATCATCGCCGCCGGGTCAGAGCCGATCACTCTCCCGTTCATCCCCAGCGACGACCCGCGCGTCATCGACAGCACGGGCGCCCTCGACCTCGCCGACATCCCGAAGCGCCTCCTCGTCATCGGCGGCGGAATCATCGGCCTCGAGATGGCGACCGTCTATTATGCGCTCGGCTCGCAAGTGACGGTCGTCGAGCTCTTGGATCAGATCATCCCGGGGGCCGACCGCGACATCGTCGCCCCGCTCATGAAACGCATCGAGAAGCGCTACGAGAGCATTCACCTCAAAACGAAGGTGACGAAGGTCGACGCGACGAAGGCGGGGCTCGTCGCGCACTTCGAGGGCGGTGCGGCTCCGGCAAGCGATACCTTCGACAGGATCCTGGTCGCGGTCGGGCGCAAGCCCAACGGCAAGCTCATTGCCGCGGAGAACGCCGGCGTCGCCGTCGACGAGCAGGGCTTCATTCGCGTCGACCGCCAGATGCGCACCAACGTCGCGCACATCTTTGCCATCGGCGATGTCGTCGGCCAGCCGATGCTGGCCCACAAGGCGACGCACGAAGGAAAGGTCGCGGCCGAGGTCGCGGCGGGCCAGAAAAGCGTCTTCGACGCGCGCGTCATTCCCTCGGTCGCCTACACCGACCCCGAGGTCGCCTGGGCCGGCCCGACGGAAGGAGAGCTCAAGGCGAGCGGCGCGACCTATGGCAAGGGCGTGTTTCCGTGGGCGGCGTCCGGGCGGTCTCTCTCGCTCGGCAGGGACGAGGGGCTGACGAAGCTCCTGTTCGACGAGGAGAGCCACCGCCTGATCGGGGCTGGCATCGTCGGGCCGAATGCCGGGGATCTCATCGCCGAGGCGGCGCTCGCCATCGAGATGGGGGCCGACGCCGCCGACATCGGCCACACGATCCACCCCCACCCGACGCTCTCGGAAACGATCGGCATGGCGGCGGAGGCCTTCGAAGGTACGCTGACTGATCTCTACATCCCGAAGAAGCGCTGAGGTTTGGAGAGCATTGATGTGTATTAATACACTTGCGATGTCGTCGCGGTATGTATAAATACACACATGGACAGCAAGGCGATCATTTCCGCCCTGAAATCAGACGGTTGGTTTGAGGTCGCTCGGAAAGGCAGCCATGTGCAGTTCAAACATCCCAGGAAGCCGGGGCGCGTGACCGTACCCCATCCTTACAAAGACATTCCACTCGGTACGCTGCGCTCGATCGAGAGGCAGGCCGGGCTCAAGCTGAGGTGAGACCCATGCGCCCCTACATCGCCTTGATCCACAAAGACGCCAAGAGCGACTACGGCGTGTCGTTTCCGGACCTGCCCGGTTGCATCTCGGCCGGCAGCAGTCTCGACGAGGCGCGTGCCATGGCCGCCGAGGCGCTCGCGCTGCATCTCGAGGGCCTCGCCGAGGATGGCGAGCCGATCCCCGAGCCGTCGTCCCTTTCCGACATCATGGCCGAGCGCGAATATCGCGATGGCGTTGCAATCCTCGTCGATCCGCCGCGGCGAGCAGGCCGCGCCGTGCGTCTCAATATTACCCTCCCCGATGACGTGCTCGAAGAGATCGACCGCTATGCGGAGGCACACGGCCTCACGCGGTCGGGTTTCCTCGCGCGCGCGGCCAAGCGTGAGCTCGCTCTCTAGCGCAGAGCGATCGGCATGGCGGCGGAGGCCTTCGAAGGCACCCTGACTGATCACTACATCCCGAAGAAGCGCTGAGGGGTAGCATCCCTTCACATCCCTAATGGAACAAGTGCGGGACCTCGATCGTCACACTATCGACGATGCCCGCGCCGGACGCTTCGGCAAGGGCGCGCAACCCAACGCCGAACAGATGAAGACGCCGCTCGCGCCGCTTGTGCCCACGATTGTTTTCGACCTCGACGGGACTCTCGTCGATACGGTCGCGGACATCGCCGCGGCGCTCGACTCCGTGCTTGCGCGCTACGGCTGCGGCGTGACGAGCGCCGGCGAGGCGGCGGCGATGATGGGCGACGGACTGAGCACCTTCTTCTGGCGCGCGCTCGTTGCCAAGCGCCTCAGCCTTCCGGCGGAGGAGGCCGCGAGGGCGCACCAGCGGTTCGTTGCCGCCTACAGGCGATCTCCCGTGCGCCATTCGCAGGTCTATCCCGGCATAGGGGCGCTGCTCGAGGACATCAGGGGAGCGGGCGCGCATACGGCGGTCTGCACCAACAAGATCGAGGAGATTGCGGTCGACATCCTCGTGAGGCTGGATCTCGCCCACCTGTTCGACGCAGTCGTCGGGCACCGCGGCGACCGGCCGATGAAGCCGGACCCCCGCGTTCTGCTCGAGACGATCGCGCTCGCCGGCGGAGACCGCGAGAGGGCGCTCATGGTCGGCGACACGGGCGCCGACAGCAGCGCGGCGATCGCGGCCCGGATACCGGCGGTCCTCGTCTCCTATGGCTACAGCCCGGTCCATGTCCGCGCGCTGATCACGGACTTCCACGCCGACAGCGTCGAGGAGCTTCGCGACGTGATCCTGCGGTTCCTGGCCGGCGCCGCCCGTCCCGCCCAGCACCAAGCGCTTCGCCGCGTCTGAGCAAACAGACGACGCTCAACGGGTCAGGGTCCGGCCTGAGAGACATCACTCCCGAATCCGCAAGACGCTGCCCCAGAGATGCTTATAGAATAATTTGGCCACTTTAGCCCGGCCGTCCTCGGGCTCGCTTCACGTAAACGAGTCCGGCATCGATGCCTTCTTGTCGGCAACGAATGCCGTCAGCGCCTCCTCGATCGCCGGATCGAGGGCCGGCTTTTCGTACTTGCCGAGCCAATTTCGCGCGAGCCCATTGGCGCGCTGAGCGGCGGACTTCTCCCCCTCCGCCTGCCATTGCTCGAACGAGTTGTTGTCGGCAATGATCGAGCGATAGAACGCAGTTTCGAAATTGGCCTGCGTATGCGTCGCGCCGAGATAATGGCTTCCCGGCCCCACCTCGCGAATGGCGCTCATCGCCTGCCCGTTCTCCGAGAGATCGACGCCGTCGGCAAACCTCTGCGCCATGCCGAGCTGGTCGATGTCCATCATGAACTTCTCGTAGCTCGCCGAAAGCCCCCCCTCGAGCCAGCCGGCGGCGTGGAGGACGAAATTCGTGCCGGAGAGGAGAGTGGAATTCAGCGTGTTGGCGCTCTCGTAGGCGGCCTGAGCGTCGGGGATCTTCGAGGCGCATAGCGAGCCGCCGGTCCGGAACGGGAGCTTGAGACGGCGCGCAAGCTGTGCGGCCCCGTAGGACACGAGGCTCGGCTCCGGCGTGCCGAATGTCGGCGCTCCCGACTGCATCGAGATCGACGAGGCGAACGTGCCGAACACGACCGGCGCGCCCGGGCGGCACAGCTGCACGAACGCGCTTCCGGCCAAGACCTCGGCCAGCACTTGCGTCAGCGTCCCTGCGACTGAGACCGGGCTCATGGCGCCCGCGAGAATGAACGGCGTGATGATCGTCGCCTGGTTGGCGCGCGCATAGACCTTCGCTGCGCCGAGCATCGTCCCGTCGAAGACCATCGGCGAATTGGCGTTGATGAGATTGATGACGACGCAATTCTTCTCGACGAATTCGCGTCCGAACAGAATGCGGCACATCTCGACCGTGTCGGCGGCACGCTCCGGCGCCGTCACCGAGCCCATGAAGGGTTTGTCGGAGAGCGTCATGTGGGACAGCACCATGTCGAGATGGCGCTTGTTGACCGGCACGTCGACCGGCTCGCACACGGTGCCGCCGGAATGATGGATGGCAGGCGCCATGTAGGCAAGGCGCACGAAGTTGCGGAAGTCGTCGAGCGTCGCGTATCGGCGCTTGCCTTCGAGGTCGCGCACGAACGGCGGGCCGTACACGGGCGCGAAGACGGTCGCCTTGCCGCCGATCTCGACATTGCGCTCGGGGTTGCGGGCGTGCTGCACGAAAGTTTCCGGCGCTGTCTTGAGCAGGGAGCGGCAGAGACCCTTCGGGAATCGCACGCGCTCGTCCTTGACGTCGGCGCCCGCCTTCTTCCACATCTCGCGCGCTTCCGGATCGTCTCGGAACTCGATTCCAATCTCCTCGAGCACCGTGTCGGCATTCGCCTCGATCAGCGCCAGTCCTTCCTCGGAGAGCACGTCATAGGTGGCGATGGAGCGGGTGATAAAGGGGAGCTGGACGCCGGGACCGCCGCCTCCGCGAGCCGCGCGACGTGCATCGCGGCCACGCCGGCCACCGCCTGCTTGCTCCGGCGCTGCGGGCTGATTGCTCATTCGCTTGTCCTCGCTGCGTGAGAATTGCGCCCGCGAAAGTGCATCAAAATGGTGCCGACGGCAACCGGGGTCGAGGCGTCTCAGCGGTCACAAAAAAATAGCGGCCACAGTCGTTTTCCATTGTCGCAACGTCGCAATTGGACAAGCGGATCCGCGCCGTGCTGCCTATGAGCGGGAGTTCAATTTTGCGCCCGCCCGTGGGGAAGTCGAGACATGGCTGACGACGAAATCATTCTCTCCGCTCTCTCCGACGACGCGCTCGTCACGCAGATGCACAACGATCTCTACGATGGGCTCAAGAGCGAGATCGAGGAGGGGACGCGCATTCTTCTGGAGCGCGGATGGACTCCCTACGACGTTCTCACAAAAGCGCTCGTCGAGGGCATGCGCATCGTGGGCATCGATTTCCGGGATGGCATTCTTTTCGTGCCGGAAGTGCTGTTGTCCGCGAACGCGATGAAGGCCGGGATGACGATCCTGCGCCCTCTTCTTGCGGAAACCGGCGCACCAAAGCTCGGCAAGATGTTGATCGGCACGGTCAAGGGCGATATTCACGACATCGGCAAGAACCTCGTCGCGATGATGATGGAAGGCGCCGGATTTGAAGTGATCGATCTCGGCATCAACAATCCCGTCGAGAAGTATCTCGACGCGCTCGCGGTGGAAAAGGCGGACATCCTCGGCATGTCGGCCCTGCTCACAACCACCATGCCCTATATGAAAGTCGTCATCGATGCGATGAAGGAGCGGGGCATTCGCGATGACTACATCGTGCTGGTCGGCGGTGCACCGTTGAACGAGGAGTTCGGTAAGGCCGTCGGGGCCGATGCCTACTGCCGCGATGCGGCCGTCGCCGTGGAAACCGCACGCGACTTCATGAGGCGCAAGCACAACCAGCTCGGGTCCGCTAGCCTCAACCCGTCCGCAGTCACTTGAGCGGGAGTGTGGCGGCGCACCCGCTGTTTTTTGGAGCGATCGCCTGTGACAGTCAGCGACGTCTCAGCGAGCGGTGGGAAAGCTAGCCGTGTCCTCGTCATTGCCTGCGGCATGCTCGCACGCGAGGTCGTTGCAATCAGTGAGCGCTGGAGGCTCGATCACGTCGACTTGACGTGTCTGCCGGCGCAGCTCCACTTCGAGCCGCAGAAGATTCCGGGCGCCATGCGAGCGGCCATTCGCGAGGCCAGGGCTCAAGGCTACGAGACCATTCTGGCCGGATATGGCGACTGCGGGACGGGAGGTCTGCTCGACAGCGTCCTGGCGGCGGAAGGCGTCGAGCGCATCGCAGGCCCGCACTGCTTCGCCTTCTATCAAGGCATGGCCGCCTTCGCCGGGCGCGAGGCGGAGGACATGACCTCCTTCTATTTCACCGACTTCCTGGTTCGCAATTTCCGGACCTTCTTCGTCGAGCCCCTCGGGCTCGACCGGTATCCGGAGCTGATGAACGATTACTTCGGTCACTATGAGCGAGTGGTCTACCTCGCTCAGACCGATGATCCTGAGCTCGACAGAAAGGCGCGGAAGGCCGCGGCGTGGCTCAACCTCGCCTACGAGCGCCGGCTGACGGGATATGGAGACCTCGAGACGGCCATGAGGACAGTGGCGCGGCAAGCGTGATTGCGCTCGTGCGAGCGCCAGCATCGCCGCCGCCCCGCGGGCAACGTCGCTTTCGGGCATTCTGTCGTCGTGCGCACGCATCTTCGACGGGCGCCACGGCGTCATTATTTGCGAAGCAGGAGTGCGTGCCATGGCGGATCTGGTCATCGTCTACTGGAGAGATATTCCCGCGCAGGTGAAGGCCGGCAGCGGCAGAAGCACCCTGCGCCGGGAGCTGCCGCCGCGGTTTGCCGAGGCGATCGACTCGGCGGCCATGCAAAGCGGCGCCAAGGACGCGGACGCCTATCTGGCCGAGTGGCGCACGGGAGCCCCGGTCAAGGTCGAAGGCGACATTCAAGCGGCCGTGGACAGCGCGTGCGCCGCGCTGGAGGCCGAATGGGACGATAGCCGGCTGTCCGCGGCCGTCACTCGTGGAGGGCGCGAATGCACGGAGCCATGAAGGCAGCAGATCGGAGAGGAGCTCCTCAGAGGTTGGAGGTCGGTCCGGTGCGTTTTTCGGCGGATGGCCGCAGGCGTCGCCGCTTCACGCTCCGCGCCTGGTCCGTTCGCCACTCCGCACTTCTCGAGAAGCTGTATCGGCTCTTCTCGAAGTTTCTTGTGTCGCTCGATCCCGTGTTTCGCCTCGCCGGCTATGGCAACGTCGAAAAGCCGGTCGCTCTGGTCGAGAGAGGGGTGAAGGGACTTCTGTTCGATTGCCGGATGTGCGGTCAGTGCATTCTGTCATCGACCGGCATGAGCTGCCCGATGACCTGTCCGAAACGGCTGCGCAACGGTCCTTGTGGCGGCGTGCGCGCCAATGGTCACTGCGAGGTTGTCCCGGAGATGCCCTGCATCTGGGTGAAGGCGTGGGAGGGCTCGCGCACCATGGTTGACGGCGAGCGCATCCTGGATGTCCAGCCCCCCGTCAACCATGCGCTGCAAGAGACCTCGTCGTGGCTGCGCGCGATGCGGGCCTTGGCCGCCGAAAGGGAGGCCGGTGCGTGATCTCGCATTGCCTTGACATCAATCCTCTCGATCCCAGCTTGCCGCTCGACCCGTTGCCCGGGCACGTGTCGCGAGGGCGTCTCGAGCGCATCTTGCGGCGCGGCGAGTTTGCAGTGACGGCTGAGCTGAACCCGCCCGACAGCGCCGACCCTCAGGATGTGTATGACCGCGCTAGGGTCTTCGATGGTTGGGTCGACGGCATCAATGCGGTCGATGCCTCGGGGGCCAATTGCCATATGAGCTCGGTCGGCATTTGCGCGCTGCTGACGCGTATGGGCTACGCCCCCATTATGCAGATCGCCTGCCGCGACAAGAACCGCATCGCCATCCAAGGCGACGTCCTGGGCGCGGCCGCCATGGGTGTGCAGAACGTCTTGTGCCTGACGGGCGACGGCGTGCAATCCGGCGATCAACCGGGAGCAAAGCCCGTCTTCGATCTCAACTCGATGGGGCTTCTCAGCACGATCCGCACGATGCGCGATGAGCACCGCTTCCTTTCGGGCCGTCAGATCACCAAGCCGCCGACATTGTTTCTGGGCGCCGCAGTCAACCCATTCGTGCCGCCCGCTGATTTTCGGGCGCTGCATTTCGGCAAGAAGATCGCCGCCGGCGCCGAGTTCGTGCAAAGCCAATATTGCTATGACGTGCCGATGCTCCGCGACTTCATGCGACGCGTGCGCGATCTTGGCCTGCACGAGAAATGTTTCATTCTGATCGGCGTCGGTCCACTGGCCTCGGCCAGGACCGCGCGCTGGTTGAAGAGTAACGTACCGGGCGTTCATATCCCGGATGCGGTCTTCCGCCGCATCGAGGGCGCTCGCGACCAAAAGGCGGAAGGCAAGCAGCTCTGCATCGACATCATCAACGAGGTGAAGGACATCGAGGGCGTCCACGGAGTTCACGTCATGGCCTACCGCCAGGAGGAATACGTGGCGGAAATCGTGCACGAGTTGGGCGTCCTCAAGGGGCGCAAGCCCTGGAAGGTCGAGACGAGCGCAGCGGACCTCAGCGCTATGCGCCGGTCCGAGCAGCTCATGGATCACGCCACGATTTCGCCGCAGGAGATGGCCGAGAAGGCGGTGTTGCGCGGCACGGCCGAGCGCCCGATCACGCGTTCCTAAGATTTGCGAGACAACTTTCCGGGACCAGGAGACATCCATGACGCGAACCATCGTCGCCTCTGCCACGCGCGAGGTCGTAATCGGCTTCGATCAGCCTTTCTGCGTGATTGGCGAGCGGATCAATCCCACCGGCCGCAAGAAGCTCGCGGCCGAGATGGTGGCGGGCAATTTCGAGACCGTGAAGAAAGACGCGCTCGAGCAGGTCGCCGCCGGCGCAACGATGCTCGACGTCAACGCAGGCGTGACTGCGGTCGATCCGAATGCGACCGAGCCGGCGCTTCTGGTTCAGACGCTCGAAATCGTCCAGTCCCTCGTGGACGTGCCACTCTCGATCGACTCGTCCGTCTCGGCCGCAATCGAGGCGGCCTTGAAGGTCGCCAAGGGGCGCCCCCTCGTCAATTCGGTGACGGGGGAGGAGGAGAAGCTCGAGGCGATCCTGCCGCTCGTGAAGAAGTATAATGTGCCGGTCGTCGCCATCTCGAACGACGAGAGCGGCATCTCCATGGACCCCGACGTGCGCTTTGCCGTCGCCAAGAAGATCGTCGAGCGCGCCGCCGACTACGGCATCAAGGCGGAGGACGTTGTCGTGGACCCGCTGGTCATGCCGATCGGGGCGCTGGGCAGCGCGGGCCTTCAGGTGTTCCAGCTGTTGCGCCGCTTGCGCGAGGAGCTCAAGGTCAACACCACCTGCGGCCTATCCAACATCTCGTTCGGCCTGCCGCACCGCCACGCCGTCAACGCGGGCTTCATCCCCATGGTGATCGGCGCCGGCATGACGTCAGCCATCATGAACCCGGTCCGGGCACAGGAAATGGAGATGGTGCGCGCGGCCAACGTCCTCAACGGCACCGACCCCAACTGCACGAACTGGATCATGACCTACCGCGACTACCAGCCCGGCGCGCAAGCCGCCGGCGCACCGGCAGCGGCTCCCGCTCCCGCCGCGGGAGGACGCCGGGGCGGGCGTGACGCGCGCCGCGCCGCGATGGCGGGCGGAGGAAACTCCGGCGCGCCCTAACCTCTGGCCAACGCCAAGCGAGCGTACGGATGACCGATCCACTCGTTCTCTTCATGCCGTCAGGCAAGCGCGGACGCTTTCCGGTCGGGACGCCCGTTCTGGAGGCGGGCCGGCAGCTCGGGGTGCACATCGAGAGCGTCTGTGGCGGCCGCGGCATCTGCGGGCGCTGCCAGATCGAGGTGCAGGACGGGCATTTCGCCAAGCACGGCATCACGAGCGCGCAGGATCATCTCTCCGCGTTCGGGGCCAAGGAGGCGCGCTACGCCGATTTGCGCGACCTGAAGCCGGGCCGCCGGCTGTCGTGCTCGGCCACCATCCAAGGCGACCTCGTCGTCGACGTGCCGCAGGACGTGGTGATCAACGCGCAGGTCGTGCGCAAGAGCGCCTCGGGACGGACGATCGAGCGCAATCCGGCGATCTCCCTCTGCTACACCGAGGTCGACGAGCCGGACATGCATAAGCCGCTGGGCGACGCGGACCGTCTCATGGCCGCGTTGATCCGCGACTGGAGATTCCCGCGCCTCGACATCGACTATGGCGTGCTCGCATGCCTGCAGGGCGTGCTTCGCGCGGGGAGCTGGGCGGTGACGGCCGCGATTCATGACGAGCCCCAGGCGGGCCCGCCGCGCATCATCGCGCTCTGGCCCGGGCTGAAGAACGAGGGCTACGGGATCGCCTGCGACATCGGCTCGACGACGATTGCGCTGCATCTCGTTTCGCTGCTCTCGGGCCGCGTTGCCGCGTCCGCGGGGGCTTCAAATCCCCAGATCAGGTTCGGCGAGGACCTGATGAGCCGCGTCAGCTACGTGATGATGAACCCGGCCGGCCGCGCCGATATGACGGCCGCGGTGAGGGCCGCCGTCAACGATCTCATCGCCAAGGTGTGCGCGGAGGCCGGCGTCGACGCCGACGACATTCTCGATGCGGTCTTCGTCGGCAATCCTATCATGCATCATCTGTTCCTCGGCATCGATCCGACGGAGCTCGGCGGCGCGCCGTTCGCGCTCGCGGTCTCGAGTCCGGTCCACGCGCGTGCGGCCGACCTCGGCCTCTCGGTCAATCCCAACGCGCGCCTCTACACGCTGCCCTGCATCGCGGGCCACGTTGGCGCGGACGCGGCCGGAGCCATCCTCGCGGAGGGGCCGCACCGGCAGGACCGCATGATGCTCCTCGTCGACGTCGGCACAAATGCGGAGATCGTGCTCGGCAACCGCGCGCGCACCGTCGCCTGCTCCTCGCCCACCGGACCCGCGTTCGAGGGCGCCGAGATTTCCTCCGGGCAGCGCGCCGCGCCGGGTGCCATCGAGCGCGTGCGCATCGATCCCGCAACGCTCGTGCCGCGCTATCGCGTGATCGGCGTCGATCTGTGGTCCGACGAGCCCGGGTTCGAGGCGGCGGCGGGCACGATCGGCGTGACGGGGATCTGCGGCTCGGGCATCATCGAGGTCATCGCCGAGATGTTCCTCGCCGGCATCCTCTCGGAGGACGGCGTCTTGAACGGCGCGCTCGCTGGGAGAAGCCCCCGCATCGTCCCCAACGGGCGGACGTTCTCCTACGTGGTGAGGGCAGGCGAGCCGGCGATCGTCGTGACGCAGAACGACGTGCGCGCGATTCAGCTCGCCAAAGCGGCGCTCTATGCCGGCGTCAAACTGCTGATGGGCAAGCAGGGCGTGACCGAGGTCGACCAGATCCGGCTCGCGGGCGCCTTCGGCTCCTTCATCGATCCCAAGTACGCGATGGTGCTCGGCCTCATTCCCGACTGCGCTCTGGACCAGGTGGCCGCCGTCGGCAACGCCGCCGGCGAGGGCGCGCTGATGGCGCTCTTGAACCGCGACCACCGCCGCGAGATCGAGACCAAGGTGCGCGAGATCGAGAAGGTCGAGACCGCGCTCGAGCCGGACTTCCAATCCCTGTTCGTCAACGCCATGGCGCTCCCCAACAAGGTCGATCTCTTCCCGAAGCTCGCCTCCCAGGTGACGCTGCCCGCACGCGCGGGAGCATCAGAGGCAGAGGCGGGGCGGCGCGGCCGGCGCGGTCGCGGCTGAGCGGCGCGTGCGCGCCGTCGCTCCCTTCACAACGCAAGGCAAAGCGTCTATCTCTCTGCGCGTCTCAGTGGGCGAGGGGATCGAGAGATCCGGGGCTTGGTGGCGAGCGCCCCGTCAGCTGACAAGACAACCAGTTGAGGTGGTTGACAAAAGCGGGTGTAGCTCAATGGTAGAGCAGCAGCCTTCCAAGCTGAATACGAGGGTTCGATTCCCTTCACCCGCTCCATAACTCTTCCTTCCGAGGTCATTGCTCGCTTCTGGCTCACTCTCAACAACAAACCTGTGAGCTAAGCGTCTCTAATCCATTGTGCTGACATACGACCATGCTCCGCTTTCAAACTCTCAATGGAGCGCTTTATGACAATAACAATCTCCGACGGGCTCATCATTGCAGCCACTCTCTTTAGTCCGCTCATCGCAGTCCAAGTTCAAAAGTGGATTGAACGAGCTACGGAGCGGCGCAACGCGCAAAAGCAAGTCTTCTACGACCTGATGGCCACGCGAGCCACTCGCGTGGCTCCAAAGCATGTCGAAGCTCTGAACAGAATCGATCTCGAATTCAAATCTCAGGGACGTCCAAAGGAACGCGAAGTTCTAAACCGCTGGCGCATCTACGCCGACCACCTGAGCATCAATCTCGATCAGGCTAACGAGGCCGCGATCACTCAGTGGAACATCCAGGGCGACGAGCTCTTCACCGATCTTCTCCAGGCGCTCGCTGCTGCTTTAAGTTACCCATTCGACCGAGTTCAGCTCCGCCGCGGCATCTACTATCCACGCGCGCACAGCCGAGCAGAGTTGCGGCGGGAGATATTCGAACAGGAGATTATCCGCCTGCTCCTAGGCGATTCTTCGTTGAACATGCGCGTAACCGAGTTTCCATTCCAACCGCAGCCGTAGCCAAACCCTCCTTGCAACTCCGCCACTCCCGCACTATCTCTGCCCCCCTCATAGCGGAGTAGGAGAAGCCCCCGCTAGCGCGGCGGGCAGGAGAGCCATCAAGTAGAGAGTACACCGACATGGCCAAGGCGAAATTCGAGCGCAACAAGCCGCACTGCAACGTAGGCACGATCGGCCACGTCGACCATGGGAAGACGACGCTGACGGCGGCGCTGACGAAGGTGTCGGCGGACAAGGGCTGGACGTCGACGGCGATCTCCTACGACCAGGTTGCGAAAGCCTCCGAGAGCCAGGGCCGGCGCGACCCGACGAAGATCTTGACGATCGCCACCTCCCACGTCGAGTACGCGACGCCGAACCGGCACTATGCCCACGTCGACTGCCCGGGCCATGCCGACTACGTGAAGAACATGATCACGGGCGCGGCGCAAATGGACGGGGCGATCCTGGTCGTCTCCGCCGTCGACGGGCCGATGCCGCAGACGCGCGAGCACATCCTGCTCGCCCGCCAGGTCGGCGTGCCCTATATCGTCGTGTTCCTCAACAAGTGCGACGTGGTCGACGATGCCGAGCTTCTGGACCTGGTCGAGATGGAGGTGCGCGAGCTTCTGTCGAAGTACCAGTTCCCGGGCGACGACGTGCCGGTGATCCGCGGTGCCGCCATCAAGGCCTTGGCCGGGGAGAAGGGCCCGCTCGCGGATGAAGCGATCCTCAAGCTCTACGAGGCCCTCGACACCTACATCCCGCTGCCCGAGCGACCGAAGGACCAGCCGTTCCTGATGCCGATCGAGGACGTGTTCTCGATCTCGGGCCGCGGCACGGTGGTGACGGGGCGGATCGAGCGCGGCATGATCAAGGTCGGCGAGGAAGTGGAAATCGTCGGCCTGAAGGACACGCAGAAGTCGGTCGTCACCGGCGTCGAGATGTTTCGCAAGCTCCTCGACGCGGGCGAAGCCGGCGACAACGTGGGGTGCCTGCTTCGCGGCATCGACAAGGACGCGGTCGAGCGCGGGCAGGTTCTAGCGAAGCCCGGCTCGGTCAAGCCGCACCGGAAGTTCAAGGCGGAAGCCTACATCCTGACCAAGGAGGAGGGCGGGCGCCACACGCCGTTCTTCACCAACTACCGGCCGCAGTTCTACTTCCGCACGACCGACGTGACGGGGGTGGTGACGCTGCCGCAGGGGACCGAGATGGTGATGCCGGGCGACAACGTGGCGATGGACGTCGAGCTCGTGTCGCCGATCGCCATGGAGGAGAAGGTGCGCTTCGCGATCCGCGAGGGCGGCCGCACGGTGGGTGCAGGCGTCGTCACCAAGATTGTCGAGTAGGGGAATTAGGCAATAGGCAATAGGGCACGATGAAGAGGCTTCGATTGCCTATTGCCCCATTGCCGATTGCCGGGCGGGGAGCGAGCGATGATCGTCGTCACGACCAACGACCTGCCGGGCTACAGGATCGTGCGCCATCTCGGCATGGTCCGCGGCCTCACCGTGCGCTCGCGCTCGATCGTCGGCAACATCGGCGCCGCGATCCAGATCGTCTTCGGCGGCAACATCTCGGTCTACACGAAGCTTGCCGAGCAGACGCGCCAGGAGGCTTTCGATCTTCTCATCCAGCACGCCGAGGCGATGGGTGCGAACGCGGTTCTCGCCATGCGCTACGACGCCAACGAAATCGCCGCCGCCGTCACCGAGGTGCTGGCTTACGGGACCGCCGTCGTGGTCGAAAAAGCGCCTTGAGGCCGTGCCGCCACAGACAAGTGACAAACGAGCGAACATCGGTTAAGGATGCCGCCCCCGAGTGAGGTTTGCGCGCATTTCTTGTGCGCAACAGGGGTGTAGCTCAATTGGCAGAGCGTCGGTCTCCAAAACCGAAGGCTGGGGGTTCGAGACCCTCCACCCCTGCCATCAGTTTGGAGCAGGTCCGGTGAGGGCGCCGGGATCGGCTTGGCAACGGCCTATCCCCTGAAAATGAGGGGGTGCGTCGAAATGTCGCATGGCGCCCGGGAAGTCGTTTTGATGGCCAAGTTCAACCCGTTCGAATTCATCCAGGAGGTCCGCCAGGAGGTCAGCAAGGTCACTTGGCCCACGTGGAAGGAAGTGTGGATCACCACGCTCATGGTGCTGGTCATGGTGGCGCTGGCTTCCCTGTTTTTCCTCGTCGCCGACCAGGTGCTCGGCTGGCTCATCAAAGTCATCCTGAGGTTCGGGCAATAGAGAGTCCGGACCCAAGAAAGTGTGCAGAATCGCTGGGCCTTCACGGCAAGGCGCTGAGAAAGACGACTGAAGACATGGCCAAGCGCTGGTACATCGTTCACGCCTATACGAACTTCGAGCGCAAGGTGGCGGATGCCATCAAGGAGCGCGCGAAAGCAGCCGGCCTCGACACCCTGTTCGGCGACGTGGTGGTGCCGACCGAGGAGATTGTCGAGGTCAAGCGGGGGCGCAAGGTGCAGGCCGAGCGCAAGTTTCTGCCCGGCTACGTCTTGGTCAACATGGAGATGACGGACGCCGCTTTCGTCCTCATTAAGAACACACCGAAGGTGACAGGGTTCCTCGGTGCGGATAACAAGCCCATTCCCATCTCGGACGACGAAGCGGCGCGCATCCTGAACCAGGTGCGCGAGGGGGTGGAGCGGCCGAAGCCCTCCATCATCTACGAGGTGGGCGAGCAGGTAAAGGTGGTCGACGGGCCCTTCGCCTCATTCCAAGGCGAGGTGGAGGAGGTCGACGGGGAGAGGTCGCGGCTCAAGGTCGGGGTGTCAATTTTCGGCCGCAAGACGCCCGTCGAGCTCGAGTTCGGCCAAGTGGAGAAGGTGCCAGCCTAGTGATTTGAAGAGATCGATTTCGGCGCATGCGCCGATCACGCCGCGAATAGGCCGGAAAAATTCGGCGCTTTCGCGGGCTCGCGCGGGAGGGCCGTTCACTTGGGCCCGCTGACCGCTAACCCTGGGAAGCTTGAGCTTCCCGCAAGCGTAAGGGGAAACTATGGCGAAGAAGATCGACGGCTACATAAATCTGCAGGTGCCGGCGGGGGCGGCCAATCCCTCCCCGCCGATCGGGCCCGCGCTCGGCCAGCGCGGCGTCAACATCATGGAGTTCTGCAAGACCTTCAACGCGAAGACCAAGGACATGGAGCAGGGGACGCCGATCCCGGTGAAGATCACGGTGTTCTCCGACCGCTCGTTCACCTTCGAGATGCGTACGCCCCCCGCGTCCTTCTTCCTGAAGAAGGCCGCCAAGATCACGTCGGGCTCGAAGACGCCCGGCCGTGACGTGGCGGGAGAGGTCACGATGGCGCAGGTGCGCGACATCGCCAAGCTCAAGATGAAGGACTTGAACACCGACAACCTCGATCAGGCGTGCCGCACGATCGCGGGCTCGGCCCGCTCGATGGGCCTCAAGGTAGTGGAGTAGCCCATGGCAAAACCAACAGCATCGGCGGAAAAGAAGAACCTGGCGCCCGAGGTGCTCAAGGCGGTGCGTAGTGCTGGCGGCAAGCGCAACGCCGCGGTCCGGGAGGGCTTGGACCGGGCCAAGGCCTATCCAATCGACGAGGCGGTCAAGCTCGTCAAGGCGCGGGCGAAGGCCAAGTTCGACGAGACGGTCGAGGTCGCCATGAATCTCGGCGTCGACCCCAAGCATGCCGACCAGATGGTGCGCGGCGTGTGCAACCTGCCGAACGGGTCGGGGCGCACCTCGCGCGTCGCGGTGTTCGCGCGCGGACCCAAGGCCGAGGAGGCAAAGGCCGCCGGCGCCGACATTGTCGGGGCGGAGGATCTTGTCGAAACCGTGTCGAAGGGCCAAATTAGCTTCGATCGGTGCATCGCAACTCCGGACATGATGGGTCTTGTAGGCCGCTTGGGCAAGGTTCTCGGCCCCCGCGGCCTCATGCCCAATCCGCGCGTCGGCACGGTGACGATGGATGTCGCCTCCGCCGTCAAGGGCGCCAAGGGAGGCTCCGTCGAGTTCCGCGTCGAGAAGGCCGGCATTGTTCACGCCGGTGTCGGCAAGGCGAGCTTCACCGAGAAGGCGCTGGTCGAGAACATCAAGGCGTTCGTCGAGGCGGTGGCCAAAGCCAAGCCGGCGGGCTCCAAGGGGACGTACATCAAGAAGGTGTCGGTGAGCTCGACGATGGGACCTGGCGTCAAGATCGACGCCGGCTCGGTGATCGCGGCTCAGCCGCATAGCTGAGGAAATTACCCTCTCCCCGCTCGCGGGGAGAGGGGAAGACCGCAGCGGACCGCTGATGCGATTCGCTGTGGACCTGTCCGAGATTGCGGGTGCCGGGGTGGATCTGATCCGCCAGGCGTAAACCTCGAAGGAGGGCCTGCATGAGACGGGAGACGAAACGGCTCAAGCGCAAGCAGGGGCCGGTTTGAACCTTCTGGGTCGGCACCGTGCCGCACATCCCGTGCGCGCGGTCGGGACAGGACAAGCGTCGCCGGAGCGGGGATTTCCTCGTAATGGCGGCAAGGTGCAACCCGCGGGGAGCCTTAAGGCGCCCCGTAAACGGAGTGACGAGGTGGAAAGAGCCGCAAAAAAAGCGCTCGTGACGTCGCTTCACGACGTGTTCAAGGACACGGGCGTGATCGTCGTCGCCCACAACACCGGCATGGTCGCGGCCCAATCGGCAGAGTTCCGCAAGCGCGTCAAAGAGGCGGGCGGAACCGTCAAGGTGGCCAAGAACAAGCTGGTGCGTCTCGCGCTCGGGAACACGGCTTCGGCCGGCATCGCGGATCTGATGAAGGGGCCGACCATCCTGGCCTATTCGAAGGATCCCATTGCCGCCGCCAAGGTCGCCGTCAAGTACGCCAAGGAGAACGACAAGCTCGTGATCCTCGGCGGCGCGATGGGGACCTCCGTTCTCGACGCGAACGCGGTCAAGGCGCTCGCCGACCTGCCGTCTCTGGACGAGCTCAGGGCCAAGCTCATCGGCCTCCTCAACGCGCCGGCGACGAAGATCGCCCGCACGGTGAAGGAGCCGGGAGCCAAGCTCGCGCGCGTCATCCAGGCGAAGGCGTCGAAGGGCGAGGCCGCCTGACGGGCACACGCGAAACTCGGCGGCGCGGCCTTTGAGGCCGCGCACATCGACAAAGGTTCAAACCGGAAGGAAGTAAGTCATGACTGACTTGACGAAGATCGTCGACGATCTCTCCAAGCTCACCGTGCTCGAGGCGGCCGAGCTCGCCAAGATGCTCGAGGAGAAGTGGGGCGTGTCCGCGGCCGCGGCAGCGCCGATGATGATGATGCCGGGTGCGGGCGCCGCTGCCGCTCCCGTCGAGGAGCAGACCGAGTTCACCGTCATCCTCAAGTCCGGCGGCGAAAAGAAGATCAACGTGATCAAGGAAGTGCGCGCGATCACGGGCCTCGGTCTCAAGGAGGCCAAGGATCTGGTCGAGGCCGGCGGCAAGACGGTCAAGGAAGGCGTCTCGAAGGACGAGGCTGCAAAGCTCAGGAAGCAGCTCGAGGACCAGGGTGCGGTCGTCGAGGTGAAGTGAGGCAGTCGGCAGTAGGCAGTGGGCAGTCGGAACGATCGCCGGCGCCCCTACTGCCTGCTACCTCATGCCGACTGCCGAATAGGCGGTTCTCCGGAGGGTCTCGAGGGGGTTCTGCAACTCCCGAAGGGACCCTCCGGCGAGCCGTTTCAAGGCGAGACGACGAAGACGGGACTAAAGCGCGGGGAATTGGCGGTCCTCGCGGAACGAGACGGACAGCGCGGGCTGCGTCACCCCGCGCGTCAACTGCGGTGAATTGAGGAGCGGACATGGGCGAGACGAACTACGGCCGCAAGCGAATTCGCAAGAAGTTCGGGTCGATCCGCGAGGTCGCGGAGATGCCGAACCTGATCGAGGTGCAGAAGAGCTCCTACGACGACTTCCTGATGGTCAAGGAGCCCCCCGGCGGGCGTGCCGACGATCACGGGTTGCAGGCAGTATTCAAGTCGGTGTTCCCGATCTCGGATTTCTCGGGCCGCGCGACGCTCGAGTTCGTGCGCTACGAGTTCGAGGGACCGAAGTACGACGTCGACGAGTGCATGCAGCGCGACATGACCTACTCGGCGCCGCTCAAGGTCAAGCTGCGTCTCATCGTGTTCGACGTCAACGAGGAGACCGGCTCGAAGTCGATCAAGGACGTGAAGGAGCAGGACGTCTACATGGGCGACATGCCGCTCATGACGTCGAACGGCACATTCGTGATCAACGGCACCGAGCGCGTCATCGTCTCGCAGATGCACCGCTCGCCTGGCGTCTTTTTCGATCACGACCGCGGCCGCACGCATGCCTCGGGCAAGCTCCTTTTCGCCGCCCGCATCATCCCCTACCGCGGCTCGTGGCTCGACTTCGAGTTCGACGCCAAGGACATCGTCTATGTGCGCATCGACCGGCGCCGCAAGCTGCCGGTGACGACGCTGCTCTATGCGCTCGGCCTCGACGACGAGGAGATCCTGTCGACCTTCTACAAGCAGATTTCCATCAAGGAATCGAAGCGCGGCTGGAAGATGCCGTTCCTGCCCGAGAAGATGCGCGGCATGTCTCCGCTCGCCGACCTCATGGACGCGAGGAGCGGCGAGGTCGTGGCGAAGGCGGGCGAGAAGATCACCGCCCGCAAGGCGCGCGAGCTCGCGGAAGGCGGCTTGAAGGAGGTGCTGGTCTCCTCGGACGACCTCGCCGGACGCTACATCGCCGAGGACATCGTCGACCTCGAGACGGGCCAGATCTATGCCGAGGCCGGGACCGAGCTCGACGCCAAGCTCCTGGCCGAGCTCAAGGACCAGAAGGTCAAGGAGTTCCACATCCTCGACATCGACCACGTCAACATCGGTCCGTTCATCAGGAACACGCTTGCGATCGACAAGAACTCGAACGGCGAGGAAGCGCTGATGGACATCTACCGGGTCATGCGGCCCGGCGAGCCGCCGACCATCGAGGCGGCGACCAACCTGTTCCATTCGCTGTTCTTCGACAGCGAGCGCTACGACCTTTCGGCCGTCGGCCGCGTCAAGATGAACATGCGCCTCGAGCTCGACGCGCCCGACACCATGCGCGTGCTGCGCAAGGAGGACATTCTCGCGGTCATCAAGACGCTCGTCGACCTGCGCGACGGCAAGGGCGAGATCGACGACATCGACCATCTCGGCAACCGGCGCGTGCGCTCGGTCGGCGAGCTGATGGAGAACCAGTACCGCGTCGGGCTTCTGCGCATGGAGCGCGCCATCAAGGAGCGCATGAGCTCGGTCGAGATCGACACCGTGATGCCGCAGGACCTGATCAACGCCAAGCCCGCGGCGGCGGCGGTGCGCGAGTTCTTCGGTTCCTCGCAGCTCTCGCAGTTCATGGACCAGACCAACCCCCTGTCCGAGATCACGCACAAGCGGCGTCTCTCGGCGCTGGGTCCTGGCGGCCTGACGCGCGAGCGCGCCGGCTTCGAGGTGCGCGACGTGCACCCGACGCACTACGGCCGCATCTGCCCGATCGAGACGCCGGAAGGCCCCAACATCGGCCTCATCAACTCGCTCGCGACGTTCGCGCGCGTCAACAAGTACGGCTTCATCGAGAGCCCGTATCGCAAGGTGAAGGACAGCAAGGTGACGGACCAGGTGGTCTATCTCTCCGCCATGGAGGAGATGCGCCATCACGTCGCCCAGGCCAACGCCGAGCTCGACGCCAAGGGCAAGCTCACCGAGGACCTCGTCACCGTGCGCTACCAGGGCGACGTGATGCTCGTCTCCGCCGACAAGGTCGACTACATCGACGTGTCGCCGAAGCAGCTCGTCTCGGTCGCGGCGGCGCTGATTCCGTTCCTCGAGAACGACGACGCCAACCGCGCCCTCATGGGCTCGAACATGCAGCGCCAGGCGGTGCCGCTGATAAAGGCCGAGGCGCCGCTCGTCGGCACCGGCATGGAGGAGGTCGTGGCGCGCGATTCAGGCGCCGCGATCGCCGCCCGCCGGCCCGGCATCGTCGACCAGGTCGACGCGACGCGCATCGTCATCCGCGCCACCGAGGAGACCGACGCCTCGAAGCCGGGCGTCGACATCTACCGCCTGCGCAAGTTCCAGCGCTCGAACCAGAACACCTGCATCAACCAGCGGCCGCTGATCAACGTCGGCGACCGCGTGGAGGCGGGCGACATCATCGCCGACGGTCCCTCGACCGATCTCGGCGATCTGGCGCTCGGCAAGAACGTGCTCGTCGCGTTCATGCCGTGGATGGGCTACAACTTCGAGGATAGCATCCTCCTCTCCGAGCGCGTCGTGTTCGACGACATCTTCACCTCGATCCACATCGAGGAGTTCGAGGTGATGGCGCGCGACACCAAGCTCGGCCCGGAGGAGATCACCCGCGACATCCCGAACGTCTCCGAAGAGGCTTTGAAGAACCTCGACGAGGCGGGGATCGTCTACATCGGCGCGGAAGTGAACCCCGGCGACATCCTGGTCGGCAAGATCACGCCCAAGGGCGAGAGCCCGATGACGCCTGAGGAGAAGCTCCTGCGCGCCATCTTCGGCGAGAAGGCCTCCGACGTGCGCGACACCTCGCTCCGGCTGCCCCCCGGCGTGACCGGGACCGTCGTCGAGGTCCGCGTTTTCAACCGCCACGGCGTCGAGAAGGACGAGCGCGCGATGGCGATCGAGCGCGAGGAGATCGAGCGTCTCGCCAAGGACCGCGACGACGAGCTGCAGATCCTCGACCGCAACGTCTACGCGCGCTTGAAGGACACCCTCCTCGGCAAGGAGGTCTCCAAGGGCCCGAAGGGCGCCCGCAAGGGGACCAACATCGACGAGGCAATTCTTGCCGACATCCCCCGCAGCCAATGGTGGGAGATCGGCCTCAAGGAGGAGAAGGCGCAAGCCGAGGTCGAGGCCATCAACAAGCAGTACGAGGACGCGAAGAAGAGCCTCGAGCGCCGCTTCGTCGACAAGGTCGACAAGCTCCAGCGCGGCGACGAGCTGCCGCCCGGCGTCATGAAGATGGTCAAGGTCTTCGTCGCCGTGAAGCGCAAAATCCAGCCGGGCGACAAGATGGCCGGCCGGCACGGCAACAAGGGCGTCGTGTCGATGATCGTTCCCGTCGAGGACATGCCGTTCCTCGACGACGGCACGCACGTCGACGTGGTGCTGAACCCGCTCGGCGTGCCGAGCCGCATGAACGTCGGCCAGATCCTCGAGACCCACCTCGGCTGGGCCTGCCGCGGGCTCGGGCGCATCATCGATGAAGCACTCCAGCAGTTCCACGCGAGCGGCGAGGCCAAATTGCTCAAGGAGCAGATGCAGAAGATCTACGGCAAGGACGAGATCAAATCGAACATGAAGGACGCCGATCTCGTGGCCGTCGCCGATCAGCTCAAGGGCGGCGTGCCGGTCGCGACGCCAGTGTTCGACGGCGCGCGCGAAGCTGACATCGTGCAGATGCTCGAGGCGGCGGGATTCGACAGCTCGGGCCAGGTGACGCTCCACGACGGGCGCACGGGCGAGGTGTTCGATCGCAAGGTGACCGTCGGCTACAAGTACCTCTTGAAGCTGCACCACCTTGTCGACGACAAGATCCACGCCCGCTCGATCGGCCCCTATAGCCTCGTCACCCAGCAGCCGCTCGGCGGCAAGGCGCAGTTCGGCGGCCAGCGCTTCGGCGAAATGGAGGTGTGGGCGCTCGAGGCGTACGGCGCCGCCTACACGCTCCAGGAGATGCTGACGGTGAAGTCGGACGACGTCGCCGGGCGCACGAAGGTGTACGAGGCGATCGTCAGAGGCGACGACACGTTCGAGGCCGGCGTGCCCGAGAGCTTCAACGTGCTCGTCAAGGAGATGCGCGCATTGGGCTTGAACGTCGAGCTCATCAACACCGACGTGCCCGCCCTCGAGCAGGAGCCCGAGGTTGTGCCCGAGCGGCCGCGCCTGCCGCCGGCCGCCGCCGAGTAAAGATGCTTCCCCCCTCTCCCCGCCAGCGGGGAGGGGGGAAACGACTGCCAGGAATTTCGAGACGCACGCCCCCTGCGTCTCACGAGGAGAGAGCGAATGAACGAGATCACCAACATCTTCAAGACCCAGGCGCCCGCGCCGACGTTCGACCAGATCAAGATCTCGATCGCGAGCCCCGACGACATTCACTCGTGGTCGTTCGGCGAGATCAAGAAGCCCGAGACGATCAACTACCGCACGTTCAAGCCCGAGCGCGACGGCCTCTTCTGCGCGCGCATCTTCGGGCCGATCAAGGACTACGAGTGCCTGTGCGGCAAGTACAAGCGCATGAAGTACAAGGGCCTCATCTGCGAGAAGTGCGGCGTCGAGGTGACGCTCGCCAAGGTGAGGCGCGAGCGCATGGGCCACATCGAGCTCGCGGCTCCCGTCGCCCATATCTGGTTCCTGAAGTCGCTGCCCTCGCGCATCGGCCTCCTGCTCGACATGAGCTTGAAGGACCTCGAGCGCGTCCTCTATTTCGAGAACTACATCGTTACCGAGCCCGGCATATCGCCCTTCAAGGAGAAGCAGCTCCTCTCCGAGGACGAGTACAACCGCGCGATCGAGGAGCACGGGCCGGACAGCTTCACCGCCGGCATCGGCGCGGAGGCGATCCGCGAGCTTCTGATCGCCATGGACCTGCCGAAGATCCGCGACGAGCTCCGCCAGGAGATCGCCGAGGCGACGACCGACCTGAAGCCGAAGAAGCTCGGCAAGCGGCTCAAGGTGATCGAGAGCTTCATCGAGAGCGGCAACAAGCCCGAGTGGATGATCTTGACGGTGGTTCCCGTCATCCCGCCCGAGCTGCGCCCGCTCGTCCCCCTCGACGGCGGCCGCTTCGCCACGTCCGACCTGAACGATCTCTACCGGCGCGTCATCAACCGCAACAACCGCCTGAAGCGGCTCATGGAGCTGCGCGCGCCCGACATCATCATCCGCAACGAGAAGCGGATGCTGCAGGAGTCGGTCGACGCGCTGTTCGACAACGGCCGGCGCGGGCGCGTCATCACCGGGGCTAACAAGCGGCCCTTGAAGTCGCTCGCCGACATGCTGAAGGGCAAGCAAGGCCGCTTCCGCCAAAACCTCTTGGGCAAGCGCGTCGACTATTCGGGGCGCTCCGTCATCGTCGTCGGGCCCGAGCTCAAGCTGCATCAGTGCGGGCTGCCGAAGAAGATGGCGCTCGAGCTGTTCAAGCCGTTCATCTACGCGCGGCTGCAGACGCTCGGGCAGGCGGCGACCGTGAAGCAGGCCAAGAAGCTCGTCGAGAAGGAGAAGCCCGAGGTCTGGGACGTGCTCGACGAGGTCATTCGCGAGCACCCGGTTCTCTTGAACCGCGCGCCGACACTGCACCGCCTCGGCATTCAGGCTTTCGAGCCGCAACTGATCGAGGGCAAGGCGATCCAGCTCCACCCGCTCGTCTGTGCCGCCTTCAACGCCGATTTCGACGGCGACCAGATGGCAGTGCACGTGCCTCTTTCACTGGAGGCCCAGCTGGAAGCCCGCGTGCTCATGATGTCGACCAACAACATCCTGCACCCCGCGAACGGCTCGCCGATCATCGTGCCCTCGCAGGACATCGTCTTGGGTCTCTACTACCTCTCGATCATGCGAGAGAAGGAGCCCGGCGAAGGCATGGCCTTCGGCTCGGTCGCCGAGGTGCGCCATGCGCTCGAGGCGGGGGCGGTCACGCTCCACGCCAAAGTCAGGGGCCGCTTCCGGGCGACGGGTCCGGACGGGGAGGAGGTCGTGGAGGTCCATGAGACGACGCCCGGGCGCATGATTCTCGGCGAGGTGCTGCCCAAGCGGCCGGGCGTGAAATTCGCGCTCGTCAACCAGTTGCTGACGAAGAAGGCGATCTCGGGGATGATCGATGCCGTCTACCGCAACTGCGGCCAGAAGGAGACGGTGATCTTCTGCGACCGCATCATGGCGCTCGGCTTCCACCACGCCTTCAAGGCCGGCATCTCGTTCGGCAAGGACGACATGCTGATCCCCGATTCGAAGGACAGGATCGTGAGCCAAACGACCGACATGGTGCGCGAGTTCGAGCAGCAATACAACGACGGCTTGATCACCCAGCTCGAGAAATACAACAAGGTGGTCGACGCCTGGTCGAAGTGCACCGATCAGATCGCCAAGGAGATGATGGATCGCATCTCGGCTGTGCAGAGAGAGAAGAGCGGGCGCGAGAAGCCGGTCAACTCGATCTATATGATGAGCCACTCGGGCGCGCGCGGCTCTCCGGCGCAGATGAAGCAGCTCGCCGGCATGCGCGGCCTCATGACCAAGCCGTCGGGCGAGATCATCGAGACGCCGATCATCTCCAACTTCAAGGAGGGGCTGTCGGTGCTCGAGTACTTCAACTCGACGCACGGCGCCCGCAAGGGCCTCGCCGATACGGCGCTGAAGACCGCGAACTCGGGCTACCTCACGCGCCGCCTCGTCGACGTGGCGCAGGACGCGATCATCTTCGAGGAGGATTGCGGGACGGACGCCGGCATCAACGTGCAGGCGGTCGTCGACGCGGGCCAGGTGATCGTCTCGCTCGCCGCGCGCGTGCTGGGCCGCACCGCGGCCGAGGACGTGGTCGAGCCCGGCACCAAGGGCAGGCACGCCAACGTCATCGTCAAGGCAGGGGAGCTCATCGAGGAGCGTCACGCCGAGGCGCTGGAGAAGGCGCAGGTCCAGGAGGTGCGCATCCGCTCGGTCTTGACCTGCGAGACCGAAACGGGCGTCTGCGCAAAGTGTTATGGTCGCGATCTCGCGCGCGGAACGCCGGTCAACATCGGCGAGGCCGTGGGTGTCATCGCCGCCCAGTCGATCGGCGAGCCGGGCACCCAGCTCACGATGCGCACGTTCCACATCGGCGGCACGGCCAACGTCGTCGATCAGTCGTTCATCGAGAGCAACTTCAACGGCAACGTGAAGCTTAAGAACCGCGCCATCGTCAAGGACAGCCAGGGGCGCCTCGTCGCGATGACCCGCACGATGTCGATCGTCATCGTCGACCAGTCTGGCAAGGAGCTCGCGACCCACAAGGTCCCGTACGGCGCCCGTCTCCACGTCGACGAGGGCGACGAGGTGAAGCGCGGCACCAGGCTTGCACAGTGGGACCCCTACACCCGTCCGATCCTGACCGAGGTCGGCGGCAAGGTGGATCTTCAGCATCTGATCGAGGGCGTCTCGGTGCGCGAGCAGACGGACGAGGTCAAGGGCACCACCAACCGCGTCATCATCGATTGGCGGGCCAACCCGCGCGGCGCCGACTTGAAGCCAGCAATCGAAATCAAGGATGCGAAGGGAAAGCCCGTGCGCGTGCAGCGCGGCGGCGATGCCCGCTATCTCCTATCGATGGACGCCATTCTTTCGGTCGAGCCGGGGCAGGAGGTGAAGGCCGGCGACGTGCTCGCGCGCATTCCGCTCGCGACGGCGAAGTCGGGCGACATCACGGGCGGTCTGCCGCGCGTGGCCGAGCTCTTCGAGGCGCGCCGGCCAAAGGACCATGCGATCATCGCGGAAGTGTCGGGCACGGTCGAGTTCGGCAAGGACTACAAGAACAAGCAGCGCGTTACGATCAAGCCGGACGAGGACGGCGTCGAGCCGGTCGAATACCTTATCGCGCGCGGCAAGAACCTCGCCGTCCAGCACGGCGACCACGTGGAGCGCGGCGACTACATCTACGACGGCAATCCCGCGCCCCACGACATCCTTGCCATCAAGGGCGTCGAGGAGCTCGCGAACTATCTCATCAACGAGATCCAGGACGTCTACCGGCTGCAGGGCGTGACCATCAACGACAAGCACATCGAGGTCATCGTTCGCCAAATGCTGCAGAAGGTCGAGGTCACCGATCCCGGAGAGACCGGCCTCATCAAAGGCGAGCAGCTCGACCGCATCGAGCTCGAGGAGATGAACGCCAAGGCGGAGAAGGCCGGCAAACGGCCGGCGGCCGCGAGCCCGGTGCTGCTCGGCATCACGAAGGCCTCCCTGCAGACGCGCTCGTTCATCTCCGCGGCCTCGTTCCAGGAGACGACGCGCGTGCTGACGGACGCCGCCGTCATCGGCAAGTCGGACACGCTCGAGGGCTTGAAGGAGAACGTCATCGTCGGCCGCCTGATCCCGGCCGGCACCGGTGGCATGCTCCGGCGCCTGCGCAAGATTGCCGCCAAGCGCGACGAGCTGATCGACAAGGAGAAGGCGAAGGTCGACGCCGAGAAGGCTCTGGCGGCGCCCGATATGGAGGGGGCTGTCCCGGTGCGCCGCCGCCGGCGCGCCGCCGAGTAGACGCTCTAGGAAAAGGGGCCGCCGATTGCGCGGCCCCTTTTGATCTCGGACCACAACCGAGGCGCTGCCTCGGCGGAGCCCGGCGAGCGTCGAGAACAATATTTTGCTCGGGGGAAGAGCAGGAGTTGACCACGATTCTGCAAATGGATATACGTTCGCCACTCTCACGGTAGGCGGTAGGCCTCTCCGCGCGTTCGCGCGCCATTCCGGCCTAGACGCTACCGTCCCAAAGCAGAGGACATTTTCGGGCCATGATCGCCGGTTCGCAAGGGCGGACCGGAGGATCCTCTGGTTTTTACGTGCCAGGCTCCCGGATTCCGGAAGCTCGGCAGGTTCGGTTTGGCGCACACTCGTGTTCGGGCGGCGCCGGTAGACGAGGCCAACAGCGGGTCGCAAGACCAGGGTCGCAAGGACTAAGGCGCATGCCGACTATTCAGCAGTTGATCCGGAAACCCCGGGTCCCGAAGATCTACCGCGAGAAGTCGCGTCACATGGAGGCCTGCCCCCAGAAGCGCGGCGTGTGCACGCGCGTCTACACGACGACCCCGAAGAAGCCGAACTCGGCCTTGCGCAAGGTCGCCAAGATCCGCCTCACCAACGGCTTCGAGGTGATCGGCTACATCCCGGGCGAGGGCCACAATCTGCAGGAGCACTCGGTCGTGCTGATCCGCGGCGGGCGCGTCAAGGATCTGCCGGGCGTGCGCTACCACATCATCCGCGGCGTGCTCGACACGCAGGGCGTGGCGAACCGCAAGCAGCGCCGGTCCAAATACGGAGCAAAGCGTCCGAAATAACCGGACGCTTTGCGCAGTATCCCGGACAAGCTGGCCGAAGGCGAGCGCGATCCGGGATCTCGACGATCTAGGTGGCTCGCTTTCTCGCGGGCCGAGCGAAGAGACAGGAAGACGCCATGTCGCGCCGTCACAGTGCCGAGAAGCGGGAGGTCAATCCCGATCCGAAGTATTCCGATCTCGTGATCACCAAGTTCATGAGCGCGGTGATGAAGGAAGGCAAGAAGTCGGTCGCCGAGCGCATCGTCTACGGCGCGCTCGAGCGCATGGAGACCAAGGGCAAGTCGGACCCGGTGGCGATGTTCCACCAGGCGCTCGAGAACGTCATGCCGGCCGTCGAGGTCCGCTCGCGGCGCGTCGGCGGCGCGACCTATCAGGTTCCGGTCGAGGTTCGCCCCGAGCGCCGCCAAGCCCTCGCCATCCGCTGGATCATCACGGCGGCGCGCGCGAGGAACGAGAACACGATGGTCGAGCGGCTCTCGGCCGAGCTTCTGGACGCGGCCAACAACCGCGGCACTGCGGTCAAGAAGCGCGAGGACACACACAAGATGGCGGACGCCAACCGGGCGTTCTCACATTATCGCTGGTAGACCAGGAACACTGAGGCGCCCATGCCCCGCCAATACGCCATCGAGGATTACCGCAATTTCGGCATCATGGCCCACATCGATGCCGGCAAGACGACCACGACCGAGCGCATCCTCTATTACACCGGCAAGTCCTACAAGATCGGCGAGGTCCACGAGGGCGCCGCGACCATGGATTTCATGGAGCAGGAGGCCGAGCGCGGCATCACCATCACCTCTGCCGCGACCACCTGCTTCTGGCCCGGCCGCGACGGCAGGAAGCGGCGCCTCAACATCATCGACACGCCCGGCCACGTCGACTTCACGATCGAGGTCGAGCGCAGCCTTCGCGTGCTCGACGGGGCGGTGTGCGTGCTCGACAGCAATCAGGGCGTCGAGCCCCAGACGGAGACCGTCTGGCGCCAGGGCGACAAGTACAACGTGCCGCGCATCATCTTCTCCAACAAAATGGATAAGACCGGCGCCGACTTTTACATGTGCCTCGACGACATCAAGACCAAGCTCGGGGCGCGGGCCGTTCCCCTTCAGCTCCCCATCGGGGCCGAGAGCAACTACCGCGGCATCGTCGACCTCATCCGCATGAAGTCGGTGGTCTGGGACGGCGATACCAAGGACGCCAAGTTGATCGAGGGCGAGGTGCCCGCCGATCTCAAGGACAAGGCGGCCGAGTTCCGCGCGGCGATGATCGAGGCCGCCGTCGAAATGGACGATGCGGCCATGGAGGCCTACCTCGAGGGCCGCGAGCCCGACGAGGCGACGCTCCGCAAGCTCATCCGCAAGGCGACCGTCACCCGCGCGTTCTATCCGATGCTGTGCGGCTCCGCGTTCAAGAACAAGGGCGTGCAGCCGCTTCTCGACGCCGTCGTCGACTTCCTGCCCTCCCCCCTCGACCGCGATGCCTACAGGGGCATCGACCCCAAGACCGGTGGCGAGGCTATCCGCAGGCCCTCCGACGACGAGCCCCTTGCCATGATCGCCTTCAAGATCATGAGCTTCGAGCACGTCGGCTCGATCACTTTCTGCCGCATCTACTCGGGCAAGATCGAGCAGGGCATGGCGCTCTTGAACTCGACGCGCGACAAGAAGGAGCGGGCGGGTCGCATGTATCTGATGCACGCCGCCGAGCGCGAGGAGATCAAGGAGGCCTATGCCGGCGACATCGTCGCGCTGCAGGGGCTCAAGGATACGCGCACCGGCGAGACGCTGTGCGATCCGGCAAAGCCCGTCATCCTCGAGAAGATGGAGTTCCCGAACCCCGTCATCGAGATGAAGATCGAGCCCAAGACGAAGGCCGATCAGGAGAAGCTCGCCATCGCGCTGTCGACGCTAGCGCTCGAGGATCCTTCGTTCCGTGTCTCGGTCGACCAGGAGTTGGGGGAGACGATCCTCAAGGGCATGGGTGAGCTGCATCTCGACATCAAGGTCGACATCCTGAAGCGCACCTATGGTGTCGAGGCCAACGTCGGAGCGCCGCAGGTCGCCTACCGCGAGACGCTCGCGCGCCCGGCCGACATCGACTACACGCACAAGAAGCAGACGGGCGGCACCGGCCAGTTCGCCCGCGTCAAGCTCAAGCTCGAGCCGAACGAGATCGGCAAGGGCAATGTTTTCGATGCCAAGATCGTCGGCGGCGCGATCCCGAAGGAGTACATCCCTGGCGTCGAGAAGGGCGTTCAGTCGGTGTGGGACAACGGCGTGCTCATCGGCTTCCCGATGGTCGACATGAAGGTGACGCTCTACGACGGCGCCTTCCACGAGGTCGACAGCTCGGCGATCGCCTTCGAGATCGCCGCGCGTCAGGCCATGAAGGAAGGGTGCGACAAGGGCGGAGTGAAGCTCCTGGAGCCGATCATGGACGTCGAGGTGGTGACGCCCAGCGATTTCGTGGGCGGCGTCATCGGCGACATCAACTCGCGGCGCGGGCAGATCCGCAACCAGGAGATGCGCGGCAACGCGACCGTGGTTCGCGCCTACGTGCCGCTCGCCAACATGTTCGGCTACGTGAGCCAGCTGCGGTCGATGAGCACGGGGCGCGCCTCCTACACCATGCAGTTCGCCCACTACGCGGAGGTTCCGCGCAACGTGGCCGAGGAGGTCAAGGCCAAGTACGCCTGAAGGTGAGGCTGAGTTCCGGCGCAAGCCGGGGGACGAGAAACGAAGGATGTCCGGCGACGAGCCGGAAGTGGACTAGGACGAAGTAAGGAGAGCCGACATGGCCAAGGCGAAATTCGAGCGCAACAAGCCGCACTGCAACGTAGGCACGATCGGCCACGTCGACCACGGCAAGACGACGCTGACGGCGGCGCTGACGAAGGTGTCGGCGGACCGGGGCTGGACGTCGACGGCGATCTCCTACGACCAGGTTGCGAAGGCCTCCGAGAGCCAGGGCCGGCGCGACCCGACGAAGATCTTGACGATCGCCACCTCGCACGTCGAGTACGCGACGCCGAACCGTCACTATGCCCACGTCGACTGCCCGGGCCACGCCGACTACGTGAAGAACATGATCACGGGCGCCGCGCAGATGGACGGCGCGATCCTGGTCGTCTCGGCCGTCGACGGCCCGATGCCGCAGACGCGCGAGCACATCCTGCTTGCCCGCCAGGTCGGCGTTCCCTACATCGTCGTGTTCCTGAACAAGTGCGACATCGTCGACGATCCCGAGCTTCTCGACCTCGTCGAGATGGAAGTGCGCGAGCTTCTGTCGAAGTACCAGTTCCCGGGCGACGACACGCCGGTCATCCGCGGCGCCGCCGTCAAGGCCTTGAACGGCGAGAAGGGCCCGCTCGCCGATGAAGCGATCCTGAAGCTCTACGAGGCGCTCGACACGTATCATTCCGCTGCCCGAGCGCCCGAAGGATCAGCCGTTCCTGATGCCGATCGAAGACGTGTTCTCGATCTCGGGCCGCGGCACGGTCGTCACGGGCCGTATCGAGCGCGGCATCATCAAGGTCGGCGAGGAAGTCGAGATCGTCGGCATTGAAGCGACACGCAGAAGTCGGTCGTGACCGGCGTCGAAATGTTCCGCAAGCTCCTGGACGCGGGTGAAGCCGGCGACAACGTCGGCTGCCTGCTTCGCGGCATCGACAAGGAAGCCGTCGAGCGCGGCCAGGTTCTAGCGAAGCCCGGCTCCGTCAAGCCGCACAAGAAGTTCAAGGCCGAAGCCTACATCCTGACCAAGGAAGAGGGCGGCCGCCACACGCCGTTCTTCACCAACTACCGTCCGCAGTTCTACTTCCGCACGACCGACGTGACGGGCATGGTGACGCTGCCGAAGGGACGGAGATGGTGATGCCGGGCGACAACGTGTCGATGGACGTCGAGCTCGTCTCGCCGATCGCCATGGAGGAGAAGGTGCGCTTCGCGATTCGCGAAGGCGGCCGCACCGTCGGCGCCGGTGTCGTGACGAAGATCGTCGAGTAGGGAGGGTCGATGAAGCGCCCGGACTTCCGGGCGCTTTCTCGTTGACTGGGGTAAAGAGATGAACGGCCAAAACATCCGCATCCGGCTCAAGGCCTTCGATCATCGCATTCTCGATGCGTCGACGCGCGAGATCGTGAACACGGCGAAGCGCACCGGTGCGGAGGTACGGGGTCCCATCCCGCTGCCGACCCGCATCGAGCGCTTCACGGTCAACCGTTCGCCGCACATCGACAAGAAGAGCCGCGAGCAGTTCGAGATGCGCACGCACAAGCGCCTCTTGGACATCGTCGATCCGACGCCGCAGACCGTCGATGCGCTGATGAAGCTCGATCTCGCCGCCGGTGTCGACGTCGAGATCAAGCTCTAGGGAAATTTCCGGGTCCTCCGGGCCGGTCGGCCGTGGGCCCATTGAGAAGGAAGGAATGCGAACATGCGTTCCGGAGTGATTGCACAGAAGGTGGGCATGACCCGCATTTTCACCGATGCGGGCGAGCATGTCCCCGTGACCGTGTTGAAGCTCGAGAAGCTCCAGGTTCTCGCGCACCGCACCGACGAGAAGAACGGCTACACGCGCGCTCCAGGTCGGCGGCGGCACGAGGAAGCCTTCGCGCCTCACCAAGTCCGAGCGCGGCACCTTCGCGAAGGCCGAGGTCGAGCCGAAGCGAAAGCTCGCCGAGTTCCGGGTCAGCCCCGAGAACCTGATCGAAGTCGGCGCCGAGATCACGGCCGACCACTTCGTCCCGGGCCAGTTCGTCGACGTGACGGGCACGAGCCAGGGCAAGGGCTTCCAGGGCGCCATGAAGCGCTGGAACTTCGGCGGGCTGCGCGCCACGCACGGCGTGTCGGTCACGCATCGCGCGCACGGCTCGACCGGTCAGCGCCAGGATCCCGGCAAGGTGTTCAAGGGCAAGAAGATGGCCGGACACATGGGTGACGAGCGCGTCACGACGCAGAACCTCGTCGTCGTCAAGACCGACAACGAGCGCGGGCTTGTGATGATCCGCGGCGCCGTTCCGGGATCGAAGGGCGGCTGGGTCGATCGTGCGCGACGCGGTCAAGAAGGCGCCCAACACGGACGCGCCGCAGCCCGGCGCCTTCAAGGCGCAGGGCGCCGACGCCGAGAAGGAGAAGGCGTGATGAAAGCTCCCGTCACCACGCTCGATGCGAAGAAGGCCGGCGACATCGAACTCGCCGACGAGATTTTCGGGCTCGAGCCGCGCAACGATCTCATGCACCGCATGGTGCGCTATCAGACGCTGAAGCGCATGGCCGGGACGCATCACGCCCAGGACCGCTCCGAAGTCGCGGTCACCGGCAAGAAGATGTACAAGCAGAAGGGCACCGGCGGGGCGCGTCACGGCGACAAGTCGGTGCCGCAGTTGCGCGGCGGCGGCAAGGCGTTCGGTCCGAAGCCGAGGACCCACGCCATCGACATGCCGAAGAAGGTGCGGGCCCTGGCGCTTCGCCATGCGCTCTCGTCGAAGGCCAAGGCCGGCGAGATCGTCGTCCTCGACAAGGCGTCGTCCAAGGACGGCAAGACCGGGGCGCTCAAGGAGCAGTTCGCAAAGCTCGGCTGGAACAACGTGCTGATCATCGACGGCGCCGAGCTCGAGCCGACGTTTGCGCGCGCCGCCCGCAACATTCCGAACATCGACGTGCTGCCGGTTCAGGGCATCAACGTCTACGACATTCTGCGTCGTAAGAAGCTGGTGTTGACGAGGGCCGCCGTCGAAGCGCTGGAGGCGCGGTTCGCCGCGCCAAGGTCGCCAAGAGGCCGGGGAGAGCAAAGCGATGAAAAGCTCCGCCTACGACGTCATCGTTGCGCCGGTCATCACCGAGAAGGCGACGCTCGTCTCGGAAGCAAACCAGGTGATCTTCAAGGTGCACCCGGCGCGACGAAGACGGACATCAAGGCCGCGATCGAAAGCCTGTTCAAGGTCAAGGTCAAGGCCGTGAACACGATTGTCCGCAAGGGCAAGAAGAAGACGTTCCGCGGCATTAGCGCCGTGTTGAGCGATACGAAGAGGGCCGATCGTGACGCTCGAAGACGGGCAGTCGATCGACGTGACGACAGGTCTCTAGAGGAACAAGACATCATGGCGCTTAAGACATACAACCCGACGTCGCCCGGACGCCGCCACCTGATCCAGGTCGATCGAGTCACGCTGTGGAAGGGCAAGCCGGTCAAGACGCTCGTCGAGGGCAAGACGAAGACCGGCGGGCGCAACAGCGACGGCCGCATCACGTCGCGCCACATCGGCGGCGGCGACAAGCAGGCCTACCGCCTGATCGATTTCCGCCGCCGCAAGTTCGATGCGCCGGCAACGGTCGAGCGTCTCGAATACGATCCGAACCGCACCGCCTTCATCGCGCTCATCAAGTACAAGGACGGCACCTGTCCTACATCCTGGCGCCGCAGCGCCTGGGCGTCGGCGACACCGTCGTCTCGGGCCCGAAGGTCGACGTGAAGCCCGGCAACGCCATGCCGCTCTCGTCGATGCCGATCGGCACGATCGTGCACAACGTCGAAATGAAGCCCGGCAAGGGCGGCCAGATCGCGCGCTCGGCAGGTTCGTTCGTGCAGCTCGTCGGGCGCGACTCCGGCTGGGCGGTGCTCGCTCGGCTCGGGCGAGACGCGCAAGGTCCGCGCCGAGTGCATGGCGACCGTCGGCGCGGTGTCGAACCCCGATCACATGAACAAGGTCATCGGCAAGGCCGGCCGCACGCGCTGGAAGGGCCGCGGTCCGACGGTGCGCTCGATCGCCATGAACCCGATCGATCACCCGAACGGTGGTCGCACCAAGGGCGGCAAGCATTGGGCGACGCCTTGGGGCAAGCCGACGAAGGGCTTCAAGACGCGCAAGAACAAGACGACCAACAAGTACATCGTTCGCTGCCGGGCGAAGAAGAAGTAAGTCGAGCCTCGAGGAGAAGCAATTTGACACGTTCAGTTTGGAAAGGCCCGTTCGTCGACGGCTACCTTCTCAAGAAGGCGGAGAAGTCGCGCGCGTCGGGACGTAACGAGGTGATCAAGATGTGGAGCCGCCGCTCGACGATCCTGCCTCAGTTCGTCGGCCTGACGTTCGGCGTCCACAACGGCCAGAAGCACATTCCGGTCGACGTGACGGAAGACATGATCGGCCACAAGTTCGGCGAGTTCTCGCCGACCCGTATGTTCCACGGGCACGGCGGCGACAAGAAAGCCGGTGAAGAAATAATGGGCAAGCCGAGCCACGAGCGAAGCCTCACCGACAACGAGGCGCAAGCGGTCGCGAAGATCCTGGCGTCTCGCCGCAGAAGCTCAACCTTGTCGCGGGTCTGATCCGCGGCAAGAAGGTCGACAAGGCGCTGGCCGAGCTCGAGTTCTGCGAAAGCGCATCGCGGAGGACGTGCGCAAGTGCGTCATGAGCGCTGTCGCCAACGCCGAGAACAATCACGGGCTCGACGTCAACGAGCTCGTCGTCGCCGAGGCCTAGGTCGGCAAGAACCTGGTCATGAAGCGCTTCGCCGCCCGCGGCCGCGGCCGCGGCTTCTCGATCATGAAGCCCTTCTCGCAGATCACCGTCATCGTTCGTCAGATCGAGCGAAGAAGCGCAGAGAAGAAGAAGCCCGCAAGGGCCAAGGAGAAGTCGGCCGCGTCCAAGGGCAAGCCGGCAGCCGGGAAGGCCGCCAAACCGCAGTCCGCCAAGTCGAAGAAGGCGCCCGCCGCCGAGAAGGAGGCCGAGTAATGGGTCACAAAGTCAATCCCGTCGGCCTTCGCGTCGGCATCAACCGCACGTGGGACAGCCGCTGGTTCGCGGGACGCGGCGAGTACGGCAAGCTGCTGCACGAGGACATGCGCCATCCGCGATCACATCATGAAGGAGCAGCGCGAGGCCGGCATCTCGAAGGTCGTGATCGAGCGCCCGCACAAGAAGTGCCGCGTCACCGTGCAGACCGCCCGCCCCGGCGTCCTGATCGGCAAGAAGGGCGACGACATCGAGAAGCTGCGGGGCGAGCTCGCCACGCTTCACGACCTCGGAAGTGCACCTCAACCTGCTCGAGGTCAGGAAGCCCGACATCGACGCGACGCTGATCGCCGAGAACATCGCGCAGCAGCTCGAGCGCCGCGTCGCCTTCCGCCGCGCCATGAAGCGCGCCGTGCAGTCGGCGCTCCGCGCCGGCGCGGTCGGCATCCGCATCAACGTCGCGGGCCGTCTCGGCGGCGCCGAGATCGCCCGCACGGAATGGTATCGCGAGGGCCGCGTGCCGCTGCACACGCTGCGCGCCGACATCGACTTCGGCTACGGCGTGGCGCGGACGGCCTACGGCGTCATCGGCATCAAGGTGTGGATCTTCAAAGGCGAGATCATCGAGCACGATCCGATGGCGTCGCGAGCGGCGCGCGACCGAAGGCAGACCCGGGCGGCCGGCCGCGGCGCGACGGGAGGCGACGAGCGGCGCGAGCGCGCGGGCGTCCGCGCGCGGCGGCGGTGGCGGCACGCCGGCGCCAGAGCTCAAGAGCAGACCTGAGAGGACTTGAAGGCACTAGACATGCTGCAACCGACACGGACGAAGTTCCGCAAGGCCTTCAAGGGCCGCATTCACGGCGCCGCCAAGGGCGGCACGACGCTGAACTTCGGCTCGCACGGTCTCAAGGCGGTGGAGCCCGAGCGCGTGACGCGCCCGCCAGATCGAGGCGGCGCGCCGTGCCATCACGCGCCACATGAAGCGTGCCGGCCGCGTGTGGATCCGCATCTTCCCCGACCTGCCGGTCACCAAGAAGCCGGCCGAAGTCCGCATGGGCTCGGGCAAGGGCTCGCCCGAGCTGTGGGTGTGCGCGGGTGAAGCCGGGCCGCATCATGTTCGAGCTCGACGGCGTGACCGATCAGGTGGCCCGCGAGGCGCTGATGCTCGGGGCCGCCAAGCTGCCGATCAAGACACGCATCGTGACGCGGCTCGGATGACGGGCGCGAGAGGCACAAGGGTTAGACGAGGACGACGGCGATGAAAGCGGGAGATGCAAGGAGCATGTCGCTCGATCAGCTCGACGACCAGCTCGCTGAAGCTCAAGAAGGAGCAGTTCAACCTGCGCTTCCAGCGGGCGTCGGGACAGCTCGAGAACACGTCGCGCGTGCGTCAGGTGCGTCGCGACATCGCGCGCGTTATTGACGATCGCCCGCCAGAAACGCGGGATCGGCCGGTGGCGAGCGGCAAGCCAAGGCCTCGGCCAAGTCGTGCCCAAAGTCCGGCGCGTAAGGAGAGAGAGACGATGCCGAAGCGCGTGCTGCAGGGTGTGGTGGTGTCGACAAGAACAACAAGACCATCGTCGTCGAGGTGGAGCGGCGCTACACGCATCCGCTGCTGAAGAAGACCGTGCGCCGCACGAAGAAGTACCACGCGCACGACGAGAAGAACGTGTTCAAGGTCGGCGACCTGGTGTCGATCGAGGAGATCGGCGCCGATCTCGAAGCTGAAACGCTGGGTCGTGTTGCGAAGAGCTGACGCGAACTGGCGCCTCCGAAGCGCGGCCGTCAATGCGTGCAAGGGATTTCGCCGCCCCCGGGCGGCCTGAGGAAGAAGGAAGGAGCGATGATCCAGATGGAGACAAATCTCGACGTCGCCGACAATTCGGGAGCGCGCCGCGTGCAGTGCATCAAGGTGCTCGGCGGCTCGAAGCGCAAGTACGCCACCATCGGCGACACCATCGTCGTGTCGGTGAAGGAGGCGATTCCGAAGGGCCGCGTCAAGAAGGGCCAGGTGATGAAGGCCGTCATCGTGCGCACCGCCAAGGGCGTCCGCCGTCCCGACGGCTCGCTGATCCGCTTCGACCGCAACGCCGCCGTCCTGATCAACCCCCAGGGCGAGCCGGTCGGCACGCGCATCTTCGGACCGGTCACGCGCGAGCTCAGGGCCAAGAACCACATGAAGATCGTCTCGCTCGCTCCGGAGGTGCTGTGATGGCTTCTCTCAAGATCAAGAAGGGCGACCACGTCATCGTGCTCACCGGCCGCGACAAGGACAAGCACGGCGAAGTGATCGAGGTGCGCCCCAAGGAGAACCGCGCGCTCGTCCGCGGCGTCAACGTCGTGCGCCGTCATCAGCGCCAGACGGCGACCCAGGAGGGCGGCATCATCTCGAAGGAGGCGTCGATCCATATCTCGAACCTCGCGCTCGAGGACCCGAAGGACGGCAAGCCGACGCGCGTCGGCTTCAAGATCCTACCCGACGGCAAGAAAGTCCGCTTCGCCAAGCGCTCCGGCGAGATGATTCCTGAGAAGAGCTAAGCCATGGCCGACAAAGAGAAACCCGAGAAGGGCGCCAAGCCCGCCGCCGCTCAGCCCGCCAAGGCTCAGAAGCCCGGCGCCAAGGACGGCAAGCCTCAGAAGGGCGCGAAGGCCGAGGCGGCCCCGCGCACGGCGAAGCCGCGTCCCAAGGACTATAAGCCGCGCATGAAGACGCACTACGAGAAGGTGGTGCGCGAGGCCCTCGTCAAGAAGTTCGGCTACAAGAATCCGATGCAGGTGCCGCGCCTCGAGAAGATCGTGCTCAACATGGGCGTCGGCGAGGCGACTGCGGACCGAAAGAAGGTCGACAGCGCGGCAGCCGACCTCGCCCTCATTTCCGGCCAGAAGCCGCTCCTCACCAAGTCGACCAAGTCGATCGCCACCTTCAAGGTGCGCGAGGGCATGACGCTCGGCGCCAAGGTGACGCTGCGCGGCGACCGCATGTACGAGTTCCTCGACCGCTTCGTCACGATCGCGCTGCCGCGCGTCAAGGACTTCCGCGGTCTCTCGCCCAAGAGCTTCGACGGGCGCGGCAACTTCGCGTGCGGGCTCAAGGAGCACATCGTGTTCCCCGAGATCGACTACGACAAGGTCGATCAGATCTGGGGCCTCGACGTGATCGTGGTCACGTCGGCACGAACCGACGACGAGGCGCGCGAGCTGCTTCGCGGCTTCAATTTTCCTTTCCGCAGCTAGAGGACCTCGGGCGAGCAAATCCCGAAAGGCCTTTGGAGGACATGAATGGCTAAGACGAGCTCAGTCGAAAAGAACAACAGGCGCCGCAAGCTTGCGGCTCAGTATGCCGCCAAGCGCAAGCGGCTCAAGGCGGTCGCCAACGACCTGAAGCGCCCGGCCGAGGAGCGCTTCGCCGCGCGCCTGAAGCTCGCGGAGCTGCCACGCAACTCCTCGCCGAACCGCGTGCGCAACCGCTGCGAGGTGACGGGGCGCGCGCGCGGCTACTACAGGAAGCTCAAGATGTGCCGCAACCAGCTTCGGGAGCTTGCCTCGCAAGGCCTGATCCCGGGCATGGTCAAGTCGAGCTGGTAAGGAGGGCACGTCTGATGGCAATGAACGATCCGCTGGGCGATATGCTGACGCGCATCCGCAACGCGCAGATGCGCCGGCGCCCGAAGGTCTCGACGCCCGCATCCAACATGCGCGCGCGCGTCCTCGACGTTCTCGCCGAGGAAGGCTACATCCGCGGCTACGCGCGCGTCGAGCCCAAGGGCGGCAAGGCCGAGTTCGAGATCGAGCTCAAGTATTTCAACGGCCAGCCGGCGATCAAGGAGATCACGCGCGTCTCGAAGCCGGGCCGGCGCGTCTACTCCCCGGTCAAGGAGCTGCAAAGCGTCGAGAACGGTCTCGGCGTCGCCATTCTCTCGACGCCCAAGGGCGTGATGTCGGACGCCCGCGCCCGGGAGGAGAACGTCGGCGGCGAGATCATCTGCAACATATTCTGAGGATGAGGCCCGGCGGCGCGCCGGGTCCCGCAAGGAACGAGGCCATGTCACGCATAGGTAAGAAGCCGGTCGCGATCCCGTCCAACGTGACGGCGACGGTATCGGGAAGGACGGTGACGGTGAAGGGCCCCAAGGGCGAGCTCTCCTTCACCGTGCCGGACGAGATCAAGGTCGAGAAGACGGCCGAGGGCATCGAGGTGACCCCGATCGAGGAGACCAAGATGGCGCGGAGCATGTGGGGCATGTCGCGCACCATGATCCAGAACCTGATCAAGGGCGTGACCGAAGGCTATTCCCACACGCTCGAGATCCACGGCGTCGGATTCAAGGCGGCGCTCAAGGGCAAGGATCAGCTGCAACTCAGCGTCGGCTACAGTCACGACGTCATTCACGACATTCCGGTCGGGGTCGAGGTCAAGGTCGCGGGCGCGAAGCAAGAGATCGTCACCGTCTCGGGCATCGACAAGCACAAGGTCGGTCAGCTCGCAGCCGAGATCCGCGCCTCCCGCAAGCCCGAGCCCTACCAGGGCAAGGGCGTGCGCTATAAGGGCGAGTACATCTTCCGCAAGGAAGGCAAGAAGAAGTGAGGACCCATGGGCAAGCTCAACAAGCAGTTTGACAGGCGCCAGGCGCGCGTGCGCCGCACCTTGAAGGCGCGCAGCTCCGAGCGGCCCCGCCTCTCGGTGCATCGCTCGTCCAAGCACATCTACGCCCAGATCATCGACGACGACGCGGGGCGGACGATTGCGGCCGCCTCGAGCCTCGAGAAGGAGCTCAAGGGCTCGGTCAAGACCGGAGCCGACAAGGCCGCCGCCGCCGCTGTCGGCAAGCTCGTCGCCGAACGCGCGCTGAAAGCGGGCATCGAAACGGTGGTCTTCGACCGGGGTGGCTATCTCTTCCACGGGCGGGTCAAGGCGCTCGCCGATGCGGCCCGCGAGGGCGGCCTCAAATTCTGATGAAAGGACACTGACAGTGGCACGTCCATCCTCGAGAGACCGCGGCCGCGAGCGCGACCGGGAGAAGGTCGAAAGCGAGTTCACCGACAAGCTCGTTCACATCAACCGCGTCGCCAAGGTGGTGAAGGGCGGTAAGCGCTTCGGCTTCGCGGCCCTCGTCGTCGTCGGCGACCTGAAGGGCCGCGTCGGCTTCGGCCACGGCAAGGCGCGCGAGGTGCCCGAGGCGATCCGCAAGGCGAACGAGGCGGCGCGCCGCAACCTCATTCGTGTGCCGCTGCGCGACGCACGCACGCTCCATCACGACAGCGAGGGGCGGCATGGCTCGGGCCGGGTGGTCGTGCGCTCGGCTCCAGCCGGCACCGGCATTATCGCCGGCGGCGCCATGCGCGCCGTGTTCGAGATGCTCGGCGTCCACGACGTGGTCGCGAAATCTCTCGGCTCGACCAATCCATATAACGTCGTGCGGGCCACCTTCGACGCCTTGAAGGGTCAGGAGAATCCCCGCTCGGTCGCGGCGCGGCGCAACAAGAAGGTGTCCGAGATCGTCGCGCGCCGGCGCGACGGATCGGGCGGAACGGAAACGGGCGCCGAGGCGTGAGCGCGGCGCTCCCTCGAACGCGAGAAGGTGACGTGATATGGCATCCAAGAAGATAACGGTCGAGCAGTTCGCGAGCGCGAACCGCCGCCCCGGCATCCAGACCGAGACTCTGATCGGCCTCGGCCTCAACAAGCTGCACAAGAGGCGCGTCCTCGAGGACACGCCAGCCGTGCGCGGCATGATCAATTCCATCCCCCATCTCGTTCGCATCGTCGACGAGAAGGCGAAGGCCTGAGACATCGAGGAGCTTGTTTCGCCATGCGGCTCAATGGACTGAAGGACAACCCCGGCGCGCGCAAATTCCGCGTCCGGATCGGCCGCGGCATCGGGTCGGGCATCGGCAAGACCGGCGGGCGCGGCGGCAAGGGCCAGACGGCGCGCACCGGCGTCGCGATCGGCGGCTTCGAAGGCGGCCAGATGCCGCTCCACCGGCGCCTGCCCAAGCGCGGCTTCAACAAGTGGGCGAGGAAGAGCTTCAACGAGGTGAGCCTCGAGACTCTGCAGAAGGCCGTCGACGAGGGACGCCTCGAAGCCGGCAAGACGATCGACGAAGGGGCGCTCGTCGCGGCGGGCCTCCTGCGCCGCGCCAAGGACGGCGTGCGCGTGCTCGGCGGCGGCGAGCTCAAGGCGAAGCTCTCGCTCAACGTGCATCACGCCACGGCCTCCGCAAGAAGCGCCATCGAGAAGGCCGGCGGAACGGTGACGCTGATCGAGCGGAAGGTGCTTGCGGCGGACGAGGCCAAGCGCAAGAAGTCGGCGGCCAAGAAGGCGGGAGCGGCCAAGAAGCCGGCGCGGGAGGCGAGCGAGGAGTGAGGGCCCGAGGCGCCCGCTCGGGGACTCCCCCCGGTGGTTTGCTCCTTGACCCTCTGCTGCCTATCTAAGCGCGATGGGCCGATCGGGTCCCGCGACCGCGAGGATAAGGCCGGGAGGCACTGAAGATGGTATCCGCTGCCGAGCAGCTTGCTGCAAATCTCAACCTCGGCGCCTTCGCCAAGGCCGAGGACTTGAAGAAGCGCATCTGGTTTACCCTGGGCGCGCTCCTCGTCTATCGGCTCGGCACGTTTATTCCGATCCCGGGCGTCGACGCGGCGGCCTTCGCCGAGGCCTTCAAGTCGCAGTCGTCGGGCATCCTCGGCATGTTCAACGTCTTCGCCGGCGGCGCGGTCGAGCGCATGGCGATCTTTGCCTTGAACATCATGCCCTACATCTCGGCCTCGATCATTCTCCAGCTCATGACCTCGATCTCTCCCAAGCTCGAGGCCTTGAAGAAGGAGGGAGAGTCGGGCCGCAAGCAGATCAACCAGTACACGCGCTATCTCACCGTCGTCCTGGCCGCGTTCCAGGCTTACGGCATCGCCATCGGGCTCGAGGGGTCGCGCTCCGCCGGCACCTCGGTCGTGACCGATCCCGGCTTCTTCTTCCGCATCACGACGGTGATTACGCTCGTGGGGGGCACGGTGTTCCTCATGTGGCTCGGCGAGCAGATCACGCAGCGCGGCGTGGGCAACGGCATCTCGCTTATCATCTTCGCCGGCATCGTCGCCGGATTGCCGTCGGCGATCGTCGGGCTGTTCGAGATGGCGCGCACTGGCGCCATATCGACCTTCCTGCTGCTCGCCCTTCTCGTGCTGATGCTGGCCGTCATCGCCGCTATCGTCTTCATCGAGCGCTCGCAGCGCCGCCTGCTTATCCAGTATCCGAAGCGCCAGGTCGGCAACCGCATGTTCCAGGGCGATGCCTCGCATCTGCCGCTGAAGCTCAACTCGGCGGGCGTCATCCCGCCGATCTTTGCCTCTTCCCTCCTGCTGCTGCCGATCACGGCCGCACAGTTCAGCGGCCAGGGCGGAGGGCCGGAGTGGCTCAACACGATCGTCGCCGCTCTCGGACACGGCCAGCCGCTGTACATCCTGGTATACGTGGCGCTGATCATCTTCTTCGCGTTTTTCTACACGGCCGTGGTGTTCAACCCGAAGGACACGGCCGACAACCTGCGCAAGTACGGCGGCTTTCTGCCGGGCATCCGCCCCGGCGAGAAGACGGCGGAGTACATCGACTACGTGCTGACCCGCATCACCGTCGTCGGTGCGATCTACCTTGCTGCCGTCTGCGTGCTGCCGGAGATCCTCACCTCCTACGCGGCCGTGCCCTTCTACTTCGGCGGCACGTCGCTGCTCATCGCCGTCAGCGTCACCATGGACACGGTCTCGCAGATCCAGAGCCATCTCTTGGCTCATCAGTACGAGGGTCTCATCAAGAAGGCCAAGCTCAGGGGGGCAACAAGCAGGGGGCGGAGATGAATCTCATACTTTTGGGGCCTCCGGGAGCCGGCAAGGGCACCCAGGCGCAGACCCTCGCCGAGCGGCGCGGCCTCGTCCAGCTATCGACCGGCGAAATGCTGCGCGCCGCGGTGAAGGAGGGAACCGAGATCGGCCGCAAGGCCGAAGCGATCATGAAGAGCGGCGGGCTCGTGCCCGACGACGTCGTGATCGGCATCATCGCCGAGCGGATCGACAAGCCCGACTGCGCAGGCGGCTTCATCCTCGACGGGTTCCCGCGCACGCTGAAGCAGGCGGAGGCCCTCGACCGGCTGCTCGCCTCGCGCGGAAAGGCCCTCCACGCGGTGGTCGAGCTCAAGGTCGACGACGAGGCCCTCCTCTCGCGCATCGAGAACCGAGCCCGCGAGACGCTCGCCGCCGGCGGCACGGTGCGCGCCGACGACAACGCGGAGGCCTTGAAAACGCGCCTCATGGCCTACTACCGCGAGACGTCGCCGCTCATCGGCTACTACTTCGCGAAGGGGAAGCTGCGTACGATCGACGGCATGGCGGCCATCGCGGAAGTCGCACGCGACCTCGACAGGGAGCTCGCCGGCGTCCGCCTGACGGAGGGAATGGCCGGGTGACGGTTGACGAGGACCTATGGCCGGGCTACAACACCGCGTTTTCGTGACCCGGAAAAAGTGGGATTGGGCCGAGCGCTAGCAAACGCCGGGCTGATCTCGTTGCGTTTTTTCCGAAATACCAAGGGGTTAGGCGCCGGCTTGCCCGCGCACCTCCCGCTTCGAGGAGAGAGAAGTGGCTCGCATCGCAGGCGTCAATATCCCGACCCAGAAGCGCGTCGTGATCGCGCTCCAGTATATTCACGGGATCGGGCCGAAGTTTGCACAGGATATTTGCACCAAGGTCGGCATCCCGGCCGAGCGGCGGGTGAGCCAGCTGACCGACGCCGAGATCCTGCAGATCCGCGAGACGATCGATCGCGACCACGTGGTCGAGGGCGACCTCAGGCGCGAGGTGGCCATGAACATCAAGCGGCTCATGGATCTTGGCTGCTACCGGGGTTTGAGGCACCGCAAGGGGCTTCCCGTGCGCGGCCAGCGGACCCACACCAACGCGCGCACGCGCAAAGGCCCGGCGAAGCCGATCGCCGGCAAGAAGAAAGCGACTTGAGGCACAAGGCTTTGCCGGCGGGCATTTGGAGCTACTAGACCATGGCGAAAGAGCAGGCTCAAGCGGCACGCACGAAAGTGCGCCGTCGCGAGAAGAAGAACATCACCTCCGGCGTTGCCCACGTGAACGCATCGTTCAACAACACGATGATCACCATCACGGACGCGCAGGGCAACACGCTCGCGTGGTCGTCCTCGGGCACGATGGGATTCAAGGGCTCGCGCAAGTCGACGCCGTTCGCCGCCCAGGTCGCCGCCGAGGACGCCGGCAAGAAGGCGATGGAGCACGGCATGAAGGTTCTCGAGGTCGAGGTGTGCGGTCCGGGCTCGGGGCGCGAGTCGGCGCTACGCGCGCTGCAGGCCGTCGGCTTTCAGATCACCTCCATTCGCGACGTGACCCCAATTCCGCACAACGGCTGCCGCCCGAGAAAGCGGCGGCGCGTCTAGCGCAAGTTTCACCGAGACGCGGGATCCCGGGCATCGCATGGCCCGGCCTCCCGCGAAGAGCAGATCCCTTGCGGATCCCCGCGGCTCTCTGGCGAAGCCGCTCCTCGAACCCTGACGAGGCCACCCCGTGATGAACGTACTGCAGAAGAACTGGCAAGACCTCATTAAGCCGTCGAAGCTCAACATTGCGCCCGGCCGCGATCGCACGAAGGTCGCGACCGTCGTCGCCGAGCCGCTCGAGCGCGGCTTCGGCATGACGCTCGGCAATGCGCTGCGCCGCGTGCTGCTCTCCTCTCTGCAAGGCGCCGCGATCAAGACGGTGCACATCGACGGCGTGCTGCACGAGTTCTCCTCGATCCCCGGCGTGCGCGAGGACGTGACCAACATCATCCTGAACATCAAGGAGATTGCGCTTCGCCTCCATTCGGAGGGGATCAAGCGCATGGTCCTCAAGAAGGAGGGCCCCGGGGCGGTCAAGGCCGGCGACATCGAGGCCGGCTCCGACGTCGAGATCCTGAACCCCGAGCACGTCATCTGCCATCTCGACCAGGGCGCGCAGCTCAGGATCGAGTTCACCGCCGACATGGGCAAGGGCTTCGTGCCGTCCGAGCGCAATCGGCCCGACGATGCGCCGATCGGCTTGATCCCGGTCGACAGCCTCTACAGCCCGGTGAAGAAGGTCTCCTACAAGGTCGAGAATACGCGCGAGGGCCAGATCCTCGACTACGACAAGCTGACGATGACGGTCGAGACCGACGGCTCGGTCAAGGCCGAGGACGCGGTGGCACTCGCGGCCCGCATCCTGCAGGACCAGCTCGCCGTCTTCATCAACTTCGAGGAGCCGAAGAAGGCCGTCGAGGAGAGCGCGCCATCCCGAGCTCGCCTTCAATGCGGCGCTCTTGAAGAAGGTGGACGAGCTCGAGCTTTCCGTGCGCTCGGCCAACTGCTTGAAGAACGACAACATCGTCTACATCGGCGACCTGATCCAGAAGTCGGAAGCCGAGATGCTGCGCACGCCGAACTTCGGCAGGAAGTCGCTGAACGAGATCAAGGAGGTGCTCGCCGGCATGGGCCTGCACCTCGGCATGGAGGTACCGAATTGGCCGCCCGACAACATCGAGGAGCTGGCCAAGCGGTTCGAGGACCAGTACTGAGATAGGCAATGCGGCAATGGGCAATAGGCAATAGTCAGGATCTCTTGCCATTGCCGATTGCCTAGACCCTATTGCCCAACAAGGCGAGGCGAGGCCGAAGAACCTCCCCGTAACAACCGCAAGGGAAAGAGAGAGATGCGACACAAGAAGCTGGGGCGGCGTTTCGGCCGCCAGAGCGGCCATCGCCAGGCCATGTTCTCCAACATGGCGGCGGCGCTCATCCGTCACGAGCAGATCGTGACGACACTGCCCAAGGCCAAGGACCTCAAGCGCGTGATCGACAAGTACATCACGCTCGCCAAGCGCGGCGACATGAACTCGAGGCGCCTTGCGGCGGCGCGGCTGCGCGACGAGGACATGGTCAAGAAGCTCTTCGACACGCTCGGCCCCCGCTACAAGGATCGCGCCGGGGGCTATTCGCGGGTCTTGAAGGCCGGCTTCCGCTATGGCGATTCTGCGCCCCGCGCCGTGATCGAGCTCGTCGATCGTGACACATCGGTGAAGGGCGCCGAGGACAAGGCGCGTCACGCCGAGGAGGAGAAGGCGCGCGCGGACGCGTCGGCCTGACGGCCGAGAGGCCGGGCCGGACTTTCTCTCAATTGACCCGCGTTCTATATGAACCTCACGCCGACGGAACGGAACCGGCAGCGATGAGAATGGCGGGATAGCGGATGAATGGGAGGATTGCAAAGACGGCAGGCGTGGCAGCTGCCGGCTTGGGGGTGACGTTGCTTTTCGCCGCCGGCGGGCCGCCCGTCCATGCCCAGAAGCGAGAGGTCCCGCCCTCCCGCGAGGTGGTGCAGTACACCTTTGCACCGATCGTCCGCAAGGCGGCGCCCGCCGTCGTCAACGTCTACGTCCAGCGCCGGGTACAAACGTTCACCTCCCCGTTCGCCAACGACCCGTTCTTCCGCCAGTTCTTCGGCGACCAGTTCGGCCAGCCCTCCGAGCGCGTGCAGAGATCGCTCGGCTCGGGCGTGATCGTGTCCCCTGACGGCATCGTCGTCACCAATACGCACGTGATCAAGGGCCGCGGGGAGACCGAGATCCGCATCGCGCTCGCCGACAAGCGCGAGTTCGACGCCAAGGTCGTGAGCCAGGACGACAAGACCGACATCGCCATTCTCAAGATCGAGAACGGAGACCAGAATTTTCCGACGCTGGCGTTCGAGGACTCCGACACCCTCGAGGTCGGCGACATGGTGCTCGCGATCGGCAATCCGTTCGGCGTCGGGCAGACGGTGACGAGCGGCATCGTCTCGGCGCTGGCCCGGACCGAGATCGGCGCATCGGATGCCCAGGTCTTCATTCAGACCGATGCGGCCATTAATCCCGGAAACTCGGGCGGGGCGCTCGTCGACATGTCGGGCAAGCTCGTCGGCATCAATACGCTGATCTTCACCCAGTCTGGCGGCTCGCACGGCATCGGCTTCGCGATCCCGTCCAATCTCGTGCGCCTCTACGTCGAAAGCGCCGCGCAAGGCCGCAAGCTCGAGCGCCCGTGGCTCGGAGCGCGGCTCGAGACGGTAACGCGCGAGCTCGCCGAGGCGCTGGGTCTCTCCCGCATCGCCGGCGCCGTCGTCGCCCGCGTCTCCGACACGGGGCCGGCCGCCGAGGCGGGGCTCGAGGCCGGCGACGTGATCGTCAATGTCGACGGCTTCGAGGTCACCGACCACAGGAGCGTGCAGTACCGCCTTACGACGCGCGGCATCGGCAACACGGTGCGCCTCGACGTCATCCGCAAGCGCCAGCCCGTGACCATCAAACTCAAGCTCGCGCCCGCGCCGAAGCCGGGGCGCGACGACGTGCGCAACCTCGCCGGCCAGCATCCCCTCGACGGCGCGAGGGTCTCCAACATCCTACCCGCCATCGCCGACGAGATGGGGCTCGACGACACGAACGGCGTGGTCGTTCTGTCCGTGCGTTCGGGCTCGCTTGCGGCGCGCCTCGGCTTTCAGACCGGCGACATGATCGTCGAGATCGGCGACCGGTCGATCGAGAACGTCGCGAGCCTCGAGACGGCGCTGGCGCAGCGCCAGCGCATGTGGCTGATCGGCGTCAAGCGGGGCGAGAAGGTCCTGCAGCTTCAGGTGCCGGGATAGGGGGACGACATGCCATCGACGATCGGCATCCTCAAGGTGCTCGCAGGCTTGGCAGTCATCGCGTGCCTCGCGTACGCCGCGTTCGCCCTCGCTCAGGCCAAGCGCCTGCGCGACGTCATGGTGAACGGCACGGAGGCGATGGCCCTCGTCGAGGGCGGTGCCGAGGGTCTCAACCCGGGCACGGGCGAGACGGTCTCGGTCGATCTCGTTTGGATCGACAAGGCGGGGGCCGAGCGGCGCGTGCGCCGCTCGATCGGGAATGTGCTGGCCAAGCAGCTCAAGTCGGGCGCGCTCGGCAGTCCGCCCGCCCTCCTCATCAAGTACGAGCCGGAGGCCGATGACGGCGCGGCGGTCGTTGTTCTCGAGGCGGCCCAGAACCAGGAGGAGAACCGGTTCCACATCGTTGCCGCCCTGCTCGGCGCCGGATTTTCGCTGCTCGCCTTCTTCCTGCTCGCCATTTTTGGCCGTCGCTAGCCGGGATGCGCCTCTCGTCAACCGGCGCTAGACTATGCATATGACAAATCTCTTCGAAGCGGCGGGCCTCGAGAAAGGAGCCCCGCGCCCGCTCGCCGACCGTTTGCGTCCGAAGTCGCTGGCCGAGGTGGTGGGGCAGGACCACATCGTCGGACCGGACGGCTCGCTGACCCGAATGCTCAAGGGTGGGCGGCTCTCGAGCCTCATCCTGTGGGGGCCGCCGGGCTCGGGCAAGACGACGGTTGCGCGCCTTCTCGCCGACGAGACCGCGCTCGAGTTCGAGCAGCTGTCGGCGATCTTCTCGGGCGTGCAGGATCTGAGAAAGGCTTTCGACCGCGCCAAGGCGCGCCGCGAGCAGGGCCGCGGCACGCTGCTCTTCATCGACGAGATCCACCGCTTCAACCGCTCGCAGCAGGACAGCTTCCTCCCCCACATGGAGGACGGGACGATCACGCTCGTCGGCGCCACGACCGAGAACCCGTCGTTCGAGCTCAACGGCGCGCTTCTATCCCGCGCGACGGTGCTGACGTTCAACCGCCTCGACGAGGCGGCTCTCGAGGTGCTTCTCCGGCGCGCGGAAGCCGAGGAAGGCCGCGCGCTTCCTCTCGACGCCGATGCCCGAGAGGCCTTGACGAGCATGGCCGACGGCGACGGGCGCGCCGCCATCAATCTCGCCGACGAGGTGTTCGGCGCGGTCGCGACCGGCGCCAAGCCCCTCGACCGGGCAGGCCTCGTCAAGCTGGTGCAGCGGCGCGCGCCCCTCTACGACAAGAGCCGCGAAGGCCACTACAACTTGATCTCCGCCTTGCACAAGTCCGTGCGGGGCTCGGACCCGGACGCAGCCCTCTATTGGCTCGCGCGCATGCTCGACGGGGGCGAGGACCCGCTCTTCCTCGCGCGCCGCCTCGTGCGCATGGCGGTCGAGGACATCGGGCTGGCCGACCCCAACGCGCTCGTGCAGGCGCTCGCCGCCAAGGACACCTACGATTTCCTGGGCAGCCCCGAGGGGGAGCTGGCCCTGGCCCAGGCGACCATCTATCTCGCGACCGCGCCCAAATCGAACGCCGCCTACGTGGCCATGAAGGGCGCGATGCGGGCGGCCAAGGAGCACGGCAGCCTGATGCCGCCCAAGATCATCCTCAACGCGCCGACCCGGCTCATGGAGGAGGAGGGCTACGGCGAGGGATACGAGTATGACCACGACATGCCCGAGGCGTTCTCGGGCCAGAACTACTTTCCCGACGAGATGAAGAAGAGGCCTCAGTTCTATGATCCCCCCGAGCGTGGCTTCGAGCGCGAGGTGAAGAAGCGGCTCGAATATTGGGCAAGCCTCAGGAAAAAGAGAGGGGCGGGCCCGAAGTAACCGCAAGGTCCCAGCAAATTCCTCAAGGGCTACGCGCCCGCATGCGCCGTCTGGCCAAGCGGCCGCCAGCCAGCCTATATTTGGACCCATGGGTGGGAACGGGGAGCCCCTCGTGCCCGGCGAGTGGGAGTGCGTAGCATGATTGAGTTCGCCGATCTCTGGCGCGGGCATCCGATCAACGAAAGCGTGCAGACGCCCTGCATCGCCCCGCGCGACCTCACCAATCTCGAGGGCGAGTTTGTTCCTCTCGGCTTTCCGGTGTTCCACAACCAGTGCGCGATCCGCATGGGAACCGCGCTGCGTCGCGCCGGCGTTCAGCCCTCGCAGCTCTCGGGCGTCTCGCATTGCTCCGTGCACTCGCGCGAGGAGATGCACTTCATCAACGCCAACCAGCTCGCCAATGCCATCGCGCGTGCCAAGATCGAGGGCATTGGTCCCACAGAGAAGCTGACCGGACTGGACCCGGCGCAGTACTATCCGAAGATCTTCGGACGCACGGGCATCATCTATGTCCAGGACTACTGGCGCCGCTCGACCGACTCGGACCGGGCGACAGGCGACCACATCGACGTTTGGAACGGCTATCGCTCCTCCGCCAAGTGGCTCATGGAGTGGTTCTCCTGGCTCGGCTACTATTCGAACTACGCGGGCGCCGGGGAGATCTGGTTCTGGGAAGTGAAATAGACGCGCCCTGCGCCAACGATTGCCGAACTAGGGGAGGCGGCACCTCGGCCGCGGGAGAGACCAATGCGCTATCTGATCGCCATCATCTTTGCCATCGTCGGCGCGGCCGTCGCCATGCAGTTTCTGAGCGGGCCGGTCGCGAATTGGGCGGCGCTCCAGTTCAAGTACGAAAGCTCCGACGATGCCGAGACCATGAACCAGATGGTCTTCATGATCGTCAACCTCGCGGGCCTCGTCGTCGGCTGGACCATCGGCTGGGCGATCGGGGGTCCGTTATCCGGCGGCCAGCGTCCGCAGTGAGGGCTCTCGATCAGGCCTCAGGTGCGCCGTTGCCGTAGCGCAGCACCTGGACCTTCTCGAGGGTGACGAGGCCGCTACCCATCATCGCCTCGAGCGCGGGCAGGAAGGCGTCGATCTTCTCCTGCGAGTCGACAATCTCGATGATGATCGGAAGGTCCTCGGACAGGCGCAGGATCTTGGTCGTATGCAGCCGGCTCGATCGGCCGAAGCCCATCGGGCCGCGCAGGATTGTGGCGCCGGCGAGCTGCATCTCGCGCGCCTTGAGGACGATCGCCTCGTAAAGGGGCTGGCGGCCGGCCTTGTCGTCCTCGCCGAGGAAGATGCGGAGCAGCACGGCATCGCGGGGCACTTGCATGATCACACCCATTTCAAGGCGTTCACCTGGACGGCGGCCACATGGCCGAGCCAGACCGCCAGCAGGCAGAGGACAACGGAGGCGCCGATGTTCAGGCCGGCGTAAAGCCATTCGCCGTCCTGCATGAGCGTCAGCGTCTGAATGCTGAAGGAGGAGAAGGTCGTATAGCCGCCGCAGAGGCCGATCATGACGAACTGGCGCTCGAGCGTCCCGACGAGGAAGCGCCCATCGGGCCCCGTAACGGTGAAGAAGAAGCCGATGACGAGGGAGCCGAGCACGTTGACGATGAGCGTTCCCCACGGGAAGGTCTCGCCGATGAGACCGGCCGCCATGCCGGAGCACCAGTAGCGGGCCATGCCGCCGAGCGCGCTTCCCAATCCGATCCAGAAATAGGTCTGCATGACGTCTCCCGATGGCTGCCCGCGGGCACGAAAAAAGCCGCTCTCAGGCGGCTCGGGAAACATACGGCCCCTACCGCCTTGTCGACGCGGTAGGAGTCATCAGCCTGTCAGGCGGTTCAAGGGGAACTCCATCCCCTCAGGCGACCTTATACATAGTCGAAATTGCCCGCGACGCAAGCGGGGCAAGGTCTTGACCCGTGGCCGAATTCAGGGCTCACCCTTCCCCCATGAGCGTCGAGACGATCGAGGTTGAAGAGCGCGAGGACGGCATGCGCCTCGACCGCTGGTTCCGCGCCCGCTTTCCGGACGTCGCCTACGGGTATCTGCAGAAGCTTCTGCGCACCGGACAGGTGCGCGTCGAACTCGAAGCGCGCCGAGGCGAACGAGCGGCTCGCGGCGGGCTCGAAGGTGCGGGTGCCGGCGATCGTGCGCGAACTCAAGGCGCGCGCGGCGAGCCCCGGCGCGCCGGCGCTCTCCAAGGCCGACCGCGATGCAATCGAGCGCATGATCCTCTACGAGGACGACGACGTCATCGTTCTGAACAAGCCGTTCGGGCTCGCCGTGCAGGGCGGTACGGGAACGCGGCGCCACATCGACGGCATGCTGGCGGCGATGCGGGACCGCTTCGGCGACCGGCCCCGGCTCGTGCACCGCCTCGACCGCGACACGACGGGCGTGCTGCTCGTCGCGAAGCACCGCGACGCGGCCGCCAAGCTCGGGCGTACATTCCAGACGCGGTCGGCGGCCAAGACCTACTGGGCTCTCGTCAAGGGCGTGCCGCGTCCGCCGCAGGGCAAGATAGCGGCCGCGCTCGTCAAGGCCTCCGGCCCCGACGGCGACCGCGTGAGGAAGGCGCGCCCCGGCGAGCAGGAGGAGGCCATGCACGCGACAACGCATTACGCGGTGATCGATCGGGTCGCGCACAAGGCGTCGTGGGTCTCCTTGAAGCCGGTGACCGGGCGCCAGCATCAGCTGCGCGCCCACATGGCGCTGATCGGCCACCCGATCGTGGGCGACAACAAGTACGAGGGAGAGAGCGTGCTCGCCGATTCGGGCATCGAGCCGAAACTCCATCTCCACGCCCGCCGTATCGTCATCCCGCATCCCTCGGGGCGTGGAAAACTCGACGTCACCGCGCCCTTGCCCCCGCATATGCTGGCCACCTGGGCACTTTTGGGACTGGACGCGACCAAGTACGATGAGGGCGAAACCGAGCCGGCCGAGCCACGAGGGAGACGGCGATGACGGACGCCGCGGCCGAGCCACCGCCTTCGCGCGCCGCCGCGAGGAGCGCATCGAGAAGCAGGAGCGGCGTTGAGAGCGCGTACGTGAAGCTCGTCATCTTCGATTGCGACGGCACCCTCGTCGACAGCCAGCACGCGATCTGCGCGGCCATGGAGGAGGCGTTCCGCGGAGCGGGCCTTGCGCCTCCCCCGCGCGCCGCGGTGCTCGACGTGGTCGGCCTGTCGCTCACGACGGCGGTTGCGCGGCTCCTCGGCAAGTCCCCGCACGCGCGCGACGTCGTCGATCTTGCGGAAGCCTACAAGGCATCCTTTGCCGAGCGGCGCCAGCGGCCCGATCATGACGAGCCGCTCTATCCGGGCGTGCGCGACACGCTGATCCGCCTTGCCGCCCGCCCCTCCGTCGTGCTCGGGATCGCGACCGGCAAGTCCCGGCGCGGCGTCGACGCGGTCCTTGCCCGCGAGGGCCTCGCGCCCTTGTTCACGACCATTCAGACCGCCGACATGCACCCTTCCAAGCCAGATCCGTCGATGGTGCGCGCCGCCATGGCCGAGGTCGGCGCCGAGCCCGCCGGCACGGTCATGATCGGCGATACGACGTTCGACATCGAGATGGGACGCGCGGCCGGCGCCCGCGCTCTCGGCGTGGCCTGGGGCTATCATCCCGCTGACGCCCTGGCGGCGGCCGGGGCCGCGGATGTCGCCCAGGACTGCGCTCACCTTGCGCGCGCTCTCGATAGCCTGCTCTTCAATCTCGAAACTGTTCCATGACCCGCCGCGACAAGCCCGAGGCCGCCGGTAAGGACGAGATGCCGGGGAGGGAGGCGCTGCGGCCGCCGCTGCCGAAGCGCTTCTACAAGGCGGCGACGGTCGAAGCGGCCGACGGAGCCTACCGCATTCTGCTCGACGGGCGGCGGATCAAGACCCCCGGCAAGCGCGAGCTCGCCGTGCCGACCAAATCCCTTGCCGAGGCCATCGCCGCGGAGTGGGAGGCGCAGGGCGAGCGGATCGATCCCGAGACGATGCCGCTGACCCGGATCGCCAACACGGTCATCGATGCCGTCGCCGGTAAGACGGAGAAGGTCGCGGCCGATATTCGCGCCTTTGCCGGAAGCGATCTCCTTTGCTACCGGGCGCCCGACCATGAAGAGCTCGCGCGACGCCAGCGCGCGGCGTGGGACCCGGTGCTGGCCTGGGCGCGCTCCGAGCTTGGCACACGCTTCGTCCTCGCCGAGGGGGTGATGCCGGTCGCGCAACCGGACGAGACGCTCGCGCGCATCGCTGCTGCGCTGGCCCCGCTCGATCCCTACCGTCTCGCCGCCCTTCACATCATGACCACGCTGACGGGCTCGGCCCTCCTCGCGCTCGCGCTCGCGCGCGGCCGGCTGACGCCCGAGGAGGCCTGGGCGGCGGCGCACATCGACGAGGACTGGCAGATCGAGCAATGGGGCGCCGACAGCGAGGCCGAGGCGCGCCGCCGCCATCGTCTCGCCGAGTTCGAGGCCGCGAGCCGGCTGCTCGACACGTTGTCCTGAGCCGTCAGGCGCCGCCGTCGTCAAACTCGGAGTCGTCGGGCTCGCGCGAATTTTCAAGCTCCTGAGCGAGAGCGGCCTGGCCCTGCCAGCGCGTGCGCATCACCTCGCGCACGAACGCTCCCACGGCCGGCGAGTGCTGGCGCCCGCGAACGGTCACGAGATTGACCGTACGGGAGACCGCAGGGCGCACAAGGGGACGGGCAACGACCCCGGGATACGTCGCGGTCGATTGACCCATGAACCCATAGCCCATGCCCGCCGCGACCATGGCCAGCACCCAGTCGTCGCGCTCGCTCTGAAACGTCGTCGGTCCCGAGACGCCGCAATCCTCGAACAGCTTGACGCCATAGTTGCCGAACTCGCAGTTGATGCGATCGAGGTAGGGAAGGCCATCGAGATCCGACGCCTCGATCGACGTCTTGCTCGCAAGGGGATGGCTTTCGCTGACCGCGATCACCATCGCCTCCATGAACAGCGGCATGGCGTGCGTAAGCTTGTGCTCCTCGGCGCCCGGAATGCAGTAGATGGCGACCTCGAGCTCGCCCATCAGCAACGCGTTCTGCAGACGCTCGGCGGTTGCATCCAGGATCTTGAGAGTGACGGCAGGATTGCGCTCGCGGAAATTGCGGGTCAGCTCGACGAACATGTGGGGCGCGATCGTGCACATGATGCCGAGCGACAGCATTTCCGTGTCCCGATTGAGAAACTCCTTGGTCTTGCGCTTGGCGTCCTCGGCTTCCTTCAGGACCTGCTGGAGATGGGGGAGCACCATCTTGCCGAGCTCGGTCAAGTGCGTGTTGGTGCGCTCGCGGTTGAAGAGGCGGCCGCCGAACTCGATCTCGAGCAGCTTGATGGCGCGAAAGAGCGAGGGCGGGCTGACCGAGCACAGCTCCGCGGCGCGGGTAAAATTGCGCGTCTCGGCCGCGGCGATGAAATAGCGGATTTGGTGCATTTCCATGGGGGGCGGCCTCCCGCGGCAGGTACGTGTGCGCCTCTTAGGGAGTTTCGCGGGAGGGGCGGCTACCTCGGGTCACGCCCCGGAGCTCATGGCGGGGTCCGGCTCAGCCCGGAATTTGGCGCTCGGGACGCAAACTTATCCCTTTCTCGCGCTTCAGTTTGCGCCGCCGAAAACCCGTGCTAATGACCGGTTGAATATAACAAATCCATGACGGGGCCGGCTCCATGAAGGAAGTGATCGAAGAGCTCGAGCGGCGGCGCGACAATGCCCGGCTCGGCGGCGGGCAAGCGCGCATCGACGCCCAGCACAAGCGCGGCAAGCTCACCGCCCGCGAGCGCACCGAGCTGCTCATGGACGAGAACTCGTTCGAGGAGTTCGACACCTTCGTCGAGCACCGCTGCGCCGAGTTCGGCATGGACAAGCAGAAAACGCCTGGCGACGGCGTGGTCACCGGCTGGGGCACCATCAACGGCCGCGTCGTCTACGTGTTCGCCAAGGACTTCACCGTGTTCGGCGGCTCGCTCTCGCAGGCGCATGCCCAGAAGATGACGAAGATCCAGGACATGGCGCTGAAGAACCGCGCGCCGATCATCGGCCTCTTCGACGCGGGCGGCGCGCGCATCCAGGAAGGCGTCGACGCGCTCGGCGGCTACGGCGAGGTGTTCCTGAGGAACGTCCTCGCCTCCGGCGTCATCCCGCAGATCTCGGTCATCATGGGCCCGTGCGCGGGCGGCGACGTCTATTCCCCCGCCATGACCGACTTCATCTTCATGGTGAAGGACACGAGCTACATGTTCGTCACCGGCCCCGATGTCGTGAAGACGGTGACCAACGAGACGGTGTCGGCCGAGGAGCTCGGCGGCGCGCGCGTGCATACGACGAAGTCCTCGATCGCGGACAAGGCCTACGAGAACGACGTCGAGACCCTACTCCAGATGCGCCGGCTCATGGACTTCCTGCCCTCGAACAACCGGTCGGGGGTGCCGCTGCTGCCGACCAAGGACAGCCCCGACCGCGAGGACTTCTCGCTCGACACGCTGATCCCCGACAACCCGAACAAGCCCTATGACATGAAGGAGCTGATCCTCAAGGTCATCGACGAGGCCGACTTCTTCGAGATCCAGGAATCGTACGGGAAGAACATGGTGGTGGGCTTTGCCCGCATGGAAGGGCGCACGGTCGGCATCGTCGCCAACCAGCCCCTCGTGCTCGCCGGCGTGCTCGACTCGGACGCGTCGCGCAAGGCGGCGCGGTTCGTGCGCTTTTGTGACTGCTTCGAGATCCCGATCATCACCTTCGTCGACGTACCGGGCTTCCTGCCGGGCACGGCGCAGGAGTACGGCGGGCTCATCAAGCACGGCGCCAAGCTCCTGTTCGCATTCGCCGAGGCGACCGTGCCGAAGGTGACGCTGATCACGCGCAAGGCCTACGGCGGTGCCTACGACGTCATGAGCTCGAAGCACATCCGCGGCGACGTGAACTATGCGTGGCCCTCGGCCGAGATCGCGGTGATGGGGGCGAAGGGCGCCGCCGAGATCCTCTACCGCGCCGAGCTATCCGACCCCGAGAAGATCGCGGCGCGCATCGACGACTACAAGAAGAGGTTCGCGAACCCGTTCGTCGCCGCGGAGCGCGGCTACATCGACGAGGTCATCCTGCCCCACAACACGCGCCGGCGCATCTGCCGGGCTTTGAACATGCTGCGCAACAAGACGCTCGAGAACCCCTGGAAGAAGCACGACAATATACCGCTGTAGCGCAGTGTGGACCGAGGCGGAGGCTTGTGCTCAGGGCCGAGGAAAGCTTGCCTCAAGACAGCCCAAACTTGCCGCTAGAGTTCTCCTGCGGGGCTGTGGGAGGTTGGGGCTTGAAGCTGCGTCAGTTCGAAATGCAGGGCGTTGGTCGCGCAATGCAGGTCCATCTCGTCATCGGCGACGAGGCCGATCCGTCTGCTTCGCGCCAGCGGCTCGAGGCGACCGTGGAAATTCCCGTCAAGGGCACGATGGACGAGGATAGCCTGCGCACGGCCGCCATGACGGTCCTGCGCGATGCCCTCAACGCGGAGATCGCCGCGCTCCGAAGCGGAACGCTGGGTTAGGCGCTGGGCGCTCTACGGATCGGTAGTCGCGGCCGCAGCGTTCCATGCCAATATGAGCGCGCCCCCGGCCGCTGCGGCATCCGGAAAACGCCCATGCAAGGCTTCGAAATCGCTGCGAGCCAGTTTGTGGCTCCGTTCGCGTCTCTCGATGCGACGCGCCGCCGCCAGGGCGCGTGGCTCGACGTGCTCGGCTTCGCGCCGGTCCGCACGCCGTCCCGGGTCATGTGGGAAGGTCCGCGCGCCCGCCTGCTCGCCTATGACCGGCCGGCGAGCGGTCCCGCGCTCTTGATCGTGCCCGCGCCGATCAAGCGCGCCTACATCTGGGACCTCGCGCCGGAGGTGAGCGCTGTTCGGCGCTGTCTCGGCGCCGGTTTTGCGGTTCATATGCTGGAATGGCTCGACCCGGATGAGGCCGATGCCGATCTCGGCATCGAGGCGCATGTCAATCAGGTCATCGCGCCAGCGATCGAGGCCGTGCTTGCGGCGACCGGCGCGCGCCGGGCTGTGCTCGCCGGACACTCTCTCGGCGGCACCCTTGCGGCCATTGCAGCGTCGGTCCGTTCCGAGCATGTCGCCGGCCTGCTCCTCATCGAGACGCCGCTTGCCTTCGACGGCGACGCCGGAGCGATCGCTCGCTTCATGGTTGCGATGCCGCCGGCCACGGTGGAGGAGCTCGGCGATCGCTGCGTTCCAGGCTCCTTTCTGAGCTCGCTTGCCGTGATGGCGGCGCCCGACGAATTCCTGTGGAGCCCCAGTCTCGATTGGGTTGCGAGTGCCGCCACCAACACGGCCACCCTCCATGGGCGTGTCCGCAGGTGGACCGAGGACGAGCTTGCCATGCCGGGGCGGTTGTTCGTCGACCTCGTCGAGGGTCTATATCGCAAAAACCGCTTCGCGCTCGGCACGCTCAGCGTCGGAGGAGCGCCGGTCGACCCAGGAAAGCTCGCGACAATTCCCCTCTTGATCGTAGTTGAGCATGGGAGCGCGGTGGTGCCTCCGCACTCGGCCCTGGGGCTCTTCGCGACGGTAATGCCGAAGAGCCTGCACCGGCTCTGCTACCAAGCGGAGACGGGGGTAGCCTTGCAGCATGTGGGCGCACTCGTGGGCTACAGCGCCCATCGCCTCCTTTGGCCGAAGATTTTGACTTGGCTCGAGTTGCACGGATAGCGCGAATTGCGCGGTCGTATGCGCAACACAGCGGTGACACCCTAACACCCTGGCACGCGATAGAAATCGCTGTGCATTGCTCGGGCGCGCCACAAGGCTCCCGGCACGACTCGGGGTAGGGCATCGGTGCAGGCGTCACGTTCCCTTGTCGCGATCCCCTCGAGAAACGTGGAAAACAGAATGCCCGCCGCGCGGCCGCTCTTCACTGCTGTCCTAATCGCGATCGCCCTATCCGGATGTGCCACCTGCTCGCTCGACGGGCTTGTCAGATGGGAGAGTTCCCTGGACAAGCCTGTTCGGGCTTCGGCGGCGGCGGCCCCGGCGCTCAAGAGGATGATCGCCGACGATGCCGTGACCGGCGGCAAGGCCCAGGCCGCGGACGAAATCGAGGAGAGGCGCCGCTGGTGCGGCCAGCGCTTCATCGACTACCAGGAGGGCAAGCGCCCCGGCGGCGCCGCGACGGTCGAGCAGAAAGAGGCCGATGACGCCACGTGCGCGGCGCTGCGCAAGAACTAGCCCCCGCCGCCGCGATCATCGTCCCAGCGATAAATGAACGTGAGATAGCCGAGTGCGAAGTAGATCGCGACGAAGGCGCCCAGGCCAAGCAGCGCGCCCGCCTGATAGAGCGTGAGCCCCGGCAGCCAATCGGGCCGCTCGCCCCGCCGAAGGTGGCGACCTCGGTCGTGTTCGTCGCAAGCTTGGCCCAGGACCGCTCGGTGCCGAGCATGAGTTCGTGCAGCCCCCACGCCAAGTATCCCATGAAGTCGAGCCCGATCGACAAGAGGACGAAGGCGAGGATACGCAGCGATACCGGGGCGGTCTTGAGAAACAGCCATAGCCCGGCGATATAGGCCGAGACCATGCCGAAGCTCACCGAGACGATCGAAATGACGAGCCCGGTGAGACCGATCCGGATCGCGAGGATCTCTGCCTCAGTCATCGCCTGCGTCCCCCTATCTTAGCGGCGCCCGCGACGACACGCCGCCGCCCGGCATTGAAACCCGTCCGTATTGATCCGACTTCAAGGCGTGATGCTCAACGAAAATCCGCGGTGACCTCCATGAAAATCGACCTCTGGGACAAGACAGCCCTCGTCACGGGCTCGACGGCCGGCATCGGCCGCGCCGTCGCGACAAGCCTTGCCGGCACGGGCGCGAAGGTGATCGTCAACGGCCGCCGCGAGGAGAGCGTCGAAAAAGCGGTTTCCGCGATCACCGCCGCAGTCGGCGGCGGGCAAGTGCGGGGCGTCGCCGCGGACGTCGCGACCGCCGAGGGGTGCGCCAAGCTCGCCGAGGCGGCGGGCGCCGTCGACATCCTCGTCAACAACGCCGGCATCTTCGAGCCGAAGCCCTTTTTCGAGATTCCCGACAGCGAGTGGACCCGCTACTTCGAGACCAACGTCATGTCGGGGGTGCGCCTGTCGAGGGCGCTGATGCCGGGCATGCTCGAGCGCAACTGGGGCCGCATCGTCTTCATCTCCTCCGAGTCCGCGCTCAATATTCCCAAGGACATGATCCACTACGGCATGACCAAGACGGCCCAGCTCGCCATCGCGCGCGGGCTCGCCGAGCTCACCGTCGGCACCGGCGTCACGGTCAACTCGGTGCTCCCGGGCCCCACACGCTCGGACGGGGTCGAGGATTTTCTTGTGGCGGTGGCGAAGGACGCCGGCACGTCGCCCGACGCGATGGCGGCGACGTTCGTCAAGACCTTTCGTCCGACCTCGCTCATCGGGCGCTTCGCGACCGTCGAGGAGGTGGCGAACATGGTCGTCTACGTCTGCTCGAAGGAGGCTTCCGCCACCAACGGTGCGGCGCTGCGCGTCGAGGGCGGCCTCTTGCGCGGCATCGCTTGAGCCCTCCTGTTGCGGCGAGGATACGGCGAACCCGCGAACGCACCCTGACGCGGGGCGCGTGGCTTGCTCCGCGCGAAGGGCCGCGGGAGAAGAGCACCAGCTGCCAGTATGACGTGGGGGTTCTTTCGATACTCAATCGCTGCCGCTACTCCTCTGTGACGCCCGTTGTCGCGGTGATGCTCGCCGTCTTTGCGACGGAGAGCCTTGCGCAGCTCGCGCCCGAGGCGCTCAAGGTCGCCGAAGCCAATTTCAAGGCCGCCAACGCGAGCGGCAGCGGCGCGCTCAATGCGGCCGAGTTCCGGGCTTTCATCGACCTCAACGCCGCCGCCGCCATCGGCAAGGCGGCCAAGATCAAGTCCTACAACGCCTACGACAAGGCCTTCGCCGCCGTCGATGCCGACAAGGATGGGACGATCACCTGGGACGAGTACGTCAAGGCCCAGGCCGGCTAGCCGATCAAGCGCCCGTGGAAATCCCTGCGCCTAGCTTTACCGGGGTCGCCGATCGGGTCCATGATCGGACGGCCGCCCCTGTCCGGGGGCGCCCAGGATACCCGGGACGAGAATGACGCTTCACCTCATCAAGCTCTGCGTGGGCACGTCCTCGATCGAGGACCTTGCCGAATGGCAGGACGCCAACCGCAAGAGGAGGCACAAGGCGACGGGCCGCCTCTGCGCCTACCACACGACGTTTCAGACGCCCAAGCGTCAGGCCGAGTTGCTCGACGGCGGGTCGCTCTACTGGGTGATCAAGGGTGTCATTCAGGCGCGCCAGAGGCTGGTCGGCTTCGAGGACGGCACCAAGGACGACGGCTCGCCGTGCTGCCTTCTTCTGCTCGACCGCGAGATCGTCGCCGTGCGTCCCGTGCCGCGGCGCGCCTTTCAGGGCTGGCGGTATCTCACGGCCGACGACGCGCCGGCCGATCTCGCCGGGGCGGCAGGCGACAGCCTCGCCGGGCTTCCGCCCAAGATGCGCCGCGAGCTTGCCGAGCTGGGCCTCATCTGATCTTTGGGCAGGATGCGCCGCCCGCCTCTGACCGACATCGTCCGCAACCTGCCGGCCCTCGTGCCGTTCGTCGGCCCGGAGGCGCAGGAGCGCGCGCGGGGACGCCCGTTCCGGGCCCGCCTCGGTGCCAACGAGAGCCTGTTCGGGCCGAGCCCGAAGGCGATACGCGCCATGGAGCAAGCGGCGGCGGAGAACTGGAAGTACTCCGACCCCGAAAGCCACGATTTGCGTCACGCCCTTGCGCGCTTGCACGCCGTCGCGCCCGGCAACATCGTCATCGGCGAGGGGATCGACGGGCTCCTCGGCTTGACCGTCCGCATGCTGGTTGCGCCCGGCGAGGCGGTCGTGACCTCCGACGGCGCCTATCCGACGTTCAACTTCCACGTCGCCGGGCACGGCGGGCGGCTCGTCAAGGTGCCCTACCGGGACGACAGGGAGGATATCGACGCGCTCCTCGCCGCCGCCGCGCGCGAGAAGGCGCGCATCGTCTACGTGGCCAATCCCGACAGTCCGATGGGGACGTGGTGGGGCGCCGGAGAGATCGCAGCTTTCGCGGCGAAGCTTCCCTCCGATACCCTGCTCTGCCTCGACGAGGCCTATTGCGACACAGCCCCCCGCGACGCTGTCCCGCCTGTGGATGCCGGCAATCCCCGGGTGCTTCGCCTCCGCACGTTCTCCAAGGCCTACGGGCTTGCCGGTGCCCGGATCGGCTATTGCATCGGTGAGCGCGATCTGATCGGGGCTTTCGAGAAGGTGAGGAACCACTACGGCATCAATCGCGTGGGCCAGATCGGCGCGCTCGCTGCGCTCGAGGATCAGGCCTATCTCGCGGAAGCTGTCGCGAAGATTTCGTACGCGCGCGAGCGGATCGCGGCTATCGCCCGCAGCAACGGGCTCGAGCCGCTGCCGTCGGCTGCCAATTTCGTCGCCATCGACTGCGGGCGCGACGCGGCGTTCGCCAGGCGCGTGCTCGACGGGCTCCTCGACCGCGACGTCTTCGCCAGGAAGCCTTCCGCCCCGTCCCTCGACCGCTGCATCCGAATCTCTTGCGGCCGCGACGAGGACCTCGACATCCTTGCCGAGGAGCTGGCGCGTGCCGTGAAGGTCGCCCGAAACTGAGACCGGTTGATTGATGCGCAGGCGCGCGATCAAAGGCCATTAACTCCACGCTAAAGATGCGGCGAGTGTCTCAAGTTCAACACTCGACACAAGGTGCGACCAGCTTCGCGAACGGGACACTAGCCTGGCACAAGGGTCGTCCCCATATGAAATCCGCCGTGTAGATTTAGAATCAAGGTTCGCGTGTATATAGAGGCACGAGGGTGTGCTGCTCGGCGGATGGAGGCAACATGCGCATAGCCAAACTCAGGTTACTGGTGCTCACTACGGCCCTCGCCGTCACGGCGCTATCGGCCGCTCCCGTCGCGACTCGCGCGGCGGCCGACGATCTCGAAGGGACATGGAGCGGCGGGGGAACCCTGATATATACGTCGGGGGAACGAGAGAAAGCGCGGTGCCGGGCCACGATCAGCCGCAGCTCGTCGACGAGCTACAGAGTCCACGGGAACTGCGCGACGCAGTCGGGGAAAGCGACGCAGGTCGCCGAAGTCTTCAAGACCGGCGCGAACAGGTACCGGGGCGACTTCCATAATCCGGAGTTCGACATTTCCGGCTCGATCTCGGTCGTCGTCCACGGGCGCAGCCTGACCGCCACGCTCAGGGGCACCAACGGCGCGGGCGGCGTCCTCAAGCTCAGCCACTGAAAACGCTATCAGCGCTGGGGCCAGCGCCGGAGCGCCGTGTTGAGGAAAACCCACTCGGGCGTGACCAGCTGCTGGTCCCCCGCCGGCACCTCGTACCAGGGCGTGCCGTCGGCCGATTTCGGGTTCTTGAGAACGTGCATCTCCTGGGCGGGCATGTAGCTCTGGACGAGAAGGAAGCGCTTCTCGCCCGTCTCAGAATTCGCGGCCATGTCGGCGACGAGCACGGCATGGCCAGGAAACCCGCCCTTGATGAACACGTCGCCGATGGCGATGTCGGCCGCATCGACGCGCTTGAGCTCGCGCTCGAGCGAATAGGTCCCCGCATAGGCGAACACGAGGTCCATGTACTTGCGGAAGGCCTTGTAGTCGCTTCTGCCGGCGCGGGACACCGGGTGGCGGCGGCCGTCCCAGTCGAAGGCGATCTCGGAGGCTCGCCCCGAGGTGAACAGCCATTCCGCACGCAGCCGCATGATGGCGTCCGCGCATTGCTGCAGGTCGCGGCGGCCGACGTCGATATCGATGACGGCCGCGTGCACGTCCTGTCGCCATTTGGGCTTGCCCGTGTAGGTGAGGACGGGCGAGCCCTCGGGCTTGAGGGGCAGGCCCCTGAGCCAGTGCGCCCATGTACCGGCCGGGGCGGGGATGCGCGCAAAGCCGGGCGGCGGGGGAATGCGGCTCTCGATCGTGCCGGAGGCGGACGGCGCCGGGGTCCACGCATAACGTGGGGCGGCTGACGCAGGGATCGCCAGGGTCACGGCCAGAGCAGCGACGAGTTGAGGGATCAGTCGAACGGGCGGCATGGTCGGCAATGGATCGAACGAGGCTCGTGTCCGGTTCAACCAGCACGAGGAGGATGGCCGATCGAGGGCGCCCCGTCCCCGCAAACGACCGAGCCCGGTGGGGATGCTATTCATCCGCCGGGCTCGCCCGATTTTGGGGCCGTGGAGTTGGCGAGAGGCCTGAGAACGGAGTACCCGAGCCCTTGGCTCGAGGCCAACCGTCAGTGCCCATCCTGCGCCTTGTGGCCCTACCTAATCATACTGAGGTTCTTGCGGAATTTCGCAGACCCTAGAGTACTCTCCACCTACCCACTTCCCTTCAAGTCTCCTGTCTTGCGGGCAAGTCAAAGACCAACGCCAAGTTCTGCGAAGTATCCGCCGACTTACAGCTAATTGTTGGAGATAGCCGCGAAACCGCTTCGGCTCGATGAACCTGCCGCTTCGCGGCTACTTCTGGCCCGGAGGTGACATTTTCTTAGACCTCCCTTGCTGAGCGTTGGCCAAAAGACTGCGCTGGCCTGCCGTCCCCTGTCAATTCAAATGAGGAGGCTGCAGGCACAACACAGGGGATTGGCATGGTTAACCCAATATTGACCGCGGCGGGGTTAGCCTCGGCGCGGGCGCGGCGTGAGCGCACGTCGTCAAATCCCTAGCCGAGGATGAGGGCGATGAGATCGGTCTTGAGCGTAGTCTCGCTTCTGGCATTCGCCGTGCTGGGGCTCGGCGTCCTTGTCGTAGTGGGGGCGGTGCCGCTGTCGCAGCTCCATATGGACACGGCCTATGGCTATGGCGACGGCATCGATCTCGACGCGGCGTCCCTCCTGCTCGGCCTTGCGGCCGGCATCCTGCTCACCTCGCTCGCCCGCGTGTCATGGACGGAGATGCCCGGCCGCTTCGCCACCTGGCTGCTCGCGAACGAGCGCAATTTTGCCCGCATCGCGTGGGGTCTCATCTTCGTCGTGATCCTGTACTTCTACTGAGCCTCCACGGCGCCCGCAGAAATGCAAAAGGCCCACCGGGCGCTGCGCCGGGCGGGCCTTTCGCGCAATGTCCCGTCTCAGACCGAGTAGTACATGTCGTACTCGACCGGATGCGGCGTCATCTCGTAGCGCATGTTCTCCGCCATCCTGAGCTCGATGTAGGCGTCGATCATGTCGTCGCTGAAGACGCCGCCCATCTTGAGGAAGGCGCGGTCCTTGTCGACCGTCTCGAGCGCCTCGCGCAGCGAGCCGCACACGGTCGGGATCTTGGCGAGCTCGGCGGGCGGCAGGTCGTAGAGGTTCTTGTCGACCGGATCGCCGGGGTGAATCTTGTTCGTGATGCCGTCGAGACCGGCCATGAGCATGGCCGCGAACGCGAGATAGGGATTGGCGGCAGGATCGGGGAAGCGCACCTCGACGCGCTTGCCCTTGGGCGACGACACGACGGGAATGCGGCACGAGGCGGAGCGGTTGCGCGCCGAGTAGGCGAGCAGCACCGGGGCCTCGTAGCCTGGAACGAGGCGCTTGTAGGAGTTGGTGGTCGGGTTGGAGAAGGCGTTGATCGACTTAGCGTGCTTGAGAATGCCGCCGATATAGAAGAGCGCCGCGTCGGAAAGGTCGGAGTATTTGTTGCCGGCGAACACCGGCGTGTCGCCCTTCCAGATCGACTGGTGCACGTGCATGCCCGAGCCGTTGTCGCCGAAGACCGGCTTCGGCATGAAGCACGCCGTCTTGCCGTAGGCCTGGGCGACGTTGTGGATCGCGTACTTGTAGATTTGCAGATTGTCGGCCATGCGCACGAGCGTGCCGAACTTCATGCCGAGCTCGTGCTGGGCGGCGGCGACCTCGTGGTGGTGCTTCTCGGTCACCACGCCCATCTCGGCCATGACCGACAGCATCTCGGAGCGGATGTCCTGGCAGCTGTCGACCGGGGGCACGGGGAAGTAGCCGCCCTTGGTGCGCGGCCTGTGACCGAGGTTGCCCATCTCGTACTCGGTGCCGGAATTGGTCGGCAGCTCGGCCGAGTCGACCTTGAAGCCGGTGTTATAGGGGTCGACGGTGAAGCGCACGTCGTCGAAGATGAAGAACTCGGCCTCGGGGCCGAAGAACGCCTTGTCGCCGATGCCGAGGGAGGCCATGTAGGCTTCGGCCTTCTTCGCGATCGAGCGCGGGTCGCGCTCGTAGGGCTGACCCGTGATGGGATCGGCCACGTCGCAGAACATGGCAAGCGTCGTCTGGGCGAAGAAGGGATCGATATGGGCGGAAGCCGGATCCGGCTTCAAGTTCATGTCGGAGGACTCGATGCCCTTCCAGCCGGCGATTGACGAGCCGTCGAACGCATATCCCTCGAATGCGCCCTCGTCGATGCAGGAGGCCTCGGCGGTGACGTGCTGCATCTTGCCCTTCGTATCGGAGAAGCGAAGGTCGACATACTTCACGTCCTTGTCCTTGATGGTCTTGAGGACGTCACTGACAGTTTTCATAGGCACTCCCCTATTGCGGACTATGATGTTGAGGAATTGAGCCGGCCTTCGCTCAGATCGCCTCGACTCCGGTTTCTCCCGTCCGGATGCGGATAGCCTCCTCGATCGTCGAGATGAAGATTTTTCCGTCGCCGATGCGCCCGGTCTTGGCGGCCTTCTGGATGGCTTCCACGGCCTTATTGAGCATGTCGTCGTTGAGGACCACCTCAATCTTCACCTTGGGCAGGAAGTCCACGACGTACTCGGCGCCGCGGTAAAGCTCCGTGTGACCCTTCTGTCGCCCAAAGCCCTTTGCCTCGATGACGGTAATGCCCTGCAGGCCGATCTCTTGCAGGGCTTCCTTCACTTCGTCGAGCTTGAAAGGCTTGATGATGGCTTCAATTTTCTTCATGCGCCCTAGACCTCCAGCGTTTTCAGATTCTTGAGTGTTTGCCGGACGGGCCAAGCGGTAGCACGGCCCATGCCAAGTGGTGACCAAAAAATGAATGCTCGCGATTTCAGTGACTTAGGGGAGTAGTTGCCGCTGCGAGAGGCAACGGTATTTCAGCAAGTATGCACAAGGCGTTGGCAAAGTGCCAGATTTATAGGCAGTTCACGTGCTTGGATGCTGAACAGTGATGCTAGGCGTTGATCGCTTCCGGGCGGCATGCAGAGTGGACCCATTCAAGCTCGAGCAAGAGACGGCAGGGCATGGCGACAGACGGCGGCGGGACCGGGCTCGAGCTCTTGTCGGCTGAGGAGATGGGTCGCGCCGACCGCCTCGCAGTCGAGCGCGGCGTCGCGAGCCTCGTCCTCATGGAGAACGCGGGGCGCAAAGTTGCGGACGAGGCGCGCGCGATGGTCCCGCCCGGCTCGCGCGTGCTCGTGCTGTGCGGCCCCGGCAACAACGGGGGAGACGGCTTCGTCGCCGCGCGCCACCTGAAGCGGGCGAGCTACGACGTGCGGCTCTACCTTCTCGGCGACCGGGCAGGCCTCAAGGGCGATGCGGCGCAGATGGCGCGGAGCTGGGACGGGCCGGTGCGGACCATGGATCCCGACGCCGTCGAGAGCATGCACCTCGTCGTCGATGCGCTGTTCGGCGCCGGGCTCGCGCGCCCGCTCGAGGGGATCGCGGCCGAGATGGTGGAGGCGGTGAACGCCTCGGGTGTGCCGGTCCTTGCGGTCGACGTGCCGAGCGGACTCGACGGCACGACGGGGCTGGCGGCGGGGCCGGTGGTGCGCGCGGCGCGGACGGTGACGTTCTTCCGCAAGAAGCCTGGGCACGTGCTCTATCCGGGGCGGGCCCTCTGCGGAGAGCTCAGCGTCGTCGACATCGGCATCCCTGCCGAGGTCCTCCCCTCCATCGGCGTGAGGACGTGGGTCAATGCGCCGGCGCTGTGGCGCCCGCGCTGGCCCGCGCTCGCCCCCGAGGGGCACAAGTACGATCGCGGTCATGCGGTCGTCGTCTCGGGCCCGGCCCACGCCACCGGGGCGGCACGGCTCGGCGCGCGCGGCGCGCTGAGGATCGGGGCGGGCCTCGTCACGGTCGCGAGCCCCGTCGATGCGGTCGCCGTCAACGCCGCGCATCTGACCGCCATCATGGTCAAGCCGTTCGCCGGCGCGCTGGGCCTCGCCGAGATCCTCGCCGACCAGCGCAAGAACGCGGTGCTGGTCGGGCCTGGCCGTGGTGTCGGCCGCGAGGCCGCGGCCGAGGTGATGAGCGCGCTCGCCTCGGGTGCGGCGGCCGTCCTCGACGCCGATGCCTTGACCTCGTTTGCCCCCGAGCCGCGGGAGCTGTGGCGTGCGATCGGCGCCCACCCCGAGCGCCCTGTCGTCCTGACCCCGCACGAGGGCGAGTTTGCCCGCGTGTTCCCGGGTCTCGAGGGCTCGAAGCTCGAGCGTGCGCGTGCCGCGGCGAGGACGAGCGGCGCTGTCCTCGTCCTCAAGGGTCCCGACACAGTGATCGCGGCCCCCGACGGTCGCGCGGCGATCGGCGACAATGCGCCCCCGACACTCGCGACCGCAGGTGCGGGCGATGTGCTGGCGGGCTTCATTCTGGGATTGCTTGCACAGGGGATTCCCGCGTTCGAGGCCGCGTGCGCTGCCGTGTGGCTCCACGGGGAAGCCGCCGCCGCATTCGGAGCAGGGCTCATCGCCGAGGACCTGCCCGAGACGCTGCCGCGGGTGCTGAAGGACTTGCGATAAGAGAAGGCGCACCGGCGGCTAGGCGTTAGCGCATAGTCCGCTCCACATCCGTCTGCTTTCGCGATCCAAATGTTGAGAGCGATCTCGACACCATAACCTAGTCATTCGGAAGCACAGGGGCAGGTAAATCGGACATGCGATCCGAGGGCGGCGTGGCCATGCGCCGCCAATTGCCATTGCTGTCCAGGGAGATCCCGTACGGATCCAGACTTTGGCAGATCGCGCGTTGATCGGGATTATCGATTTCGAGATGCTCAAGCATATAGGCATGCAGGCGGTTTAGGCACTGATTAAGCGGCTCAGGCTCCGCCGACTGCACGCAGAGCTCGGCGCAGACAATGAAAATGAACGGTCCCATGCGTTTTCCCCCGCACTGATCCGCTCACCGAGCACGCGAAAAGGCCTAGCTTATGGCTCTGGATTTTCGGTCGGTCGCTTCCGTCACGGCTTGTGTTTTTTGCATCACGGATCGCGAAAGCTGCTGCGCTTATAATCACTCGGCTAGGTCGGGCAGAAGTTCCCGCTTCGGAGTTGTCCTGCATCGCACCTCACGTAGCGGCGGGCTGGGGGCCCGACCTGGCACCTTCTCACGCCGGCGAATAGCCATAATCTCGGCATGACGTGCTCCTAGTCTGGCAACTCCGACGGAGAATTGCCCTCAAGAAAAGCCCGGCCCTCTTGGTGGCGGCCGGGCTTCTTGCGCAAACACCGGTCTGGCGCCGGCCTGCGTCGCTCATACGACGCGGGCTGCTCTCCTAGCTGTCACGGACGGTCGAGATCGTGGACCCCGATGCGAATTGAGCCGTCGGCCTCGACCTCGTCGCGCATGAACTTGGCGCGTGCGATCCGCTCGAAGCGCCGCCGGAGCGATGAGCCGTCGTTTGCCGTTAGATCGGCGGTCAATTGCATCGCGAACGGCTCGATGCGGACAGTCACCGTCCGTCCATCGGCGTGGCGCATGTCGAAGCCCAAAACGCCCTTGGTCAGTCGCGGGGGCTCGTCGGTCGAAAGTAGGGGCATGTCTCTGCTCCGCACGATTAATACCTGAAGGTCAGGCGCGTTCCACGGGGAGGCCGCCACGACGTAGTCAGAGGCCCGGTTGTGGCATCATCGCAGAATAGCGAGCAGGCGTGGCGGACCGGCTGGCTTGTTGCGAGGGTGATATCGCAGATGCGGTCCGATCTGGGCGACCGCAGCTCCATCGCTTAACCGACCAGTTCGGGTTCCTTTCGGCCCACTTCCCGATCTCGAATTGAGCGACCTTGATGCATTGCTCCGCGGCCACGTTCAAGCGCACGTCTCTGCACCGGTCCGCGTCGGCAAGCAGGCAGACGGAAACGAGGATCTCAATCATAGCGGTGTCCTTCGCGACATGATCAACGCTTGCCAATGCCGGGAGCGAGGAGAACAGACCGCCCGAGAGTGTCTCCGACGCCGCCCCGACGGACCGGCTTGTTGCCGATGAGCTCGATCGCGGTCCGCGTCCCGGGGGGCGGCTGAACCATCCCACTGGGGCTATCGCTGACAACGATCAAAAGGACCGCACCAAAGGTCAGGCTCATGATATCATTGGATCTTCTTGTCATTGGGTCGCCTGCTTCAATGGCGTGGTACTGACCGGTAACACCCCATATAGGTACCGATCGGTAACATTCTGTCAAGAGGCGCCGCCGTCACAGGCTATTGATCGGGAAGCTGGGTCCCAATTGGCGGCTTGTCTTTGCTGATCTGCTCGGCATTGAGGCGCGGCGAAATGACCAAGGCTTGGCGGTCCAATGAGCGCATCGCGAGATCTGGCCGGAAGCCGACCGCCGCACGCGATGCCGAGTGGCAAATGCCACGGCGCTCGAGCGCAAGATCCTTCATCGTCCCTTCATTATTGAAACGGCCGCCGCGTCTCGCGCTCCGTCGGCACATTCACCGGTTTGGTCCAAATCCGCTTCGCAAGACGCCTTTTTCAGAGGAAATCGTCTCATGCCCAATGACACTCTCAACCTCACCCGAGAATGGCTTGTCATGATCGCGGTGGGCCTGGTCGCTGCCGTGCTCGGCTGGCATGGATTGTGGCCGCTATCTCTCGTCGCCACAGCCATAGGCGCGGTGCTGTTTCTCGTCCTGCTGGCCCACGAGATCGATCCGGTGCGGCGCCGCGCGCGGAGCGCCGATCGCTCTTCGCCGGATAGCGCATTGCAGGCGACGGACAATCGCTGACGGCTCTTCAGTCCTCTTCCGCCGGCCCACGTCTGCCGCGGCGCGCCTCAGCGCTCCGCATTCCGCTGGCGCAGAGCTTCGTCGGTTGCGAGGAAGGCCGCGACCTCCGGCGCCGGAGACGGAGAGACGGCCGTCGCGCCGGCCTCGGCGAGGAGACGGCTGACCGCAACGTAGTCGCGTGCGGCCCGGTCGTAGAACCCGCCCTTGACGAGGGCGCGCGCCGCGACGTCTCCGTCGCGGGCCCCGCCGACGAAGCGGAACACCTGCTCTATGATGACGGCCGTCGCATCCCAGGCGAGAATTCGCGTCTCGAGCCGGTAGCGGTCACCCAGGCGCAGCTCGCGGCGGTAGCGGATGACGGCGGCATTGACGACCGGAGTCCATCGGTGCTTCAGCACAGCCGAGAGCAGCCCGGTGCGCACGATGACATCGATCCGCCCGAGGTCCATGATGGCGAGGTAGCGCCCGTTGTTCATGTGCAGGCTCGGGTCGAGGTCGTGCGGCCACACCCGGAAGGCGAGGCTCGAGACGTCAAAGGGCGCAAGGCGGGGCCTCGAGCGGGCGGTGAGCAGCAGCCAGATGAGGCGGAACCACAGGTTCATGCTTCCCTCGTGCGCTGACCAAGCGGCGGCGGCCCGATCGGCTCCTTCCCGGGCCTCACCCCCGTGAGGCAATCCGGTCAATCCGTGCTAGGCTCGGAATCGGAAACCGTCCGCCTCGCGAGGCCACATTCGGCCACTATTTGACCGAAGCCCGGGCGAGGCGGAAGGATATCCTCCGTGTAGCACGAAGATTCGCGGGGTGAGCGGTGCGAGGACAAGGCACGTGAAGGCGAGGTCGATCGCGTCTGTCTTGGCACTTCTTGCGCTCGCGTCTGCGCCAGCCCCCGCTGCGCACGCGGCCGCCGCCGAGACGGCCGCGCAGATCAATCTGGGGGCGACGGCGCTGACGCGCGGCGATTCCTTGCAGGCCGTGACCGCCTACAGCGAGGCGCTGAAGGACGCGGCGCTCTCCAACGACCGGCGCGCCTCGATCCTCAACGATCGGGGCGTCGCCTACATGCGCCTCGGCCAGGCGCGCGCCGCGCTCGAGGACTTCAACGCCGCGGCCCAGCTCTTTCCCGAATACGCCGCCGTCTACAACAACCGCGGCAACCTTCTCCTCTCGCTCGGCCTGCTCAAGGAGGCGATCAAGGATTTCGACCGCGCGATCGTCCTCGCACCGGGCTACACGGCCGCCTACAACAATCGTGCCGGTGCGCTCGTGCGCCAGGGCAAGCTCGAGGAGGCGATCCGCGACTACACCAAGGCGATCGAGCTCGTGCCCACGAGCCCCGCGCCTTTGAGCGGTCGCGGCCGGGCTCATCTCGCGCTGATGCGCCCGCACGCCGCCATTCGCGACTTCACGCGCGCCGTCAATGCGGACGCCCGCTTCGCGGCCGGCTATCGCAACCGCGCGGAGGCCAAGCTCGAGGTCGAGCACTACGACGAGGCGATAGAGGACCTGTCGCGCGCCATCGCGTTCGACGTCGGCAACGCGGAGATCTACGTGCTGCGCGGGCAGGCCTATCACGCGATGCGCAATGCGGCGTCCGCCATCAAGGATTTCGCCCGCGCCATCGAGCTCGACCCCAAGCTTGCCTCGGCCTACGCGGCGCGCGGGCTCGCGAACGGCTTTGCGGAGGCCTACGACGACGCCTACGCCGATCTCAACCGCGCGATCGAGCTCGACCCGCGCTCGAGCGTGGCCTTCGCCTACCGGGCCTTCGTCTACAAGCAGAACGGCCAGCTCGACGTCGGGTTGAGGGACATCGAGACGGCGATCAAGCTCGATCCCGAGCGCGCCGAGGTCTATTGGGCGAAGGCGGAGATCGAGGAGGCCCAGGGCCAGACCGAGCAGGCGATCGCCGATCTCAAGAAGGCGCTCTCGCTCCGCCCCGGCTATCGCGACGCCGTGGACGCGCTCGCCCGCCTCGGCGCGACGGCATCCCCGAGCGACGAGACGCTCGTGCCGGCGGCCGGCATCGATACGTGGCGCGTCGTTTCCCGAGGGGGGCGTTACTTCGCCGCGAACGACCTTTATCCGCGCCTCTCCGTTCCGCTCGAGATGATGGGGACCGGCCAGCCCCGCCTCCTCGAGTGGGAGTTGAAGAAGCCGCCGTTCAAGGGCATCGGCGTCCTGCGCTTCTTCGGCGGCACTGCTAAGGGTCGCGCCGGGCCCGAGGACATCGAGCTCGTCGCTGTCGTCGACGTCGACGACAGCAAGGTCGTGGCGATCGAACCGCACAAGCAGGGAGCGAAGGTCTCGAACTGGACCTGGGAGGAGGGCAAGGTGACGGTCGCGAGCGTCGACGGCGTCACCGACGAGTTCCCGCTTCGCATCGGCAAGGACGGCGTGATGGCAGGCCGCCGCTATACGTCAGGCGACCCGGGAGCGGCGGGCTGGGCGCCATGGTCGGGTCCGTGGGCCGGCGGCTTCGGTGGCGGGCAGAAGGTTCAGCGCTCCTCCCCGCGCAAGAAGTCGAAGACGCTGTTCGACCTCCTCTTCAACTGAGGTTCACGGCGTGAGGCGTGCGATCGGCATCGGCCGGCTCTGCCGGCACAAGATGAAACACCTGTGTCATCTGCGCTCTCTATAACAGTGTGGCCCGCAACGATATTCTAACTCACCCGCGCTTTTGATGGGGACGTAGCGGAGCACCGGCCCTGGTGCCTGGGCCGTTCTCGAAACGGAGGGTTTGTGCATGCGTCCGGTCGTCCCCGGTTTCCTCCTTGCTCTCGCACTTCTCGCTCCGACGTCACCGGCCTCAGCCGATGTCCAGGTCCGCATCGACAAGGGTAGACAGATCATGAAGGTCTACGTCGACGGCCGCCTTCGCGACGAGTGGCCCGTCTCGACCGGGCGCGGGGTGTACAGCACGCCCGGCGGCACGTTCCGGCCGCAGCGGCTCGAGAAGCGCTGGTACTCGACCAAGTACCGCGGAGCCTCGATGCACAACGCCATCTTCTATAGCGGCGGCTACGCCATTCACGCGACCACCGAGGTCGGCCGCCTCGGCCGCCCGGCCTCCCATGGCTGCATTCGGCTCGCCCCCAAACATGCGGCCGAGCTCTATAGCCTGGTGCGGTCGCACGGGGCGGCCCGGACGCGGATCACCATCGCCCGCTGAGCGTCCGCCCGTAACGAAAAAGCGCCAAAAACATCTTCCATTAAGCAATCCGCATCCAAAGCGGGTGTAGCTTCGGTGACGTATCGGGCTCCCTATTGGAGAGATGCATGAGGTTGCTCGTCGGTTGCCTCGTATTGGCAGCGGCCGTGACGGCTGCTCTTCCGTCTCTGGCGCAGACCGCGACGGCGACCGGTGCGCCGCAAGCGACCCAGCGGCCGAACGTCGTGATCCTCAACCCGTCGGGGGGACAGGGCGCGCCGGCGCCTGCGCCGCAGACGCCGCCGGCCACTCCACCGTCCGCATCGGAGGCCCCGCCATCGGCATCGCCCGCGCCGACTCCCGCCACCCAGACGCCGGCAGCGTCGACTGCGCCGGCCGCGGCCGCTCCCGCCGCGTCGCCTCCCTCGAGCGGGGCCCAGAGCCAAACCGCTGCGCCACTTGCAGGTGCGCCTGCGCCAACGGGCGAAGCCGCCGCCACCGCACAAGAGCCCGCCGCGGCTCCCGCCCCGCCGCCTCCGCCGCCCGAGCCGACGCTCCTCGTCGACATCAATCTCACCACGCAGAGGATGTCGGTCTCCGAGCACGGCGAGGCGAAATACAACTGGCCGGTTTCCTCGGCGCGCTACGGTTACACGACCCCGACCGGGACCTTCCAGCCGACGTGGATGAGCAAGATGTGGTATTCGCGCCAGTACGACTACGCGCCGATGCCGCACTCGATCTTCTTCCACGGCGGGACCGCCATACACGGAACCGGCGCCATCGGCATGCTCGGTCGGCCGGCCTCGCACGGGTGCGTGCGGCTCGCCCCCGGCAATGCGTCGCGTCTCTACAAGCTCGTCAACAAGCACGGGAAAACTGCAACGCGCATCGTCGTCCACGGCAAGGCGAAGCAGACCCCGGTTGTTGCAGAGCGTCGCGAGGATCCCTGGTACGGGTCGGGCCGGCGCTACTATGCAACGCCGCCCGGCTACTACGGCTATTACGGGTACGGATATCGGCGCCCGCCACGTTACTATGCGTGGGACCAGCCCTACTACGCGCCGCGGCCGCGCGCCTATTACGGCAAGCCCCGGCGCAAGGCGCAGAGAAACGCTCCTTACGGCGGCTACGGGTACGGCTACGGGTTCTAGGCCTAGAACGGGTTCCACGTCTCGTGCGACGTGAAGCGCACGTAGCCGACGCTCGCGCCGAGCCGCAGCCCGAGGCCGGAGCGGATCGGTGCCATGATCACCTCTCCGCCCTTGAGCAGAGTCATGCCGACGCCGCCGACGAGGTAGGCCGTCCCGTCGATGCCGGTGAACATGCGGAAGAGGTGCTGATCGTCCTTCAAGCGATAGATGAGAAACAGCGTGCGCGAGCCCTCGCCGCCGACGTCGTAGCCGACCGAGGGGCCATGCCAATAGACCTCGCGCGTACCGCCCGAGCGCAGATAGAGCGTCCCCTTTCCATAGCGTAGGCCGGCCAGCAATGCGCCCCCGCCCTCGTTGCCGAGCACGTAGGCCGTGGGCCGGCCGAGCTCGGAGAAGGCATGCTCGATGACGCTCGCGAGGCCGGTCGAGACGGTGCCGAACACACCGCGCGACGCCGCATAGATCTCGTCGATCGTGTAGCCCTCCTCGGGGCCGAGCGGCTCGGGCGGCACGTAGGGGACGTCGGGCGGGGGAGCCTCCTCGACGGGTGCGGGCACGTGCGCCGTCGTCGTCTCCCAGCTCCGGGGTTGCGCTAACTTGGGGCGCTCTTCCTTGGGCGGCGCCTCGACGCTCTTGGCTGCGGGCGGCGGCTTCGACGCAGGAGGAGCAGGAGGTGCCACCTCCGCCGTGCGGGCCTCGGGCGGCGCCGTGCTCTCCCCAATCTCGCGATCGATCTTCTCGGAGAGGTAGGCCGACTTCGTCTTGAGGACGGCGAGCATCTCCGCGCCTGCCGCCTTGAGCTCGGCAAGGCCCGCGCAATCGACCGGCTGGCCCGGGTCGGGACGCCCGAGGGTGTCGATCTTCGTGTAGAGCTCGCTCGATTTCTGGTCGAGCTCGTCAATGCGCGCGTCCCTCAGATAGTCGAGCCCTTTCTCCTCGAAGCTCTCGTCGCTCCAGCCCTTCTTGGTCTTGAGCGCCGCGAGCTTCTCCTGGAGCTTCGGCTGGGCGTCGGAGTTGAAGGCCCTGATATCGGCTGCGGCCGCATCGACGGCGGCGCCGTAGCTCTCGGGCGTGCAGGTCTCGGCGGATGCGCGCAGCGAGAGGCCGAGGAGGGCCGTCGCGGCGAGCAGGGCCGTTCGCGCAAAGCGTTTCATGGATCGAAGTCCCGCCACTCCTGCCTTCCACCCACGGGGAAGTGCCGGCGCAATGGCGAGCCGAGGATTGCGGCGAGATCAGGGCCTTGACGTTACGGGCCTGTCGGGACGGTCTTGACGATGCTCGACGTCGGCCGCTCTGTGCCCGCCGCCGGAAGGCCCTTCACGTCCTTCTCGATCAGCGTGTCGTACTCGGCAATCGTCTTCACCTCGTCCTTGGCCTTCATGTGGACGATCTTGTAGCCCTTGGCCTTGAGCTCGGCGAGAAGGGCTGGAATTGCCTTCGCTGTGTGCGGCTGGATGTCGTGCATGAGCACGATGCCCTTGCCGCGCTTCTCGAGCTTGTCGATGATAGATTTGACGAGATGGTCCGGCTTCTGCAGCTTGAAGTCGAAGCTGTCGATGTCGGTCGAGAAGATGGCGATGTTGCGCTCGCCGAGGTATTTGAGCGTCTCCGGAGAGTCCTTGAGGAAGGGATAGCGGAAGAACGGAGCGATCGGGGCGCCGACCGCGCGATGCACGCCGCTCACGGCCTTCTCGATCTCATCCTTGGCATCCTTCTCGGATTTCTTGCTCAAGTCCGCGTGCGACCACGTGTGCGTGCCGATCGTGTGCCCCGCCTTCGAGACCTCGCGGATGTTCTCCGGAAGCCCGATCGCCATCTTGCCGATCGAGAAGAACGTCGCCTTGGTGCAGTGCGCGGCAAGCGCATCGAGGACGGCCTTGGTCGTGTTCACCTGGGGACCGTCGTCGAACGTGAGGACAACCTCCTTCGGCTCGAGGAAGTCGTGAACCTTGTAATGCTGAAAGCCGAAGCCGGGGCCCCCGGTCGTGTCGATCTCGACCGTGCGTGCGACGCCGAGCGCTTCGGGATTGGCACACTTGGCGGCAGGCGCCGGAGGAGGCGAGGCCTTTTGCGCCTGAGGCGCCTTGGGGTCGGGAGCGGCGATGGTGCCCGTCTCCTGAGGCGGAGCGACCTTGGCCGGCTGAGGCGCCTTGGTGTCGGGAGCGGTCAAGGCGCCCGTCTCCGGAGGCGGGGAGGCCTTGGCCGGCTCAGGAGCCTTGGCGTCGTTGCCTGCGACGGCGACCGTCGCCAGGATGACGAGTGCTGCCGAAATCGCTGCGCGCATGGTCTTCCCTCCCCGAATCTCATGTATTTCTAGCAAGAATCCGGCCCTCGCGGGAGGGTGGATGTGCTCGGTTCCGCGGCCAAGTCCTGAACGGTCCTAGCGTGGAAATTTGCGGCCAGTGTGGCCTTGGCGCCTTGGCGGTCACTCACGCTTTCTCGCAAGCTTTGCGCGGAATCGCTCGATTTCGACGATGACGCGCCTGTGGGTGCCCGAGCCGATGACCTCGTGCGTGTCGTCGCGGGCCTCCACTTCGAAATCGAGCGTTCGGCCGTCGACGCGGACGAGACGCGCCGTGGCCGTTACCCGTGCCCCGACCGGGGTCGGGGCGGAATGGGAGACCGTGATCTGAGTGCCGAGGCTCGCGTGCCCCGGGGAAAGGCGGCGCTCGACGCAGTCCACCGCCGCGGCCTCGATCAGCGCGATCATCATCGGCGTGGCGAGGACCTCGATCGTCCCGCTGCCGAGATGGGGAGCGGTGTCGTCCTCCGTCACGAGGAACGAAGCGTGCCCCGTGAGGCCGGGCGTGAGGTCGGAAAATTGGGACATGCGGCTCAAGCCAAGCGTGCGATCGGAGGGACCCTAACCGAAGATCAGCCGGTAGAGTTGCGGAAAGAGGCCCGGCTCGCCGGCGTGTGCGCGGGCGCGTTCTTGCGCGGCTCTGATCTCGGCGACGGCCGCCTCGACCTTGAGCTGGAGGAGGCGCTGCCCACGCTCGGCCGAGGCGCGCCGCGCATCGCCCTGGGCTCCGTCGGCGTCGGGGCGCGCTCTCTCGAGCCGGACGCCGTCGGGCGCCACCGCCATGAGCTCGGAGGTGTCGCGGATGCCGGCGTGGGTGCCGATGTCGACGGCTCTCTCGCCCTCGCTCGCGAGCCAGGCGTCGCCGCCGTTCTCCGCGTAGTAGCGCTCCGCATTGATGACGGTCACGCCGTCCGCCGTCCAAACGGCTGAAAGCTTCTCGGAAACAGCGCGCTGGGGCGCCTGGTTGCCGCCCGAATCGCCGAGCAGGACGATGGTCCTGAAGCCCGCGGCCTTGAGGCTTGCGGCGGCGGATTCGAGCACCGCGGCAAACACCTCGTCCGGGACGCTGATGGTGCCGGGAAAGGCCATGAGGCCCGATCGGCTCGCGATGTCGCCTTCGGGAACGTAGGCGAGGACCGGGGCGACGAGCGTGTCGCCGAGAGCGAGCGCGATGCGCCGGGCGGTCGCCGCGACGATGAGGTTGTGCTTGCCCGTCACCATGTGGCCGCCGTTGGCCTCGGTGCCGCCCGTCGGGATGATGGCGGTCGTCGCCCCTTCCGCGATGCGGTCGCGGATCTCGAGCCAGGTCATGCGCTCGAGCTCGACCACGGGCGCAGTCGACGGCGCGGCCGCCGCCGTGAGCGTGAGAAGCGCAAGAAAGACGGGCGCCAGCGTGCCGCGGACCAGCATGGCAGGGCTCCTCCGGCCGGGTTATGCAACGCGTTAGCCTAAAGAGCCGACCCTTAATTTCGCGTTGCGAGCCCTGAAGCCGGCCGTCTAAGTGGCCCGATGAAGTTTCCGGCACCTCTCGTCTCCGGCCGCCTCGTCGCCCGCTACAAGCGCTTTCTCGCCGACGTCGTCCTCGACAGCGGGGCGACGGTGACCGCGAGCTGCCCCAACACCGGCTCCATGATGGGCCTTGTCGCGCCCGGTTCGCGCGTGTGGCTCTCGGAACGCGACAGCCCGACCCGCAAATACCGGCATACCTGGGAGATGGTCGAAGCCGATCTCGGCGCGGGGCCGGCGATCGTCGGCATCAACACCGGCCATCCCAACCGGCTCGTGGCGGAGGCGCTCGCTGACAGCCGGATCGCGGAGCTCGCGGGCTACGCGAGCGTGCGGCGCGAGGTGAAATACGGAGAGGCGAGCCGCATCGATCTTCTGCTCGAGGACCCGAGGAAGGGTCGCGCCTACGTCGAGGTGAAGAACGTGCACCTGTCGCGCGAGGCCGGGCTCGCCGAGTTCCCGGACTCGGTGACCGCGCGCGGCGCCAAGCACCTCGCCGAGCTTGCCGCCATGGTGCGAGCGGGCCACCGCGGCGTCATGGTCTTTCTCGTTCAGCGGGGCGACACATGCGCGCTCGATATCGCGCGCGACATAGATCCCGTCTATGCGGCCGCCTTCGAGCGTGCGCGCGCTGCGGGCGTGGAAATGCTCGCCTACGGCTGCAGGTTGACCGAGGAAGAGATCTGCCTCAACCGGCCCCTGCCGCTGCGGGCCTGAGATCCCTATATCCATGCCCGCGGAAGCGGTTCCCAGCTGGCCGGACCACCCGAAACCAGACGAGCGCTCCTTACGTATATCCGCTCGTCATGGGACATGAGCCGGCGAGCACGGCGGTCCCAACCGAAATTCGAGGAGAACCGGTCATGTTGACCCGCCGCCACTTCAGTCTCGCCGGGCTCGGCCTGGCGTTTGCCGCCGTCTCCCGCGACACCGCGGCGGCGGATGAGGAGGCATTCGAGATCATGAAGACCGACGCAGAGTGGAAGAAGCAGCTGACCCCCGAGCAGTACTACGTGCTGCGCCAGCATGGCACCGAGCGCGCCGGAACGAGCCCGCTCAACAAGATCTACGACCCTGGCACCTATACGTGTGCGGCCTGCGACCTGCCGCTCTATCCCTCGGAGACGAAGTTCGATTCCGGCACCGGCTGGCCGAGCTTCTACGCCCCGCTCGACAACGCGATCGGCACGTCGACGGACTGGAAGCTCATCTATCCGCGCACGGAAGTGCATTGCCGGCGCTGCGGCGGGCATCTGGGTCACGTCTTCGACGACGGACCGAAGCCCACCGGCAAGCGCTACTGCATGAACGGGGTTGCGATGAAGTTCGTGCCCAAGGCCGCGAGCTGAGCGCAGCCCCTCTCCCCATCATTCTTCATGATGGGGAGAGGCACTCCCGAAGATTTGACCTCTCGAGGTTTTCAATGACCCGCGTCGTGATCGTCTCCGCCCTCGCGGCTCTCGCCGCCGGCCTCGCCGCACTCTCCATTTCGGCCGAGGAGCCAAAGCCCGCCGATACCGCTGCTGCCGCAAGCACCGATCTCGCGGTCGCAACGTTCGCAGCCGGGTGCTTCTGGTGCGTCGAAAGCGATTTCGACAAGGTGGCGGGCGTCGTCACCACGACCTCCGGCTATACGGGCGGGCACACCAAGAATCCGACCTACGGCGAGGTTGGCCAGGGACGCACGGGCCACACCGAGGCGCTTCAGCTCACCTACGACCCCAAGAAGGTCACCTACCAGCAGCTTCTCGACTACTACTGGCGCCACGTCGATCTCGTCGACGGCGGCGGGCAGTTCTGCGACCGCGGCAACCAGTATCGGCCCGCGATCTTCACCCATACCGACGAGCAGAGGACGCTCGCCGAGGATAGCAAGGCGGCGCTCGAGAAGAGCGGCCGCTTCGACAAGCCGATTGCGGTCGAGATCGTCCCCGCGTCGGCTTTCACGCCGGCCGAGGACTACCACCAGGACTATTACAAGAAGAACTCCCTCAAATATAAGTTCTACCGGTGGAACTGCGGCCGCGACCAGCGCCTAGCCGAGCTCTGGGGATCGTCGGAAGGCCATTGAGCGGCCTCTGCGCTCAATCACCCATCAATTTCCAATTGCCGAGCGCGGTTTCGTTGCGGCCGGGAGACATTGTGGCTCGGCCGCGACATTTCTAATCGTCATGAGCCCAGATTAGGACGAGGCGAGTGACCCAGTTCACGATGCTCCGAGAGAAGACAACACGGCCTGGGAGACTTGCGATATACACCAACGGAGCATTGCAATTGCATCGCGGCGTGTGCATTTTGGGGGAAGGTCAAGAAAGTCTTAACGCGCTCTGCGCGCGAGGCAGGGGGAGTTTCTCGCCACACATTCGGCGCGGAACTCTGCTTGCCTTGAGAACGTTTGCCGACCGCCCATCTCCGTTTGGGAGAGAGTGACAGATGGTAGTGCGTTCAATACTCGCGTTCTCGTGCCTGCTTGTTGGCCTCGCTCTCGGCCAGAGGCTTTTCCAGTCGCCGGCCTATGCGCCGAAGCGGGTCGCGGCTGAGGCCGATCTCAACGGCACCATCCTTTCCGCGTCCAATCCTTTGGCGTCGCTGCGCTCATCGCAGCAGGAAACCGTCGTCGCCGCCGCCACCGCAAAGTCGGTCTCCGACACGAGCCGCGTGGCAAGCCTCGAAGCCGGCGCCCCGCAAGCTCAGGTGGCCGTCGAAGCCGAGACGCGCCCCTGGACCATGACCGTCACTTCGCTCGCCGACAACGCGCGCCGCACCATGACGCGCGACCTGCAGGGCGAGCTCAGGCGTCTCGGCTGCTACAGCGGACCCGTCGACGGCCGCTGGAGCGGCGATGTGGTGGCGAGCCTGCGCGTGTTCACGGGCGCCGTCAACGCGGCGCTGCCCGTCGACAATCCCGACTACGCGCTTCTCGCTCTCGCGCGGAGCCATCAGCCTGGCGTGTGCGATCCAACGGCCTCGCCCGCCGCGATCACTGCCGAGGCCGATCCGTCGAGCGCGACTGCGCCCGGCGCGGACGGGGCCTACATCTACGCGCCCGCGGGCCGCATGAGTCTCGGTGCCTCGCAAGGAGGATCGCGCGGGACGGTCCCGGAAAAAGCGCCTACGCGCCGTCCTCGCATGACCGAGGTCGAACGCCTCTTCATCCATCCGCTCGGGCAATAGTCGAGTGCGGCTTACAGGGCCGCCTAGATGGCGATCGTTCTTGATGGAAATGTTTCGCGTCCATCAAAAACGTGAATCGCGAACTAAATTCAATTGCTCTGGCGTCCGTACGTTTTGAACTTCTCGACCATCAGCGCCATCTCGTCGTCCGGCAGGATGTTCGGCGCGCCGATCGCAAGCGCCTTCGCATACTGCTCCGCCAAGACCTCGACCTCGGCCGCGAGCGCGAGGGCCGCAGGGAGCGTTGCGCCGAGAGCGATCACGCCGTGGTTGGCCATGAGGCACGCGGTGCGGTGCAAGAGCCCCTCCGCGACGTGGCCGGCAAGCTCGGAGGTGCCGAACGTGGCGTAGGGCACGACCGGGATGTCGTTGCCGCCTGCGACCGCCACCATGTAGTGGAACGCCGGGATCGGCTTGCCGCAGCACGCGAGCGCCGTGGCAGAGGTCGAGTGCGTGTGGACGACCGCGCTCATGTCGGGGCGGGCGCGGTAGGCGGCAAGATGGAACTGCCACTCGCTCGACGGCGCGCGCTGGTCGGCAGGCACGGTCCCGTCGGACGCGACAAAGACGATATCGCGCGCCTTCATCTCGTCGTAGGCGAGCGCCGTCGGCGTGATCAGCATGCCGGTCTTCCAGCGGCAGGAGACGTTGCCCGAGCGGCCGGGCGAGAGGTCGCGCCGGCTCATCTCGCGGGCCGTGGCGACGACCGCCTTGCGGGCGAGCGTCTCGGCTTTCTTACCTTCGCGCTTCATGTCGAGCTCATGCGGTTCCGGTGCCCGCCAGTCTATGCGAGACGGACTTCTGAAATCAGTCTCAACTCCCGGCCTTTTCCGGATAGAGTGAACGAATGCCTTCCGCGGTGGCCGGTGCAACGCCGCGCTCCGTGATAAAGCCGGTGACGAGACGGGAGGGCGTCACGTCGAAGGCTGGATTGCCGGCGGGCGAGCCGGGCGCCGCGATCTCGACCGTCACGACGGTGCCGTCGGCGAGCCGGCCCGGCATCTTCAGCACCTCGTCGGCCGAGCGCTCCTCGATCGGGATCGCGAGCCCGTCGGTCATGGTCCAATCGATGGTCGAGTGGGGAAGCGCGACGTAGAACGGCACGCCGTTGTCCTTGGCGGCGAGAGCCTTGAGATAGGTGCCGATCTTGTTGGCGACGTCGCCCGAGGCCGTCACGCGGTCGGTGCCGACGATGCAGATGTCGACCATGCCATGCTGCATCAGGTGGCCGCCGGCGTTGTCGACGACAATGGTGTGGGGGACGCCGTGTCCGCCGAGCTCGAACGCGGTCAGCGACGCACCCTGATTGCGCGGACGCGTCTCGTCGACCCAGACGTGGAGGGGAAGGCCCGCGTCGTGCGCCTGATAGATCGGCGACGTTGCCGTGCCCCAGTCGACGCAGGCGAGCCAGCCGGCGTTGCAGTGGGTGAGCACGTTGACCCGCTCGCCTGATTTCTTCTGCGCGGCAATGTCCTTGATGAGCTCGAGCCCGTGCACGCCGATGAGACGGCAGGTCTCGACGTCCTCGTCGCAGATTTGCGCAGCCCGCCGGTAGGCGGCGGCGACGCGCTCCGCGCGCGGCAGGTTCCTCACCGCGCGGCGCATCTCCTCGAGCGCCCATCGGAGATTGATCGCGGTCGGGCGCTGCTTGGCGAGGAATTCGACGGCGTCGTCGAGGGCCTCGTCCGAGGCGTCGCGGCGGAGCGCGAGAGCGACGCCATAGGCCGCCGTCGCGCCGATGAGGGGCGCGCCGCGCACCTGCATGGTGAGGATCGCGCGCGCCGCGTCCTCGACCGATGTCAGTGTCACGGTCGCAAGCTCGTGCGGCAGCTTCGTCTGGTCGATGATCTCGACCGTTGAGCCGTCGTCGCGAAGCCAGATCGTGCGGTAGGCCTTGCCGTCGATTTTCATGTCCTCAATCCGCGCCGGGCGAAGGGGGAGACATCGGAATATGGAGCGACGCCTCGAGCCCGCAAGAGCTGCAAGAGAGCGCGTACCACTCGGCATAGGGCCGCGCCGAGCGGTCGATGATCACGAGCCCCTCGGCGCCGCAGCGCGGGCAGGCGGTGGACGCCTCGGGGTCTTGCCGCCAACGCGCGATGGCCGCGAGCGCCGCCTGCGCCTCCTCGGCCGTGAGCGGCGATGGCGCAGCTTCGCCCACTCAATGGCCCTCGAAGGCCATCAGCGCATGCCAGCGGATGCCGAGGCTGTCGAGCTTCTTTGCGCCGCCGAGCTCGGGAAGATCGACGATGAACGTCGCGCCGACGACCACGCCGCCCGAGCGGCGGATGAGCTTCGCCGCCGCCTCCGCCGTTCCCCCCGTCGCGATCAGGTCGTCGACGATCAGGATGCGCTCGCCGGGCGCGATCGCGTCCTCGTGGATCTCGATGATGTCGACGCCGTACTCGAGCGTGTACTCCTGGCCGATCGTCTTCCACGGCAGCTTGCCCTTCTTGCGGATCGGCACGAAGCCGCAGCCGAGCCGGTCGGCGATGGCGCCGCCGAGGATGAAGCCGCGCGCCTCGATCCCCGCCACCGCGTCGACGGGTTGGGTCCGGAACGGCTCGGACATCCTCGCGATCGCCGCCTTAAAGCCCTGCGCGTCGCCGAGCAGCGTCGTCACGTCCCGGAACATGATGCCGGGCTTGGGATAATCGGCGATGGTGCGAATTAGGTCCTTCAAGTCGCTCACGGACACCTCCTGGTCAAAATCGCGGCGCAAAGTAGCAATATCCGCTGGGAGAGAACAGGAGGAACGGCCGGCGCGCGAGCGTGGGCCGCCCTCGGTTTCGCCGGTGGGCATTGCCACGCGGCGCTTGCGGGGGGCTTCTAGGAGCGCGGCATGACGGACACCGACTATCCTCTTTCGAGCGAGGCCGACTTCGACGACCTGCCGCGGACGCTGCGCCGGGAGAAGGAGGCGCGTGCGCGCGAAGCCCGTGAGCGGGAGCAGGGGGCGGGCAGCGTGCCCCACGTGTTTGCGCGCTCCGACGGCTACACCGGCGTGCCGCCGGTCAACGATCCGCCCGCCGCGGCCGTGACCCGATTCGACGTCCCGTTCGGACACCTTGCGCTCTTCTTCCTCAAGGCCGTGATCGCCGCCATTCCGGCCCTCATACTGCTCGGGATCATTTTGTGGTTTGCCGGCCAGCTTCTGCAGACCTTCTTCCCCGAGCTCGTGAAGATGAAGATCCTGATCGGCTTTCCCAACGGCTAGCTCGCGCCTGTCCTCGTCCGGGACAACGGCCGCAAGCGCGCAAACGCTTTCCTAACCCTGTGCCGCGTCGCCGCGAGATGCCTAAAAAGCGATCGTTCCGCTTAGGTCGAACGCAAAGCGAAAATCGTCAACTCGCTCCCGAGGTCCGGATAGGGCCTCTGGCGGGGCGGTTGAGCGATGTGCTGGGCGTGCGGCAATGCGGCATTGATCCACGACGACGGGTCGGGATCGACCGACGGCGCCTCCGTCGTCTACAGCCCCGCCACCGGCGGCCATGACATCGACGGGCTGCTCTCGGGCCTCAAGTGGAGCGGCACGCTCACTTACGCTTTCCCGAGCTCGGCCGCCGCCTACGAGGCCTACTACGGCTACGGCGAGCCGACCGCCGCGGGATTTGCCCAGGTCTCCTCCGCGCAGCAGGCGGCCGTCCACACGATCATGGGCCAAGTCGCCGGATACACGAACCTCGCCATCCAATTCGCGTCGTCGGGGGCGGCCGACATCCGCATCGCGCAATCCTCCGAGGCCAATCCCACGGCCTACGCCTATTACCCCGGCTCCGATGAGGGCGGAGACATCTGGTTCGGCACCCAGTACAACTACCGCAGCCCCAAGCTCGGCGATTACTACTACCTCACCCACATTCACGAGCTCGGCCACGCGCTGGGCCTGAAGCACAGCCACGTCGGCGGCGGAGTCTCCAACGTGGCGGTGCCCTCCGAGCACGATGCGCTCGAATACACCGTCATGAGCTACCGCACCTACGTCGGCGGCCCCACGACCGGGTACACGGCCGAGACGTACGGGTATCCGACCACTTTCATGATGAACGACATCCGCGCGCTCCAGGAGATGTATGGCGCGGACTTCACGACCAAGAGCGGCAATACCGTCTATACGTGGAATGCCTCGACCGGCGAGTTCTCGATCGACGGAGCGGGGCAGGGCCGTCCGGGCGGGCCCAATGCGCCGGCCTCCGCCAACGTCGTCTTCATGACGGTATGGGACGGCGGCGGCGTCGACACCTACGATCTCTCGAACTACGCGACCGGGGTCACTATCGACCTCAATCCCGGCGGCTACTCGATCACGTCGAGCGACCAGGTCGCCTACCTCGGCAACGGCCACTTCGCCCACGGCAACGTCTACAACGCCTATCTCTACAAGGGCGACACACGCTCGCTGATCGAGAACGCCGTCGGCGGCAGCGGCGCCGACACGATCATCGGCAACGCCGGCAATAATCGCCTCGACGGCCGCGCGGGTGCCGACATGCTGGCCGGCGGGAGCGGGGACGACGTGTTCGTGTTTCGCGGCGGCTACGGCACGGACACGGTCACCGACTTCACGGCGGGCGGATCGACCGACAGGATCGATCTCTCGAGCTTCTCGGCGTTCCACAACCTTGCGGACGTGCTTGCGCTCGCTCTGCAGTCCGGCGCGAATACGGTTCTCTCCTTCACCACCGGTCTCAGCCTCACTCTCCAAGGCGTGACGAAGAGCTCCCTGACGGCGGCGGACTTCATCTTCGCCCCGTCAATGGGTCCGAACGACGCCCCGACGGGGATCGCCCTATCGAAGACGACGGTCGCGGAGAACACCGCCGGAGCCACGATCGGCAACGTGACCGTTTCGGATCCCGACGCAGACACGGCCTTCGCGTTTGCCGTGTCCGACGCCCGCTTCATCGTCACGGGCCGACCCGGCGCCTACAATCTCAAGCTCGCCGCCGGCCAGGCGCTCGATTTCGAGAGCGGGAGCACCGTTGCGCTCACGGTGACCGCGACCGACGGCGGCGGCCTATCCAAGTCCCAGAGCTTCACCATCGGCGTGACCGATGCGTCGGGCGCGACGATCAAGGGGACGAAGCTGGCCGATGTCGTGAGCCTCACCCGGTCGGTGACCGGCCAGTCGAAGGTCACCGAGGAATCCGACAACATCGGCGGGGCCGGCGGCAACGATCGCATTTGGGGCTACGGCGGCGCGGACAGGATCAGCGGCGCAGACGGCGACGATGAGCTCCACGGCGGGCTCGGCAACGATATCTTCAACGGCGGCGCGGGGCGCGACCTGCTCGATGGAGGATGCGGCAACGACCGGTTTACGGGCGGCGCGGGCTCCGACAAGTTCTTCTTCGGTGGCGGCTTCGGCAAGGACGTGATCACGGATTTCGCGGCTTTCGGCTCCGCGCACGACCTCATCGGCTTCCAGAAGAACGTCTTCGGCAACTACGCCGGCGTCCGTGCCGCCGCCGAGCAGGTCGGCAGAAATGTCGAGATCACGGTCGATGCGTCGAACACGATCACGCTCGTCAACGTGCAGCTCGCCAAGCTCGACGCGAGCGATTTCTATTTCGTGTGATCGTGAAGCGCACGCTCTGGGTCGCGCCGCGATCTACTCGGCGGCCTCCTTGCCGAACTGCAGCTCGGAAAGGCGCCGGTAGAGCCCGCCGCGCTGGGAGAGCTCGGCGTGCGTTCCCTCCTCGACGACGCGGCCCTTGTCGAGGACGAGAATGCGGCCGGCCTTCTGCACGGTGGCGAGCCGGTGGGCGATGACGATCGTCGTCCTCCCCTTCATGAGACGCTCGAGCGCCCGCTGCACCCCCTGCTCGCTTTCCGCGTCGAGCGCGCTCGTCGCCTCGTCGAGCAGGAGGATCGGCGCATTCTTCAGGATCGCGCGAGCGATGGCGATGCGCTGGCGCTGGCCGCCCGAGAGGGTCACGCCGCGCTCGCCGAGCTCGGTGTCGTAGCCCGCAGGCAGGGCGCGAATGAAGACGTCGGCCTGCGCCGCGGCGGCCGCGCGCTTCACGTCCTCGAGGCTCGCGTCCGGCGTGCCGTAGCGGATGTTCTCGGCGACCGTGTCGGCGAAGAGAGCCACATCCTGAGGGACGAGGGCTATACGGGCGCGGACTTGGCCGAGATCCGCGTCGGCGAGCTTGACGCCGTCTATCCTGACGTCGCCCGAGTCCGGGTCGTAGAAGCGCAGGAGCAGGTTGAAGATCGTCGTCTTGCCGGCGCCCGACGGGCCGACGAGAGCAACCGTCTCGCCCGGAGCGACGCGAAACGAGACGCCTGCCAGCGTGCTAGCATTGGGTCGTGTCGGATAGGCGAAGCGCACGTTCTTGAACTCGATCTCGCCCCGCGGTGGCTCGGGGAGCGGCACGGGACGGGCGGGAGAGCGGATGTCGGGTTCGATTGCCAAGAGCTCGGCGATGCGCTCCGCGGCCCCCGCCGCCTGGCTGAGCTCGCCCCAGACCTCGGAGAGCTCTCCGAGCGCGCCGGCGGCGAACAGCGCATAGAGCACGAACTGCCCGAGGCGGCCGACCGTCATCTCCCCGCTTATGACAGAGGAGGCGCCGTACCACAGCACAGCGACGATGCTCGTCACGACGAGGAAGATCGTGAGCGCGGTGAGCCCGGCGCGGGCCGCCATGCGCGCGCGCGCGGCTCCGAACGAGCGCTCGACCGCGTCGCGGAAGCGGGCGGATACCGCGCTCTCGTGGGCGAAGGCCTGCATGGTCCTCACCGCGGTGAGGTTCTCGGCCGCGTAGGCGGACGCGGCCGCGAGCGTATCCTGCGCTTTCCTCGAGAGGCGGCGCACCACGCGTCCATAGCCGACGAGCGGCAGCACGATGAGCGGTATTGCGATCAGGACGAGGAGCGCGAGGCGCGGGCTCGTCACGATCATCATCGCCAGCGCCCCGAGCAGCATGATGCTGTTGCGCAGCGCCTGCGACACCGCGGTTCCGGCCGCCGCCTTGATCTGCGTCGTGTCGGCGGTGAGCCGGCTCATGATCTCGCCGGAGTGCGTCGCCTCGTAGAAGGCGGGACCGAGCCGCGCCAGATGGGCAAAGACGTCGGCGCGCAAATCGGCGACGACGCGCTCGCCGATCCATGTCACGAAATAGAACCGCAGCGAGCTCGCCGCCGCGAGGATGAGCCCGATCACGATCAGCATGGCGAAATACTGGTCGATCAGCGTCGCGTCCTTGGCCCCGAAGCCGAGATCGAGCATGCGCCGCACCGCCATCGGCACGGAGAGCATCGCCGCCGCCGAGACGACGAGCGCGGCGAAGGCCCCGGCGAGCACCCAGGGGTGGGCGAGGATGTAGGGCTTGAGCGTGAGGAGCGGCCTGAACGAGCGCGCGGCGCTCTTGCCGTCCGCAGCCTCGTCCGCGGACGCTGCGACATTGAGCGTCCTTTCCGATGCCGGTTTTTCGTCCGTCAAGGCGTCCTCACCTGATAAGGCTCTTTCGGCCCTGGCATGCTGCCGGCCGTTCGCGGCGCGAACGAGGCCGACAGGGTCCCGCGCTTGTGCCCGGGCTCCAACTCGACTATAGAGGCGCCTTCGCCATTTCGCCTAGCGCCGGGAAGGGCAATTTTGCCGCCGTTCCGGCACGACGCCAAGAGAGTGACGACGATGAAGAAAGATCCCGATCTCCATCCCGACTATCACCAGGTCAAGGTGGTGATGACCGACGGAACGGAGTTCATCACCTACTCCACCTACGGCAAGGACGGGGACGAGATCCATCTCGATATCGACCCCAACACGCATCCGGCGTGGACCGGCGGCGACCAGCGCCTCGTCGACCGCGGCGGCCGTCTGTCGCGCTTCAAGAAGAAGTTCGAGGGCATGTTCTAGGCCATGCCTTGAGCCTTATGTGACGAAGGCCCGGACGGTTCCCGGGCCTTCTGCATTCCAGGGGTTCTTCAGGACGCGGCGTAGCGCGATTTGGCGAAGGCGCGCTCGATCCTCTGCATGTGCGAGGCGACGGGATTGAACGAGGAGCCCTGCGCCTCCTCGGCGGGGGCCTGCGTCATTGCACGGTCGAGCTGGAGAATGCGGTCGTAGAGGGAGAAGCTCGCCTCGACGAGAGAGCGCAGCCCCTCGGGGAGCTCGGCGAAATTCTTGACGTGGGCGGGACGGCCGATCACCTGCAGCTTGAGACGGGCGCGCTTCCTGCGCGCCTCCTCCTCGGTGATCTCGCCTTCCTTCAAGGCGCGGCGGATCAAGAGCCACGAGGCAAGCTCGAGAAGGCGCGTCGTGAGCCGCATGCTCTCGGTCGCATAGAGGACCGTGATATGGCTCGGCAGATTCTTGGAATCGCGCCGGCCGTCGCCGTCGAGGTAGGCCGCCGAGCGCTCGACGAGCGCCATGCCCTCCTTGAACACGAGATCGAATTGCTGGGAAGCCTGGAAGCGCTCTCCGAAGAGAACGGTAACGCCCTCGGACTCGAGGGAACCTTCGACGCGGGAACCACTGTTCATGATACGCTTCGACACAGACGCTTACTCTCCGCCAACCAATAGCACCGTTCCACCCTACGAGACCAGAGTTAACAATCAGGTCCAATTCGAGGCGATCCGTGCATCGAAGTGGATAAAGCAAAAAATGAGCCGCCTCGCGGCGGCTCAGAAGTCAACAGGGAGGCGTCAAACAGGGTGGCTAGGCACCACCCAGGATCCAGGTGACTGGATGAGGGGAGGATAGGCGCCAATCCCTAATGAAGCATTAAGTGTGAATGGGCGCTTTACCGAGCGCTCTTCACAGTTGGGTGAAGCGAGGCTGCGACATCGCTGCTCCGAGGCGCAACGCAACGGAGACTTGCGTTTCCACTCTCTTCACCACGCTCAGCTCTTGAAGAGCTTGGCCGCGGCCGCCTCGTGAGCGCGCTTCTTCTCGAGCTCGGATTCGACACGCTTTATCTCGGCCTCGAGCTCCTTGATGCGCGCCTCGAGCTCGCCAACCGACAGCGTCTCGAGACTCTCGCCGAGGCTCGTCGTCTTGGCGGCCGGTTTCGGAATGAGGTCGTCCCAGTCCATGGTGCCTCCAATGGCTGCCGCGGCGAGCCTCACACGTCGCGGCGCTTGTCTCAAGCCCTAGGCTGAGGCAAGGGTTTGGTTGGGTAAAGAACAGGGGGCTCTAGACCAGATGGCCATGCCGCCACCGACGATGACGGCGATCGCGATCGAGGGCAAAGGCGGCCCCGAGGTCTTGAAGCCCGTGACGCTGCCCACGCCCGTTCCCGGGCCGGGCCAAATCCTGATCAAGGTCGCGGCCGCGGGCGTCAACCGTCCCGACGTGCTGCAGCGCAAGGGCCTCTATCCCCCGCCTAAAGGCCACACGGATCTCCCTGGACTCGAGGTGGCGGGAGAGGTTGCGGCAGGGGGACCGGGAACGGGCCGGTTCCGGCCCGACGCCCGCGTCATGGCGCTCGTGCCGGGCGGCGGCTATGCAACCTATTGCGTCGCCGACGAGGGGAGTTGCCTGCCGGTTCCGCCATCGCTCTCGCTGGTGGAGGCCGGCGGCGTGCCCGAGACGGCGTTCACGGTCTGGCACAATGTGTTCGAGCGCGGCGGCCTGAAGGCCGGCGAGTGGCTGCTCGTCCACGGCGGCACGAGCGGCATCGGCGTCATGGCGATCCAGCTCGCGAGAGCGCGGGGCGCCAAGGTGATCACGACGGCAGGCTCCGACGAGAAATGCCGGGCGTGCCGCGAGCTCGGCGCCGATAGGGCGGTCAACTACAGGACCGAGGACTTCGTCGCGGCCGTCGCCGCCGAGACGGAAGGGCGCGGCGTCGACGTGATCCTCGACATCGTCGGCGGCGACTACGTCGAGCGCAATATCCGCTCGCTCGCCGACGACGGCCGCCTTGTCAACATCGGCTTCCAGGAGGGCTCGAAGGTCACGCTCGATCTGATGCGGGTCATGCTGAAGCGGCTGACGCTCACCGGCTCGACGCTGCGCATCCGCTCGAACGCGGTCAAGGCCGCGATCGCGCGCGCGGTGGAGGAGAACGTGCTTCCGCTGCTCGCCGACGGACGCGTCAAGGTCATCGTCGACCGGACCTATCCGTTAGCGGAAGCCGCGGAAGCGCACCGGCGCATGGAATCGAGCGCCCACGTCGGCAAGATCGTGCTCGTGCCTTGAGCGCGGCGTACGCGGTCGGATCACGATTTGCTGGCCATCACCAGGCGAGCCGCGGCATGGCGGCGATCGGCGGCACGGCCAAGCCGGCGAAGAGGCCCGCAAGTGCCGCCTCGTCGAGGCGCCCGCCGGCCGCGCTCACGCCGCTCGCCACGAACACCGAGTTCGACACCCGCCGCCGCGGCCCCGGCGATGTCGGTCTCGAGGCCGTCGCCGATCGCCAGCATTTTCGATTTCTCGACGTCGCGGCCCTTGAGCCTGGCGATGGTCGCAAACGTCATCTCGTAGATGGGAAGGTAGGGCTTGCCGGCGTAGGTCACGGCTCCGCCGGCACGCTCGTAGGCTTGCGCCAGGGCGCCGGCGCAATAGACGAGCTTCGAGCCGCGCTCGACGACGAGGTCGGGATTGGCGCACACCATCGGCAGCGAGCGCGACACAAAATCTGCGAGCATCTCGGCATAGTCGTCGGGCGTCTCGATCTCGTCGTCGAAGAGACCGGTGCAGATGACCGCTGCCGCCTCCTTCGCCGGCGCGAGCGTGACCTCGATCCCGTCGTAGATCGGCAGATCGCGCTCGGGGCCGAGGTGAAAGACCGGCCGGCCGCCATAGGCGGAAACGAGCGTGCGCGCCGCGTCCCCCGACGACACGATGGCATCCCAGGCGAAGCGCGGCACGCCGATGCGATCGAGCTGGGCCGCGACGCTCGCGGCCGGGCGCGGGGCGTTCGAGAGAAGGACGACGAGGCCGCCCGAGAGCCGGAAGCGCGCGCAGGCGTCGCAGGCCGCCGCGAAAGGCTCGACGCCGTTGTGGATCACGCCCCACACGTCGGCGAGCCAAGCCTCGCGCCCCTGCGTGAGCGCGGCAATCGAGGAGACGACGGGGACGAGGGATTGGGCGGCGGCGGGCATCCGGCCCATGTAACGCCCGCCGCCCGCCCGATCAAGCCGCGACGGTGCCTCGGCCGGCCATCGCCGACGCCTTGACTGGTCGCGGCCCGCCGAAGAGCCGGCCTTGGCCGAGCAGCACGCCGAAGCCGAAGATGCGGGCAAGCTTCTGCTCGTCGTCGATGTTCTCGACCACGAGGGCGAGGCCCTGCTTCGCGAGGTGGCGGCAGATATCGGCCGAGGGGACGAGCGTCTGGCCGGCCCTCAAGCCGACGAGGAGCACGTCGGCATCGAGCTTGGCGAACGCGAAGCCGGCTTCAGCGAGCCCGGCGAAGTCGACGTCGAGGTCGGTGATGCCCGAGAGCGCAAAGCGGAATCCGAGCGCGCGCATGTCGCCCATGGCCTCCCACTCGGCCGGCGAGAACCCGCGCACGTCCTCGAGCGAGAACGTGAGCACGAGCTGGCCCGTGACGCTGGTGCGCTGGTGGACCGCCTCGGCGAGGTCGCCGAGGAAGCGGTCGTCGGTGAGACTCTCGCCGTTGGCCTCGGAGAAGATCGAGGCCGCGCTGCCGCGAGATTCGAGATGGTGGCCGACGACGGCGGTGCGCGAAAGGCGCGCGCAGTCGAACAGAGGCAGGAGCCCCGTGCCTCTCAAGTCCTCGCCGGTTCGCGAATTGATAACTTGGCCGCCCGGATCGCGCAGGCGGATCGACACCTCGTAGTGGCGCGTCTTCTGCTCGGCGAGCGCCAGGATCGGCTCGAGGAGGATATCGACGCGGCCGGCGGCGAGGGCTTCCGCAATCGCGGCGGCCCGCGGCGGCAGCGGCCCCGAAAGCCCGAGGGGCGCCGGCGCAGCGGGCGGCGGCGCGGCCGGCGCGCGACCATTTCCGGCCGGCCGAGCGGAGGCGGCCCGCATCGTATCGGCCGCCATGCGCAGCGCCTCGACCGACGTGTCGATCGCGTGCTCGGGGGTTGGCGCCGTAGGCGGCGGAGCGGCTTCCGGCGCCTGTGCAGCGGCGGGCGCCTTCTGGAGCTGCTCGGCCGCGTTGACCTCCTCGACGAGGCGCTTGATGGCGCTCTGAATCATCTCGACGTCGGCCTCGCGCGGCGTGCTGCGGGGAGGTGGCGCTTCTGCGCTCGGTGCAGGGGCTTCCGCGGCCGGCTTCGGATTGATCGGCTCCTTGACGCCGTTGGAGATGCGTCCGGTGACGAACGGCGGGAGCTCGAGCTTCGGCGCGGCCGGCCGGTAGGACCAGAAGTCGTGCATACCCTCGCCGCCGCCTGCGGGGCGCGCTGCGGGAGCTGCGGGAGCCTCGGGCTGCCTCGGACGCTCCGGACGGCGGGGCGGCTCCTGCGCTTGACTCGGCTCTGGGCTTGGGGGGCTCAAGGTTCGGGTCGGCTCAGGAGCCGCGGGTGACCGGGTAGGCTCAAAAGCCGCGGGTGTCCGGATCGGTTCAGGAGCCGCCGGTCTGGCCGGTGCCTGCGCGGCCGGCGGCGCCTTGGCCACGACTGCCTCAGGGGGCGTCGTGAAGCGGCGCTTCGCCGGCGGCACGGGCGCCGGCTCCGATGCCGCGGCAGGTCCTGGCGTGCGCTGACCGGACATGAGGTCGGACGCGGGCAGCCGCTGGCCCTCGAGGCCTGGCGCCTGACCGCCCACGGGCCGGCGCGCCGGGGCGCGGCCGAACACCGCTGCACCTCTTTCCGGACGAGAGCCGGGAGCGGACAACGCCTCGCGCGGGTCCGCCCGCAATCCCGAGTGCTCGGGACGTGGGGAAGGCGCCTGTGCTGCCGCCCACGGACGCGGGGCCTGCGGCGCCGAGGGCCGCGGTGCGCTGTCTCTGGGACGCGGAGCGTCTGCGCGCCGCGTCCTCTCGCCAGGCGCCTGCTGAAGCTCAGGCGCGCGCTCGCTCTCGAGCCGCGCCAAGCCTTCGGCGAAGGCCAGGGACTCGGGACTGTACATGTCGGGCGGCACGGTGAGAGGCTCGCGCACGGGCGCCTTGCTCGCAGCGAGGCGCAACTGCAGCTCATGAGCAAGCAGGTCCAGCTTGCTCTCGTCGGCCGGCGCCGGCTCCCGTGACGAGAATTGGGCGCGCAGGAAATGCAGCGCTATCAGCACGACGTAGAGGGCGAGGCCCGCGGCCGCTGCGAGCGGACCCGCAAGGTCTGCATGGCGATTGAGGGCGGTGGCGACGGCGACGGCGACCACGGCCATCGCAACGGGAACGAAAGCGCCGGCCGCTCGTCCCTTCGGCCGTCCGCTGCCTTCGGTCATCGTGCTCGTGGCGGTCATGCTCCCGTTATCCATGTTGAGTGCCGAATTGGTGCGTTCCGTTAAAATCCTTCGCGCGGACAAACCTCAAGGCAATGTCTGTGGGGTCTGTATCACCACCTTTTCCACCGTGCCGGGTGTTCAAGGGGCAAGCCGTTGCCGTCGAGCATCTTTCTCGAACTGAGCACTACTCGCCGGCGCATGCGAGATCGGGATAGCTCGTCACCCGCCGCAAGACAGCTGGGGCCGGCCGCAATGGCGCCATCGACCGGCCGCGAGCGCACCCGAATCGACGCCCCGTTTAGATGTCATTAGGCGAATTCGGCGTGCTATCGTCACGTCCGGGCGTCTTCGTGGTCCGGCGTACGAGGGGAGAGAAGCCCGATGTTCATGAGTTCTGTCTCGCGTGAGCTCACCGGTCGCGTCTATCCCGAGCTTGCCGGGGCTCGCGTCATGATTACGGGGCTCACCGCGTCCTTGGGCGTCGACGTGGCGCAGGCCTTTGCGGAGCACAAGGCGCGCCTCGTCGTCCAGTCGCCCGATTCCTCGCAGGAAATCACCGAGCTTGCCGGCGTCCTCGCCCAGAGCGCCGCCGCGATCAAGCTCTTCAACGATCCCTTCACGTCCGCCGACGATGCGGTCCGCTTCGCGCAGGGCCCGGCCCAGGACTACGGCGGCCTCGATGCCGTGATCAACCTGGTCTCGATCGACGGCGACGCGTGCACGGACCCGAGCGTGGCCGGCGTCGAGGCCGTGGTCTCGGACAAGTTCCTGGGCGCGACCCTCATGACTCGCGTCGCCGCGAACCGCATGCGCCTCACCTTGAGCGAGGGGCTTATTCTCAACGTGGCGATCTGCGCCGGCGACGACGATCGCGCGCGGGCGTTCGCGGACGTCGTTCGCGCGACGCTCGCGGCGCTGACCCGAGGCGAAGCGGCCGAATGGGCCGTGCACGGCATCAGGATCAACGCCATCGCGCCGTCCCCATCGGCCGCGGAAGCCGGGGCCCGCGCCAGTGCTCCCTCGGGGGCCGATATCGCCGCCCTCGCGCTCTATCTGGCGAGCGACAAGGGCCGCGGCCTCTCCGGGCAGGTGTTCGACGCCGAGGGCGTCGCCGCCCGGCGCTGCTGAGCAATCCCTCGCCGATTGTTGCGAAGGCCGCCCGCTACTCGGCCGGCTGGGCGGCAGCCTCGGCATGCTCGGCCGTCTCTGCGTGGCGGCCCCCGAGGTAGCTCAGGACCGTCGGCACGACGAAGAGCGTGAGCAGCGTGCCGAGCAGGAGCCCGCCGACGATCACCCAGCCGATCTGCTGGCGGCTCTCGGCGCCCGCCCCTTCGGCGAGGGCGAGCGGGAGAGCGCCCAGCACCATGGCGCCCGTGGTCATGAGGATGGGGCGAAGGCGCAAGCTCGCCGCCTCGATCACGGCCTCGCGGCGCTGGATGCCGCGCGCCCGCAGCTGGTTCGAGAAGTCGACGATCAGAATGCCGTGCTTGGTGATGAGGCCGACGAGGGTGATGAGACCGATCTGCGAGTAGACGTTGAGCGTGCCGCCGGCGAAGTAGAGCGCGCCGAGCGCACCGGTCAGCGACAGCGGCACGGTGAGCATGATGACGAGAGGATCGCGGAAGCTCTCGAACTGGGCGGCAAGCACGAGATAGATGAAGCCGAGTGCCAGCAGGAACACGAGCGCGAGGCTCTGGCCCGCGGCGCGGTATTCGCGGCTGTTGCCGCTGACGTCGGTCTGCACGGTGGGGAGGACGTCGTGGGCAGCGGCCTCGAGGTAGTCCAGCGCCTCGCCGACGGCAGTGCCGGGCGCGAGGTTCGCCGAGATCGTCACCGACCGCAGCTGGTTGAAGCGCTTGAGCTCCTTCGGTGCCACCTGCTCGGTGACCTTGACGATGTTGGAGAGCTGCACCATCTCGCCGCGCGGCGAGCGCAGGAAGATCGTATCCAGGGTGGCCGGCGACGCGCGGTCCCCGGTCGCGAGCTGGACGATCACATCGTACTGCTCGCCGTTCATTTCGAAGCGGGTGACCTGGCGCCCGCCGAGGAGCGTCTCGAGCGTGCGCCCCACGACGTTCACGTCGATGCCGAGGTCGGCGATCTTGGCCCGGTCGATCTCGATCCTGAACTCGGGCGAGTTGAGCTTCAAATCGGTGTCGACGCTCTCGAGGCCCGGATAGCTACTTATCCTGTCGAGCAGCTTGTCGGCGAAGCCCCGCAGGTCCTCGTAGGTGCCCGACGTCTGCAGCACGAACTCGATCGGGCGCACGGTGCCGCGCTGGCCGAATGCGCCGGGGTCGGTGGCAAAAGCCTGCACGCCGGCGATCCGCTTGATCTTGGGCGTGATCTCGCGCGAGACCTCCTTCTGCGAGCGCGCCCGCTCATCCCAGTCCTTGAGGCGCGTGAAGACGAGGAATTGCGACACCTCGGGGTTGCCGTTGATGAGGAGGCGCGAGCGCACCTCGGGGATATCGGCGAGGATCTTGTCGGCCTCCGCTCCGTAGCGGCTGGTAAAGGCGAGGGTCGCGCCCTCGGGGCCGGTGCCGCGCACGCGGATCACGCCGCGGTCCTCGACGGGGGCGAGCTCGGACTTGAGGTTCGTATAGAAATAGCCGCTTGCGCCGGCGATGCCCGCGGCAACGAGTAGGACGAGCGGGCGCATGCCAAGCACGCCGCCGAGCGCGCGCGTATAGCCCCGCTCGAGCGCGTCGAGCCAGCGCTCGATCACGACGAAAACGAAGCCCGGCTTCGGGTCGTGACGCAGGAGCTTCGAGCACATCATCGGGGTCAGCGTCAGCGCGACGAAGCCCGAGATGAGGACGGCGGACGCGAGCGTCATCGCGAACTCGATGAAAAGGCGCCCCGTCTTGCCGGGCGCGAAGGCGATCGGCGCGTAGACGGCGACGAGGGTCAGCGTCATGGCGATGACGGCGAAGCCGATCTCGCGCACGCCCTTGATCGCCGCGGCAATCGGGGTCAGGCCGCTCTCGATGTGGCGATAGATGTTCTCGAGCACGACGATCGCGTCGTCGACGACGAGGCCGATGGCGAGCACCATGGCCAAGAGCGTCAGCGTATTGATGCTGAAGCCGAAGGCGAGCATCAGCGTGAAGGTGGCGATTAGCGAGATCGGGATGGTGACGATCGGGATGATCGACGCCCGGAGCGAGCGCAGGAAGAAGAGGATCACCAGGACGACCAGCACGATCGCCTCGAGAATTGTCTCGTAGACGCCCTCGATCGAGCGCTCGATGTAGAGGGCGTCGTCGTTGGCGACGTCGGCCGTGAGCCCCTTCGGCATGGTGCGGTTGATCACGGGAAGGAGCTGGTGGACCGCCTTCGACACCTCGAGCGGATTGGCCACCGACTGCTTGATGACGCCGACGGCGATGGCGGGCGAGCCGTTGTAGCGGCTCTCGCGGCGCTCGTCGGCGGGGCCGAGCTCGACGCGGGCCACCTCGCCGAGCTTCACCTGGTGGTCGCGCGCGAGCTTGACGACGATGTTGCGGAACTCCTCGGGCGTGACGAGGCCCGTGCGCGAGAGGACGGAGAACTCGCGGTCCGAGCTTTCGATGCGCCCCGACGGCAGCTCGACGTTCTGGGCTCTCAGCGCACTCTCGACGTCCTGCACCGTCAGCGCATAGGCAGCGAGCCGCTCGCGGTCGATGTAGATGCGCATGGCGTAGCGCCGCTCGCCGTAGATCGTCACGTCCGCGACGCCGTCGATGTTCTTGAGGCGATCGATAATGAAGCGGTCGATGTAGTCGGTGATCTCGAGCGCGGTCATCTCGGCGCTCGTGAACACGAGCAGCATGATGGGCTGGGCGTCCGCCTCGACCTTGGCGATGACGGGCTCCTCGACCTCGTCGGGAAGCCGGCCGCGCACGCGCGAGACGCGGTCGCGGACGTCGCTCGCCGCCACGTCCTGGTCGACGTCGGGCCTGAACCGCACCGTGATGCGGCTCGACTCCGAGCGGCTCGTGCTTTCGAGCACGTCGATCCCCGAGATGCCGGCGATCGAGCCCTCGAGAATCTGCGTCACCTGGCTCTCGACGATCTTGGCGGAGGCGCCGGGGTAGGTGGTGTTGACCGAGATCGTCGGCTCGTCGACGTTGGGATACTCGCGCACCGTCAAGCGCGTGTAGGAGACGACGCCGAGCAAGAGCAGGATGAGGCTCAGCACGGTGGCGAAGACGGGGCGCCTGATGCAGAACTCGAAGACGGACATCAGCTCCCCTTCCGCGGCTCCAAGCTGGTGTCGCGGGCGACGATCTCGACCGGGCTGCCGTTGCGCAGCTTCTGCTGACCGGCGGTGACGACCATGGCGTCCGTCTTGAGGCCGGCGACGATCTCGACCAGGCCTTCGCGGCGCTCGCCGAGCGTCACCAGCGTCTCGACCGCCTTGCCGTTCTCGATCGCGTAGACGATCTTCTCCGTGCCGCGCGGGACGATCGCGCTCTCCGGGACGACGACGACGCTGCGCCCCTCGGTGCCCTTGACCAGGATGCGGGCGAAGAGCCCGGGCCGCAAGATCTGGTCCGGGTTTGCGAGCTTCGCCCGTATGACGAGGGCACGCCCGTTCACGTCGACCATCGGATCTATGGCGTAGATGGTGCCTTCGAACGTCCGCCCGGGGAGGGCGTCGACCGTGATATCGACCGTCTGACCGATCTTCACGTCGCCGAGATAGAGCTCGGGAAGTTTGAAATCGACCTTGAGGGTATCGATCTTCTCGACGTTGACGATCGGCTGGCCGACCGCGATATAGGCGCCGGGCGAGACCTTGCGGATGCCGACCACGCCGGAGAACGGCGCATGTATCACGTGCTTGGAGAGGCGAACCTTGGCGAGCTCGAGGGTTGCTTGCGCCGTCGCGGAGTTGGCCGTCGCCTCGTCTCGCGCGCGCTCGGTGACGTTTCCGGAGCGGGCCAGCATGTTGGCCCGGCCGAGATTGCCTTTCGCAAATTCGTAGCGCGCCTGCATGTCGTCGACCTCGGCGCGGGCAAGCGCGTCGTCGAGCTTGATGAGAATATCGCCCGCCGCGACGGACGATCCCTCGGGAAGGGGAATCTCGGTCACGCGTCCGGCAATCTCCGAAGCGATCTGCACGGACTCATCGGACTGGAGCGAGCCGATGGCCTTGACCTTGAGGGAGGCGGTCGCCGCAGTCGCCGGGGCGGCCTCGACCGAGATGCCGGCGGTCGGGCTCGTCCACGCGCCCTTGCCGGCCGGCGGCTCCTGCGCCGCCTTGTTCTCACCGCTTAGAAGCTCGCCGAGGTCGCCGCGCGTCGCGAGCCATGCCCCGATGCCGAGCCCGACGACGGCCAGACCGACAATGACCTCTTTCCACATGTCTACTCTCTGGGACCGTTGTCTCGAGGAGTGAAAAGGCAAACGAGTTCAGGGTAAATGGCGCGCGGCCGGGCGAAACTCTAAGAACGGCGCCGAGCGCCACTTCCGTCGCGGCCTGATGATACACGAGAATTGTGATGCATGGCGGCCCCAGTCGCCGAAACCGCTCGGGCGCGGTTTCGCCCCGATTCCCGCTGTCGTTCTTTACCATGCCGGAGTGCCGAAAGGGTCGGCCGGCGACGTGGCCTCCGCTGTGCTCTATGCCTCGAACGTTCAGGGTGCCGCTCGCGGCGTGCGGGTGAGGTGGTCGCCGGCGGCACCTGCACCATCGTGCTTCCTGAAGACGGCGAAGGCCGCCTCGAGCCCGGCATAGGCGGAGGCAAACCCCGCGTAGAGGGCAGTTTCGACGATCGTCGACACGATCTCGTCGCGAGTTGCACCGGTCTCGAGGGCCGAGCGCACATGCGCCTTGAGCTCGGGTGAGGGCGGCCGCAACACCGTCACGGCGGCGAGCGCCGTGAGCGCGCGCTGCTTCGGCGTGAGATCATCGCGGGTCCGGCTTGCGGCGAGAATTTGGGCAACGATCTCCGCCTCCTCCGCACTCGCTGCGTCAATGGCGGGGTCCGGGAGCTCGGGGAACGCAAAGAGATGCGAGCTGCCGCGCCAGGCCTCGCATGGGGCGCTCATTGGGCCCTCCCGCTGGCGCCGGGAATGACGAGCCTGCGCGTGAGGAGCGCCGCCACGGCGAGTGCCGCGCCGATCCCCGCGACACACGCCTCCCAACCGAAGCGGTCGAACAGAAGGCCAAGAGCGGCGCTGCCGACGAGGCCGCCGAGGAAGTAGGAGGCGAGATAGATGCCGCTCGCGGCGCCGCGGTTCGTCTCGGCGGCGCGGCTGACGAAGCCCGTTGCAAGGGCTTGCGCGAAGAACGTGCCGGCCGCGACGAGCACCATGCCGGCGAGCACGACGGGGAGCGAGGCGGCGAGAAGCAGCGGCAACCCCGCGGCGGCGATCGCGAGGCCGGCCCAGAGCGCTTTCCTGGTGCCGAGGCGCGACGCCAAGGCGCCCGCGAGCGGCGTCGTTGCGATCGAGGGCAGGAACACGAGATATATGATGCCGAGCTCCATCATGCCGACGCCGAGCGGCGGGCGCACGAGCACGAAGTTGATGTAGGTGAAGGTGCCGATGAAGGCGAACAGGATGCAAAACCCGATCGCGAACGCGGCACGCAGCACGGGATTGGCGAGGAGCGCGGTCCAGCTCGCGACGCGCCGGCATATGCTTCGTGCCGTTGCCGGGCATCGGCGGGACGCGATCGACAGTGAAGTAGACGAGCACCGCGCCGGCGAGGTTCAGAGCCGGCGAAGACGAAGAAGTTTGCGGCGAGCCCGGCGTGGTCGACGACGGCCGCGGCGATAAAACGGCCGACGAGATTGCTCGCCACGTTCCCGGTGATGTAGGCGGCGAAGGCGCCTGTCGCCTCCGAGCGGCTCAAGCGCTCGCCCATATGGGCGAGCGTCAGGCTGAAGGCGGTCGACATGCAGAGGCCCTGGATCACGCGCAGCGCCGCAAACACCGCGAGATTGGGCGCGAACGCCAGCAGCGTCGTCGGGATCGTGAGCAATCCAAGGCTTATGAGAATGCCGCGGCGGCGGTCGATGTAGCGGCTGAACAGCGCGACGCCGAGGCCGGCGGCGGCCATGCCGAAGGTGCAGGCATTGACGGCGAGCCCCATCGCGGCCGGCGTCACCTGGTAGTGGGCGGCGAGCGAGGGGAGCAGCGCCTGGGTGGCGAAGAGGTCGACGACGGTGAGGAACGCCGTCAAGCAGATCACGGCATAGCGGCCGATCGCGCCCGCGGCCGAATGGTGCTCGAGGCTCTCTCTCATTGCGGGTGTGGACGCGCCGCCGTGCATGGGGACCTTGCCTTGCGGGATCGCCTTAGGCCGGACCCATGCGCCTGCCCGCGAGGGGAAGCAGGCGGAGGTCCGGCCCTTGGGCGGCGGGGATTACATGCCTTGCTCGTGCGGATCCTCGGCGATGTCGGCCGAGATGAGAACGGTCGGACCGTTGCTCGTGTTCTTCCACCAGTGCGAGAGCCCGCCCTGCTCGATGGAGAGGTCGCCGGCGTTGTGGACGATCGGCACCGCGCAATGGCTTGAGTACTCGGTGATGGAGCCGGAGACGACGTAGATCAGCGCCGGACGGCTCTCGTGGCTGTGCCAGGCGACCTCGCCGCCGGGCTTGATGTCGAGGCGGCGCATGCGGAAGTTGTGGCCGGCGACGGCGACCTTCTCCTTCGACAGGTCGATCTCGCCGAGGAGCTTCTCGCTGACGTCCTTGTGGGCGGTCGCGCCGGGCTTCTGGCCGTCGGTCGTAACCTTGTCCGGGGGGCACTGGCCGGCGTAAGCGCCGGTCACGCCGAGCGCGGCGGTCGCGGCCAATGCGATCGCGAGGCTTTTCATGGTGCTGCGGGGGCTGATCATGGCTTGGGTCTCCGTGTTGGAAATAGGGGTGCGGCGGGTAAGCCGCGCTGACACGGAGGCAAAATGGCGGGCACGGCGCCAAAGCTGAAATATCGTTTGCGTTCGAAATCAATAGCCCGCGGCTATGGGGTGGAGGAATTGCGGGTTTTCCTTGTCGCGAAAGCCATGTTGCGCGGCGGCGCGGGCATCCCTATTCGTTGCCGGCAGCAGCTCGAGGACGCTCATGGATCGCTTGAAGGGAAAGATTGCCGTGGTCACCGGGGCGGGGGCCGGGATCGGCCTTGCGACGGCGCGCCTCTTCGCCGAGGAAGGCGCCCACGTCTACGTGACGGACGTCGACGGCGAGAGCGCGGCGCGGGTGGCGGGGTCTCTCGTCGCGGCGAAGCTCGGCGCCACCGCGATGACGGTCGACGTCTCGCGCGGCCAGGACGTGACGGCGCTTTTCCGCGCGGTCGAGAAGGGGCACGGGCGCATCGACGTGCTCGTCAACAACGCCGGCCTCAACGTGCGCGCCGACTTCCGCCACCTCTCAGACGCCGACTGGGTGAAGATTCGCGAGGTCAATCTCGACGGCGTCGTGCGCGTCGCCCGCGACGGCTTCGCGCTGCTGAAGGCGTCGGGCCATGGCTCGCTCGTCAACGTCGCCTCGATCATGGGCCATCGCGGGCTGCGCCAGCTCGCCGCCTACTCGGCGACGAAGGGCGCGGTGTCGGCGCTGACGCGCGCGCTCGCGGTCGAGTACGGGCCCTACAACATTCGCGTCAACGCGCTGGCCCCGGGCTTCATCGAGACGGCGCTGACCGAGCGCGTGCTGAAAAACCCGGCGATCAACAAGGCGCTTCTCGAGCAGACGCCGCTGCGCCGCTTCGGCACGAGCGAGGACGTTGCGCAGGCGGCGCTGTTCTTCGCCTCCGACGAATCGGCCTTCGTGACGGGGGCCGAACTCGGCATCGACGGCGGCATGGCGGCCGGGCTCTAGGCGCAAGGCTCCGGCCATAGTGTCGTCACGAGCCCATGCCGAGGTGCGGCGGACCTCGACAGGGACGGTGCGATGACAGGAATGGCGTTTCCTCTAAGGACCTTGTTGACGGCGTGCGTTTTGCTCGCGGCCGTGGGCGCGGGGCCGGCGCAAGCGGACACCTACGTCCTCGACAAGGACCACACGGAAGTCCGCTTCACCTGGGATCACCTCGGGCTGTCGCGCCAGGGCGGCCGGTTCCTCGACGTGGAGGGCAAAGTCGTGTTCGATCCCGGCGCGCCGGAAGCGAGCACGGTCGACGTCAAGATCCCGGTGAAGAGCCTCTCGACAGGCATCGCCAAGCTCGATGAGCACCTCGTCAACTCCAAGGAGTTCTTCGACACCGAGCAGTTCCCGGCGATCACGTTCAAGAGCACTGCTGTCAAGCGCACCGATACGAAGATCGCCGAGGTCACGGGCGATCTCACGATCAACGGCATCACAAAGCCGGTGACGCTCGACGTGGTCTGGAACTTCACCGGCGAGCACCCCCTCGCTGCCATCAATCCCGTCTACAAGGATTACTATTCGTCGGGGTTCTCGGCCTCGACGCAGATCTTCAGGAGCGACTTCGGCATCACGCGCACGATCCCCTACGTCTCCGACGAGATCAGGATTACGATCGAGACCGAGATGCACCGCACCCCCACCGCGGCAGCGTCGCCGGACACGGCGGCCTCGGTGAGCAGGGAGCCGCTTCCCCAGCCGGAATAGCCGGCCCGAGCCACTGCATTACCCTTTTCACCACGATTTCTTGCCCGCCATGACAGTGGGCCGGATGACAGGAGGCCGGCGGGGGGCCGCCCTGCGACTTCGTGGAACTGGACAGCCCTCCGTCGCGTACCCAACTCGTGTCTTGGCCGCGACAGCCGGCCGAGAAGGTGAACCATGCAAGAAACCGCAGCCAGACGCCCCTTGCAGAAGCCCGTGGAGTCCCGGCCGCTCGAAGGACCCGTCGGCAAGGATACGTCGCTCACTAGTCCCGAGCGCAGAACGGTCGATGATGCACAGTCTAGGTCTTGGACCAATGAGCGCACGCGTAAGCGTCTGCTTCGCACGACGGTCGGCATTGCTCTGCTCGCCGCCATCGGCGGCGGTGCCTATGCCTACTGGAGTTATGCCACGCTCCACCCGTCGACCGACAATGCCTACGTCGAGGCGGACGTGGTGCGCATCGCCCCGCTCGTCACCGGGCCGGTGACCGAGGTCACCGCGCAGGAGAACGCGACCGTCAAGGCGGGAGACGTGCTCTTCAAGATCGACCCCGCGCCGTTCGAGGCGGCGCTCACGGCAGCAAAAGCGCGCCTGACGCTCGCACAGCAGCAACCTTCGCAAGGACCGCAAGCCGCGGCCGCCAAGGCCGCCGTCGATGAGGCGCAGGCGGCCGTGGACCAGGCCCAGCAAGAGCTCGACCGCGCGACGGTGAAAGCCCCCGTCGACGGGATCGTCGGCAAGGTCCGAATTCGCCCCGGGTCGGTTGCTCAGGCTGGCGTCGCCCTGTTTCCGCTCGTCGACACATCGCACTGGTGGGTCGAAGCCAATTTCAAGGAAACGGACTTGAAGCGCCTCGCCGCAGGCCAGCCCGCGACCATCGCCATCGACCTCTATCCTTCGCACACCTTCAAGGGCGAGGTTCAATCGATCAGCCCGGCGAGCGGCGTCGCCTTCTCGCTCATGCCGCCGGAGAACGCGACCGGCAACTGGGTCAAGGTTACGCAGCGCTTCCCCGTGCGCGTCTCGCTCACCGCCGGGGCGGGTGACCCGCCGCTTCGGATGGGGGCATCGGCCACGGTGACCGTCGACACGACGGGCAAGGGCCCCGATGGCACCGCTCGCTGAGAGGTTCGCGACGGGCCCGGTCGGCCGCGTCATGGGCGCGGTCGCGGTGATGGTGGCGGTGCTGATGGTCATACTCGATATGACCGTCGTCAACGTCGCGGTGCCGCACATGATGGGGGCGCTCGGCGCGACTCCCGACCAGATCACCTGGGTCTTGACCTCCTATATCGTCGCCGAGGCGGTCATGATTCCGGTCTCCGGCTTTCTCGCCGAGCGCTTCGGGCGCCGCCGCGTGCTGCTCGCGAGCGTCACCGGCTTCGTCGTGTTCTCGGCGCTCTGCGGACAGGCCCAATCGCTCGCCGAGATGGTCGTGTTCCGCCTGCTGCAGGGCGCGTTCGGGGCGAGCGTCGTGCCGCTGTCGCAGGCGACCATGGTCGATTCGTTCAGGGCCGAGAGCCGCGGCAAGGCCATGGCCCTGTGGGGTGTCGGCATCATGCTCGGGCCGATCTTCGGGCCGACGGTGGGAGGCTTCATCACCGACGCGCTCGACTGGCGCTGGGTGTTCTACATCAACATTCCGATCGGGCTCGTCAATCTCGCGCTCATCTACGTGTCGATCAAGGGGACCGAGCCGCGGCCCGTGTCTGCCGACTGGCTCGGGGCTGCGCTGCTCGCGATCGGAGTGGGCAGCCTGCAGACGATGCTCGACCGCGGCCACCGCGACGATTGGCTGCAATCGCCTTTCATCGTGGCGTTGGCCGCGGCGACTGTCATCGGCCTCGTCGCCTTCGTCGTGCGAAGCATGCGCCGCTCGGACGCGATCCTCAGGCTCGATCTTCTGCGCGACCGCAATTTCGCGACCTCGACGTTCATGATTATGGCCTTCAGCCTCGCCATGTTCGGCACCATCGCGCTGCAGCCGATCCTGCTAGAACACCTTCTCGACTATCCGGCGAGCACGGCGGGGCTCATGATGGCGCCGCGCGGCATCGCGGTCGCCGCCGGCATGGTGGTCGCTTCTCTCCTCGTGTCGCGCGTCGAGCCGCGCCGCCTCGTCTTCATCGGGCTCGCGCTGGCGGCGTTCGGCAGCTATTTCATGACCTGGTACAACCTCGACATCGACGCGTTCTGGATCATCGCGCCCGGCCTCGTGCAGGGCCTCGGCATGGGGATGATCTTCGTGCCCCTGTCGACGCTGGCCTACCGCGGGCTGCCGGCCGATGCGACGGACCGGGCGGCCAGCATATTCAACCTCGCGCGTACCGTCGGCGGCTCGATCGGCATCTCGATCGCCGCGACGCTGATGACGCGCCAGAGCCAGGCCTCCTGGAACGTGCTGGGGGGCAACATCGATCCCTTTAGTCCCGAGCTTCAGGCATGGCTCGCGGCAAAGGGGCTGAGCCTCTCCGATCCTTTCTCGATGCAACTCTTGGGGCTCGAGCTCACGCGCCAGTCCGTCATGCTCGGGTTCCTCGCCGCGTTCCACTTCATTTGCCTGAGCTTCCTTCTGCTCATACCGTTCGTGCTGATCCTCAAAGCCAAGGGGCCCATTCGCGCGCCCGCGGAGACGGCGGTGCCGGCCGGCGCGTGACGTTTGGCTCCGGCTCGGATCAAATCACGAGGAAATCCGCGCTCGTGATCGCAAGGCCCTTCGGCAGCGTTGCGAGTTGGACCGCTCCGCCGGGTGCATCGCCGTTGCTGTCGTAAATGAGGGCGCCGCTCGCGCCATTGTAGATGATGCGGTCGTCGCCATCGTGCGCCCCCGCGCCCTTGTGGAACTGCGAGCCCGGGAGCGGGGCCTTGTTGGCGTTGGAAAGCGCGGTGAAGATCGCATTTTCGAGATGGATGCGGTCGGCTCCATGCGTGAAATCCTTGATCGCGTCGTTGTTCGACCGCGAGCTCGGGGCCGTATTGAAGAGGAACGCGTCCCTGCCGGCTCCGCCGGTCAGCTTGTCGTTGCCAAGACCGCCTGCGAGCACATCGTTGCCCGCGCCTCCCCGCAAATCGTCGGCGAACCGCGACCCGGTCAGGACATCGTTGCCTTGACGGCCATCGACGAATGGCAGCCCGGTCTTCTTGGCGAGCGCCGAGAAGTCGAACGTGTTCGCGGCAGCGGTGCCGAGAAGGCCCTTCCCGTTGCCGAGCCAGGACTCGATCGATGCGCTTCTCGCGTTGAAGCGGTCGAGCACGGCCGACGCCGCTCCGGCGACCTCGATCGCGTCGACGCCGGCGCCCGCGAGGAGGACATCGCCGATACCGTCGGCTCCCGAGATCCTGAACCGGTCGTCGCCGGCGCCGCCCGACACCCTGTCCGCCCCGGCTCCGCCGGTCAGAATGTCGTTGCCGCCGAAGCCGGAGAGCGTGTCTGCGCCAAAACCGGCCACGAGCACATTGGCAGTGTCGTCGCCCATGACCGTTTCGTGGCTGACATTGCCTACGGCGATCACGAGCGTTTTCTCGTGAACGAACTCGCCATCCGAAACCACGATCCGGATTTGGTGGCTCGCCGCTTGCTCGAAATCGATGAGGAGTCCTTTGGCGACGCGAAGCTCCGCCCCGGCGATGGCGAAACGGCCTCCCGCGTCGTCGAGGAGCGCATACGTGAAGCTCCCCGCTCCGTCCGGATCGAATGCCGAGAGCGTTCCCACTCTCGTGCCGTCCGCACAGAACTCGTCGACGGACGCGGCGGAAAGCGTGATGTCCGTGGGTGCATCGTTGACGTTTGCGACGGCGCTCGTCGCGGGGCTGAGCGCGGTCTCGAAGAAGCCCTGGCCGTCGGTAAACGAGACCCTGACGCGAATGGCCGACCCTACGTCGGCGCCCCCGAGAAGATAGGTCGCGCCCGTGGCGCCGGGAATAGTCGATCCATTGCGTTGCCATTGGAAGGAGAAGGCGCCCAGGCCGTCGGCGTCCGCGAGCCCCGACGCATCGGCCGTCAGAACCCGGTGCTCGGCCGGCGTGCCGCTGATGGCAACAGCGCCCGTCGCGGGATCGTTGACGGCAGCGACATGGATCGCGAGCGAGCTCGGCGCGGCGGCGAAATCGATGCCGTCGCTGACGGAGAAGTCGAGGCGTGCATAGGCCGCTCCCGCGGCGCCGTCGGCCGGTATGAAGACGAGCCTCCCGGCGTCGAGGTCCGCGCGCGTGACGACCTGTCCTGCGATGACCGGCACGGTGTCCAAGAGCACTTGACCCGCGGCCGGCGGAGCGTCGATGCGCACGGCCGCGAGCGCATCGGCGGCATCCGCGTCGTCGAAGGCGAAATCGGCGGCCGAGAAGGCATAGACCGTGTCCTCGGCCGCGGTCACGGCCCCGTCCGAGCCCGAGGGAAGCGCGTTGACGGGGACGTCGATGACGCGGGCAAAGACGTTGCTGGCGACGGTTCCGGCCCAAACCGCGACGAGGCGGCCGTCGCCAAGAGTTGCCACCGTCTCGGAGCCATAGAGCGAATCTGCGAGCTGGTCCCCGGACGTGGTCTCGTTAATGCGGAACTCGCTGCCCTGCGCCATCCCGGCGGCATTGAAGCGCTGGCCGTAGACACCCCAGCCGCTGCCGTCCTGATTTAGTGACGACCACGAGACGACAAAGCCTCCGCCAGGAAGCGCCGCAACCGAAGGGTAGAACTGCTCACCGGCGGTGCTGGTGTTGGCTCGAAACTCGCTCCCCACAGCAGTTCCACTTGCAGTGTAGCGCTGGCCGTAGATGCCATTGCCGTTCCCGTCCAGGTCCGTCGCCATCCAAGTGACGACGAAGCCTCCGTCAGCGAGCCCCGCCGCCGAGGACGCCAGTGCGCCACCTTCGCTGTCGACGGATAGCTCGCCGTCTTGCGCGACGCCGTCGGCGTCGTATGGCCGTGCGCAGATGTAAGAGTCGTTCCCGTCCGGCGTTTCGGACGTCCAAGTAACGAGGAACCCGCCACTTTTCAGAGCCGTGAGAGAGGGGACGAATTGATTGCTAACAGTAGTGGTATTGACGCGAAACTCGCCCTGCTCGGTGCCTGAGGCATCATAGCGGCGGGCGTAGACCCCGTTGTCGCTTCCGTCTTGGCCCTCCGACGACCAGGTGACGACGAAGCCGCCGCCGGCGAGCCCGATGACAGCGGCGTTTCTCTGCGCGCCGTGAGTATCCACGTTCACGTGGAATTCGGAGCCCGCGGCGGCACCGGTCGCGTCGTAGCGCTGGCCAAAGATCCCGTCGCCATCGCCGTCCTGGTTGGCCGAGGTCCAGGTGACGACGAAGCCCCCGTCCGACAGAGACGCCACGGACGAGAGCTTCTGGTCGCCGGCCGTCTCGGTGTTGACGCGAAAGACAGCTTGAGGCGCGGCCGCTGCATCGAAGGCTCGCGCATAGACGTCGCCGCCGTCCTCCCACGTGACGACGAAGCCCCCGCTCGCGAGCGCTGCGACCGACGGGTTGATCTGGTCGCCGAGCGTCACCGTGTTCACGGCGATGTCTTGGCCGGCGGGGACGGGCGTGAGGTCCATCACGCCGCTCCCGGTGGCCCGACGTTCGGCTCACGCACTCTTTTGAATTGGGCCGCGAGCATTGGCGGCTCTTACGCAAACACACTCTGCCGATCGGCAGCCTAGGAACAATTCGTAGTGTGAACAATCGAGCGCCGGCCACACTGCCGTGCAATTTGCTTTGCTGGCGGCAACCACAGGGTTAGGACATTTTCCGGTTCGCGCTGTGGTAGCAAATTCATAGTCCCAGGGCCGTCTCGGCGATAAGAAGATCGACGACGGAAGCAAGCGCCTCCTCGCGGCTCGCGCCTTGGCTCTTGCACTTGGCGAAATGGGCGACCTGCCGGTCGGCGCTCGTGCCGCGCTCGACGATGTCCCGCGCATGGGCAACCTCAGCCTCGCACTCGAGCGCCTGCGCGTCCTCGGCGACGAGGGCGATCAGCTCCTCGATCAGCGTCGCGAAGGGCACGAGCTCGCCCTTGCCGAAGTCGAAGAGCGTGTCCCTCACGCTGTAGCGCTGGGCGCGCCAGCGGTTCTCCTCGATGAGGAACGCGGGATAGGAGCGCCACTTCTGGTTCGAGCGCCTGAGCCGGAACAGCATGCGCAGCACGCAGCGGAAGATCGCCGCGATCGAGAGCGCGTCCTCGATCAGGGGGCACACGTCGGTGACGCGCTGCTCGAGCGTCGGAAAGCGCGCCGACGGGCGCAGGTCCCACCAGACTTTGGTAGCGTCCTCGATCACGCCGCCGTGCACCAGGACATCGATCGTGCGCGCGTACTCGCCGTAGCTTTCGAAGCGCTGCGGCAGCCCCGTCCGCGGCAGCTCGTGGAAGATCGCGAGGCGGTAGCTCTTGAGGCCTGTGTCGTCGCCCTCCCAGAACGGCGAGGAGGTCGACAGCATTAGAAGGTGAGGGAGGAAGTAGCGCGCCTGGTTCATGAGATCGATGCGCAGCTCGTCGTCCTCGATCCCGACGTGGATATGCATGCCCGAGATCGCGAGCCGCCGCCCGATGCCGGCGAAGTCGCGGGCGAGCGCCTGATAGCGCGCCTTGGGCGTGGTCTCGAGCGAGGACTTGTGGGCGAACGGGTGGGTGGAGGCGGCGATGGGAGCAAGGCCGTGGGCGTGCGCCTTCTCGATGATGGACCTGCGCAGGCGGACGAGCTCGGCCCGCGCCTCGGGAACGGTGCGGCAGACGCGCGTTCCGATCTCGAGCTGGGAGCGGAAGAACTCGGGTGCCACCTGCTTGCCGAGCTCGGCCTGACACTCGGCCAGGAGCTCGGCGGGGGCCGGAGCGAAGTCCCGGCTCTTGAGATCGACGAGGTGATACTCCTCCTCGATCCCGAACGTGAAGCTTGGCTCCTTGAGGCTCATGGGTGTGAAAATCGCACAGCGCCGCCGCCCGTTCCAGCGGCGATCGCTTCGGCTCTGCCGAGTCTGGGGTATGACGGGGCCTTCCGCGGAGCCTGGCAGCTTCGTGCGCCCGGACCGGCCCATGCCTCAGTCGCGGAAGGCCTGTTCCAGATTGTGAGCCTTCTCGAGGTCGATGGCACCCTCGCGACCTCGCAGCGAGAGGAGCTTGGCGGAATTGACATCGGCATCGTTGAAATTTGCCCCGGCGACGTTGGCCCCGGTCAGGTCGGCGCCTGCAAGCGAACATTCGCTAAGGTCGGCGCCAGCGAAATCGACGTTGCGCAGCGACGCGAAGTCGAATACGGCGCGCGCCAGCCTGGCGCCCTTGAACGAGCTCTCGTCGAGCTTGGCCGACGTGAACGTGGCGCGGTGGGCCTGCAGGCGACCATGCCTGGTTAGGTCGGCGCCATCGAAGCGCGCCTTGACGAAGCTCGCCCGGGACATGTTCGGAGCGAGGCGCGCACCGGAAAAATCAGCCCCGTCGAACTTGGCATCCATCATCTGACTTTCGAGCAGGCTCGCACCTTTGAACGTCGCGTTCGCAAAATTGGACTTGAGGGCCCACGCGCGATCGAGAGCGGCGCCATCGAGATTGGCGCCGGCGAAATTCGTCCCGTTTATGTAGGCCGCCTTTAAAACCGCCTTACGCAGGTCCAGTCCTGAAAGATCGAGACCATTGAGGCGTTTCCCGAAGAGATCCACGACACCCGCTCCCCTGGCGGCAATGGCCGCCTCGACTTGCATGCGGGTCATGTCGGACTTGGTGAACTCGTCCGAGTTGAGATCGATATACTGGAGCAGATCTTGGGCCTTGGTCGGCACGGCCGAGCCGACCGCAAGCGCCATACCCAATGCTATGCTCAGAACCTGTTTCACTTATTTCAAGGCAAGCGCGCGCACGAACGAGACTGTTGACGCGCGTCTCGCACGCTCCTCAAGGACCATTATACACCGGCCGTCCCGAGATCACTAACCCGCCCTGACGTGATGATATTTCTTCTCGTGACCCGGAGCCTCATCGTCATCGAGGGCCGGCAAGACCGTCCAGGGTTGCCTTCATGACTTTCATGCCTTGGTCCATCATCGCCTCGACTTGGCCCTTTAGGTCATTTGGCATGAGGTCGGCGATCCACACCACGCGGCTGCCCTGGTCGGGTCCTGCAAAGACTTGAACCGACGCGTTGTAGTGGGTCATTCCCGCTCCCTCCGCGGACCAGACCAGCCGGCGCGCCGTATCATCGAGATCGATGATCGGCTCGCGAACCTCCATGCCGTTGCCAAATGTCACGATGCGGGCCCCGGGCTCGAGGCGGGTTGCGACGACGAACCCCGGCACCAGTCGCGTATGCAGGGCGCCGACATCGCGGATCGCGTCCCAAACGTCGTCCGGACGCGCCTTGGTCTCTATCTCCTTGCGGATGGATGCCATCGTCGTCAGCCCTTCATGTCCTCGACGAGTATCCAAGCTCCCCTAATGGCGCGACCCAGAGTCCCTGTCGCGCTCGCCATCAATCGACATTGACAAGACTTCGGCCGGCCGGCCGTATCGTCAGCCTCCAGCGTAGTCAGCGAATTGTGCACGTCAACGGCCTTGCCGTTGACAGCGTCGCACGGCCCTGGCATGTATTTAGGCACTAGTTGCAAATAGTTCCTAATTGCAAGGTTATGTTTCGAGCTTCTGCAAGCTCGCCTTTGGAGGATTAGGGCGCAGGACATGCAAAATCGCTGGCTCCGGCAACGGCTCAGTCGACGTGGCCTCATCGTCAGTAGTGCCGCCGTGGCCGGTATTTCCGCCTCGGGAGTGACGCTCCTGGCCGGACAGGAGGCGCCGCCTCACACCGGGTACGACGCCCCACAGCACGCGGGCCACGCAAGTTCCGGCCAGGATGCCCATGGCAACATGATCAGCGTTGGCGACGTCGACAGCGCGCGCAACGGCTTCGACCCATCCGCGATGCTGACCGATTGGGAGACTGGTGCAGTTTCGCAACTTCCAGATGGGCGGACGCTGCGAACCTTCGAGATCGGCGCCGTGGACAGGGAAATCGAGATCGCGCCTGGGATCATGTTCCCGGCCTGGACCTACAATGGGCGAGTACCGGGCCCATCCCTGCGCGTGACAGAGGGCGACAGGGTTCGCGTCGTGTTTCTCAACGGCGGCTCGCATCCGCATTCCATGCACTTTCACGGCATCCACTCGGCGCGCGTTGACGGCGTTCCAGGGGCCGGCGTCATCGCTCCCGGAGAGGAGTTCATCTACGAGTTCGATGCCAAGCCGTTCGGTTGCCACCTGTATCACTGCCACGCATTGCCGCTAAAAAGGCACATCCACAAGGGCATGTACGGGGCGTTCGTCATTGACCCCGATCCGGCCCGCCATCTTGAGCATGCCGCAGTTGCCCGCTCACGCTTGTTGGGCGCGCCCGAAAACAAGGAGTGGCAAGAGTTCGTGATGGTGATGAACGCCTTCGACACGAACTTCGATGGGGAGAACGAGGTCTACGCGGTCAACACCGTCGGGCACCACTTCGCCAAGCATCCCATCACTGTCGTGCGCAGCAAGCCCGTCCGCATCTACCTCGTCAACGTGATCGAGTTCGATCCGATCAATTCGCTGCATCTGCACGCCAATTTCTTCGACTATTACGACCACGGGACGACGCTGACGCCGACCCTCAAGACAGTCGATACCGTGATGCAGTGTCAGGCGCAGCGCGGGATTCTCGAGTTCACGTTCAAGGAGCATGAGACTGGCTTGTACATGTTCCACGCGCATCAGTCCGAGTTCGCCGAGCTCGGCTGGATGGGAATGTTCGACGTGACGGATGGTGTGGCATGAACGAGATGACGCCTGCCCCTGCATCGGTTTCAGAACCGGCGAAGAGGTTCAGAGCCTATCGGTACGCGGACCTCCTGTGGCTCGCGATCCCCGTTCTGCTGCTCGCGGTGGCAAGCGCCCTACTTTTGTCGAGCAATCTCTTCCACTCTCTGGAACGAGGTGCGCCGCCCGTCGAGAAACTCACATTCGAGCGAACGGTTCTCGATCAAGATGGCATCCATCTCAGGGTTCGCGCCGGCGGCTCCGAAGCGATGAGAATCGCGCAGGTCCAGGTCGACGAGGCCTATTGGAAGTTCACACAAGATCCCGCAGGCGATCTCGGCCGTGTTGCGGCGGCGTGGCTGCACATTCCCTACCCGTGGGTCCCGGGAGAGGCACACCAGGTAAAGGTCGTCACCAACTTTGGGACAGCGTTTGAGCACGAAATCGCTGTTGCCGTCGCGACGCCAAAGCCAAGCACCGACGAGCTTCTGCCGCAGGCACTCGTGGGGGCATTCGTAGGCATCCTGCCCGTGGCGCTCGGTCTCATGCTTTATCCCGTTTTGCGAAGACTGAGCCGGGACGGCATGAGCTTCCTGCTCGCGCTCACCGTGGGCCTGCTTGCCTTCCTCTTCGTCGACACGCTCGAGGATGCCTTGGAGCTCGCAGGCGAGGCGGCCGCCGCCTTTCAGGGCAACGTGATGGTGATCGTGGTGGCTCTGATGACCTTTCTTGTCCTTTTTGGCATCGGACGCCGTCACGGCATACCCTCGGGGCTGGCGCTTGCGACCTACATCGCGCTCGGAATTGGCCTGCACAATCTCGGCGAAGGCCTCGCGATTGGTGCCGCATTTGCCGCTGGCGCGGCGGGCCTCGGGGCGTTCCTTGTTCTCGGGTTCACGCTGCACAACCTCACCGAGGGAATTGGCATTGCCGCACCACTTCTGAGGGCCCGCCCGCCGCTGATGAGCTTCGTCGGATTGGCCCTGCTCGCCGGCGCGCCGGCCATAGTCGGGATGTGGCTCGGCAGTCTCGCCGTCAGCCCGCACTGGGCCGCGCTCGCGTTGGCCATAGGGGCCGGGGCCATTCTGCAGGTGATCGTCGAGGTCGCGGCCTATCTGGTTCGCACAGCGGGCGGCAAAACCTGGGCGCTCGCGACGCCCGCGTCCATCGGCGGCATCGCGCTCGGCATTACCGTGATGTACGCGACCGGCATGCTCGTGAAAGTGTGAGGCGGGGGCGTGGTTTCGGACCGGGCCTCAGGTCTCGATCGACGACAACGCGTTGCGCAGCGCCACGTCGCGAGGGTCGCCGGTCAGGACCATCCCCATCCGATTTGTGACGTAGGCATAGCCGATGCCGGCTTGCGGATCGGCGTAGCCGAGCGACCCGCCCGCTCCCGGTGACCCGAACGAGCCTGCATGCCCGAACGGCCACAGCGGGCTCGGCTTCATGAAGCCGAGCGAGAACTGCACCTCGCCTCGCAGGCATTCTTCATAGAAGCCGCGGGCGGGCGGTATTGCCGGTGCCGCCAATAACCGAAGGGTCTCGGGGCGCAGCCCGAGCTCATGTCCTCCCGTGGCGAAGACACCATAGGCGCGAGCGATGGCGCGTGCCGTGCCGACGCCTCCGCCCGAAGGCACCTCGAAATCGCGGGCATAGACTCGCTGCTCGTCATAGGACAGCGCCGTGCCCGGATTGGCCACCAGCGAGCGATAGACTTGAGAGCGGCGGTTCAAGACATCCAACTGCAGCCTCAAGGGCAGCCCCAAGAGGCTCGCGATCAGGCTCGGCGGCTCGAGCCTCGCGAGCCTTGAGCTCGGGATCGTCTTCGGCAGGCGAATGTAGAAGTCGAGCCCAAGCGGCGTCGCGATCTCGTCCTGGAAGAAGCGGCCCAGCGTGCGATGCTGCGGGTCTACCCGCCGCAACAGCTCGTTCTGGTAAAAACCAAGACTGATGGCGTGATAGGCCTGCCGCTCACCCGGCTCCCACATCGGCTTCTGGCGCGCCATGACGCCGGCCAGGCGATCGAGGTCGGCGACCACACTGCGGTCGACCGGCTCGTCGAAGGCATGGAGCCCGGCCTGATGCGCCAAGAGCTGCCGGACGGTGATCTTGTCCTTGCCCGCTTGCCCGAACTCCGGCCAGTAGCTGCAGACGCGCTCTTCGTAATCGAGCCAGCCACGCGAGTGAGCGACGGCGAGCGTCATCGCCGCGAGCCCCTTGGTCGCCGAGTGCACGAGGACCATGGTGTCCTCTCGCCACGGCTCGCCCGTCGCCTTGTTGCGAACGCCGCCCCAGAGATCGACGACCTTTTCGCCGTGGCGGTAGACGCAGCACGCCGCCCCGAGCTCGTTGCGTCGGGTGAAGTTCTCGAGGAACGTGTCGCGTACGCCCTCGAAGCCCTTGCAGGCGTGCCCCTCGATTCCAGTCGGTGCGATAGCCAACCGGGCGATCCTTGTCCGTTGGTCCGCGAGCGCGAGCGCAAACCCAGTATTGCCTGAGGTGCCGGTCGTGATTTGAGCGAGGTCAAGGAGGGCATGCACAGCCGCTTCTGGCGCAGCCCTCCTCCACTTGCTCTGCCGTAATCCGAGCTCGGCTCCGCGATGACGCGTTACGACCGCAGCGCTCGTTACTTGCGTTCCCGTAAGCCGAGCGCAGCGAGGCTATCCGGGATCCTTCCCCCGCCCGTGGCGGGGCTCCGGCCGGAGACGCAAGTGGAGGCGGTTCCTTAACCCTGAGAAGACCGCGGCAATCCCGCGCCCCGCTTCCCCTATCCCCATCCCCTCGGGCGCAAGCGCCGCGAGGACATCGGCGCGTTTCCCCCTCTCCCCGCGTGCGGGGAGAGGGTCATGGCGGAGCCATGCCTCCGGCATGAGGTGAGGGGCAGCAACTGGCTCCAGCGCAAGCGGCTGCCCCTCACCCTAACCCTCTCCCCACGCAAGAGCGTGGGGAGAGGGGATATGGCGGCAGCTTCGCATGTCTGGCCATAACCCGGCAGTTGACCTATAAGCGCGCCAACATGACATGTACCCACGACGGAGCGGCCTCCTCGCCGGAGCGAATGGCGGCGCCCGCCCGTCGACGGTGCCGGAGAAGTAACCATGGCCCCATCCTGGTCCCCCGACAGCTGGCGGTCGAAGCCGATCGTCCAGGTGCCCGACTATCCCGACGCGGCGGTGCTCGCCGACGTCGAGGCGAAGATCGCGACGTTCCCTCCGCTCGTGTTCGCGGGGGAAGCCCGCGAGCTCAAGAAATCGCTTGCGGCCGTCGCCGCCGGCAACGGCTTCATGCTCCAGGGCGGCGACTGCGCCGAGAGCTTCGCCGAGCACCGGGCCGACAACATCCGCGACTTCTTCCGTGTCTTCCTGCAGATGGCGATCGTGCTGACCTACGCCGGCGGCTCACCCGTGGTGAAGGTCGGGCGCATCGCCGGGCAGTTCGCCAAGCCCCGCTCCTCGCCGATGGAGAAGCGCGACGGCGTCGAGCTGCCGTCCTACCGCGGCGACATCATCAACGGACCCGAGTTCACGGCCGAGGCGCGCATCCCCGATCCCGTGCGCCAGATCGAGGCCTACCGCCAGTCGGCGGCGACCTTGAACCTCATCCGCGCGTTTGCGACCGGCGGCTACGCCGATCTCGAGCGCGTGCACCAGTGGAACATGGGCTTCGTCAAGGACAGCCCCCAGGGCCACCGCTACCAGGCGCTCGCCGACCGCATCGCCGAGACGCTCGGCTTCATGCGCGCCTGCGGGATCACGAGCGAGAACACGCCGCAGCTCAGGTCGACGAAGTTCTACACGAGCCACGAGGCGCTGCTCCTCGGCTTCGAGCAGGCGATGACGAGGCTCGATTCGACGAGCGGCGACTGGTACGCGACCTCGGGGCACATGTTGTGGATCGGCGACCGCACGCGCCAGCTCGACCAGGCCCACGTCGAATTCTGCCGCGGCATCAAGAATCCGATCGGCATCAAGTGCGGGCCTTCGCTCGAGCCCGACGCGCTCTTGCGGCTCCTCGACGTCTTGAACCCGAAGGACGAGCCGGGGCGCGTCACCCTCATTTGCCGCTTCGGCCATGACAAGGTGGACAAGGCTCTCCCCAAGCTCATCCGCGCCGTGACCAAGGCCGGCAAGCAGGTCGTCTGGTCGTGCGATCCCATGCACGGCAACACGATCAGCGCCGCCAACGGCTACAAGACGCGGCCCTTCGACCGCATTCTGCGCGAGGTCGAGACGTTCTTCGACGTGCACCGGGCCGAGGGCTCGCACGCGGGCGGGATCCACGTCGAGATGACGGGGCAGAACGTGACGGAATGCACGGGCGGGGCGACGGCGATCACGGAAACGGACCTTTCCGACCGCTACCACACGCACTGCGATCCGAGGCTCAACGCCGACCAGGCGCTCGACCTCGCCTTCCTCGTCGCCGAGCGCATGAAGATGGAGCGGGAATCGCGCGGGCCGGCGATCGAGCCCGCGGCGGCGCTCGCCTGACAGGGTTCGGGAACTCGGGCCTGGCCATGACGTTGACACGAACACGGACTAGCACCGGGCCGACCATTGGGAGGATCTGCTAATGAACAAGACGAGAAGGACTAACGCGGCGGCCGGCGCTCTGGCCTTCGGCCTCGCGCTCGCGCTACCGGCCATCGGCGCCCTCGCCGGCGACTTCGAGGGCGTCTGGAAGGTGACCGATACGGGCGGCAAGGCGTTCGAGATCACGCTTTCGGAAGACGGCAAGGCGAGCGCCACGCGGGAAGGCGAGGGCATGAAGGGGACCTGGAAGGAGGTCGGCGACAGCGTGGCCATCACCTGGGATACGGGATGGACCACCGTCATTGCCAAGGACGGCGACAAGTACACGAAAACGGCCTTCGGCAAGGGCAAGCCCCTCGACGGACCGCCCGACAACAGCTCCCCGGCCGAAAAGGTTAAGTAGTCCCGGCTGACAGGTTGGGACACGGGTCGGGCGGCGCCTCGCGCCGCCCTATTTGTTTGGGTCCAGGTCCCTCATCAAAAACAATTTTCCGAGTTCCCCGCGGGACAGCCGGCTCCGGTCCCCCTTGGTAGCTTTGCGGTCAAGGAAACACCCTTGGAGCCAGAAACCAATGTCTACCACTAAGTCCCTTCGCGCCGCGCTTGCTTCCGCTCTTCTGATCGGCGCCGCCGCGTTTCCCATGCAAGCCAACGCCATCAGCCTCAGCGTCAAGCTCGCCTGCGCCAGCGACTACTACGCCCACTGCAGCGCCCATCCGGTCGACAGCTCGGCAACCCGCCAGTGCATGCGCAGGGTCGGCGCCGGCCTCTCCAAGGGCTGCATCGACGCTCTCGTCGGCGCCGGCGAGGTCTCGAAGGCCGAAGTTCAGCGCAAAGCTGCGAGCCTCGGCCGCTAATCGAATATCCCTTTCGGGCTCCCCGACGGGCTGGTCGCGAGACCGGCCCGTTAGCTTTTTTGAGACGGCGAGCGCGTCACCTCAATTCGACCTCAAGAATCACATGGAGATCGCACTACGGGGGCTGCGATTCGAACGACGGGGATGAGCGATGGCGCGATTGTCCGAGCACATTGAGCATGTACGCAGGCGTCTCACCGAAATAACCGAGACCGAGGAGGTTCTGATCCGGGCGCTCGACGAGGCCTTGGCACGGATCGACCAGAAGCTTCTGCGCGAGGTGCGCGATGTCACTGCCGCCCATGAGGCGCGCCGTGGCGCCATCCTCGCCGAGCTCGAGGCCCTTGCCGTGCGTATCGGCGCATTTCCGAGTCCCCACGAGGCGATCGACGCCCTCGAGGAGGCGCCGAGACACACGCTTACGGCACAGGAGGCCGAGCCGCCCATGCGGCGCGGCGACTGGCGCGAGGCGGCCAAGAACATCGAAAGGGACCTCGAGGTCGCCAATTACGCGGTCAACGGCTACGCAGAGGCCTATTGATCGGGTCCGCTAACGGCGCTCGGGCGGCACGTCGCGCACGGCCGCCGCAAATCGCGCGACCTCCTCGGCGCTCCACTTGAGGCGGCGTCGTTCTTTCGACGGGGGCCGCTTGGCGAGGCAGAGGCCTTGGCGCCTTTCGGTGCTGGGGCGGATGGGGCGCGGGGCGAAGCCGCCGCCGCAGTTGGGGCAGACGTTGAACAGCACGGTCTCGACGCAGGCCGCGCAGAACGTGCATTCGTAGGTGCAGATCATGGCGTCCGTCGCGTCCGGCGGAAGATCCTTGTCGCAGCACTCGCAGTTCGGCCTGAGCTCGAGCATTGGCGTCTCCCAGGGGCTGACGACGCTAGGATGGCAGGGTCGGCGCCGCGGGTCGAGCAGCGCCGGGATGATGGAAACGACGCCGCGACAGCCTTCTGGACCGCGTCGGCTGGCCCCCATACATTCGCCCCATGAACGACGCCCCGCCTCGCCTGCGCATCGCGCTGGCCCAGCTCAATCCAATCGTCGGCGATCTCGACGGGAATGCCGAAAAGCTCAAGGCCGCACGGCGCACGGCGGCCGCCCAAGGGGCCGATCTCGTCGTCTTTCCGGAGCTTTTCATCACCGGCTATCCGCCCGAGGACCTGGTCCTGAAGCCCGCCTTCCAGCAGGCGGTGGTGGCCCGCGTGCAAAGCCTCGCTAAGGAGCTCGGGCCTGGCCCCGCCGTGATCACCGGCACGATCTGGCCCGACGCCGGACAGGTCTACAACGCGGCGGTGCTGATCGAGGACGGCGCGGTCGCGAGCGTGCGCAAGAAGGTCGACCTCCCCAATTACGGCGTCTTCGACGAGAAGCGCGTGTTCGCGCCCGGCGCGCTTCCGAGCCCCATGAATTTCAGGGGCGTGCGCCTCGGCGTACCGATCTGCGAGGACATCTGGAAGGAGGAGGTGGCCGAGTGCCTCGCCGAATGCGGCGCGGAGATCCTGATCGTCCCGAACGGCTCGCCCTTCGACTGGAAGAAGCCGGACGTGCGCATGAACATCGCGGTGGCGCGCGTCACGGAGACGGGGCTGCCGCTTCTCTATCTCAATCAGGTCGGCGGCCAGGACGAGCTCGTCTTCGACGGCGCCTCCTTCGTGCTCAACGCGGACCACAGCCTCGCGGTGCAGCTCCCGGCCTGGGAGGAGGCGGTCGTCGTCACCGATTGGGTCAAGGAGGGAGCGAACTGGCGGTGCGTCGCGGGACCCGTCGTCAAGATCGACGAGGGGGACGGCGCCGCCTATCACGCCTGCGTTCTCGGCGTGCGCGACTACGTCGGGAAGAACCGGTTTCCGGGCGTCCTGGTCGGGCTCTCGGGGGGCGTCGATTTGGCGCTCGTCGCGGCCATCGCCGTCGACGCGCTGGGGCCGGCGCGCGTGCGGGCCATCATGATGCCCTACCGCTATACGTCGAACGCCAGCATCGCCGACGCCACTGACTGCGCCGGCCGGCTCGGCATCCGTCTCGACACGGTGCCGATCTCGGCGCCCGTCGAGGGCTTCGCGTCGGCGCTCGCCCCGATCTTCGAGGGTCGCGCCGCCGATGCAACGGAGGAGAACATCCAGGCGCGCGCACGCGGCGTCGTCATGATGGCGATCTCGAACAAGTTCGGCGGCATGGTGCTCACGACCGGCAACAAGAGCGAGATGTCGGTCGGATATGCGACGCTCTACGGCGACATGAACGGCGGCTTCAATCCCGTGAAGGACCTCTACAAGCTCGAGGTCTACCGGCTTGCCCGCTGGCGCAATGCACATGCGCCGAAGGGTGGGCTCGGTCCGCCCGGCATCGTCATCCCCGACAACATCCTGACCAAGGCGCCAACGGCCGAATTGCGCGAGAACCAGCGCGACGAGGACTCGCTTCCCCCCTATAAGGTGCTCGACGACATCCTCGCCTGCCTCGTCGAGCACGAGATGGGGCTCGCCGAGATCGTCGCGCGCGGCCATGACTGGGACACGGTGAAGAAGGTCGAGCGCCTGCTCTACCTCGCCGAGTACAAGCGCCGGCAGGCGGCGCCGGGGGTGAAGATCTCCTCGAAGAACTTCGGCCGCGACCGGCGCTACCCGATCACCAACCGGTTCCGCGAAGAGAAAGCCTGAGACGAGATGGCCTCCGTTCGCTTTGCGCCGAGCCCCACGGGACGCCTTCACATCGGCAACGTCCGCACCGCGGTCCTGAACTTCCTGTTTGCGAGGAAGACCGGCGGCAGCTTTCTCCTGCGCCTCGACGACACCGACCGCGAGCGCTCGACGGAAGCGTTCGCGCAAGGAATCCGCGACGACCTCGCCTGGCTCGGCCTCGACTGGGACCGCGAGGAGCGCCAGTCGGCGCGCCTTGCCCGATATGCAGAGGCGGCCGAGGCGCTCAAGCGCTCGGGGCGGCTTTATCCCTGCTACGAGACCGAGGAAGAGCTCGACCGCAAGCGGAAGCGCCAGCGCGCCGCCGGGCGCCCGCCGGTTTACGACCGCGCGGCGTTGCGCCTTTCGAGCGCCGAGCGGTCGCGGCTGGAAGATGAGGGACGCCGGCCGCATTGGCGGTTCCGGCTTGCCAATACGGCGAGCGAGACGGAGCTTGCTCCGCTGCCCACGCTCGTCGGGTGGAACGACCTCATCCGGGGCGACCAGACGGTCGACGTGGGCTCGCTTTCCGACCCTGTGCTCATCCGCGCCGACGGCACGCCGCTCTACACGTTCACGAGCGTCGTCGACGATATCGACTTCGCCATCACGCACATCATTCGCGGCGAGGACCACGTCACCAACACCGGCGTGCAAATTGGGCTGTTCGAGGCGCTGGGCGCCGTGCCGCCGGCGTTCGCCCATCACAGCCTGCTCGTCGGCGCCGACGGCCAGGCGCTCTCGAAGCGGTTGGGCGCGCTCTCGGTCGAGAGCTTCCGCGCGGAGGGCCTCGAGCCGATGGCGGTCGTGAGCCACGCCGCGCTCGTCGGAACCTCGGACGCGATCGAGCCGCACGCGCGGCTCGAGGAGCTCGTCTCGCTCTTCGACCTTTCGAAGATCTCGACAGCGCCGGGGCGCTTCGACGTCGAGGACTTGAAGACGCTCAACGCCAAGCTGCTGCACAAGCTTCCCTACGAGGCCGTGGCCGGGCGGCTCGAGGTCCTGGGCGTCACCGGCGGCGCGCCGTTCTGGGACGCGGTGCGCGGCAACCTCGCTCTCTTTGCCGACGTCGGCCGCTGGTGGCGCGTGGTCGCGGGCGAGATCGAGCCGGTTCTCGAGAACGCGGATCTCACCGCCAAGGCGGCCGAGCTATTGCCGGCGGAACCCTGGGATCATGAGACGTGGGGCCGCTGGACCGCCGCGATCACCGCCGCGACCGGAACCAAGGGCCGCGCGCTCTTTCATCCGTTGCGCCTCGCGCTGACGGGCGCCGAGGCCGGCCCCGAGCTCAAGGCGCTGCTCCCGCTGATCGGCCGCGCCCGCGCGCACGCGCGCCTTCTCGGCCGGAAGGCGTGAGCATGAATAGAAAAAACAGAAGGGGTGCCGAAGGGGGCCGTGCAGCAGCATCTGCAAGGTACAGTCAAATCCGGCGTGTCGTGGATGGCCGCCTCCGCGGCCATGACGGAAGTATTGTTGCGGGTCTTGTTGCTCGATCCGCGCGCCGAGCAAGTGGGATCGGCGCCCGGCGACATGGAAGGCACCCCGTGATGGATGAGAATGTCAGTGGACCGAAACCTTCGCATCCTAACTCTCAACGTCATGGCCGCGAAGGCGGCCATCCACGGCAAGCGTCAGCACACGAAACGCTGCGATAAAGTGAGGCCAAAGCAACTTTGCTGCTGTCCGCCATGCTTGAGTTCAGAACGAAACAGCCGTGCGTCTACATCATGGCAAGCGCTCCGAATGGTGTGCTTTACACGGGCGTGACGAGCGATCTGTTCGATCGCGTCGCGGTCCATAAGCAAGATCTGCTTGACGGCTTCACAAAACGGTACGCGGTGCATCGCCTTGTCTACTACGAGATGCATGAGACCATGGACGATGCCATCCGCCGCGAGACGCAAATCAAGAAGTGGAAGCGAGCATGGAAAGTGCGTCTGATCGGAGAGATGAATCCCGAATGGCGAGACCTGTTCGATGAGACGTGGGGCTCGATCGAAGATGGCCCTGCGGATTGCGAGAGGACGCGAAGGTAATCGTGAATTAGCTCAGCGGGGCTGCCAGGGGAGCTGCTCGGCAGGGGCTCCCGGAACCTCGGCGCGCTGCTCCGTCTCGCCGGGCGCTGCGTCGGGCGCCGCGCCCTGCTGGACCGGAGCGGTGGCGCCGTCGGGGAGGTACTCGGCGGTCTTGCACGAGCAGCCCTGCACGTACTCCTTGCGGTAGCGGAAGGCGGTCTTGAGCTGGGTGTAAAGCTCGTTGGTATTTGCCGCCACCATCTGCTCCACGGCTCCGCCGGGGTTCTGGTAGTAGTAGAGCTCGGCCGGCGCCGCGCACTTCGAGTGGCAGGCCTCCGCGTCGCGCTCGAAATGATTGGGCAAGGTCGAGAAGCTGATCGGGAAGTAGTAGCCGTCGCAGAGCCGCACGCAGACGGTCCGGTACGTCGCGTAGCCGAGGTTGCCGTACGTGCCGAGACCGCCGCCGCCGCCGCCGTAGCTCTCCTCCTCGTTCCAAAGCGAGGAGAAGGGATTGGAGTCCTCCTGGCGGCGCGCCTGCTGCTCGTAGGTCGAGCCGCACCGGTTGCGGGCGAGCTCGCCGATGATCTCGTCCTGGTACGAGCGGTTGGCGGAGGCGAGCAGCTGCTGGCGCTGGCCCTCGAGGTCGGCGAGCTGGCGCTTGTTGGCCTCGACCTCCTTGGCGAGATCGACGCAACGCGCCGTGCGGCGCAGCGTCTTCGAGAACAGGAAGTAGTCGTAGCAGTTCATGCGGTCGAGCTCGGCCTTGCCGGCGCGGTAGGCCTGGTCGATTTGGCGCTGCTGATCCTCGAGCGCCGGCAGCATGTCGCGCGATTCGTTGCCGCGCTTGCCTTCCTGGACGAGGCGCTGCTCGAGCTCGACGCAGATGGAGTTGCGTCCGCCCGGTGCGCCCCAGCCTCCGGGGGCGGGCGCGATCGGGGCCTCGTCGCGATAGACGGGCTCGCGCGGGATCGGCGGCGGGCGCTCCTCCGCAGGCCCGCCCCACGGCCACCAGCCCTGCGCGAGGGCGGGGGCGGCTGCGATCACGAGGGCGAGCCCGACGAGCACGGGCAGCCGGCGGGCCCGCCGCGGCTCGACCGTGCGCGTCCGTCTCTTAGGTTGAGCGTTAGTCATGCTGCCCAATCGGCGCCCCTGCGTTACGCTCGAGGCCAGGCTCAAGTCCTTGATACTATGCGAAGCCTCAGTTAGGCGGTCAATGCGGAGCAAATGCGGCGGATGGCGCTCGGTTCCTCCCGGCGCTTGACGTATGGCACCTGAGCCACGATAAGAAGGCCCCATGCAAAGAGCCGTTCAAAAAACCGCCGCCCCGCATTGCGGCTCAATTATTTCGGGCTAGTCATAACCGGCTGGCGCGGCCCGCTTCTTTGCCTCCCGTCTAGACAGAGAGTAGCCCCGCCGGCGGACCGGAGCCGGAGGCGAGCCCGTGCGGCTCACGCGACGAGGAGGAGAGGGCGAGTGTCGCTCACGCTCTACAACACGCTGACCCGGCGCAAGGAACGATTCGAGCCGCTCGATCCCAAGTACGTGCGCATGTACGTGTGCGGACCGACTGTGTACGACTATGCCCACATCGGCAACGCCCGGCCCGTGATCGTCTTCGACGTGCTGTTCCGGCTGCTCCGCCACCTCTATGGGGCCGAGCACGTGACCTATGTCAGGAACATCACCGACGTCGACGACAAGATCAACGCGCGCGCGGCTGAGGAGTACCCGGACCTTCCGCTGAACGAGGCGATCCGCAAGGTCACCACGCAAACCGAGAAGCAGTTCCACGACGACATCGCGGCGCTCGGCGTGCTGCCCCCGACCTACGAGCCGCGGGCAACCGAGCACATCGACGGCATGAAGCGGCTCATCGAGGCGCTCGTCGCCAAGGGCCACGCCTACGTCGCCGAGGACCACGTGCTGTTCGACGTCGCTTCCATGCCCGACTACGGCCGCCTCTCCAACCGCTCGCTCGCCGACATGGAGGCGGGCGCCCGCGTCGAGGTCGCGCCCTACAAGAAGGGGCCGATGGACTTCGTGCTGTGGAAGCCGTCGAAGCCGGGCGAGCCGGCGTGGCCGTCACCGTGCGGGATCGCGGCCCCCGGACGGCCGGGCTGGCACATCGAGTGCTCGGCGATGTCGGAGGCGCTGCTCGGCCCGGTGTTCGATATCCACGGCGGGGGCATCGACCTCGTCTTCCCCCACCACGAGAACGAGGTGGCGCAGAGCCGGTGCGCGCACGACACGCCGATGATGGCCCGCTTCTGGATGCACAACGGCTTCCTCCAGGTCGAGGGGGAGAAGATGAGCAAGTCGCTGGGCAACTTCATCACCATCCACGAGCTGCTCGAGCAGGGCTGGGATGGGCGTGTAATCCGCTTCCTGATGCTTAAGACACATTACCGACAGCCGATTAACTGGACTCGAAAGGGTCTGGTAGAGGCCGCTCTAGAGCTTCATCGATTTCCACGACATATGACAAGCAAAGTCCGCCTCACCCAAGAACATGACGATAGCTTCATCAGCGCATTGTTAGATGATCTCAACACGCCGCAAGCGATTGCGGAGCTTCATAGACTGGCGAACGCTACCTTCGGAGTTCGCAAGGATGGCGTGATCACCGCAGACGAAGAGTTGGAGAAGGCCTACGCACGGTTCTCAAATGCGCTTACCCTGCTTGGGTTCGGAAACCTTGCCGACTTCAATGCCAACGAGATGTTCGCGCGAATTCACGGCCGGCCGGCGGTCGACAGCGCGAAGGTTGATGACTTGGTGGCTGTTCGAAACTCAGCTCGCAAGGCCAAGAACTTCAAGGAAGCCGACCGTATCCGCGACGAGCTCGCGGCCATGGGGATTGCCCTCAAGGATGCGAAGGACCCCAAGACCGGCGAGATCGTCACGACCTGGGAAGTCGCGAGATGAGCGTCCCAAGCGCAGATATCCCCTCTCCCCGTTCTTACGGGGAGAGGGTTAGGGTGAGGGGCAGCAGGAGGCCGCAGCTTATGTTCCTCCTCCCCCTCACCCCATGCCGGAGGCATGGCTCCGCCATGACCCTCTCCCCGCACGCGGGGAGAGGGGGAACAGCGGAGGCTCGACGATGAGCGATGCCGTTCATACCGGCGGCTGCCAGTGCGGCGCCGTGCGCTTCCGCGTCGAGGGCCCGCTCGGAGACGCCTCGGTGTGCCACTGCCGCATGTGCCAGAAGGCGAGCGGCAATTTCTACCTGCCGCTGGTCTGGGTGCGCGGCGCTAAGCTCACCTGGACGCGCGGTGCGCCAAAGAAATTCCAGTCGTCGAACTACGTCTTTCGCGGCTTTTGCGGCGATTGCGGCACGCCGCTGACCTACGAGGCGCCGGACGGCCTAGCCCTTTCGATCGCCGCATTCGACCACCCCGAAGCGATCAAGCCAATAATCCAATGGGGCATCGAGCAGAAGCTGCCTTACGTCGACGATGTACCGAACCTCCCGGGCAAGACCACGCTGGAGGACTTAGAGGCAGGCGGCTTTCTTCACCGTGTTGTCTCCTACCAGCATCCCGACCACGATACGGCGGCCTGGCCGCCGAAGGCATGAGCGGCCTAAGGAGGCTGACCGATGAACGACTGGAAGCGCGACGTGCCGTTCCCGAGGCACTGGCTCGTTTACATTACCGTGAAGCTCGTGCTCATCGCGGTCGCGGTGTGGCTCGCGGTCAGGGCCATGGGCTGGATTTGACGAGAAACCGGGGAGACTTCACGATCTTTTGGTGTAGGCCTTGTGGAGAAGGCGCTGCCGGGGCTCTTGGCTCCAACAGAAATCGGCGCGGCATAGAATAACGGCAATGACGAAAGAAAGACTTTACCTGTTCGATACAACTCTGCGCGACGGCGCGCAGACGACGGGCGTCGATTTCTCGCTCGAGGACAAGCGGCGCATTACCGAAGTTCTCGACGATCTCGGGATCGACTACATCGAGGGCGGCTATCCCGGCGCGAATGCAACCGACACCGAGTTCATGCGCGAGCGCCCGGATCTCAGCAATGCCCGGTTCACCGCGTTCGGCATGACCAAGCGCTCCGGGCGGTCGGTCTCGAACGATCCGGGCTTCCAGGCCATTCTCCAGTCGGCCGCCGACAGCATCTGCCTCGTCGCCAAGGCGTGGGACTATCACGTGCGCGTCGCGCTCGGCATCACCAACGAGGAGAATCTCGACGCCATCCGCCAGAGCATCGAGGCCGTCGTCGCCTCGGGCAGGGAAGCCATGCTCGATTGCGAGCACTTCTTCGACGGCTTCAAGGCCAATCCTGAGTATGCGCTTGCCGTCGCGCGGACGGCCTATGAAGCGGGAGCCCGCTGGGTCGTGCTCTGCGATACCAACGGCGGAACGCTGCCCCACGAGGTCGAGCGCATCGTCGGCGAGGTCATCGCCGTCGTGCCGGGCAGCCATCTCGGCATCCATACCCACAACGATACCGAGAACGCCGTCGCCAACTCGCTCACCGCGGTGCGCGCCGGCTGCCGCCAGATCCAGGGCACGCTCAACGGTCTCGGCGAGCGCTGCGGCAACGCCAATCTGACCTCGATTATCCCGACGCTCCTGCTCAAGGGCGAGTTCGCGAGCAAGTTCGAGACGCGCGTGACGCCCGAGCGCCTGAGGCAGCTCACACATGGGAGCCGGGTCCTCGACGAGATCCTGAACCAGGCTCCCTCCCGCCATCAGCCCTACGTGGGGGAGAGCGCCTTCGCGACAAAAGCCGGCATCCATGCCTCCGCGATCCTGAAGGAGCCCGAGACCTACGAGCACGTCGCGCCCGAGGCCGTCGGCAACGAGCGCCGCCTCCTCGTCTCGCGCCAGGCGGGCCGCTCGAACATGCTCGCGGCGCTCGAGCGCCTCGGCATCGCCGTGAGCAAGGACGACCACCGGGTGCTCGCCCTGCTCGAGGAGGTCAAGTCGCGCGAGGATGCGGGCTACGCCTACGAGTCGGCCGAGGCCTCGTTCGAGCTCCTCGCCCGCCGCCATCTCGGCAACGTGCCGCGCTTCTTCACCGTCGACAGCTTCCGCGTCATGGTCGAGCGGCGCCACAACGCGGTGGGCGAGCTCGTCACAGTGTCCGAGGCCACCGTCAAGGTGTTCGTCAACGGCGGCAGCGAGCCGCTCTGGTCGGTGGCTGAAGGCATCGGCCCGGTGAACGCGCTCGACCGCGCGCTGCGCAAGGACCTCGGCCGCTACCAGAAGCATATCGAGAGCGTCGAGCTCGTCGACTACAAGGTGCGTATCCTGACCGGGGGCACGGAAGCGGTGACGCGCGTCCTCGTCGAAAGCTACGACACGGCCACCGGCGAGCGCTGGCTCACGGTCGGCGTCTCGCCCAACATCATCGATGCGAGCTTCGAGGCGCTCCTCGATTCCATGAACTACAAGCTCCTGAAGGATGGCGCCGCTACGGAATGAGCGCGAAGCATGAGAGGATCGGGCTCGGGGCCTTGCTCGGCCTCCTACTCGCCGGCCCCGTGGTCGGCGCCGAGATCGGCGCGCGCGAGGTGACCTCGCTCCTGTTCAAGGCAAGCCCCGGCACAAGGCCCGACCTCGCCGGGCGCGACCTCTCCGAACTCGATCTCGCCGGCCTCGATTTCAAGGGCGCGCGCCTCGGAGGATCGAACCTTTACGGGGCGGACCTCACTGGCGCCAACCTCGCCGCGACCGATCTCAGGGGCGCGCGCCTCGACCGCGCGACGATCACGGGCGCGGAGTTCTCGAGCGCGGACCTCACGAGGGCGCACATCCTGAGGCCCTCGGTCTTTACGAGCCTCGAGCCCGACCGGCGCGAGGCTCCCCGCTTCGCGGGCGCCCGCATGAGCGAGGTCGAGATCGCGGGCGCATTGGACTGGACCGACTTTCGCTGGGCCGACCTCACGCGGGCGGTGTTCGGCGCGTATGGATTGCAGGGCAAGTCCGAGATCGCGACGGGGGCAAGCCTCGAGGGGGCCAACTTCAGCGAAGCCGTGCTGAGCGATGCCAGCCTCGCCGGGGCCAAGCTCCGCTACGCGAAGTTCGTCGGCGCCGACTTGCGAGGCGCGGACCTCAGAGGCGCGGACCTGACGCGCGCCGATTTCTCGAACGCGGATCTCGCCGGCGCCGACGTGACGGGCGCCAACCTCGACGAGGCGGATTTCTCGGGCGCGCGCGGATTTCCCGAGATGAAGGGCTATGCGCTCGCCCGCAATGCCGACCGGGTGCTCGGGCGATGAGCTAGGACATGTACTCACAAGTGCGCAGATTGGAGGTCCGCTTTCGAGGGCAAAACGGAAAGCATTTACTCAGGGCGAGTTCTTCATATTTTGACCCCGAGCGGAAGTTTGAACTCACGGCGAAGCCATAGTCGTCGTTTGCGCATGTCGAAGAAGGATGTGGACCGTTATCGACCGCTCTCATTTGCCCGGCTTGCGCGCCCGCAGGTGCCCCGGTCGCAGCTCGCCGCTGTCGACCACCACCGTTTGCTTGCGCCACACCTCGATTTCGTGGTCGACGCGAGCCTTTCCCACCCGCGCGACCAGCTCATCGTAGAGCGGCCCGACGACCGCATCGTGATCCCGGTGGGCGAGGAGCCTGTACCATTCATTGCGGTCGATCATTCGGATATCGCAGAAGCCCGCTTGCGCCATGGCTACGCGGTAGCGCGCCGGCGAGGCGAGGCCGAAGCCGAGGCCTTCGGCCTCCAGGTAGTCGGTCATCGCGGCCGAAAATGGTCCGTCGGTCGAACTCATCCAGTCGCCGGCCGCGATGCTGCCGCCCGGGCGCAGCACGCGAAAGATCTCCGCGAACAGCGCCTCCTTGTCCGCGATATGCACCATGGCATCCTTGCTGAACACAACGTCGAAACTGCCGTCCGCGAAGGGCAGCGGTCCCGGCGTCACCGTCTGGAACGAAAGGCTGTCTCCGAGCCCGGCCTCGGTCGCGCGTCTGGTCGCGCGTGCAATGAGGCCGGCATCGACATCGATGCCGACGATGCGTGCGGGCCGATAGGTCTCCGCCAGGAAGCGCGTGATGCCGCCGGTACCGCAGCCGAGATCGAGCACTGCCTTGCCTGCCAGAGGCATGCCCTCGACGATCATCCGGATCTCATCGGGTCCGCCCGGCGACATGTAGCCTTCGCCCCAGACCGCTTCCAGCACCGCCACCAGCGCGTCGTCGTATTCCTGCGACTGCTCGGATGTCATTGGATACTTCCGGGCTTTGATCGGCTTAAAGTCCTGGAAAAGTATCTACCTTGTACCGACCGAGCAAGTGCTCGAACAGATCTGGATTCGTGAGGTTTCTGGCCCCAATCGGACCTGCCCACACGTCCGCTATTTGGCTGCTTTCGAGGGGAAAGCTGACATCGGCCGCCAACGCCGAACAATCACAAGTCATGAGTACGCGCCCTAACCCGACAGCAGCTTCTGCGCGGCGGCGTCGGGCGTCGTGCGCCCCGAGAGCACCTCGTCGGCAAGTGCATCGAGAGCCGCCCCGCCGCCGTCCTTGACGCGGCGCGCGACGACGTCGGCTGCGGCCCGGGCAATGAGATAGCGGGCACGGCGCCGGCGGCGCGAGAGAGGTCCGGCGGCGGCGCCCCTGGCGCCGATCTCCTCGACGGTCGTGACGAGACCTGGCACGCCGTCGCCCGTCGTCGCCGTCGTCTTGACGACCGGGATGTCGGCGCGGCGCGCGCGGATGGAGAGCGCGCCCACGAGCTGCTGGAAGGCGAGCTCGGCGCCCTCCCGGTCGCCCTTGTTGACGACGAGCACGTCGGCGATCTCGAGCAGCCCCGACTTCATCGCCTGGATGTCGTCGCCGAGGCCGGGCGCGGTGATGACGACGCGCACGTCGGCGACCTCCGCGACGTCTATCTCGCTTTGCCCCGTGCCGACCGTCTCGAGGAGGACGAGGTCGAAGCCCGCCGCGTCGAGGGCGTCGATGACGCGCACGGCCGCCGGAGACAGCCCGCCGAGATAGCCGCGGCTCGCGAGCGAGCGCACGAACACGCCGTCGTCGTCGAGGGCCGCCGTCATGCGGATGCGGTCGCCGAGGATGGCCCCGCCCGAGATCGGGCTCGAGGGGTCGACGGCAATGACGCCGACGCGGCGGCCGGTGGCGCGCACATGGCGAATGACCGCGTTGACGAGCGTCGACTTGCCGGCGCCGGGCGGCCCGGTGAAGCCGATGACGAGGGCGTGCCCGAGGTGCGGCTGGAACGCCTCGAGCAGGGCGGGCGCGACCTGCGACAGCTTCTCGAGCTCGGTGACGGCAGCGGCAATCGCGCGCCGCTCGCCCTTGCGCATGCGCTGGATGAGATCGGGGATGTCTCGCGCGTCGAGATGGGAGCGCGGCGCCGGGAGCGGCGCACCGGGCGAGGGACCTGTCATGAGGGCGCTGATACCGGGAAGGGAGCGCTCACGCAACAAGGGCCGGGCCGCTCTCCGCTCCCGGCTAGAACCACAGGCCCGGCCAGCGGTAGCGCGGGCGCATGTCGCCCGGCCCGTAGCCGACGAGCGACATCATCGGTTGCTCGACGATCACGAGCGGCTCGAGACTGGGCATGGTGCCGCAGCTGAGCAGGCGATCGACCCGGTCCTTGGTGGCGGGATGCGACCGCAGGAGCGACGGCTGGGGAATGCGCCGGGAGGGCACCGGAAACGTCAGGTCCTCCCAGAAATGGCCGGTGTAGGTCTCGAGCCGCCGCAGCGCAGAGGCCAGGCCCATCGGATCGCCGGTGATTGCCGCGGCCTCGAGGTCGGCGTCGAACTCGCGCGCCCGCGACAAGCCGAGCTGGAGGAGGTTCGACAGAGCCGGCGCGAGGTAGAGAAGGAGGACGGCCCACCAGGAGACGATCGCCTCGTCGGTCAACGCAGCAAAGAGGTTGAGGACGGCGAGCGCGAGCGCGACGTAGGACAGGAGCTGGAGGAAGCGGCTCATGACGTCGGCGAGCCCCATGACCCACAGATCGTTGTTGCGGATATGGCTCATCTCGTGGGCGAGCACGCCCGAGACCTCGCGCAGCGTCAGGCGGCGCAGTAGCCCTTCGGTGACGGCGATCGCCGACCGCTCGGGCGAACCCGTCGCGAAGGCGTTCAAGGTGAGGCTCGGGACGACATAGAGGTCCGGGCGGTTCGGCAGCTCGGCGCGAAACGCCAGCACGTCGACCAGGCTCGAGAGCTGGCTATCGTCGCGCGGCACGGGCGTTGCCCGATAGAGCCGCATCACGGCTTCGGGCGGCACGCGCGGGGCAGCCAAGAATAGCAGCGCGAGCGAGGCCGCCGTCACCGCGACGCCGGCCGCACCCCAGACGATGCCCGTCGCGACTGCGAGTATTGTTCCGATGCCGGCAAGGAGGAGCGCCGACTGCATGAGATTGCGCCGCCTGTGCTCGCGCCGCGCCCTCTCGTCGAGGAAGGGAGCCATTGTCCTGACCTCCGTCCGCTGGTTGGCACGAGAGCGCCCGCACGCCCGAACTGCAAGCTTTCGGCCACAAAAACGACAATCCTGTGGAGGCCCGAAACGTTCCCCACCGGGAAAGGGGGAGTCAGAGCTTGGCGACGGCCACGCCGGCAGCCGAGATAGCCTCGATCTCGCGGACGGCCTCGATCACGGCCGGCACGATGCGCTGCGCGTCCTCGATCACGGTGAAGCGGACCTCGAGCCCCGCGCGGATGAAGGCTTCCTCCCGCATGTGATGCAGAAGATTGAGGAAGGGGCTCCAGAACTCGGCGATGTTGGCGACGATGATCGGCTTCGTATGCCGGCCGAGCTGCGCCCAGGTCAGTTGCTCGACCAACTCCTCGAGCGTGCCGATACCGCCCGGAAGGGCGACGAAGGCATCCGAGTGCTCGAACATGAGCTTCTTGCGCTCGTGCATGTCGGCCGTGACGATGAGCTCGGTGACCTCGGTCAGCATGTGCTCGCGCTCGGTCAGGAACTCCGGGATGATGCCGGTCACCCGTCCGCCGTGCACGAGGGTCGCGCGCGCCACCTCGCCCATGAGGCCGAGGCCGCCGCCGCCGTAGACGAGGCCGATGCCGGCTTCTGCGAGCGCCTTGCCGAGAATGCGGGCGGCAGCGCCGTAGACGGGATTGTTGCCGGTCCCCGAGCCGCAATAGACGCAGATATTGCGAACGCCGTGGGCGGGCGCCATCGCTGCCGAGCGGCGCTTCTTTCCGGTGCTCTCGTCGGGTTTCGGGGGCCGCGGGGGGCGAAGTCTTGCTTCTGTCACTTTGGTCCTTTGATCAGTTTCTTGGTCTTTGAAATTGCGCCGGCCGCCGCTCGTCCAGGCTAGGGACGTCATGAGACTCAAATAGGGCGTCGGGGGCGCCGGGATAAGACGGTGCGGCCTCGCGGGGGGATGTCCCCCCTCGTCGCCGCGCTCGCCGATCCCGTTGGCCGAGCCCTCCAACTGTGCTTATCCTACTCATATGACATGCGAGCCGGCCTCATAATGCTGCCGTAACCATAAGAAACGAATGCCCTATCGGGCGTATCGGCTGGTAAAGGCCGGGAACCGGATCGCATGTCGAGGGAGGCTTTGGGATGAGTGCCGCCCGCACTGTCTTTGGCGCAGTGGCCGCGGCCGCCGCTTTCGTCGTCCTCGCGGGATCGGCCGGCGCACAAAGCCCCGGTGCGCTCACCGTGAGCTTGTCGCCGGGGCGTGCCGATCCGGCGCCTGCGGGGCCGACGTTCTCACGCCTCGTCATCGCGAAGGAAGGGGCCTCGACCTTCGAGGGGCGCGGGCAGCCTGGGACCCAGGTCGTCATACACAGCGACGGACGGGTCATCGGCGCCGCCGTGGTCGACAGTACGGGCGCGTGGCGGGTGACGCTCGGGGAGGCCTTCGCCGAAGGCGACTACCGGGTCTCGGCCGCAGCCTCCCGCGAGGCCGATGTGGTCTACGGCGACGACGTGCGCATTGCGTTGCCCAAGGAATTCTCGGCCCGCACGCCCGCGGCGCCGGAGCGCACAGGATCGCTCTCCGCAATGGAGCAGATCGACCGCGGCGTAGGAAAGCTCGCCGAACGGGCGGCGCAGCGCCTTTCCGAGGTGATGAGCAAGCCGGAGAAAGACGAGAAGGCCGCGCGCGCGCAGGATAAAGCCGCCGACAAGCCACCGGCAGATAGTGCCGCGGAGACGGTCCTGCCGGAGATCACCCACTGGCTCGAGCGCTCGGCCGAAGCCTACCAGAGCGGGATCATCGACAAGCTCACCATTCCGCGCAAGGACGCGGCGAGCGGACCTTCTGAGCAGCGCAAGGCGCCCGCGGATGCTCCGCCAACCTCCGGACCCGCGGACTGGATAGCGACCATCGAGGAGCGCGCCCGGTCGGCGATCGGCTGGGTTGAGCAGTGGTTCGAGGGAGAGAAGAGCGCCGAGAAGGGCAAACCGATCGCCAGTCCGGCCCCCGCCGGAGAAGCCGGGCTCGCGAGCCAGTCCGAGCCGCGAGACGCCGGAAAGCCGCAGGCGAGCGATGCCGAGCGGCGCGCCGCTGCACAGCGCGAGGAGGAGGCGGCTCGGGCGCGTTACGCCGCAGAGGTGCGCGAGGCTGACGCCGCTCGCGCCGGCAAGCCCGGCCAGGAGGTGGCAGAGGCCGGGAGCGAGGCGGATAGCCTGCGCGAGAAGCAGGAAAAGCGCAGGGCCGAGGTGCAGAAAAGGCTCGAGGAGAACGAGAAGCGCATTCAGGAAGGTCTGAGGAAGCTCGACGAGGCCCGCAAGGCGGAGGCGGCGCGCACGACAGCGAACGACGACAAGCGCTCTCTCGAGGCGAAGCGCGCGGCCGCGACGGCCGAGAAAGAGGCGGCGGCGGAGAAGGCGCGCGAGGAGCAGCGCAAGGCGGACGCCGCAAGGCGTCACGACGAGAACGAGCGCAAGATCCTCGAGCGCTTGAAGCAGCTCGACGAAGCCACGCGCCTCGAGCAGCAGAAGAAGGCCAAGGAGGAGGAGGCGCGCAAGGCAGCGGAGGAGGCCGAGAAGAAGGCCAAGGCCGAGCGGGAATTGAAGTTGGCCGAGGCCAAGCGTCTCGAGGCTGAAGAGAAGGCAAAGGCCGAACAGGAGCGCAAGGCGGCCGAGGCGAAGCGCCTCGAGGCTGAGAAGAAGGCGAGGGACGAGGAGGCGCGCAAGGTCGCCGAGGCGAAGCGGCTCGAAGCCGAAAGAAAGGCCAAGGCAGATCAGGAGCTCAAGATGGCCGAGGCCAAGCGCCTCGAAGCCGAGAAAAAGGCAAAGGCCGAACAGGAGCGGAAGGTCGCCGAGGCCAAGCGGCTTGCGGAAGACACCCGCAAGGCCGAGGAAGCTCGCAAAATAGCCGAATCCAAACGCCTCGACGCCGAGAAGGTAAAGGCCGAGCAGGAGCGGAAGGTCGCCGAGGCCAAGCGGCTTGCGGAGGACGCCCGCAAGGCCGAGGAAGCTCGCAAAATAGCCGAATCCAAACGCCTCGACGCCGAGAAGGTAAAGGCCGAACAGGAGCGCAAGACCGCCGAGGCCAAGCGCCTCGAAGCGGAAAAAGCGAAGGCGGAGACGGAGCGTATGCTCGCGCGCGCGTTCCCCGGCAAGGTCCGCACCGGGCAAGCTGCGCCGGCCGAGCCGAGCGAGCCGGCAGCGAGCGAAGCTCCGAAGACCGAGACGCCGGCTCGAGAGGCTGAGGCCGGGGAGACACCCGACGAGAAGCCTTCGACAGAATTGGAGCGCGCGGAGCAATCAGAGCGCAAGGACGTGCAGGTCGCCGAGGCGACGACTGGTAAACGTCGTGCCGAACGACGCAAGAGCGCCGCCAAGGTCAAGGCCGCGCGCTACCGCGCCACGAGCAAAAAAGGCCGGGCGGCAAAGTGCTACCGCGTGAAGCGCGGCGACACGCTGTGGAGGATTGCGGCCCGCTACCTCAAGGTCGGCGAGCGCTACCCAGTCATCCATCGCGCGAACAAGCGCAAGATCAGGGACCCGAACCTCATCTATCCGCGCCAGTGCCTCTACGTGCCGCGCAAGAAGCGGCCGTATTGATCCGAGGACAACGCTGCCGAGCCTCGTTGGGCTGGCCAGCCCGCGACCCGGCGCTAGCAATTGCTCGGCACTACCTATATCTCTGCCGACGAAACCAATGACGCCGCTCGCCCAGAAACGTCACGCCCGATCCAGTGCGCTGGGCCCTCTCGGCCTCGCCCAATCCGACCATTGGACGGTGCTCAAGGGCCTCCTCCCCTTCGTCTGGCCGAAGGGGCGGCCGGACCTGCGCCTCGAGGTCGCGGCCGCGTGCGCGGTCCTCGTCCTCGCCAAGTTCGTCAACCTCGCCGTCCCCATCCTCTTCAAGCTGGCGACGGACCGGCTTGTGGGCACGAGCCCCGCGGGTGGGGGAGAGATCGGGGCGGAGGCGGTCGGGATTGCGCTGACCGCCATCATCCTCGCCTACGGAGTGGCGCGCATTCTCGCCATGGTGCTGAGCCAGGTGCGCGACGTGCTCTTCACGCGTGTCGGCCAGCACGCGGTGCGCGAGCTCAACAACCGCACGTTCCGCCACTTGCATCGTCTCTCGCTGCGCTTTCATCTCGAACGGCGCACGGGCGGGCTGTCGCGCGTGATCGAGCGCGGCACACGCGGCATCGATCTCATCGTACGGATGGGGATCATGCAGCTCGCGCCGACCCTGCTCGAGCTCGTCCTCGTGTGCGCGCTCCTCCTCTACTATTTCAACTGGCTCTATGTCCTGATCGTCCTGGCGACGGTCGCGTTCTACACGTGGTTCACGTTCGCTGCCTCCGAGCGGCGCATCGTCATCCGCCGCGAGATGAACGAGAGCGACACCGACGCCAACACCAAGGCGATCGACAGCCTGTTGAACTTCGAGACCGTCAAGTACTTCGGCAACGAGGAGCTCGAGGCGCGCCGCTTCGACGCTTCCATGGCGCGCTACGAGAAGGCGGCGGTCGCCACCTACTACTCGCTCGGCGTGCTCAACGCGGGGCAGGCGGCGATCTTCACGGTCGGCATGACGCTCGTCATGTGGCTTGCGGCCCGCGGCGTCGCGGCGGGGACGCACACGGTGGGCGACTTCGTCATGATCAACGCGCTCATGATCCAGCTCTACATGCCGCTGAACTTCATGGGCATGGTGTACCGCGAGATCAAGCAGGGCCTCGTCGACCTCGAGACGATGTTCGGGCTCCTCGCCGAGCCGCCCGAGGTCGTCGACAAGCCGGGGGCGAAGCCGCTGATCGTGACCGAGGGTACGATCCGCTTCGAGGACGTGTCGTTCTCCTACGACCCCGACCGGCGCATTCTCGACCACGTGTCGTTCGAGGTGCCGGCGGGACGCATGGTGGCGATCGTCGGGCCGTCGGGGGCGGGCAAGTCGACGATCTCGCGCATCCTGTTCCGCTTCTACGACATCGAGAGCGGCCGGGTGACCATCGACGGCCAGGACATTCGCGACGTGACGCAGTCCTCCCTCAGAGCCGCGATCGGCGTCGTGCCCCAGGACACCGTGCTGTTCAACGACACGATCCGCTACAACATCCGCTACGGACGGCCGCACGCGAGCGAGGAGGAGGTCTTCGAGGCCGCGCGGCTCGCCCAGATCGACGACTTCATCCGCACGCTCCCCGCCGGCTACGACACGATGGTGGGCGAGAGGGGCTTGAAGCTTTCCGGCGGCGAGAAGCAGCGGGTCGCGATCGCGCGCACTCTCCTCAAAGCGCCGCCAATTCTGATGCTGGACGAGGCGACGAGCGCGCTCGACAGCCACACCGAGAAGGAGATCCAGGACGCCCTCGACCGCGTGGCCAAGAACCGCACCACGCTCGTCATCGCCCACCGCCTGTCGACGATTGTCCATGCCGACAACATCGTCGTCCTCGACAAGGGCCGCGTGGTCGAGCAGGGGACGCACGCCGAGCTCATCGCCAAGGGCGGGCTCTACGCGAGCCTCTGGAGCCGCCAGCGCCAGGCGGAGAAGGCGCGCGAGGAGCTGGCGCATGCCCTCGAGGAGGCGGAGCGGACCGGCGCGCTCCGGCCGCAGGACACGCGATTGCCGGCCGGCGTCTGACTATACCCATCCAATGGAGGAGAGAACGCGTTGCCGAGCGGGGGCAACAGCCGTTCTCCCCTCCGCTTGAGATCGCCGTTCGCGCGCGCAACGCACGGGAGGGCACGCTGAGCGCTGTCGAGAGGAGGCTTTCTCAAGAGTTCGAGCATGGGAGGCCTATTGGGAGAGCTGCGCGACAAGCGCAGCGAAGCGCTTCTGCGCGGACGAGCTCGGTGCGTAGGCCTTCACCTGATCGATGTTGACAGCGTCGCCGGCGACGATCATGGCGATCATGCCCATCGGAAAGTGGGGCAGGCACTTGATGGCGTAGACGCCGGGCTTGTCGAGCGTGAGCACGACCTCCTCGTTGAGCTCGCCCTTGAGCTCGGCGGCGCCCGCGGGCCAGATCTCCGGCATCGCCTCGGCATTGTGGCCCTTGTCGACCGGCACGAACCGCACCGTGTCGCCGGGCGCGGCCTTGAGGAAGTCGGGCTCGAACAGCATGAATTTGCCCTTGCCGTTGTTGTTGCGCATCTTGACGACGTGCTCCTCGGCGCGCGCCGCGACGGCTGCGAAAGCCAATAGGGCAAGTGTGGAAGCGGCCACCGCCGCGAAGCGTCGAGACACGTCGTCCTCCCTCCGGGCCGGAATGCGCTGGGCACGTGCTTATTCTTGACACTGAAAGTTATGTTTTCGGGAGGAGAACGTCAATACTGTACCACGCGAGTCAACAAATCTGTCGCAGGCCGACGGTGCTGCAACTCGGCAGCCTGGTCTTTAGGCCAGGAAATTAACGCAACCCGAGAACGTCTTGAGCTAGCCTGAGTTTAGGCCGGCCCCGGCGCGGCCGGGGCGGGCAGGGCGACGTGCAATGAATGAGCAACTGTGGATCTGGCTCGAACGGGCCCGTCACCGGACCGGTGAGCTCACCGCGGTGGCTTGGCGCGGGCTGGTCGCGGCTGAGCGTCGGCTCCGTCACGGCGCCGGCCGCTCTCGGGTCTTTCTCGCGGACCTCTGGCAGGAGGCCCGCGTCGCCGAGCGGTGGGGACGCTTCAAGCCTCGCCTCGCCGGCGCCGCGCAAGCGTGCCTCGCGGCACTGGGCGAAGCCTGGCGGATCGTACGCCCGCCCCTCCTGTTCGGCCTGCAAGTCGTTGCCGCTCTTATTGTGCTCTTCGAGGAATGGGGTTGGCGCCCGCTCGCCGCATTCCTGGCTTCCCTTACCCGCTTCGAGCTCTGGGCTCGCCTCGAGCGGGCCATCGCCCGTCTGCCGCCCTATGGCGCGCTCGTCGCGTTGGCCGTGCCGACCTCGATCCTGTTTCCCTTGAAGTTCGTGGCTCTCTATCTTTTGGCGCAGGGCCAGGCGGTGGCCGCGACGGCGCTCTTCATCGCCGCCAAGATCGCGTCGACCGCGCTCATTGCCCGCATCTTCATCCTGACCAAGCCGGCGCTGATGCGCATCGGCTGGTTTGCCGCCGCCTACAACTGGCTCGTGCCCTGGCAGGAGGCGATGTTCGCCATGATCCGCTCGTCGTGGGTCTGGCGCTACGGGCGCATGGTGAAGACGCGCGTGCGGCTCGAGGCAACGAGGATCTGGTCCGGGATAAGGCCCCGTCTTGCAGCGGCAGCACGGCAAGTCAGCGACGCGGCACGGCGCGCGTGGGGGAGGTTGAAACCGCGGCTCGCAACCGAAACGCTCCGCTTGCGGCTCTTGCTGCGGCGCACGTTTGGCCGGTATCGTCTGGGGTGAGCGAGGGGCCTCTCGCCCGAAGGCTAATGCTGATAGGGGGCTTGGCCGCCGATCCAGCTGCCCACGCCCGAGTTGAAGAAGAAGCCGCTGTCGAAGGGACCGCCGGGGCTCTGGCGCGTTGACGAGAGGGCCGAGGCCGGCGCGGGGTCGACGAAGCGCCAATCCCGAGCCTTCGCGGTCGACTTCTTGTACTTATAGCCGCCTTGGTAATAGATGACGCCGCGCAGCGGCTTGCCGTTTTTGTCCTTGCTTGCCGCCATCGCAGGCGGGGCGATGGCGAAAGCACAGGCAACTGCCAGGATGATCGCAGCCAATCTCGAAAAAGAAAGTGCCATCTACCGCTCCCTCGCCGTCGATTGGCCAGCGTTCACGTGCTCGCCGGAGTTGAACCCCGCCCTGATACACTAATATAGCTAACGGGGAGTGAGGGAAAATAGTTCGGCCTACGGGCGGATGACGAGATGTGGCACGAGTGCCGCAGATAGGGCGCCTTGAACCCCGGTCAGGAGGATCTGCACGCCGATGCAGAGGAGGAGAAACGCCGAGAGACGGGTCAGCACCCGTGTTCTGGCCGGCCCCAGCAACGCGACGACGCGTTCCGCCGACGCATAGCAGATGCCGACCGAGATCGCGACCGCGACGGCCGCCGCCGACAATCCTGTAAGAAACGGCACGAGCTCCACCGCGGTGGCGGGCCGGCTTGCGCTCAAGGCGATGGCAACGGATATCGTTCCGGGACCGGTCGTGAACGGGAGCGTGAGCGGGAAGAACGCGACGTCGGCCGCGCCCTCGGCGCCCTCGGCCTGCTCCTTCTTGCGGCTCTCGGTCGCCTCCGTATAGGTGAGCATCTCCCAGGCGCTGGCGGCAACGACGAGGCCGCCGGCGACGCGAAGCGCCTCGATGCTGACCCCGAAGAAGCTCATGAGCCAGGCGCCGATCCACGCGCGGTTAGCATGACGATCGCCGCGTAGGTCGCGACGCGCCATGCGAGCGCGGCCTTTTCGGCTTCTCCCCGATCGGCAGTCACCTGGTGATAGATCAAGGCCCCGGCGAGCGGGTTCACGATCGACAGCAGCGCCGGCAAGGCGACGAGGAAGCTTGCTGTGAAGGTGCCGAGAAGGGACATCTCGTACTCCGCGACGGCCGGGCAGGGTTGGCCGGGGCCTTCTTCCCATGTCGCCCGGTGCGAGGGCAACTGCGGAGGGCGGCAAAACGAAAATCAGGAGGCCGGCCATTGCCTGCCTCCTGAAGTGGGGCTCCTTCACTAACTCGTTCGGTGTGGTTGGGTGAAGATGCGACGCCGGGCTGGCCGGCGTCGCATGAATTACTGGGCGCAGTCGACCGCGACCGTGGTGCCGAACTCGGGAACGAAGCGCGAGCACTGGGTCTCGGCGTTGGCGACCGTGGTCTCGTCCGCCGTCGTCTCGGCCTCGGCAACCGTCGCCGGCTCCGTCGTCGACGTCGTGGTCTCCTCGGCGACCTTCTCCTCGGCGACCTTCTCGTCGGAGGCCTTCTCGGCAGCCGCAACCTGCGCGGCCTTCTTGGCTTGAGCCTTGGCGGCGAGCGCCTTCTGAGCCGCGATCTGCTGGCGCTTCTGCGCGGCGGCGATCGCCTTGCGCTTCTGCGCAGCCTTGTAGCTCGCGCTCGGGGCGCTCTGGTAGCTCGAGTAACCGCCGCCGCCGCAGCCGCCGGCCTGGGCGGTCGAAACGGTGAGGGTCGCGGCAAGGGCCGTGGCGACGATCGTAGCGATGAATTTCGTGGTCATTCTAGTCTCCGTTTGCTTTTGGTGTCGAAGGAGCCCTCGAGGGGCTGGTGTCTCTGTCTCGCAAAGGGACCCTCGCACGGGGCGAGCCGCCCGCGCTGTCACGACGGGGACAGGATGCGGCAATGATTTGGAGGCCTTGGGCGCAGGCCACCGTCCCGCGCATTGACCCTGTGCGGGAGGCGTTCTAATCGTCGCTCCTGCCCTTGGTACCCCCGAGCCTCCCCATGGAGAAAATCCCCCGCTTCACGCGCCGACAGGCCGTCCTGGCGCTAGCTGCGCTCGTCGCCGCATGGGCGGGAACTCGTCGAGCCGCACGGCAGCCGAGCGCCGATACGACGGTCGTGGTGGCGGGCGGGTGGATCTTGCGCGCCGGTGATCTCGAGAAGGCGCGCGCTCATGCTGCTTGACGCCGCGCAGCTTGCGGACGCGGAGCTTGCCGGCACGTTCGATGTCTGCATCTGCGGGGCGGGGCCGGCGGGCATCACGCTCGCGCGGGGTCTCGCAGACCTCGGATGGCGCGTCGCCTTGATGGAGGGAGGGGGAGCAGAGCCCGATCCCAGGTCGCAGTCGCTCTATCAAGGCGAGATTGTCGGGCTTCCCTACTACCCCCTCGATGCCTGCCGCCTGCGCTATCTCGGAGGAACCTCCAACCACTGGGGCGGTTATACCCGGTCCCTCGACCGCCGGGACTTCGAGGCGGCGCCGCACGATCCTCTCAACGCCTGGCCGATCAAGAAGGCGGATCTCGATCCTTTCGCGGAGGCCACGGCCGAAATTCTCGACTTGCCGCCCGCCGAGGCGCCCCTCGATCTCTTCGCAGGCAAGGAGCCCTTGATCGAGCCGTCCCTCTACCGCGTGAGCCCCACGCGGTTCGGATCGAAATACCGCGACGAGCTCGCGCGCTCCGAGCGCGTCCGCCTTGTACTCAACGCGAGCCTCGTCGACATCAGGCTGGCTCCGGGCCTTCGCGGCGTCGACGCCTTCGTCTTCCGCTCCTTCGCCCGCGAGGAGCCGTTCGAGGTCCGCGCCCGCTGCTTCGCGCTCTGCTGCGGGGGGCTCGAGACGGCGCGCCTTCTTCTCGGCGCCGACCGCCAGCTTCCGGGCGGTATCGGTAACAGCCATGGCCTCGTCGGCCGCTACTTCTCGGAGCACCTCGAGATCGAGGTCGGCCGTGCCCTCCTCAAGTCGCCGCTCGCCGACCTCAACTTCTATATCGCGAGCGACCGCCTCGTCCGGGAGCGAGGCTGCCTCTCCTTCGAGCTCGAGCTCCTGCCCCTCGTCGCCGACGATCCCGCCTGCGCGGCCCCCTTCGAGGAGCGCCTTGCCCGCGCGCTGCGCGATCCCGACCACGCCTGCTTCGACGCCATCCTGTTTGTCGTCGCGGGACAGGCGCCGAACCGCGACAGCCGCGTCGAGCTCTCCGACAAGCGCGACCGCTTCGGGCTGAGGCAGCTCAGGCTCGACTGGCGCCTCTCGGATATCGACAAGCGGACGCTCAGGATTGCGGCCGAGGAGATGGGGAGAGCGATGGCGCGCCACGACATCGGACGCCTGCACCTCGACCCGTGGGTCATGAGCGAGAGGGCCGAGCCCCCGATCAGCGAGGAGGGCGGAGGATCGTCCCATCACATGTGCACGACGCGCATGAGCGCCGATCCCGCCACCGGCGTCGTCGATGCCGACTGCCGCGTGCACGGGACCGACAACCTCTACATCGGTGGAAGCAGCGTCTTCGCGAGCCCCGGCGTGTCCAATCCGACCTTCACGATTGTCCAGCTCGCGCTGCGCCTCGCCGGGCACTTGAACGCCCGATTGACCCAGCACGATTGAGGAGCCTAGCGTCCTGTGGGGGACGTGCTGTCGAATGAGAGGGTCACATGCGGAGAACTAGCCGAGGGGCGAGGGGGCTGATTGCCGCCGCTGCCCTTGCGAGCGCGGGAGCGGGCGGTGCGTTGGCTCAGACCCCGGCGCTCGACGCCGCCAAGGGGCACGAGCTTGCCGAGAAGCTCTGCACGTCGTGCCATATCGTGGGAAAGGAGGCTGCGGTTGCCACCGTGCCCGCCGATGTGCCGAGCTTCCTCGCCATTGCGAGCCGACCGGGCCAGACGGCGGAGGCGATTGCGGGCCGCATCGTCCTCCCACATCCCCCGATGCCGCAGATCCAGCTCACGCGATCGGACATCGCAGAGCTCGCCACCTACATTCTCTCGCTCAGGGGACCGTGATACCAGGCACGGGCTGGCCGGCTGTTGTTCAGCGCCGCCTCAAGGTCTCGAACAGGGGGACATTGGGGCAGAAGTCCGGCTGAGGACGCTCCGATCGCTCCCCGTCGAGCCATGAGAGGCACTCGCCGACGGCCGAGCAGTCGAGACAGCGGACATGAGCCTCGGCGTAGGCCTCGCCCGCGCGGCGCTGCGAGAGCTTCACCGGATCGACGTCGAGCGTCTCGATCATGTCCTTCATGCGCCGCGCTCGGCGCTCGGGATCGCGCGACTTGAGGTTCGCCATGCTGTCCTCCCTTTCAGGAGCACTCCTTGGGCGCGGCACTTTATAGGTGAGGTCGTATCGCCTACGGCCGCTGGTCCAGCGCTTAGGCGCGCCGTCAAGACCGGGGCTTGATCGAGATCAAGGATGCGGCATTATCGCTCGGCGGAGGCCGAGTGCAGTCGCTCTGTCGCGCGCCTCTCCGATCCCGGCGGGGCGGCGCCGCTGACCTCGATCACGAACTTCTGGCGGATCGCGCGGCCGAAATCCTTGAAGCCGTCGGCGGGGAGCACGAACGAGCCGGGCCCTGCCATGACGTGCTCGCGATACCAGTTTTCGAGCACCGGGCCCTCGTCGCCCTCGAGGATCGGCAGGCCGTTGATCGTCACGCCCGAGGCGACGAGCTCGTCGCGAACCGCCTCGATCGGCTCGGTCGGGTTGCAGTTCTCGCGCCCGTCGCCCGAGACGTCGACGATGATGCGCGAGGCCTTGGCGGGGATCTGGGGCACGACCTTGTCGGAGATGTTGCGCAGCATGCCCGTGACGCAGGTGAACTCGCCGGTCTGGCGGGGGAGCGTGCGCACCTTCTTTGCGACCGCTGCGGCCTCCTCGCGGCTCGCGAGGCGCTGCCAGGGAATGGCGACGCGCGGCCGGTCGGCCCACGTCACCATCGAGAAGAGGATGCCCCCTTGCGGCCCGCCGAGGATCGCGTCGATGACGGTTGGGTCCTCGAGAGCCTGGGCGATCCCCTCCATCTGCAGCTTGTAGCGCGCTTCGTCGACCGAGTTCGACACGTCGACCGAGACGATGAGGGCGGTGTCGACCTCGTTCTCGGCCCGTGTGGAGCCGGCCATGGCGCAAGAGAGGGCGAGAAGGAGCAACGGTGCGGCGAGCCTGCCGCACGCTCCCGACCAGCAACGCTTCGACATCAGAACCCCTGGCTTCCACTCCCGGCCCCGGCGCCGCCATCCTACCGCGACAGCTGCGGGGACCGCCAGGGTCCCGGCACCCGGTGCGGAGAGGCGTTGTGCCAGTTTGGAACGCCTGCTCGAAGAGAGCGGATTGCGTCAATTCGTCCGAGGCCCGTCAGGCAAACCGCAGCGCCTCGCGCCGCAAGCCGGAGATGATCGGCTCATAGGCCTCCTCGTCGCGGGCTTCCGGGTAGACCATGTAGACGGGATAGACGAAACGGCGCGCGCGCTTGGGCCTGCGCAGCCGTCCGCGGGCGAGGTGGTGCTTGACGATCCGGGTCGGGAAGTAGGCGGAGGCCTCGTTGGCGAGAAGATAGTCGAGGCTGATCGAGCCGAGATCGAGGTTGAGCCCCGGATTGGCGAGCTCGGGGAAGGCAGCGGCGTGGTCCTGCTGGAAGTCGAAGCCCCAGTCGACGAACACGTAGTCGCTGGTGCCGCGCGCGGGCGTGCTCGTCACCAGCACGAACTCCTCGTCGAACAGGTGCTCGATGACATGGCCCGGGGGCTGGGTCGGGCGGTACATGACGGCGAGATCGAGCGTTCCCTCGATGAGACGCTGCGTCAGCACGGCAGAAAGCGCCTCGCTCGCCGAGACGGCGATGTCGGGGATGTTGGCGCGCATCCACGACACCCACTTGAGCAGGAAGCCGTCCCAGAGGCTCATCGGCGCGCCGACCGCGAGGTGGTCGCGATGCTGGTCGGAGAGGCCGACCTCGAGCTGGGCATGCTGCCAGACGCGAACGAGGGCGAGCGCGTGCTTCTGGAACTGCTCGCCGGCGGCGGTGAGCTCGGCCCCCGACTTGGACCGCTCGAAGAGGGGACGGCCGAGCAGGTCCTCGAGGCACTTGATGCGCGCCGAGACCGTCGACTGGGTGATGTTCATTCGTCGCGCGGCGTCGATGAAGCTGCCGGTCTCGGCAACCATGAGGAACGTGCGGGCGAGGTTGAGATCCATGGGTGTCGACGCGACGCATGACGAGCACGAGCAGCGGTTCTATCTATCTATCGAATTCTTCGATAGGGGTCACCGGAAAATTCCGTTTGAAGAGGGGCTTGAATCTGACCAGATTGTCATGTCCCGACGTGAGTCGGGAGAGCAAGACCCGATTTGTTGCGGGTCCACAACGGAAGGACGAACCACAATGAAGGCGAAGACAGCAAAGAAGCCCGCCAAGAAGACCGCGAAGAAAGCGGCGAAGAAGAAGAAGTAACTAGTTTCTGTCTCGTGCCTGGGAGCTGGCCGTGATCTCGTTTCGGGTAATCCCGGCGTCCCTCCTAGTAGCCCTTCTCGCTTCCTCCGCCGTGTCTGCGGCGTCGGTCACCAACCGTGATGACAGGGACCACAAGGTCACCGTTATCGAGGGAGAAGCCCAAAAAGAGCACGTCATTAAGCCAAATGCGGCGCTCGAGGGCATCTGTCGGAAGGGCTGCCTGATACGCCTCGATGACGACGAGGACGACCCCTACGAGCTCGAAGGCTCAGAGGTCACCTCGATCGAGGGAGGACAGCTCTACGACGATGAGTCCGAGGCGCCTGCCGAGCCCGATAGCGGTGACGCAGGCCAGCCTTCTCAACCGGGCTCACGTCAGTAAAAAGGGCTTCGAGATAGTGAAAAAGGCGCCCGGCTCCCCTTTGGTGGGGCCGGGCGCTGCCGTTTCCGGGCGAATGCCGCGCGCGCCCAAGGGGGCCATGCGGGCCTCGAAAATGGCTCCGAGAGCACGTCTCAGCGAGATATCCACATCTTTCATCGCGTGCGCCTTGCCGAGCGCGGCGATGCTGGTCACGCCGCGATCGCGGATGCCGCAGGGAACGATGCCGTCGAAGTGCGAGAGATCGGGGGCGACGTTGAGGGCGAGACCGTGAAAGCTGATCCCTCGGCGCACGCGCACCCCGATCGCCGCGATCTTCGCTTCGCCGCCCGCATCCCCGGGCAGAGCGACCCAGACGCCGATGCGGCCGGCACGGCGCTCGCCCGCGATCCCGAACGGCGCGAGCGCGGCGATGACGCCGTCCTCGAGCGCATGCACGAAGGCGTGCACGTCGCCCCCGAAGCGGCGGCGCACGTCGACCATGACATAGACGATGCGCTGGCCCGGCCCATGGTAGGTGAGCTTGCCGCCGCGGCCGGTCTCGTAGACGGGGAAGCGTCCGGGGTCGATCAGCTCCGAGGGGTCGGCGCTCGTGCCCGCCGTATAGAGGGGCGGATGCTCGAGGAGCCAGACGAGCTCGGAGGCGGCGCCCTCGGCGATGAGGCGGACGCGCTCCTCCATCATCTGAACGGCCGCCTCGTAGGGCACGGGCTCCGTGCTGATCCTCCAGTCGATCGCCGCGTCTTCGCACGCGCGCACGTCAGGGCTCCTTGATTGATACGATCGGCAATGGTGGCACCGGGGAAGCGCATTCCCAAGCGAACTTTGCCGCGCTCCGCGCTTGCCCGGCGCCCTTCCCTCTGCTAGGTCGGCCGCCTCCCGAGATGCCTTGTTCGCAGCCTCGGGCTTGGTTATATGAGGCGTCCTCTCGAATTCGGGAGGGTCAAGCGGTCGTGGCGGAATTGGTAGACGCACTACCTTGAGGTGGTAGCGGGGCAACCCGTGGAAGTTCGAGTCTTCTCGACCGCACCAATGTCACCAAAATCAAGCGATTGAGCTTCGATCTCAGGCACCTTACCCCACCCCAGGTTGGTCGCCGAGCGTAACAGCCGATGCTGCTAGGCGCATTGCTAGCACGATACCTGCGGAAGGTAGTCCTCCGGGAGAGAACCGCTATGACCGAGCCGCAAGGTCCGGTTTGCCCCTTAACAGCGGACGGATCTCGCGCTCGTCGCTGACTACCGCCAGGGGCCAGGAGCTGAAATAGTTAAGATGGCGCTGTTTGGTCTGGCCGTTGTCGCGAGGTCATCGCAGCGTGCCGCTGGGTTGGATCCTGATCAGCACATACCAGGAGAGCAGAACCCAGATGGCGCCGAGCGCCCAGCCGGCGATGACGTCGGTCGGCCAGTGGACGCCAAGGTAGATGCGGCTGAGCCCGACCAGCACGGTCAGGAGCACGCAGACCAGGAATATGAACACCTTCGCCGGGTAGCTGGTCTCGACGCGCGCGAGCATCATGCCCAGCATCAGGTAGATGATTGCCGAGTTGGTCGTATGGCCGGAGGGGAAGCTTTCCCCGGTGGCGAGCGTCTCGTGGGGGACGATGTCGGGTCGCTCACGCCCGAAACCGAGCTTCAGTAGCTGGTTCATCAATGCCCCGGCGGCGCATGCCGCGACGAGGAAGGCCGCCTTCTGCGGTGCCTTGACGATCCACAGGTAGGCCGCGACGACGGCAACCGCGAACGTCAGCACGAACGTGCTCCCGAGCGCGCTCACGTCGCGTACCATCTCCTCGAACCACGCCGGTCCGATCGGATTTCGCTGATCTCCACCCTCCCGCAGCCACAAGAGCAGCCATTCGTCGAAGGCCCGGGTCCGGCCGCCCATGACGAGGCCGGCGAATACCGCAAGACACGCGGCGCCCGCTGCAATTAAGGCGACTGCCGCGAGCTGCTTGAGCTCGAACCGCCTCGCGGCCGAAGAGATGCCCCGTTCATCGGTTGAGGCATCATCTTTGTCAGGTTTGTCAGGGCGCGAGGTCACGTCGCGCCTCCTTGAAGCTTTTGGGGGCAGGCCCCGCGTACGCGCGAAGCCGGTTCGATGCAACTAAATCCTGCATTCGTCCGTTATGGCAAGACGCCATTCCCCTTCTTGGAGATCCGCCTTGCCGTTAAGAGCAGACAGACAAGCGGCTCGCCGCTGACGAGCAGTCTGCTCTAGCGGGCTGAGCTATGGCCCCGAGGCTCCGGACGCCCATCTCCACGGTTCGTAGCAACGGCGTTCGAGGCTAGGAGGAAAGTGGTGCGATTGACACAGGAGAAGGGCCTCACGCGCTGGCCGTGAACAAGAAGTACCCGACCGTGCCGAACAGCCTGCCGGACTGGCCCAATTCGGCAATCTCGGCTTGCCAGACCTCGCACTCGTTCTTGGAAATGGCTCCGTCGTTTGCCGCGCTCTGGGCGACGCTGGAGAAATACGTCACACCGAGTGCCTGCGGGAAGATGACGACACGGGTGCTCACGTTCACGCCCCGCAGCCCAAGCTCGCCGAGCATCGGCGGAAGCTGGCCCGGAAGCCAGCTCTGCTTTACCGCATGGTCCGCTTCATGGGCCATCACGCGGCGTACGAGAGCACGGTCCCGCACATTGACGGTTGTGGTGCCGAAGTCGGGCTCGATCAAAGCCAATGTGCCGCCGGGAAGCAGCACCCGCTTCATTTCCGAAAGGGCTTTGCGAACGTCCGGCAGATAGATCAGAAGGCGCTCGGCCCGGACATGACTGAACGAGGCATCGGCAAGGGCCAGCGCTTCGGCGCGGCCGGTTTGATAGTCGATGTGAAGGTCGGCGGCCTCGGCACGCCGTTTGGCCTCGGCGATGAAATGAGCGCTCTCGTCGATGCCGGCGACAGCTTGGCCCGGACCAACGAGACGTGCAAGGCGCTGCGTCTCGAGGCCGAACCCGCAGCCGACATCGAGCACAGATGACGAGGGATGAACGAGCGCCCGTTCGATGCCCTTGAGCTCCTGAAGCTCTTCGATTGCGTCGAAGGCATCGAGCGCATCGACATAGGTCCCGAGCGCCTTGACCTGGTCGAGGGACGTGAACTTGCTCAGCGACAGATCTTCCATCTCGATGCTGTCCTTGCTGCGCGTCTCGAGCGCTTGTCTCCTAAGCCCGTGTTGCCCGCGCGGGCGCAGGGATTGCAGGATATATACTCCATCCGGCTGTACGTGCAGCAAGGCCGACACCCGGGACGCGAAGCTCATCAAGTAGCATGATCTGAGGCAAGGATCCCGAATTCCCGGGATGCGGCGGTGTGGCAGGCGGGACGCACGATCTCACCGTCCTCGGTGTAAAGAACTCTCCTATATCGACGACCGACAAGGGCGGATGTAGCGTCGCCGCCAAGCTTCGGCCGCATGGGGAGGCCATACGCGACCGCAGCGAGAGGCAGGGACCATATCGTTGCGGAACCTATCCGACCGGCATGTCGCCGAGCTCGACGGGGTGAGGGGTATCGCCTGTCTCCTCGTCGTGCTCATGCATTGTGGGCTCGGCATCACGAAGCCTGAGCTGGGATCGTGGCAGCCTATCGCCTGGAAGACGCTAGCGCCGTTCATGGTCGGCGGCGTGGATCTCTTCTTTGTCCTTTCCGGTTTCCTGATCGGCGGCATTCTGATCGATCACAAGACGGCACCGCACTACTTCAAGGTGTTCTGGATCAGGAGAGCAGCCCGGATCTTGCCGGTCTATCTGCTTCTCCTCCTCACTTACATGGGCGCTCTCGCGCTGCGGCCGCTCCTCGACACGCCGTGGGCGGACATGTGGCTCTTGGGGAACCCACTCCCTCTGTGGGGCTACGCGACGTTTACCGCAAACAATGTCATGGCCTACTACGGCCAGGCCGGCGCGAGGTGGATCGCCATCACGTGGTCGCTCGCGGTCGAGGAGCAGTTCTATCTTCTGTTCCCCTTCGTCGTATATTTCCTCAAGCAGCGGACGGTCGTCGCGATTGCCGTCACCTGCTTTCTCTTCGCTCCGTTTGTGCGCTTGGCAGGCTGGTATCTCGGCGGAAATTTCTATGCGGGCTACATGCCGACGCCCGGTCGCGTCGATGCGCTTATGTTCGGCGTTCTGGTCGCCTACGCGGTGCGAACGCACGCCGTATTGGTCCTGGCCAGGAGGTGGCGCGGAGTGCTCGACGCCGCAGCGCTCGCCTGCGTTGTTGCTGTCTCGCGCATCCTGACGGAGCTTCCGCTGACGCTCGAATACTCACTTCTCGGGGCGGCCTTCGCTTGGGCGATCCTGCGCATTTACGTGAGCGACGGGCCGTTCAGGCAGGTTCTTAGGTGGCGCTTTCTCGTGCAGGTCAGTCTCATTTCGTATCCGCTCTATATGTATCACCAGACCGTGAACGGCCTCGCCCATGGGCTCATCGCGGGGCAGGTTCCGACCATCAACTCATGGCGCGACGTCCTGATCGCCGTTTTCGTGATTGCGGTCGCCGCGACACTCGCGGCGCTTTCGACGCGATACTATGAAGCGCCATTCAGGGCGATGGGCAGGCGTTTCAAGTACTGGGCCGACAGCCCAAAGGCGTACCCGGCAATGGCGAGCGCCTGACGGAAGCACGCTAACTAGGCGCACTGGAACCCCAAGATTTGGATCAGCACGCCCTCAGTCGGAGTCTGCGGCCTGGCGGGGGTGCCGGCTGCGGTGATGGGCGCCGTGCCGGCGCTTGCGGACGGGCTCCTCGGCCTCCGACTTCTGCTCGCGCATTGCTAGCACGATACCTGCGGAAGGTAGTCCTCCAGCAGAGAACCGCAAGGTCCGGTTTGCCCCTCAGCAGCGGACGGATCTCGCGCTCGTCGCTCACTACCGCGAGGGGCCATCTCCAGACGCCGCCACTTGATGCGGGCCCCTCCCCCGATAAGCTCGAATGCCGTTTCCGATTTGCATCACGAGCTGAGCTGCCTGGGTCATTTTGCGCCTCATGGCGGGGCCACAGACGTCGTTTGCGCATGTCGAGACAGATGTGGACCGTTATCTTGACGTAGCAGACGCCTTCATCGCGGAGGCGGTCTCATGAGTATAGCCAGCCCGTTACCGGTGGTTGCTTCAGCATGCCGTCCAGGGATTGGAAATCTATACGGGAGCTCGAACTTCCGCTATCACTCCCTTACGATGGCCGCCGATATCGATCTTCGATCGAGAGACAGCGAGGGTTCCTGGCTTGTCGTACGCGCCGAAAGATCAGAGCGAACAGGTCTCGGGTGGATGCTTTTGCGGATCGGTACGCTTCGAGGCCCGCGCCTATATTCGGGACGCTTACTACTGTCACTGTCGGACATGCCAAAAAATTTCCGGCGCTCCTGCGGGGATAGGGGTCTTTGTTGAACCAGGCTCGCTTCGGTTCACAAAGGGGGAACCACAATTCTTCCAGGCTTCGCATTTTGGCGAGCGCGGCTTTTGTCGCGACTGCGGCTCCCGCCTGATCTGGAAACATATCGGTACACAACATCCTGAATTGACGAACCTTGACGTCGGATGCCTCGATCACCCTGAGCACGTGGTTCCGACCTCACATCAGTGCGTAGAAAGCCAGTTACCCTGGTATCAGTTTGATGATGGTTTGCCTCGCTTGCGAAGCGAGGAAAATCTGGAACTGGTCGCCCTGTGGGAGAGTGCCTCGAAGATAAAGTAGTCTCCGGGTGGGGCACAGTCCGGCCGCGCCCCATATTTCCGAAAATCCAATTGCCGCGCGCCACGCTTTGCGGCTGCGTCGGGCCGAAGTAAATGACGGTCGAGCCATCGGGGCCGGCTTCGGCAGCGGGTGATGGGTAGCTCTGGCTGCCGGCGCGGGGGTTGGCGCTGCGGGGTGTCGAGCATCGAGCGCGTCTGGTTGTCATAGAGCGTGAACGACCAGAATTTTTCGGCGGGGGATGTGAGCCCGCCGAGCGTCGGGGGTGCGACGCCTCCATCGGCGAGGAAGCGCTGAACGCCTGGCTCCCGGGGCAGGTTCCGCGGCTGCGTTTCACTTTCGTAAGTGGCCCATAGCGGCACTCGGCGTCGCGCGTGCGAAATGTCCGCTATCGAGAAATCGGCTCAAATCCCATTCGGCTTGTCAGGCTCCCGGACGTGCTCGAGAAAAAACCGAAGCATTTCCTTCGTCGCATCGGGCCCCTTGGGATCAGTAAAGGACCCGGAAGGATTTCCGCCTGACCACGCATGGCCGGCTCCGTGGATCACCCACTGCTCGAGGAGCCCCCGACCGCTTGAATCTCGTTGGGTGGACCGGGTGTACGAATGCCCAGCGGCCACGCTTCCATGCTCCACCACCGTCTGGAGATCGCTGTCGACGTTGGCACGAGCGATGACCTCAACGCCATTGCGCGGATGAACCGTCGCGTCCCGATCGCCATGGAACACGATCGTCGGCATCTGAATGGATTTGCTCCATTCTCCCGCGCTCTTCGGGCCGGGCTCGGGATGCTGACCGCGCATCGCGGCGAACGCCGATGGAAGGTCGCGAGCAACACCGCATGCCAAGCCCGAATGGACCCCAATGGCCGCAAAGAGATCTGGATAGGCTTCGCCCACAATAGCCGCTGTCGCGCCACCCGCAGACAATCCCGCGATATAGATGCGGCTTGGATCGATCTTGTAGTCCGTCATGACCTGGCGCGTGATGCCCGCGATGAGAGCTGGCTCGCCCCGTCCGCGCTGCTGGTCACCGCTCTTGAACCAGTTCCAGCACTTCGAGGAATTGGCGGCGACGGCTTGTTCCGGATAGGCGACGTAGCAATCGTGCTCTTCCGCAGCGAAGTTCATGCGGGTGCCGGCGGCGAAATCGTCAGGGGATTGAGTGCACCCATGGAGCATCACGATCAGCGGGCGCGGCTCTCCCTCGTGACGGCTCGGAATGTAGAGCTTGTAAGCGCGGCTTCCGGCTTCGTTGCTGAAAGACTTGGCGGCAAAATCCCCGACAGACGGAAAGGCCTCCGCCGGAGCGAGAGGCGAGCGGTTAAGCGCGCGGTGCAAGGGCTGCGTGGGCAGCCGTAAATGAAACCGATCGAAGACACCGCGCAATGACCCCGGCATACGCGGCTTTCTGTCTCTTGCAAGAGATTCCGCATTGTCCGTTGCACTCTTCGACGGGACGGCGGCTCCATCGAACTCGGTTACGTCCTGCGCCCGCGCATCAATGATCGGAGGCGCAAGCTCGATGGCGGTTCTCGCCGCATCTCCCTCACCGGGACCCGTGTCGGGCAGTGCGCCTCGAAGGAGACTTTGCAGGAGTGCGGTTGCCTCGCTGAGGCGACCGGCCTGCGTCAGACGAGTCGCCTCGATCATTCCGTTGGGGAGCGGTTTGCTCATTTAGGGCTTCCTTTGCTCGGAAAACAATTGAAGCGTCCGGTTGGGCGCCCAATCGGCTATTGAGAATTTTCGGGATACGCGGATGCTCGCTACCGCATTCGGTCCGCCAGGGCTGACTTGACTTCCGCGCTGGCGTGCAGTGCTCCCAGTACGGAAATCGACGATATGGTGGCGCGTGCCAGCTCGGCAGGAACGTCGGCCGCTATGCTGACCAATCCAAGCACGTTCAGGTTAAGCGTTTCGCGAGCGGCACGTACTGCCTCGAGGTCGTCACGACTGTAATGGCGCAGGCCCAGGTCAAGCGTCTTGCGTGCCACTGTCTGTTTGACGACATCCGCGTGTCGATCGAGCTGATTGCGTATGGCGGTGCGAATGAAATCGGTGCGGTTTGAATAAAAGCCCTCCTGCACCATCAAATCGATATGACCAAGGTCGACGTACCCAAGATTGACTGTGATCTTTTCGGTTTCACCTGCTCTTGCGCGCAGCTCTTGTACGTTACCAACCATCCTTCGCCATCCATGCACCATCTGATTGGATGGTATATGGAGTTGCGGTTGGTGCTGTCAAGGGGTCGCGCGTTTCGGTGAAAATGCGATGAGGTGGCGGATCGTAACGGTGAGCCGTCGATCAAGGGAGGCTTTTGGTCTGGTTGGCGTCTGCGTCGGATTTGTCAGCTAAGGGTCAGAATCAGACATCGGCGCGATGTCTTCTCGTTGTCCGCGTTGCCGTTAAGAGCAGACAGACTAGCGGCTCGCCGCTGACGAGCAGCCTGACGCTCGCCTGGGGCCCTGGAACTCCAAGAATTGGATCAGAGCGCCCTCAGTCGGAGTCTGCGGCCTGGCGGGGGTGCCGGCTGCGGTGATGGGCGCCGTGCCGGCGCTTGCGGACGGGCTCCTCGGCCTCCGACTTCTGCTCGCCGTCAGCCGTCGCCGCGTCCGGCGCCAAGCGCGCGATCGCGCTCGGCGCGAGCCGAGTGACGACGAGGTCCTCGCCGGCCAGCGACTTCAAAGGTCCGGTATCGGCGCCGGCGGTAGGCGCCGCATCCTCGCCGGAGCGGGGCGGGGCCGCCTTGGCGAGGATGACCTTCAGCTCCTCGTCGTAGCCGGTGAGCGGGGTGACCGGCGCCTTGGCGACGAGATGAACGATCCGGTAGCCGCGCGCCTTGATCTCGGCGAGGACCTTGGGCAGCGCCCTGGCGGTCGGCGGCTTGAGGTCGTGGAACAGCACGATGCCGCCCTTCTGCGCCTCGATCTGCTTCACCGTGCGCTCGGCGATGCGCTCGGCGCTGCCGATGAAGCTGTCGTTGGAGACGACGTCGACCGTGAAGCTCGCGATCCCGCGCGTCTGAAGATAGGCGAGAAGCGCGTCCGAATCCGCTAGCCCCGGGAAGCGGAAGAAGGGGGCGATCGGCTGCTCGGCGGCGAGCGCCACAGCCGCAATTCCACGCTCGATCTGGTCCTTGGCCTTGTCGAGGCTCAAGCGGCGCAGGCTCAAGGGGTGGGTCCAGGTGTGCGTGCCGATCGTGTGGCCGCGCGCGGCTACCTCCCTCATTGCGCTGGGGTAGGCGACGGCCATCTCGCCCACGGAGAAGAACGTCGCCTTGGTGCAGAAAGCGTCGAGAGTGTCGAGGATCGGCGTCGTGACCCGGGGCACCGGCCCGTCGTCGAACGTCAGCACGACCTCCATCGGCTCGAGGAAGCTCGCCTCCTTCGTCCGCTTGGTCATGGAGCCATAGATGGGACCGCCCGAAGCATCGATCTCGACGATGCGCGACACGCCAAGCGCCGCGGCGGGGTCCCGGCAGGCCGAGACAGGCTCGGGCTCCGCGCGCGCGACGGCAACGCTCAGGAGCCCGGTCAACAGAGCGACCGGAAAGACCCGCATGAATTCCCCCAACGCCCGACCGGCGCTTCCCCCGATTTAGTGTCCGCGATTTGGTGGTGCTGGACAAGGCTCGCGCCACGCGGACGGCAACTCTCAAACGACTGTATTCGCCCGCCCCTGCGGCTCAATTCCCGAACGGCTGCATGATGTCCCAAGAGTGCTCGCCCGCGCCGGCCGCGTCCGGTTTCCGGTGCGAGGCGCGGTGCTTGCGTGCCCGCGTCGCGCCGCCGGGCGTGCTGGAGACCCAGGGCATAGCCTCGTCCGCCTTGGCCGACGTGGGCTCCCCCGATGCGAGCGTGGTCACCGGCCAGGTCACGGCGCGCTCGGCGAGCGGATTAGCAGAAGCCGCAAGCTCCTTGGCCTTGAGCGCCTTGCCGGCGATGGCATCGTAGTCGGCGAGCGTTGCCGCCGGAGCCTTCGGGATCAGGTGCACGACCTTGATCCCGCGTGTCTTGAGCTCGGTGAGAAGGCTCGCGAGCGCGCTCGCCGTCGACGGCTGGATATCGTGAAAGAGCAGGATACCCTTGCGCTTCTTCTCGAGCTCCGAGAGCACATTGCGCAGCACGGTGCCGGGGTTGCGGGTGCGGAAGTCCTTGGAATCGATGTCGATGCCGAAGGTCGCAATCCCGCGCGTGCCTAGGTGGGCAAGGGCCGCTTTCGTATCGGCGAGGTAGGGAAAGCGGAAGAACGGCGCTGCGGGGCGTCCGAGGGCCGCGCTGACCGCGCTGAGACCGAGCTCGATCTCGCGCTCGCCGGCGGCGGTGCCGACGGTCTTGAGCTTCGTGTGCGACCAGGTGTGGGAGGCGATCGTGTGCCCGCGCTTGGCAACCTCCTTGAGCGTCGCCGGGTCGGCGAGGGCCATGCGTCCGACGGAGAAGAACGTCGCCTTCGTGCATTGGGCGTCGAGAGCGTCGAGGATCGGCAGCGTATAGCGGCGCATCGGCCCGTCGTCGAAGGTGAGCACGACCTCGCCGTCCTCGAGGAACGGCACTTCCTTGTATTGGTCGCCGAAATGGGGACCGGCCGAGGCGTCGATCTCGACGATCCGCGAGATCCCGAGGAGATCGTCGCGCGCGGCGCAGGCGGGCGGGGCGTCCTCGGTTGGCAACTGCGTGTCGGCCGCCGTCTCGGCGAACGCATCTGCACCGAGACAGGTAGCGGCGGCGATCGCTGCGAGCGCCACCCACCGCCTACGAACAGGAAAGCGCCTCACAGCCCCACTCCACCCGCACTGATCGTCCCCACACTCAACTCTTGAACCTATAAGCCTTCGTAAACGAGGCGCAACTGGCTCATGGTCGACTGTGCTTTTGACGCACCAGAGTGTCACTGGCGTGACGAGTGTGTTAAGGGCGCCTTCCAACTGCACTCATAGGCATAGTCCGGCTGCTTCCATGGAGGGCTCAGCCGCTTCCTAGAGACTGTGGCGACCATGGTCGAACGTGAAGAGCACGCGTCGGCAGACGAGACTGCCGTCGACACCTCGGAGCTTGCGCGCGAGGTGGCGGATGCGCTCGGTCGCGCGGACGCGGACCGCGCCGTGGGCCTTACCGCGGCGTTGCCGGCACCGGATCTTGCCGATGTGATCAGTCTCCTCGAGCCCGATCAGCGCGTCGCCCTGATCCAGGCGCTGGGCCCCGCTTTCGACTTCGACGTGCTCTCCGAGCTCGACGAGACGGTGCGCGACCAGCTCATGGAGGCGTTGCCGAACGAGCTCCTGGCCAAGGCCATCACCGAGCTCGACACGGACGATGCCGCCTACGTCCTCGAAAGCCTCGAGGAGGCCGACAAGCAGGAGATCCTGAGCCGGCTGCCGACGAGCGACCGCGTCGCGGTCGAACGCAACCTCGAGTATCCGGAGGGGACCGCCGGGCGCCTCATGCAGGCGGATTTCGTCGCCGTCGCGCCGTTCTGGACCGTGGGCCAGGTCATCGACTTCATGCGCGAGACGGAGGATCTTCCCGATACGTTCTCGGAGATCCTCGTCGTCGATCCGGGCTTTCACGTGCTGGGCAGCGTCGAGCTGTCGCGGCTCTTGCGCACGAAGCGCCACGTTCCGGTCGGGACGATCATGGAGCCCGACCGGCACGTCGTGCTCGCGACCGCGAGCCAGGACGCGGTCGCCCGCCAGTTCGCGCGCTACGACCTCATGTCGGCCCCCGTCGTCGACGACAACAACCGCCTCGTCGGCGTGGTGACGGTAGACGACGTCGTCGAGGTGATCGAGGACGAGGCCGAGGAGGACATCAAGAAGCTCGCGGGCGTCGGCGACGAGAGCCTCGCCGACAGCGTGCTCAAGACCGCAAGGAGCCGAGTTCCATGGCTCGTCGTCAATCTCGGGACCGCCGTCATCGCCTCGTTCGTCATCAGGGCGTTCGATGCGACGATCGTGCAGATGGTGGCGCTTGCCGCGCTGATGCCGATCGTCGCCTCCCTGGGCGGGAACGCCGGCACCCAGACCATGACGGTCACCGTGCGCGCGCTCGCGACGAGCAAGCTCGGGGCCGCGAACGCGCCGCGGATCATCACACGCGAGACGCTGGTCGGGCTGGTCAACGGGCTCGTGCTCTCGCTCCTCATCGCGGGCCTGGTTTTCGTCTTCTTCGGTTCGGGAAAGCTCGGCGCCGTGATCGGGGCGGCGATGATCGTCAATCTCCTCGCCGCGGGGCTCGCCGGCATCCTCATCCCCTTGACGCTGCATCACTTCAAGCTCGATCCCGCGCCGGCCTCGGGCGTCTTCGTAACAATGATCACCGATTGCGTCGGGTTCTTCGCCTTTCTCGGGCTTGCATCGCTGCTGCTCGTCTAGAGGCCCGCCTCCACCCGTGGACAGGCGGAGACCGGGCAAAGCGGCTGTTGCGCTCGGGCATGCGGGCGTGGTTATGGAGGGTGACAGTGCAGCCACCGTTTGCGGCATCGATCCTCCGCCATGACCGACAAGAAACTTGTCAAGCACCTGCGGCAGATCCTGCTCTGGCCGGTCTATCTGCTTCCCCTCGACGAGAACGCGGTCATTCAGGACCACTGGGAGCACTTGTCGGCGCCCGGCCCCGACAACCCCTGGCGCGAGCTGGATGACGAGTTCGGCGATCCCTGCGAGTTCCAGGCCCGTCACTACAACGAGTTCGTAACGTTCCTGCCGCCGGTGCAGCGGTTTCTCTACGGCCAGGGGCTCGGGCGCGCGGTGCGCAAGGTCTACGGCGAAAGCCCGATCGAGGTGATGCGCAGGACCGATGTGAAAAAGGCGCGCATCACCCTCGAGAAGGGCGATGCTCCGGTCGACCTCAACATCGCTCACATCGATCTCTACTTCTTCTTCGACATCGACATCGTGATCCTGGCGCTCGAGGTCTTTGCCGACGACATCCCATTCGAGACGGCGCAGGACGTGCTGTTCCGGTTCGGGCGCGCCTATCCGGCCTATTGGGAGGAGATCGGGCCGGGGCGGCCACTGCCCGTGGAAGGTCGAGTGGTTGGGTGACGGCGACACCGTGCTCGCGGCCTCCGACTACGAGAACCGCGAAAAGTACCTCGCGTTCGTCTGTCGCCACCGGGCCCCCGCGACCGCCTCGCACTGGGAATTCCTGCTCTCCCCGCTCGTGCTCTATCACAGCGACAAGAAGGGCGATGTCCGCTACCGGCAGCTCGAATATTACCGCATGCCCTACATGAGCCTGATGGCCATGGACGACCTGGGTGCCCTCTCGCGGGCCGACAGCGTTCGATTGGCCCTCGGCAACGAGCCGGCGACCGGATCGTCGCTTCCCTATTCCGAAGGCTATCTCCAGAATTTCGAGAAGCACTACTGCTATGACCGCTACTTCAGCGGTGAGACGGGGCCACACCCGACGCGCACGCGCTTCCTTGCTTCGGGCCATACGCTGGTCGTCGTCGGCGACGCCGGCGACAGCTTCTTCATGAATCCCGAGGGCGGCATGCTCGGGCGCTTCCGCCACCAGCATTTCCTCATGTTTCTCATCGCCCACTTCCAGAAGGCGGCGCTCAGGATGTTCTCGGACCGGCTCGTAGCGGCCGTGAGCCGCCTCGAGATCACGAGCGCCAAAGCCAACCGGATCTTCCGCCGCGACATTCGCAACGCGCTCGAGAACTTCCTGCGCTTTGCCCATCGCTACTGGTTCCACGAGATCTCGAACCACGCCCAGACGCGCGAGCTCTTCGATATGACGCGCTCGCACCTGCAGCTCGACGGCCTCTATTCGGAGGTGCGCGAGGAGCTACAGGACATGGGAAGCTTCCTCGACGTCGAGGCCGCGCGCCGCCAGAACGAGACGGTCGTGCGTCTGACCGTGGTCACCACGTTCGGCCTCATCGGCACCGTGACGACGGGGTTCCTCGGCATGAACCTCTTCGCCTGGGCCGAGGAGCCGGCGCTGTGGCGGTTCCTCGCGTTCCTGACGGTCTTCGTGCCGATAGCTTTCCTCACGCTCTATACGGTCATGAAGTCGCGGCGGCTGTCGGATTTCCTAGATGCGCTGTCGGACGAGACTGTGTCGTGGCGCCGCCGCTGGCGGGCATTCCTGCGGGTCTGGTTCGGGACGTCGTGAGGGGGCTACTTGCGCTCGAAGCACCGGCGCACCGGGATCTCGAGCCCCGGTGGGGAGAGGTTGAGAGTGCCGTCCTCGGGCACCGAGCGCGCCAAGACCTCGCCGCCCTCAGCGCGTCGGTAGTGCACGACGAGGCGATCGACCGGGTCGACGACGAGATAGTGCTCGATGCTCGGAACGGAGAAGTAGCCCGTGAGCTTCGATGTCGTGTCGCGGTTGGTCGAGCTTGGCGACAAGACCTCGACGACGACGACGGGATTGGGAACCACCATCTCCTTTGCCGGCAGCTGCGGTCCTGGGTAGACGAGGGCGTCGGGCTCGAAAGCGGTTATGTCCGAAATGCGCACCGTTGCCCCGTCTCCGAGGGCAAACAGATCAAGGCCGGAAGCGTCGATTGTGTCCGCAAGGGCGAGCCAAGTGAGGCATTTGGCCGAGATGTGTCCGGTGGTTTCGGGCGACATGCGAATTGGCCTCCCGTTGACCAGCTCATAGCGGCCCGGTCGGCCTTGCGCCCACTCCAGGTACTCCTCGACGGTCATGGGCTTGGGTGCGAGCTCGTTCATGGGCGGTAGGCTTAGCACGGCCCGCAAAGGCCGAAAACTCAGCTCGTCGGCGCGTCGAGCTTGCGCGTCAGGTTCTCGAACTCGCGCCTGAGCTCCTCGTTCTTGAAGATCTGGTCGAAGGTCGGCGCCTCGAGCCTCTGGATTGCCTCGAAGGAGGTGGAGCTGTCGCGCATCAAGTCGCGTAGCTGGAAGCTCGCCTCGACCGTCTCGTAGGTATTGTCGGCGATGCGCAGGTCGTGGGTGGCGCGGGTCCGGGCCTGGGCAATCTGCTCGCGCTGGTGGGCCAGATAGCGCCGGTAGCCTTTAGCCGCCTCCTCGGCGAGCTTCTGGCTCTCGCGGTTGGCCTCGAGCGCGCGCGCCTGATCCGGCCGGTTCTCGGCGCGCATGAGCTCGTTGGTCTTGGCCTTGGCCGCGGCGATATCCTTCAGAATGGCGTCGAGGCGCGGCATGTACTGCATGTCGATCTTGGCGATGGCCGCGTCCTGCGCCTGCACGAGCATGGCGAACAGGGCGGCGTGCATGGCGAAGTATTTGCGCGATGCGCTGATGTTGTCGCCGGTCGCGGTCATGAGGTTCGCGAGCTGGCCGTCGATGAGCTTGGCCGCATTGAAGGTCGCGACGAGGCGGACGAGGTCGCCGGAGAGGACGCTGTCGAGAATGAGATCGAGCTGGCCTGGGCCGATCTCGACGCCGGACTTCTTGAGCGCGGTCTCGATCTCGGCCTTGGCGGCCGTGATCGCTTGGCGATTTTCCTCGATGCGCTTCTTGCTGTCCTCGATGTCGGAGCCGAGCGAGGAGACGGTGTCCGAAAGCACTCCGGGGAGCATCGAGTCCTTGGGGGCGGTGAGCTGCTTCTCGCGTAGCTCGACGATGCGATCCTCGATCTCCCGGATGGTCTTGCGGTGGCCCTCGATGCGCTTCTGGATGTCGACGATCGGCACGTCCGTCACGATGGCGAGCGCGCTGTCGAGCAGCCGGCGCACCTTCTGGTCGCGATCCTCTTTCGTCTCGGTCCAAATCGGGGGAACGATGAAATCGTCTTTGCCAGGGAGCTTCTTTGCTTCCGAGCGCTCGTCGGCCACGTCCTTGAGAATGGCGTCGATCGCGCCCATGAGGCCGCGCGCCTGCTCGTAGGTGGGATCGCCCTCGCGCGGATCCTTGTCTTGGGCGGCCGGAGCCGTCTCGGCAGGCGCTGCTGGCGTCGCGCCGCCCCCTGCCGCGTTGTCCGCGACCCGGTCCTCGCTCTTTCGGATAAGATCGGCGATCGTATCGCGCCCGGCCGTCTGCGCGGCCGCGGGGCCGGAGGCGTCCAATGAAAGGACACCCGCCACCACGAGGACGCTCGCGCGGAGTGTCAGCCCGGTCCCGCAGCCCGGAAGCAACCTGGACATTGCGCTCTCCTCACAGCAAGCGAGCCCGGAAATTCCGGCAATTCGATGGTGCGGGAGCTAACCCGTGGATTGCGCCGCCTCGCGCACGCGAGCGAGGAGCGCGCCCGTCACCTGCCGCGCGTCCGTCAGAATGACCATATGGGTCATCAGGGGCGAAATTCGAGCGCTGGGATTGGTAAACCGCGCGGCTTGAAAGGGGGGCTCGACGGGCCGTCCGCCGAGAGTGAGACCGAGGCGCAGCTCGCGCGGGCCGACAGTGAGGACGGCGAACTCGCGCTCGGCGGAGATTGCGACATGGCCAGCTCCGGCCGTGAAGCGCGCGCCGGGAACGGCCTTGCTGATCTCAGCCAGCAAGAAGGCAGCCAGCGGGCGGAACGCCTTTGCGGTGGCGAGAAGCACGTCGAGCTCGAGCCTGTCCGGTTTCGGAGGCGCGGCCGGCGGCTCGGGAGCGCGGGCAGGCGCATCCGGAGCGGGATCGGCAGCCACGAGAGAGGCGATCGGCCCCGGCTTCGACCTGGGACGCTTGACGGCGCGGGCCCGGGCCTCCCCCGCCCCGTAGATGGGCTTGCCCGAGTTGTTGTGGATGCGCTCTAGCCAGGAGGCCTTCGAGAACAGGAAGCCCTGTCCGCGCAGCCAGTCGATGATCGCGTTGCGCTCGGTGAGCCCCTGGGTCTCGATCGCCGCCATCCAGGCCTCGAGGTTGCGCCCCGTATCCGCCTCGAGGGACGCCAGGAACTCGCGCTCCTTCTCCGCGTAGTCTGCCGTCATGGCTCTCAGATCCAGCGCCGCGTTCTCGCTCTGTAATTGCGAAACTCGTCGCCGAAGCGGGCCTCGAGGTGGCGCTCCTCGGGCAGGATCGCGAGCCACGTCACGAGCACGGCGAACACGGCGGCCAGCAGGACAAACCAGATATTCTTGGTGAGCTCCGCAATGCCGAGCAGGATCAAGACGTCGGCGAGATAGATGGGGTTGCGCCGGAACGCGTAAGGGCCGTCCGTCACCAGCTTGTCGGCGGCCTTGTCGGGGAGGATAGTAGTGCCATGGCGCCGGAGCGTGAGCGCGGCCCACGCGAAGAGGAGGATGCCGGCGACGCCGATGCCAAGCCCCACGATATGTGCGGGGCCGTCGTCGACGCCGGGCCAGGGAAGGGGAAGGACGATGCCGAGAAGCCAGGCTCCGGCAAGGGCGCCCACGAGCAGAATGGGAGGCCAGGGGACCGCGCTCGGCCGGTCGCGTGAGCTCGCTGGGGTCTCCGACATGGGTCCTACCTTATAAGGAACTCGGTGAGTCCTATATGGAGCGCCATATACCGACTCTCGCCTATACGGGGAATGTAAGGTGCGAGAACGGCAGGCATTGAGCGGCGCCACGCGGAGCGACCAGGATGTTGTCGAGCGGCTCCTTCACACTCTTCACCCTCGGCGGCACAGTCGTCCGGGTTCACCCGACGTTTCTGCTCCTCATCGCCTGGATCGGGGCCGTGTATTGGATACAAGGCGGACCGGCCGAGGCGGTCCGCGGCATCATCTTCATTCTCATCCTCTTTGCCTGTGTCGTGGCGCACGAGTTCGGCCACATCTATGCGGCGCGCCGCTACGGCATCCGCACTCCCGACGTGACGCTGCTTCCGATCGGGGGCGTGGCTTCCCTCGAGAGGATGCCGGAAAAGCCGGGCCAGGAGATCGTCGTGGCGCTGGCAGGCCCCGCCGTCAACCTGGCGATCGCGCTCGTCCTCGTTGTGCTCGGAGCCCGGATCGTGCCGGCGGAGGGCGACGCGCTTTCTCTCGAGCAGGGCACGCTCCTCGATCGCGTCGCGCTCGCCAACATAGCGCTTCTCGTCTTCAATCTTATTCCCGCCTTCCCGATGGACGGCGGCCGCGTGCTGCGGGCGCTCCTCGCCGTGCCGCTGGGGTATACGCGCGCCACCCAGGTCGCGGCCGTGATCGGCCAGGTTCTCGCCGTCGGCCTCGGCTTCCTCGGGCTGCTCGGCAATCCGTTCCTGATCCTCATCGCGCTCTTCGTGTTCTTCGCGGCGAGCGCGGAGGCGGGCTACATGGAAGCCCGCGATCTCGCGCGCGGCTATCTCGCCGAGCACGCGATGATCACCTCATTCACGTCCCTCTCCCCCCAGTCGACGGCCGACGACGCGGCGACGCTGCTCCTCAGCACGACGCAACAAGAGTTTCCCGTCGTCGACGGCGGAGGGCGGCTGCGCGGCGCGGTGACGCGGGAGGCGGTGATCGGCGCGCTCAAGGGGCCGGGTGGCGCGACGCCCGCGCTCGACATCATGACCGAGGTTCCGACCGTGCCCGCCAAGGCCTGCCTCGAGTCCGTGATGCAGACGATGCAGTCGCGCCGCTCCCCGATGATCGGCGTCGTCGATGGAGACGGGAAGCTCAAGGGCTACATTACGGCCGAGAACCTGCACGAGCTGATCATGATCCGCTCGGCCGCGGCGCGCGAGCCGCAACGGGCGTAGGCCCTACGCCGCCGAATGTGCGATCTCAGGCCCTGCCTTTTGGCCGGCGCACCTTGGTTGCCGGCTTGTCTTCCCGCAGGGCCTGGAACGACGCGTGACGCAGGAGGCCGTCCCCCGTCCACGCCCGATATTCGATCTGCGCGACCAGCACGGGGCGCACCCACTTCACGGCGCGCCGCTGCTCCGCGTCGAGGGGATCGGCAAACGGCGAGCTCTCCCGGCGCAGAGACTGCAGCATCCTCCATAGCTCGCCTGCCGTGCGCCGATCAAAGCCGGTTCCCACGCGTCCCGCGTAGATGAGCCGGCGGCGTTCGTAATAGCCGAGGACAAGGGCGCCGATCGCCTTGGGATAGGCCGTCGAGTCGAGATAGCCGCCGATCACGAATTCGTCGTTCTGAATGCACTTGGCTTTGGTCCAGTCGTCGCGGCGGCCCGAGCGGTAAGGCTTGTCGGTGCGCTTGGAGATGATCCCTTCCAGACCGAGGGAGCAGGCCTTGGCCAATAGCTCGCGCCCATCCCCTTGGACATGATCGCTATAGCGGATCGCCCCGCCCTTCGGCGCTGACTCGAGGACCTTCGCAAGACGCGCCTTGCGGTCTGCCAGCGCCGCGCCCTCTAGATTGCTGCCGTCGAGATGCAGCAAGTCGAACGCATAGTAGACCATGCGATTGGACCGGCCGGCCTTGAGGTCGGCCACCAGCTCGACGAATCTCGAGACGCCCGCTTCGTCCATCACGACGGCCTCCCCGTCGATGAGGGCGTCCTTGACCTTGAGGGCGCCGAGCGCCTTTGCCAAAGCCCCGAACCGGGGCGTCCAATCCTGCCCGCTGCGCGTGAGCAGCTTCACTCGGCCCCGTTCGACGTGCGCTTGGATGCGGTAGCCGTCGAACTTGATCTCATGCACCCAGTTCTCGCCATCGGGGGGATCGGAGACCAGCGTCGCGAGGCAGGGCGCGATGAAGTCCGGTAGAGGGCCCGGCTTCGCACCGGGCGGCGGTTGCAGGGAAGGCGATGCCCGCTTCGATCGTGCCAAAGCCATGCGGCGTCACCCATTCCGGATGAGGCGCTTGATCGCCGCCTTGAGCGGGCGCGCGGACTTGCCGTAATTCCGCCAGGCCGTCGACTTGGCAAGAAGGCCCGGAACGGTGTGAACGGTGAACCGCTTCGGGTCGAGACCCGAGCGCACCTGCGGCCATGTGAGGGGCATCGACACCGGGGCGCCGGGCCGCGCTCTCGGCGACAAGGGCGCGACCGCCGTCGCCATGCGGTCGTTGCGCAGGTAGTCGAGAAATATCCGACCTGTCCTCAGCTTCTTGGTCATTTTCGTGAGATACCGCTCAGGACTATCTTCCGCCATCCGCGCGCAAACAGTCTCCGCAAAGAGCTTCGCCTCGTCCCAGCCGAGGTCATTGTCAGAATTAGTTCTGAGCGTCGTCACCACGTGCAGCCCCTTGCCGCCGGTGGTCTTGCAAAACGGGACGAGCCCGAGAGCCTCGAGCCGGTCGCCGAGCTCTTTGGCCGCCCCCACCACGTCGTCGAAATCCACGTCCGGTGCCGGATCGAGGTCGAAGACGAGCCGTCCCGGCACGTCGGGCTCGTAGGGCGCGCAGTTCCAGGGATGGAACTCGACGGCCGCAGCCTGCGCCATCGCCACGAGGCCTTCGACCGTATCGATCTCTAGATAAGGCTCGCGGTCGCCGGTGACGCGAACCAGCGCTACAAGCTCCGAGGTGCCGCGCATGGCATGGCGCTGAAAGAACGTCTCCGCCTCGATGCCGTCGGGGGCGCGGACGAGGGAGCACGGCCTCCCTTCCAGGTGGTCGATCATCCAGGGACCCACCTCGGCGAGGTAGCGCGCGAGGTCGAGCTTGGTGACCGCGTTCGCGCTCCCGGCGGGCCACAGCTCCTTCTCGGGTTTCGAGATCGTGACGCCGAGAATGACATTCGGCTGGGACGGGTCGGAGACTGGTTGCGATCGCCGCATCGTGCGCCGTGCCTTTCTTCGCGCTACCGGCTGAGGGGCGTCGGCAGCATTCGAGTGCCAAACCGCGCGCGGGTCTGCCACCCTGCGGGACGACGCCATGAACGTCTTCGGACCGCGACCCTTGCCCCCGGCGATCTCAGCCAGGGTGCGCCCCGACGCGGTCGAACGGTCCTTTGCGAGAACCTTGTCGTCGCCGCCGTCGCGCGCCCACTCGTCGCGATGCTTGATCAAGAGCCAGTTGGTCCGCTTGCCCCCGGTGCGGTCGTGGCGCATGCGGACCAGGACCCATCCGCCCTTGAGCTTCTCTCCCGCAAGGATGAACTTGAGCTCCCCGTCGCGCAGCGCATCTTCGGCCGGCTTCTCGCCCACCGGAACCCAGAACCCGCGGTCCCAGAGCATCACGGTCCCGCCCCCGTACTCCCCCTTGGGGATCGTGCCTTCGAAGTCGCCATAGTCGAGGGGGTGATCCTCCACCTCGACTGCGAGCCGCTTGACGTTGGGATCGAGCGAGGGGCCGCGCGTGACCGCCCACGACTTGAAGACGCCGTCGACCTCGAGCCTCAGGTCGTAGTGGAGGCGCGTCGCGTCATGCTTCTGGATGACGAAGCGGGGATACTCGGCAGGACGGATGGCCGTCTTGCCGGTGGGCTCTGCCGACTTCTGGAAGTCACGCTTGGCGCGATAGGCGGAAAGCTTCTTCTGGGCCATCGCTACGACGTCCGCCGGCTCGCCCGTGCGCCCCGGTCGTTCGCCGGCTCATCGCGCGTGCTTTCCCGCAATGCCTCGAGCAGCGTGGCGGGACGCCGGTGCTTCTTCAGGAGATCGCGAACCGCCTCGTCAACGAGAGCGCCGAGGTCGGTGCGCCGGTCGCGGGCCAGCGCCTCGAGCGCGCGCAGCTGGCCCTCATCGAGCTCCAGGACCTTCCGCCTTCGCGGCCGCGCGCTCGACTTCGCCATTCGCCATCCTCAAGCGCGCTTCCTCGTCGATTTCGACGCCGGCTTGGACTTCGCCGGCTTGTCCCCGCCCACGCTTTTCCTCAGCGCCTCCATGAGGTCGACGACGTTGGCGCCCTTGGGCCGCGCCTCCTCGTGCGACACGACGATCTTGCGCCCCTTGAGCTTGTCCTGGACAAGCGCCTTGAGAGCGGAAGCGTAGTGGTCCTCGAATTTGTCCGCCTTGAACGGGCCCGACTTCTTGCCGATGAGCTGGACGGCGAGATCGACCATCTCCTTGTCCGGCTTCGCGCTCGGCACCTCGTCGAAGAAATCGGCCGGGTCGCGCAGCTCTTCCGCGTAGCGCAACATCTCCATGACCAGGCCGTCCTGCATTGGCGCGATGGCAACGAGCCACTCCCTGCCGACGATCGTGACCTGGGCGAGGCCGACCTTGCCTGTTCTCCGCAAGGCTTCACGGATCACGACGTAGCCTTCGCCCGAGAGCTCGTCGGCGGGGGCGATGAAGTAGGGCCGCTCGAAATAGCGGTAGTCGATCTCCTTGGCGTCGACGAACTGCACGAGGTCGATCGTCTTCTTGCTCTCGAGCTTGACGGCGTCGATCTCCTCGGGATCGAGGGTGACGTAGGTGTCCGTGTCGACCTCGTAGCCCTTCACAATGTCGGCGTTGTCGATCTTGCCGATGCCCTGGACGACCTTCTCGTAGTTGACCCGCTTGCCCGAGGGCTTGTGGATCTGGCGGAAGGAGATTTCGGCCTTGGACTCGACGGCGTTGTAGATCTCGACGGCGATCGACACGAGGGAAAGGCGCAGGAAGCCCTTCCAATAGGCGCGGGCTCTTTTCGGCATGACGCGGTACTCGGATGCTGGCAACAGGCCAGATGTTGTGCTTCGCGCTCGAGAGATAACACAACACCGTACCCGCGTGTTCCGGAATTGCAGCGTGGTGAACGCCGCGTCGGGTGCCTCCTACGACAGGCGGGGCCGACGTCGAGCATGGCGGCCTCGCCTGGCTCTGCCGCGCGGCCGCTGGCCGAACAGGAGCGCGGTCGGGAGAGCGGGCGTCCCGAAGGCGAACGTTTCCCAGTCGATCGCGATGCGTTGGCGTACCTCGGCCTTTTCCAGCCGCCGAACGAGCACGTTCCAAAGGAAGGGAACGGCCTCCTCCGTCGCCGGCCGGGTGTTTGAATGGAATGCCGTATCCATGACGGCTCCTTGCGTGCTGATGGCTGACTTGCCAACGCCGCGGCGAGCCTTTCGTTCCGACCAAGCGCGCAAAGAAGAAAGCGCGCCCGGGCGCGCTTTCTATCCCGTAATCTGAGACGCCGCCGACTACACCTGCTGGAGAACGCGTGAGCTCGGAGGCTCAGCGCTGAGCAGAGTGGCAATCACGTCCTCGACATCCCCCGAGAGCGGGCCGTGAAATAGGTACGGCACGTCGGCCTTGGTGAGCTCGGCACAAAGGGGGCGTGCGGCCTGAAGGCTGTTGCGGTCGATTATCGCGCCGCTGAGCCGCTTGGACCGTGCGATGGTAAGCCCGGCATTGACGTTGCCCACAACGTGGACGGTCACATCCACATCTTGAAGCGCAGCACGAAGTTCCGCGGCGGGAACGGTGCCGTTCTCAACAATAAGGATGCAGGTGTCGGGTTTCGACATCATGGTTGGGTACCCGCGTGCGCGAAGTCGGTTCGCGCGTTCCGCCAGGAGCAAGGCCCGTGCGCGGGCCCGCAGTCCCAATCGACAGCCACCGCGCGCAGCTTCGGTGACTGACTGAAATGATACGCCGCTGCGACGCTGCCATTTAGCTCGATAAGACTCTTGGGTGCCACGCAATATTCGGTTGCTGCAGTGCGAATTTCCTCTGCGCAGTAAAAATTTGGCGCAGGCGAGGCAGCCGAGCCCGCTGGAACTCTCAAGCATCCGCGGGAGTTGGAAAGAGCCGGTTGTGAGTGAAGGAGGAAAGCAATGAAGTTTCTCTCCGTAACGGTTCTCGGACTTATCATGGGCTCGAGCATAGCGGTCGCCGGCTCTGCCAAGCTCAGTCAGGCGGAGTGCGACAGCCTGTGGAGCCAAGCCAATCCCAGCGGCTCCGCGACGATCACCGAGGCTCAGGCCCAGCCCTATGTTTCGGACTTCAAAGCGGCGAACCCGGACGCCGACGGCACGCTCGACGCGAAGGAGTTCCGTGCCGCCTGCGCGAAGGGCCTTGTCACGAGCTCGGCCGCGAGCGGCGCCGGCACCGGTGCATCCGGCTCGTCGAGCTCGGGCGCTGCCGGAGCCGAGAAGTAAAGTAATGCACTCGAGCCATAGGAGGCTCTTATGGCCATCCGCGACGATGACTATCGTTCGGGCTCCTCATCGAGCATCCTGATCTGGGTCGTCGCCGTCGTTGCGTTGATTGTCGTCGGCATCTACGCTCTCGGCTACACGCCCGAGCCATCGACGACGGCGTCACCTCCCGCGGCGACGGCGCCCGACCCGAACGCTCAAGTCCCGGCGCCGAAATAGGCGCCAAGGGTCCGAGGAGGCGATCATGAGCACCAAAACCGAAACGCTGCCGAAAGCAGAGCTGGACAAGCAGCTCGACTGCGCGCTGCGAAACACGTTTCCGGCGAGCGACGCGGTGAGCGTCGGCGAGCCGACCTCCAACGAGCCGGACCGGCCGGTCGATCGCCGGCCGGCGGAGATCGATGCCGAACTCGTCGACGCGCTGGCGGAGGAGGTCGCCGAGAAGCATAAATCCAAGCGAAAGCGGCCCCCACCTCGCTAGACGACCCAATTGCAGAGCAGGACCCGGAGGATTGGTCGGAGCGGGGAGATTTGAACTCCCGACCCCCAGTCCCCCAGACTGGTGCGCTAACCAGGCTGCGCTACGCTCCGATCCGGCCCCCTTTTGCCCCCGCATGGGGTCCGGGTCAACGGCCATCCCTTCGACACCTAAACGAGGAGCGCCGCGATCTCGGCGCGGGCAGTCGGAAATTCGTTGAGGCGCGGGAAGGCAAAGCCCGCATCTTGGGCCGCGGCCGCGCGAAGGCCGAGCCCGACCGGGATGTCGTGCACGGCAAGTTCAGATCCGCTGAGCTGGGTCGCCACGTCGACCCGCTCGCCGCGGCCGCGCCCGACCCCGAGCCTCTCGAGCACGGCGCCGATGCCGGCTCCCTCGGCCTTGGCGACGGCCTCGAGCCTCACCCACGCCTGGATGATGCGCAGGTCGGGCTCGTCGGGCAATGGAGCGTCCGGGGCCAGCGCCTCGGCGGCCGCGACGATCTCGGCGCGTCGTGCGCTCGAGAACGTCACCTCGCGCTCGCGCTCGAGGTCGACGCCGATGCGCCCGCGCGCGGCGATGGCGATCAGCGCGAAGCCCGCCGCGTGGGACAGGCTGAAGGCGCCGCCCCAGCCGGGGAGGGAGGGGCGGCCCGTGCTCGAGCGCGCGAAGTCGAGACGGCGCGCCCCGGCCCCGCACGCGCGCTCGAGGATGAGGCGAAGGGCGATGTGGGTGAGGCGGCGCTCCTCGCGGGCGTCGGCGGAGGCTATCCTCTCGATCCTCTCCACGTCATCGGCCGAAAGGCGTGCGAGCGCCGCTTCGGAGTCCCGGAGCGCTCCCGCCGCGGCATCGAGATCGACCAGCCACAGCTCGGCGCCCGCCGCGGCAAGCACGGGCCGCGTGTCGAGTGTGCCTCCGGCTGCTTCGGTCGGGCGCACGTCAGGACTGCCGCGCGTCGGGCGGACCGGTTAGGCGCTCACCGCGCGCGCACGCTTTTGCGGACGCACGGCTGGCTCTTGCGGTCCAAGGGTCTCGGTCATGATCCTGCGGCAGAGCTCGAGCTCCTTGATTGCGGCTTCGATCTGGGCCGCTGACGGCGCGCCGGCCCGCCGTCCGCTCGCACCCCGACTGGGAAGGCGAGCCCTCACCAATTCGATGGCGCTCGCCTGGGCCCGCTCGGCGCCGGACTGATCGGCGCGCGCGCGTTTGCCGTGCGCCTGAGATGCGGCGGCCGCGCTCTCGACGCGGCCGTATTGCTTCACATGGTCGACGCCGTGCTCGCGCAGGATCTTCTGCACGCCCTTGATGGTGTAGCCCTCCGCATGCAGCAGGTGGCGGATGCCGCGCAGTAGCTCCATGTCCTCCGGTCTGTAGTAGCGGCGCCCACCGCCACGCTTCATCGGCCGGACCTGGGGAAAGCGGGCTTCCCAGAATCTCAGTACATGCTTTTGAACGTCGAGCTCGCTTGCTACCTCACTGATGGTACGAAACGCCTCAGCTGCCTTGCTCATCGTTACCCCTCGATGCCTTGGCTCCGCCGCCGAACTTCGGTGGCAACCCTCAGTTCATCATACCGCGTACGCCCGCGCCCGTCTCGGCAAAACAAATTTTTTTGAGGGAAACCACACACTCGAAGCGATGCAATCCACGCCATGCGCGCGTCGATTTGCGGCGCGGGCGTCGTGTGTGCGCGATTGATCGAGATCGAGAATTTCGCGACGGTCCATCGATTGGGCAACTCTCGCCCAGCGACTAATCACCGGAAAGAGATGCAGGTTAGGCCGCGAGACCCGCCTCCTTGAACTTGGTAGCGAAGGACTGCCGATCGAACGGCTTCATGAGATAGGAATCGGCGCCGGCGTTGAAGGCGCGCGTCAGGTCGGCGGCGTCGTTCTCGGTCGTGCAGTAGAGCACGAACGGGCGCTTGGCGCCCGCCGTGAACCGAAGGGCGGTCAGAAACTCGAATGACGTCATGCCCGGAAGGTGCCAATCGAGCACAATGAGGTCGGGCATGCGCTGCATGCAGAGCTTGAGGGCCTCGTCGGCGGTCTCGGCTTCCAAGACATCGTATTGCTCGCACTCGATGAAGTGGCGGGCGACTTTCCTTATGACCTCGGAATCATCGATGATCAGGCAACGCTTCATGAGAGCTCCGCTCGCAAGGGGCATAAAAATTGTGGCGAGGGGCGGGCCACCCCGCTCGATCTGGCCCAGGCCACGCATTATGAGGGACAAATCGGTTAAAGGACTGTTGTCGCTAGGGTCCCGATCATGAAGCTCGTCGAGCCTCGCGGCGACCATCGAACGAGCTTCGCGATCGAAAGGACACCGGCAAGCTTATGATTCTAGTGTGATTCGGACCGAGGCATTCGCAGCGAGTTACCCCCGTGCGACACACTAGGCCCTAGGTGGCAGGCGCGGCGGAGAGCACGATGTCGGCGTCGTCCTTGGCAATCGCTAAGCGCATGTCCGCCGTCGTGGCGAGGCGCCAGGTGTAATAGGCCTGGATCGTCATGGCATCGAGCTGCGGGGCCTGATCGCCGGCAACGAACTCGGTGAGATATTGCGGCGGCCGCGCGCCGGTGCCCCGGCAGCGCAAGGCGAAGCGGGGTGCCTCGAGCGGCCCGTCGATCGCCACTTCTATCTCCCCGCCGCGGGGAAGGCTCGTGATGGCGCTGGCGATGAGATTGAGCAGAAGCTTCACCTTGTCCTTGGCCATGTGGCCGGGCTGACCTTTCCAGACGAGCTTGTGCTTGCCCTGCCCGATAAACCCGCGCGAGATCTGCTCGGCAGTCCCGAGGTCGATCATGGCTCCGGCGGAGCCCGCGGCGCCGAACGCGAACCTGGCGAATTGCAGGCGGGCGGAGGCCTGCTCGGTCACGTTGCGGATGACGTTCAAGGCGTAGGACTTCGCCTCCGCGTCGTCGTCCTCGTTGAGGATCTCGAGGCCATTATAGATTGCGCCCACCGGCCCGATGACGTCGTGGCAGATTTTGCTCGAAACGAGCGCCGCGAGCTCGAGATCGGTCGGCGGCACGTGCTGGCTCATGGAATTGCCCTCTCAATCGCCGGCTGCGAGACGAGCGGCGGCTCGAGCGCGGGAGCGTCCCTCGACGCCCGGCGCTTCCACGCGAGCGAACAGGGCCGCTTGCAAATGGCAGTCCTGCTCTGATACACGCGCCGCTCAAGCGATGCAAAGAATCGACGCGGGATTGCTGAGAGTGCGGTCTTTTTTGGCTGCCGATGAGTCCCGGAGGCCACTCAGGGTGAGAGTTTGATTCGCTGCGCGTTCAGTGCCGACCAGAGGTTGAGCATGCACGCTCGACGTTCGTCGTATGGGCCTGATCTCGCGGCGTGCAATCCCCAAGTCCGAGCAGGTGGCGCTCGGGGAGCATTATCTTGAGCATGAGATCCGTCGAAATCGTGAAGCTCGCGGATGCGCTGCTACCCGCCGTGCTGGCGGCCGGGCGCATCGAGATGCGCCACTACACGGCCGGAGTCGAGGTCGAGCGGAAGGCCGACACGTCGCCGGTGACGGCAGCCGACCGCGAGGCCGAGGCGGTCATCCTCGAGGGATTGTGGAGCGCGGCGCGCGGCATTCCGGTGGTGGCCGAGGAGAGCATGTCTCTCGGCGCGGCACCGGCGCGCGGAACGACGTTCTTCCTGGTCGACCCGCTCGACGGCACGCGCGAGTTCATCGACAACTCGGGGGAGTTCACGATCAACATCGGCCTCATCGTCGGAGAGGCACCGATGTTCGGCATGATCTATGCGCCCGCGCTCGAGCTCCTCTACGTGACGCTCGGCTCCGACTGCGCCGTCGAGACGCGCCTTGCTCCCGACAGCAGCGCGACCTGCTTGGCCGACTGCGCGCTATCCGAGCTGCGCACGCGCGAGCCCGACCTCAAGGCCCTGATGGCGCTCGAAAGCCGCTCGCATCGCACGAGCGCGACGGAGAGCTTCCTCACGCGCTACCCGATCGCGGACTCGAGGAAGGCCGGCTCGTCGCTCAAGTTCTGCATCATCGCGCGCGGCGACGCCGACCTTTATCCGCGGCTCGGCCCGACCAAGGAGTGGGACACCGCTGCCGGGCAAGCCATCCTCGCCGCGGCCGGCGGGGTGGTGACGACGCTCGACGGTGCGTCGCTCGGCTACGGCAAGGTGGATCGGGACTACCTCAATCCGGACTTCGTCGCCTGGGGCCGCCGCTTCCTCGCGCCCGAGCGCTAGAGGCAAACACAGGCTCAAATTTGTGTCGCAGCCACCGTTCGGAGCCGTTTAAGCCACACTTTCGTAATACTTTTTTATGAATCTAGTCCCATGCGGGATCGCGCAAGTCTGCGCTTGGAAACTCGCCCAAGCATGCGCTTGCGAAGGCGGTTTCGAGGAGCAGGTGCGTTCCCGCAGTCAGGCAGAGACCGCTTGGCGCGCCGGCCATCCGGACCAAAGCCGTTGAGATCAAAAAGATCTCCAATCGGGACCGACGCGCCATGCCATTCCACACCCCATACCGCGCCGCGGCTTTACTCGCTGTCGCCGCATCACTGACGGCGGCCAGCCCCGCGCCCGCTCAGGAAAGCCTGCCCTGGCAAGGCAGCCCGTCCGGGGCCCAAGGCGGCTACACGACCTCAGGGGGAGCGTCGGGTGATGCCTATCGGCCCGACGCCTATCAACCGAACGGCGGCAATCAGCCGAACGGTAATTATCAGCCGAACGGGAGCTATCAATCCAACGGCGCCTATCCTTCAAACGGCACCTATCCTTCAAACGGCACTTATCAATCGAACGGGACTTACCAGCCGAACGGCGCCTACCCATCGAACGGGACCTATCAACCGAACGGCGGCTATCCTTCGAGCGGCGCTCATCAATCGAACGGGACCTACCAGCCGAACGGCGGCTATCAGCCGAACGACGCCTACCGGCCGAGCTACGCGGATCGGCGTGACAGCTTCGGCGGTCCTGGGGTGCCTGCGGACAATGGTGGGGCGGGATACGGCACTCCCTACGCCCCTCCGCCCGGGGAAAATGGGGGATTTCCGCCGCCGCAAGGCCGTCCGGCGTCCTACGAGCAGAACGAGGTCATCGGCGCCGGGCACAAGTTCTTCGGCGCGGTAAGCCAGAGCCTCGCCAGCGCCGTCGAGTGGGCGTTCCAGAGCCAGGGACGTCCCAACGGCTATGTCCTCGGCGAGGATGCGGGCGGAGCGCTGATCCTGGGTCTGCGCTACGGCGAGGGGACGCTCTACACCAAGGATGCCGGCGAGCACAAAGTCTATTGGCAGGGCCCGTCGGTCGGCTACGACGCCGGCGCCGAGGGCTCGAAGACGATGGTCCTCGTCTACAATATGCGCGACCCCTCCGAGATTTATAATCGCTTCGGCGGCGCGCAGGGGGCGGTCTACGTGGTGGGCGGCGTTAGCGTTCAGATTCAAACCTATGGCGAGGTCACCCTCGCCGTGATCAGGTCCGGCGTCGGTCTTCGACTCGGGGCCAACGTCGGCTATTTGAAGTACACGCGGTCGCCGACCTGGAATCCGCTTTAGGGGAGAGCCTCAGGCCGCCCGGCCTGATGCGCAACTCCCGTGTTAGGTCTATGATCTCGGCTGCGATTCAATGTGCAGCCTGAGGGAGCTGAGCAGAATTGCGCTCTTGGAGGGCTGGCGCCGGACACGGCGCGGGGTAATCTCTGGGAGAGTCGGGGCAGCGAGCGACCGTTCGGGGCCGGTGTGCGCGCGAGCCGTCGGTACGTGTCGAATCGGAGAAACGAGGGTTGGGACGTAAGGAACGGCGCCGGTGATCACGATTCAATCGGTCATGCTGGTTGCGCTCGGCTTCTTCGTGGCGGCCCTCTTCGGGTTTCTGCTGGCGCCCCTCTATCGCCGCCGTGCCGCGCGCCTTGCCACCGAGTCGCTGAAGCGCACGATGCCGCTCACCACGGCCGAGATCCGGGCCGACAAGGACAAGCTGCGCGCCGAGTACGCCATCACCATCCACAAGCTCGAAATGCACCTCGAGGAGGCGACCCATTCCGCCGCCAAGCAGAGGGTGGAGCTCAATCGCCGCGATGCCGCGATCAGCGGGCTCGAAAGCGAGGTCGCCGGGCTGAAGACCGCGCTCGAGGAGCACGAGAATGCGCGCCGCGTGCTCGAGCATACGATCACCGATCGGCTGCCCCGCGTCGAATTCCGTCTCGCCGAGGCCAAGAAGCTCCTGTTCCAGCGCGATCGCGAGATCTCCTCGATCACCCAGTCGGCAAACCGTCAATCGCAGGCCCTCGAGGAGGCGACCCTCATCAACGCCCAGCAGCGCGACGAGATCCACAGGCTGAATGCCACGCTGACGACGCGCGCGGCGCGCAATCGCGAGACGCTCGCCGACCCGCGCTACGACAGCGAGGTCGCGTTGAGATCGGAGCTCGAGGGGCTGCGTGCCAAGACGCGCGATCAGGCTCAGCTCATCAGCCGCCTGCAGGGCGTGCTGGTCAATTCCGGGGCGCGCGAGGATCAAATCGCCGGCCTCGCCGCATCTTCCAACGGTCAGGGTTCGAAGCGTGCCGAGACCGTGACGTCCGGGGACGAGATCGCCCGCCTGCGCAAGGATCTGGCGGAAGCGGAGCTCGCCTTGAAGTCGGCCCGCGGCATGGCGGAGGTGGGCCAGTCCGGTCAGGCGGCGCTCGAAACCGAGATCAGGGGGCTCAGGGCGTCGAACGAGGATCAGGCCGCCGAGATCGCCAAGCTCAAGGCGGCGCTCAAGGCTTATGAGGCCGAGGACGCAGACGAGCGCGCCTTGAAGGACAGCAAGATCGCCATGCGGGCGCGGGTGAGCGCCTTGCAGGCGCAGAGCGAGGAGCAAGCCGCGACTATTCAGAAGCTCAGGGCCGAGGTCGCGGCGGCGAACGAGAAGCTCGCGCGCCAGGCCGCCCACTTCGTGGAAGAGATGCGCCGTCTCGGCGCGGGCTCAGCGCCGGCGGGCGGAGCGGCGCGCCGCGACGGCTACGAGCGCGCGGAGAAGCGGTCGCTCGTCGAGCGCATGACCTCGCCGCGTCCGCCGCGCACTCTGGGTGGGGCAGGCAAGCGGCGCGCGGGCGCGGCCGAGCCCGCCAAGCGCGAAGCCGAGGATCCAGAGCGCGTGAGCGGGTTCCTGCGCGCCCTCGACGGGACGGCTGCGGGCGAGCAGGAGAAAGCGACGTCGACGGCCGAAGAACCCTCCGCAAAGCCTGAGCAGGGAGAGTCTTCCGCCAGCGCGAGCGAGACTACGCCCGAGGGAAAGTCCGGCCGACGCCCGGGGCTTCTCGAGCGCATCACCGGCATCGATAAGCCCGCCGCCACGAGCTGATGCCCGCTCACACGGCGTCCGCGCCGAGCAACTCTCGAAATCTCGGCGAACACCTTGTGGAACATGGGAGCCGTCAGCCGCTTCGTATTCGTGTTGAGCCGCGAGCAGTGGAGGCTGTCGAAGAGCGTGAGGCCCGCCCGCACATCATGGCGAGCGCCATGGGCGAAGGGATAAGCGGCTCTGCGCGCGCCGAGCGCGGCGAGCGTCTGGTCGTGGGCGATGCGCCCGAGGGCGAGTACGACACGCAACTTGGGCAGCGCCCCGATGCGCGCTGAGAGAAAGCCCCGGCACTGGGCGATCTCGGCCGGGGTCGGTTTGTTCTCCGGGGGCACGCAGCGCACCGCATTGGTGATCATCGCGCCGACCAGCGTGAGACCGTCGTCGACGCGGGCCTCATAGCGGCCGCGAGCGAAGCCGTAGGCCAAGAGCGTCCCATAGAGCAGCTCGCCCGCGTAGTCGCCCGTGAAGGGGCGGCCCGTGCGGTTCGCGCCGCGCACTCCCGGTGCAAGCCCGACGATCAAGAGCCGGGCGGCGCTCTCCCCGAATGAGGGGACTGCGCCGTTGAACCAGTGTGGCTCGGCGGCGCGGTTCTCGGCACGAAAGGCGACGAGGCGGCTGCAGAGGCTGCAGTCGCGCTCGGGCTCCGGGGGAAATCCGGGCTGGCTCGCGAGGTTCTTCGACACCCTCGAAGGCTAGGTGAAAACCCGCGCCCTGTCGCGTGGGCGCCTCGGTCAGACTTCCTCGGACATATCGTCCGTGTCCTGGAAGCCGGCACCTTCGCGCGTCGGATACTGCTGGCCGCGCGCGGGATAAGTGCGCGGTTCGCGCGCCACGCGGGCAGAAGGATCGCGGCAGACGAGGGGCTCGAGATCGGCAAGATCGACGAACTGATCGGCCTGCCGGCGCAGCTCGTCGGCGACCATGGGCGGCTGGGTCTGGAGCGTTGAGACCACGCTGACGCGCCGCCCCTTCTGCTGGAGCGCCGCAACGAGACCGCGGAAATCGCCGTCGCCCGAGAAGAGGACGATGTGGTCGAGGCTGTCGGCGAGGCGCATGGCATCGACGGCGAGCTCGATATCCATGTTGCCTTTGATCTTGCGCCGGCCCGAGGCGTCGGTGAATTCCTTGGTCGGCTTGGTGACCATGGTGTAGCCGTTGTAGTCGAGCCAATCGATGAGCGGCCGGATCGAGGAGTACTCCTGGTCCTCGGCGAGCGCCGTGTAGTAGAGCGCGCGCACGAGGTGCGCTTTTTGCCGGAAAAGGGCGAGGAGGCGTTTGTAGTCGACGTCAAACCCGAGTGCCTTCGAGGTCGCGTAAAGGTTGGCGCCGTCAATCAGGAGCGCTACGCGCTCGTTCGGATAGAAATGCATCGTGTCCACCTGTGACATTCTTGGGGCCCCGCCGCGGCCCGTCTGTGAGGCATGGTCTTCTGAAGTGATCGGGGGAGGGCTGATCGCCTCTAGCAACAATCCGATTCAAACAAAAGCGCTTGATCTTTCCAAAGACATTAGTCGCTCCTGTCCACGAATACTAGATGGCCGCAAGTCCTGCCCTTGAATAATAGTTGAGCACATGAGCCTCATATAGGCGTCCAGAGGGTTAAGCTTAAGCACAACTTAAACGTGTGCGACATTAGGTCCATTTTCTTACAATTTCGTAGGGAGGCCTCTCCCGAAAACCTCAGCTGTCTGCCGACACCTTAGCAACTTCGGGGCGGGCTTGCACTTCCCGTCACTTCGTGAGAGAAAAAATATTGACCCGAACGGCGGGCCGTTAGTTCGGCCGTGGTCTATCACTCCCGAAATCCGTAAGGCTAGAGAGAGGGTGCTGGCGAATGGCGCGCGTCACCGTTGAAGATTGTGTCGACAAGGTCCCGAACCGCTTCGAGCTGGTGCTGCTCGCGGCCCACCGGGCCCGCTCGATCGCGAACGGCAGCGCAATCACGATCGAGCAGGAAAACGACAAGAACCCGGTGATCGCGCTGCGCGAGATCGCCGAGCGCACGATCCCGGCCGAGGACATGCGCGAGAGCCTCATTCATTCGATCCAGAAGAATGTCGAGGTCGACGAGCCCGAGGCCGGCGCGGCGCCCGTTCTCACCCAGGAGCGTCGCGGTCCGATTCTCGGCAGGGACGATCAGGCAAGCGACACCCAGGTCGACGTGCTGACCGAAGAGCAGCTCCTGCGCGGCCTCGAGAGCATGACGCCCTCCGAGCCGTCGTCGAACGGCGGGAGCGGAGGACCGCGCGAGCGCGGCCGCTAGTGCGGCTCCGCCTGCAGAACCGGCATCGAGGCCGGGTCCTTTGTAGGCCGGGCGGCGGCGCGGTCCTTTCAATTGGCAGGCGCATTGGCATGACGAGGTTCCGCGCCCGAGAGTAACGGCCCATGATGCGGCAGTACGAGCTCGTCGAGCGGGTACAGAAATACGACCCGACGGCCGACGAAGCCCTCCTCAATCGCGCGTACGTCTACGCGATGAAGGCGCACGGACACCAGAAGCGCGCCTCCGGGGCCCCTTATTTCTCCCATCCGCTCGAGGTCGCGGCAATCCTCACCGACCTCAAGCTCGACGATGCGACGATCGCAACCGCGCTCCTCCACGACGTCATCGAGGATACGGACGCGACAAAGGCCGAGATCGACCAGCTGTTCGGCGCCGAGATCGGCACGCTCGTCGACGGCCTGACCAAGATCAAGCGGCTCGATCTCGTCTCGAAGCAGTCGGAGCAGGCCGAGAACTTCCGCAAGCTCCTGATCGCCATCTCGAGCGACATTCGCGTGCTTCTCGTCAAGCTCGCGGACCGGCTCCACAACATGCGCACGCTCGAGCATATGAAGCCCGAGAGCCGCCGGCGCATCTCGGAGGAGACGCTCGAGATCTACGCGCCGCTCGCGGGCCGCATGGGCATGCAGAAGCTGCGCGACGAGCTCGAGGACCTGGCCTTCCGGTGGCTCTATCCGGACGCCTACAAGACGGTAACGGACAAGCTCGCCGAGCTGCGGGCCAAGAACGAGGGCCTGGTCGAGGAGATCGCGGAGGCGCTGTCGCAGAAGCTGGCCGAGGTCGGCATCGAGGCCGAGGTCTCGGGGCGCGAGAAGAAGCCCTACTCGATCTGGTCCAAGATGACCAACAAGCAGATCAGCCTGGAGCAGCTCTCCGACATTTACGCGTTCCGCGTGATCGTCGACACCATCGACGACTGCTACCGCGTCCTCGGCGTCTCTCACACCACCTGGCGCACCGTGCCGGGCCGCTTCAAGGACTACATCTCGACGCCGAAGCAGAACAATTACCAGTCGATCCACACGACGGTGGTGGGGCCGCGCCATCAGCGCGCTGAGCTGCAGATCCGCACCCGCGAGATGCACTCGATCGCCGAGTACGGCGTTGCCGCGCATACGTTCTACAAGGACCCCGAGAAGGCGAACGGCGGGGAGCGGCCGGCGACGAAAAGCTCGGTCGCGGTCGACAAGGACAATGGTCCCTACGTCTGGCTTCGGCGGCTCGTCGAGACGCTGCTCGAGGGCTCGAACCCCGACGAGTTTCTCGAGCACACGAAGCTCGAGCTGTTCCAGGACCAGGTCTACTGCTTCACGCCCAAGGGCCGTCTCATCGCGCTTCCGCGCGGGGCCACGCCGCTCGACTTCGCCTATGCCGTCCACACCGACATCGGCAACGCGGCGGTCGGCGCCTACGTCAATGGGCGCCACGTGCCGATCGACACGCGCCTGCGCAACGGCGATGAGGTCGACATTCAGACCTCGAAGACGCACACGCCGCCGGCGGCCTGGGAGAGCCTCGCGGTGACGGGCCGGGCCCGCTCGGCGATCCGCCGCGCCGCACGCGATGCCGTGCGCCGCCAGTACGCCGAGCTCGGCCGCCGTTTGCTGATCGCCGCCCTCGAGCGCATCGCGCACCCCTACAGCGACGAGCAGCTGAAGAAGGTGCTGTCGGCGTTCTCGATGAAATCGGCCGACGATCTCCTCGCCGCGGTGGCGAGGAACGAGCTCAAGGTCGACGATGTCGTGAAGCGCCTCGTGCCGGACGCGGAGGCGCGCGTCGCCGAGGCGGCCCGGGCGCAGGAGGCGGCCAAGAGCCAGAGGAGCTGGCTCAACCTGTCGCGCGTCGCGGGCTTGAAGTTCCGCTTGAAGGGCGGGCAGGCGGACGAAGGGCCGGGGACCGGGAAGCCCGGCGCCATTCCGATCCGCGGCGTGAGAAACGACATGCCGGTGATCTTCGAGGCCGGCGGCGCCGTTCCGGGCGATCGCATCGTCGGCGTCCTGACCCCGGGTGAAGGCGTCAAGATCTTCCAGATCCATTCGCCGCGTCTCAAGGAGTACGAGCACGAGCGCTGGATCGACGTCGCCTGGGACGTGGACCCCAAGACGCCCGAGCTTTTTCCGGCGCTGATCAGCGTAGCTGCCCCGAACAAGCCGGGAACGCTCGCCCAGATCGCCGACGTGATCGGGCAGGCGGGCGGCAACATCGACAACCTCAAAATGGTGCGGCGCGCGTCCGATTTCACCGAGCTCAAGATCGGCATCGAGGTCCGCGACCTTGCCCATCTCAACCAGATCATCTCCGGCCTTAAGGCTAAGGCGGTCGTGAGCAAGGTCGAGCGTGTGTTCGAATGAGAGAGGCGCTAGCTTGTCGGTGCCGGCCGCGTGCAGACTTCCCACTGCTGCGGCCCGGGGTCGTCCTTTGCTAGTGTCCGGAGTTTAGTTGCTCGCCATGACAGCTCCTACCTCTCTCCCGCCGTCGCCTGTTTCGAGAAGGGACGGCGCAGCGCTCCGCCTCGGGGTCAACATCGATCACGTGGCAACGATCCGCAACGCCCGCGGCGGGCGCCATCCCGATCCCCTGCGCGCGGCGCATCTCGCGGTCGAGGCCGGCGCCGACGGCATCACGGCGCACCTGCGCGAGGACCGGCGCCACATCTCCGATACCGACATCGCCCGCCTCAAGACCGAGCTGACGCGACCCCTGAACCTCGAGATGGCGGCGACGGCGGAGATGCTGGAGATCGCCTTACGCCATGTCCCCAATGCCTGCTGCCTCGTGCCGGAGAAGCGCGAGGAGCGTACGACCGAAGGCGGCCTCGACGTCGTCGGCCAGCGGCACCTCGAGAGGATCGTCGGCGAGCTCAGGGGTGCCGGCATTCGCGTGTCGCTCTTTATCGAGCCCGAGCTCGCGGCCGTTGCCGCCTCTGCGGCGCTCGGCGCCGACATCGTCGAGCTGCACACGGGCGCCTATTGCGAGCGAGCGCTCGAGGACGACGCGAAGGGCGTCGCGCGCGAGGTCGAGCGGCTTGCCCTGGCCGCGCGCACGGCCGCCGCTGTCGGGCTCGAGGTGCACGCCGGCCATGGGCTCACGTTCAATACGGTCGGCGCGCTCGCCCGCATGCCGGAGGTCGCCGAGCTCAACATCGGTCACTTTCTGATCGGCGAGGCGATCTTCGGCGGGCTCTTCACCGCGGTGAGGCGCATGCGTGCGCTCATGGACGAGGCGCGCGCGCAATCCCTGGGCAAGCTCAGCGCATGAGGCGGCCCGACATGGGCATGTGAGAACCCTTGATCCTCGGCATCGGCAACGACTTGATCGATATCCGCCGCATCGAGGCGACGCTGGACCGCTTCGGCGACCGGTTCCTCGAGCGCGTGTTCACCGAGATCGAACGTCAGAAATCGGACCGCCGCGCCGCCCGCGCCGCCTCCTACGCCAAGCGATTCGCGGCCAAGGAGGCCTGCGCCAAGGCGCTGGGGACGGGCCTCAGAGCCGGGGTTTTCTGGCGCGACATGGGGGTCATCAATTTGCCGTCGGGGCGGCCGACGCTGCTGCTCACGGGGGGTGCCGCCGAGCGGCTGAAACGCATCACGCCGGAGGGCTGCGAGGCGCGCATCGATTTGACGCTGACCGACGATTTTCCCCTTGCGGAGGCGTTTGTTGTCATATCGGCGCTTTCTATGCGCGCTCCGGGGTAGAATTGCGCCAGGGGCCCAAAATGGCTATAGCGGCGATCCCTGAAGGCGCCCAAGAGGCCCAGCTAGCCCGCCGCTTGAAACAAGGGAGACGAGCCTGGACACGAACGTGAAGGCCGCCGGCGGCTCCGGTTGGTGGGAGACGACCAAGATCGTCATTCAGGCGCTCGCGATCGCGATGTTTGTGCGCATCTTCCTCTACCAGCCCTTCAATATTCCTTCGGGGTCCATGAAGGAGACGCTGCTCGTCGGCGACTACCTCTTCGTCTCGAAGCTGTCGTACGGCTACAGCCGCTACTCGTTTCCGTTCGGCCTCGACCTTTTTTCGGGGCGCATCTTCGCCGCCGAGCCGAAGCGCGGCGACGTCGCCGTCTTCAAGCTGCCGCGCGACAATTCGACCGACTATATCAAGCGCGTGATCGGGCTGCCGGGAGACGAGATCCGCATGCAGAACGGCGTCCTCTACATCAACGGGAGGGCGGTCCCCAAAGTGCCCAACGGCGAGTTCATGACGCGCGATGAGGGCGGGGCCGAACAGAGGATTGCGACGTTCGAGGAGACGCTTCCGAACGGCGTCAAGTACACGGTGCTCGACAGCGAGACGAACGGACCCTTCGACAACGTGGGGCCCTACAAGGTTCCGCCCGGCCACTTCTTCATGATGGGCGACAACCGCGACAACTCCACCGACAGCCGTGCGCTTTGGGGCGTCGGCTACGTGCCCTTCGTCAACCTCGTGGGACGCGCCGAAATCATCTTTTTCTCCGCGGCCGTGGACGAGCCTGGCGCGATGAGCTGGACGAGCCCATGGACTTGGCCGTTCGACATCAGATGGAGCCGGTTCTTCAAGCTCGTGCATTAGCCCGCTTGCCACATGTTCAGGGCGCGCAAATTCAAGGCGTTGGAAAAGACGCTCGGCTATCGCTTCAAGAGCCAGGCGCTGATCGAGCGCGCTCTGACCCACGCGAGCGTCAGGGGCTCGCGCAAGGCCTCCCCCGACAACGAGCGCCTCGAGTTCATCGGCGACCGCGTCCTCGGCCTTGCCATGGTCGAGATCCTGCACGAGACCTTCCCCGACGCCAACGAGGGCGAGCTTGCGCGCCGCTACAATCGCCTAGTCAAGGGCGAGACGTGCGCCAAGGTCGGCCGCGAGCTCGGTCTCGGCGAGTTCCTCACGCTGTCCGAGAGCGAGGCGGAGAGCGGCGGACGACAGAAGGCGACCATCCTGGCCGATGCCGTCGAGGCCGTCCTCGGCGCGATCTTCCTCGAGGCGGGCTTCGACAAGGCGCGCGCCGTCGTGCGCCATCTTTGGGAAGGACAGAGGGAACAGCACCCCAAGGCCGTGGCCGACGCAAAGTCCGCGCTCCAGGAATGGGCGCAGGGCAAGGGCCTGGCCCTTCCACACTACGTCGAAGTGTCGCGCAAGGGTCCCGACCATGCGCCCCTCTTCACCGCGGAAGTGCGCATCAAGGGACGGCCGCCCGCTCAAGGCGAGGGCGCCTCCAAGCGCGCCGCCGAGCAGGCGGCCGCCTGCGCCATGCTCGAGCGCGAGGGCGTGCCGGGAGCCTGGGCCCATGGCTGAGCCGACCAAGGCAACTGAACCCGAGCCCCGCGGGCCTTCCCGCTGCGCCATCGTCGCCGTGCTCGGCGCGCCCAATGCCGGCAAGTCGACACTCGTCAACACGCTGGTCGGCTCCAAGGTGACGATCGTCTCGCGCAAGGTGCAGACGACGCGCGCGCCCGTACGCGGCATCGTCATCGAGGGGGCGAGCCAGCTTGTCCTCATCGACACGCCGGGCATCTTCAAGCCGCGGCGTCGTCTCGACCGGGCCATGGTCGGCGCCGCGTGGACCGGCGCGTCCGATGCCGACGCGGTGTTATTGCTCGTCGACGCCGCCAAGGGCATCGACGAGGACGTCGAGCGCATCGTCGCCGGACTTGCCGCGGCCAAGGCGCCCCGCCTCCTCGTGCTCAACAAGGTCGATCGTGTCACGGACAAGGAGCAGCTGCTCAAGCTTTCGGCCGACCTCACGGCGGCCTGCGCCTTCGAGCGCGTGTTCATGATCTCGGCGCTCTCGGGCGACGGCGTCGGCGACCTCAAGGCCTACCTTGCCGCCAACGCGCCGGAAGGCCCGTGGCTCTATCCGGAGGACGAGCTCTCCGACCTCCCGCTGCGGCTGCTCGCCGCCGAGGTCACGCGCGAGAAGATCTATCACTATCTGCACGACGAGCTTCCCTACGAGACGGCCGTCGAGACCACGCTGTGGAAGGAGCTGAAAGACGGCTCGGCGCGCATCGAGCAGACGATCTACGTCGCGCGCCAGGGACAGAAGGGCATCGTGCTCGGCAAGGGCGGCCAGACGATCAAGAAGATATCGTCGGCGGCGCGTGCCGAGCTTGCCGGCATCGCCGAGCGCCCGGTGCACCTCTTTTTGTTCGTCAAAGTGCGCGAGGATTGGGATGCCGACCCCGAGCGTTACCGGGACATGGGCCTCGAATTTCCGAAGGAGTGATACTCAGGGGGTGTTCAATGGATGTGATGGCAAAGGGGCTGCTCTTTACCCTGACGGCCGTGAGCCTGCTGGTAGCGGCGGCCGAGCCGTCTCTGAGCGCCGTGCGCTTATGCGGAGCGCTCGTGACGAGCGAGGCCTTCACCGCGCCGGACGAGCTCGCCGCCAAGAAGAAGGCGCTCGACGACTGGAAGGCGAAGGTCAAGCCGCTCGGCGAAGGCTATACCAACTGGGTTAGGGCCGCGGACAAGATGCTCGCCTGCGTCCCGAGCATGTCGGGGGGATACGAATGCGTGGCGCGCGGCCATCCCTGCATCATCGAGCAGGCCCCGGACCGCAAGCACTTGCGCGACGAGCGCATCGAGATGTGAGTGTCGGGCCTTGCGCCGGCGCCCGCCGATGTAAGATGGCCTGATGCACTGGTCCGATGAAGCCGTCGTCCTCTCGGTGCGCCCGCACGGCGAGACCGCCGCGGTCGTCGAGCTGTTGACGCGCGCCCACGGGCGCCACTTGGGGCTTGTCCACGGCGGGCGCTCGCGCAAGCTGCGCCCCGTGCTGCAGACCGGCAATCACGTCGACGCGACCTGGAAGGCGCGCCTCTCCGAGCACCTCGGCCACATGTCGATCGAGCTCCGGCGCGGCTATGCGGCCGACGCGATGGACGATCCGGCGGCGCTCGCGGCGCTTACCTCGCTCTGCGCGCTGGCCCGGCTCCTCCCGGAGCGCGACCCCCACCCGAGCCTGTTCGAGGTGACGCTGTTCGTGCTCGGCTTCCTCGACGATCGGAGCGTGTGGCCGGCCCTCGTGGTGCGCTGGGAGCTCGCGCTGCTCGACGAGCTCGGCTTCGGCCTCGATCTCTCGCGCTGCGCGGCGACGGGGGCGGCGGAGGACCTCGCCTACGTCTCGCCGCGCACTGGCCGCGCCGTCTCGCGCGCCGCCGCCGAGCCCTATAAGGAGCGGCTCCTCGTCCTGCCGCAATTCCTGCTCACGAGCCGGGAGCGGGGACCGGTGACGCGGGCGGACATCGAAGCCGGGTTCGCGCTCACCGGCTATTTCCTCGAGGCGCGCGTCCTCGCCCCCCGCGGGGAAGCAATGCCCGAGTCTCGCCATCGGCTCGTCGGCCTCCTCGCGCGGGCCTCCGCCGCCACCCCTACCTGATGCGCTCGAGCGGCGCGACTTCGATCCTGACACCCCCGCCCTCGTCCGGTTCGAGCCGGTAGACGATGCCGTCGGTCGCCTCGTAGCGCATCGAGAGCGCCTTCGCGCCGAGCCCCTTGCCGACCTGCTCGAACGTGAGCGGCCCCGCCGCGCACGACGTATGCGTAACGGAGAACGACGGCAGCACCTCGTGCGTCTCGCCGCCGAACGCGTAGGACACGGGCTCCCGCGACGTGTTCGAGATCTGGAACTCGACCTCGAGCGACTTCGGGCGCGCGAAGAGCTGGACGGAGATGTACTTCGGGTCCTTGTCGGGCGCCTTCGCCACGCCGACGCCGATCTCGGTCACGTCGGGGGCGAGCATGTTCTTGCGGTGGCTCGGGGAGTTGATCCAGCCCTCGACGGCCTTCTTGGCGAGCTCGGGGGCCGCAAAGCCGCGGCTCGCCTGATTGAGCGCGAGGTTCTCGCCGACCTGGCACCACTGGTAGCCTTGGGCGGCGACCCGGTCGCCGGACTGCCGCCCGTCGGCCTCGTGCGAGAAGGCGCCGGACCTGGCGAGGAAGGCCGCGTAGCTGCGCGCCGCCGCCGCGAGCTTCCGGTCAGGCGCGACGGGCGCCTCGTGATGCTCGGCACGGAACATATTCGTCATGGCGACGATGGCGGCTTCGACGGTGGGGATGTCGGGGGCGGCGGCGGGCATGATGGGCGTTGCGTCGATGCGGTCTTGCGGAGAATGGATTTGCCGGGCGGCGCTTGGCTCTCGTGGCGAACGTGACACGGCCGCAGCGTCAAAGGCGCGGGCTGCGGCAGCTTGCGCTTCCTCCAACACGATTACGACGCCTTTGCGACATAAGCGGGGCTTCTCAACCAAAGTCAGTTCGAGGGGGCGTACATGGGCAGTCATGCGGTGTGCAATTTCTGCGGAAAGCCGGCGTGCGACGTGGACAATCTCGTCTCGCTCGGCGAGGCCGCGATCTGCGGCGAATGCGTGGCGTTCTGGGCCAAACGCATGGGGCTCGTCGACCCCGACAGCGCCCGCCCCCGGCGCGACAACATTCCCCTGAGCGACCGCCTGCCGGTGACCTTCACCTACAGCCTCGAGCTCGAGGGCCACTTCGGGCAGAAGTACGACACGTTCCTGCTGCTCTGCCTGCTCGACATCGTCAGCTCCGAGCACTGGGACGTGGCGATCGAGCTCGCGCGCATGACGCGCGCCGACGGCTTCGAGCGGAGCGAGGTGGCCCGCGGGCGCGCCCGCTACAGCGTCGACCTCATGGTGCGCGCGGCGAGCGACGTGTCCGAGGAGGCGCTGAAGGCCCTGCTCGAGGCGCGCTGGCAGCTCCTGACGGAGGCGTATGCGCGCCTCGTCGCCGACAAGGGCACGCGCGATTTGATCGACCCGCGGCTCCAGAGCCTCGCCGCCTACGTCATCGGCCGCGCCGGCATGCCGGGCGCGGCGTAAGCGAGAAGTGAGACCACGGCCCACCTCCCCCTTGAGGGGGAGAACAGGCGGCTGTCTCCTGTTCAACGTCATGCCCGCGCAGGCGGGCATCCGCCCAAACCCGCGGTAAGACTCATGCGGCAACCTTGGACAGATCCCCGCCTTCGCGGGGATGACGTTGCGTGTGTGGGCGCGTGCGCGATGCTCTCGCGGCGCTTGCGCCCGAGGGGATGGGTCAGGGGAAGCGGGGCGCGGGATTGCCGCGGTCTTCCGCTTGTATGTTTCATAGGCGCACCGGCGCCCCGCCTTCCGAGCTTTACATTGGGTGAAGCACGTCCCAACGTCCCGCGCCTCGCTTAGCCGCAAGCCTCCGCGGTACCGGCGTTTCCGCCGGCGATTGGCAAACGCGCGAAGGAATGGCTGCAGCGTGCGGCGCTTTCCCTTCGAACTCGGACCGTCCCTCGGCCTTCGGTACGCCTCCGGAGGCGACCCCTGGTGGGACGGGCTGAGCGAGTGTAAGGGCGCGGGAGAGGAGGGGGGATTGTAATGTATGGGGCGGCTCGATCTCAGGGTTAAGGACCCGCACTTCCTCTTGCGTCGCGCCGTTTAACGCGGCCCTCTGCATCTGCGTCCCCGGCCGGAGCCCGCCATAGGCGGGGCGGAGAGCCGGGGTCTTTCAGGTGAGGGGGATGCGCACCATCGGCGGGGAAAGATCCCGGATAGCCTCGCTCCGCTCGGCTTCCGGGAACGCAAGAGGAGAGGGAGTGGCTCGCGTGGATACTTCGGCGCGGAAGCGCGTCCGCCCAACGCTGTTGACGGCCCGGCCCATCGCTCGTTTTATGGGGCAACCGGCGCATCGTCGGCCGCGACCGGCAGGGCCCGGCGATCGGCGCGTCGACGCCGCTAAATAGGGAGCGGGGCATGCAGAACTTTACCAACGAGGACCTGACCGCGATGCGCCGCGCCTACGACGCCGCGTGCCGCCAGCTCGGCCTGACGTTCAGCGAGGCCGATCGCGTGCAGCGCGACCGGGTCGCGGCGCTGATCTTCCAGCTGCGCGTGGAGGGCGAGCGGGACGCGGGCACGCTCGAACAGCTCGCCGTGTCGATATTGACGGCGGATAGCGCGGCGGGGAGGAGGTAGTTGCCCGTGCCTCTCACAATCTCAATGGATCGGCCTTGCCGTTACTAGGGGCGTCAGGACATCCAGCTGAAATTCGGGGCCCCTCCGAAAAATCTGCACTAACTTTCTGGGAGTATTTCCAATGACGGTGGCGCCTTGCTCCCCAGTCTTACGCAGAACAAGTACGTCGCCTTGCAACTCGATTAGATTTATATCCTTTTTAAGGCGGTATCCAGAATACTCTGAAAGATCAATCATGTATACCTCAGACTTCTCGCCGGCCGCATGTGCTTCAGAAAGGCTCGCTTTAACGAGGTGAATCATGCGAAGATCCATGAGGCTTTGCAGCAGTGCATACTCTTCTGACTTCTCATTTTTTGTCGGAAGTCGACGCGAAAATAAGAACTGTGGTTTTCCGTGATTGTAAACGCCCGGACAAGCTGCAAAGCATCAAGACGCGAGGTCGCCTTGCCTGTTGACGAAGCGGCATCGTCTTCCAACTCGGTGAGCTTTTGCTTTCCCGCGTCTCCCGCTGCTTCATTTACATCCTGGGTACCGACTACGCGACCACTCTCACGCAGGCGTGCGATCTGAATTGCCCGAGCACAAAGAAGAAGAAAATCGCGTGGCACTCCGCCCGATGCAAGAATTAATCTGTCGAGTGCGCCTGATGACAACACGCCGGAACGGTTGGCGATGCCGGCAGCGCTAAGATACGTCTGAAGTACATCACTGAGAAAAGCCCTTGCCTTTTTCGGCTCTTCGAGAGTGATGTCGAGCGGGATTACTGCCGCATCGTGACCGAGTTGCATTCCTCTCGGAGGATCGCTTTCGAACACACGGCACTGATTTCGTATGCCTGCAATCTTAATCCAAGCGGCAGCATCGCGGGTTACGCCATGAACTAGGTCTAAGAAGACCGACTGGTCTTTCATAGCTAGGTAGTGAAGGTCGTCAATAAAAAGATACAGGTCGGCACCCGTCTCTCCACAAAACATTGTGATGAGCCTCTGCGCCTCAGGAACGAGGGGGGCGACGGTGGCACTATCGATTCCAGACTTTTCCAGAAGTTGCTGGGCCCAGACACTTAGCTTAGCGGCAGAGGCCACACTAGAGGGCAATTTCCGTCGCCCACGATGTACTATTGAGGGTAACTCGCAAAGTCTCCGCACTAAGGTCAAGAATGCCGCAGGTGCCGAGAGCCCACGCAATGTCTGAATATTGATCCACAGGGCCACTCCGCCCAGCGACTCGATTTGCCGTTTTGCCTCTAATAGTAGAGCTGTTTTGCCGACCCCCCTGCGTCCGAATACAACGTGATGCCGCTTTGTCACTGCAATTCGCAAATTTTCAGCAGCGTCCTTAATGTATTGAAGGCTTGGTTGTTGCTCTGAGGTGCGTGATCGCTCGTTGAGCAATTCTATCAATCTACTTACTTTCGGATCATTTACAGTGCGAATACTAATTCGTTCACTGTCATCCTCATCGCTGCCAACACGTCGAATAACGACCAAATGGTCTTCGGGGAGCGACGCCTCAACGGACGAGGCGAGCCCAATCGCAGTCTCAGCGTCGGGCTCGCGGAATTCGACAATTACGACCGTTTCATCTGGATATTGTCGCACCTGTGTCGAAACAGGTTCGATTCCGCGCTCCAAAAACATTTCGCGCACGCGTTGAGCTACGTCCTCCGCGTCTGTTGACCCTGATATCATAACGGACATCCTTTTCCCTTTAGGTACTGTTCAGCAACCGTAAGAAAAGCCTTGACCATTTTCAGCTGGTTTGCGCTGATTTGAGCAAAGTCATCATCTGACTTCGGATATGGGTCGTAGTCGGCTTCATTCCGGCGCAGTCGAGCTTCCTTAAGATTGTTTCTCCAAACCTCGGCATCGGGAAATTCATCGGGGATCCCCTTATGGAGCGCTTTGTGATCTTCATTGTCGTCTCCACCTGTATGGAGGTAAGAGACTGTTCGCGCAGCATGGTACATTGAATAGTAAGCACGCGAGGTCGAATTGCGGTGGGAGGGCGGTCGCATTTTGCGAAGGCGCTCTGCGGAATTGAGGAAGTGTTGCGAGAGTGCGTGTCTATCAGCGCAAGCTCTCAGAATAAGTAAGTCAATCGTAGTGCCGCCGACCGCTTCAAGTCGAACGCCGTTACGAAGGAGATCGATCTGCGTTTTTTGAATTCTAAAAGGCGATGCAATTCTTGCTCGAGCGGGGAAAGCGCCAAGGGTTCCTCCACAAAGATCGTGTCGGCCCGAATTAGATGGATAATATACTGCCGACTAGAACAGCCGAAAGGGAAACAGATCTCCGATTCCTTTGCATCCACAACCCGGGTTTGTCCATGGGTACGGTCCGCGGCTATCCGGTCCCGGCCGCTGTGTTTATCCATGCGTCCACAACCTGGACCTTCCCACGGGTCCTGTGCGCGCCGGCCCATCCCCATGACTAACCGAGCGATTCTGCCGGGCGGCCCGCGTGAGGTGAGAGCAGAATCCCCTCTCACCGTCGGCTGCGGAGCAGCCGGAACGGGGAGAGGGTTAGGGTGAGGGGCAGCCGATGCTGCCTTCGAGCAACGCCAGCAGCTCGTCGAGCACACCGTGCATGTTGTCGAAGATATCGTTATTCCACGCCCGGAAGACGCGATACCCGAGCCGAGCGAGATGAGCGGTACGCGCATGATCGGCGGCAATCTCGTGATCCTCGCCGTGCGTCGCGCCGTCGACCTCGACGACGACGCGTCGCTCGCGGCAAAGAAAGTCGACAAAGTACGGCCCGATCGGTGCCTGCCGGACGAACTTGTAGCCGCCGAGACGTCTCGCTCTCAGCTCGAACCAGAGTTTCTCCTCGGCCGAGGTGGAGTGCGCGCGAAGCGCTCGCGCTCTCTCGTTGCGCCTGGGTCGTGGGCCGCGCACGCGGGTGCTCCTTGCCGCTCCTTTCGCAAGGAACGGAGGGAGGACGGAGTTCCGTCGGAACGGGCGGGCATACTGCCCCTCACCCTGACCCTCTCCCCGCAAGCGGGGAGAGGGGATATGGCCGCAAGCGGGGAGAGGGGAGTGGCCCCTCACCCTAACACTCTCCCCGCAAGAGCGGGGAGAGTGGATACGGCCGCAAGCGGGGAGAGGGGAGTTGCCCCTCACCCTGACCCTCTCCCCGCAAGAGCGGGGAGAGGGGACAGTGCATCCACAACCTGGACCTTGCCGCGGGCCCCCGTCCGCGCTAGCCCATCCCCATGAGCAAGCAAGCGATTCTGCCGCCCGGGCCGATCGAGCCCGTGAACTTGAAGGACGCGCTCGAGGAGCGCTACCTCGCCTACGCGCTCTCGACCATCATGCACCGCGCGCTCCCCGACGTGCGCGACGGGTTGAAGCCCGTGCACCGGCGCATCCTCTTCGCCATGCGGGAACTCAAGCTCGATCCCGACGCCGGCTACAAGAAGTGCGCCAAGATCGTCGGCGAGGTGATGGGCAACTATCACCCCCACGGCGACCAGGCGATCTACGACGCGCTCGTGCGCCTCGCCCAGGACTTCGCCGTGCGCTATCCCCTCGTCGACGGCCAGGGCAACTTCGGCAACATCGACGGCGATAACGCCGCCGCCATGCGCTACACGGAAAGCCGGCTCACCGACGTCGCCGGCGCGCTCCTCGACGGCATCGACGAGGAGACCGTCGACTTCCGGCCGACCTACGACGCGACCAACCGCGAGCCCGCCGTGCTGCCGGCCGCGTTCCCGAACCTGCTCGCCAACGGCTCGTCGGGGATCGCGGTCGGCATGGCGACCAACATTCCCCCCCACAACGTCGAGGAGCTGGCGAACGCGCTCCTGCATTTGATCAAGCACCCGAACGCGACCATCGAGAAGCTCGTCGAGATGATCCCGGGGCCCGACTTCCCGACCGGGGGCGTGATCGTCGAGCCCCGCGCCGACATCATCGAAGCCTACAAAACCGGGCGCGGCGGCTTCCGGCTGCGCGCCAAGTGGCAGAAGGAGGAGGCGGGCCGCGGCACCTGGCAGATCGTCGTCACCGAGATCCCCTACCAGGTGCAGAAGGCGAAGCTCGTCGAGCGCCTCGCCGAGCTGCTCACCGAGAAGAAGGTGCCGCTCCTCGGCGACGTGCGCGACGAGAGCGCGGAGGAGATCCGCCTCGTGCTCGAGCCGAAGAGCCGCACCGTCGATCCCATGCTGCTGATGGAGAGCCTCTATCGCTTAACGGAGCTCGAGGTGCGCTTCGGCCTCAACATGAACGTGCTCTCGGCCGGGCAGATCCCGAACGTGCTGTCGCTGAGAGACGTGCTGCGCCAGTGGCTCGAGCACCGCGTCGAGGTGCTGGTGCGCCGCTCGCAGTATCGCCTGAGGAGGATCGAGCACCGGCTCGAGGTGCTCGACGGCTATCTCATCGCGTACCTGAACCTCGACGAGGTGATCCGCATCGTCCGCCACGAGGACGACCCCAAGGCGAGGCTGATCGCCAGGTTCAAGCTCACCGAGGTGCAGGCCGACGCGATCCTGAACCTCCGCCTCAAGAGCCTGTCGAAGCTCGAGGAGGTCGAGATCCGCGCCGAGCACGACCGGCTGTCGAAGGAGCGGCGCGAGATCAAACAGCTGCTCAAGTCGGACGAGATGCAGTGGGAGCGCATCGCGGAGGAGGTCCGCGCTGTCCGCGAGCGCTATGCGAAGAAGACCGAGCTCGGGGCGCGGAGGAGCTCGTTTGCCGACGCCCCCGCCATCGAAGCCGACCTCGACCAGGTGCTGATCGAGCGCGAGCCGATCACCGTCATCCTGTCGGAAAAGGGGTGGATCCGGGCGCTCCGCGGCCACCAGGAGGACTTCTCGAAGCTCGACTTCAAGCAGGGCGACAGCCTGAAACGCGCGGTGCGCGCGCAGACCACCGACAAGCTCATCCTGTTCGCGACCAACGGGAAGTTCTTCACGCTCGAGGCGAGCGAGCTGCCCGGCGGGCGCGGCCACGGCGAGCCCGTGCGCCTCATGGTCGATCTCGAGGAGAACAACGACTTCGTCGAGTGCTTCGTCCACGTGCCGGGGCGCCGCCTGCTCGTCGCCTCGACGGCGGGCTACGGCTTCATTGTGCCCGAGGACGAGATCGTCGCCTCGACGCGGAAGGGCAAGCAGGTGTTGAACGTCGCGGCCGACGAGGAGGCGCGCCTCTGCGCGCCCGTCGACGGCGATCATGTGGCGGCCATCGGCGAGAACCGGAAAATGCTGGTGTTCGCCCTTGCCGAGCTCCCCGAGATGAGCCGCGGGCGGGGCGTGATCCTGCAGCGCTTCAAGGACGGCGGGCTCGAGGACGCGCGCGTCTTCCACAAGGCCGACGGCCTCACGTGGCTCGATCCCGCCGGCCGGCTCTTCACCTTGCCCTGGGGCGAGCTTCGCGACTGGATCGGCGTGCGCGCCCAGTCGGGGCGCCTTGCGCCGAAAGGCTTCCCGCGCTCGAACCGCTTCGGCCCGGCCTTTTGATCAGTCCACTGCGGGCGGTGCGGCGCCCCTGTCACAGAACAGCCACGCCCCATGCCTTGCCACCGCCCGGAGCGGTCGGTAGGAGAGGGCATGGGCCGCAGAAAATCAGCACCGGGCAAGGAGATGATCGCCATCGCCGCGATGGCGCTCGCGGCCGCAGTGGCCGGGGCATCTGCAACGCGAGCCGGCGAGTCCGCGACCTCCTGCGCCAAGGTCGAGTTCGAAGGCGTCGTCGACGAGGCGGCCGCCGCGCTGCGCGACCTCAACACCAAGCACCGGCCCGTCTTTCAGGAGAAGCTGCGGCTCTTGAAGGAGAAGCAGGGCTGGAGCAACGACCAGTTCATGAAGGAGGCCGCCCCCTACGTGAAGGACGAGCAGATCGAGGTGTTCGATGCCAAGTCGAACGAGCTCCTGGCCGAGATCTCGTCCATGGGCCAGGAGGGCTCGGCGGCGAAGACCCCGGACTGCGCCATGCTGGTCGAGCTCCGCGCCCACATGCAGGTCCTCGTCGACACGCAGACGGCCAAGTGGGGCTACATGTTCGAGAAGCTCGAGAAGGCGCTCGCGCCCTGAGGGTCAGCCCCGCGTCCAGCCGTTCGGCCCGAGCTTCTCGAGCGGCTGGAAGCGCATCTTGTAGCTCATCTTGCGCGAGCCATCGATCCAGTAGCCGAGATAGAGGTAGGGCAGGCCCAGGCGGCGCGCATGCTCGATGTGCTCGACGATCATGTACGTGCCGAGGCTGCGCGCCTCCTCCGCGGGCTCGTAGAAGCTGTAGACCATCGAGATGCCGTCGGAGAGACGGTCGCAGAGGGCGACGGAGGCGAGCGCCCCCGGCCCCGCTCCGGGCGCGAGCGGCTCCTCGGGCTTCAGGCGGTACTCGGTGAGGAACGTGTCGACGATGCTGTCCTCGACCATCATCGCATAGTCGAGCACGGTCATGTCGGCCATGCCGCCGTCGGAGTGGCGCGCGTCGATGTAGCCGCGGAAGAGGCCGTACTGCTCCGAGGTCGGGACCGGGGCGATGCGCCTTGCGACGAGGTCGCGGTTCCTGTCGACGACGCGGCGCATGGCGCGGCTCGGCTTGAACTCGTCGACGAGCACGCGCACCGAGACGCAGGCGTGGCAGCCCTCGCAATAGGGCATGTAGGCGATGTTCTGGCTGCGCCGGAAGCCGCCCTTCAACAGGTTGTCGATGAGCGCCGACGGCTTCTCGTGCGTGAGATGGGTGAACAGCTTGCGCTCGAGGCGGCCCGGCAGGTAGGGACAGGGCTGTGGAGTTGTGACGTAGAACTCGGGAAAGTGCTTTTGCTGCTCCGTCATTCAGGACGTTCCCTGTCGCCGGGAGTGCGCTCCTCCCGAGAGGGGCCTCCACCACATCCAACCATCATACTTGACGCGGCGGCACCCTATCAAGGCACAGTGATCTAGGCTTCATGCCCGGCCAGCCATGGCCATAAGGCCGGGTCCCGCTGCATGGCCACGACGGCCGCGCGCAGCGCCGGCAAATCGTCCTTAACGATGCGCCAGACCAGCTCGTCATGAACGGCGTGGGGCTCGTGACGAGGGAAATTGCCGACGGCGCGGACCTTACGCCAGGAGTTTCCGGGTGACGCGCGGTTACGGCGGCGGGAACTCTGCCGTTCGCCCGGGAGATGATCTCGAGCGCACGCTGCACGGCGTGACGAACGACCAAAACTTCGGATCAGGGAGAACCCAAAGCCGGGCTCGCAGTCGACGACGACGTCGAGGTCGCTCTCCTCGCGCCCCATGCCCCGCGCGCGTGAGCCGTAGATATATAATGCCGTCGCTTCCTCCGCCTTGATGGCGTCCGCAGCCGAGGCTATGCGGGTGACGATCTCGGCAACGGTCATAGCAACATGCTAGCCAAGGGCGTGAACTCATAAAGGGCCACCGCCAAGGCCGCGTATGGATGTCTGCTTCGAGGTTGAAAGCGGCCCTTGTCCCTGACCGTCACCACCTCGCAGAAGGGCCAAGAGCGGAAGTTGCCCTGCACCTGGCACTAATCGGGTGTGGCCACTTTGAGGGGGCGGTTCGGCGGAAGAACTCGCCTGTATAAAGGCCCCACAAGATTTGCGAACGGGATATACCCAATTCGATGCAGAACTCTACTGTCGGTCGAGTTGTCGCGGTAATCCCCCAAAAAGAAGTAATGGCCCGGCGGGACAACATATTGCGGTGTGTTGGCGTAAGGCCCGTCGTCTCCCATGTCTACTGTATCGTAACTCGCGCCGTTCGGTAGCGTCTCGCGGTAGCGTCTTAGTTGGAGTGTATCTTCGTATGGTGGATTGTAGACAAAGTCAGTAATTCTTTCTCGCTTGATACGTCGTTCGTTGAGGTGCAATTCGCCGCCGACCATTTGAACCTGATCGCCAGGTAGTCCCGCTATGCGCTGGACAAACTCAATTTGCGGTTCACGTGGCAAGCGAAAAACGACCAACTCACCGTATCGCCGCTTCCGCCAATAGTACACCCAAGCATTCGCGACAACCACTTCCCCGTGCTGCAACGTAGGAAGCATTCCGCCGGACGGGATATTGTACGAACTTGTCGGCCAGACACGAAATTCACGCGCGACCTGGAACAGCAAACCTGGTATTAAAAGGCCAACACACACTGCGACCGCTCCAGAATATCCTTCGTACCTCAACTGACGGACCAACCAGTAAACTGAATAAAAGCCTATTAATCCGAGAAGCCAGGCAAGAGTTTGAAGCCAAGGTTGGTATGTGAACGAAGGTGCGAAGGCGAGCGGAAGGAGCATCAAGACGCTTATGGGGATCACGAATGATGCCTGTTGATAACAGAATGCTCGTAGAAGGATTCCGAATGGAACTGGATTCTTAGAAATCTTCAACAGGCTATATGGAATTAACGCGAATGCAATCGCTGCCCCGATCAACAACAATATTGAACCACCAGGCAAGAAATCTATCAACCGTTCGAGGAAGGCAAGTTGCGGCGGAAGTTCAAATGAAGTAGGAGAGGAGAAAATTGCTTTCTCGGTCGCTGCAAAGAGAGCGAAACTGGAAGCCAGGAAATAGATTGGCGGCGCAGGGCGTTTTTCCAAGTATTCGAATTCTGAAGGTACCGGATCTGGCTTTGAGAGCAAATATCGTGGTTTCATCCAGACGTAGAACAATGTCCAAAAATATTGAGAGACACTTTTCCCGACCGTTCTGAGGCGAGACATAAATTCGTCCTCGCCGTCTGTCTTTCCCGCTTGCTCAGGCATTTGCGCCCCACTAACGCACTGTCGGTTGCTTTGGATCGCATCAAGCCACACGCTACAACCGTAAGCCAGGGAAAAAAGCGCGCCTAAGAGCGCAACGCTCCATGACGCAATGGGTCAATCTCGTCGGTTCTGGCATGTCCGTTCGAGGTCCAGTCAGGGGACGAGTCCGGACGTGGCGCTTTGCCGTAGGTGATGTTGGCGGAGGCGTGGGTTCAAGCTCTCAATCCGGAGCCACGAATATGCGTTATGGACTCACTAACGGGAATGGCGCCTCATCAAGCCCTCGGCGGATCGCCACGCGTTACGACAAGCTTGCTGCGAACGACTTTGCCTTCCTCAAGCTGGCGTCAATCCGAATCTGGCTGCGGGTTTATGCGTCCACGCCCTAGTCCGGCTCCTCCGTGGAGAGGTCGGCGGCGACCTTAGCCATGGCCGCGCGTTCGCGTCTCGCCGTGGCGTGCCGCGGCCTCGATGAAGGCGATGATCGGGCCCGCCGCGTCGATGCCGGTCGCCTGCTCGAGGCCCTTCAGGCCCGGCGAGGAGTTGACCTCGAGCACGACCGGCCCGCGGTTCGAGCGCAGCATGTCGACGCCGGCAACGTTGAGGCCGAGAGTTTGCGCCGCCTTGATCGCGGTCGTGCGCTCCTCCTCGCTGATGGCCGCCGGCATCGCCGACCCGCCGCGGTGCAGGTTGGACCGGAACTCGCCCGCTCGCCCGATGCGCCGGATGGCGCCGATCACGCGCCCGCCGACGACGAGAGCGCGCACGTCGCTGCCCTCGGCCTCGGCGATGTACTCCTGGACGAGGATGTTGACGTTGGCTGCGCTGAAGGCCTCGATGATCGACTTGGCCGAGGCCTCGGTCTCGGCGAGGATGACGCCGACGCCCTGCGTGCCCTCGACGATCTTGATGACGAGCGGCGCCCCGCCGACCTCCTGGATCACGTCCTCGGCCCTGCGCGGCCCGTGGGCGAAGGCCGTCACCGGAAGGCCGATGCCGGCCCGCGCGAGCAGCTGGAGCGCGCGCAGCTTGTCGCGCGAGCGCCCGATCGCGACGCTCTCGTTCACGGGATAGACCCCTTGCATCTCGAATTGGCGCAGGACGGCGAGCCCGTAGTGGGTGATCGAGGCGCCGATGCGCGGGATGACCGCGTCGTAGAGCGGGAGCGACTTTCCCCCGAACCGCAGCACGGGGCGGTTCGAGGTGATGTTCATATGGACTTTGAGCGTGTTGATGACGTCGATCGTGTGCCCGCGCGCGCGCGCCGCTGCGACGAGTTTTCTGTGGGAGTAGAGGCTCGCGTTGCGAGCCAGCATGGCGAGGCGCATCAGGGAAATCTTTACAGAGCGCGAATGGAAATCTAGTGGCGGGATTTGGCGGACTTGTCGGGGGAGCTTTCGCCCTCCTCGCCGGTTCCGAGGAGTCCGGCTGCGGCGGGCGGGGGCGGGCGGCGCGAGGCTGGTGCGGACTGGGAGATCGTCGGGCCGTCACGATCGCCGGCCGAGGCGGGGGGCGGGGGGCCGCGCGGGCGTGGCGGAGGCGAGGAAGACTCCGCCAGCGGACCCGACCGGGGCCCGCGCAGTGGAGACCCCTCCTCGTCCGGCAACGGGCCGGCGTTGGGAACGGAGGCCCGGCCGGCGAGGTAGCCCGCGTAGTAGGCGCCGGCGCCGACGACCACGATCAATAGGAATTCGAACCCGGACATTGCGTGTGCTCTCTCGCGCTGGCGCCGCGTGCGGCGGCGGCCGGCCACGGAGCATAGCCGGAACGGCTCCCCCGATCACCCGTCAAGAAATGCGAATGAGCTATTCCGGCCGCGGGATGGTCGCGCTCAAAGGTGCGCCTCGCGGCCGGCCGGCGCGCGCTGGGTCTTGAGCGTCTTCGCGGTCTGGTCGGACTCCGGCTCGATCGAGGCATAGGTGAGCCAGGCGACGCCGCCCATAGTCACGGTAAGGATGGCGAGGCCGAGCACCGCACGCTTCAGCGCCGAGCGCCAGGTCATCAGCGGCCGCAAAGGTGCCCCCGCACCATCGGCGCGGTAACTCGTGCTCGGCATAGGTTTTCCCCCTGCGGTCGAAGTGCTGCCCGCTCATCGAATGGCTCGAGCCTACGCTCCGTAAGCGGCCGTTTGATGTTGGATGGATGGCGGCGCGGCGGAAATCAAGGGCCGACCTGCCGCACACGCCATTTCGGCGCGTCCGGCGTGGTCGGAGCGCCACGGTTTTGGCTATCTGATGCGCCGGCCGAAGGCGAGAATGGCGGCAAGGGGCACGACGAGGCCGATCGCGATGACGGTGACGGCAAGCGCCGGCAGCTCCTGATACGACCCGCGCTCGATAACGAAGAGCTGGTTCATGTACTTCGTCGCGAGCTGTCCGGCGACGAGGGCGAGGTTCAAGAACGAGGCCATCAGCGCAAACCAGGTCGCGCGATGGGCCGGCGGCGCATAGATCGCGATGAGGGTCAGAAGCGGGACCATGCTCAGTTGGATGAGGGGGGAGGCCGCGGCCGCGTCAATGATGGCGATGGTCCGCGCCCCGAAGCCGAATGTCGCCTCGGTCCAGAGGTCCACGCGGTAGACCAGCATCAAGGTGGGAAGGGAGAGGATGGTGCCGAGGATCGTCAGCCACAGAAGCACGGTCGCGACCGGCTTGCGGGTGATCGCGTCCGAAAGCAGCCAGGCCGCAACGAGCCCGATGCCGGCACCGATCTGGGCCAGCACGCCGTAGAACGCCTCGTCGAAGCCCAAGACGTCGATGGTGAACCAGCGGTAGCCCTCGCCGACGCTCGGCGTCGCGCGAAAGGCGAAGATGATGAGCGCCGCATAGAGGATCTTGAGACGCGTCTCATGGGCCATGTCGGCCGTGACGCGGGCGAGCATGGCGACGACGACGCCCATGGAGATGACGAACACGAGCTCCTGATCGTAAGGCAGGCCGCCGAGCGCAAGAGCGGTGACGACGGCGCCGAACAGGAGCCCGCCGCCGAGAATTCGCCAGTCCGTCGGCCGGTGCTCGCTCGTTTCGAGCCTGACGATCAAGGCGCCCGAGGTCGAGATGACCGGAATGATGAGCGAGATCAGGAACACGGTCTCGTAGGAATAGACGCGGGCGAGCAGGCCTCCCAGGCCGGCGACGATGAAGGCGCCGCTCGAGAGCGCGAGCCGGCCGAGGATCTGCACCATGCCGAGGTCGCGGTCGATTTCGGCCTTGGGGCGCGCCGTGCCGTCGGGGAGCGTGCGCGGAACGACCTCCGTGCTCATGGCGTCGGCGACTACGTCCTGCAGCACGACGCCGATCACGATCAGGAGCTGGGCCAGAATGTAGAGCCGCTCCGGCGGCGCAAAGGTCAGCCATTTGCCGGCGGCCCCGGCCAAGAGGAGCAACCCCGCCGCCACCATCGAGGCGCCGATCAGCACGTAGACGCGGCGCTGCGAGCCGGCGATGGGCACCGTGTCGACCAGCTCGCCGAGCACCATTTTCATGGCCCACGGCAACGTCAGCCAAACGCCGAGCTGGGCCAGCGCCGCGGGCGACAGCGACAATTCCTTCTTGACCCAGAAGCTGTCGGCGACCGCGAACAGGCCGAGCGCGCCGTAGGCGAAATAGACCATGAGGAGCGGCAGGTACGCCGGCTTGAACGCTCGGATGGGTGCGAGCAGAGCCGAGGTCAGGAGCTCGCTCAGCCGGTTTGCTCCCGAACGCTGGTCGGCGGCAGTGTCCATGCTTCGGTCTCTGAACCACGGCGCCGCCATGGCCCTCAAATCACGAGGTTCGCTCCCCATATCGCCGAAGGGGCGTCTCGAGTCTACGATCGGCTTCGGTCAGTGAGTTTCAAAGTGCGAGGGGCGTCTTGCGCGTTGTGGTGTCGGCACTTTGCCTTCTTGTGGTGGCCACGCCGGCCGTGGCCGAGGAGGCGCCTTCGCGCAACGCCGTCTGGCGGGCGATATTCGCCCGGCCGGTAGCGGCGCTGCCCGCGCCGTCCGAGGCGGAGCGGATCGCGATCGGCCATGACCTCTTTCGCGATCCACGCCTTTCGGGCGCGGGCGACCGCTCCTGCGCCTCCTGCCACGACCCTGCGCGCGCATTCACCGACGGGCGCGCAACCGGCAGGGGACTTGGCGGGGTGCGCCTCGCCCGCAATGTGCCGGCGCTTTACAACGTCGCCTGGGGCACGCAGTTCTTCTGGGATGGGCGCGCCTCTTCGCTCGAGGTGCAGGCGAGGTTTCCGATCGAGGCTCCCGACGAGCTCGCCGGCGACTTTCCGACCATCGTCGCGCGATTGCGGGGCGACGATGTGATGGCCGCGAGGTTCGAGCGCGCCTTTCCCGGGGAGGGCGTGAGCGAGGCCGCTCTCCTCGCGGCGCTCGCCGCCTACGAGCGGTCGCTTGTCAGCGGCGTGTCGCGGTTCGACCGCTGGGTCGAGGGCGACGAGGCAGCGCTTTCGGCTGCCGAGAGCCAGGGCTTCGACCTTTTCGTCGGCAAGGCGGGGTGCGTCGCCTGCCACGGAGGCTGGCGCCTCACCGACGACGCCTTCCATGACATCGGTCTTTCCGGTGACGACCCCGGCCGGGGCGCGGTGGCGGGCGGGGTGGCGGGGCTCGCGCAGTTCAAGACGCCGAGCCTGCGCGAGATCGCGCGGACGGCGCCCTACATGCACGACGGCTCGCTCGCGACGCTCGAGGCCGTGGTCGATCACTATGCGGGGAAGCTCGTCGAGCGCCCCTCGCTCGACGCCAATGTCGTGCGCGGTCTCGAGCTGTCGGCTAGCGAACGGGCGGCGCTCGTTGCGTTTCTCCAGACCCTATCCACAGAAAGTGATGCAGACACGCAACACAGTGAGTGAGACAAAGTGACTAGATGATTAGAAATTGGGCGCTGCACCCGGCGCTGTTCTGAGCAATGCATTTTCGATAATTCCGCACACTGTCGCGCCTTTTGCCGGGAAATCAGCCTGGATCGCCATGATGCTGAAAGGTCGCAGCATAAATCATTAGCATTTCCTGCCTAGGATTGAACCTTGTGCGGCCCCGATTCGCCGCATACCGTTTGGTCAAGAACAAAAAAATTTCGGGACGATGCGCCCCTGGGGTTAGCGCCTGCGACATGCGGGTAACACTCACTCGGGGTGCAAAAATGCTAGAGCTTGTCGTCTCCGTTTGCCTTCTTAGCGATCCCAACAAATGCAAGGACGTGAGCCTCGTCTATATGGCCGAGGGCATGACCCCAATGCAGTGCCTGATGCAGAGCCCCGCGGAGATCGCGAAGTGGTCCGAGAGCCACCCCAACTGGGTCGCGAAGCGCTGGACCTGCCGTCCCGCCGGCCAGATCGCGAAGATCTGATAGCGTCCCCCTCCGCTCCCGCGCGGGGGCGGCTCCTGGATTTGCCCGCGGCCCGATGCTGGGCCAGTTTCGATTTTTCATTCTTGTACCCCAACGCGCCACTTGGCGACCGTCATTGCCGGGCGGCATTGAATCGATAGCCCCTTTATCGGCGTTCTTAAGCTTAGATCGGCTCCGGAGCGACCGCCCGGTGTTCGGGCTCCGACACACGATGTGCCCTCGTCTCGGAACCAACTCGATCACCGCGGTGTTGCCCCTTGAAAATAAGGAGCCACGAGATGATCGAGCTAGTCCTGTCCGCCTGCCTCCTCGAAGATCCCCAGCGCTGCAAAGAGGTGCACGTCGCCTTTGCTGGCGACGACGTCACGCCGATGCAATGTCTGATGATGAGCCCCTTGGAGATCGCCAAATGGTCGGAGGGGCATCCGAAGTGGTTCGCAAAGCGCTGGACGTGCCGTCCGGCGGGCCGGTTCGCCGAGCTATAGTCCGAGAGCTGCCCGTCGCTGGCTCCGAAAATGAAACGGCGCGCTCTTCGAGCGCGCCATCTCAATGAGCTCACTCGCGGTCGCGAGGGATCTCGATTTTGACGCCGGGGGCTTCGACGCGAGTCGAGTCGCGATCCCGTTCAACCTTGGTGAAGGGCGCTTCGACGCGGGCCGTCGTATCGGCAGTCGGGTTGATGGCCGTGGTCGGCGTCTGCTCCAGCCCCGCCGCAACGAGACCGGCAGCGATCGCAAGCGCAACCGCGCCGAGCACGATCCATGTCGTATTGCCAGGCATAGTGATCTCCGTTGGCTTTCGGAGAAAACGCCCTTTGGCGTCTCCTGTTCCACGGAGTTAGGCAGGCCGAGGCTCGAGAGGTGCGAGAGAAGCGTCGCGAATGCGATCGCTCAATTGCACGGCGTCCCGCGGGCGACGCACACCCACTTGGAATCGGCGCGCTTGTGGCATTTCGTCCCGCGGTTCTTGGCCAGCGACCACAAGGCATAGGTGATGTCATCGTGCATCGTGACCTTGTAGCGCCAGTCCGCCCGCGCCTCGATGCCGGCGACGCTCTTGATGTAGCTGGTCGCCGAGGCCGTGTGCGCGTGGGTCTTGCACCCGGCAAGCGCCGGCGTCGCCGAGAGCGCTGCACATCCCAAGACAGCGAGTGCGGCCATAGCGGCGCGCCGTGCTGATGTCACCGACATTGTCCCCTCCTTGGCTACCCCGGGTAGCGGACTGTAGCGGACCGGCTGCGAGCTTGTCCTGCGGGTCGATCGCGGCATCCACCGGCAATTCGACCGGGTCTCGCGCCTGCTGAGGCGTCTCGCCGCACCTATGGCTCAGGCGCAACTGTGCCCCGCAAAGACGCGTCATTGTGCTGCGCCTCGGGCTCCTGACATGATGGGGCCTTCGCGCGAGGCCAATCCGTCGTCGCGCGCCCCGTGAATCGGGCGAAGGCGGACAGAGGGAGACGGTGTGCGGCTGTTCCGGCACCACATTCGATTGAACTTGGCGCTCCAGGGCGGCGGCGCGCACGGCGCCTTCACCTGGGGCGTGCTCGATCGCCTGCTCGAGGAGGAGGTCGAGATCGGCTGGGTCTCGGCGACGAGCGCGGGGGCGGTCAACGCGGTGGCGCTGGCGGCCGGTCTCGCCGAGGGCGGGCGCGAGGGTGCGCGCGCCAAGCTCAGGCAGATCTGGGAAGGCGTCGACAAGGCGGGCGTGCCCGACCTTCTGAGACTCAATCCTTTCCTGTTCGGCCTGTCGCGCAGCGCCTCGCTCGCGCAGGTGGCGACGCTGTGGTCGCCCTACGAGTTCAACCCGCTCGGCTTCGATCCCTTGCGCACGCTGCTCACGGGGACGATCGACTTTCAGAAGATCAGGGAGGCCTCCCCGGTCGAGCTCCTCATCGCGGCCACCGAGGTGGCGACGGGGCGCGCGCGTCTCTTCCGCCGCTCCGAGATCACGGTGGAGAGCGTCCTCGCGTCCGCGTGCCTGCCGACGCTGCATCGCACGGTGGAGATCGATGGGGTCGGCTACTGGGACGGCGGGTTCTCGGCCAATCCCGACCTCGTGACGCTTGCCCTCGAGAGCCCGGTCAGGGACTCGCTCATCGTGCAGGTCAATCCGCTCGTGAGGCACGGGCTGCCGACGGGCGTACGCGAGATCGCCGGGTCCGCCAACCGGCTCACCTTCAATGCCCCCCTGATCCGCGACGTGCGGATCATCGAGACGGTGCGCGAGTCGATGCGCGGCCTTTCACGCCTGCGCGGCGGACGCCTGCGCCCGCTCGCCACCCACCGCTTCCACCTGATCGAGGCCGGCCGCTATACGAGCTCGCTCAGCGACGAGAGCAAGCTCAAGCCCGACTGGGGGCTCTTCACCTACCTGCACGGGGCGGGCCGCACGCAGGCCCACAAGTGGCTGCATCAGAACCGCGCCCTCGTCGGGCGGCGCTCGAGCGTCGACCTCAAGGCGCGGTTTCTCGACGCCGAGGCGTTCCATGTGCCGGCGGACGGGGCAGGCTCCACGGAGCCGGACGATGAGCTGGTCCCGGCGAGCGCAGCCCAGGCCGCGCGGCGCAGCATTTAGACCGCCGGCTTCAAGTGGGTGAGCGCCTCGGCGGCGTTGCCGATGAAGCGGACGCGGCCGCCGTCGAGCACGACGAACGTGCTGGCGAGGCGCTCGACCTCAGGCGCCGAATGGCTGACGTAGCCGATCGGAATCCTCGTCTCGTCGCGCAGCCGCTCGAAGTAGGGCAGGATCTCGGCCTTGCGCATGGCGTCGAGCGACGAGAGCGGCTCGTCCATGAGCAAGAGGCGCCGCTCGCAGAGGAGCGCCCGGCCGAGGGTGACGCGCATAGCGGTGCCGCCTTTCCAATAGCGACGCGGCGGAGACTGCCCCGCCGCGTCGTCATCAGCCGGTTCAGATCGCCGCTGCCTTGAGATACTGGCGGAGGCCCTCGTTGATCTGCTCGATCGCCGCTTCGGTGGAGGGCACGTGACGGAGCGCGTTCAGCAGCACGAAATCATGGATCGTGCCATTGTAGCGAACGGCAGTGACCTCCACGCCCGCCTCTTTCAACTTTCGAGCATAGGCTTCACCTTCGTCGCGCAGCGGATCGTTCTCAGCTGTAACGACGAGCGCTGGCGGCAGCCCCTTCAGCTGTTCGGTTGTCGCCCGAATCGACGACACGTAAGGATTTTTACGCGTCTTCGCGTCCGGCGCGTAAAGGTCCCAGCCGTATTTCATGAAGGCGCGCGAGAGGAAGCGGCCGGTTCCGTAGGTGTGATAGGACTCTGTATCGACGCTCGCATCGGTTGCCGGAATGAGGAGCACCTGATAGCTGACCTTGGGTCCGTTACGGTCCTTCGCCATGAGCGTCAGCGCGGCGGTCATGTTGCCGCCAACCGAGTTGCCAGCAACGGCGATGCGGCTGCCGTCCGCGCCGAACTCGCCAGCGTGCTCAGCCACCCACTTTAGTGCAGCATAGCATTCCTCCAACTGCGTCGGAAATTTTGCTGCCGGTAAAGAAGTATATTCGACGAACACGCCGACCTGCCCCGAGCCGACGACGAGATCGCGCAAGAGGCGCTGATGGTTTTGGAAATTGCCTACGATCCAGACGCCGCCATGAATGAAGAGCAGCACGCCTGGCTTTCCGCTCACATGCTCGGGCTTCATAATGTACAGCCTCACGGTGCGCCCGTCTTGCGTGATGGTTTGCTCAGTCGTCGTGACGCCCGACATGTCGACGGGCGTCCGCGATTGAAGCCCCGTGAGAATTTCCTGAGGCTTTGGCTGGGGCAGCTCCCAGAATGGGCTACTATCCTTGTTAATTTCCGCCAGGAAGGACTGAACCTGCGGATCGATCCGCGGGTCGGTCGCGGCATTCGGGGCTGCCACGGCAATTTTGGTCATCTGGGTCACGAGGCCTACTCCGATGATTAAGGCTGCAAGGTTGGGGATGCGTTTCATAGAAATAGCTCACCTGCTGGTTGGGGATGAGTCCGACCACGCCACCCGTTAGCGGCGGATCAGGTTCCAGATAGGAGCGGCGTCAGCGACGATAGACCACTGATGGCCAAACAAGTTGTTAGCTGCAGCCGAACAATTAGGTGTTCCAGCGTCCTGGTTAGATTTTCCAATCAGGGGGAATTCAGAAATGGATCGCGTGAGGACGGAAGCTCGAACACAACTGGGTCGAACGCAATGCCTGGGAGATCTATAGCGGGCTTGAGAAAAAATGATGGAGTCGATGCGCGTCCATGCTCGACGTCAGCTGTGTCGGAACCTCTCGGTTCTCGCTTGTAAGTGCACGACCTAGACCGGCGCCGTGGGCTTCAAGTGGGGAAGCGCCTCGGCGGCGTTGCCGACGAAGCGGACGCGGCCGCCCTCGAGCACGACGAACGTGCTGGCGAGGCGCTCGACCTCCGGCGCCGAATGGCTGACGTAGACGATCGGAATCCTCGTCTCGTCGCGCAGCCGCTCGAAGTAGGGCAGGATCTCGGCCTTGCGCATCTCGTCGAGCGACGAGAGCGGCTCGTCCATGAGCAAGAGGCGCGGCTCGCGGAGGAGCGCCCGGCCGATGGCGACGCGCTGCTTCTCGCCCCCCGAAAGCCGCGACGGCCACCGCTCGAGCAGGTGGCCGAGGCCGAGCAGCTCGACAATATGCGCGAGGCTCTCTCGCGCCGCGTCCCTGCCCATGAACCAGCGGCCGTAGAGCAGGTTCTGGCGCACCGAGAGGTGCGGCAGCAGGCGCCCGTCCTGGAAGACGTAGCCGAGGCGGCGGCGGTGCGGAGGGATCCAAAGCCCGCGGGCCGTGTCGACGAGCGTCGCCCCGCCGACGGCGATGCGGCCGGCATCGGGGCGCAGGAGACCGGCGATGAGATTGAGGAGCGTGGTCTTTCCGGCGCCCGACGGGCCGACGACGGCGACGATGCGGTCATCGATGTCGAGCGCCACCTCGAGTGCGAACTGGCCGAGCCTCTTCTCGGCTGCAGCCTCGATCCTCATGCGAGCTCGAGCCTCTGTCCGGTGCGCCGCGCAAGCGCCTCCGAGGCGAAGAGCGCCACGGCGGAGATCGCGATGGCGATGATGGTGAGGCGCATGGCGCCGGCATCGCCGCCCGGCACCTGCGTCAGGGTGTAGATGGCGGTGGGCAGTGTCTGCGTCTCGCCGGGAATGTTGGAGACGAAGGTGATCGTCGCGCCGAACTCGCCGATGGCCTTGGCGAAGGCAAGCACCATGCCGGCGATCACGCCCGGCAGCGCGAGCGGCAGCGTGACGGTGGCGAAAATCCAGACCGGCGCGGCGCCGAGCGTCGCGGCCGCCTCCTCGTAGCGCCTGTCGATCGCCTCGATGGAGAGACGGATCGCGCGCACGAGGAGCGGGAACGCCATCACCCCGCAGGCGAGCGCCGCCCCGGTCCATCTGAACGAGAAGACGAGCCCGAAGTAGTCGGCGAAGAACTTTCCCAAGGGCCCGTTCTTGCCGAACAGGATGAGGAGCAGGTAGCCCGTGACGACCGGGGGCATCACGAGGGGGAGGTGGACCAGCACGTTGACGAGCGACTTCCCCGGAAAGCGGGTCCGCGCGAGCAGGTAGGCGACGGCGACGCCGAACGGCAGGCTCACAAGGGTGGCGACGCTCGCCACCTTGAGGCTCAAGGCAACGGCAAGCTGCTCGTCGGGGCTGAGGTCGAACAAAGGACTCCACTTCTGGCTGATGTCGGGGGCTTCGGGCGGTCCCTACTCTAGTACAGTGAACCCCTGGGCCTCGAAAGCAGCCTTCGCCTTGTCGGATTTCAGGTGATCGAGAAGTGCGGCGGCGTTGGCGCTCGAAGCGCCTTTGACGAGCGCGATCGGGTAGACGATCTCAGGATGAGACCCCTCCGGAAAGGTGCCGATGACGGACACCTCCGTGTCGGCCGCCGCGTCCGTCTTGTAGACGATGCCCGCCGCCGCCTCCCGGCGCGAGACGAGGGCGAGGGCGGCGCGGACGTTCTCGGCCTGGGCCAGACGATCGGCGACCGAGGGCCAGATCCCGAGGCTCTCGAGGGCGGCCTTGGCGTACTTCCCGGCCGGCACCGAGCTCACCTCGCCGACCGCGAGGCGCCCGCCGCCGAGGAGCTTTGCGAGATCGAAACCCTTCCCGATCTCGACCGGCGCCGCGGCCCCCTTGGGCACGATCAGCACGAGGCTGTTGCCGAGAAGGTTCGATCGGCTCGCCGCCTCGATGAGGCCCTTGCCCGCGAGATAGTCCATCCAATCGAGGTCGGCCGAGATGAAGAGGGCCGCCGGCGCCCCCTGCTCGATCTGCTTGGCGAGGGCCGAGCTCGACGCGTAGGAGATGGTCGCCTTGACGCCCCGATCCTTCTCCCAGCCTCTCGTCGCGGCATCGAGCGCGTTCTTCAAGCTCGCCGCGGCGAAGACGACGACCTCGGGCTTCTGCGCCAGCGCCGGGAGCGCGCCGCCGAGGAGGAACGCCGACGAAGCCGCAACAAGGACCCCACGCGCCAGCCACATCGCTGTCACCATAAACCCGTTTCGTTATGTTTAGAGAGATATATCGGAACGGTACGCAGGGGAAGCCGGCGTCGAGTTGCTAATCTTAACGGCCTTGGGTCAGCCCGGGGACCGCTTCGGCGTCAGGACCGCGAGCTCCTCCTCGACGGCGATCCGTGTCCGAGCCTCCGCCCGGCGGTAGGCCGCCGCGAGGGCCCGGCCGAAGTCCGTGAGCTCGGCGCCGCCGCCCTTGGCGCCGCCGGTCGCCGCGATGATGACGGGCTGGCGGAACATGTGGTTCAGCGCATCCGCCAAGAGCCACGCGCGCCGGTAGGACATACCCATCGCCCGCCCCGCGGCCGAGATCGAGCCCGTCCGGGCGATGGCCTCGATGAGGTCGATCTTGCCGGGGCCCAGCACCATGCCCTCGCCGACGATGACACGCAGCTGCGGGCAAGGGCGCCTCGAGGATCGCCTTGGCGATGGCTTGGAGGTCGCGGCTTTCTTCGTCACCTGTCGTGGTCCGGATCGTGCTGTCGTCATCGCCACCATACCACCGGAGGTGCCGAGCGCCGCGACTATGCGCTGGGTGGCGAGACGAGGCGGGCGTAGCCCTCCTCGGTCGTTGCGTCGAGAAGCGCCTTATAGGTCTCGAAGGCCGCGCTGCCCGGGAGCACGTCGCCGAGGACCGTGCCCTTGAAGTCGGACCGCTTCACGTAGACGATCGGCGCCGAGACCGGGACGAACATCGCCCTTTGCTTGTTGAGGGTAGTAATGAGGCCGCGCATCTCGCCCGCCTGGTCGATCTGGGTCACGAGAACCATGCGCATCGCCCCCTTGGTCAGCGAGACCAGGTGGATGAACATGGAGGAGGCGGGGATGTAGAGCCGGCCGCGGTGGGAGAACGGCGCGTCGGGCCGGTCGCGCTCCTCGAAGAGGAGGCTCGGCCACTCGGGATCCCAGATGATGTCGGTGCGGTAGGCGACGATCGCCTGCGGCTTGGCGAAGGCCGGCCGCAGCGTCAGATAGCTGCCGATGTAATGGTCGACGGCGGCGCGCGAGTAGGCGCCCATGTAGGTGGGCGCGACGAAGCCGCCCTCGCCCTTGAGCTCCATGGGCTGGGCCGTCGACATGGAGCCGAACCAGGCTTCCTTGAGGCGCTGGTAGTCGAGCCCCAGGACCATCGCGACGTCGAACAGCGTTTGCTCGCGCACCGACTTGCCGTGGAGCAGGTTCTGAATGGTCTTCTCGTGGCAGTCGGCGGTGTCGGCAAGCTCGGCCTGCGTCAGCTTCTTCTCCACCATCGCCGTGCGAATGAGCTCGAGGGCCGCCGCGCGCTCCTTGCGAGGTAGGGACGGTTTCATGGGGCCGGGCTCTCTCGTGGTGGGGCTCTTATCCGAATATACCGGTTTTTTCCTCATCCCTGCAAACGGGAGCAGGGGGCCGGCCGCCCGATCATGCCCCACGCAAGTTAAAGGGCGGCGAAGCGCTTGGCTCCGCCGCCCTTCTTGTCAGATGTGTGACGCCTCAGTTGACGACGGCGACCTGCACGCGGGCGAGGCCGGCGCCGGTGATGCCGAGCGCGCTTGCCGCGCCGCGCGAAAGGTCGATGATGCGCCCCTTTATGAACGGCCCGCGGTCGTTGATCGTGACCGTGACCGTGCGTCCGGTCGCGAGCGACGTCACGACAACCCGCGTGCCGAACGGCAGCGATCTATGGGCCGCCGTCATGCCCGAGGGATTGAACCGTGCGCCGGACGCCGTGCGCGTGCCCGACGAATAGTAGGAAGCGATACCCGTTGAGCCGCCGCCGGAATAGCTGCTGCTGGCGACCGAGCTGTAGCTCTTCTTCTTCGCCTTGTTGCTCGCCACGCGATGCTTGGCCTTATGGCCCTTCGCGTATGCGCTCTTCGCTTTCGACTTGTGCGCGCTCTTGGCACCGGACTTGATGCAGGAGGCCTCCGGGCCCATGCACTGCCACGCCGCACTCGCGGGAAGAGTGCCGGCAAATCCGATGGCCAGTGCCGCAACGGCGGCGATGGCGACATGACGCATGATGCTATCTCCTTCTCGGCGGCGACAGTGCGGATGCTCTCGAACCAAGTCCCCTTGTGAGCCCCTGGTTCCTTGTCGGGTCCCGCATCCTCAGGGGGAGCGGTCCGATCAAGATCCCTGCGACGGGCGAGCCCCGGCCCAACACCAGAACCCTGTTGTGTCGCCGAACCTTAGCGGGGGCATTGGCTGGTTCCCCCGTCCTGGCGAGGCGACCGAACAGGCCAAGGCGGTGAGGGTCAATGGTGAAATCTGGACGCCATTCAGAAACGCGTAGCGATGGCATTGAAACTGCGGCGAGAATTGATGGTGCGCCGCAATCGCCTGCGACGGCCGGTCGCACATATTTCATCGTAACGCGGCCTTCCAACTGGCTGAGAAAGTGTCGGAAAGGTGGCGGAGATGCACCGCACCATCGCTGCGCATTGCCCGGGCAGAGGCCCAGCGGCACTCTTGCTCTCAAGGCGGGGCAAGCGCCCCGCCAGGCTCTCGCCCAAGATCGCGATCGTTTTTGATGGAGACGCTTCGCGTCCATCAAAAACGTGAATCGCGATCTAAATTTAAAGTGTAGGGCACGATTCACATCCGACATGGATCGCAGAAGCGATTCCATGTCAGACGATCGTGCTCTAACGCCGCGGCGAGGCTGGGTGGCCCATCGGCAAATATTCCATGTCGCGTCTCTTACTTGTTCGGAGGCGAAACCCGCGGCTTGCGCCGAGCTGCCGCGCGCAGAGGTGAGGGCTGTGCCGTGACAATCGACAGCAGGGCGGACGAGGGCAAGCCGACCATTGCCGCCGCGCCGACGTTCGGCGAGGTCGTTGCGGTGTGGGTAAAGATCGGCGTGATGTCGTTCGGCGGTCCCGCCGGCCAGATCGCGCTGATGCACCGGGTGCTCGTCGACGAGAAGAAATGGATCGACGAGGCGAGATTCCTCTCCGCGCTCAACTTCTGCATGCTGCTGCCGGGGCCGGAGGCGATGCAACTCGCTACATATACCGGCTGGCGCCTGCACGGCGTGCGCGGCGGGCTCGCGGCGGGCCTTCTGTTCGTGCTTCCCGGCGCCGCCCTCATGCTCGCGCTGGCCCTTGGCTACTTTCACTTCGGCAAGGTTCCGATCGTCGAGGCGGCCTTCGTCGGCATCAAGGCCGCCGTTCTCGCGATCGTCGTCGAGGCGCTCCTGCGGGTGGCGCGCCGCGCGCTCAAGGAGCCGCTCGATTGGATCATCGCGGGCCTCGCCTTTGTCGCGATCTTCGCCTTCGCCGTGCCGTTCCCGCTGATCATCCTCGTCGCCGCCCTCGTCGGGTTCTACTTCAACCGGGCGCCGGCGCTCGCGCCGGAAGCGGGCCCTGCGATGCCTTCCACGAGCCTCGTGAAAACGGCGGCGACGGTCTCGCTCTGGCTCGCGATCTGGATCGCGCCGCTCGTCGCCGTGGCGGCGGCCTTCGGCTTCGATCACGTGCTCGCCGACCTCGCCTGGTTCTTCTCCAAGCTCGCCGTCGTCACGTTCGGCGGCGCCTACGCCGTCCTCGCTTACATGGCGCAGGAGGTCGTGCAGGGCTACGGCTGGCTCGCGCCGGGCGAGATGCTCGACGCGCTGGGTCTTGCCGAGACGACGCCGGGGCCGCTCATCCTCGTCAACGAGTTTGTGGGGGTCATTGCCGCCGCGCGCCATGGCGGCGGATCACCGGTCGCCATGGGGATCCTCGGCGCGCTCGTCACGCTGTGGGCGACGTTCGCGCCCTGCTTCCTCTGGATCTTCGCCGGCGCCCCGTATATCGAGCGGCTCAACGCCGAGCCGCGCTTGAAGTCGGCCCTCGCCGCGGTGACGGCCGCAGTCGTCGGCGTCATCCTCAATCTGACCGTGTGGTTTGCGCTTCACGTCCTCTTCGCCAAGGTCGGCGAGGTGCGCGCCGGGCCGTTGACCCTTATGGTGCCCGATCCCGCGACCCTCGAGCCGCTTGCCGTCGCTCTCGCCGCGCTGGCGTTTCTCCTCCTGTTCGCGCTCCATCGCGGCATTGCGACGACCTTGGCGGTCTGCGCCGCAGCCTCCCTCCTCTGGCATTTCGTTTGAGGCGGCGCGCGAGCAGTTAGAGCCAGCGCTTGCTGCGGAAGTAGAGGAACGGGATCAGCGCGGAGAGAAACATCAAGAGGAGTGCTATCGGGTAGCCTTCCAGCCATTCGAGCTCGGGCATATGGCGGAAATTCATGCCGTACACCGACGCGACGAGTGTGGGCGGCATCAGCATGACGGCCATGACCGAGAACAGCTTGATGATCTGGTTCTGCTCGTTCGAGATCATGCCGAGCGTCGCGTCGAGCAGGAAATTCATGCGGCTCGACAGGAACCGCATGTTCTCCATCAGCGAGGCGATGTCCTTCTCCGCCGTGGAGATGCGCTGAATGATCTTCTGGTCGCAGTTCCTGTCGCAGGCCGCCGTGTGGAAGAAATGCAGGACCCGCTCGAGCGATGTCGCGCTTTCCTGGGCGCGCGCGACCGTGTCTCCTTGCGTTCCGGTTCCCTTGAGGAGGACGTCGAGCCTGCGCGCGCCTTTGCGCCGCCCGGAAATATCGAAAACGGCTTGTGCCATGGCGTCCGCACGATCCTGGATGAGCTCGACGAGGTCGGCCCCGCGCTCGATCAGCGTCTCGATCAGCCCGATCATGATGGCGGCGCCCGACGAGCAGCTCGCGTCGCCTTTGGCGACGCGCTGCAGGAACAACGGGAACGCCTTGGGGTCGGCATAGCGCACCGTGATGAGGGCGTTGCCGGCGAGAATGAAGGTGACGGTCGAGCCCGTCGGCACCTCCTTCTCGATGTTGTGGACGATGAAGGCCGTCATGTAGGTGGCGCCGCCCTCCTGGTAGAAGCGGCTCGATAGCTCGATCTCGCGCATCTCTTCCCGTGTCGGCACCGAGATCCCGAGCAGGCCTTCGACGCGGCGGTCCTCCTCGGGGGTGGGATTGAGGAGGTCGAACCAGACGGTGTCCTTGGTGATCGGCGCGGTCTCGTTGTGCCTGAGCAGGCTATGGCCTGTCGTATCGTAGATGGTGAGCATTGGGCATTCCCTAGACGCCTTGAACTCCCCCGCCGAGCGTCCCTAATTACCTTGAACCCGAAGAATGCGCACCCCCTTTGCCGACGGCGCACCTGCGTGTTCCCCAGGTGACAGCAGAACCGAAACCCCGAGACCTACGTAAGGGGGATCACAACCGGCGACCATCGCCGGAATCCAGACCCTAGGAGAATGCTTATGTCACGTCTCGCTTTGACGGCAGGCCTTGTTGCGCTGCCGATTCTCAGCCTCGCCGCCGCGCTGCCGGCCGAGGCCGCCATCAAGTGCGTCGCCGGCAATCAGCTCGTCAACGGCTCGCTGATCGCGACGCCCTACTGCCAGGACGCGCTCGTCGCCCAGGTCGCGCAGGAGCACGGCTTCAAGGTCTCGGCCGCGGCCGTGCGCAACAACCCCAACCTCAAGCGCAACGTGTGCCAGTTCGTCGGCCGCGACATCCGCATCTATATCGCGTGCATCGACGCCAACAGCGTCGGGCGCCGGGGCTTCTGACGAATAAGGGACGTCTGGCATGGGACCGCCGTGGCGGACCATGTCAGACGCTGCTGCGCTCGTGCTCTAGGTCGCGAAAACGTTCTTGATGGACGCGACGTCACCATCAAGAGCGATCGCTATCTAGAGACGCGCGTCAGCCGTTCGACGACGGCGTCGACGGAAAAGCATTGACGTCGAGCATGGGCGCAAGCTCGCTCGCGTCCTTGGCCCGGCGCACGCGGCCGTCGAACTGCGCGCCTTCCGAGATCGAAAGCGTCTGATGGAAGATGTCGCCCTCGACCTCGGCCGTCGGGTGGAGCGTGACGTTCTGGGCGCGGATCGCTCCGCGCACGCCGCCACGCACCTCGATGCTTTCGGCCGAGACCGTGCCGATAACGGAGCCGTCCTCGCCGATGACCACCTGGCGCCCGTTGACGTCGCCTCTGACGTCACCGTCGATCTGCAGCTTGTTCTGCGAGATGATCGTGATCTTCTCGCCGAGGATCGTGAGATCGGTGCCGATCACGGACGAGCCCATGACGGAGGCGGTGCCGAAGGGCGAGGCGCGCCCCGGCGTTGCTCCCTGAGAGTTGCCGGACGGGGCCGGAGCCGTAGCTGGCCTCGGTAGACTGGTATCGGAATTTGAGCGGCTGAACACCTGGAACCTCCCCCATGCACTGGACTGACGATGTCGTCGGGAGCGCGATGCCATCACGAGGACATGGAGGAAATTTGTCGAGATTGGCCACGAGGCGGGAAAATCGTCCGACGCGCTGCCGAACGCTGTAATTGCTGAGCCGGCTGCCGGGGCGTTAACTATACCCAGTTCCAGTGCCAAATCGTCACGGACGTCTGAAAAAGCGCGATTGGACGGCGGGCCTGCTCGCGAATTGGTCATCCCTGTAGTGGCCCTCCCCTATAAAGACGAGCTTGAGTTGGCAGAATGTCGAGTGGGGGGCCTAGTGGCTGTCTATAGGCACTTGGAGATAGCGGGGGCTCCGACCTCGTTTTGGATCACGGTTTACGGCGGCGACGGGGCGGCCCCTGGGTCGACGCCAAGTCGTGTCATTGTCGACAACTTCGACGCGACCCTTACGAATCTGCTCGGAGGCGTGTTCGCCTATGACGATGCCGACGTCACGGCGGGTACGGTCAAGACGATCACCCGGAGCAACGGCGCAAACAGTGTCGTCTACGAGACGATCACCGGCCTCTCGCTCAGCGCGGCCACCCTTTTCGACCTCCCCTTTCCGCAAAAGGTCCCGTTCATCTTCAGGGGCAACGACACCCTCAACGGCTGGTCGAAGAACGACTACCTCACGGGGTTCAACGGCAACGACGTGATCAACTGCAACGCCGGCAACGACCTCGCCGACGGCGGCGCCGGCAACGACATCCTGAGGGGCGGGGCGGCCTCCGACGTTATGATTGGCGGCCTGGGCAAGGACACACTTTCGGGGGGCACGCAGCGCGACCTCTTCGTCTTCACGTCCGCGCTCGAGTTGCGTCCCGGCGTGGCCAACTTCGACGTCATCACCGACTTCCAGCGCGGCAACAACAACACGGGCGACGACATCGATCTCAGGGGCATCGACGCCAAAGCCGGCACGCTCGCCAACGAGGCGTTCAAATGGATCGGGCTTCAGGCCTTCCACCACGTGAAGGGCGAGCTGCACTACAAGGATATTGCCGGGCCGGGCGTGCTGGTCGAGGGCGATACGAACGGCGACGCAGCGCCCGATTTCCAGATTCTGGTGAAGAATGTCTCGGCGCTCGCCGCGGGGGACTTCCTGGCTTAGCCGGGGGCCAAGCCGGCCCGGCCCCGACCCTTGTCACACTTTCGACCAAAGTCCGGGGGTAGGAGGCGGGCGCGAGGAGAACAACGACTGGGAGGAATGCCATGAAACGGTACCTGGCCGTCGTGCTGGCTGCTGCCGCAGCGGTGACGGTCGCGCTGGCCCCCGGGGCGAGGGCCGCGACCTACGGATGTTTCGAGGTGACGGCCTCGAGCCTGTACATTCGCGCCCGTCCCTACAGCGACTCCGATATCCTCACTACGGCATCGAAGGGCGAAATCCTCGAGAAGCGCAAGCTCTGGTGCACGCCGCGCGGATACTGGTGTGCCGTGCGCAAGGGCACTACCGAAGGCTACGCCGACAAGTCGTTCATGAAGAAGGTCGCGTGCCCCTGATCCGGCCGAGCGCCCAGCCAGTTCGGCTTAGTCTCGTCCCCATCGACGCGGCGCCCCGCGCCTGCCCCATCTGCGGCAGCGGGTGATGCCTTTCGCTCTCTCCAAGGCGCTCGGCTTTCTGCTCCATCCCTCGACGCTCGCGGCGCTGGCCCTTGCCGCGGGGCTGTGGCTCACGCGCGGAGAGCGGCGCTCCAAGCTCGGCCGGCGGCTCGCGTGGGGCGGGCTCGCCTATTTCGTCGTCTGCGGGCTGCTCCCTGTCGGCAATGCGCTCATCCTGCCGCTCGAGCAGCGCTTTGCGGACGTGCCGGCCCCCGGCGCCGGCGACCGGCTCGCGGGCATCATCATACTGGGCGGGTTCGAGGACGGCTGGGTCTCCGCGGGCCGGCGCGGGCTCGCCTTAAACGAGTTGTCCGAGCGGCTCACGGAAGGCGTGCGCCTTGCGCTCGCCCATCCGGAGGCGAAGGTCGTCTTCACCGGAGCATCCGGCTGGGTGTGGCCCGGCGGCGTCGATTCGACGCGGCCTGTGGGCGCCTTCCTGCGCGAAGTCGGCATCGATGAAGGGCGCTTCGTGCTCGAGGGGCGCTCGCGCAATACGAGCGAGAACGCGCGCTTCACCGCCGAGCTCGTGCGCCCGTCGGCGGGCGAGCGCTGGGTGCTCGTCACGTCGGCCTATCACATGCCGCGCGCGGTCGGGCTCTACCGCAAGGCCGGCTTCGACGTGGTCCCTTACCCGGTCGATTATCGCACGCGCAGCTGGGAGGACCTGTTGCGCCCCTTCGAGCGTATCCCCGCCGGTCTCATGCGGACCGATCTCGCCGCGGTCGAGTGGATTGGCCTTGCGGCCTATTGGATGCTCGGTCGCACCGACGAGCTCTTTCCGGGGCCGTGACGCTTGACGCAGTCTCAGCGGGTGTAGGCGGGCGCCGGCTTGGCCACCGGAGTCGGCGTGTGGGCGATGGGCTGGGCCTTGAGCTCGGCCTCGAGATCGAACGTCTTGCATTTCTTGGCCGCGAGCTGCCGGTTGTAGGCCTCGAGCACGGCGCGGTCCTTCTCGTAGCGGCTGTCGAGGTAGACACCTTCCTGCGTGCCGCCGATCACCGAGCTCGTGGCGACCTGCATGCCGCGCGAGACGAGCGTCGTCTTGTCCCGCTCGCGGTAATCGCGAACCTGCAGAATGCGCACCTGCATGCGCCCCGTGAGCTTCTTGCAGTCGAGGGCGAGCTCCTCCGCATTGAGAACGTAGCCGGCCTTGGAAGGGGCGGACGGGGGCGTTGCGGACGCGGTTTCCGCAAGCGCCGCCGGACCGCTTTGGGTCGACGCCGCGCACGCCTGCAGGACGAGAGCGGCGGTGGCAACAAGACTTGCGGTCCGGGCCTGCATGGTCCGTGATCCATTTTGCGCTGGGGTGCGTGGTCCCTAGCCCGTGCTAACTCGAGGCCGAAACCGGGAATCGCACTCAAGCTGCATCGGAGCTGGGAAAACCGGCGCGAAAAAGGCGGTGGGAGCGCCCATATCCTTCGCAGCCCTTGGCTTGGCGCCCATTGGCCTTGCCGAGTTGCCCAAGGGCGGGTTAGCTGAGGACTACGTGGGGCCCCGCGGGAGACGTTTACCTCGAGGAGGATATTCTTGAAGCTCACCGCCATCATCGAGCGAGAGGACGACGGCTACGTCGCGCTTTGTCCGGAGCTCGACATTGCAAGCCAAGGCGCATCGGTCATCGAGGCTCGGGACAATCTCCGCGAGGCCGTCAACCTCTATCTCGAGACAGCGTCGGCCACCGAGCTCAAGGCACGCCTTCGCGACGAGATTTACGTCACCTAAATCGAGGTTGCGGGTGCCTAGGCTGAGGCGGCTCTCGGGCAAAGAGACTTGTGCAATCCTTGCCCACCACGGTTTCCGCGAAGTTCGCTGACGAGGGAGCCACATTGTCATGCAGCCCGCGAAAGACGACAGTACCATCACGGTCCCGGTGCCAGACCAGCTGAACTGAAAATTGGGACCCTCATGTCGATCATTCGGCAATCTGCAGTGCCGCGCAGAGAATTCGAAACCGACTAGGCGTGATCGACAGCAACACAGGATCGCACACAGATGAGCCAACGTGTTCTTGCTGTCCTATTCGTCCTCGTCGCGTCGACCGCGGCCGTCTCGGCCGAGGACGAGCCCGCGGCGTTCGCCTGCGAGTTTCGCGAGGGCGCGTCGTGGAGCTATGACGCGGGTAAGTTTCATTCGAAGCCGCCCGCCCCGCTCGCCTTCGACATCGAGAAGATCGACCTCGAAGGCCAGTCCGCCGTGCTCAAGACGTCGGCGAGTCCGAACGCGGGAACGCTGCGCATCGTGCGCGCGCTCAATGCCAACCACTTTCTCGAGGTCGCGACCGAGGGGTTCCTGAATCTGACGACGATCTACGACCGCGATCCGGCCACGGGGCTCTTTCCGGCCGTCCACTCGCGTCATTTCGGCCTGCTCGGCCAGCCCGTCTTCGCTCAGTACACCGGCACCTGCCGCGCCAAGTGAGCCTCAAGCGTCTTCCAAATAAACGGAGTCCCGTAGCGTCTATCCCCCTCCCCCTTTCTCGTCCACGCCAAACTTCTTCGTGGTCTCTTCGAACCGCTTGAACCGCCCCTTGGGTCTCAGCTCGGGTATCTTGCGCTTGGGCATCACTGCCTCGCTTTGATGCCATGCAGCTCTTTGAGCATGGGTTTTAGCTCCTTCGGGAGCCAAGGCATATCCTTCGCGACAAACGGCTTGCGCAAGTACGTAACCACCAATTGAGCGACGACGCGTGCATGTGCGGCGTCGCGCGGGCGCTTCACGGGATCACGATTATCGCGGCCAGCTACCCATAGCTTGTGGGCGGCAAATGTTCGCGGTTCTGGCACTACCAGTCGCAGAGGCCATCCGTCCTCGGCGATGACAACTTGCTCAAATTGTGGTGACGCAAGTAGCCATTCGGCTCCCTCCATCGGGACGGCCTCCAAGTCGGCACCCGCGTTCATGGTCGTGAAGCTATCAGTTTCGGGGCATAGCAGATCGACGATATAGCCATCGCGATTTCTTGCGTTGTAGCCGAAGTCTGCAACAAAGGTTTGATCTACGCGCTTTAGCACACCCATAAGGCCTTCGCGGCGGATTCCGGTAGCGGCGAGCAGCAGAGACTGTTTTGGGTCCCACAATAGGTCGGCGTCGGTGGTTGCAACGTGCTCAGCATTTAGCACCGTGCCGGTCGCGGACTTGTAGGCGTGCAGCGCATTGGTTCCAGCAACGATGACGTGGCTGCCTAGAAGCTGCTCGCGATCCAAGGCCCGAATGATCCGGGCGGCGATGGTACGCATCCTCCCGAGGCCAAGTGCCTTGTTGACGGGCGCCATATCATCGAGCCGCTTTTCGATGGCTTTGGCACGCCTCATTAGTTCAGCCCTGCGGGCGTCGTGCGCGAGCTTTGCCTTGATCAGTTCGGGGCTCTCGCGCCCGAGCGACTTCCGCACGCTTCCATGCACCTCGTACATGTAGCGTTTGCCCTTAGACGCTTGCGCCCGCATTGTGCCAAGCGCTTCAAGTTCCACTGCGGCAGGGCGCCAGACACCGAAAGCCTGTTGCGCGTCGATGAATTGTCGACGCTGTTCGTTGGTTAATTCGGCAAAATTGAGGCTAACCATTTGAAATATATAAGGTTGTGCGATCTGACCAAGAAACATATACCAGATCGCACAACCTTAAGCAAATCAATGTATTAGCTGTCCGCGACAGGCATGTGGCCAGCGGTCAAATATCGTTGAGGCTCGCAGGCTGGCACTTCCAGCGCGTGACGCGCCAGGCGGGGTGCTGCTCCATCCACTGGGCGAAGTAGGGTGGGGCCGACATGGCGCACTGGGTCGTGCTCATCTCGCCGTCGAGCGGCAGCCGGTAGTCCTTGCAGACGGCGGGGTCCGAGACCAGGCACGCCGAAAGGATGATGGTCATCATGGATCGGGTCTCCGCGTATGCTCTACCCGCGCTCCGGGCCGCCCGGCCGCGCCTGAGCCCATTACGCGCCTCCGCCGGCCCCGGATCAATCGTCTCTGAAGCCGCCTACGCCGTCAGCAGAATCTCGCCCTTGCCGATGGTCGCCATGTCGCCCGCGAGACGCCGGACGGTGCCGGGGAGGGGAGGGGGCGCGAGCGGCCCCAGCATCTCGGTCATATAGCGGGTGAGGATACGCAGGATGACGAGGTCGTGGCGACCGCAGTCGGCGAAGGTCGGGAGGAGGCCCTCGACGGCCGGTCCGATCAGCGTGCCCCGCCGCAGGAGCGGGCCCGGCCCCGGCCCGAAGCCGGTCTCGGTCCAGAGCGTGCCACCCACCATGCGCGAGCCGGCGGAGGGACCGAACCCGCCCTTCGCGAGCACGATGCCGCGGCGCATGCGCTCGCCGGCCCGCGTGCCGACGCTGCCGCCGACCACGACCAGCGTACCCATGAGCCCGAATTTCCGCCCGGCGCGCGCCCCGCCGAGGTAGTCGCCGGCCGAGCCTTTGACGACGATGACGCCGCCGCGCCCTTCCGCCGCCAAATAGGCGCCGGCGTCGCCGTGAATCTCGATTTGGCCGCCGCGCATGTCGGCGCCCGCGTAGGCGCCCACTGGGCCATCGACAATGATTTTGCCGCTGCCGAGGTGAGTACCCACGAAGTCGAGATGGTCCGAGCCGCCGGCGATCGTCACGATGTCGCCCGCAGCGCCGCCGACGGCGAAATAATCGCCGACCTTGGCGCTCCCGGCCTCGGTTGCGAGTGTCGATCGCTCGATGTCGGCGAGCGAGTGGCCGGCGAGCTTGGCGGGAACAAGTCCCCTGAGATCGAGGCGGAGGGAGGGCTCGGCGCGCAGCTTGAACGTGAGCCCGCTCATGGCAGAAGCTCCTTCAGGTGATAGTGGTGCTTTCCGAGCTTGCCGCCGTAGTTTCCGGCCGAGACCCGCGTCACGCCCTTCGCCGAGCCGGTCTCGACGATCGCCTTCAATCCGGCGCGCATGGCATCGGCGACGGCTGCCGAGGTGAGGCCGTCGATGACGATCTCGAGGACGGCAATGGTGTCGGGCCCAAGCTCGCTCTTCACCGCACCCCTGAGCGTGGGGCAGAAGGCTTCGTTGGTGGACGCGATCATGCCCTTGTACTTGGCGCCGACCTTGGAGCCGGAGCGGACGATGCCGCCGGGAAACGGCGTGATGACATCGGGGACCTTGGCGATGGCGGCGACGGCCAATTCCGCCGTCTCGAGAAGGCCGGCCCGGTTGCGGCCCAGGATCAAGAGATTTCCGCCGCCGACCGCATCGGTGGTGAGGCCGACGGTGTCCTCGCAGATGAACTCGCCGTCCATGACGGGGATGCGCCAGAAGCGGCGATGGCCGAGCTTCTTCGCCGTCTGCCAGCCGTCGCCGAAGGGGCGCACGCCCGCCGAGAGCTTGAGCGACTTCTCCGAGTCGATGCCGCTGTAGCAGGCAGATCCCGGGCTCGTCAGCACGCACTGGCCGACGCGATTGCGAAGCTGCGGGAGGAGCGCGTCGGGCGAGAAGCCGAACAGGAGCACGCGCACGCCGGGGCGGCCGTCGGGCGTATTCTCGGGCGGGACCTCGAAGTCGATGCCGCACTCGGCGCCGCAGCCGATGACCGATGTGCCGAACCCGGTCATGACGGTGGCAGCAGATCATCGCCCACTTCGCCGTGTCGGCGGTGATGATGAGTCCGGTCGCGCTCATGCCGAAGGCCTCGGCGAACGTATCGTCGATCTCGACGCCGTTGACCTTCATGACGCGCGCGCCCCCGTCGGTTGGACGACGATCGAGCCGCGGCCGCCCTCGATGATCTCCTCGTCCGAGAGGCGGAAGTTTTCCATGCGCACCGTGTGGTAGCGCGTGAAGTAGTCCTCGAGCTGCTTCTCGATGGCGCGGTCGTACTCGGGCCGAGTGACGTGGGTGGCGCCCTGCGTCACCTTGACGACGCGCCCGTTCCTCACGATGAGCTCGCCGTTCTTGAACACGAACACGGGCGTGGCGAACATCGCTTCCCGGTTGGCGTTGTCCTCGTAGACCGTGATGTCGGCGGAAGCGCCCGGCGCAAGCGTGCCGCGGTCCTTGAGGCCGAGGCTCTTGGCCGGCCCTGCCCGCGTCATGATTGCGATTTCGTAGAGCGAGTACTCGCGGGCGAGCGTCTTGAGGATGGTCGCCTTCTGCGCCTCGGGGTGGAGCTTCTCCAGCATGTCGTTCCTGAAGGAGCGGTCCATGAGCAGGCGGATGAGATGCGGGTAGCAGTGGAACGGCGCGCCGTTGGGATGGTCGGTCGTGAGGAAGAGGCGCCACGGGTCGTCGACGAGCAGAAACATCTCGAGGCCGATCGCCCACTGCAGCGCGTTGACGTAGCTCTTGTCGCGATACTTCATCGGCACGACGCCGCAGCCCGCGTCGCACTCGATGTCCATCACCACCCACTTCTTGGGGCTCGCGGACTTCGTGTTTCCGTACTGGCGCATGCTGTCGCCGGAGGCGGTGCAGGTCTGCCCGAACAGGACCTGGCCGACGTCGACCGAGACGTTGGGGTTCTTGTTCAGGAGCTCGGCGATGCGCGGGGCGCCCGAGGAGAAATGCATGTCGCCCTCGGTGCCGTAGCTGTGGAACTGGATGTGCGTGAGGTGGATCCTCAAGCCCTCGGCGGCGCGGATGGTCTCGAGCGTCGACATCTCGCTGCCCGGAACGCCGAGATTGCAGCCGTGAATGTGGACGGGGTGTGGGACGCCGAGTTCCATCATCGCGCGCGCAACGGTGGTGATGATCTGGCGCGGGGTGACGCCGTAGTAGACGTGCTCCTCGTCGAGGTTGAGCATGCGCTGGTTGAACTTGAAGGCGCTGATGCCGCCGGGGTTCACGATCTTGACGGCGATCGCCTGCGCCGCGTGCATATTCCAGGCGATGTAGTCCTTGATCTCCTTGAAGTCGGCCTTACCCGCGAGCTGGCGCAGGAAGAAGTCGTCGCTGCCGACCATGACGAAGGCGCCTTTGTCGATGATCGGGATGTCGCCCATCTCCATGTGCGCCTGGCGCGCGTTGGCGGGCAGCATGGCGGGCTCGAAGCAGGCCGTGTATCCCATCTCCGCGTAGCGGTATCCCGTCGTCAGCGTCGAGGGCAGCGCGAGCCCGACGCCCGCGCGCGTCAAGTCGGTGTGGGCGATCTCGTGGCCCTGGTGATCCTCTGGCATCAGCATGCGCGCGATCGTCACCTTGCCGCCGCCGATGTGCGTGTGCGGATCGATGGCCCCCGCCATCACCACGCGGCCCTTGACGTTGTACTCCTCGTCGATGCGGCCGCCTCCGTCGCCCGCTACGATCTTGCCGTCGCGCACGAAGATGTCGCGAATTTCGCCGTTGATGCCCTGGGCCGGGTCGTAGACTTTTCCGCCGGTGAGCTTTGTCAGCATCTTGTCGGGTCCGGGAATTAGAGGGCGGCCTGGATCGCGGCGACGACGTCGGCGACGCGCGGGAGCTTGGCGCGATTGACGCTCTTGCACGGCAGGGAGACGACGTTGTCGCAGCGCACGAGGCGCCCGTCGTGGTCGAGGCCCGGCGTGCCGACGGGGATGAACACGGCGGGCTCGCCGGTCAGCTTCAGGTCGGGAGTGCCGAGCACGACGGTCGGTATCTTGGTCGCGGGCGGCACGATGTCGGGTGAGATCGAGCCGATCCAGAGGAGCGCGTCGCCTTCGCCGGCGGCGAGCATGCGTCCGATCGCATAGCGATACTGGTCGTAGTCGGGCTTGCCGGAGGCAAAGCTCACGCGCAAGGGATATCCGCTCTGCCAGCCGCAGACGGCGCCGGCCGTGACCGCGCCTTCGTTGCCGCCGAGCGAGAGACCGGCGAAGCGCGTCGTCTTGTTCAAGTCCTTGACCAGCTCGGAGACGGCATGGACGGTCAGGTCGGCATTGGCGAAGGCGAGCCCCGGCGGTGCCCACACCATGACGCCGTAGGCCGCATTGCGGAAGCGCTCGGCGAGCGAGCGGATGTCGGCGGCCGGTACGCCGGCCACCACGTCCGCGATCGGGCGGCCGTTGATGACGGCACGGATTGCCGCGACCACCTCGCCGACGAGGTGCGGCGGGCAGGGGGCGGTGATGACCTCGCCGATGCGCGGTCCCGTCGCCGCCGACTGATCGAGGCCTTGGCCGAGAAAGACGACCGTGCGCTTCGGAGGGGTGTCGGTTAGGAGAGAGTCGGTGACGGTGACGATGCGCTCGAAGAAGCGCGGATGGATCTTGTTGAGGTCCGAGCCGACGACGACGATGAGGTCGGCCCGGTTGCGGACTTCCGTCAGAGTCGACATGAACCAGCCGCTCGTCTGCAGCACGCGAAAATTGCGGTACTGGCCCTCGCTCAAGGCGTGGTCGACGACGCCGCCCGAGCGGTCCGCGATCGACATGACCGCGCGCATGCCTTCGACGTCGGTTGCGAGCCCGCCGTAAAGGGGGAGCCGCGCTCCCCTGAGGATGTTCGCCGCGGCCTGGATCGCTTCCTCGAGCGTGACGGGCCTGCCGCCGACCTTAGGGGTAGGCGAGCCGACCGGGCGCTCGAATCCGAAAATCGCGCGCGAGCAGGCGTTCTTGCTGACCTTGAGGCCGGTCTCCGTCGGCGTGACCTCGAGATCGTCGCAGAGAAGGCCGCAAAAGGGGCAGGTCACGTTCTCATAGGCATTAGATTTGCCGCGAACGCCGGTCGCGGGACCGTCCAGTGATGGAGTCATGTACGTATCAGTCCTCCCGACGGAGGCGAACAAAAGCATGGACGTGGGCACAAAACAACAAGGTTGAGTGCTGCATCGCAGGGCGGCGAAAGCGCGCATCGATTGCGCCCCTCCGATGCGCTCTTTATGGTGCGGCGGCGTGCGAGAGACGTGCCGGCAGGACGTGGAGGGAAGCCCGATGGTGAGAGCGTTTGCGGTCTGTCTCGGCTTGGTCGCCTTGTTGCCTTTGCCTGCCTCCGCGCATGGACCGACGCGCCAGAAAGTGGTCGAGACGATCGAGATCGACGCTCCCCCCGACAAGGTCTGGGCGGCGATCGGCAACTTCCAGGACATGAGCTGGCATCCCGCCATCGCCAAGACCGAGGGGAGCGGCGGCAACGACGCCGGCGCGACGCGCGTGCTCACGACAAAGGACGGCGGCAAGATCGGCGAGAAGCTCGCGAAGTTCGACGCCGCGGCGAAGAGCTACTCCTACGAGATCACCGAGGTCGAGGCCAAGGTGCTGCCGGTCTCGAACTACTCCGCTACGATCTCCGTCAAGGATGCGGGCGGCAAATCGGCCGTCGAGTGGAAGGGCGCGTTCTACCGCTTCTACGTCAACAACGATCCGCCGCCGGACCAGGACGATGCGGCCGCCGTGGCCGCCGTCACCGGCATCTACAAGTCGGGGCTCGATGCGCTCAAGAAGAAGGTCGAGGGCGGCAGCTGAGCGAGCCGTCTACGCTGCCGCGACGCTGGCGGCGCTCTTGTCGTCGGCGGGAGTTGCTGCGGAGGCGGGCGAGGCGCGCGAGGCCTTCGTCACCAATCAGCCGGGCGACTCTCTCTCCATCGTTGACTTGGCCAGCCTCAAGGCCGCTCCCGAGATCCGGATTGGCGGCAAGCCGGCGGGCATCGCGATCGCGCCCGCGGGCGATCGCGCCTACGTCACGTCGCCCGACGGAAAGGAGCTCGTCGTCGTCGATGCGAGGGCGCGCACGATCGCAAAGCGCATCAGGGTCGGCGAGGGGCCGCTCGGGATCGCGGTCCATCCCACGAACGGGCGCGTCTACGTCGCCGACTGGTACGTGCATCGGCTGTTCGCCGTCGACCCCGAGAAGGGTGAGATCGTCGCCGCCGTCGACGTCGGCCAGTCGCCGTCGGGAGTGGCCGTCACGGCCGACGGCGCCTTGATCCTGACCGCGGACCGCGACAGCAATGCGGTGTCCCTCATCGATGCGGGGTCGTTGACGCGGATCGGGACGGTCGGCGTCGGCGAGCGTCCGTTCGGCATCACGGTCGACCGCGCCGGCGCGCGCGCCTACACGGCCAACGTCAAGAGCGACGACGTGAGCGTGATCGATCTCGCCTCGCGCTCCGTGGTCGGCACGGTCAAGGTCGGACGGCGCCCCTATGCCGTGGCGCTCGCGGGCTCGCACGCCTTCGTCTCCGACCAGTACGGGGGGACGGTCACCGTGTTCGACACCCAGAGCCTCGCCGTGGTGAAGACCATCCCCGTCGGCGGCTATCCCGAGGGGATCGCCGCGGACCCGGCCGGGGACGCGGTCTACGTCGCGTGCTGGGAGGCCAATACGCTCGAGCGCATCGATACGCGGACGCTCGAGGTCACGGCCAAGGTCCCCGTCGGCGACGGGCCGCGCGCCTTCGGGCTCTTTCTCCGCTGAGAGCCTTACCAAAGTGAAAGGCGCCGCGCGCTGATCCGGCGGGTCTTACATTTCCTAGAATTCATCATCGCAAGCATTGCCGACTGTCCACGATGGACGATAGAAAAGCTCCCAAACAGGCTGCCGAAAGGCACGGCGGCGATCGAGGAGGAAGTGGAAGCATGTTACGGAAGAAGTCTGCAGTCGCCGCCGCACTCGCGCTCTTGGCTATGCCGGGCGCGGGGCTCGCCACGGCGGAGCCAAGCACGGTCCAGGTGCTGTTCGAATCGAGGCAGCTCGACCAGATGGGTCCCGGATCGGAGGTCACCTACAAGTTCGAGCGAAAGGTCTCGAACGAGAAGCTGCTCGGGGCCCCATGGTCCGACCGCATCAAGGTCGGCGTGCTCAAGGTCAACGGCAAGGGGGAGCGCGAGGTCGTATTCCAGGCCTTCACCGGCGAGCAGGCGCGCGATCCGTCGAACTGGCCCGATCTCACCATCAACCCGATCTTCATCTGGTATCTCGAGCGGGCCGTTTCGACGTTCAGCCAGCTTGCCGGAGGCAGCCAGCAATATCTCAAGCACAAGTTCCGCGAGGCGTTGAAAGACAAGGCCGAGATCGAGGCCGTCAAGTTCAACTACAACGGCAAGGAGGTGAACGCCTACCGCGTCACGACCATGCCGTACGCCGACGATCCCAACTCGCCGAAGATGGAAGGGTTCGAGAACTCCCGCTTTACGATCGTCGTCAGCGACGAGGTACCCGGCTACTTCGCCGACCTCGTGTCCCAGTTCGAGAGCAAGCACGCGGGCGCGCCGAGCCTCGAGGAGCATATCTCGCTCGTCGGAATGGGAGAGGCCAAATGACGCTCAAGAAGGCTTTGATGCTGCTCGCCCTGGCGGGGGCGGGTCTCGGCGGCGCGCAGGCCGCCGGCGTTGCCGAGGAGTGTCCCGACGCGCACGTGGTCGAGAACGATTATCCGACCGCGACGCGCGCCGACTACATTTTCGGCTGCATGCAGGTCAACGGTCAGACGCGCATCGAGCTCGACAAGTGCGCGTGCTCGATGGACGTGATCGCGAGCATCCTTCCCCACAAGGAGTACGAGGAGGCGGAGACGATCCTCTCGGTGCGCCAGCGCGGCGGCGAGAGCGTGGCCTATATGTTCACGCCGGCGATGGAGGAGAAGGTGAAGAACCTGAAGCGCGCGCAGATCGAGGGCGAGCTGCGCTGCTTCTGATCGGGCGGAGAGCCATTGCCAAGGCATGGGGCGCCCCGTTCGGGGCGCCCTTCGCATTTTCTAAGACGCTTGTTCTAAGATGCTTGGCGCTCAGGAGCCCTTGGGGCCGGTGCGGCCGGCGAACGTGCGCCCGTCGGTGTCCTCGGCCGTCACCTCGAGCGTCTCGTCGCTGCCCGGCGCGTAGGTGAAGCGGATGTTGGGGTTCTCGGAGAGCGAGATGCCGCCCTCCATGTGGAACACGAGGGCATCGCCGCGCATGACGTCGATGACGCGGACGAACTTGGCGGGAATATAGAGGCCCGTCGCCTGATTCATCTGCAGTCCCGAGAACTGCGGATGGCGGATCATGAGCTGAGCCTCGCGCACCGGCGCATCTGCTGCAGCCTCGAAAGTCTTGACCTGCATCCGGCCGGCCTCGGCGAGCACGGTGTCGGTGTCCTTCAAGGCCGGTGCCGAGCAGCCGCCCGCCGCCTTGACGAACTTCGTCGCCATGAAGAGGCGGCCGTCCGCGGTTTCGACCACGGCGCGAATGTTCGAGTACATGTCGACTCTCACCCGCGTCGACAGCATGCGCTCGCCCTCGCCGGCGGCGGGGCCGAACGTGAACTCGGCGACGACTGGCGCCGGGTTCTTGTCGATGATGAGCGTGAGCTTCTTCGCAGACGGCGCGAAGGCGGCCGGGATGCGGACGGTGAGTGGGACGAGAGCCGCGTCGTCGGCGCGGTAGGGCGCGTCGAGGCTCACCGCCTCGGTGCTCTCCACGACCTCTCGGGCGCCGAAGATGTCCTTCTGTAGAGAGGGCCAGAAGTCCTCTTCGTCGGCCGCGCGCGCGCCGCCTGCAGCACAAAGTGCCGCGAGCAAAATCCCCGATGCGAGTGCGAGGCGGCGGGTCGGCTTCGGCGTCATCATCCACTCCTTGTCATTTCTTTGCTGGGCCTCGTCCGGGGACGCCTACTCCCACTCGAGCTCCGCAAAGGCCGTGGTTGCGTTGCGCGCATGATACTCGTCGAACAGCTCCCATGCATCCTTTTCCGAGCGACCCGCGGTTGCCGTCGCGTCCGAGAGCGTCTTGCCCGCCTTGATGAGCGCCCGCACGTCGGCTGCAAGGCGCTCGAGATAGCGCTTCTGCGGCTCGATGGCGGCGGGCCAGGGCATCGAGGGCGGTCCGTGGCCCGGCACGACGCGGGCGGCCGGCATTGCCGCCGCCCGGTCGATGAAGGCGAGCCAGCCGCGGATCGAGCCGTCGATCACCGGCACGTGGCCGGAGAAGAGAAGATCGCCGAGAAAGAGCGTCTGGGTCGCGCTGTCGCGCACGACGAGGTCGTTGTCGGTGTGGGCCGTCTTCTGCGCCTCGACCTCGAGCGTGCGCCCGCCGAGATCGAGCGACAGGCGATCCTCGACGAGCCGGGTCGGCGGAATGATCGCGATGCCGGCGAACGCCGTCACGCCGAGGAGCTCCTTGTTGACGGCGAGGTAGCGCTCGGAGCGGGCGGCAAGCGCGCGGGCAAGCTTGGCGTGGCCGACGAACTCCGGACCGTCGTCCCTGAACGCGGCGTTGCCGAACACATGGTCCGGGTGCATGTGCGTGTTGATCACATAGCGGATGGGGAGCGGCGTCACCGCGCGGATGGCCTCCCTCAGCGCCGCGCCGACCTTCGCGCTGCCGCCCGTGTCGATGACGGCGACCGCCTCCTCGCCGACGACGAAGGCGCAGTTCGCCGTGTCGCCGCCGTTCGCAGGCGAGAAGAGCGCGCGATTGCCCTCGTGTACGAAAACGCCGGGGGCGATCTCCTCGACGAACTGGGCGGCGGAGGCGGGGCTGAGAAGCAGCGCGCTGCTCGCGAGGATGGCAAGGCAGGCGACGATCGTCGTCCAAGGCGCCGCGCTCGGGCGTCGGGGGCGGGGTGTCACGCGGCTCGACCTCTCGGCGCTGCCCAAGGAGTCGCGATCGACCCCGAAAATTTGACTTAGGAGGGATGGTCGCGAGGAGCAAATCGGCGCCGATTCTGACGCCAAATTAGGCATGATCGCGAGTACCTAAAAAAGTGGGGCGCGAATTATATGCATTTTCAACATGGGGTCAAGATCAGCGCTCGTCGCGGTAACGTCGCCAAAACTTGGCGTGCGGCGCAGCAAATTCGAGTGCAGCGCAAAATACTACTGTAAAATCGTCGTAAATTTGGGTCAGAGAGCTTGTCCTATGGGTGTTGCAAGAAAATTCGCCTCACGGATTGTCTTGCGGACCTCACGAGAAAGTGTCTACAAGTGAACCACGGTAGCGATGGCTTGCGGACGCTTGCTCAGTGCAGCGACCGTCCATTCGAAGGCCGAAGGGGAAGAGATAAAACCCGCCCCAAAAAGTAGGCCGTGACACGCTGTCGCCGCTACCGCTTGCAAGCGTGGCAAGAACCTTAAGGAGGAAGCGCGATGCGCAGAAGTGCACTCGCATGCGGGCTGCTCGCCTCAGTGGCTCTGAGTTCGCCGGTTTGGGCGAACCCGGACGTCGAGAAGGCGATCGCAGACCCGAATAACTGGGCAATGCAACAGGGCAACTATGCGTCCTGGCGGTATTCCCAGCTCGATCAAATCAATACCAGCAACGTCAAGGACCTCAAGGTCGCTTGGCAGTTCTCGACCGGCGTCCTTCGTGGTCACGAGGGCTCTCCGATCGTGATCGGGAACACGATGTATTTGAACTCCGCGTTCCCCAACAACGTCTTCGCTCTCGACATCTCTGATGCCGCTGGCCCGAAGATCCTCTGGAAGTACTCGCCGAAGCAGGATCCGTCGGTCATTCCGGTCATGTGCTGCGACACGGTCAACCGTGGCGTGCAGGTTGCCGGTGACACCGTGATCCTCGGTCAGGCCGACACGACGCTCGTCGCGCTCGATGCCAAGACCGGCAAGGAGAAGTGGAAGGCGGTCAACGGCGATCCCAAGAAGGGCGAGACCCACACGGGCTTCCTTCTCATCGTCGGCGACAAGGTGATCATGGGCACGTCCGGCGCCGAGTTCGGCGTCCGCTGCCACGTCACCGCCTACAACCTGAAGGACGGCAAGAAGGTCTGGCGCGCCTACTCGATGGGCCCGGATGCCGACATCCTGATGGATCCCGAGAAGACCATGTCGCTCGGCAAGCCGGTCGGCAAGGACAGCTCGCTCAAGACCTGGACCGGCGATCAGTGGAAGATCGGCGGCGGCTCGACCTGGGGTTATGCTTCCTACGACAAGGATGCCAACCTCTTCTACTACGGCTCGGGCAACCCCTCGACCTGGAACCCGGCTCAGCGCGCGGGACCTGACGGCAAGCAGATCGACCAGAAGTGGTCGATGACCATTTTCGCCCGTAACCCGGACACGGGTATGGCGACTTGGGCTTACCAGATGACCCCGTTCGACGAGTGGGACTATGACGGCGTCAACGAGTCGATCCTGACCACGCAGAACATGGGTGGTTCGGAGCGCAAGGTCCTCACCCACTTCGACCGTAACGGCTTCGGCTACACGATCGACCGCCTGACCGGCGAGCCGCTCGTTGCCCAGCCTTACGATCAGGACCTCAACTGGTCGACGGGCGTCGAGCTCGACAAGTCGAAGCCCAACTACGGGCGTCCGACGGTCGTCGCCTCGAAGTCCACGTTCCTCAACGGCCCCGACGTCAACACGAAGAACGTCTGCCCGGCGGCCCTTGGCTTCAAGGACCAGCAGCCGGCTGCGTACTCGCCGCTGACGAACCTGTTCTACGTGCCCATCAACAACGTGTGCATGGACTACGAGCCCTTCAAGGTTTCGTACACGCCTGGCCAACCGTACGTCGGCGCCACGCTGTCCATGTTCCCGCCTGAGGGCAAGACGAACACGGGCCACTTCACGATTTGGGACGGCGCTGCTGGCAAGATCGTTCACCAGCACGACGAGCCCTTCTCCGTGTGGTCGGGCGTGCTCACGACGGCTGGCGGCCTCGCCTGCCACGGCACCCTTGAAGGCTTCATCAAGTGCCGCAATGACAAGGACGGCGCTGAGCTCTTCAGGCACCGTCTGCCTTCCGGCTCGATCGGCAACGTGATGAGCTACGCGGTCGGCGGCAAGCAGTACATCGGCCTCTTCTCGGGCGTCGGTGGCTGGGCCGGCATCGGCCTCGCGGCTGGTCTCGACAAGCCGACGGACGGTCTCGGCGCGGTGGGCAACTACGCAGGCCTGAAGTCGTACACCGATCTCGGTGGCACGCTGACGGTCTACTCGCTGCCCTAATGCGGTCGCCTAGGACCTGAGAAATGGGCCGGCGCGGGGAAACCCGCGCCGGTCTCTTGCTAAAGTGCCCTTGCTCGGCGGTCTCAATCTCACTAAGTCGTGAAACGTATTGCGGCGCGCGGCACGCGATTGTGAAGAACCACGTGTGTCTTGTAGCCGTTGAAGCGCGGCGGATCGACTACAACATCAAGCTTCGAAATAAGGGGAAACGCGTGAAAAGGTTAGGTCTTGGTATGTGCGCTGCGGGCTGCTTCGGCATCGCGGTCACTTTCGGAATGGCGGCGTGCAGCGCCGAGGACACTCCTCCGGCCGCGAAGGACAAGTCGAGCGAGGCCGCGCCGGCCCCGGCTGCGACGGAGGAAAAGGTGGCCGCCGTCGAGCCGGCCAAGGAGGAGGCGAAGCCGTCTGCGCCTGCCGCCACTCAGCCCGCCCCCGCGGCGGCGCCCGAGGCCGCCACTCCGCCCTCCGCCCAGGTCGCGGCTGCCGACGACAAGAGCCCGGTGCCCGATCCCGCGTTCGAGAAGCAGTTCCAGGAAGGCAAGAAGTTCGAAGACGGCAAGTGGATGCTGCCCGACGGCACTGCCGACCTATGACGTGCAGCGCGATCCCAACAACACCGACATCGTAACCAAGGTCGATTGGAACACGTACTCGGGCTGGCGGCGTTACCACGCCGAGTGCCACGTCTGCCATGGGCCCAACGCCGAGGGCTCGAGCTTCGCTCCGGGGCTCAAGGACTCGCTCAAGACCATGACCTACGAGAAGTTTCTCCAGATCGTGGCGAGCGGCCAGGTGCGCGACGTCGCCGGCACCAAGTACATCATGCCGGCGCTCGGCGATAACAAGAACGTCATGTGCTACATCGACGATCTCTACGTCTACCTCCGAGCGAGATCGACCGATGCGCTTCCGGGCGGGCGCCTCAGCGCCGATCAGCGCGCGGAAAAGCCCAAGGAGGCAGTCGAAGCCGAGAAGGCGTGTCTCGGCGATTAACAAGAAGAGGACCGATATGAATCGCTTTCTGCTTGCAGTTCTGCTCTTGGGCTTCGGCGCGACCGGCGCCGGGGCCGCCGAGGGGCTGATGGCGGATGCCGTCAACCGCAAGGTGTTGAGGGTGTGCGCCACCCCGTCGAACCTTCCCTACTCCGACGAGAAGGGCGAGGGCTTCGAGAACAAGATCGCCCAAGTCGTCGCCGACGAGCTCAAGGTGCCGGTCGAGTACACGCTCGTGCCGCAGGGGCTGGGCTTCATCCGCATGACGCTCGGGGCGAAGAAATGCGACCTCGTCGTCGGCACGGCGCAGGCCGACGAGTTCACGCAGAATACCAACGCCTACTACCGCACGACCTATGCGCTTCTCTACAAGGAGGGCAAAGGTCTCGACGGCTTGAAGTCGATCTTCGATCCGCGCCTCAAGGACAAGGTCATCGGCATCCAGGCGGGCGTGCCCGCCGCCGACTACGTCGCCAAGGCCGGCCTCATGGGCAAGGCTCGGCCGTACCGGCTGCAGGTCGACACGCGCTACGACAATCCCATGCAGGACATGGTGAACGACATCCGCTCGGGCGAGGTCGACGTCGGCGTGCTGTGGGGGCCTTATGCCGGCTATTTCGCGGCGCGCGGCGGCGAGAAGCTCGTCGTCGTCCCCATGCTCGAGGAGACGCCGGGCTTGCCCAAGCTCGAGTACCGCATCACCATGGGCGTGCGCAACGGCGAGCAGGCCTGGAAGCGGCAGATCAACGAGGTGATCGCCAAGCGCCAGGGCGACATCGACCAGATCCTGCTCGAGTTCGGCGTTCCGATCATCGACGAGCAGAACCAGATCATCACGGCCGCGCGCAAGTAGCAGACGACCAAGCAGCAAACGACGGTGGGTTCGTGCGTCGAGCGCGAGCGTACGCACGCAACTTCCCCTTGGGCGGCGTCGTTGCAGCCGCGGCACTGGCTCTGGCCGCGGCGCTCTCCCAGCCCGCGCGCGCCGAAGGCGAGACAGCCGCCGCGGCTGTGCCCGAGCCGTCCGACTACCGCACCGACGACTACCGCTCGCCCGTCCCCCTGACGCTCGCCGGCGCGCGCGTCATCGGCGCCGACGAGGCCGAGACGCTGTGGCGGGAGAAGAGCGCCGTCTTCATCGACGTCTATCCCCGCGCCCCCAAGCCCCCCAATCTTCCGGCGGGCACAATCTGGCGCGATCCCACGCACATGAGCATGGAGCGGGCGCACTGGCTGCCGAACACGGGCTACGGCGTGCTCTCTCCTGAATTCGAGGCCTACTTCCGGACGCGGCTCGAGCGGCTCACGGGGGGCGATCGCGCACGCCCCGTCGTGTTCCTTTGCGTCAAGGACTGCTGGATGTCCTGGAACGCCGCCAAGCGCGCGCTCGAATGGGGCTATGCGAACGTGATCTGGTTCCGCGACGGCACCGACGCGTGGCTCGAAGCGGGCTTCGATCTCGTGCGCGTGGAGGCGGAGCCGTAGACGGTCCGCCGAGCCGCCCCGGGGTCAGGATTTCATCAGGCCGCGGATCTGCCTCACGACGGCGGCGAGGCGCTCCTCGATCACTCCGGGAAGCTCGCAGGCGATCGGAATGCTCTGCTGGCGCTCCTGGAAGATGCGCGTCGCCCACTTGTACTTCTCGCGCGCGTCTGCGAGCTCTCGCGGCACGTCCTCATCCGCTGTTCCGGGAGGCACCTTGGCCTCGAGCTCGCCGAGCGTTGTTCCTTCGCGCTCGAGCTCGGCGGAGCGCTCGATCTGCGCCTTCTGATACCTGCCGATGCCCTTGACGACCGTCTTGCGCTGATTGTTCACGGTGTCGAAAAGCGCGGCGAACACGGCGGTGAGGCGCCGGTCGCGCTCACCCTCGGGCGACTTCTCGGCGAACGACTTCAGCGCGGCCTCGGTCTTGTCGAGGGGCACGCGCCGGCTCGCAAGCATGTTCGCGAGGGCGCCGACGTCACGGTCCCTCAGGAGCTCCTTCACGTCCTCGACCGGGGGGCCGTCCCAGAACTGGCCCACGGTGAGCGCTTCGACGCGCCGTTGCACGCATGGCCAGTCGGACATCGTCGAGGCCGGCGGCACCGGCTCGGGCATGATGACCCCCTCGGGACGGGCCGTAGGCTCGGCCGTTGGTGCGCCCTCGGGCACGGCGCCGGGCTGGCCGGCGAGGGCTGCTGCCGAGAGGGGCGCGAGGAGGAAGGCCGCGGCGAGCGACGAAATCGAAGTTCTGCGCATGGGTCTCATCTTGGCGTTTGTTTGCTTTCTTGCCGGGTCAGTCTCAGTTGGGGCTCCCGCCGAGCCCGCCGCGGCGAGCGATGAGACCCTTGGACGGATTGTAAGCGTAAATCGCCGCCCCGAGGAAGAAGACGGTATAGCCGATGACGACATAGAGATTGGTAAGGTCGAGGCTTCCGTCCTCGAGGCGCGGGCCGATCTGGCCGTAGAGCGCGAAGCGGATCAGCTCGACGGCGTAGGTGAAGGGGTTCACGCGGCAGATCTCGTAAAGAAGCGGGCTGCTCTCGCGCACCCGCCACAGGGGATAGAGCGCGGAGGAGGCGAAGAACATCGGGAAGATCACGAAGTTCATGACGCCGGCGAAGTTCTCGAGCTGCTTGATGACCGAGGAGATGAAGAGCGACAGCGAGCCGAGCATGAGTCCCGCGAGCACGAGGGCCGGCAGCACGGTGAGGTAGCCGATGAGCGGGGGCTCGATCTCCCAGAAATAGGCGATGGCGAGAAACGCGTACGCTTGCAGCAGCGCGACGGCAACGCCGCCGATCAGCTTCGACAGGAGCAGAAACGAGCGCGGGAAGGGGCTCACGAGCAGCGTGCGCATGGCCCCGGTCTCGCGGTCATAGACCATCGACAGCGACGACTGCATGGCATTGAAGAGCAGGATCATGCCGACGAGGCCCGGCGTCACGAAGGTCTCGTAGAGCACATAGGTCTCGTAGGGCGGGATGATCGATATGCCGAGCACCTGGCGGAAGCCCGCGGCAAAGATGAAGAGCCACACGAGCGGCCGCACGAGGGCCGAGAAGAAGCGCTCGCGCTGATGCAGGAAGCGCAGCACCTCGCGCCAGACGATGCCGCGGAAGCACGCGATATATGCGAGGAGCCCGAGCCGGCGCGGGGCAACGTCCACCATCGGTCTCACGATATCGACGTTCATGCCGCCTCCGCGGTCGTCGTGTCGGTGAGAATGCGGAAGGCCTCGCGCGGGCTTGCGGCGCCGGCGGCGGCGAGCATGCCGGGAACCGTCCCCATGAACAGCACGCGTCCCTTGTGCAGCACGACGACCTGGTCGTCGGGGGCGATCTCGTCGATGAGGTGGGTCGCCCACAGAACGCCGAGACCCTCGCGGGCGACGAGGCCGCGCACGATCTCGATCACGCTCTCGCGCGAGCCGATGTCGAGCCCGACGGTCGCCTCGTCGAGGAGCAGGCAGCCCGGGCGATGAAGAAGCGAGCGGGCGATCTCGACGCGGCGCGTCTGGCCGCCGGAAAGGTTGCGCACCCGCTCGTGCGCGCGGTCGGCGAGTCCGACGGTCTCGAGCGCCGACTTGGCGCGCTTGCGCGCCTCGCGCCGACGGATGCCGTGCAGGGCCGCGTGATACATGAGGTTCTGGTTGAGCGTGAGATCGACATCGAGCGTGCGGCTCTGAAAGACGACACCCAAGCGCTGCAGGGCCGCGCCCGGCCGGCGGCGCACGTCGTAGCCGAGGATGCGGATCTCGCCCGACACGTTGTCGTAAAGTCGCGTGATGAGCGCGAACAGGGTCGACTTGCCGGCCCCATTGAGCCCGAGGAGGACGGTGAAGGCGCCGCGCGGGACCGTGAGCGACACATTATCGAGTGCGAGCACGTCGCCAAAGCGATGGCTGACGCCGCTCACCACCAGGGCATCGGTCTCAATCGGCGGCTGAAAGGCGATTGTCTCGTTCACTTGACGTTGAACTTTCCGGTGAAGCCTTTTTGCTCGAGGCCCTTGCACGCCCACGCAAACGATCCGGGCCGGATCGCCACGAAATAGAGCTCGGCCTCGCCCTCCTCCTCCATCTCTATCTCCTTCAACGCGGCGAGCTTGATCTCGACCTTATTCACCTCGACCTTGCGCACATGAATGTTGTCGAAGAATTCCGGTGCAACCCAGGCGCATTCGTGCTTGCCGGTCGATGTTAGCTTGAGAGCGTAGCCCTTGCCGGTCACAATGTCGTAGTCGCCGCCCTTTTTTTCAAAGCCCGAGTCGCCGAGGCCGAGCTCGAGCGCGGGCAAATTCTCGGCTTTGCCGGCAAGCCAGCCCTCGGCATCGGCTGAGCCGGACGCGGCAACGGCAAGGCAGGCGGCAACGGCGAGGGTGCGGACCATGAAAAACCTCCTTTTGACCTCGGCGTAGATCGGCGGGCGAACGTCAGAAGGGGGCCGAAACCACGCCCCACGGGTAGCGTCCGACCTTGATCGACTTGATGACCTTGAGGCTCGGGACATCGATGACGGAGACGTCGTTGGACGTCCCGTTGGTTGTGAACATGAGCTTCTCGTCGGGCGTGAAGCCCAAGTTCCACACGCGCTGGCCGACGAGCAGGTACTTCTCGACCTTCAAGGTCGCCGCGTCGATGACGGCGACGCGGTTGGCCGGCCCGAGCGCGACAAAGGCTTTCTTGCCGTCCTTGGTGATGCGCACGCCCATGGGCTGGATGGCGTCGGCGGTGATGCCCGGGATCTCGAACTTGACCTTGCCGAGGATCTTGCGCGTGGCCGCGTCGATCACCGTCACCGTGCCGCCGATCTCGGCGCTGACCCACACCTGCTTTCCGTCGGGCGTGTACTCGGCGACGCGGGGCCGGTTGTCGACGAGCACGTTGTCGTACGTCTTGTGCGTCGCCGTATCGATGAAGTGGGCCATGTTGGTCGTTTCCGACGTATTGACGAGAGTCTTGCCGTCGGGGCTCATGCCCATGCCCTCGGGCTCGACCCCGACCGGGATGTCGGTGATGACGTTGCCTTTGAGGATGTCGACGACGGTGACGAGATTGTCGTCCTCGTTCGACACGTAGAGCGGATTGCCGGAGTTGTGCAGGATGGGGAGCTCCGGGTCGGGGCCGGACGGCAGGTCCTTCACGTACTCGTAGGTATTGGCGTCGAAGACCTGGAGCGTGTTGTCGTCGCTCGCGCAGACGATGACCCACTTGCCCTCGTTGGCCATGATGATGCCGCGCGGACGGTTGCCGGTCTTGATCGTGTGGATGACCTCGAGCTTGTCGCTGTCGATCACCGAAATGGTGTTCTCTTTTTCGTTGGAAATGAACACCCGGTAGGCCATCGCCGGCGACGCGCCGAGGCCGGCTGCCGAGAGCGCGAGTAAGGGGACCAAGGTGAGCGTCGTCTTTTTCACGTCAATGCTCCTGAGGGTGGCGAGCCTGTTGCGAGAGGCAGCGGCCGCGTCGGATTACTTCTCGAAGGCCTTGCATTTGGTCTCCGGCTTGTCGATGCCGAGCGTGTCGAGCTCGGTGAACTGATGCAGGAAGCCGGTCTGCGGGGAGATCGTCACGAGAAGCTTCGCGGTGGCGAGGATGATCGGCTGGCGGAGCTGGCCGTTCCAAGAGCGGTAGGTGAGCTTCTGGCCCTTGAACGCGGCGAGCTCGAACTCGGGCGAGCGCATATAGGCGATGAGCTCGCCCGGGGCCGCCGATTTCTTGCGCGTCGCGGCCTCGCCGACCGAGCGCACGGCCATCCAGACGTTGTAGTCGAGCGGGCGCATGTTGCGCCCCGCGAGCCGCTTGAACCGGTTCTGGAACTGGGTGCCGCCCCAAAGCTCGACGGCCGGATGCCAGGTCATGGGCACGAGCCCGGCCGAGCCGACGACCGGGCGCGCGTCCCAGGTGCGGTAGGGGAAATAATCGGCGAAGAGCTCGCCTTCGTCGGCGACGACGACCACCTGATGGTCGGGCAGGTTCTGCGTAAAGCCCGGAATCTGCTGCTGGATCTGCTCGAACCCGCCGTCCGATCGGCGGCTGCCGGGATCGTACTTGAACTCGCGCTCCTCGACGATCTTCAAGCCGAAGCGCTTTGCGGCGCGGCGCAGCGCCTCCGCCCAGGCCTTGTCCTCGGGAGCAGGGCCGACAATCAGGACCAGCTTTCTCCATTGCTTCCACGCCAGGTACTGGCCGAGCGCATCGGCGAGCATGGAGCGCGAGGGCGCCGTGTGCTTGACGTTCACCCGGCACTCCTCCTCGCGCAGCACCTCGTCCGGGGCACTGGCGTTGAAGATGACGGCCTCCTTGTCCTTGATCGCATCGGCCATCTTGAGAACGGTCGAGGCGGAGGCATCGGCGACGATGAAACCCACCCCGTCCGCGACCCGCTTTTGAATTTCCGCCACGAGCTCGTCCGCGCTTGCGCTCTGGACGATGTCGAGGGAGAACTCCTGACCGAGGAAGCGCCCCGTCGTGTTGTTGTCGGAGATGGCGAGCTTGGCCCCGGCGATCCCGTCGTCGGGAGGGGGAATGTCGAGGAGCGACAAGGGGGGAAGCCGGTCCTCCCTGAGCTCGCGGGCGAGCACGATGCGGATCTTTTGCGCCGCCTCGGCGGCCGGCGCCTGTGCCGGAGGAGCCGGCGTCTCCGCTGCGGCGGGCTCGGCCGGAACGGTCGCAGCGGGTGGTGCGGGCTCCTCGGCCCGCGCCGAATGGAGCAGCGGCACCGTGACGGACAGTGCGAGCACGAGAAAGGCCAGACCGGCTCTGCCAAATCCGCTCGTGCACCGGGCGAGCGCGAGCTCCGTCCCAGCGTCGTCAGCCATTCCTTGTCTCCCGATGACGCGTCCGGCAGGAAAGGCTGCCGGTATATTGTTACACCTTACCTGGAAAATCGCATCGCGGCCCAGAATGTCAAGTTGACGACGCCCGCGCCTCGCAACTTTGTTACGGCGCGTGATGGCGAACGGCGAGGCGGGGGCTTGCAAATCTGGGGCTCCACGACGCACGTTATAGTGTTATCCGTGTCTCGCGAAGATTGGATCCCTGAACACCATGAGAACAGCCTTTGTTGCGTGCGCGCTGGCGCTCCTGACGCCGGTGCTTGGCCCTCCAGCCGCCGCCGGCGCGGGCCAGAGGGTCGCCGTCTTCCCGTTCGACATGGTTCTTCCCAAGAGCGAGGAGGACTTCTTTGCCGCCCAGACGGGGCCGAGCAAGGAGGAGCAGGCGCGCCTCGAGCTGGCGCGCCAGGAGCTGGCCAATCGCCTCGCCGCCGACGACCGTTACGAGATCATCGACCTCGGCGGGCTTTCCCAGGAGATCGCCGCCGCAGCGCCGCTGCATGCCTGCAACGGGTGCGAGATCGATCTCGCCGCCAAGGTCAAGGCGGACCTTGCGGTGACGAGCGTCATCGACAAAATTTCCGAGACCCACCTTAGTCTGACCGTGGCGCTGATCGACGTGCCGAACAGCCGCCTCGTGCGCAACGCGAGCGTGCTCATCCAGGGCAACACCGACGAGGCCTGGCTGCATGGCGTGAAGTGGCTCACGAAGAACCGGCTGCTGGCGCAAGAGGGGGGCGCGCAATGATCGATCGCCGCGCGCTCCTTTGCGGTACGGCTGTTCTCGCGGGGGCTCTAGCCCTTGGCGCGGCGCGGGCATTGGCCGCGGAGCCGCTGCGCGTCGGCTCGGTCAAATACGGCTCGCTCTCCTGGGTCCTCGACACGATAAGGCGCGAGGGGCTCGACAAGAAGGCCGGCCTCGACATCGAGGTCATCGATGTCGCCTCGAACCAGGCGGGGCCGGTGACGCTACTTTCCGGGGGCGCCGATATCATCGTCAGCGACTGGACGTGGGCGATGCGCCAGCGGGCGCTCGGCGAGCACCTCAAGTTCGCGCCCTACTCGTCCGCCCTGGGCTCCCTCGTCGTGGCCAAGGACAGCTCCATCCACAGTCTCGCCGACCTCAAGGGCAAGCGACTCGGGGTCGCGGGCTCGGCGATCGACAAGAGCTGGCTGCTACTGCGCGCCTATACGAAGAAGACGCTCGGAAGAGACGTCGCCGAGCTTGCCGACGCCTCGTTCGGGGCCGCGCCGCTCTTGACCGAGGAGATCCGCTCGGGCCGGATCGATGCCGTCCTCAATTTCTGGACCCACGCCGCGCGCCTCACGGGCTCCGGCTACTCCGCGATCCTCACCATGTCCGACGTCATGCAAGCGCTCGATATCAAGCCCGTGCCCGCGCTCGTCGGCTTCATCTGGAAGGAGGAGTTCGAGCGCACACACGCCAAGGAGATCGCGGCGTTCCTCGATGCCGTGGAGGCGGCCAATCGTGTGCTCGCCACCGATGACGCCGCCTGGGAGCGCCTGCGCCCCTTGGTGAAGCCGGCCTCCGACGCCGAGCTCGCCTCGATCAGGGACGCCTATCGCGCCGGGATTCCCGGCCCGTGGGGCGAAGGAGAAATGCGCGCTGCCGAGAAGCTCATGAACGTGCTGGTCGAAGCCGGCGACAAGGAGCTGGTCGGCGAAGGGACCGTATTCGATCCGAAACTCTTTCACCATGCAGCGAGCTAATACCGCGGCGATGACGGGTGCGGCCCCGCCGTGGGCGGTGCGGGTCGGCTGGTCGCTCGTCTCCCTTGTGGGCTTTCTCCTGTTCTGGGAGGTGCTCGCTCTCCTCATCCAGCACCGCCACCTGCCGACGCCGCTGACGGTTGGCAAGGTCATGGTGCGCGAGGCCGCCTCGGGCGAGCTCGGCTACCATATCTCGATCACACTCGCGCGCGTCGCGGTCGCCTTCGTCGTCGCCATGCTGATCGGCTCGGCCATCGGCCTCGTTCTCGGGCGCAACAAGGGCGCCGACCAGTTCTTCGACAGCTGGCTCATCCTGTTCCTGAACCTGCCGGCGCTCGTCATCATCATCCTCTGCTACGTGTGGTTCGGGCGCACGGAGCTTGCCGCGATCACGGCGGTTGCCATCAACAAAATCCCCAACGTCGCGGTGACCGTCCGCGAAGGGGCGCGCAACCTCTCGCGCGACCTCGCCGAGATGGCCTGGATCTACCGCTTCGGCTGGTGGAGGACGCTGCGCCACGTGACGCTGCCTCAGCTTGCTCCCTTCTTCCTGGCCTCGGCCCGCACCGGACTTTCCCTCGTCTGGAAGATCGTGCTCGTGGTCGAGCTCCTGGGGCGCTCGAACGGCGTCGGCTTTCAGCTCGGCGTCTACTTCCAGCTCTTCGATGTATCGATGATCCTCGCCTACTCGCTCGCCTTCATCATCGTCGTCCAGCTGATCGAGCTCGCGATCCTGCAGCCGATTGCCGCGAGAGTGACGAGATGGCGTCGGTGAAGAGCGACGTCGTCATCCGCGTGGCGAGGAAGACGTTTCCCGCCGTGGCCGACAGAGAGGCGCAGACCGTTCTCAAGGACATCAATCTCGACATCGCGCCGCGCTCGTTCGTCGTGCTGACGGGGCCGTCGGGCGCGGGCAAGTCGACGCTTCTCAACATCGTCGCCGGGCTCGATGACGACTACGAGGGCGAGGTGATCTTCGCGCGCCCCGACGCCCGCCTCGGCTACATCTTTCAGACGCCGCGCCTGCTTCCGTGGCGGACGGTCGAGGAGAATATCGCGCTGGCGCTGCCAGAGGGCGACCCGCGCCTCGCTGAGATCCCCGACATGCTCGCGCAGGTCGGGCTCGACGGCTTCGCGACGCAATATCCCGAGCGCCTCTCGCTCGGCATGCAGCGGCGCGCGGCCCTCGCGCGCGGCTTCATCATCGAGCCCGATATCCTTCTCATGGACGAGCCGTTCGTGTCGCTCGACGATCCCACCGCCCAGGGGCTGAGAGAGCTGCTTATCGGCCTCTGGAACCGGCGCCCCACGACCGTTCTCTTCGTCACGCACGACCGGACCGAGGCCGTGATGCTAGCGACGCGCATCTTGCGTCTCTCCGCCACCTCTGCGACTATCGTCGAGGACGAGGACGTGCGCCTTTCGCCGGCCGAGAGAACCGATCGCGAGAAGGTGCTGGCCGAGCAGAGCCGCATCTTCCGAGACGCGTGAGCAAGCTTGAGCAAGCCGATAATGACACCCGAGCGCCGGCAGATCCGCCTTCTTGCCAGCGTCACGAGTGAAAGCGAAGCACGGGTGGCCGCGCTCTGCGGGGCGGATATCATCGACTGCAAGGACCCGAGGACGGGAGCGCTCGGCGCGCTAGCCCCCGATGTCGTGCGCGCGATCCGCTCTGCCGTCACGCGCAAGATCCCGGTAAGTGCCGCCGTTGGCGATGTGCCGTGCGCCGAGCCCGGCCGGATCGCCGAGGTGGCGCGGGCAATGGCGAAAGCCGGCGCCGACTTCGTCAAGATCGGCATCTTTGCGCCGGGGGATGCGGCTGCAACCATCAAGGCGATCGGGGCCCTCGACCTCGACCAATGCGAGCTTGTGGGCGTGCTCTTTGCCGACCGCGCGCCGGACCTCGCCCTGATCGAGGCGATGGCGCGGGCGGGCTTCTCGGGGGCGATGCTGGACACGGCCGACAAATCTCAGGGCACGCTTTCAGATCACCTTTCGCCCGCCGAGATCAAGGACTTCGTGGCGCGGGTCCGCGATGCGGGCCTCTTCGCGGGGCTCGCGGGGTCCTTGAGGGCGACGCACGTCGCGACCCTCGCCTCGCTCGCGCCCGACGTGCTCGGGTTCCGCGGCGCGCTCTGCAAGGACGGCGATCGCGAGGCGCCGATCGACGCGGCGGCGCTCTTGACCGTGAAGGGAGCGCTGCGAGCCGCGGGGCGCGGTCAGGCGGGCCGGCGCGCTCGCGTCGAGGAGCGCGTGCAATGACAGGCCGGCGCCGTTGGAAAGCGGGCGCGGACAGCGCCGCCATTTTCGTGCGCGACTGGGTCCTCGACTGGAACATCGGCGTCTACGCCGAGGAGAAGGGCGTGACCCAGAAGGTGCGCCTCACGATCGAGGCTGAGCTTGCGCCCGACGTGCGCAGCGTGCGCGACGAGATGGAGGAGGTGCCCTCCTATACTGAGCTCATCGATGCGGTCACCGCCATCGCCGCCGACGGCCACATCAATCTGGTCGAGACCTTCGCCGAGCGCATCGCCGAGCGCTGCCTCGCCGATCCTCGCATCGCCGCCGTCTACATATGCGTCGAGAAGCTCGAGAGGGGACCGGTGCGCGGCGTCGAGATCACGCGCACCCGCGGGTCCGGCCCATGAGGCCGACCGTCGTCAAGATCGGCGGCAGCCTCGCCGAGACGGGGCGGCTCGCCGAGGTGCTCAAGCTGGTGGCTCGTGCACGACGGCCCACTGTCATCGTGCCGGGAGGGGGTCCGTTCGCGGACGCCGTGCGCCGGGCCCAAGCGGAGGCCGGATTTTCGGATGCGACCGCCCACGACATGGCGCTGCTTGCCACCGAGCAGATGGGTCTTCTGTTCCTCGATCACGAGCCGCGTCTGGTGCCGGCCGCGACCCTTGCCGAGATGGGCCGTGCATTGTCGGCCGGGCGAAAGCCGGTGTGGATGGCGTACCGCCTCGCCCGGCGCGATCGCACGATCCCGCACGACTGGTCGGCCACGTCCGACGCGCTCGCCGCGCGCCTCGCCGAGCGGCTCGAAGCCCCCGTCGTGCTGGTGAAGTCGCGGCGTGTGGACAAGGCCGCGAGCGCGGAGGCGCTCGCCCGCGAGGGTGTCGTCGACCCCGTCTTCGCCGAGATCGTCGGCCGTGCCCATCTCCCCTGGTGCGTATTCGGCCCCGGCGAGGAGGCCGAGCTTGCCGCGCGCCTCGGCGCCGATCGGCCGGCAGCGCGGCGCAGCCCCCGTAACAAAGCTTTCGCCCGGCCGTCGACGGCCCGGCGCGCGCGTGCTAGCAGCCTCTAGCTCCAATCGGGAGCCCGCTGATCGAACCGGCCGATGGCTGACACGCTGCTTTTTCTGACAGGGCATCTTGCCGAGACGCGGCTCAAGAGGACGGTCGCCGGCCTCGGGCTCGCGGAGGGCTCCTGGCGCATCGCCAACGTCGGCATCAAGGTCGCGGCCTTGATGACGGAGGCGATCGTGAAGCACCGGCTCAAGGGGCCGCTCGAGGCGACGCGGGTCATCGTGCCCGGGCGCGTGCGCATGGATCTGGCAAACCTCGGCGCGCACTACGGCGTCCCCTTCGAGCGCGGGCCCGACGAGATCATCGATCTCCCGCAATATTTCGGTAAGGGCGGGCATCCGCCCGACCTCACGCGTCACGACATGCGCATCTTTGCGGAGATCGTCGAGGCGCCCACGCTCTCGGTCGACGCTCTGCTTGCGCGGGCGAAGGAGCACAAGGCGGCCGGCGCCGACGTGATCGACATCGGCTGCCAGCCCGACGTGCCGTTCCCCCATCTCGAGGAGGCGGTCCGCACGCTCCGCGCGGCGGGGCTCGCGGTCAGCGTCGATTCCGGCAACGTCGAGGAGCTGGAAAGAGGGGCCCGCGCCGGGGCCGACTACGTGCTCTCGCTCGACGAGACCACGCTCGACGCCGTCGCCGGCACGCGCTCAGTGCCGATCCTGGTGCCGAAGCCGCACGGCGACCTCGACTCCCTCGTGCGCGCGATCGATGCCGCGAAGGCGAAGGGCCTCGCCGTGATTGCCGATCCGGTGCTCGATCCCATCCACTTCGGCTTCATGGCCTCGCTCGAGCGCTATGCCGAGCTGCGCCGCCGGCGCCCCGATGCCGAGATCCTGATGGGGACCGGCAACCTGACCGAGCTCACCGACGCCGACAGCCAGGGTGTCACCGCCGCCCTCCTCGGCATCTGCTCCGAGCTCAGGATCAGGAATGTGCTCGTCGTGCAGGTGTCGCCGCACACGCGCCGCACGGTCCACGAGCACGACGCCGCGCGCCGGCTCATGTTCCGCGCGCGCGAGGACCAGAGCCTGCCCAAGGGCTATGGCGGCGGGCTGCTCTCCCTCCACGAGCTCAAGCCCTTTCCGCAATCGGGCGCCGAGATCGCTGCCGCTGCCGCGGCCGTCCGCGACGGCAACTTCCGCATCGAGGCGGCAGAGGACGGCATCCATATCTACAACCGCGACGGTCACCACGTGGCCGCCGATCCCTTCGATCTCTTCGCGAAGCTCGGGGTCGAGGACGACGGGGCGCACGCGTTCTATCTCGGCTACGAGCTGGCGAAGGCCGAGATCGCGCGCGCGCTCGGCAAGCGCTACGCGCAGGACAGGCCCCTCGATTGGGGCGTCGCCGCCGATAGGAAGAGCGAGGACTTGACGCGCCACGCGCCCGAGGGAGCAACGCTGAAGGCCGCCAAGGAGAGGAAGCATGCCGCGGATCGCCGAGACGATCGTAACGACGATTGACGGGGCGGGCGCTCCCCACATCGCGCCCTTGGGCCTCATCGAGGACGGCGCGGGCTGGATCATCGCTCCGTTCCGTCCCTCGCGCACGCTCGACAACCTCCGCGCTCATCCCTATGCGGTTGCGAGCCACACCGACGACGTGCGCGTGTTCGCGGGCTGCGTAACCGGCCGCAAGGATTGGCCGCTCGTTGCCGCCGATGTCGTCGAGGGTCAGCGCCTTGCGGACGCCGTCTCGCATTGGGAGCTCGAGGTCACCCGCGTCACCGAGGACGAGCAGCGTCCGCGCTTCCATTGCCGCGTCGTGCATGCCGCGAGCGACCGTGCGTGGCGCGGGTTCAACCGGGCGCAGGGGGCCGTGCTCGAGCTCGCCGTGCTGACCACGCGCCTTCACATGCTGGCCCCCGAGAAGATCGAGGCGGAGCTGCGCTACCTCGAGATCGCGATCGCCAAGACGGCGGGACCCGAGGAGCAGGAGGCCTGGGGCTGGCTGATGGAGCGCGTCGAGGCCTGGCGGCGCGGCGACAGGGCGCGGAGTTGAGGGCGGCAAGAAACCTGAGCCGCTACGTCGGCCGCCTCGAGGAGGAGCGCCACGGCCACGGCAGGCGCGCAGTGCGTCGCCCACTAGGCGGCAAGGCTGCTCCGCGTTCGCGAGCGTGCCGAATTCGAGGCTCGAGCGCCCGAGGTGCGCGGCCAGAGCGCGGATCTCGCCCGCCCCGATGCCCGCCGCCACGACCGGTGCGCCGGCGTCGAGTGGCGTCGCCCCGAGCACGGCTTGGCAACCCTCGAGGATCGAGCGCATCTGCTCATCGTGGAAGTACCTCGCCGCCGCGCGCCAGTCCTCGAGGCTCGCGTCGGCGGCATCGCGCCCGAACATGCGGGCAAGCCGCGCGATGCTCTCGTCCACGCTCTTGCCGCGGCCGTCGGCGGTCGCGTGCTGATCGACGCCGTCGGACAGGGACCCCAGGATGCGGCGCACGTCGGCCATAGTCGCGAGATACTCGCGCGCGAGGCCCTGCGTCCGCCCCTGGAACGGCGCCCGTGTGGCAATCCCCATCACGGCGGTGCGCGTGAGACCCGTATAGACGAGCTCGCCGGTCTCGAGGCGCGCCCCGTCGGTGAGGCCGCGCGCGACCGGCTTGCCCTCGGTTACGGGAACGATATCGACCGTTGTCGATCCGAAATCGACGAGGAGGGCTTCGGGAAGGCGCGTGCCGACGAAGGCGGCGGCGGCAAGAAAATTGGTCGAGCCGACGTCAGTTGGATGATTGCGCGCGGCCTCGGCATCGCCGAAGCCTCTTGCTCCCATCCAGAACCGGGTGCCGGCCCCGAGCTCGCGCACGAGGCGCTGAACGAGAGTCTCGACGCCGGTCTTGCGGTCCGGGAAGAGGTCGGAGAGCTCGCCGGTCATCGTCACGCCATGACGCGTGGCGCGGGAGAGAAGAGGCGCCGCCTCGGCGAGCGCGGCGTCGAGCTTGTCCATTCCTTGCCAAAGCGCGCAGGCGATCTGGCGGACGGCGACCGTGCGGCCCGCCTCGGCAAGCGCGACCTTGAGGTGCGCCCCGCCAACGTCAAGTCCCGCCGTCGCCGCCATTGCCTTATCTCCAGAGGGAGCCCGCGCGTGTGATACACCACGGGCGAGAAGAAGCGAGCGATGGAAATCATTCCGGTCATAGACGTGCGCCATGGCGCGGCCGTCCGCGCTAGAGGCGGCGACCGGGCGCACTACCGGCCGCTCGAGACACCTCTTGCGCCGAGCGCAGACCCCGTCGCCGTCGCTCGAGGCTATCTCTCGCTCTGTCCGTTCCGGACGCTCTACGTCGCCGATCTCGACGGCATCGAGGGGCGCGGCGCCAACGGGGCGCTCGTCGAGCTGCTGTCGCCGGCGTTGCCGGGCGTGGAGCTCTGGATCGACGACGGCAGCTCCGGTCCGCCATTTGCGGAGCCGAACATCGTCCGCGTCGTCGGCTCGGAGTCGCTCACTTTCCCCTCTCCCCATACTTCATGGGGAGAGGGTCATGGCGGAGCCGTGCCTCCGGCACGAGGTGAGGGGCAGCGGACTGGCGCCATCACAAGCGTCGGCCCCTCACCCCAACCCTCTCCCCGCACGCGGGGAGAGGGGGATAGAAGGCTGCGTGCTCTCGCTCGATTTCCGAGGAGAGGAGTTCCTGGGGCCCCGCGAGGTTCTCGACAATGTGGATCTTTGGCCGGAGCGCGTGATCGTGATGACGCTCGCCAGCGTCGGCATGGGAGCCGGCCCCGATCTCGCGCGTGTGGCAGGGATCGCAGCAAGGGCGGGGGAACGGCGCGTCTATGCCGCGGGAGGCGTGCGAGGACTGGACGACCTTCTCGCACTCAAGCGTGCGGGCGCCGCAGGAGCCCTTGTCGCGACAGCGCTGCATGAGGGGAAGATAAAGGCCGGCGATCTCATCGAGATCGCCGGCGCATGAGTTTCAGTCCACCTCGCGAGTGGCGATGAAGTACCACCCGCGTCGTCTAGCCGTTCCAACGGCCGGAGAGTAGTCTTCCCAATCGCTGCAGCAGACCCCCCTTCATGGGAGGGGCGTTATCCTGCTGTGGACGGTGTCCGCTTCAAGTCTTCGCACCGAACGGATGCTGCACGGCGTTGCGCTGGGCGGTTGCCTCGGCGGCCGTCGGCTTGCCGGCGACGGCGCGGGCGATGCTCTCCTTCACCGCGCGATAGTTGAAGTCCTGGATCTTGGCGTCGTCGGCCGCTTCCCAGTGGATGAACACGCCGACGCAGACGTAGACGTCGTCGGCCTCGTTGGCCGGGATGATGCCTTCGGCGACCGAGTCCTGCACGGCCTTGGCGACGCCGTACTGGGCGGGGCCGAACATCTGGACCGCCTGGCGGGCGTCCTTGATGGTGACCTTGTTGTAGAGGATCGTGTTGGGCTTGCAGGGCAGGTTCGGCGCGATCACCGCGAGCAGCGTCGTGAAGCCGTCCTTGTTGTTGGTGAGCGCGTTGCAGAATGCCGTCTCGGCCGCGCTGCCGCGCGGTCCCATGAGGAGGTCGATATGGGCGACTTCGTTGCCGTCACCGACGAGCGACTCGCCAACCATTACGCGATTGATCTTGGCCATTATGGGGGGTTCCCTTCCTTGACTTCCACACAACAACACACGGCGCGCCCGGGATCGGGCCCGCCATAAGTAGGGCCGGCTGCAGTCGTTCCAAGCTATCCCAGTTGCAGCGAACGGTGACGGTCGTCACCGGACCGGTTGGCCAGATAGCGGCGCCGAGAGCACGCCCCTTCATAGCGCTAGGAAATGTCTTTCGACAAGGGGTTAAGCGGCCCCCTGCGAGAGACCCATCGTAATTAACGCGTCGGTGAAAAGGGTCGCGACGACGAAATCGGCAGTAGTCCCCGGATTGAGGCCCGCCGCCTTGAGCTCGCGGTCGAACGCCAGAAGTGCCGCGAACGAATGCGGTCCCGCCGCAGGCCGCCAAAGCGAGGACAGCGCACGTGCACAATCGCGCACCTCGATGGCCTTTTCGTCCCCGTGCTTGCGCGCAATGTGACTGTCGGGAAATTCGGCGAGGAAGCTCATGTGCACTGTCGTCACTGCGTCATTTTCGCTCGCTGCAGCGCAGCGCGCTTCTCTGAGCCGAGCGAGCCCGAAGTCGAACACGTCCTCGAAGTCGCGGATATAGGCCCGCGCGATCCGGTCGCGCGCGGCAGCAAGCCGCATGGCCTCGAGCAGGGTCTGGGTCGGGGTGTGCGCCACGTCCTCGGCGTCGACCGTTCCGAGGCCGGCGGGATTGGCACACCGGATGGCCTGAAAGACGTTCGCCGCGTCCTCGCGATCGAGGCCGGACAGCACAATCCTTAGGCGCTCGCGCAGACTGCCTAAGGAACCTTCAATGCCGGCGGCGGCGGCGAGCGGGGCTGCCAGCAGCAGGATGCCGAGGTTCGTGTTGCAGCCGGCCGCCACCATGCTCGCCTCGACAGCAGCGAGGACGCGCGCGCCGACTCTCAGGCCCGCCGCCGCGATCCAAGGCGCCGCGGCGGCAGCGGCCTCCTCGAACTGGCGGATCTCCATGCCGTGCCCTCCGCCATGGATATGGACGTTGCCAGGCTTGAGCGCGTGTAGCTCGGCGCGGCAGGCGGAGAGGAATGCACGGGCAATCTCATCCCCCGAGAGAGGGAAGGTCATGGCGCGGGAACACGTGACAACGCGGAAAGAAAGTCGTCGGCGAGGGTGGCCGCGATGTCGACATCGGTGACGCTCTGGAGACCCTTCCAAGCGGGGTTCGAGTTGATCTCGAGCACGAGGAGACGGCCGTCGGGTCCGCGGATGAGATCGACGCCGGCATAGTCGGCGCCGATCGCGGCGACGGCGGCGAGCGCCAGGCGGCGCATGTCGTCGCAGGGCTCGACGCGCGAGGGCTCGGCGCCCTGATGGACGTTGGTGATCCAGGTCTTGCCGACGCGCGTCATGGCGGCGAGCACGCGCCCCCGCGAGACGAAGACGCGCCAGTCCTCGAAGCGCGTTTCTCCCGCCGTGCGCTGGTACTCCTGGAGATAGTAGACGTTGCCGAGCGCCTCCGGCGCCGGCAGCTCGGCGGGCGTTGCCGCGCGCGTGATGCCGTTGCCCTGGCTGCCGAACAGCGGCTTGACGACGAGGGGCGCGCCGACGGCTCTGGCGTGGGCGAGGGCGGCGGCGTGCCCTTCGGCAGCGCGCGTCGGCGGCGTCGGAAGGCCGGCCTTCTGAAAGAGGAAGGTCGCGGTCGACTTGTCGACGCAGCGCTCGATCGCACGCGCGTCGTTCCACACGCGCACGCCGGACTCGCGCAGCGCGTGGAGGATGCCGAGCCGCAACGTGATCTGCTCGAGCGTCCCCGTCGAAACCGAGCGGACGAAGGCGCCGTCGGGGAGCGTGCCGGAAAATCCCGGAATGTCGAGACCGCTCGCCATGCGCGTATCGAAGGCCGAGGCGGCGAGCGTGGTCACGACCACGCGGGCGCCTCGCGCCTCCATGGCTCGCTTGAGGCGGCGCGCATGCCAATCGCCGCCGCCCTGCTCGACGAAGAGGGCGATGCGCGGGCTCGCCCTCCGCGCATTGAGCTCTGTGCTCGTGAGTGGTTTGTTCATCAGTGGCAATCTTCCCCCTCTCCCCATCGTCTTCGATGGGGAGAGGGTCGGGGTGAGGGGCAGAAACGAGCGCTGCGGCCTGTCGTTGCCCCTCACCCTAACCCTCTCCCCGTAAGAACGGGGAGAGGGAATGGAGTTACTTGAAACTCGCGTCGACGATCTCGGGGGCGAGCTTGCCGGCGTGGAAGGACGATCCCGTGTCGAGGTTCGAGACGGTGACGACCGCGGGGCTGAACAGCGCCGCGTCGATCTTGTAGAAGTCGCCGCCGACGGAGGCGAAGATCTCGGCGAACGGCCGGCCGTAGATCGAGCACGAGCTCGAGGGCAGATTGTCCGCGAGCGCTTTCGCGTCCTGGTCCGAGCCCTTGACGAAGAGCTGGATGCGCCCGCCGTAGATGATGGCGTCGTTGGTGCGTCCCATTGCCTTGACGAAATCGGGGATGGGCGGCGCGATGGGGGCGACGCCGTAGCCGTCGATGATGTGCGCGAGCGGGAAGTGCAGCGCGTGCGCCTTGTGCAGCGCGACCTCGAGCACGCGGGCTGCGATCTGCACGCTGCCGGCGAGGCTTCCGGTCGGGGCGTAGAGGATGGTGAGGTCGGACGGGGCGACGCCGCACGCTTCGGCAACGTGCTTCGCGACCGGCGCCGGCGGCGCTTGGTCGCCTTCGATGACGAGAGCGGCCTTGTGATGATGGTCGACGTAGCCGAGCTCCTTGAAGAGCTCCTCGACGCGCGCGAGCGCGCGGGCGGGGCCGGAGCCGAGCGCGAAGAAGCGGCTCTCCTCATGCTTGATGGTCCAGCCGGCATATTGGCTGCCCAAGCAGGCGACCACCGGATCGTTCGAGTGCACGACGACGCCCAAGGGCCAGCGCTCGAGCCCGGACGCGGACGTCATGCTGACCGTGCCGAGCCCGCCCATGCAGATCTCGCCGAGGCGGCGTCCGGCCTCGAGGCCCCCCACGGCCTTGGCGCCGCAGTCGATGCGCCGCTCGCCGGCCTCGCCGATCGAGACGGCGCATCGCAGCGCGCCGGCGTTGGCGGCGAGGTCGTCGACGAGCTTTGCGGCGCGCGCATTCACGCTCGGCGCCGGAACCTGCATGGCACTCATTGCGGCAATCCCTTCACGATTTTTGCGTCTTCATACAGCATGTTTGCAAGAACGCCCAAGCGCTCATGCGCAAGAAGCTCGGCGGCCTCGGGAGTATCCGCGTCGGCGAGCACCGTTGCGGCCGGCTGGCGGGGTCCCACACGCGTGCCGGGGCGCGGCCGGTCGGCGACCCAGTCGGGCCAGTCGAGCGCAGGGGCGATGAGCTCGCCAGGATCCGCATAGAGAATTGCCGCCGCACGGGCCTTGGGCGGGCGCCAGGACGCGGCGAGCCGGCGCGCGCCGTCACCCTCGAGACAGGCTTCGACATGGGCGCGAAAAAGCGTGCCGGCCTCGTCGTCGAACACGTCGAGCGTCGCGCCGGGCCTCGGGTTGACCTCGAGCAGCTGGGCCTCTCCGTCCGCCACCAGGAAATCGAAGGACACGAGGCCCGCGAGGCCGAGGTCGTCGGCGATCGCGACGCAGGCCGTGACGAGGCGCGCCTCGAGGTCGGGATCGAGCGCGATGGCACCGACCGCTCCGCCGTAGCGGTAGGGGCGCTTCGGGAGGGGGGAGACCCACTGCCGGCTCGGCGCGAAGGCATGCCCGCGCGAGCCGACGACGCCCAGGATGCAGATCGGCTCGCCGGCAATTCTGCGCTGGAAATAGCGCCGGGGATCGGGCCGCGGCTCCTTGGGACAGTCGACGATGTGGAGGCCGCCGCTCCCGCCGATGCGCTTCATGAGCCAGCCCTCCGGGGCGGGCGGAGGGCTCGGGCGCGTCTCGGGGTGGACGATCCCCAGCCGGGAGAGGGCGGCGAAGAAGGTGGCGGGATCCTTGGCCCGGGCAATGGTCGAGGCCGGGTTGCCGATAAGTCGGAAGCGCTCGCCGAGGCGGGCGACGAGGCGCGGGTTGCATTCGAAGCCCGAGCCGAGGACGAGGCCGAGGGGCGGGCTCGGGGCAGCGGCGGCGAGCTCGTCGAGGGCGGCGATGAGCGGCTTTGGCAGGAACCCGGTCTGGACTCGTGCGGGAAGGCAGCGCAGCGCCTCTGCCGCGCGCTCGGTGTCGGTGTCGCCGAAGCAATCGACGGCGAGGGGGAGAAAGCCCGCGCGCCGGGCCGAGACCGCAAGCGCCCGAGCCGAGAAGGCCGCAATGAGAACCGCCTCGCCACTCACGCCGTGAGCTGGCGCGCCAGCGCGAACGCCTGACGGAAGTCGAGGGCAAGCGGCTCCTTGGAGGCGATCATCTGCTTGAAGAGGCCAGATTCCGTCTTGTACTTGATGTCGCCGATGGCGAGCGGCCCGACGCCGAGCGCCTGGCAGCCCGGCAGCGGCGCGCCGTCCATGAAAAGCTCCATGCCCTCGACGCCGGGCGGCGGCACGGCATTGACGTCGGCGACGACGAGCAGGTTCTTGGCGATCTCCTTGTGCTCCTTGCTGATGACCTGGACGCCCGCGGCCGCGGCGGCGAAGATCACCTCCGCGTTCTCGATGATGGCCCGCTTCTGGTCGGCGGTCTCGCCCGCGACCGGCTCGAGGTCGACCCCGAAGCGCTCCTTGGAGACGGCGGCCGACTTGATGACGCGGTCGACGCCGCGATGGGCGACGAGCTGGACGCGGGCTCCCTCGAGCGCGGTGATGATCGAGGATGCGAAGCCGACGACGCCGGTCGCGCCGAACACCGCCACCTTGATGCCCTTCCAGCTGCGTCCGAACTTGAACTTCAGAACGCGCTCGACGCACGCCACCATCGCCGCCGCCGTCGTGAAGGAGCCGGCGGGATCGGCGAAGACGGAGAGGGAGAAGGGAGGCACCATGGCCTTGCGCGCCGCTTCCATCATGTCGAGGGAGAGGATTGCGTCCTTGCCGCCGATAAAGATGCCGGTGCGCGTTCCATAGTCGGGCGGGCGCGAGAAGATCGCGTCCTGCACGAGCGGCGTCACCTCCTCGAGCGTCACGTTGATATAGGGAATGATCACCTTGTAGCCCGCGTCGGCCGCCATGTTCACATCGAAGGGGCTCATGTGCTTCTGCGGCGAGAGCATGTGCAGGATCGGCGTGGCTTCAGTCATTATTCCTTCTCCGCTTGGTCGGTTCCCGCACGTCAAGCCCGCACGATCCGCGCCCCCGTGTTGCGGCCGCGGACGATGCGAACGTCCAGGCCCTCCGCTCTAGCCTCTCCGGCGAAAGAATCATAGAGCCGTCCCGCCGCAGCGTCGGAGGCGGTAAACGCGAATCCGGTGGGACCCCAGGAGGTCTGGCCGATGCCGGTCGCGCCGGCCGCAGCGAGCCGCTTGGCGAGGCGTCCGACCGCGGGACTTGTCCAGGGGCTCCCCCCTTGTGCGGATGCGAAATGGCCGCCGACGATTTCCTGGATCTCTGAAAGCGCCGCGCCGAACGGCTCGATCTCCTGCTCCTTGATCGCCGGCAGGAGGCGCATGAGCACGAGGCGGCAGAGATGGGCGGCCTTGGCTTCGGGAAAGGGGGGAAGCGCGGCGAAGGCGCTCGCCTCGCGGTCGCCGTGGGCGCCTTGCGCTGCAGGATCGAGGATGAGGAGGATGCGCCAGTCCGGGGGGAACTCGGCGCGCACGAGGAGGGGCGGGGCCCGGTCCTTGTCGCCGCGGCCGCCGTCGATGAGGAACCCGCCGGCGGAGAAGGCTGCAAGGCCGATCCCGGAACGCGCACCTCGCCCCGCGATCTTGGCGACGGCATCGGGTCCGATATCGAGCCCTTCAAGGCCCGCCAAGGCCGCTCCCACGGCGAGCGCGAGTTGCGTGCCCGAGCCGAGACCAGCGTGGGGCGGGATGGCGGACGCGACCGTGATACGGTAGGGGCCGGAGAGCCCGAGCGCCTCGGCGCACGAGCGTACGGCGGCGAGCGCGCGTGCCCCGTCGGGACCCTCGGCGGCGAAGTCGGCGCTGCGCGCGATGCTGATCTCGGTCGCGGGCGCATCGACGGCGAGCCCGATCGACCCGTAGCGGCGCCCCAGCCCGCCGTTGAGGTCGAGAAAGCCCAGGTGGAGGCGCGCAGGCGCCGAAACAGAGATGGTGCGGGACGTGGGTTTTTCCTGCATTTATGAAGGCGTTGCTGCGGGTTGGCGGCGGCGCGATGGGCAGGCCGCCGCTCGGCGAACACCGGTCGAGCTCAAAGGCATACTGTCCACGAAAGCGGAGGAGAGAGCAACATGAACACGGCGCGCGAAATGGCCATGACCGACGGCGAGGTCACCGAGTGGCTGGCCAAGAACCTGCCCAAGTGGCGGCTCGAGAACGGCTGGATCCGCCGGACCTACAAGACGGCGAGTTGGAAGAGCACGCTCATGGTTATCAATGCCGTCGGCCACCTCGCCGAGGCCGCCTGGCACCATCCCGACATCACGGCGTCCTACGCCTGGGTCGAGGTGCGCCTGCAGACGCACACCGCCAAGGGCATCACGGGCAAGGACCTGGCGCTTGCGAAGAAGATCGAGGAGGTCATCCACTGGGAGCCCGGCAAGGAGGGCGGAGCGCTCGAGGGAACGCCCACCGGCGACTTGCGGTTCGCCTACATCAAGTACGACTGAGCGCCGCGATGGCGAGCGCTGATTATGATGCGATCCTGGCACTGGGCTCGAACGTCGGCGACAAGGCGGCAAACATCGCGCGCGCGATCGGGCTTCTCACCGAGAGCGGCGACATCGAGGTCGTGCGCCGATCCGGGATCTACCGGACGCCGCCGTGGGGAAAGCTCGATCAGGACTGGTTTGCCAACGCCTGCTTGAGCGTCGCGACCCGACTCTCGCCCGAGGATTTGCTCGAAAAGTGCCAGAGCATCGAACAACGCATGGGCCGCGTGCGCGGCGAGAAGTGGGGACCGCGGGTGATCGACGTCGACATCCTCGTCTATCGTGATGTCGCTTCGAGCGATCCCGCGCTCACGCTTCCCCATCCGCGCATCACCGAGCGGGCGTTCGTGCTGGTTCCGCTCGCCGACGTCGCGCCCGAGCTCGAGATCGCGGGACGACGCGTTGCGGATTGGCTTTCGGCGGCCGACCGCAGCGGCATTTCGCCGATGAAAGAGCCTCAATTGTAAATGCCGCGGACCCAAAGATCCGCGGCACCGGAAATCCGCTCGCGCAGTTCCGCTACTTCGTGCACCGCGACTTGATGTAGGCGAGGAGATTATCGCGGTCGGCCGGGTCTTTGACGCCGGCCGGGAAGATCATCTTGTTGCCCTTGACGACCTTGTCGTCGGCTTCGAACCACGCGAGGAGCGTGCGCGTCATCCCAGGTGATGCCGGAGTTCTTGAGTGCTTCCGAGTAGCCGGCGAAGCCTTCGTAGGTGCCGGCCTTGCGGCCTTCCACGCACGTGAGGATCGGGCCCAGCGCATTCTTCGCTTCAGGGCCGATCTGATGGCACGCGGCGCACTTCTTGAATACGCCGGCGCCGGCTTCGGCGTCTTGAGCCGAGGCAGCAGCAGGCATGGCCAATGCGGCGGCGGCCGCAAGAACCCACATCTTCATGTATTTCCTCCCGAGGATGGCACTCTCTAGTGTACCCAGCAGCTACATCTAACAGGCGCGAGCTTGTCTGGAATAGTGCCAAAGTGGAGCTGAACCCGGACTGAACACAATGCCGCACCGGCAGGATTGGCAAGACATCCTGCCGTAGCATCCCATGGCGTTTTCGGCGATCAGGCGGGAGCGTCGGCGACCGCCTTGGCCTTGTTGGCTCCGCCGACCCGGCGGTAGGTGAACTCGGGCGGCGCCGTGTGGCTTTCCGCTTCCGCGACGGTGGCCCACTGGGCGTGGAGCGGGGAGAGCGAGCAGGCCGGGTCCGTGTTGGCCGCGTCCCCGGTCAGCGCGAAGGCTTGGCAGCGGCAGCCGCCGTAATCGATCTCCTTCCGCGGGCAGGAGCGGCACGGCTCCTTCATCCACTCGGTGCCGCGGTACTTCTGGAACGCGGAGCCGTTGAGCCAGATCTCGGCGAGGGGCTTCTCCTTGATGTTGTCGAACTCGAGACCCTTGATGCTCTCGGCTGCGTGGCACGGAAGCACGCGCCCCGAGGGCGTGATGTTGACGATGCCGCGGCCCCAGCCGCCCATGCAGGGCTTCGGGAACTTCGCGTAATAGTCGGGCACGACGGCGTCGATGACGAGGATGCCCTTCAAGCGCTCGCGCGCCTCCTCGACGTACCGGGCCGCAGCCATGTAGTCCTCGCGCGTCGGCATCAGGGAGGCGCGGTTCAGAAGCGCCCAGGCGTAATACTGGACGTGGGCGATCTCGATGCGCCCTGCTCCCATCTCGACCGCGAAGTCGATCATGCGCGGCACGCTCTTGATGTTCTGGCGGTGGATCGGCGCGTTGATGGTGAGGGGCAGGCCGAGCTCGCGGACCCACTTCGCCACCTCGATCTTCTTGGCCATGCCGCCCTTGTAGGAGGCGATGCGATCGGCATTCTCCGGGTCGACGTCCTGGATCGAGAGCTGGACGTGATCGAGGCCGAGCTCGGCGAGCTTGGCGAGGCGGTCGCGGGTGAGCGTCACGCCGGCGGTGATGAGGTTGGTGTAGAGGCCGACCTCGGCGGCGACCCTGACGATCTCCTCGAGATCCTTGCGCGCGGTCGGCTCGCCGCCCGAGAGATGGATCTGGAGCACGCCGAGGCGGGCCGCCTGGCGCATCAGATCCTGCCACTCGGCGGTCGTGAGCTCGGCATTGCCGCGCTCGAGCTCGAGCGGATTCGAGCAATAGGGGCACTGCAGCGGGCAGCGATGCGTCAGCTCGCAGAGCATGCCCACGGGCGCGCGCGCGCAGAGTGCAGGCTCGCGCTCGGGACTTTGCAACGTCGCACAGGCGGGCTCGCCCGTGCCCAGCGGCATCGCGGTCTCCTTGACGTGAGCCGGGACTTGCTCGTTCATGATCTTCACCCTCCCTTCAGACCTTGACGACGCCCTTGTCGGCGAGGTCCTGCAACATGGCTGTTATGTCGGCGGCTATCTCTTCAATTGGGGCTTGATATTCCTCGGACAAGATCTTGGCGATCTCGCTCACGGAACGTTGTCCATCGCAGAGCTTCAAGACGGCGACCGCCGTATCGTCGGGGCTGAACACACGCTCGGGCGCGAGGAGGATCCAGCGGTCGCGGCCCGGATCGTGGCGCAGCTTGATGTGGCGCGGGAGCGCCGGCTTGCTGTCGGCGCCGACGATCGAGCGTGTGGGTTTCGTCGTCTCACCCATGCATGCCCTCCGGACGGAATGCGCCGGGCGGAATGAGGCCGGGCGTGACGTAGGCGTGGTGAAGCGCATCGAGCTGGGCCCACAGCACGTTGCACTTGAAGCGCACGGCATCGACGCAGGCTTCCTGCTCGGCGCGCGTCTTGGCATGGGTCTTGATGTAGTTGAGCGCATAGTCGGCATCGAAGGGCGCCTGCACTAAGCGCTTCTTGAAGTAGGCCATGGTCTTGTCGTCGACGAAGTCATAGTTCTCGAGCATGCCCGAGATGCGCTCCTTGTGGATCTTGGGTGCGAAGAGCTCGGTGAGCGAGGAGGCAACGGCGACGACGAGCGGCTCCTCGCGCACGAAGCGGACATAGGCTTCGACGGCGAAGCGCGTCGCGGGCAGCGCCCCGGCCATGCTCTCGACATATCCGCGATCGAGGCCGAGCGCGTCGGTGAGCACGAGCCAGCGCTCGATGCCGCCGGGGTCGTCGCCGGACCCGTCGTGCTCGAGCACGCGATGGACCCAGTCACGCCGAAGCTGGCGGTCGAACACGCGGCTCACGAGCGCCGCGTCCTTGCGCGGAACGGCCGACTGATAGCAGTAGCGGTTCAACGCCCAGGCGGCGACCTGGCCCTTGTTGAGCTTGCCGCCGTGCAGAAGCTTATGGAACGGGTGGAGGTCGTGGTAGCGCTCGGCTCCGACGGCGCGGATCGCCGCCTCGAACTCCTCAGGGCTCCAAAGAGTGCTTTCCACCGCGCTTCCCGTTCGCCGCTCGCTCATAGGCGGATCTCCATCCCATCGTAGCCCACTTCCCAGCCCGAGGCTTCCGTCGCCATTCGCTCGGGCGAGCTCTCGTCGAGAACGGGGTTCGAGTTATTGATATGGACGAACACGCGGCGCGCGACGTCGAGGCCTTGGAAGGCCGCGATGGTGCCGGCGGGGCCGGAAATGCTCATGTGGCCCATGCGGGCGCCCGTCTTCTGCATGAGGCCCTGGCGGATCATCTCGTCGTCGCTGTAGAGCGTGCCGTCGAAGAAGACGAGCGGCGCACCCTTGAGGCGGGCGGCGAGGGGAGCGTCGATCTCGGCGCAGCCTGGAATATAAAAGAAGTAGTGCCCCGTGGCCGCCTCGCGGACCTTGAGGCCGATGGTGTCGCCCTCTCGGCTGCCGAAATTGCCTCCCGCCCCGGCCGCAGTGTCCTCGAGGTAGAGCGCGATCTTGCCGGGAACGGCGAAGGCCTCGACCTCGATGCCGGTCGGGCCGTCGGCTCCCTCGATCGCGACCGGCCGGTCGAAGGGGAGCTCGCGGCGGGCAACGACGGACTTGTCGAGGACGTTGAAGATCGAGTTGGCGGCGAGGGTCGCGAGCACGCGCGCCGAGCCGTAGACGACGAGCGGCTGCAGCTCGCGCAGGTTGAGGAGCCCGGCGACGAAGTCGACGTCGCCGCCCGTCAGAACGGCCGCCTTGATCGGGCTGTTGCGCAGCTTGCCGTTGGCGTAGGCGCCAAGCGCCGGGGTGTCATTGATCTGCTGGCGCAGGTCGGGCGCCGCATTGAGCAGGACCCAGTCGCGACCATTGGCGCTGACGGCGAGCGAGCATTGCGTGCGTGCCCGGAATCCGGGCTTTCCAGCCCGCGCGCTGGCACAATTGTGGCAATTGCAGTTCCATTGAGGAAAGCCGCCGCCCGCGGCCGCCCCCAGCACCCTGATGTCCATCAACGTTCAGATCTCAGGGCGGCGCAGCCTCGCCGAAAGTGGCGCCGCAAACGACGACGGCGGCCGAGATGCTCGACCGCCGCGCCAAATCTGCTCACACGAGTTGCGAGCGGACCGACAAGTTAGATGATGTCGATCTCGGCCGGCAGGTAGCTCGTGACCTCGAGGCCAACTTCCTGCTCACGAACAGCGGGCTTCGTCCAGATCTTCATGATATTCCTCCTAAATTCGGCAAGCTGCCTTAGTCTGGAGCACCCCGCCGAGGGTCCCCCGGGTGAGGTGGCTTCGATCCACCTCCGCGATCCAGCTTCAGAGAAGTCCGGCCGCCTTGGAGGGTTAGAAACCACATTAGAGCACTGAACGGCAAGTCAATTGTCCTCACGAATTCGTGTGGCGCAAGCGCATCGGAACGCTTCACACAAATGACACAAGCCAGCTCTTTTGCCCTCGAGCGTGCGCCATAGCCCTGGACGATGCCCGGCCAGCAGCGGCAACGCGGGGATAACAAGGGCCTGGGGCGCGTCTAGGAAACTATGTTCTAGAGATAGCCATGTTTTAGATATCAGATACCTTTTTTGGCGGGAATATCTGCTACGTATAGAAATTCATGCCAAAATCGGCTATATCTCCTCCGCCGATGATCGTACCGGCTCAACGGGGGCGAGGGCGCTCGGCCGAGGATTTGGAAAGCATTTGCTGTTCGATTTCCGTTACCATGCCCCGTCTGCCGGCAAGCGCAGGTGATGCGCGGGCGGCCGCGGGGGGTGACGAGAGGACGACGAGAAGGAAGCGCGCGTGGCCGCAGTACCGTTTCTGCCGAAGAACGCTCCGTTTACGGCGGAAGAGATCGATTTGCTGAACCAACTCGTGCAGCGCTCGACGCCGCTGCAGAGAAGCTGGCTGTCTGGCTTCCTGGCCGGGCTCGATGCGGCCCAGGCGCAGGCCCTGCAGCCCGCGGCCCCGCCGCGCCCGCGTGCTCCCCTCACCATCCTTTACGGCAGCGAATCCGGCAATGCCGAGGGCCTGGCGCTCAAGGCGAAAAAGGTTGCGGCCAAGCTCAATTTCGACGCCCGCGTCGTCGACATGGGGGACGCCGATCTCTCGGTCCTGTCCAAGGCGCGCAACCTCGTCGTCTATATCTCGACCTGGGGCGAGGGCGACCCGCCGCAGCGCGCGGTCGATTTCTACAAGGCGCTCATGGCGGACGGTGCGCCGCGCCTCGAGGGCGTCCGCTACGCGGTGCTCTCCCTCGGCGACACGGCCTATGTCAACTTCTGCGCGATCGGGCGCGCCATCGACGCCCGGCTCGAGGCGCTTGGGGCGACGCGGGCGGCCGAGCGCATCGATCTCGATCTCGACTTCGCCAAGGGCGCGGCCGCATGGACCGAGAAAGCCCTCGGCGTCCTCGCGCCGGCCGAGGCCGCCCCCTCCACCGTCGTTCACGTCGACTTCAAGGGCGCCGCGCAGGCCGACGAGGCGGAGGAGCCGCTGTTCGGCGCCGACAATCCGGTCGAGGCCGAGATCGCGGCCATCGTCAACCTGAACGGCAGCGGCTCGACGCGCGAGACCTGGCACGCCGAGTTCGCCGTCGAGGCGCAGGGCTTCGCCTACACGCCGGGCGATGCGGTTGGCATCGTGCCCGAGAACGATCCCGTCCTCGCGGGGGAGCTCCTCGCCGCGACGGGGCTCAGCGCCGACACGGGACTTGCCAAGAAGCTCACGCAGAGCTTCGACATCACGACGCTGTCGCGGCCCCTCGTCGACTCCTACGCAAAGCTCACGGGGCGCAAGGACGTGGCTGCGCTCCTCGAGGGCGACGCCTTCCAGCGCTTTGCCGCCGACCGCCAGCTCATCGATCTCTTCGAGACCTATCGTGAGACGCTCACCGCCGATCAGCTCACGAAGCTCCTTCGCCCGCTGCCGGGACGCCTCTACTCGGTCGCCTCGAGCCTCAAAGCACACGAAGGAGAGGCACACCTCCTCGTCGGCGCGGTGCGCTGGGTCTCGCACGGCAAATCGCGCAAGGGCGTGACGTCGACCTTTCTCGCGGACCGCCGCAAGCAGGGCGACCGCGTCAAGATCTACGTGCGCCCCAACCGGCACTTTCGCCTGCCCGAGGACGGCGGTCGTCCCATCATCATGATCGGGGCGGGGACCGGGATTGCGCCCTACCGCGCCTTCGCCGAGGAGCGCGCCGAGACGGGCGCCAAGGGCAAGAGCTGGCTCTTCTTCGGCGAGCGCAACTTCACCAACGACTTCCTCTATCAGCTCGAGTGGCAGGACTGGCTCGCGAGCGGCGTGCTGACGCGCATCGACGTGGCGTTCTCCCGCGACCAGCCGGAGAAGATCTACGTGCAGCACCGGCTGTGGCAGCGGCGCGCCGAGATACGCGCCTGGCTCGAGGAGGGAGCGCATATCTACGTGTGCGGCGACGAGAAGGGCATGGCGCGCGATGTCGACCATACGCTCGTCAGCATCCTCGCCGAGCCGGCCAAGGGCGAGGAGGAGGCAGGCCGCGCCAAGCTCAAGGAGCTCACCAAGGCCGGCCGCTACGAGAGAGACGTTTACTAGGCAATGGGCTGCAGGCAATAGGCAATAGGCAATAGCAGCAAGCGGTTCTCGACTCCTCTTACCCATTGCCCATTGCCCATTGCCGGTTGCCCCCAGGACGAAACGATGACCGACAAGCGTTCGAGAAACGAGTTCATCAAGGAGGAGAGCCGGTATCTGCGCGGCGGCATCGCCGAAGGTCTCGCACGCGCCGAGACGGGCGCGATCGCCGAGGACGACACGCAGCTCCTGAAGTTCCACGGCTCCTACATGCAGGACGACCGGGACGTGAGAGCCGAGCGGGCGAAGAAGAAGCTCGAGAAGGCCTACTCGTTCATGATCCGCTTGAGGTTGCCCGGCGGCCTCGTGAAGCCGCGCCAGTGGCTCGCCCTCGACGACATCGCCGGCACCTTCGCCAACGGCACGCTGCGGCTCACGACGCGGGCGACGTTCCAGTTCCACGGCGTCATCAAGTCGAACCTGCGCCGCACGATGCAGGCCATCAACGCGGCCTGCCTCGACACGATCGCCGCCTGCGGCGACGTGAACCGCAACGTCATGTGCGCGGGCAATCCCTTCCTGTCCAAGGCCCATCGCCAGGCGAACGATCTCGCGCGGCGCATCAGCGATCATCTGCTGCCGCAGACGGGCGCCTATCACGAGATCTGGCTCGACGGCGAGAAGGTCGAGGACAAGACGCGCCCTGCCGGCGAGGACGCCGAGCCGCTCTATGGCCGCTACTACCTGCCGCGCAAGTTCAAGACCGTCGTCGCGGTGCCGCCCGACAACGACGTCGACGTCCTCGCCCACGATCTCGGCTTCGTTGCCATCGTCGAGGAGGGCGAGGTCGCGGGCTATACCGTCACCGTCGGCGGCGGCATGGGCATGACGCACGGCGAGCTCGACACGTTTCCGCGCACCGCCGACCTCCTCGGCTTTGCGACCCCCGAGCAGGCCGTCGACGTCGCCGAGAAGGTGATGACGGTGCAGCGCGACTGGGGCAATCGCGAGCTCAGGAAGCGGGCGCGGCTCAAGTACACGATCGAGGACCGCGGGCTCGACGCCTTCCGCGCCGAGGTCGAGCGCCGGCTCGGCTACACGCTAAGCGCCCCGCGCCCGTTCCACTTCGCGACCATGGGCGACGCGATCGGCTGGCGCCAGGGGCCCGACAAGAAGTGGCATCTGACCCTCTTCGTCGAGAACGGGCGCATCAAGGACAGGGGCGGCATGTCGCTGCGCACCGCGCTGCGCGAGATCTCCAAAATGGGCGGCGTCGACTTCGTGCTGACCGGCAATCAGAACCTCATCCTCGCCAACGCCAACGCGAAGACGAAGGGCAAGATCGAGGCGATCCTGAAGGAGGGCGGCGTTTCGATTGCGACCTCCTCGGGGATGCGGCGCAATTCGATGGCCTGCGTCGCCCTGCCGACCTGCGGGCTCGCGCTCGCCGAGAGCGAGCGCTTCCTACCCGAGCTTATTAGCGCGCTCGAGGACGTGCTCGACAAGGCCGGTCTTCGCGACGACGACATCGTGATCCGCATGACGGGCTGCCCGAACGGCTGCGCGCGGCCCTACCTCGCCGAGATCGGGCTCGTCGGGCGCTCGCCCGGCCTCTACAACCTCTACCTCGGCGCGGCCTTCAACGGCACGCGCCTGAGCAAGCTCTACGCGCAGGACGTGGGCGAGGAGCGCATCCTCGAGCTGCTCGAGCCGCTGCTCCTCCGCTATGCCAAGGAGCGCAACGAGGGCGAAAGGTTCGGCGACTTCGTGATCCGCGTCGGGGCGGTCAAGGCGACGCCTTCTGGCAATCGCTTCCACGAGGACGTGGTCCTCGCCACCTGAACGGTCTCTGCTACTGGGCCGCCTTCGCGAGGGCCTGCGGCACGCTTCCGATCGGGAAGAAGCCGTCGCGGCAGTTTTTTTCCATCACCTCGCAGAATTGTCCGGTCTTGCCGCGATGCTCGTAAGCCTTATCCGGCGCCGCGCGCGGCGTGTGGATCGTGTAGCGCCGCCCGGAGTCCGTCTCGCGAACGACGATGAAATCGAAGTAGCCGCGCAGCGCGCCTGCCTTGATGCCCTCCCGGCTCTCGACGCTCCAACCACACGCGGTGCGCCCGCAGGGCTCCACCGCATCGAGATCGCCGGTGGCCGCGGCGATCGACACGCGTGCCTGCGTTCGCACATCGCGCCACGAGATGTCGTAGTCGGGATCCTGAGTTTCCCAGCGCCGGGACTGGGAATCGAAGGCCTCGAGGAACGTGTGCGATCTCAGGGTCCCGGCGTCGTAGATATCGATGCGGCGCGTCTCGATACCGAGCCTTTCGAGGACGGCTCGCATGAGCCTGGTCCTCGTGCTGCATTCAAAGTGCGGACGTTCGGCGCGCAAGCCCTTGGCGTGGGCGACGACCTTCTCGGCCATCACATATGGGTGCGGCCAGTCGGCGTAGAACTCCGCGTCGATCTTGTGCCGGCTGTGATCGTTGACGAAGGCGCGCACGGCGTTCGTCACGCCGGCGAAACTTGCATCCTTCGGCAGCGCGACTTGCTCGATGATGGCGTCGATCGCCGCCTGATGGCGCTGGGCAACAAGCCAGGCGTTGGCGCCCCAGGCCGCGAGACCGATGCACAGAAGGGCGGCGGCGACGCCGAGAAGCGGCCTCCGGTGGCGCGCAAGTGCGCTCAAGACGGCGCCCATGTCCTCTTGCTCTCCTCCCCTGACGACGATCCTGGCATGGGGGATTGCGGCGAACAAGCAGTGCAGGCTCAAGACTTGAGCATAAGCGCATAGGCCGCATAGAGCAGCACGAGCGAGAGCGCGAACCGCAAGAGCCAATCGGGAATGAGGCCGGTGATGCGCGAGCCGAGCAGGATTCCAGGCACCGAGCCCGCGAGCAGCGCCAGGAGAAGCCAAACGTTGACGTTGCCCATGCTGGCATGACCGAGACCGGAAAGTAACGTCAGCGGTATCGCGTGCACGATGTCGGTGCCGACGACGCGGCGGGCGAGCAGCGCCGGATAGAGCCCCGTCAGCACCGCGACGCCGATGGCGCCGGCGCCGACCGAGGTCAGGGTCACGAGGGCCCCGAGCACAAGCCCAAACAGAAAGGTCGGCACAGGACGCGCGGGCATCGTCACCGCGGCGTGCTGCTCGGCGGACCGCATGCGTCTCAGCAGGGGATGGAGTGCGATGGCCACGGAGCTGATGACGAGCGTCACGGCGAGCACATGGCGAATTTGAACGGCGAGGACGTGCATGTCCGACTTCGACACGTAAAGCCACAGGAGCATCACGCACGCGCCGGGCAGGCTTCCCGCGGCCAGCCATCCGAGGATCGACCAGTCGACGTTGGCGAGGCGGTGATGGCGCCAGGCGGCGCTGGCCTTGGTGAGGGACGCGAAGAGGAGGTCGGTTCCCACGGCGACGGTCGGCGACACGCCGATGCCGGAGATGAGCAGCGGTGTCGTCAGCGATCCTGCTCCCACGCCGGTGATGCCGATCAGGAAGCCGATGATGAATCCGCCGCCGATGATGAGATGCCAGTTGCCTGCGAGCGCGTCCATGGGTGCGGCGGTCTTTATCGACTTCGAGGGAGTTTCTTGGCGATCGTCGCGCTCATTGCGGCACCGGCGTCACGAGAAGGCCTTGAGAATCGTGCGCAGACTCAGGAGCATAACCACGCATCCGACGATGAGCATCAGCACCTTATCGGGGATGTGCTTGGTCGCATAGGCGGCAAGGGGCGCCGCCAGGACGCCGCCGATGATGAGACCGGCGATGATGGGCCAGAGACTCAGGCCGACCGTCAGGAAGAACGTCGTCGAGATCGTCAACGTCACGAAGAACTCGGAGAGGTTGACCGAGCCGATCGCATAGCGGGGCGTGTGTCCCTGCCCGAGCAGCGTCGAGGTCACGATCGGCCCCCAGCCGCCGCCGCCGATCGCATCGAACAGTCCGCCGAAGAAGCCGAGCGGCGCAACGGACCGCGGCGGAGGCGCCTCGATCGGCTGGGTTGCGAGCGAGCTTCCAGACGATCACCACGCCGAGCAGGAGAAGGTAGGCGCTGATGTAGGGCCTCAGGGTCTCGCCGGGGAGCTCGGACAGCACGTACGCGCCGATCGCACCGCCGACCATGCCGGGCAGAGCGAGGCGTCCAGACAAGGGCCCGATCCACGTTGCCGAGACGCCAGTGGGCGAAGCCCGAGGCGCCGGTGGTGAACGTCTCGGCCGCATGCACGCACGCGCTTGCCGTCGCCGGCGGCACGCCGAGACTGAGGAGCACCGAGCTCGCCGTCACGCCGTAGGCCATGCCGATGGCGCCGTCGATCATCTGGGCTGCAAATCCGATGACGACATAGAGGAGGATGTCGTCCCACATGTGAGGCGGCTCCGGTGCGTTGGCTCGCGCGAGGCGTCGGGAGGTTATGGACTAGATCGAGTAATCCTGCGAGCTTTCGATCACGACGGCGACGCCGGCGGCGCGCAGGATCAAGGCCACCTCGTCGGCGCGCCGGCGCAGCTCCTGCTCGGCTCCCGGAGCGTCCTTGAGATCGGCGCACAGCCCCCGCTCGAGAAGTGCCCGCGTCAGGACGAAGGCGTCCGGCCTCGCCTCGGCCGCGGTTGCGCTCGCCGACGCGACGACGCCGCCGGCGATCGAGGCCCCGGTGATCGCATCGACCAGCATGAAGCTGCCGGTTTCGGGTGCGTCCGCGAACTTGTCGAGCGCAACGGCTCGGCCGAGCGCGAGATGGGCGATCGCGATGTCGTTGACCTGGCAGCTCGCCGAGGGGTGGGTGGAGAGGCTCTCGAGATCGAGGAGGGCGCGGATCTCGAGGGTGGACACCGGCACGAGGTCGGTCGCCGTGCGCAGGAGATAGCTCGCCCGCGAGTCGTAGGGCGTCTCGGAGAGCCAGACGAGGCGGGCTTCGAGCGTGCGCGAGACGGTCGGGCGCGCGTCGGGCTTGGCGAGCACGGCGCCGCGGGAAACGTCGACGTCGGCATCGAGCTCGATGGCGACGGCCTGCCCTTGGGCAGCGTCATCACGGTCGCCGTCCATCGTCGCGACGCGGGCGACCCGCGCGCTCTTCCCCGAGAGGACGTCGACGACCGTCTCGCCGACGCGCACCGAGCCCGAGCTCACCGTGCCGGCAAGGCCGCGGAAATCGCGCCCGTCGCGCAAGACCGTCTGGACGGGAAAGCGGAACGGCCCGGTCGCGCTCGTGCCGCGGCTCGGCAGCTCCTCGAGGTGCTCGAGCAGGCTCGGCCCCTTGTACCAGGGCATGTTGACCGAGCGGCTCGCCACGTTGTCGCCGGACACGGCGGAGACGGGAATGGCGATCGCCTCCCAGAACCCGAAGCGCCAGGAGAGCGTGCGGAAGTCGGCCTCGATCTGCTTGAATTGCTCCTCCGACCAGTTCGCGAGGTCCATCTTGTTCACGGCGAGGATGACGCGCTTCAATCCGACCAGATCGAGGATCGCGGCGTGGCGGCGCGTCTGCCGCTTCACGCCGTGGCGCGCGTCGACCAGCATGATGGCGACGTCGGCGTGGCTCGCGCCCGAGGCCATGTTGCGCGTGTACTGCTCGTGGCCGGGAGAATCGATGATCACGAAGCGGCGCCTGTCGGTGTCGAAGTAGCGCCACGCGATGTCGATGGTGATGCCCTGCTCGCGCTCGGCGACGAGCCCGTCGACGAGCAAGCTGAAATCGGGATTGCCGCCGTCGACCTTCTTGCCGCGCCGCAGCGTCTCGCGCTGATCGTCGTAGAGGTCGGAGGCGTCCCACAAGAGGCGGCCGATCAGCGTCGACTTGCCGTCGTCGACGGAGCCGCACGTGAGCAGGCGCAGCATGCCGGAGAGATCGCGGCCGGTCTCGGGTCTCGCGACGGGCCTCGCGGCGCTCTCCTCGTGGCGGATTGCCGTGACGGCGGTCATCAGAAGTATCCCTCCTGCTTCTTCTTCTCCATGGCCCCGCTCTGGTCGTGATCGATGAGGCGGCCCTGGCGCTCGGAGGTGCGTGCCCCGATCGTCTCGGCGACGACGCTTTCGATGTCGGCGGCGTCCGATTCAACGGCGGCGGTGAGCGGCCAGCAACCGAGCGTGCGGAAGCGGATGCGCCGCTCGACGATCTTCTCGCCGGGCTTCAGCGCCATGCGGTCGTCGTCGATCATGAGGATTTGGCCGTTGCGCACGATGGTCGGGCGCGGCGCCGCGAAGTAGAGGGGCACGACGTCGAGCTTCTCGCGCAGGATGTAGCGCCAGACGTCCTTCTCGGTCCAATTGGAGAGCGGGAACACGCGCACCGTCTCGCCGGCGCCGAGCCGGCCGTTCAAGAGCCGCCACATCTCCGGGCGCTGACGCCGCGGGTCCCAGCGGTGGCCTTCGGAGCGGAACGAGAACACGCGCTCCTTGGCGCGGCTCGCCTCCTCGTCGCGGCGCGCGCCGCCGAAGGCGGCGTCGAACTGGTACTTGTCGAGCGCCTCCTTGAGCGGCACCGTCTTCATGACGTCGGTATAGACCGAGGGCGCATAGTCGATGGGGTTGATGCCCTTGGCCAGCCCGTCGGTGTTGGTGTGGACGATGAGATCGAGGCCGAAGTCGGCAACCGTCTTGTCGCGGAACGCGATCATGTCACGGAACTTCCACGTCGTGTCGACGTGGAGCAGCGGGAACGGCGGCGGGGCCGGCCAGAACGCCTTGCGGGCGAGGTGGAGGAGCACCGTCGAGTCCTTGCCGATCGAATAGAGCAGCACCGGACGGCGGAACTGAGCCGCCGCCTCGCGGAAGATGTGAATGCTCTCGGCTTCGAGAAGATCGAGATGCGAGATGGTCTGCGTCATGCCGCCACGCCCTTGCTCGCGGGCCTGTTGTGCAGCCCGCATTCCTTGCCGTCCTCGTTCTCCCACCACCAGCGCCCCGCGCGGATGTCCTCGCCCGGGCGAATGGCACGCGTGCACGTCTGGCAGCCGATGGACGGGAAGCCGCGCGCGTGGAGCGGATTGATGGGGACGCCGTGCTCGGCGACATAGGCTTCGACCTGCTCGAGCTCCCAATCGGCGATCGGGTTGAGCTTAATGAGGCGGTGGGCGTCGTCCCACGCGGCAAATGGCACGTTGGCCCGCTCCGCCGACTGGCTGCGGCGTATGCCGGTGATCCAGCCCGCCGCGCCCGCGAGCGCGCGATCGAGCGGGAGCACCTTGCGCACCTCGCAGCAGGCCTTGCGGTTCTCGACGGAATAGCGGAACCCGAGCACGCCGTCGCGGGCGACCAGCTTCTCGACCTCGGCCGGATCGGGGAGAAGCATGCGGATCCTGACGCCGTAGCGCTGCTCGCTCGCCTCGAGCGTCTCGAGCGTCTCGGGGAAGAGGCGCCCGGTGTCGAGCGTGACGATGTCGAAAGGGGCGTTCGCGGCCGCGACGGCGTTGAGGATCGCCTGGTCCTCGATGCCGAGGCTCGACGAGAACACCACTCGGCCCGGCACGCTCGCCGCGATCAGCGCGATGCGATCGTCGAGGCTCGCAAGACCGGCCAATCGGGCATCGAGGGCCCGCGCCGCGGCGGGTCCGGCGGCTTGCACTTTCGGCACGGCTCTCTTGGTCCGCACGGGGGCGCCGTTGCGCCCGCGCGCGGAGAGCTTGACCTTCGTCATGAGATCCTCCGTCGATCGGGAACCTAATGAAAAATTGTTCTAAGTAAAGGCCTTCCCGCAAATAAAAATAGGATGCCGTTCCCTGAGTTCGGCAAGGGGGGAAAATTGTACTAGACCCTCCAAGGGGACACTATTATTTCGCGGGTTCCCGGTTCGCGCGCCGCTCCTTCTCTTGCGAGGCGGGCGCGTCAAGCGAACGGCGGCCTTATGCTCAAATTGCGCAGACGAGGCGCGGCCGGTCCCAAAAGATGAATCGTCGAATCAGTGCGCTAGCAACTCGAGGTAAGAAAGCTAGTAATCAACCGCTCTCCCGATGATTGATCCGTGATCAATTAAGGCCAGAAAACTATTCTGGGGAGAAAAAGGCATTAATAAAACGGTTAACGGGATCAAGCCGTTACCAACGTTGCTCGTGTGGACATGACCCAGAGCAAGAGAGGGACAGGGGAGGGTGGCCTATTTTGGTGCTAGCCGAGAGGCCGCCCGATGTTATTCTCCGCGTCGGTCGTGAGCGAGCGGGCCAGCCGGCGTGAGGGCAAAGGCTGGAACCAAGCTCTCGCAGACGATCAGTCGAGGTAGGCAGTAAAGGCGGGGTAAAGCGATGGGGGATTCCAAGTTACCTCCGGAATTTCCGGACAACGTGCTTGCCGGTGAAATCAGCGCGGAGCGTCTGGAGGAGGCGGGGCTCGAGGTGTTCGAGATCGCCGGAATGATAAAATGGTTCGATGTGGCAAAGGGTTACGGGTTCATTGTCCCAGATAATGGGCTCGCCGACGTTCTTCTTCATGTGACCTGCCTCAGGGCGGGGGGCTACCAGACCGCCTATGAAGGAGCCCGCGTCCACTGCCAGGTGCTGCGCCGGCCGAAGGGCATGCAGGCGTTCCGCATCCTCTCCATGGACGAAAGCACGGCCATTCATCCTTCGCTCCTCCCACAGCGGACGCACGTGCACGTCCAGCCCGAGAGCGATTGGGAGCAGGCCTACGTCAAGTGGTTCAACCGCGTGCGCGGCTTCGGCTTCTTGACGCGGGGCGAGGGAACGCCGGATATCTTCGTCCATATGGAGACGCTCCGGCGCTTCGGGTTCACCGAGCTGAGGCCGGGCCAGACCGTGCAGGTCCGCTGGGGCATGGGTTCCAAGGGCTGCATGGCGGCCGAGCTCAGACCTGATGGCGCCTCGCCGGGGATCTCATCGCCCCACTAGGGGACTTTGGATGCAAATGCCAAGGCCATCGAGCGGGGCTGCCAAATCGGCGGCCCTTCTTCTTTTCCTGCTCGGCGCGGCAGGCGCGGTGACGCTCGCGCTCGAGCCGCGTCAGGACGCGGTCAAGCTCGAGACGCTCGATCTCGTCACCGCGTCAGGCGTCCACGGGATCAGGATCGAGGTTGCCGACACGCCCGAGAAGCAGGCGCTGGGCCTGATGTTCAGGACGTCCCTCGCCGACGACGCGGGCATGCTCTTCCCGCACGCGGCGCCGTCCGAGCTCACCATGTGGATGAGGAACACCTACATCCCCCTCGACATGGTCTTCATCCGCGCCGACGGCACCGTGCACCGCATCGAGGCGAAGACCGAGCCGCTCTCCGAGCGCATCATCACCTCGGGCGGGCCGGTCATCGCCGTGCTCGAGCTCGCGGGCGGAGCGGCAGAGAGGATGGGATTGAAGCCCGGCGACAAGGTGCGCCATCCCCTGTTCGAGGCGGTAGACCGTTAGGCGATGCCTGCGCGCTGCTTGACCTGACGGATTGCGCGCGGCAAGAGAGGTCACTGTCGGGGCATAGCTCAGCCTGGTAGAGCACCTGCTTTGGGAGCAGGGGGTCGCGAGTTCGAATCCCGCTGCCCCGACCAAGACTTACGTGGATTGCGCGACATCGCCCTCAGTACCGCAGCTCGAGAGACAGACAGCCGAGAGCTCCGCACTCGTTGGTGATGCCGCTCTGCCATTCCCAGAAATCGACGGTCTGGATGCGCAGCGTTTCCGAGCATCGCAAGCCGCACGCTATCCAGTTTCCGCCGGGAAGCCTCACCTCGAGCCCGACGCGAGTGCGGCGGACCGCACCGGTCACGGTTCCATTGCCGAATTGGCTTACGGCGGTCACGCTTCGCGGGGTAGGAGGGCCGGACGATCGGCGGGCCGCGGTCGCGTCGGGGGCAACAGCGATATCGATCGCGAGCGCGACGACGAGCCCGAGAGCGAAGGTCGCGAAGTATGGCTTCATCATGCTGTCCCCCAAGTGCAAGTCCCATCGGCAAGACTGTCATCTTAACACGACAATCCGTCCGTCGGGGCGAACACTTGGACCCTGCAGCCGGGCGGCGCTCGGCGGCTGCCGGCGCAGATCACCTGCTCACGGGCATGACATCGGTCGTGTCGCGAGTTCGAATCCCGCTGCCCCGGCCAAGACTTCGCCTCGTCTGGCCGCTTGTGCCGCGCGCAACACGAAACCGATTAGATGCGGTCGCGGCGGAACAGCCAGCCAGCGACTTTGTCACTGGTGCGGACGATCGTATCGCCAGCGCTCCTGACGGCGCGCTTGGTGCCATCGACGACGGCCACGGCGCCAGTTTCGAGGCGGGATACGCGGCTGCATTCTCCTGCCTCGGAGACTGTCGGAACTGCAGTTATGATTGCGACTGCTATAACGGCCGACAAAGTCGTTCGCTTCGTCATCGTTGGGACCTCCTTGGATTCTTCCCGGGCGCTACAGGAATTCTGCAGACAAGAGCCCGTTCGTGCCAGTAGGATGTGCTTGTGTCCTTAAGATTTGGACAAGTGCCGGCCACGGGATCGAACTTGATTTGGCCGCTCGCACGTGCCGTCACGAAATTGTCGCCAAAAAGCCCCGCGGGTGAATGGAACTTTGTTGCCGTCGGCTCCGTTGTCGATGGTTGGGGGCGAACCCCGCAGAACCGAGGAGCCGAGCCCATGCCCCTCTACTCCGTAGCGCGCGCCGCCACGCTCGATTCGGCCTCGAGGTCGATCCGGTTCGTCATGAAGGACGGATGCAAGACCGTCGACATCTTCGTGTCGAATACGGCGCTCGAGGACTTCGAGATCTGGCCGCCGCGGGACGATCAGTTTCTCAGCTGGTTCAAGCTCTCGCGTAAGGGCTTCGAGCAGATCGCCAGCGCCAAGTACGACAAGGGCCACATCGAGTCCGACGGGACCGTGCGCATCCGGTCGCTGGATCTCCCTCCGCTCAGCGCCTTCTGAGGCGACTTCGAGCCTCTTCGCGCGCCTCTTTCCTTCGCGACGGTTTACGGGATCGCGCAAATTTGCGCGCGAGCCTTCATCCTTTGTTAGCGCCGTCGCGCGGAAGCGCTTGCACCATCCGCACTGCGCGACAATGATAAATTCGCGTCATTTCGTGTCGTTAACGGAGGCGACCCATGGAAGAGCGCCGACGAAGTGCGAGATCTCAGACTCTCAAGGCAGCAAAAGTCCTGAACCTCATCGGGAACCCCTTGGCGACGTGCATCGTCCTCGATGCCTCCGCGCACGGGGCGCTATTGCGGTTCAGGGACGAGAGCGGGTTGCCCGATGCCTTCATTCTGAGGATGGGTCGAGAACCCGCGCGCCGGGTCAAGTTCGTGCGGCGCGATCACGCCCGTGTCGGCGTCGAGTACGCCTGATCAGTTTCAGGATTTGCCTTTTCCGAGTTTCAGGCTCGCGATCGTCGCATCGGGACTGATCGCCTCGGGGTCGACCTTGACGCAGATGACATGTGGCGCCTCCGCGCGAAGGGCGCGCGCGAAGGCTTCCTTGAACTCATCGAGCCGCGTCACCGTTTCGCCCTCTGCGCCGTAGCTTCTGGCCAGCGCCGCAAAGTCCGGATTGACGAGGCTCGTCCCGATCACGCGCCCCGGATAAACCCGCTCCTGGTGCATGCGGATCGTGCCGTGCATGCCGTTGTCGGCGACGATGACGACAATGGGGAGCGCATACTGGACTGCGGTCGCAAGCTCCTGCACCGTCATCTGCAGGCACCCATCGCCGGCGAAGGCGATGACGGGGCGCTCGGGGTGGGCGAGCTTGGCGGCGATGGCCGCCGGCAGTCCGTAGCCCATCGAGCCGGAGGCGGGCGCGAGCTGGGTGCGAAATCTCTTGTAGACGAAGTAGCGCTGGACGAATCCCGCATAGTTGCCCGCGCCGTTGGTGACGATGGCATTCTCCGCCACGGTGTCCGAGACGTGGCGCACGACCTCGGCGAAGGAGATGTCTCCCGGCACGGGAGCCGGTCTCAGCGAGGCCTCGTAAGCCGCGCGCAGATCGCGACGCACCGCGGTCCACGGCCGCTCGGCAGGGGGCCTTACCGTGCGCAGCGCCGCGGCGAACTCGGAGAGCGAGGCGGTGATCGGCAGGCTCGCCCGGCAGAAGCTCTCCGCGTGATCGCCGGCGGCGCGCACATGAATGAGAAACTGCTTCGGCTCCGGGCTCGCGATCAGAGCGCCCCCGCCCGTGGTCACCTCGCCGAGATGCGCGCCGACGGCGAGGAGGACATCCGCGCCGCGCAGCCCTGCGGCGAGCTTCGCCCCCGGCGCGAGGCCAAGGTGGCCGACATAGGAGGGGTGGCGGTTGTCGATATAGTCCTGGCAGCGGAACGCCGCGGCGACGGGCATATCCCAGTTCTGCGCGAAGGCTAAGATCGCGGCGCCGACCTCGGCGCTCCAGCCCGGCCCGCCGACGATCAGGATCGGCCACTCGGCTCCCCGCAAGCGGTCGCCGAGCTCCTCCATCTCGGAGCGCCCGGGAGCGCTCGCGGCGATGCGTCGGCTAAGCACGGCGACAGCCGGTGTCTCTTCCGCAAGCACATCCTCGGGCAGACCGACGACGACGGGGCCTGGCCGCCCGGAGAGAGCGACCGCGAAGGCGCGGGCGATCGCTTCGGGAAGGCGCGCAGCCTCGCGCACGATCGCGACCTCCTTGGCGAGGCCTGCAAAAAGACCGAGGTCGATGTCTTGGAACGGCGCCGCGTCCTCGAGCTCGCGCGGCGGCAGCCCAACCAGCAGGACCATGGGCGTCTCGTCGTGCGCGGCGACGTAAACTCCGGCGACCGCGTTCGCCGCGCCCGGCCCCCGCGTCACGAGCGCTACGCCCGGGCGTCTGGTGAGCTTGCCGGCCGCCTCGGCCATCATCGCCGCGCCCCCCTCGTGACGGCAGACGATGGTTTCGATCCGAGATCCATGGAGGGCGTCGAGGGCGGCGAGGAAGCTTTCGCCGGGGACGAGGAAGACGTGCTCGATACCCTCGGCCTCGAGCTGATCGATCAGGACCTTGCCGCCGGGCCGCATGCTGCCTCATGCCTTCGCCAGTGTCGGCAGTCTTAACGGGCGAGGGGTCGCCCCGATAGGAAAAGCCGGGGTTTCGGTTACGACCTTGCGCACCGCCTGCGCCCTGATATTCCGCGGTCTTTGCCGTCGCGATAAGTCTGTTGTTAGAGGGCCATAGGCGGCGCGGGGCTCGTCGCCCTAAGGTGCGGCCGTGCGGATCGTGTGCGGGAGCAGAAATGGCGGGGGTGTTTTCCACGTGGCGGGCGAGGGCGGCACGCGTAAGCCTTGCGGCCGCCGCGGCTGCGGTGCTGCCGGCCCTAATGCTGTCGCCGGCGGCGCACGCGGAGGAGAGCGCTGCGGCGAAGGCTCGCGCCGGCCTCTCGACCCACTGCGCCCGGTGCCATCAATCGGAGCTCGCCGGCGCCGAAGGAGCAAAGCGCTTCGGCAATATCCTCGACCTCGAGGGTATCAGTCGCGATCCGAGCCTCGTCACGCGCGGGCGCCCCGACGCTTCGCGCCTCTATCAGCGCATGGTGGGCCGGCACGAGCCGGGCGACGTGTATCGGACCGCTCCCGGGCCGACGCCGGAGGAGATCGAAGCGGTGCGCGACTGGATCGCAGGACTGCCACGCGACGACACATGCGACGGCAGACCAGCCGTTTCCGCGGCTTCCGCTTCGGCCGCGATGGCGCAGTGGCTCGCGGCGCAGCAGGACTACATGGCCCGCGACACGCGGTTCCTGTCGCTCGTCGCCCTCTACAACGCGTGTGCACCGGCGAGCAGGCTCGCGGCTTATCGCCAGGCGGCGGCGCGTCTCGTGGGCCTCGCGGGCGGCCGCGGCGGGGAGATCGCGCTCGAGCCGATTGGCGACTCCAACGCTATCCTCGCGCTTCGGCTTCGAGAAGCGGGCCTCACGCCCGCCCAGTGGGACGCCCTCACACGCAATGGACCGCGCGCGCCCGGCCGCGGGCTACCCGCCGAGTGGCTTGCCTCGGCCGTGCTCAACAGTACTGTCCTCCTCGCCGACGCGGCGCTGGCAGCACCCTCGCCATCCGTTCCGAATGCTGAGCTCGCCGCGCTGGCGCGGGAATGGGACCAGGAGGTCGGGCTCGACCGCGCGGCGGCGGAAGCCGGATTGGAGCGCGGCGCGCTTGCCGCGCGTCTTTCGGCCTACGCAGGAGCGGAGGAGACGGCGGCGCGCCGACTGCTCCAGGGCCCGGTTCCGCGTATGGCTTGGCAACGTCTCGCCGAGGCCATGGGCCTTCCGCCCGGGCGCTCGCCAACAAACGATGACGGTTCCTCGAGAACGCCACCCGCCGCAGGAACGTCGGCATCGGCCATCGACCTCGGCCTCTGGTCCGAGAAGCCCGCCTATCGCCGGGGCGAGCTCCTTTCGCTCGCCGTCACGACGAGCCTGGCGTGCCATCTCACGCTGATCAGCGTCGACCCGCAGGGGCGCGCGGTCGTGCTGTTTCCCAACGATATCGAGCCGGACAATGTCATCGCGCCGGCCGTGACGATCCGCATCCCGAGTGCGAGCGGCGGCTATAAGCTCCGTCTCGACCGCGAGGGCGAGGAGACCATAATTGCGATTTGCCGGCGGACGGCGCGGCGCCCTGAAGGCATCGCCTTCGATTTCGAGAAAGAACGGTTCACGATCCTCGGCGATTGGCGCACGTTCCTGCGCGAGGCAGGCAAGCGGGAGGCCAAGATCAAGGGCAAGGAGGCGCGGCGCGCGAAGCGCAAGCGCAAGCCGGAAGGGTCCCCGCCGATCGACCCCGACGGCCCGGCGCTCGAGGGGCGGGCCGCGATCACCATTCCCGTCGAGGCGTCGCGGTCTCCCTCAGCCGATGGGCCCTAGCGGCAAGTCTAGGCAGGCTTGGCCGCGGGCACACCCGCCGTGCTCTCTGCCGGCCCGCCGGTGTCACCCCGGTTGAGGACCAGAAGCAGCGGCGTCAGCCCCTCGGTATCGACAAGACGGAACACCTCGATGTCGCGGCGCGCCTGCTCGCTCCATCCGGCCATGCTCAGCGCGCGCTCCGCCTTCGAGAACAGGCCATGATTGCGGAGGGGCGTATCCGGCGAGCCGTCCTTAGGGCGGCCTGTCGTTACGTTCTCCTTGTCCCACTTGGCGCGAATCTCCGTGAGATCGGTATCGCTCAGCTGGTCCTCCTCCGCGCGCAGCTTCTTAAGCTCGCTCTTCATTGCCGCACCCCGGAACCTGCCCTCCTTCGGCCAACCGGGATCGGGCCATTCCACGACGTCGAGATCATCGAGCACGCCGGCGAGCTGGTTCATTGCCAGAGCCTTGCGGCATTCCTCGTCGTTGTTTGCGTCGCAGCTCGCGAGGTTCGGGATGACGAGGTAGGAGTTCTCCCGGTGATTTATGAAATGTCGGCGCACCCACTCCATGTCCGCCCCCGGCGCGCGCGCGATGGCAGTGTCGATCGCTTCTTTGATCTGGCGCTCCTCCTGGCCGGAAAGGCGCCGGCTCGGCGCCGGCGGCGGATTGAGCATCGCCAGCACCAGCAGGCCGAAATCGACGCCGATGGTGGCGAGCAGCGCAATGAGATCGCGCCCGGTGATCGGCTCGCCTTGCGAGGTCGTGGTGGCCGTGTAGCCGGCGGGCGAGAAGATGTAGGTGACGAGGCTCGAGGTATAGGCGCCGATGTTACGCCACAGGCTCTTCACCGCATTGGCGACGCCGGCCGGGCCCTCGCTGAAGGCGGCTTCACGCAGGTTGAGCACGGCCGGCTGCTCGGACTGGTCGGCGGCCTGGGTCAAGCGCTGGGCGAGCGTGGGGTCGTAGCAGGCGAAGCCGGGCTGGTCGGGCGGAACCGAGACGGTCGCCGCGAGCGCGCGCATCTCCGCTGCCGTCGACTTTCCGAGCTCGTTCGAGCGCGCGGCGATGTTGCGCGCCTTGCCGCGGATCTCGGAGGCTCTCGCCTCGAATGCCTTCTGGCGCTCCTCGACGGTGCCGCCTTCGAGCGAGGAGGCGGTCTGGCGGAGCTGCTCGACGTCGGCCTGTACCGGCTCGAGCCACGAGCGCGTCATGCTGTCGCGCAAGTTGGCAACGGAGTCCCGCACGCTGCGGCGCGCATTGTAGAGCGGCCCGCGCCCGGCGCCCGAGGCCGTCCCGCAGCTCCCTCCGCTCGTCTCTTCGCGCGCCATCTGGCTCTCCGACCAGGACACGACGCTGTCGAGCTGAGAGCGCACCGCATCGAGTCGGGCGGCGACCACGGCGCTCGCGTCGCGCGCGTCCTCCTGGAGGCCCGAGAGCCCGGTGCGCGTCGCCTCCTCGCCGGAGATGAGGCTCCACCAGAAGCCGTAGCCGAAGCCGATCGACCAGACGGCGAGGAAGAAGTAGAGAAAAAACGTCACAATGCGTTCGGAGAGCCGCCGCTTGGCGCCGAACGTCTCGCGCAGCATGAGCCACATGAGGAACGTCAGCGCGACGACGACGCCGATGACGAGGATGTCGTTGGAGATCGAAAGCCCGCCCGACGGCTGTTGGATCGCGGGGCTCGAGGAGACGCCGACGATGAAGTCGCGCATGCCGTGCCAGGTGGCGTAGCCCGACAGCGAAAGCAGCATCAGCGAGGCGAGGCCGATCAGCGTATTGCGCCCGAAAATGTAGTCGATCACGCGGCCCCAGGACGACGGCCCCGTCGCTCTCGCCTCGGCCATGCTCGGCACTCCCACCCCACGCGGTCCCGCGTAAGATTAATCGAGGCGCGCGGGCACGCATACGGCAAACTCGACAGCCCGCGGGCCGGGTTTTGCACCTTTTGGCGAGCATGCATCTTTACAGTGACAGGCATTAGCCCTAAATGCCCCCTGACGCACGGCGACTATCCTTGCTTCGCACGGCGCTTCTGGTTCAATCGGAGGTCCGTCTGGAATGGAAAAGTTTCCGTCGGCTGCGCATTTCGTCACTGCCAAGAAGCCGGAGAAGCCGGTTCTCGCCGCAAGGCCACATGCAGCCGCACGCGCCGCCCACTGGTTCCTCGACAACTTCCCGGGCGACGTCGCCTACGCCTACAAGGCCAACAGCTCCGTCTTTCTGATCGGCGCGCTTTACGGCGCCGGTATCCGCCACTTCGACGTGGCCTCGCTCCCCGAGCTCGAGGACGCGGCGACGATCCCCGGCGCGACCTTGCATTTCATGCACCCGGTAAAGGCCAGGGCCGCCATCCGGCGCGCCTACTACGGCTTCGGCGTGCGCTACTTCTCGCTCGACAGCGAGGACGAGCTCAAGAAGATCGTCGAGGAGACCTCGGGTCCGTCGGGGCCGGCGCGCGACTTGAAGCTCTTCGTGCGCATCGCCGTCCCGGCGATCAACAGCCGCGTTCCTCTCGAGAGAAAGTTCGGTACCGTCGGGCACAAGGCGGCCCGCCTTCTCGTCAAGACGCGCCAGGTTGCCGCCGAGCTCGGCATCACCTTCCACGTCGGCTCACAGACCGCGACGCCGGACGCCTACGTCAAGGCGCTGGACGAGGTCCACAAGCTCATCGTCAAGGCCGGCGTCGTCGTCGACCGGATCGACGTCGGCGGCGGCTTCCCCTCGCTCTATCCGGATGCGCGGCCCGCGCCGCTCGAGGATTTCGTCGCCGCCATCGCGGCCGGCGTCGAGACGCTGCCCGTGCGCGAGAATGTCCACCTGATGTGCGAGCCGGGACGCGCCCTCGTCGCCGAGGCGGAGAGCGTCATCGTGCGCGTCGAGGCGCGGCGCGGCAGCGACCTCTTCATCAACGACGGGGGCTACGGGACCCTCTACGATGCAGCGCACCTGGGCTTCGTGTTCCCGGCCCGTCTCGTCTCGCGCGAGACGCCCGGCGAGGCGCTCGCGCCGTTTGAGCTCTGGGGGCCGACCTGCAACTCGATCGATCATATGCCTGGCCCGTTCCTGCTGCCCGCCTCGGTGAAGGAGGGCGATTACCTCGAGATCGGCAACATCGGGGCCTATGGGCGCGCGCTCGCCGGCCGCTTCAACGGCTACGGCCAATACGAGGACGTGATCCTCCTCGACGAGCCGATGCTCACCATGTACGGGCCCGCCGCCGGCGAGGTGGTGGCCGCCAAGAGCGCCTCCTGAGCCTTGCTCCAGGGTTCTCCACAGCCCTGTGGGTGAACGGTGCACAGAATCGGATTAGCCGGGAACTCTCCACAAGGGGGAGCAGACCAATGGCTAGCGACAACGAATTTGCCAGCCTCGTGCGTTACTTCGAGGAGATCGGCGATGGCATCGAGAAGGCGCGCAGCGATCACGCCTCGAGCGAGAGGATCATCGCGAGCGCCGAATACGAGCTCGGCGAGGTGCGAAAGTCGCTCGAGGTGCCGCCGGTCGGTGCAAGCGCCGTTGCCAATGCCGAGCCGGGTCGCGCCGCGCGCGCCAAGCTTCCCTTCCGCCGGAGGAAGATGGTGGGCGGTACTGGGATTGAACCAGTGACCCCACGCGTGTGAAGCGTGTGCTCTCCCGCTGAGCTAACCGCCCTGATGGGTCTCTCCCGCCTTATGCGAGCAGGCTCAGGCGCCTGTCAAGGCAGCGGGATGGTGGAGACCGGCTGCCTCACGCCGTGTTGCGGATGAGGAAGCGGAAAATCCCGGACGCCTCGCTGTGAGCGACGAGCGTGTTGCCGGTTGCGCGGCAGAAGGCCTCGAAGTCGGCGACCGAGCCGGGATCGGTTGCGAGCACCTCGAGGAGGCCGCCCTTCGGCACGTCGGCGATGGACTTCTTCGCCTTGAGGATCGGGAGCGGGCAGAGAAGCCCCCTCGTATCGAGCACCTTGTCGGCCATAGGCTCTCTCGCCTCCGAGATCGAGAGCGGTGTTGCCTGGAGATCGCCCCGGTCCTCGACGCATAGCCCAAATTTGCGGCAATGAAAATTCGCCGAAAACGGCGCCAATCGGCCGTGGCGGCGCCCTTCCGCCGCGTCATCTCCCCTTGCATGTCGCGCTGAGCCGATGCAACCATCCGCCCGCAAAAGCCTGAAGTCCTTGAAATGCCCCCGATTGGCAGCCGGCGCTGCCGCAGCGAGAGGCGGCGAGGGAGGATCGGGGTGGGCAAGGGGACTGAGGCATGGCCGGCAGCGATGGGCCGCTGCAATCGTCGCGGCTGATTTTCGGGCTGGCCCGTCTGGGGTTCGTGCCGCTCGAGTCGCGGGTGCTGTCGGGGGCGGTGATCCTTCTCGCCACGCTGCTCGCGGTGGCGGGCCTCATGCGCCTCAGGGTCGACGACAGCCTTTCCGAGCTCTTCCGCACCGATACGCCCGAGTTCCGCCAATACGAGGAGATCGACCGGCGCTTCCCGTCGTCCGAGTACGACGTGCTGGTCGTCATCGAGGGCAAGGATCTCCTGGCGAAGCCGCAGCTCGAGGCGGTGCGCAATGCGGTGATCGACCTGCAGCTCGCCGAGGGCGTCGCGGGCGTCGTGTCGATGTTCTCGGCGCGCGGCAAGCCCGACGCGACGGGGTACGCGCCGCCCATCGTTCCCGACGATCTGCCCGACGACCCCGAGGCCTACGCGCGGGTCCTCGATACGTTGAAGTCGAACGATATCGTCAAGGGCAAGTTCCTGTCGGACGACGGCCAGCTCACGCTCATCGTCATCTCGCTCGACCGGGCCGTGGTCGCCGAGAAATCGGCCAGGACCGTCATCGGCGGCATAAGGGAGACGGCGGAGGAGGATCTCAAAGGCACCGGCCTCATGATGAAGCTCACCGGCGCGCCGGTGATGCAGCTCGAGATCAGGAATGCGGTCGAGCGCGACCAGCTGACCTACAACGGTCTCGGCCTCTTGTTCGGCGCCGCCATCGCCGCGCTCTTCTTCCGGCGCGTCTCGCTCATGCTCGTCGCGGCGCTGCCGCCCGTGCTCGCCGTCCTCTGGTCGCTCGGGCTGCTCGGGTGGCTCGGCTTCCGTCTCAACCTCTTTCTCAATGTCATGACGCCGCTCGTCATGGTGATGGGATTTGCCGAACTCGATGCAGATGGTGTCGGCGATCCGCATTCGCCTGCGCGAGGGAGACACGCGCAAGGAGGCGGTGCGGTTTGCCGTCCGCATCGTCGGCCCGGCGTGCGTCGTCGCGCACGGCGCGGCGCTATTGTCGTTCCTGGCCTTGCTGTTCTCGGAATCGGCGCTGATCCGCACGTTCGGCATGGCGGGCGCGCTCGCGGTCATGATCTCGTTCGTCGCCGTGATCCTCGTGCTTCCCCTGCTTGCCGTGCTCCTCATCAGGAACGAGGAACAGCTGTCGCGCGACCGCACTCCGGCCGACGCTCTGATGGACGGCCTCGGCAACTTCGTCGGCTATATCGTCGACCGCGTGGTGCTCTATCCCGTGTTCTATTCGGCCATCGGGTTCGCGCTGTTCGCGCTGTTCATCTTTGCCCACACGAAGCTCGAGCCCCGCTACCGTCTTGCCGACCAGGTGCCCGACCGCGAGCAGGCCCTCGACGCCACCGGCCGGCTCGACAAGAAGCTCACCGGGGCCAACCCCGTGCACGTGATGATCCAGTGGAAGGGCGGCAGGAGCGATCCCTCCGGCATCTCGCTCTACGATCCCGCCACCCTTTCGGCGATCGCCGACGCCCACGACGTGCTCGAGCGCCAGGCGGGGCTCGGCAATGTCTGGTCGCTCGAGAGCTTGAGGCGGTGGCTCCACGAGGCTGGCGACGACAACATCGCGACGGTCAAGAGGTATGTGGGAATCCTGCCCGAGCACCTCGTGCGCCGCTTCATCGACAAGGACGAGAATGCCGTCCTCGTCACGGCGCGCCTTCCCGACATCGACGCGAGCGAGATCCTACCCGTGGTCGAGAAGATCGACCGCGCGCTCGACCCCGTGCGCACGTCGCACCCCGGCTACGAGATTTCGGTGACCGGCCTCCCGGCCATCGCAGCCCGCAACAGTGCGCGCATGATCGATCAGCTCGACGAGAGCATTCCGATCTGCGTCGCGGTGGCGGCCACCCTGCTCGCGCTCGCATTCCGCTCGGTGTTCGTCGGCGTCATCAGCATCCTGCCCGGCCTCTTCCCGGTCATGGCCGCGGGCGCGTTTCTCTGGCTGTTCGAGGGCGGGCTCGAGTTCGCCTCCGTCGTGGCGCTGATCGTCATCTTCGGTCTCGGCATCGATGCATTGATCCATTTCCTCAACCGCCTGCGGCTCGAGGAGGAGGTCGGCGACGCCCCCGAGCTCGCGATCCGCCGCGCCCGCGTGCTCGTCGGGCCGGCGATCATCCTCACCACCCTCGTGCTCGCCTTCGGGCTCGGCGTCACGGTGTTCTCCGACCTTCCCTCGCTCAGGACCTTCGGGCTCGTCTGCGGCGTGACGCTGCTCGCCTCCCTCATCGCCGATCTCGTCTTCCTGCCGGCAACCATTCTGCTCTATCGGAGGTTTGTCCCGAGCGGCCGGTGACGCGCTTGGTACGGCGCGCGATTGCCGGCCGGTACCCTCGGGCGTACGCTTGGCGAGTGACCGCCCGGCCGGGCAAGGAGGCGCGATGGGAAAGAAGCTCGTGATCGTCATGGCCAACTCGGACCCTCGCAACGGCGAGGAGCTCGGCGCGCCGATCTTCCAGGCGGCTCTCGCCGCCGCCATGGGCTACGAGGTCGAGGTGATGTGCACCGGCGCCGCCGGCAAGCTCATGAAGAAGGGGGTTGCCGCGAAGCTCTACGTCAAGCCGGGGACGGCGAAGTCGGTCTACGACTTCATCCGGGAAGCCCACGAGGCGGGCGTCAAGTTCCTGTGCTGCTCGCCGGCCCTCGACCTCTTCGAGATCCAAAAGGAGGACCTGATCCCCGAGTGCGACCGCATCGTCGGCGGCGCGGCGCTGATCGAGGAGATCATGGAGAACGACTGCAAGGTGCTGACGTATTGAGGCGCCCGGGGCGAGCAGGCGCCGCCTCGCTCGCCCCAATCCCCTCGCTGAAGAGTGCGCCGGCTAAAGAATGAAGTCTCCGGCGCTAAGCGTGATCAGGCCCTTTAGCTGGATGCTGAAGTCCGCGATCTTGTCGCCGTTCACGTCTCCGGAGACGATCGTTGCGTCGCCCGCTGCGCCTGGTGGGTTGAACTTCTGGTAGTGCAGCTGGCCGCGAGCGCCGGTAAAGGGCGCCGAGCCGACGAAGGAAAACGCCTGATTTCCAGCGAGGGCCGTATTCGCATCGATAAGGCGGAGATCTATATCGTCGGTGAGATGGCGGAAATCGAGGATTGTGTCGCGTGTTGCAAACGTCCTGCCGGTGTCGGAGATGAAGTCGTACTTGAATATGTCGCGGCCTGCTCCGCCGTTGAGGACGTCACGGCCGGCATCTCCTTGAAGGCGATCGTTGCCGGCGAGGCCGTTCAAGACGTCATTACCATCATTGCCGAGAAGCAAGTTCGCAAACGCATTCCCCGTAATAGCGTCATTTCCCCTTCCGCCGTGGACTTGCTCGACATCCAGAATGCTGTCGACGCCGATCTGGCACCGCGGCTCAACCCTAGTCCGAGATTGACGATGACCCGCAGGGAGGCACTCGAGAAGCCGATCAAGTCGATCCCCGCACCGCCGTCGTAATGGTCGTTGCCCTGACCGGACCCCGCGATCAGCGTGTCATTTCCTTGGCCGCCATACAGCCTGTCGTTTCCAGCGTTACCCGCGAGGCGGTCATTGCCGCCGCCGCCAAGGTAGAAATCGTCGCCGGAGCCGCCATTGAACACGTCGGCTGTCTCGGTGCCAACGTTCTGCAGTTCACCCGCGAGAACGTTGAATTGCCATACCCCTGCGACGCCGGTGTTCCCCTTCGTGGAGTCCAGATCCAGCATAGCGGATTGCGAGCCTGAACCCGGCAGCTCGCGGACCAAGCCGCCCCCCAGCGAGAAGCCCGCGCGAGCGACCGTGCCCCCAAGGCCGTCGCTGCCCCCGCTCGCGTCTCCTGTCGTCCAATCGATGGCAAGGTAGCGAAATATGATCTCGAACCCGCCACCACCTTGATCAACCAGCTCCAGCTGGAAAGTGTCTCTCTTGTCGATCTTTTCATCGAAGTAGCCGACGTTTGACCATGTGATGACGAAGGAGTTGCGGCTTGCGTTAAAGTCCCAATAAACGTCGCCGTTTGTGCCGGGCGGGCTCGAAGGATTCCGAGTATCGACGTCGGCCCAGAATGGTGCGATGATATTGAAGGAGCCGTTGCCGATTTGGTTGGGAGTAAAAGTCGACAGTGGCCCGTCGAACGTAATATTGCCGTTCGTATTCACATAAATGCCTTGATAGGTATTACCGTTGAATTGCAGTCCCTCTTCAAAAATGGAATCGAGATTGATCAGGCTCGAGGACTGATCATCGTTTTTGAACAATACATTGGAGCCGAAGCCCAAAAGGGCGTTGCTCGTGATGTGCGAGGTTCCCCCAAAAAGGACCTTTTCGACATTGTTTAGGGTCTTCACGCTGCCGTCGAACTGTGTGACGGTTCGAGATGCGCCCGAGCCAACTACAGTCGAGTCCGCTCGACTCGCGTTGCGAAGGATGACGCTGTCCGTTCCTAGACCGCCGTCGACGCTGTCGTTACCCTTCGAGAGATAGAAAGCATCGTCACCGCCAAAGCCTTTGAAGGTGTCGTTGCCCAAGCCACCGCTATCGCGAAGGATGTCGTTTGCCGCTGTCCCGTTCAAAGAATAACCGAACTCCAGGAGATTATCCCTGGCCGGATAGCTGAACAGAACGCCGGTTGCTCGGGGAAGTGAGGCGGGCAGATCGATCCCGATAACGTTGAGGACCGATGCAACCGTGCTGTTGCTGTTCTGGGCGAATGGATTGTAGTTGAGATTTGCTGCTTCGATATCGTTGGCATGCTGGCGCATGATAGACTAGAGGTCCGCGGCGCTGCGCCCATCTAGATCGAGCTCGATCTGCCCGTGCTTGCGAACCGCATCGGCGGGAAGGCGCGAATTTCTGCTTGATCCCGGGGGCACACTGGGTCTCGTTCCCATCGGGAGACCGTCCTCGGTGACGATGTCGAAGCTTCCGTCCGGTCCGCCTCTTATTACGAACTCACGACCGGCCCCATCGCGATACACGATATAAAGATGACCAAACGGAGTACCGACTGCCTTGTTTCCTTCGAGAAATAACCTACCAACCATCTGAATAACTCCCCACACAGAGACCGCAAATGTAATTAAGCAAATTCAGGTTGCGAGTATATGTCGATCAGGTGCCGATATGCCTTTTTAGTCCCTCCGAGTTATTTAGATTACAGTTCCTCACTAGTTCTCGCGCCAGAGCGGATAGGCCATGGCGCCGCGCGGAATGACGACGGTGCCGTCGTGCGCGATGCCTCCGCTGACGCCGATCTCGCCCGCGAACTTCCTCACGACGTTGGCCTTGAGAGAGGCGGAGAGGTTGCTCGCGTAGTTGAGCTTGTACTCGAAGCGGCCGACCGCGAGGCGCACGATCTGGAACTGGAAGCGGCTTGCGTCGCCCTTGGGGTTCTTGGAGCCGAGGCAGGAGACGCGCAGGGCCTCGAGCTTCTGCTCGGGGTACTCGTAGATGGTGCCCGTGAAACTCAGGCTCACGCTCTCGACCACGTTGCGGCCGAATGAGGCATTGAGGATCGAGGCCCATCCGAGCGAAAGGCCGAAGGTCAACCCGTCGTGGCTCACGAAGGAGGCGCCGTCGAGGCTCTCCTCGAAGCCGTCCTTGTCGAAGGGGACCCGGCAGCGCACGACGTTGACCTTCAGAAGCCTCTCGCCGGTGCGCTGGTAGGTGCGCTTGTCGAGATGCCCGCGCGCGATCGTCCCCGGCGTATAGGAGGAGAGCGGCGGGCTCATGCGGATGACGTTGAGATTGTCCGAGATGGCGTCGGCCGACGCCGTGCCGGAGGCACAGATGAGGCTCAGCGCGACCCCTAACGCCACCCGACGCATACCGCCCCCACTTCCCACACACCCGGTCGAGTCACCCTAGGCGGTGCGCCTCACATGGGGCAACGGGGGGGCAACGGGGCGCCGCCGAATTCCCCGCCATGTGCCGCGGCGGCAACAAGAGAGGCGCGCCGACGTTTGCCGCGCCTCTTCCGAAATTGCGGGCCTTTCAGGCTCAGTTGACGCGCGCGACCTCGACCAGGTTGTCGGAGAAGGTCGGCGCGCGCCCGAGACCGCACCAGGCGTCGGACGAGATCGAGTTGACCGAGCCGTCCGAGCGGTTGAGCGAGCGCCAGTAGCCGAGCGTGGCCACGATGACGCCGGCGGGCGCATCGTCGGAGACGCGCGCCACGCCCTCGAAGTCGCCGCGGTCGTTATAGACGCGCACGGGATCGCCCTCGCGAATGCTCCGCTTGGCGGCGTCCGCCGGGCTGATGATCACGAACTGCTCGCCCTGGCCTTTGATCTTGTGCGGCTCGTTCGCGTAGCACGAGTTGAGGAACCCGTGGCTCTTCGGCGAGATGATGTTCAAGGAGTAGAGCTTGGCGCGCTCGGGATTGGTCTCGGGCGCCTCGCGGTTGGGGACATAGCCCGGGAGCGGATCGACGGGCGTGCCGTCCTGGTCGCCGTCGTACATGGCGCGGAACGGCCCGGCGACGAAGTTCTTGGCATCGTGGAGCAGGAACTCGACCTTGCCCGACGGCGTCGGAAATTTGCCGTCCCTGTGCGGGCAGCGTGTATCCGGCGTGCCGACGTTGATGCGGAAGAATCCGTGCTTCTTGAAATACTCCATGTCGACACCCGCCATCTGCGGCGCGTCCCATTGGATGTATTCGGCGGCAAGCTCGCTGTCGGTCATTTTGAAGACCGGATCGTCGAAGCCCATCTCCTTGGCGAGGAGGCGCCACATGTCGCTCGTGGGCTTGGCCTCGCCCGCAGGGTCGACGGCCTTCTCGTTGTACGTGAGGTAGAAGTGGCCCCACGACCACAGCATGTCCTCGGCTTCGCCCGCCATGGCCGACGGGAGCACGATATCGGCATACTTCGCCGTGTCGGTGAGGAAGTGCTCGGCCACGACCGTGAACAGGTCATCGCGCTTGAGCCCCGCGACGATCTTGTTGGTCTCGGGCGCTTGGCTCACGGGATTGGTGCAGAAGACGAAGAGGCTCTTGATCGGCGGATCGAGACCCATCTCGCCGGTCAGCGCCGCCCCGAGCCGCAGATTGTTGACGACGCGCGTACCGGGGCGGATCCAGTCGGGGCGCGAGACCTTCACCCAATCGACCGGAAACTCCCAGATCGGCATCTGCAACAGGCCACCCCCGACGTGGCGCCACGAGCCGACGAGGGCGGGGAGGGCGCAGGCTGCGCGGATCGTCTGGCCACCGCCGGCGTGGCGCTCGAGCGCGACGCCGATGCGGATGACGGACGGCTGGACGGTTGCGAACTCGCGCGCGAATTTCTCGATGTCCTGAGCTTCGACGCCGGTCACCTTCTCCACGTACGCGGGCCTGAAATCGGCGGCGCGCGCCTTGAGCTCGGCGTACCCATAGGTGTGCTTGTCGACGTAGTCCTGATCGACGAGGCCCTGCGCGATGATTGAATTGATGAACCCCATGGCGAGCGCGCCGTCGGTGCCGGGCTTGGGGCAGATGTGCCAGTCGGCGGCCTTCGCCGTGCGCGACCGGTAGGAGTTGATGACGACGATCTTGGCGCCGCGCTTCTGCGCCTCGAGCACGAACGGCCAGTGGTGCAGGTTGGTCGAGATCGAGTTGCAGGCCCAGATGACGATGTACCTCGCGTGGACGAAGCTCTCGGGGTCGACGCCGCTCGTCGGGCCGACGGTGAGTAGCCAGGCGGTCGAGGAGCCCGAGGCGCAGAACGTCTTCTCGTTCACCGTCGTGCCGAGCCGGTTGAAGAACGGGTCGCCCGAGTTGATGCCCTGCACGAGGCCCATATTGCCGAGATAGCTGTAGGGCATGATCGCCTGCGAGCCATGCGTGGCGATGATCTCGCGCCAGCGCTTTCCGATTTCCGCGATCGCCGCGTCCCAGGTGATGCGCTCGAACTCTCTCGAGCCCTTGGGGCCCTTGCGGCGCAGCGGATAGAGCAGGCGGTCGGGGTTGGCGTGGTGATCGGCGAAGTCCTTGAGCTTCACGCAAAGGCCGCCCCTCGTCATCGGACTGTCCTTGTTGCCCCGCACCTCCGTGAGCCGCCCGCCCTTGACCTCGTAGATCATCGAGCAGGTGTCGGGACAGTCGTGCGGGCAAGCGCCGTAAAACGTCTCGGCCTTGAGCTGCTCGTTCATGGATGTCTTCCTCCCGTTACTGCTCCGCTCGGCGACGGCGCGGCATCGGCGTCGCGGCGGCTCTTGTTATGAGCGTCACTCTGTCATCGCCCTCCGTGGGCGGCAAGAGACTTGACGCGGCCGCTCGGGTTTTTCCCGATTGCATACGCCGCCATGAAAAAAAGCAGGCGGCTCCTGCCGCCTGCCCCTCGTTCGAGCGCCTCGCGCGCGCTATTTCGTCTGCTGCTGTTGTTGCTTCGGCAAGAACTGCTGGGTCTTGAATTGCTGGATCTTGGGCTTCTCCTTGCTCGTGCTCTCGTTCGATTTCTTGCTCGAATCGCTGCTCGAGCTGCCTTTCGACTGCACCGCGACGCACTTGCCCGACTTCGGATCGCGAGCCTCCCCGCGCTTGCAGGACTTCGCGCCGGAGCTCTTCTTGTCGCTCTCGCTCTTCTTGTCGCCGTCAGTCTTCTTATCGCCGTCGGTCTTCTTGTCACCGTCGCCCTTCTTGTCGCCGAGCGGCAGCGTGATGCACCTCTTGCCGTTCCAGAAGCCGCCGCTCTTCTTGCACTCCGCGGCCGGGTTCGACGGCATCACGCAATCGTTGTTCTTCCACTCTCCGCCTTTTTTCCGGCAGTCCTTGGCAGGGTCGGGCTTGTCGGTGTCGGAGGGCATGACGCACTCGTTGTTCTGCCAGCGTCCGCCCTTCGACTTGCAGGCCTGCGACGGGTCGAGGAGGGGCAGGCAGATCTTGCCGGTCCAGATGCGGCCCTTCGCGCGGCACTCGGCCGCCGGATCGGCATCGGGCACGCACTTGCCGGTCCTCGGATCCTTGTGCGCCCCTTCCTCGCAGCCGGTCTCGCCCTTGTCGGGGACGCACTTTCCGTCCTCGCGGTGCTGGCCGGTCGGGCACGACTGGTCCTCCTTCATGCAGCGGCCGTTCTTGTCGCGCTCGTAGCCCTCCTTGCACACGCACTCGTTGTTCGGGGTGCGGTATTCGTTGGGCCCGGGCGTGCAGACGCCGCCGACCGGCTCGCACTTGTCCGTGCGCGGATTGCGCTTCATGCCGGACGGGCACGGGCACACCTTGCTCTTCGGCATGGGCGAGCCGTCGGGGCACTTTGCGCCCTCGTCCTCCGACGGCTGCTCGGGACACTTGCCGTCCCAGACGCCGCCGTGCGGGCAGACGCAGCGGCCGGACTCGGTGCGGATCTCGCCCGGACGGCACTCGTCCTCGTGCTTGCGGCAGCGGCCGTACTTGTCGCGCTCGTAGCCTTCCTCGCATACGCACTTGCCGCTCTTCGTCCGGTACTCGTGCGGCCCGGGAACGCAGCGGTCGATCCATGGCCGGCAGATGCCGTCCCTGCCGCGGACGTAGCCGAAGCGGCAGACGCACTGACCGGCGGAAGTGCGGAACTCGTGCGGGCCAGGGATGCAGACCGGCACGCACTGGCCGGTCGCGCGGTTGCGCAGCGTGCCGTAGGGGCACGGGCAATAGCCGCTCTTGGGCATGACCGAGCCGTCGGGGCAGCGCGGGACCGGCGTCGCCTCGGCGACGCATCGGCCGTCCGCGTTGCGCTCGTAGCCGGCCTTGCAAATGCAGCGGCCGGAGCTGGCGCGAACCTCGTTCGGACCCGGCTCGCACTGCGTGACGGGGGGCTTCTCGCAGCGGCTCGAGGGGATGGTCGAGGTGGCCGAGGCCTGGTCGTCGTCGCCCTTCAAGTTGAAGCGCGTATCGGCCGGCGGGAACGTCATCGTCGCCGTGTCGGTCACCTCGCAGGTGCCGGTGTCGGCAAAGGTCGCCGTCACCGTGAGCTCGAGGGTCTCGCCCTTCTTGAAGTCGACGGTCGGGTTGGAGCATTCGAGGCCTAGGCCAACCGGTGCGCAGCCAAAGCCTGCGCCCGAGAACGCGATCGAGGTCGGCGCGACGTCGAACTTGTCGGCGACCTTGACCGTGCCCTTGAACGGGTCGGGGCCCATGTTGGTGATGGTGATCGTCGACTTGCAGGCAAACCCGTCGCCGGATTTCAAGCACTCCTTGGCAGTCTTCTTCGTAGCCAGGTTGGTCGGATCGCAGAGGACGATCTCGGCCGGGCCACCCTCGTCGAAGCGGATGAGGGCCGCGTCCGCCGTCGCCGTCGCGCTGTCGTCGGCGGCATCGAAGTTGGCGTCGGTGCCGCCCAAGGGCGCGGTCAAGGCCGCCGTGTTCGGCAGCCAGCACTTGGCCGCCTCGAGGGGCGCGCGCGGCATGTCGACCGAGACGGGCAGCGTGAGCACGCCGCCGGCCGGGATGTCGACGGCGCCCGCCGTCCCGCAGTTGTAGGCCGGGCCGCCGAGGCAGGCCCACGGCGCGACCGCAAGCGTGAGCGTCGCGCCCGCGGGCACCGTCTCCGTCATCGAGATCGGCGCATTGAAGTCCGAGGGTCCGTCGTTGTGGATCGCAATCTCGTAGTCGCAGCGCACGGTATCCGGTCCCGACTTGTCGCAGACGAGCGGGGTCTTCTCCATGCGCAGGTTCGAGAGCGGCCCCGGCGCGCCGACGGGCACCCACGCGCAGCTGATCGCGGTGTCGCCGGGAGCAGCCGGGGGAAGCGCGGGAGCGGGAAGCCCCGGCGCCGAGACGGCTATGCAGTTGCGCGCCCAGTAGTTTGCCGGCGCGGGCGGCATCGTCACCGTGATCGAGAAGGCGCGCGCTTCGCCCGGAGCGAGCGAAAGGGCCGTCACGCACGAGAACGGGATCGCGACCGGGGCCGGCGCGCAGGCGAGCGGCGGGACAATCGACGTGACGGGTGCGGCAGCCGGCGCCGCGACGAGGAACATCTTGTCGGAGAGCAGCACGTCGCCGCTGAACGGCGCAGTACCGCTGTTCGCAATCGAGATGCCGAAGGTGCAAGGGGCACCCGGCAGGCAGGACGCCGGCGCCGTCTTGGTCACGGTGAGCTCGGTCGCGCCCTCGTCGCACGCGATGCCGGAGTAGGGGGCGCCCAAGCTCGCACAATTGCGGAAGCCGAGGTTACCGGAGCCGACGAGCGCGCCCGTGTCGACGAAGACGGCGACGGTGCGCGTGGTGCCGGGGGGGAGCGACGCGGCGGGGAGTGCGCAGCCGAAAGCAGCAGACGGCGTCGCCGAGCAGATCCACTCGAGCCCATCGGGCGTCGCCGAGGCAATGGTGACGGGTCCGCCGGCGCCGGGCCCGGCAAGGATGGTCGAAAAGTCGGAGAACGTGATCGGGCCCTCGGGCGACGTGACGCCGACGTTGGTCACAGAGATGTTGCAGCGGATGAGGCCGCCGATGGGGCCAGGCAAGCAGCTCTTGGCGATGTAGATACCGGGCTTATTCGGCGGATAGCCGGGCGCCGGCACCTTCGGCAGCGTCGGCTCGGCCGCGGTGCGCTGGTCGCACGGATTGAAGATCGCGACGGCGCCGACGTGCCCAAAGGCGTCCGCGTCCTCGAAGCGGTCGTCGAGATCGACAAACCAAGCGTCGGTCGGCGCCTCGTTGGCGCTTTCTGCAAGCGTCTTGAAGTCGCTCTCGAGCGCGATCGCTCCCGACGTCGGATGCGACAGCACGGCGGCGTTGGCAAGCACCTTGGCGTTGCCCTGGAGGCCGTGGACGTTGCGTGCGCCGCTGACGGAGCCGGTCCCCTCGCGCAGGTGCTCTCCGGTGGTCCACAGCGTCTCGCGGCAGCGCCCGTAATCGATCGAGCCCGACAGCGCGTAGCCGAAGCTCAGCGCGAGGCCGCCCGTCGTCGCGCGGTGCGGGGGCTCGAGGCCGATCGGAAACTCCTCCGCGCCCTCGGACCAGGTCTTGTCGCTCTCGTCCCAGGTGTAGCGCAGCACGACCGACGACTGGGGCTTGGCGAACACGGAATAGTCGTAGCTGCCGACGAGGTCGCCGCGTTGGGTCAGATAGAGCGCGCCGGGGCCATCGAAGGTGATGCCCGTAATGGCGGTGCCGCGCGGGGTCGCGGTGACATCGATCTCGCGGCGCGCGTCGTCGGCGAAGCCGCCGTCGGCGGTGAGGCGCACCGACCAGATCTGCGGGCCGTCGGCGATCGAGTAGTAAAGCCGCTGGCCTTCGACGGCGAGAGCGATGGCGCGCCGGAGCTTGTCGGCGAAGCCCCAGGTCGCGGGGTCGTCGGCGTCGAAGTCGCCGCTCTCGATGCTCATGCGCTTCTTGGCGTCGTAGGGGACTGTGCCGAGGCCGGCCTTGGCGCGGCCCGCAACGCCGTGGTCGAAGGTCGCGAGGTCGACGCCGTCGCTGCTCAGGCGATGGATGAGGCCCGTCTCGAGATCGGCGGCATAGAGGGACTTGGAAGCCGGGTCATAGGCAAGGGCACCGAGCGCCGGTCCGGCGTTCTCCTTGCCGTCGTGGCGGATGTTGGCGAAGAGCGAGACCGCGCCCGTCGCGCCGTCGATCTTCCAGATCGAGCCGGGCCCGCCCTCTCTGTCCGTGCCGAACTGGCCGGGCATCCAGCGCGCGCCGGGCGCGCCCTTGACCAGGCGCTCGCCGTCCTTGTCGACGATCTGCAACCCGTAGAGCGAGGTCGCAGCGACGTAGATGCTGGGTGTCTGATTGGAGGAGGCGCTGTCGAGCGTCACGCCGAAAACCTCGCCGATGTCGCCGGCCGTGGCGGAGAATTTCACAGGCGCATTGGCGAGCTGGCCCTCGGGCGCGCCGCCGAGCTTGCTGAGGTCGAGCACGCGGAGGACGGGCGCCGTGGTGTCGAGAAAGGTGCGGTCGAGCGGATGGACGTTCTTTGGAATGTCGCCGGACTGGAGGACACCGGAGAAAGAGGTCACGGCGGCATCGCCGCGGCGGATGACGGCGGTCTCCTCGGCGCGCGCGGACGATACGAGGAAGATCGTTACCAGGACTGCGGCTAGAAAGCCGAGACAGAGGAGCGCGGAGAAGAGATCGCGCGTCCGCCACGCCGCGTGCCCGAGCCGGTCCATGGCCGCCATTGCCCCCGCACGGTCCCCGCGGCTCTGCGGGTCCCGCTCGCGAACTCTATCACCTCTCATAGCGTTTCTCCATGGCGGCTCGGGCGGCCCCTTAGGGAGCCGCCTCACGGTTTTCTTCCCGGAGCGTCAACCGGAGAGGAAACCACCGTTGCGCGAGAGGCGCTGTTCTCTGGGGAACAGGGTCAAGGTTAATCGGAGTTGACGGGAGGAGCTGCGCTGCAGCAATCCTGATAGGTGTGCCGTGCCCCGCTCGGGTCCTCGACTGCGTAGGCGCCGGCGCCCGCCGCCGTGAGATAGGACGGACCGGCCGGCACCTTGCCGTGGCCGCCCGGAATGTCGAGGACGTAGGTCGGGAGCGCGAGCCCCGAGACCCGCCGGCGCAGCTCGGCCATCAGCCTCTGGCCTTCGGCAATCGTCGTGCGCAGATGTGCGGTGCCCGGCGCGAAGTCGCCGTGGTGGAGATAGTAGGGCGTGACGCGCGCCTCGACGAAAGCGCGCATGAGCGTCTCGAGCGTCGCGGCATCGTCGTTGACGCCGCGGAGCAGTACGGTCTGGCTGACGAGGGGAATGCCGGCGTCCGCAAGCTGCGCGAGGGCGGCCCGCGCGCCGCTGGTGAGCTCGCGCGCGTGGTTGGCGTGGATCGCCACATAGACGGTCTGCGGCGCGGACTTGAGCGCCCCGACCATCTCTGCCGTGACGCGCTCGGGCGCGACGACGGGGACGCGCGTGTGCCAGCGCAACAGCTTCACGTGGGCGATTTCGCCGAGGCGCGCGGCGACTTCGCCGATGCGCCGCGGCGAAAGCACGAGCGGGTCGCCGCCGGTCAGAATGACCTCCCAGATCTCGGGGTGCGCGCGAACATAGGCGAGCGCGGCGTCGAGCTCCGCTTCCGACAGCGCCATCTCGCTCGCAGGACCGACCATCTCGCGCCGGAAACAGAACCGGCAGTAGACCGCACACGCGCCGACAATCTTGAGGAGCACACGGTCTCTGTAGCGGTGGACGAGGCCCTTCACCGGGCTCTTTGGGTGATCTCCGATGGGGTCGGCAAGCTCGGCGGGAAGGAGATCGAGCTCGTGCGGATCGGGGATGAACTGGCGCGCGATTGGATCGTGAGCGTCGGCGGCGTCGATCAGCTCCGCCATCGCCGGCGTGATCGCGACCGCATAGCGCGCGGCCACCCGCGACACCACCTCGCCACGCTCGGGCGCAACGAGTCCCGCGTCGACCAGATCGTCGGCCGTGCGCAGCGTCTGTCGCAAACGCGTCATTTGGGCGGCCACTTGTCCGTGTCGCGGTCGGGGTGCTGGAGGCTCGCGAGCCTCTTCAGGTCCTCGGGCGTGCGGTAGTCGGACGTCCTCTGGGTCGGTAAGTCATGCATCGCATCGAACCAGGCGACCTTGCTCTCCATGCCTGACTGCTCCGTCATGGGGTCGATGGCGTTGGGATCGTCGAGCGAGCCGATGGCGATCTCGTAGGTCGGGTCGCCGTCCTCCTTCATGTAGAGCGGCGTGCCGCAATCCTTGCAGAAGCCGCGGGCCACGATTGCCGACGAGCGGAACTCGGCCGGGCGCCCGCGCGTCCAGGTGACGTCCTGTTCGTTGACGGACACGAGCGCCGCGCCCCACGAGCCGAACGCCTTCTGACACATGCGGCAATGGCAGATGCCGGCCTTGCGGAAACGGCCAGCGATGCGGTAGCGGACCGCGCCGCATTGGCATCCGCCGGAATGGGACCTCGTCATAGCGCCCTTACTTGCCCGGCTCCGCGGCGCGTGTCCAGATCACCTCATTCCGCGGCCCAGTCGATGGAGCCCTTCACCCATTCGCCCTCGAGCTTGGGCGCCGAGGAGAGCAGCGTGTCGATGACCCAGATCGGCTTCTTGTCGGGGTTCTTGGTGCAAAAGTCGTAGACGAGCGGAATGATCTTCGTCTCGTCGTATTGGGTGAGATCGACGTACTCGCCGTCGGCCTCGAGCATCGTGATGTTGGCGGCGCTCATGTAACCCTGCACCCAGTAGTAGACGAGGTAGTTCGGCACGTTGTCGAGGCCTTCCTCGGGCTTCATGCCTTGGGCGAGCTTGGAGCTGGTCTGAAGGCCGATGCCGGCCGTGACGAGGGGCTCGGCGGCGGAGGCCGCCGTCGCGATCGCGGTCGACACCGCAAGCATGGAGCAGGTGAGGCGCTTGATCATCTCGGTTCCCTCTCTGAGTGATCGTTAGGCGGGGGCAGGGGCGACTATTGAAACGTCCGGCAATTCGGCGGCTTGCGGAAACGCGCGCGACCTTACCTCATTCCGCCTCAGCCGTGCTCGCGCATTTTTCCCAGAAGCGCGCGATCTCGCGGGCCGAGCGTTCGGGCGCCTGGCACTGCCACCAGTGCCCGCATGAGGGGAGGCGCACGACGCGGGCGCCTGTTGCTTCGCCGGCGCGATCGGCGAAGCGCGCCTCCGCATAGATGTCGTCCTCGCCCCAGAGGATGAGGCCGGGCGCGCGGAGGCGCACGAGGTCGGCTTCCCACTCGCGGAACACGCTCGCTCCCGAGCGGTAGAGGCGCAGAATGCACGCCTTCATGGTGGGATCGATGGCGCACGCGGCGGCGGCGGCCATCTCCCCGGGGAGGCCGGCCCGCGCGAGCATGTGGGCGGCGAGCGTCGCGTCGAGGCGCTCCATGGCCTTCTCGCCGGCGCCCGGCGTCTGCCAGAGGCGCGCGGTCGCATGCCAGGTGTAGTCGGACGTGAGCGGGACGCCGCCGCCGACCCACGAGCGCGCGAGATCGGGCCGCAGCGAGAGCGCGCGCACGGCGATGAGCGTGCCCCAGTCGTGGCTGACGATGTCGCGGGGCTGCGGGAGCGCCTCGAGGGCTCGGATCAACCAGCCGACATAGTCCTCCTTGGTGGCGGCAAACCCCTCGGGAATGGGGGCTCCGAAGCCCGGCAGCGCGAGCGCCACGGCGTCGTCGAGCCCAAGCTGCGCGAGGAGCGGTTCCCAGACGCGATGCGTGTCAGGCACGCCGTGGACGAAGACTGCGGGCACGTTACGGTCTCCGATCCGTCATGCTTTAGTGGATGCTCGAGGCACCGGGACGCTTATCGATCACGCGCGGACGGCGTTCAAGCGCAGCCGAATGATCTCGCCTGGGCGTCTCTGCGCGGGGCCCCGCTCACTCCACGACCGGTGTCCAGATCACCTGCTCGACGCTGTGGGCGCCTGCAGCCAGCATCACGAGGCGGTCGAAGCCGAGCGCGCAGCCGGCAGCGGGTGGAATGTGGGAGCTCGCGGCGAGGAGGTCCTCGTCGAGGGGATAGCGCGTGCCGTAGATGCGCTCGCGCTCGTCCATGTGCGCCGTGAGCCGGGCGCGCAAGGGGGCAGGGTCGGTCAACTCGGAATAGCCGTTGGCGAGCTCGACACCGCAGCAGTAGAGCTCGAAGCGCTCCGCGACGCGCGGATCGGTGGATTTGATACGGGCGAGCGAGGCCTCGGCGGCCGGATAGTCAATGAGAAGCGTCGCGCGCCCCGTCCCGAGCTGCGGCTCGACGCGCGCGGTCAGCACTTTCGCGAAGATGTCGGACCAGGTGTCGTCCGCGCGCACCGTCAGGCCCTGCGCCTCGGCCAGCGCGGCGAAGTGTTCGCGGTCGGGACCGTCTGCCGAGATCGTCGACAGGAGGTCGATCCCGGCGTAGCGGCTCATGGCCTCGGCGACGGTCAAGCGCTCGGGCTCGGCGCGCGGATTTCCGGTGCGACCACGGAACGAGAAGAACCGATTGTCGGCGATCTCCGCCGCGAGCTTGAGGATTGCGGCCGCGTCCGCCATGACCGCCTCGTAGCCTGCCCCGGCCCGGTACCACTCGAGCATCGTGAACTCGGGATGATGGAGGGCCGAGCGCTCGCGATTGCGGAACACGGGCGCGAACGTGAAGACGCTTGTCTCCCCCGCGGCGAGGAGCTTCTTCAGCGCGAACTCCGGCGACGTATGGAGATAGACGGCGCGGGTCTCGAGCGCGGGGCCGATCAGCGCCGTCTCGAAAGCATGGAGGTGCACCTCTCCGCCGGGCGACGCTTGGAGAGATGACGTTTCGACCTCGATGAAACGCTCGGCCTCGAACCAGGCGCGCACGGCGGCCTTGATCCGGCCCCGCAGGAGGAGTGCGGGCCGGCGGTCGGCATGGCGGTCGGGGCTCCACCAGGGGGACATGGGGCGCGTTCTAGCCCGGCGAAGGCCCGCGGCTCAACGGAAAGCAGGGACCGGGCGGCCTTCGCGGTTGCGGTGTGCTCGGGGCGCCAAGTAATGTTGTCGAAACTGGTGATTTAGGGGGATGCCATGGATGCGGTGCAAACCGAACGCCCGGCCATCGACGGGCCGACGCTCGGCGCGGCCGTGACGACGCTCTTGTTCGCCGTCGTCTCGGGGCTGGCGCTGAGCTACATCCCCGAGGTGGGGAAATTCGGCGGCGCCATCGATGCGCTGAAGAACCTCATCTACGTCCTCACCGTGCCCTTCTTCGACATCGTTCGGCGCATCCTTTCGCGCCGCAAACAGGAGCGGGAGCACACGGCGGCGCCCGAGCAGCCCAACATCCTCACGGTCGCATTCGTGAGCGCGCTGACCCTGTTCGTCCTCATCGAGGCGCTGAGCTGGCTCACGGGCTTCGGCGTGGGCGGCATCTGCAACGCCATGTCGAATCCGCCGCAGGACCCGAGCGCCATCGGCGGCTGCCTCGCGCTCGGCATCAGCATCATGAGCTATGTCATCATCGGACCGATCATGATTGCCCTCGGGATCGCCTGCGGCTGGATCTGGCAGCGCCTGCTCCCCCGCGGGCTCCTCATCGCGCTCCTCCTGTTCGCCATCGCCATCGCGATCCTGTTCGCGCTCGACTTCTTCATCCTGCTGCAGAACGCGCCGGAGGTTGCCAATCGTCTGAAGGAGCAGATGAACGAGGTGGGACCCATCCGCCAGATCGGGCTCCAGATCGTGATTCTGGCGCCGAGCCTGCTCATCGGCTACGGCGCCCGCCGCCTCTGGTCGTCGATTACCGGGATTTTCGCCTGAGGAGGCCCGAAAACGGCGGCCGGGCTTGGCGGCGGCGGCGGGAGAGGCTATGAGAGCGGCCAAATTCCCCGCCGGAACGGCCAGGCGGCCGGCGTGCGTCCCCATGCACGCCCCGGCCGGCATCATGGAGAACGACCCGTGGTCAAGGTGATCGCCAGCTCGGTGCGCAAGGGCAATGTGCTCGATCTCGACGGCAAGCTCGCCGTCGTGATCTCGGCCGAGAACATTCATCCGGGCAAGGGCACGCCCGTCACCCACCTCGAGATGCGCCGCATCGCCGACGGCGTGAAGGTGACCGAGCGCTACCGCACGACCGATCAGGTGGAGCGCGCCTACCTCGAGGAGAAGGATTTCAACTACCTCTACGAGGAGGACCTCGGCTTCAACTTCATGCAGCCCGAGACGTTCGACCAGATCACGATCCCGAAGGACGTGGTCGGCGACCAGGCGATCTGGCTGCAAGAGGGCATGACCTGCACGGTGAGCCTGTTCGAGGGCAACCCGATCGCGATCGAGCTCCCTCAGCGCGTGACGCTCGAGATCGTGGAGGCCGAGCCCGTCGTGCGGGGACAGACGGCGTCCTCCTCCTATAAGCCGGCGAAGCTCTCGAACGGGGCGCGCGTCATGGTGCCCCCCCACATCGGCGCCGGCACCCGCGTCGTCGTCATGACGGCTGACGGCTCCTACGTCGAGCGCGCGAAGGACTAGGCGCGATCGTTCTTGATGGAGACGTTCCGTGTCCATCAAAAATCCATCCCGAAAAAACCGGGTTCAAAAACGCCACAGGCGCTTCAATACATTCCGTCGTCTTTCCGATTTGCCTTGGCATCAATCGGCTCTACTGTAAGATTACAGACAGTCTGTAGGCGCTTGGCTTCACACGCTGACCAAGGGCGACTTCATCCAATAGAGGCCGCCATACCGCTTGCTGGCGCATGGACATGACGTCGCGCCCCCCCTGTTCCCCAGGGAACATCGCCGGGCGCGCCCTTCCCGCACAAGGCGCCCCGATCCGCTGTCCGCTCGATGCAGCCTCAACTCCAACGGGGGGGCTGCGGCCTGCGGCACGAGCCGCCGCATGAGCCACGAGACGGGCGGCGGATCACCTATTCAAGTCTCATCCAAATCGGAGCAATCACACATGTCCTCAAAGAAATTGATGCTCGGCGGCCTGGGTCTCCTTGCTGCCATGGTGGTCATCGGTCCGGCTGCGAGCCTTGCGGCCATGGACGAGCCGCCGGCCAAGCCCAAGATCGACTGCACGAATCCCGCCAACAAGGACAAGCCCGCCTGCGCCGCGAAGCACGGGCCGATGTCGGACGACCAGATCTACGAGTCCGCGTACTGGAATGCGAAGAACGGGCAATACAAGGAGGCGCTCGCCGTCGTCGCTCAGGCGCGGAAGAAGGACGACCCGCGCATCCTGAGGGTGACCGGCTTCGCCACCCGCAAGCTCGGCGACGTCGAGGGCGGCATGACCTACTACCGCAAGGCGCTCGCCATAAACCCCGGCGATACGCGCACGCGCCAGTACATGGGTGAGGCGTTCCTCACCAAGGGCGATCTCACGAGCGCGCGCGAGCAACTCGGCGAGATCGAGAAGCGCTGCGGGGCCGGCTGCGAGGACTACCAGAAGCTCGCCGCGGCCATCTCGACGTTCGAGGGCAAGCGGCCGTCGGGCAGCTGAGGCATCGAGCCTGGACCAGGGTGGTCGCGGCGGCCCCGTGTTCTCGGCCGTCGCGGCCCCCAGGCCGCGATCATCACGGACGCTTCGCAGGAAGAAATCCTTCAATCATCATCGGCTGGACCATGCATCATAATCCCAATCATAATCCCAACATGGCCCTCGCCCGCCGATACCTGCAGGCGATCGAGGCGGGCGCGACGGACGAGCTTCGCCAGTTCTATTGCTTCGACGCCGTGCAAGAGGAGTTTCCCAACCGCCTGCTGCCCAATGGGGCCCGCCGCGACGTCGCGGGCCTCATCGAAGGGGCGAGGCGAGGCCATTCGGTTCTCTTGCAGCAGCGCTTCGAAGTTTGCGGCGTGGTGGCGAGCGGGGCCCACGTGGCCATGGAGCTGATTTGGACAGGCAAGCTCGCCGTGCCCCTTGGAAGCCTCAAGGTCGGGGATGAGATGCGGGCGCGGTTTGCCATCTTCCTCGAATTCCGAGACGGCAAAATCGTAAGGCAGCACAACTACGACTGCTTCGATCCGTTTTAGCCGGGCGGCAGTTGCAGGCCGGTTAGCCAAGGTCCACATTGCCGCCGCCGCGGGCTCTTGGGGGACAGGCGATGGGCGACTGGCTGTTCAATCTCCCGACTGTGTGGATGGCGCTCATCGTCTTCGGCGCGACCTATGGCGTCGCCGCCGCCGTCTATTGGATCGTGACTACGCTCGCGGTCGACGGAGAGGGGCGCGCGTTCAAGGCCCTATCGCCCGGGATGCTGCCGCCGCTCGGCATCATCTTCGGACTTCTCGTCGCCTTCGTCGCCGCCCAGGTCTGGGGCGACTTCGACCGGGCCAAAGTGGCGGTGGCCGCCGAAACGAGCGCCCTTCGCGGCGTCATTCTTCTGGCTGCCATCTTCCCGCCGGAGGAGGAGGCGCGCTTGAGAGCCCTCGTCGGTCGCCATATTGATCACGCCGCGAGCGACGAATGGCCGGCGATGGCGCACCAGCATGCGAACCTCGTGACGCCGCCCGCGGCCCTCATCGAGGCCCTGTGGACCGCGCTCGCCCTGAGCCCTTCGAGCGACGGTCAGCGAACCGCTCAGAGCGAGATTGTCAGTGCCATCGAGAAGGCGCTCGACGCGCGCCGTCAACGCATCATCGTCAGCCAGTCGTCCGTGAGTGCCATCAAGTGGGCCGGCCTGCTGCTCCAGGCCCTCTGCACGTTGATCGCCATCGCCATGGTTCACAGCGACAACCGCAAGACTTGCGCGATTGCGCTGGCGCTCTTTGCAACCGGCATCGCGATGTGCCTGCTGCTGATCGCCGCCTACAATCGGCCCTTTACCGGCGGCATCTCGGTCGGACCGGATCTCCTGATGCAGGTGATACCGAAGGCGTCCATGTCGCTCATCGGCCGCTAAGGCCCCAGGCGGCTGTCGGCAGAACATGTGACCGTGACATTCCCCGCCGCCGGCGCTAAGACCCGCCGTCGCCCGCGTGGAGTTCACTTCGTCGATGTCCCAAGAGACCGTGCTCAACGGCCCGAAAGCGACGCGGCGCGACTGGATCGGTCTCGCCGTCATCGCGTTACCGTGCGTTCTCTACTCGATGGACTTGACCGTCCTCCACCTGGCGGTGCCGCAGATCACCGTGGCCTTGAAGCCGAGCTCGGCCGAGCTGCTGTGGATCGTCGACATCTACGGGTTCCTGCTGGCGGGCTCGCTGATCACCATGGGGACGCTCGGCGACCGCATCGGCCGCCGACGCCTGCTCCTCATCGGCGCCGCGGCCTTCGGCGTGACGTCGGTGCTCGCTGCTTTCTCGACCAGCGCCGAGATGCTGATCGCGGCACGTGCGCTCCAGGGCGTCTCGGCGGCGACCTTGTCGCCATCGACGCTGTCGCTGATCACCAACATGTTCCGCGACCCTGCCGAGCGCACGTTCGCGATCGGGGTCTGGATTGCGAGCTTCTCGGCCGGCGCCGCCATCGGCCCGCTCGTCGGCGGGGCGATCCTCGCGCACTTCTGGTGGGGCGCGGTATTCCTGCTCAACGTGCCGATCATGTTCTTGCTGCTTGCCCTGGGACCGCTGCTGCTGCCGGAGTTTCGCGATCCGAACGCGGGCCGCATGGATATCCCGAGCGCGGCGCAGTCGGTCCTGTCCGTCCTGCTCATCATCTACGGCATCAAGCGGATGGCCGAGGACGGCTGGGCGCTCTCCCACGGCCTTGCGATTGCCGCGGGCCTCGCCATCGGTGTCGCGTTCTTCCGCCGGCAGCGGCAGCTGGCCGATCCTCTGATCGACGTCAATTTGTTTCGTGCGCCGGCCTTCAGCGCGGCGCTGGGCGTCAACGTCGTCGGCGTCTTCATCGTCTTCGGCACGTTTCTGTTCATCGCGCAATATTTGCAGCTCGTCCTCGGCATGGGTCCGCTCGAGGCCGGCATTTGGACGGCACCGTCGGGCATCGTGTTCGCCCTCGGATCGATGGCCGCCCCGCCTCTCGTGCGCGTCTTTCCCCCTGCGACGGTGATCGCCGCCGGCTTTCTGCTGTCGGCGGTCGGCTTTGCCTTGCTCACCCAGCTGAGCTCCGCGGAAACCGCGTGGCCGCTGTTCGTGGCAATGATCGTCCTCTGCCTCGGGATAGCCCCGACCGGCACGCTAACGACGGACCTGGTGATGGCCCAAGTTCCGCCTGAGCGCGCCGGCGCCGCATCCGGAATCTCGGAGACGAGCTTCGAGTTCGGAGGCGCCCTCGGCATCGCCGTGCTCGGTGCCATCGTGACCGCGATCTATCGCTCCGCGATGGCGGGCGAAGCGCTCGCCGGCGTCCCGCCGCAAATCGCCGAGGCCGCGAGGGACACGCTGGGCGGCGCCGTTGTCGCGGCGGAGCAACTTCCCGGCGAGGCCGGAGCCAAGCTCGTCGCCACGGCGCGCGCGGCGTTCGTCTATGCCTTTGAGGTGGCCTCCGGACTGTCAGCGGCGGGGGCGGTCGTGGCTGCCGTCTTGGCCGCAAGGCTTTTGCGCAGCGCGAAATCGGCCCCAGCGGGCTCGGACCTGCGGAAGTGACCGCCCAGTCAATTCAGAGGAGTGAAAATATTGGAGGGACATTCACCCCGCCTGGGGGACAGAGAGGCAACAATCTCTCTGCGCCGCCATGCTCTGGTCACTGGCAATTGGAGCGTGTCCTGGAGATTGACATATTCGCCATTGTGAAAAATAGTGAAGGCGTTTCAGGAATTCGATCCTCACCCCTTCGAGCCTGAGCCCAATGTCGGCTGGCGTTACTGGCCCTGCGGTTCCCCACTCCGGCGCTCCCCGCCGGGTCTTCCTCGCGGGCATGACGGCGCCTGGGGCGATCGCCACCGTCGGTCTCGTGCTGTTCCCGCTGAGCCTCGTGCTGCTGCTCGGCTTCCGCCACAACGACGGCTCGCTCTTGGGAGCGGGCTTCACGATCTCGAACTTCGCCGCGGCTCTCGGCGACCCGTTCTACGCCAAGGTGCTGTTGCGCTCGCTGGCGATAGCCGGATTGGTCACGCTGGCCACCGTGGTCACCGCCTATCCCGTGGCCTACTATCTCGCCTTTCATGCCGGCCCGAAACGCGCGCTGCTCCTGTTCCTCGTCACGCTGCCGTTCTGGACCAGCTACCTGCTGCGCGTGTTCGCCTGGAAGATCGTGCTGGCCTACAATGGCGTGCTGAACTCCGCCCTGCTCGACGACCGGGCTCACGACCGAGCCGATCCTGGCCTTTCTCAACACGCCGGCGGCCGTGGTCGTGACGCTTGCGCATGCCTATGCGGCGTTCGCCATCCTGCCGATCTACGTCGCGCTCGAGACCATTCCGCGCTCGCTGCATCGAGGCGGCCGCCGATCTCGGCGCGCATCCCTTCGCTGTCTTTCGCAAGGTCATCCTGCCGATGTCGATGCCGGGCGTGCTCGCTGCCGCGCTCGTCGTCTTCGTGCCGACGGTCGGCGACTACGTCACGCCGGCCCTGGTCGGCGGGCCGTCGAGCACCATGATCGGCATCGATCATCCAGGCCCAGTTCGGCAAGGCCAACGACTGGCCGTTCGGCGCGGCCCTCTCGGTCGTCGTCATGCTGGTGATCCTCGCCGTCGTGCGTCGCCGTGGCGCACGGCGACAGCGCTTCGGGAGCCGGACATGAGGGCCCGCGCTCACGGACGGAACACGCTGGCTCGAGGCCTATATCGTGGCCTATGTCGTCTTCCTTTATCTGCCGATCGCGCTCATTCCGCTGTTCTCGTTCAATGATTCGATCCAGGCCGCGTTTCCGCTCAAGGGCTTCACGCTCGCCTGGTACCAGACGCCTCCTCGGCAATCGACAGCTTGTACCGGCGCGCTCGAGACGAGCCTGATCGTCGGTCTCAGCGCAGCGCTCCGGCGCGACGCTGGCGGCATCACGATCGCCTACATGGAGCTCTACGGACGCGACTCGCGCTCGCCGTCGCCATTCCGCGCTCTCGCCCGCCTGCCGATCCTGATTCCCGGCGTCATCGTCGGCATTTCGCTGCTCATCCTCGTCAACCTCGCCGGGCTTCGGCCCGTCGCGCATCGCGATCGTGCTCGGCCACATGCTGGTCGCGCTGCCGACGACGGTCGTGATCATGCGCAGCCGCTTTGCGGCCATTGCCGCGCAGCCTGCGCGAAGCGGCGATCGATCTCGGTGCCAGCGAATGGACGACGTTCCGCCGCGTGATGCTGCCGCTCGCCATGCCCGGCCATCGCCTCGGCCTTCATGCTGGCCTTCCTCACCTCGTTCGACGAGTTCATCGTCGCCTTCTTTCTCGCCGGCACCGAGCCGACGCTGCCGCTCTTCATCTGGGGCCAGCTGCGCTTTCCCGAAATCGCTGCCGACCGTCATGGCGCTGGGCTCGGTGATCCTGGCGGTCTCCATCGTCATCGCGACGGCGGCCGAACTCCTCCGCCGCCGCGGCGTCGCGGCGCGATCGCGCTGCCGGTCGGAGTGACCGGCGCTCCGGCGCGACCTCAGTCGAACCAAACAGAGAGGAGAACTGCAATGCGCATTCGACCGACAAACGACTCCGCTTCTCGGCGACCGCAGGCGTGCCTTGCTCTCGTCGCCTTTTGTCGCCGGCGCGCCTGCGCTGGCCGCCGACAAGCTGCAATACTTCACCTGGTCGGGATACGAGCTGCCCGACTTCAACAAGAGCTTCCTCGCCGCCCATCCCGACGGCGTCGAAGCGTCGATGTTCGGCGACGACGACGACGCCTTCACCAAGGTCAAGGCCGGCTTTCGCCGCGACATCGCCCACCCCTGCTACGACAAGATCGCGCGCTGGAACAAGGAGGGCCTGCTGCAGCCGATCGACACCAAGCGGCATCAAGAACTGGGACACGATCTTCCCCGTCTTCAAGAACCTGCCGGACATCCAGGCCGGCGACGGCAAGGTCTGGATGGTGCCGTGGGACTGGGGCAACACCTCGATCCTCTACCGCACCGACCTGGTCAAGAATCCGGAGGCGAGCTGGAACCTCCTCTGGGACAAGCAGTACGCGGCCGCATGGCGACGATCGACGCCGTGCACGACACGCCCGTCGTCGCCGCGATCGCTGGCCGGCGTCAACCCGTTCGACATGACGCCGAAGCGGATTTGGACAAGGTTGGCGGCGAAGCTGCGCGAGCAGCGGCCGCTGCTGCGCAGCTATACGACCGACATGACATCGGTCGAGCAGGCGCTCGCGAGCGGCGAGCTGGTCGCCGCCATGACCTGGAACGCCTCGGCCATGGCGCTCAAGAAGCAGGGCGTGCCGGTCGAGTTCATGAAGCCGAAGGAAGGCATGCTGACCTGGACCTGCGGCTTCGTGCTGCTGAAGGACGCCAAGAACGTCGACCTCGCCTATGACTTCATCAACAGCCGGCTGGAGCCCGCCTCCGGCAAGTAGCTGATCACGCCTACGGCTACGGCAGCCGCGAACAGTGCGGCTTTCGCCGCTGTGCCGAAGGAGGAGCTGGATCAGCCTCCAGCTTCCCGCCGATCCGGAGATCGATGCTTGAAGACGACCATCTTCACTGGATCCGATGAAGCAGAACGACGAGCTCGCCAAGATGTTCGAGAAGGTGAAGGCCGGCGGTTGAGGAGCAAGTTTGGCCGCGCCGGTTGGCGCCGGCGCGGCTCACTCGATGAGGGACGTAGCCGTGATGGCCGATGACATGAGCGATATGCTCGACGAGGGTGCGGAGGGAGCGGCGCCGGAAACTTCCGATGCGGACGTGCGCGTCGGCCGCCGCATCCGCGCGCTCCGGCTCGAGCGCAATCTCGTCGCTGGCGGACGTGGCGCAGCGCGCCGGCATCTCCGTCGGCGCGCTGAGCCAGATCGAGCGCGGCACTGTCCTCGCTCAGGGTGCGGGTGATGTGGCCGCTCGCGGCCGCGCTCGAGATCGAGCCGCCAGCCTGATCGCCGACGGAGCGACGCGGCCAGCGATCTCTATGTGCGTGCGCGCCCCCGATCGTCGCGAGCTGCCGGTCCGTTCCGAGGGGATGCACAAGGAGCTGCTTGTCGCCGCCGGGCGCCGTGCTCACCGGCCTCCTGGTCTACTGTCGAGCCGAGCGGCGGCACCAGGCCGCCTACGCCCATGCCGGCCACGAGTTCGGCCTCGTGCTGCGCAGGCGAGGTCGAGCTCACCGTCGACAGCGTCGTCTACCGCCTCAAGGCCGGCGACAGCTTCGCCTTCAAGAGCACGCTCATGCACGCCTTCCGCAATCCGGGCAACGGAGCGCTGCGAGATCGTCTGGATCAACACGGCGAAACCGTCCGAGGTCCGCAATGGCGCCTGAGCCGCTTCTGCGTCTCGATGCGGTATCCAAAGTGTTTCCGGGAGGCATCGTCGGCCTCGATCACGTCGATCTCGAGATGAGACAGCGGCGAGTTCCTGACCCTTCTCGGGCCGTCCGGCTGCGGGAAGACAACGTGCCTCCGCGTCATCGCCGGATTCGAGAGCCGAGCGAGCGGGCGCGTGCTGCTCGACGGGCGCGACATCACCGCGCTTCGTCCCTACGACCGGCCCGTCAACACGGTGTTCCAGGACTATGCGCTCTTCCCGCACATGAACGTCGCCGAGAACGTCGGCTTCGGACTGTCGCTGCGCAAGCTGCCGGAGGCAGAGGCGATCCGCAGCAGGGTCGCAGGCGCCCTCGACCTCGTGGACCTCGCCGACAAGATCGAGACCAAGGTCTCGGCGCTCTCCGGCGGGCAGAAGCCAGCGGGTGGCTCTTGCGCGGGCTCTCGTCTGCGAGCCGCGCGTGCTTTTGCTCGACGAGCCGCTGTCGGCGCTCGACGCGCACTTGCGCGAGCAGATGCAGGTCGAGCTCAAGCGGCTGCAGGCGCGCCTCGGCACCACCTTCATCATGGTGACCCACGACCAGACCGAAGCGCTCTCGATCTCCGACCGCATCGCGGTGATGAACCGCGGACGCATCGAGCAGGTCGCGGCCCCGCCGGTGCTCTACGACGCGCCCCGCGACGCGTTTCGTCGCGAGCTTCATCGGGACGATGAACGTGCTCGAGAGCCGTGCGCTCGACGGGAAAGCCAATATGCTGAGGGTTGCCGTCGGTCCGCTCGCTTTCGAGGCGCTGGCGAACGGCGCCGGCCCGTTCCCGGGTGAGGGCCAGCAGATTGCCGTGTGCATCCGCCCCGAGGACATTCTGATCGAGCCCGCCGCGGTCCCCGGTGCCGCGCCGGCCCGGATCGTGGCCACAGTCTTTCACGGGTCCAGCTTGCGCGTTCACGTCGAGCTTGCGGACGGAACAGCGCTGACCATCGATGCGCCGCGGCGGGCTTGCGAAAAGGCCTTCACGCCCGGCGAGCTACTCCATGTCAGCGTTCGCCCCGGCGCCGCCCGCGCTTTGCTCTCGAGCTGACGCCCTTGCGCGAGGTCAGCCCTCGACAGCCTTGCGCACCTCGAACACCTCCATGATCCGCGCGCCCCGATGCGGCCCGTCGCAGACGAAGGTCCAGCGCCCCTCGGTGTAGGTGTCGCACATCTTGACGCCCTTGATCAGGATCCAGTGCCCTTCCTTGCCCTTGTGGATGGCGAGGATGTAGTGGGCCCAGGCGCTCCTCGGCTTCTGCATCCAGGCCCACACGGTCGGGCGCTTCTTCCTCGCCTCGTGCATGAAGCTTTCTTTGAGGGTCATCGTGTAGCCGAACGCGGCGAGGGCCGCCTCGACCTCGTCGGCGTAGGTGCCGCGCACGACGGGGCGCCGGCCGGCGGGGACCTCGCGGTGGGCGCGGATTGCGTCCTCGACCTTGCTCACGGGGTAGCCGGTGATGGCGGAGAGCACGTAGGGCCCGCAGAAAGCGACGCGGCCCGTGTCGTTGGCGGCGTCGTTCAAGGAGGAGGTCGGTCGGGGAAGGGCGGAAAGATCGTCCATGGGAGGGTCCGGGCCGCGCAAATGGTTAACAAATTCCTACCGTGAGACCCTTTACGATTCGTTAACGCCCATGCTTCCCTTGCGGCGACGGGGCGAGAGGAGCCGCGTCCTTGGAGTGATCATGGTCGTGGTCGTGGTATTCTTCGAGGCGAAGCGCGAATTCCGCGACGAGCTCGAGGCGGCGCTCCTCGCCCACGCGCAGACGACGCGCGAGCGCGAGCGCGAGTGCCGGCGCTTCGACGTCGCCGCCGACCCGGTCGATCCTTCCTCCTTCCTGCTCTACGAGGTCTATTCCGACGAGGCGGCCTTCAGGGCGCACCGCGAGATGCCCCACTACGCGGAGTTCGCGCTCAAGGTCGAGCCGTGGACGGAAGCGAAGCGCGTTCTCACCTACACGCTCGTCTCGGGCAGCAGGGACGGCTGAGCCTCGCCGCGGCTAATGCGCCCCTTCGCGCCGGGGCCGAGCACGCGCAGTCGCTGGGGGACGGCGGCGGCCGGCGTCTTGAGCGGCCGGCGCAAGCCCTTGACGGAGACGATGTGGTCGAGGCCCGCCCCGGGCTCGCGCGCCTCGGCTCGCGGCGGACACGCCGGCGCGGCCGGCTTCAAGGGCTTCGCCCGGAACGGCGGATGCGGACGCAACAACACGGCTCTTCCCCCACTTTTCCCGCGTTCCCCTCGCGGGCCCTGCCATGCGCGGGCCCGAGCCGGCCGCGCGCACTCATCCCCCGTTTAGCATGCAGGGGCGCACGCGAGCAATTGCTCCGCCAGGCGTCGATGATCCTCATTTCCGTTGAGCCCTTGTCGAAGCCCCGGGAGCGTGCAGTATGGGGCAAAAATTCGCCCAGGGCGGACAGCGTTGCGACGAGGACGGCATCATGCGTTACGACGAGCAGGATCGAAAGAGCAGGAACGTGGAGGATCGCCGCGGCGAGGACGGCGGCGGAATGTTTCCGTTTCCGAGCGGCCGGGGCATTCAGATCCCGATGGGCGGGCGCGGCGGCATCAGCCTCACCACGCTGCTCATCATCGGCGCCATCATGCTGTTCTTTGGCATCAATCCGCTCGAAATCCTGTTCGGGGGCGGCGGCAACTACCCCGACGTTCGCTTCCCGCAGACGGAGCAGCAGGCGCCGCGGCGCACGGCCGAGCGCACGCCCGACATTCCCGGCCTTCCCGGACCCACGGGCGAGAAGCGGAGCGTTCCGCAGTCCGAGGACCAGATGAAGACCTTCATCTCCCGCGTCCTCGCCGACACCGAGGACGTGTGGCAGCGGGTGTTCGCGGGCTTCGGCAGGACGTACAGGGATCCGCAGCTCGTGCTGTTCTCGGGCGGCACGCGCACGGCCTGCGGGGTCGGCATGTCGGCGATGGGGCCGTTCTACTGTCCGATCGACCAGAAGGTCTACGTCGACCTCGCGTTCTATGACGAGCTCAAGCGCCGCTTCAACGCGCCGGGTGATTTTGCCCAGGCCTACGTCATCGCGCACGAGGTCGGCCATCACGTGCAGAACCAGCTCGGCATTGCCGAGAAGGTGCAGGAGCTCAAGTCGCGCATGGACGAGACCGACGCCAACCGGCTGCAGGTGATGATGGAGCTGCAGGCCGACTGCCTCGCCGGCGTGTGGGCGAACCTCAACGACCAGGTGAAGCAGCGCCTCGAGCCGGGCGACATCGACGAGGCGCTCAACGCGGCGAGCCAGATCGGCGACGACATGATCCAGCGGCGCACCCAGGGCCATGTCGTGCCCGATGCCTTCACACATGGGACTGCGGCTCAGCGCGTGCGCTGGTTCAAGCAGGGCTTCGAGACCGGCGACATGCAGACCTGCGACACCTTCAACGCCGAGCGGCTTTAAGTTACCGCCGCGCCCCGTTAAGGCATTTACCGTCGAACTCGGCGTATCTCTTGCATCGGGCCTTCGCGCAGACGAGGGTCGGCGCCTGCAACATGCCGGCAACGGTGGCGATTTGACCAGGATCGACAGGCGGAGCGTGCTGAGAGCGCTCGGGGCGACGGGCCTTGCGGCCGGGCTCGCAGGCCGCTGCCCGGCGTGGGGGCAGGGGAGCGCCGACGGCGACTCGATCGGCGCGCTGGCCGAGGCCGCGGGAATCAAGTTCGGCACCTGCATCGAGAAGGATGTGTTCGAGGACGCGGGCTATGACGCGCTCGTGCAGAGAGAGTGCCGCATCCTCATCGACGCGACCGCGCTCACCTTCGGCTGGATGCGTCCCGAGGGGCCGGAGGCCAACTTCGCGCCCGCCGATCGCCTCGTTGCCTACGCGGAGGGCCTGAAGCTCCCGTTTCGTGCAACGACCCTCGTCTGGAACGACTACCTCCCCGAGTGGATCAAGCGCCAGTCGCGCCGCGAGGCGGCCCGCGTCTTCGACAGCCATATCGACGAGACGGCCGGCCGCTACGCCGGGCGCATTCACACCTGGGACGTCGTCAACGAGCCGTTCGCGCCGTGGGACGGCGAGCCGGGAAACTACCGCAAGGGCGCCTGGTACAATGCGCTGGGTCCCGACTACATCGAGCGGGCGCTACGGCGCACCGCCGCTGCTGACCCCCGCGCCAGGCTGCTCGTCAACGAGGCCTTCTGCGAGCGCGACGACGACCTCGGCCGCACGGTGCGCACCGAGCTCATGGCGCTCGTGAAGCGCCTGCGCGACAGGGACGTGCCGCTCCACGCCGTAGGCTTCCAGGGGCATCTGCAACCGCAATATCCCTTCGACGACCAGATCGTCGCCCGCTTCATCTCGGACATCGCCGCCGAGGGCGTTGCGATCTACATCACCGAGCTCGATGTGGACGACCGCGGCTTCCCGGCCGACGCGGTCGAGCGCGACCGGGGCGTCGCGCGCCGCTACCGCGAGTTTCTTAACGCGGTGCTCGACGTCCCCGCCGTCCAGGTCGTGAACATGTGGGGCTTGGCCGACAGATACACCTGGTATCGCGACGTGGCTCGCGAAGCGGGCACGCTCGAGCTCAAGCCGCCCAGGCCTTTACCCTACGATGCCGCGCTCGGGCGCAAGGAGGCCTGGTACGCCATTGCGGGCGCGTTCGCGGCCCGGGCCGGGCGGACGCCAGGGTAAACGACGGCAATGCAAGCGCCGGTGGCGCGGTTCTTGCTCGGATTTCGCGGTAAACGTCTGCGCGGACGAGCCCGTCGCCACAGCCGAGATCCTCAACCCATGCCCGCAACAGAAACCCTCGTCGGCGCGGCCCCGTTCGCGGTCCATGACCGCAATGCCTACCGGCTGCGGCGCCTTGCCCGCTTTCTCGAGCTCGTCGACGCCGTCATCGCCGAGCGCGGCCGCGCGCGCATCCTCGACATCGGCGGCACGCAGTCCTATTGGCGGGCGCTCGCCGAGGCCTGGAGCGGGCGCGACGTACACATCACCCTGGTCAACCTCGAGGCCGAGCCCGTCACCGATCCGCGCTTCATGAGTCTCGCCGGCGACGCGAGGAAGCTCCCGTTTGCCGACAATGCCTTCGACGTCATTCATTCGAATTCGGTCATCGAGCATGTCGGGCGCTGGCGCGACATGGTGGGAATGGCGAACGAGGTACGCCGTCTCGCGCCGCGCTATTTCGTCCAGACTCCGAACTACTGGTTCCCCGTCGAGCCCCACTTCCGCTTTCCGCTGTTCCACTGGCTGCCGGTGCCGGTGCGGCTCGGAATTGTGCGCCGGCGCGCGTGCGGGTTCTTCCCCAAGGCAGAGACGATCGACGACGGCATGCGCTTCGTCGAGGATGCCTCGCTCCTCGACATGGTGCAGATGAAAAGGCTCTTTCCCGATGCGGAAATCGACCGTGAGCGCGCGCTCGGCCTCACCAAGTCGCTGATCGCCGTGCGCTGACGCGCAAACCGGAGCGGCGATACCGTCGCCGCTCCGGAATGACGAGAGCTTAGAGCGCTGTCCCCGAGAACTCGCCGACCCTGCAGGCGTTGCCCCTCTGGATCAGCTCATTGCAGATGCGCTTGGCCTCCGCCGTCGACGACACGGGGCCCGCAATCAGCTCGAAGGTGAGGTCCGAGCCGTTGATGCCGGTCACATAGTGAGGCTGAAGGGTTCCCAGCGCATCGGCGTTCTGGTCGGCGAGCACGCTCCAGTTGAGCCGGAGCGAGTCGACGGAGGGCGCCGAGCCGAGCGAAAGGCCGACCGGGCGCTTGGCCGGCGTCACGACGGCGGGGCCGAACGGCGATACGCCGCCCCCTTCGACGCTTCCAGTCTCGAGCGTGGTGCCCGCCGCAGGAGCCGGTTTGGCGGCGGCTGGAGCCGCTGCGTCCTTCGGTGCGGCGGCCTTCTTCGCGTCAGGCGCTGGCTTGGCCGCCTCCTTCTTCGCGTCCTTGGCGGCGACCTTGGTCGTCGCGGCCTTTGCCGCGGCCTGTTGCGCCGCCAAGGCCTCGGCGGTCGCAGAGGCCGAGCTCTCGAGCGAAGCGAGCCGCACGTTGAGCTCGTTCTCGCGCTCGACGCGGGCGGCAATCTCCGATCGCACGCTGCCAAGCTCTCGCCGCATCTCGCTGAAGTTCTCGTGCATCACCCGGATCTCAGCCGAGAGCGTGGCAATAGATTCCTGGGTCCGCGCATGGTCGGGGGCGTCGCCCGACCCCTTCGTTCCCAGGAGCTCGGCGATCATCGCTGGATTGGCGGAAAGCAGAACGAGATAGCCTAGCGCCAGACCTGCCAGTACAAGCCATAGGGCGGCGTATGCGGTGAACGCGCCCCGCTTTGCCTTCGGACGTGCGGTCGTTTCAGTCATGGGGGTCCCCGTCGTGTCCTTCGATCTTATGGGAGTTGCGAACATTAGCCTGAACTCGGTGACGCCTCCTCCCGCAAGGCCGCGCCCCAATCGATTAAGTCGTGGATGAGTTGGGGAGGGAGGTCAACGCCGGGGGGTAACCTGTGGACGAGAGCTGTGGATGCAATTCCAACGGAGAAAAACAATTACAGCAGCTCAACTTACCCGAAAACGGTCCGACTACGCATCGGAGGACAAGGGACAGTTTAGGCAGAATCGGCGAGAGTCTTGATAAGGATGCGTTTGCCGCGTGATCATGCATTACGAACCTTCGGCAGGGGGCATGGCGGGGCAATGACCTTCGCGCGATCCCAAGTGGATGACATCCTTCGACAGGCTCACGAGGATCCATGACGCGGCCGTCCGTTCTCGCCGTCGTACTCGCCGCGGGCAAGGGCACGCGGATGAAATCGGCCCGGCCGAAGGTCCTCCACGCGATCGCCGGCCGCTCGCTGCTCGGCCACGTGCTCTCCATGGCGCAAGTCGCGGGATGCGATCGCCTCGCAGTCGTGATCGGACCGGACATGGAGGAGGTGCGCGCGGCGGCGCTTCGCATGGCGCCCGAGGTGGAGGTCTACGTGCAGCCGGAGCAGCGCGGGACTGCCGATGCCGTGCTCGCGGCTAAGGTAGCCATCGCCCGGCACACGGGTGACATCGTCGTGCTCTACGGCGACACCCCCCTGATCGAGCCTCAGACGATTGGCCGCTTGCTCGCGGCGCTGGATGGGGGCGCGGCCGTTGCCGTGCTCGGCTTCGAGGCGCGCGAGCCCGGCGCCTACGGTCGCCTTCTCACGGCGCCAGGCGGGGAGCTGCTCGCCATCCGCGAAGCCAAGGATGCAAGCGAAACCGAGCGCGCCGTGCGCCTCTGCAACTCGGGCGTCATGGCGCTGCGGCTCGACGATGCGGCGCGTGCTCTCGCCGAGATCGGCAATGCCAATGCCAAGGGCGAGTACTATCTGACCGACATCATCGAGATCGCGCGCGGCAAGGGCCTCAAGGCCGCCGTCGTCATCGGCACCGAGGACGAGGTCGTGGGCGTCAACTCGCGCGCCGAGCTCGCCGCCGCCGAGGCGATCTGGCAGGGCCGCGCTCGGGCGGCCGTGATGGCCGAGGGCGCAACGCTCGTGGCGCCGGAGACCGTCTGGCTCTCCTTCGACACGCGCCTCGGCCGCGACGTCGTGATCGAGCCCAACGTCTTCTTCGGACCCGGCGTCATCGTCGGCGACGGCGCCGAGATCCTGGCGAACTGCCATATCGTGGGGGCGCGCATCGGTCCCGGGGCGCGCGTCGGCCCGTTCGCTCGCATGCGCCCGGGCGCGGATCTCGGCCCAAAGGTGCACGTCGGCAACTTCGTCGAGATCAAGAACGCGGCGCTCGCCGAAGGCGCCAAGGCCAATCATCTCTCCTACCTCGGCGACGCTTCGGTAGGGCCCGGGGCGAACATCGGCGCCGGCACGATCTTCTGCAATTACGACGGCTTCCTGAAGCACCGCACCGAGATCGGGGCCAAGGCTTTCATCGGCTCGAACAGCTCGCTCGTCGCGCCCGTCACGATCGGCGAGGGGGCCTACATCGGCTCCGGCAGCGTCATCACCCGCGACGTGCCGCCCGACGCCTTGGCGCTCGAGCGGGGGAAGCAGGAGGAGCGGCCGCAATGGGCCGCGAGGTTCCGCGCCCTCATGGCCAAGCGCAAGGCGCAGCGAGGGTGACGTTAAGATTGTTTGGGCGACGTTAAGATTGGAAATAGGGTTTTACTTGAAGATTTGGGCCTTGGCCGCGTACCCCGGTAAGCGGCGGTTCCTGCGGAGATAGATTGGCCCATGTGCGGCATCGTTGGAATTCTCGGCTCGAAAGCGGTGGCCACCGACCTCGTCGAGGCGCTGCGCCGCCTCGAGTATCGCGGCTACGACTCGGCGGGCGTAGCGACGGTCGAGAACGGTCACCTCGAGCGCCGGCGCGCCGAGGGCAAGCTCAGGAACCTCGAGACCCGCCTCGTCCAGGAGCCGCTCAAGGGCCGCACCGGCATCGGCCACACACGTTGGGCGACGCACGGCCGTCCGACCGAGCGCAACGCCCACCCGCACATGTCGAGCAAGGTCTCCGTCGTCCACAACGGCATCATCGAGAACTACCGCGAGCTCAAGGCCGAGCTCACAGGGCGCGGCCACAAGTTCGAGACCGATACCGACACCGAGGCCGTCGTCCACCTGATCACCGACGAGATGGGCAAGGGCCTCGGGCCGGTCGAGGCAGTGAGGGCGGCGCTCGCCCGCCTTCAGGGAGCCTTCGCGCTCGGGATCATCTTCGCCGGCCACGACGATCTCATGATTGCCGCGCGTCAGGGCAGCCCGCTCGCGATCGGTCATGGGCCCGGCGAGATGTACCTCGGCAGCGACGCCATCGCGCTCGCTCCGTTCACGGACGCCATCACCTATCTCGATGAAGGCGACTGCGCCGTGATGCGCCGTTCGGGCGTCGAGATCTTCGACCGGGCGGGGGCGCGCGTCGAGCGTCCGCGCATCAAGTCGGTCGCGAGCTCGCTTCTCGTCGACAAGGGCAATCACCGCCATTTCATGGCGAAGGAGATTCACGAGCAGCCGGAAGTGATCAGTCACACGCTCGCAAGCTATCTCGACATGGCGCAGGCGACGGTGGCCTTCCCCGATCTCGGCATCGATCTTGCGGGCGTGAGCCGCATCACCATCTCGGCCTGCGGCACCGCTTATTACGCGGGCCTCGTCGGCAAGTACTGGATCGAGCGCTACGCACGCGTGCCGGTCGAGATCGACATTGCCTCCGAGCTGCGCTACCGCGAGGCGCCCCTGCCCAAGGGCGGCCTCGCCCTCTTCATTTCGCAGTCGGGTGAGACCGCCGACACGCTGGCGACGCTGCGCTACTGCAGGGCCAACGGCCAGAGGATCGTCTCGATCGTCAACGTCAGGACGTCGACGATCGCCCGCGAGTCGGACGCCGTGCTGCCGACCCTCGCCGGCCCGGAGATCGGCGTCGCGTCGACCAAGGCGTTCACCTGCCAGCTCGCGGCGCTCGCCTGCTTTGCGATTGCGCTCGGGCGGGCGCGCGGCGCGCTCACGGCCGAGACCGAGCACGAGCTGGTCAAGGCTCTGACCGAGGTTCCCCGCCTCGTCTCGACGCATCTGCGCAACGAGGCCCCGTTCGAGCACCTCGCCCAGTACCTCGCCAAGGCGCGCGACGTTCTCTATCTCGGGCGCGGGATCAACTACCCGATCGCGCTCGAGGGCGCGCTAAAGCTCAAGGAGATCTCCTACATTCACGCGGAGGGTTATGCCGCGGGCGAGCTCAAGCACGGTCCCATCGCGCTGATCGACGAGAAAGTGCCAGTCATCGTCGTCGCGCCCGAGGACGATCTCTTCGAAAAGACGATCTCCAATCTCCAGGAGGTCGCGGCGCGCGGCGGCGACATCATCCTGATTTCCAACGCCAATCCCGAGAAGGCCGGCTGCAAGCTCGCCGCCCACATCGAGACCCCGACGGGGCACCCCTTCACCAATCCTCTGGTCTACGCGGTCCCCGTACAGTTGCTGGCCTACCACACCGCTGTCTTTATGGGGACCGACGTCGACCAGCCCCGCAACCTCGCCAAGTCGGTGACGGTGGAATAGCCGGGAAAACCCGCTTCGGCCCCCTGCCGCGGAATTGCCCCGAGCCCGTGATTGACATAATCCTTTCATCGTGGGAGGTGCGTCTGCGTGCTGGGAAAGAGAGGGGTCTCTTGATGGGGCGCGCGGCCCAACGCAGTCTCTGCCACTTGATCGCCGCGGCGGCGTGCGCTTCGGCGCTGGCTGCTGCGTTGCCCGTCGGCACCGCCAATTCCCAAAGCGCACCGCAAGCCGGAAGTGATTCGGCCAAGAAGGACCCAGCCATCGGCCAGCGCGCCTACGCGGCGGGAACGCGGGCGTTCGAGGCTGGGAAGATGGCGGAGGCCGTCCAGCAATTGACCGCCGCCCTTTCGGCCGGCGGACTGCCTACGCAGCAAATGGCCAAGGCGCTCTACTACCGCGGCGTCGCCTATCGCAAGCAAGGCAAGCCCGCCCAGGCCATCTCCGACCTGACGACGGCGGTCTGGCTCAAGGGCGGGCTTTCCGACGCCGACCGCGCGCAGGCGATCGACAACCGCCAGCAGGCCTACCGCGAGGCCGGGCTCGGCGACACGGCTCCTCCGGTCGGCGCTGCTTCCGCCGCGGCGCCGGCGGCCCAGCCGCCGCCTGCCGTGATTGCGACCAGCCCCGCTCCTGCGCCGGCCCCGACGCAGGCTGCCCCCGCCCCGGCAGCGGCAACGGCGAGCGCACCCGCGTGGGAAGCGCCGACCGTGACGACAGCCGCGGTGACGGCTGCCCCTCCCGCGTCGCCAGAGGCGCCGCAGCAGTTGTCGGACGCCGTGTCGGGCTCGTACGTGACGACGTCTCCCGCGCCTTCGACGCCTCCCGCTCCGGTGGCGACTGCGCCCGCGGCCGAGCCCGCGGCCGAGCAGCCGGCTCCTGCGCCGTCGGGCTCGAGCCCGCTCACGGGCGCGGGAAGCGCGATCACCGGTTTCTTCGGCAATCTCTTCTCGGGCTCGCCAACCGGGACCGAGGCCCCGCCGCCGCCTCCGGTCGAGGCTCCCGCCCCCGCGGCACCGCCGCCCTCTACTCAAGTCGCCGCTTGGGCGCCGACCGAGACGACGCCGGCGTCCCCGCCTCAAGCAGCGGCCGCCTTCACGCCGCCGCCCGAGCCCGCTCCGGCTCCTGCTGCCAATGTCGCCGCCGCGCCGCCCGCACCCCAAGGGATCGCCTTGGCACCTGCGCCCGAGCCCGCTCCCGCGGCCACGATCGCCCCCGCACCGCCCCCTTCCGCCGCGGAGCCCGCGCCGGCGAGCGCGAGCGGAAGCTCGATCGGCTCCTTCTTCGGCAATCTCTTCAGCTCGGGGAGCGCAACGGCGAGCGGCGCTTCGGCGCCCGCAGGCGAGTGGACCACGGGAACCGTGGTCGCCTCCGGGCTTGATGCGCCGCCGCCAGCTCAGGCCCGCCGTTCAGACCGCGAGCCTTGCAAAGGAGACGTTCGCGTGGGCCGAGCCGGCCGCTCCCGGCGCAGGAGGCTATCGGCTGCAGGTCGCGGCCGTGCGCTCGCGCGACCAGGCCGAACGGGTCATCGTGGGCTTGAAAAAAGAGCAGGGCTTCCGGATCGGCGGCGTCGAGCCCCAGATCGACGAGATGGTGATCGGCAACATGGGTACGTTCTACAGGGTGCGCCTCGGTCCCTACGCGGATGCAACCGAGCCGACCCAGCTCTGCAAGAGCTTGAAGCCGCACGGCTACGATTGCCTCGTCGTGAGCGAATAGTTATCCGCCGTCGCGCAACGCCCGGCCCGTGGCGCTGTTGACGCAGTCGCGGGGGCGACGCACGATGCCCGCCCATGACAGAGTCGCTCTCCGGCAAGGATGCGGACGTTCGCAAGGACGATGCCTTGGAGACTGAGGCGAGGCTCGCCGAGCGCTTGCATCAATTGACTGCGGCCGACGGCGCAGCCCCGCATCGTTTCGGCGCGCGGCTCAGGAACTACTTCGTGACGGGCCTCATCATCGTCGGCCCGGTGACCATCACCATCTACATCGTGTGGTGGTTCATGAACGTCGCCGACGCGTGGTTCAAGCCGCTCGTTCCCAGCGCCTATCTGCCCGAGACCTATCTCCCATTCGCCGTGCCGGGCATCGGGCTCCTGTTCGGGATCGTGCTCCTGACGGTCATCGGAGCGCTCGCCGCGAACCTGTTGGGCCGATCGCTCATCTCGTTCGGGGAGCTGATGCTCGATCGCATGCCGATCGTGCGCAATGTCTACCGCGCCCTGAAGCAGATCTTCGAATCCGCGATCGCGACCATCGGTCCGGCGCAGGGCTTCGAGAAGGTGGGCCTCATCGAGTTTCCCTCGAAGGGCCTGTGGTCGCTCGTGTTCGTGACGGGGGAAACCAAGGGCGAGATCAGCCTGACGAAGCCTGGCGGTGAGGAGGAGCTGGTCACCGTCTTCATGCCGACCGGCATCGTGCCGCCGACCGGCTTCATCTGCTTCGTGCCGAAGCGCGACGTGACGTTTCTCAAGATGAGCATCGAGGACGCAGCCAAGATCGTGATCTCGGCGGGGATGGTCGTGCCGGACTACGAGGCGCGATTGAAGCAGCTCGCCGCAAAATCCGCTAAAGCGCCCAAGAGCCTCGCGCACGCGTTGAGCACCGCGGAGCCGGCCTCGAACACGAGACCGCCGGAAAATGCGAGACCGGCGGACGCGGTCACGCCGCCCGGAAAAGACGCACCGCCTCGTCGCACTCGAAGAGATAAAGGAGCGCGCGCAGCGCCTCCCCGCGCGGAGTGACGAGGGCTGGGTCGCGCTCGAGCGCGAGGCGCGCGTCGTCGCGTGCGGCCGCAAGCAAGACCTCGAAGCCCGCCACCTCGGCCACGCGGAACTCCGGCATGCCGCTCTGGCGGGCGCCGAGGACCTCGCCGCCGCCGCGCAGCTCGAGGTCCTTCTCCGCAATCAGGAACCCGTCCTCGGTCTCGCGCATCATCTTGAGGCGGGCTTCGGCCGCCTCTCCCAGCGGCGCCTTGTAGAGCAGGATGCAGTAGGACTGGCGCTCGCCGCGCCCGACGCGCCCGCGCAGCTGATGGAGCTGGGCGAGGCCGAAGCGCTCGGCGTGCTCGATGACCATCACCGTCGCGTTCGGCACATTGACGCCAACCTCGATGACGGTGGTGGCGACGAGAATGGCCAGACGCCCCTCGGCGAAGGCGGCCATGGTCGCGTCCTTGGCGGCGCCCGTCATCGCGCCGTGAAGGAGCCCGACGCAGTCGCCGAAGATCTGGCCGAGGTGCGCCGCGCGCGCTTCCGCCGCGGCGAGCTCCGAGACTTCCGAGCTTTCGATCAGGGGACACACCCAATAGATCTGCGCGCCCTGAGCGACGGCGCGGCGCAGCCCGTCGATCACGTCCTCGAGCCGCTCGAGCGCGGTCGCCGTGGTGACGACGGGTTTGCGTCCGGCGGGCTTCTCGGTGAGCCGCGACACGTCGAGATCGCCGTAGTGGGTCATGAGGAGCGTGCGCGGGATGGGCGTGGCCGTCATCACCAGCATATTGGCGCCGCCGTCCCCCGCCTTCGTCTGCAGCGCGAGTCGCTGGTGGACGCCGAACCGATGCTGCTCGTCGATCACGGCGAGCGCGAGATCGCGGAAGCGGACCTCGGCCTGGAACAGCGCGTGGGTCCCAATCAGGATGTCGATGTCGCCCTCCTCGAGTCGGGCGAGCAGGCCCTCGCGCGTGCGCCCCTTCTCGCGCCCCGTGAGCAGCGCAATTCTCAAGCCCGCGGCCTGGGCCAGCGGCTCGATCGTCTCGAGGTGCTGGCGCGCGAGCACCTCGGTCGGCGCCATGATCGCCGCCTGGGCGCCACCCTCGACGGCGATGGCCATCGCCATGAGCGCGACGACGGTCTTGCCGGAGCCGACGTCGCCTTGCAGGAGGCGCAGCATCCGGCGCGGGGCCGCGATGTCGGCAGCGATGTCGCGGATCGCTTGCCGCTGCGACTCCGTAAGCGTGAAGGGGAGCGCGTCGGCGAGCTTCTGGCGGATGCGCCCGTCGCCGGTCACGGGCCGCCCGCGCTGCGCCTTGTAATTGTCGCGCACGATCGCGAGCGCGAGCTGATTGGCGAGGAGCTCATCGTAGGCAAGGCGCTGGCGCGGCGCGCCGCCCACGGACACATCGCCCGGCTCCGTCGGACGGTGAAGGCGGTGGAGCGCCTCCTTGAATGGGGGCCAGCCGCGCGCCGCGAGCCAGGTCGCCTCCTGCCACTCGCGGAGGTCGGGGACGCGCTCGAGCGCTTGGCGGCTCGCCTTGATCAGCACCTTGCCGGAGAGGCCGGCCGTCAGCGGGTAGACCGGCTCGAGGAGCGGAAGATCGGCGCGCGCGTCCGGAGCGACGATGTAGTCGGGATGCACCATCTGCAGCGTCTCGCCGTAGCGCTCGATGCGCCCCGAGACGTAGCGCGTCTCGCCGACGGGGAGCTGGCGCTCGAGGAACTGGCGCTCGGCGTGGAAGAAGACGAGGTCGAGGCGGCCGGTGTCGTCCTCGGTCGTGACCTTGTAGGGGGCCTTCGCCTTGCCGCGCGGGGAGGGCTTGTGCTTGAGGACCCGCACCTTCAGGGTCGCGATCGTGCCGGGCGCGGCTTCGCGCACGGAGGGCTCGGCGCGCCGGTCGATGACGGCCATCGGCACGTGGAAGAGGAGGTCGAGAACGCGCGGCGCCGAGACGCCCGGGGGCGTGACGACGGCCTTCTTGATCAGGACGGCGAGACGCGGCCCGATGCCGGCGAGAGCCTGCGCCGACGAAAAGAGGGGCGAGAGTAGAATGGGCCGCATTGGGCGAGCGTCCAGCTGACAGAGGCCGGGGTGGGGGGCTATACCAGCGCCCGCCGGGCGAGAGAAGGCGGGCAGGCGCCTGCCGTCAAGGTCCGGAGCCGTAGAGCCGACGGGATATCCAGCATGGGCGACGATCTCGAGACCCGCCGCCGCCGCGCGGCCTGGCGCGCTGCCCACCGCGGCACGAAGGAGCTCGATCTCATGATAGGCCGCTTCGCCGAGGCGAGGCTTGCCGCCATGAGCGAGACCGAGCTTGCGGCGTTCGAGCGCTTTCTGGCCGTTGCCGATCCGATGCTCAAGGACTGGCTTCTCGCGCCGAAGCCTGAGGTCTCCGCCGAGCACGCCGAGATCGTCGCGGCGATGCGCGCATTCCACGGCCTCGCCAATTCCCGCGCTTAGGCGGCGCGGAGGGGGTTTCCCGCAGCCGCGGACGCGCTATATGGAAGCCGACAGTCCAGAGTGAGCAGAACCCCCGTCCCATCGGACGCGGGGAAGATTGCCGTTGTTCGTCCCCACACCCGCCACACGAGATTTTTTGAAGCTCGCATGACCACCACACCCGAGCAAAACACGGTCTTGACCTTCACCGGTGTCCCGGAAGGGCTCGATGCGCTCGTGCTCGCCCATCTCGTGCAGCACAGGGACGCTCAGGCGCCTCGCCTCGTGCTCCACATCGTGCGCGACGACCGCCGCCTCGAGGCGCTCGAGGCCCAGCTCAAGTTCTTTGCGCCCGGCGTGCGCGTCATGGCCTTCCCCGCCTGGGACACGGTGCCTTACGACCGCGTCGGTCCCAACGCCGAGATCGCGGCGCGCCGCATCACGACGCTGTCGCGGCTCGCGCTCGGCGGGCGCGGGGAGCCCGCGATCGTGCTCGCGACCGTCAACGCCGTGCTCCAGAAGGTGCCGCCGCGCGCCTTTCTCAAGTCGGGCGTCAAGACGCTGGCCCCCGGCCAGCGCGCCGACATGAACCGACTGATCCAGCGCCTCGGCCATGCCGGGTACTCCCGCACCGGGACCGTCATGGAGCCCGGCGAGTACGCGGTGCGCGGCGGCATCCTCGACCTCTTTCCACCGGGGCGCCTCAATCCGGTGCGGCTCGATTTCTTCGGCGACACAATCGAGAGCATTAAGGCGTTCGACGCCGACACGCAGCGCACGACGAAGGCCGTGCGCAAGCTCGTGCTGATGCCGGTGTCGGAGGTTGCCTTCGGCGAGGCATCGACCGCGCTTTTCCGGCGCCGCTACGTCGAGCTGTTCGGCGGCGCGACCGGCGACGATCCCCTCTACGAGGCCGTGAGCGCCGGGCGGCGCCACCCGGGCGAGGAGCACTGGCTGCCGCTCTTTCACGAGCATCTCGAAACCCTGTTCGACTACGCGCCGGGCGCGCTCCTCTCCTTCGATCACCGCGCCGAGGAGGCGGCGGCGAGCCGCTTCGAGCAGATCGCAGAGCACTACGAGGCGCGCCGCGAGGGGCTCGAGGCCGAGCGCTTCGGCGCGCCGCCCTATAAGCCCGTGCCGCCCGCCATGATGTTTCTCGATCGCGCGGCGTGGTCGGAGGTGCTCGCGCACCACGGAATTGTGCGCTTGAGCCCGTTCGAGGAAGGCGCGGCGACGGCCGTCGTCTCGTGGCAGGGCCGCGGCGGGCGGACGTTCGCCGCCGAGCGGCAGGATGCCAACGTCAACGTCTTCGACGCCGTCGTGCGCCACATCCAGCGTCTCGAGCAGGAGGGCCGACGCGTCATCGTCGCCGCCTGGACGCCGGGCGCCCGCGAGCGCATCGGGGCGCTCCTCTCCGACCACGGCCTCAAAGCCCAAGCCAAGGTCGAGAGCTACCCCGACGCGCTGGCTCTGCCCGGCGGAGTGATGGCGCTCGCCGTGCTCGGCCTCGAGCAGGGCTTCGAGACGCCGGAAGTTGCCGTCATCGGCGAGCAGGACATCCTCGGCGACCGCCTCGTGCGCCCGCGCCGCAGGGCCCGGCGCGCCGCCGATGTTCTGACCGAGGCGACGAGCCTCTCGGTCGGCGATCTCGTCGTCCACGCCGACCACGGCATCGGCCGCTTCGCTGGCCTCAAGACCATCACGGCACTCGGCGCGCCGCACGATTGCCTCGAGCTCAAGTACGCCGGCGGCGACACGCTCTATCTCCCGGTCGAGAACATCGAGCTCCTGTCGCGCTTCGGCACCGACGAGGGGGATGCACAACTCGACAAGCTCGGCGGCGTCGCCTGGCAGACGCGCAAGGCCCGCCTCAAGAAGCGCCTGCGCGAGATCGCCTCCGAGCTGATCAAGGTCGCGGCGCTGCGCCAGCTCAAGGAGGCGCCGATGCTGTCTCCGGCGGCCGGCGCCTACGACGAGTTCGTGGCCCGCTTCCCCTACGAGGAGACCGACGATCAGGCGGCGAGCATCGAGGCGGTGATGGCCGACCTTGCCTCGGGCCGCCCAATGGACCGGCTCGTGTGCGGCGACGTCGGCTTCGGCAAGACCGAGGTCGCGCTGCGCGCCGCTTTCGTCGCCGCCATGAGCGGGCTCCAGGTCGCCGTTGTCGTGCCGACCACGCTGCTCGCGCGCCAGCACTTGAAGACCTTTACCGAGCGCTTTCGCGGACTGCCGCTCACCATCGCGCAGGCTTCGCGTCTCGTCTCGGCGAAGGAGCTGGCCGAGGTCAAGGAGGGCCTGAAGAAGGGCACCGTCGACATCGTGATCGGAACCCATGCGCTCTTGGGCAAGCAGATCTCGTTCGCGCGCCTGGGCCTCCTCGTCATCGACGAGGAGCAGCACTTCGGCGTCACCCACAAGGAGCGCCTGAAGCAGCTCAAGGAGGACGTGCACGTGCTCACGCTCACGGCGACGCCCATCCCGCGCACGCTGCAGCTCGCCCTGACGGGCGTGCGCGAGCTCTCCCTCATCACGACGCCGCCCGTCGACCGGCTCGCGGTCAGGACCTACATCTCGCCATTCGATCCGGTGATCCTGGTCGATGCCTTGAAGCGCGAGCGCGACCGCGGCGGACAGACGTTCTACGTCGTTCCCCGCATAGCCGACCTCGACGAGGTCGCCGAGTTCCTGCGCGAAGCCGTGCCGCATCTGAAGTTCGCCCGCGCCCACGGGCAGCTGCCGGCCTCCGAGCTCGAGGACGTAATGACGGCGTTCTACGAGGGCAACTACGACGTGCTCTTGTCGACGGCGATCGTCGAGTTGGGGCTCGACCTGCCCAATGCCAATACGCTGATCGTGCACCAGGCCGACATGTTCGGGCTCGCCCAGCTCTATCAATTGCGCGGGCGCGTCGGGCGCTCGAAGCGGCGCGCCTATGCCTACTTCACGACACCGCCCGGGCAGGCGCTCTCCGAGGGCGCGGAGAAGCGGCTCAAGGTGCTGCAATCGCTCGATACGCTGGGCGCCGGGTTCTCGCTCGCCTCCCACGATCTCGACATCCGCGGCGCGGGCAACCTGCTCGGGGCCGAGCAGTCCGGCCACATCCGCGAGGTCGGCTTCGAGCTCTACCAGTCGATGCTCGAGGAGGCGGTCGCGGCGATGCGGGGCGGCGACCTCGGCGAGGCGGCGGAGCGCTGGAGCCCCGAGATCGCGCTCGGGATCTCGGTGCTGATCCCGGAGACCTATGTCGCCGACCTGCAGCTGAGGCTCGGGCTCTACCGGCGCCTGTCGTCGATCGAGGCGCGCCCCGACATCGACCAGTTCGCGGCCGAGCTGACCGATCGGTTCGGCCCACTGCCGGTCGAGGTCGAGCATCTCCTCGACGTCATGGAGATCAAGGGGCTCTGCCGCCAGGCCGGCATCGGCAAGATAGATGCCGGGCCCAAGGGCGCGGTCGTCACCTTCTACCGGAACGAATTCGCCAACGCCGAGGGGCTCGCGGCGTTCCTGCAGGCCAAGCGCGCGGTCGCCAAGCTCCAGCCCGACCACAAGCTCGTCTATAGGGGCGACTGGGACCTACCCGAGCTGCGCTTCAAGGGCGTGCGCGCGCTCGTCGCCGAGCTCGCCGACATCGCCGGGAAGGGGCGCAAGGCGGCGTAGCCCATCAAGAACTCTAGGCCCGCTGAATTTTCATCGAGCGCTCTTGGTTCGCCGCGACCCAAGCTTTGCAACTCACCTGAACCCATTCGGGCCGCTGGCCGGAGCGGTAAGGCAGATCGCGGCGCTTCGAGACCACGCCTTCGAGCCCCGCCCGCTCGCACTCGGTGAGCAGCAGCGCACCGTCGTCGAATGCCGGGGTCACCATGATCGGCACGTGGGAGTCGGCGATGAGGCGCACGAGCCTGCGGCGTCTCGCTGCGAGGTCCAAGCCCGTCAAGTCGTGGCCCTCGAGGTGGAGACAGTCGAACGCCGCGAAAATGAGCGCGCTCGGCTCGCTCAGCATGGCGCGGGAGAGCGCCGCGAAATCCGGCACGCCGTCTGTATTGGAGGAGATGAGCTCGCCGTCGAGCACGAAGCGTCTTGCGGGGAGCCCTCCGAACAAAGCGACGAGAGCGGTCGCGGCCGTAATGCTGTCGCCGCGGCGGCTGAAAAGGTGAACCTCGTTGCCGACCTTCACCGCCTGGCAGCGCCAACCGCTGAACTTCGGCTCATGCTGCCATTGGGCACCACTAGGCAGGGCATCGGCCCGGGTGGGGATGCAGGGATCGACGAAGCAAGGAGCATCTTCACTTTGCACAGTAGATCATGATAGCAGGCTCTGATGTCCGCATTTCGACGGACGGCCAATCCATAGGCCATTGACACATATAGGTATTTTTCCTCCTCCGAACCCTCACATCATGCAGCAGCCGCCACCGAGCAGGAGATCGGCTTTCTTCTTCTGCTCGTCGCTCAGAACTTTATAGAGCGCTTCCGTGGCCGGCTTCATCGCCTTCATGCTGTCGACCATGCTCTGCATCGCCTGGGCGTGCGCCTCCATGCGGTCTATGGCATTGCCCGAATGCATGGCCTGCATCATCGTCGCACGCATGCCCTGCATGGTCTCGGCACGCGCCTTCACCGCGCTGACGTAGCCGTTCCACGCCTCCGACTGCGCGTCGGTGATGGCGAGCTCGGCCTTGAGATAGGCAAGGCGTCCTTCCACCATCGGGCCATAGCCCATCATCATGCCGGGGCCCATCATGCCCGGGCCCATCATTCCGTGCATGCCGGGACCCATCATGCCCGGGCCCATTCCGCCATACCCCATCATGCCGGGGCCCATCATGCCCGGACCCATGCCGCCATAGCCCATCATGCCGTGACCTATCATGCCTGGGCCCATCATGGGAGTTTGCTGCTGGGTCGTCTGCGGCTGGTCTTGAGCCAACGCCATCGAGTCCGTTGCCGCCAGCGCCAGCAACGCACCCACGATCAGCCATTTGCGTGCGGTCATCGCTCGTTTCTCCTTTTGATAATCGGCCGGGACAGAACCATCTCCATTCGGCCGCCCGACGTCAGGCGTCGCTCGTCGATCGCCTGACGAAGAATCTTTGTCGCCGATTGCAGGAACAGCGCGGCAAGAGCTGCAGCCACGATAACGTCAGGCCAGCCGGTTCCGGTGCTCCACACGCCAGCTGCCGCCAGCATCACGGCGACATTGCCAATGGCGTCATTGCGCGAGCAGAGCCAGACCGACCGTACATTGGCGTCGCCGTCCTTGTATTTGAGCAGGATCAAGACACTGGCCAGATTAGCGGTGAGCGCCAGCGCGCCGATCAGCCCCATCACCTCGGCGCGAGGGAGCCCAAGCACCAGGGTATGCCAAATCGTCGATCCGAAGACCCACAGCCCCATCAGCGCCAGCGTGACGCCCTTGACGAGCGCCGCCGTCGCGCGCACCCGGAGCGGAAGGCCGATGACCGCTAGACTCATGCCGTAGGTCAGCGTGTCGCCGAAGAAGTCGAGCGCGTCCGCTTGCAGGGCCTGCGACCCGGCCAGCACACCGGCCCCCATTTCGACGGCGAACATCGACGCGTTGATGGCGATCACCGCCCACAGGCGACGCCGGTAGTCGGACGAGAGCCCGTCGAAGGTCACGCCCTCCGAGCACCCGCATCCCGCTTTGTCGCACTCGGCCCTTTCCTGCGCCTCGATCTCCTCACCCCTTCTAGTGTAGGATCTCTAGCCACTAGAGGTTCAAGAGGCATGTGCGCATGAATGATTTCGGGATCGGCAGGCTCGCAGAGCTGACCGGCGTCAAAGTTCCGACGATCCGCTTCTACGAGCAGATTGGACTGCTGCCGGCACCGTTGCGCACCGGCGGCAGGCAGCGGCGATTTGATACGGGCGCGGTCACGCGGGTAACGTTCATCCGGCACGCCCGCGACCTCGGCTTCGACGTCGACGAGGTGCGCGAGCTGTTGAGGCTGGCCGATAATCCAGATGCGTCCTGCAAGACCGTTGACGCGATAGCCCGCCATCAAGTCGGGCGCATCGTTGCCAAGATGAAGCGCCTGCGCGCCATGCGCCGCGAGCTGGTCGCCGTCATTCAATCATGTCGCGGGCCCCACATCAGGGACTGTCGCATCCTGGAGGCGCTGGCGGAGGTCAAGCTCTCGAGATCGGAGAGAATCTCGGCGCCCGGCGCGAGGCGCGTCGCCTCTCGGACCGTCCCGCCAAACTAGACTTCACACCCCAGCGCGGCGCGCGTGGCCCTTGGCGATGGGCGAGGGAGCCCCGCCGAAGGCGATCTTCGCGACCCGAATGGCCTGCTGATAGATGATCGGGAAAATCAGGATCAGAAACGCGCCGATGACCATGAGATCGCGCATGTCGCCGCTATAGCCGCGGTAGAGCACGAGGATGCCGGACACGAAGCCGGCCGCGCACAAGAGCGTGACGAGCACCACGTGCAGGTGGTGGGAGACCACATACCAGGCGCCGACGAGGGCCAGCACCACAAACACGCCTACCGCCGCGAGCACGACCGGGTGCTCGAGCATGTATTGGCTCAGCTCCTCAACCATCTCTACCCCCCTTTGTGATCGGGCCCGGCTTCGGAGCTATCACAGAACGCGTCTCGGCCCAAGCCCGCCCTCGGCAACGCCGTGGAGAGGAGCGCGCCTGCGCCGCTCTCCGCCGCGGGCGCGCCCAAATTGTGGGCAGCAGCGAGGCTTTGCGGACACAGGCGCTATCCTGCGGCGATCAGCTCGCTGCGCTTGATCTTGCCGTTGGCGGTGCGCGGAAGCGCGGCGACGAAGCGGATTTCTTTGGGACACTTGTAGGCGGCGAGGCGCTCCCCCGCGAACGCCTTGAGGCTCTCGGCGTCGGGCGGCTCGGGGCCCTTCGCCACGACGAAAGCGCCGATCACGCTTACGTCGCCGCGCACATTGATCTCGGCACAGGCGACCTCGGCCACGCCCGGGTGCTCGCCGAGCACGGCCTCGACCTCGAGCGGGGAGACGCGGTAGCCGAGCGCATTCATGAGATCGTTGGCGCGCCCCGTGTGCGTCACGTAGCCGTCATGATCGATCACTCCGAGATCGCCGCCCGCGAACCATCGCCCGCGCATAACCTCTGCTTCCTCGCGCGGGCGGCGCCAGTAGCCGAGCATGAGGCCGGGGTCGCGCCGGTCGACGGCGATGAGACCCTCGGCGCCGGGAGGCAGTGGCTCCTCGCCCCCGTCGATGGGCAGAATGGCGACGCGCCGGCCAGGCTGCGGCTTGCCGACGGTCCCCGGCTTCCGCGGCACCTCGGGGCCGGACGAGATGTAGGTCGAGATCTCGCTCATGCCGAGCGCCTCGTAGAGCTCGGTCCCCGTCCGCCCGGTCCAATCCTCGAACAGGCCAGGCGGCGGCGTCTCGCCGGCGACGAGAGCGTGGCGCAGAGTTGGGAGACGCATGCCATCGCCGTCCCCATACTTGAGCATCTGCCGGAAGAGCCCGGGCACGCCCGCAAACAGCGTCGCCTCAGTCGCGGCGATGAGGCGCGGCCACAGCGCCGGGTCCTTCTCGCCCGTATAGACGATCGCCGTTGCGCCGTTCGCCCAGGGATCGGTGAGGCCGGTGCCGAGCGTGAACGTCCAGTTGAACGCCCCCGCATGCAGCATGCGATCCGCCGCGCCGATGCCGTACCAGCCGCGGTACATCGGCCGGCGCCCATAGGCGGAGCGCTGCGCATGCAGCACGCCCTTGGGCTCGGCCGTCGTGCCCGAGGTATAGATGAGGAAGGCGGGATCGTCGGCCGCCGTCGGCGCGTAGTCGGCGCGTTGGCCGTGACGGATCATCCGCTCGACCTCGGCGGTCGAGATCTGCCGGACCCCCTCGGGCAGATGGGAGAGTGCCAGATGCTCGGCGGAGGCGAGCGAGGCGGGCGCCGCTGTCCTCGAGCAGAAAGAGCACCTCGCGCTCCGTGAGCTGAGAGGAGGCCGGCAGCGCGACGAGGCCCGCGGCGACGGCGGCGAAGAAGAGAATGGCGAAGGCGCTCGTATTGTCGAGCCGGATCATGATGCGGTCGCCGGGCTCGAGCCCCGAGGCGCGGAGCGCCGCGGCCGTCCGCAGCACCGCGTCCTCGAGATCGGGGTAGCTCCAGACCTCGGACGGAGCGCTTGCCGCCACGTCGTCGACGACGAGGAGCGCGGGCTTCTCGGGCGCCGTGCGCGCGCTCGCCGCGAGACAGTAGGCGGCCATGTTGAAGCGCGGCGGCGGGAGATCGAAGTCGGCGCTCATCGTGATCTCTGACGGGTAGGGCAGCGCCAATCTACTTTGGCGCGACCGCCCACCACGAGTCGAGATTGAAGCCGGCGAGCGGCGTTACGTCCGGGGGGCGCACGCGGTCCCAATAGGCGACCCACTGCTTGGGGGCATAGAACAGCGGAATGACATAGCGCCCCGAAAGCAGCACGCGGTCGAGGGCGCGCACCGACGAGACGAAATCGTCCGGGGCTTCCGCGTTGAGAAGGGCGGCGATCATGGCGTCGGCCGCCGGGTTCTCGACGCCCGCGTAGTTGAAGGAGCCGGGCTGGCGCGCGACCCCCGACGACCAGCGGAAGAGCTGCTCGTTGCCGGGCGAGAGGGACGCCGGCCACTGGAACTGAATCATATCGAAGTCATAGTCCTTGAGGCGGGCCTGATACTGGGCGCTGTCGACGACGCGGATCTTGACGTTGATGCCAATGAGCGCGAGCTCGTTTCTGAAGCCCGCGAGCAGGCGCTCCTGGCCGCTCGAGCCTGCGAGGATCTCGAAGGCGAGCGGCTCGCCGGTCTTGGCATTGACCATCGTCCCGCCGCGGAGCTCGTAGCCCGCGGACTTGAGGAGCTCGTAGGCAGCGCGCGCGTTCTCGCGATTGTGCCCCGAGCCGTCGCTCGTGGGCAGCCGGTAGGTGCCGTCGAGGATGGAGGGATCGACGGCATCGGGAAAGGGCGCGAGAAGCGCGCGCTCGCGAGCGTCCGCGGGCCGGCCCGCCGATGCAAGATAGGACCGCGCGAAGTAGCTCTCGGTGCGCGTATAGAGCCCATGGTAGAGGCTCCTGTTGAGCCACGCGAAGTCGAAGAGCGTGAGGATCGCCTCGCGCACGCGCCGGTCGGCGAACACGGGCCGGCGCGTATTGAACACGAGTGCCGTCATGCCGGCCGGCAGCTCGGTCTTGAACTCGCCCTTGGTGACGCGGCCCTGGGCAGCGGCGGGAAACGCGTAGCCCTCGGCCCAGCGTGCGGCGTCCTCCTCGGTCCTCAAGTCGATCGCGCCGGACTTGAAGGCCTCGAACAGCGTGGTCGGCTCGCGGAAATAGTCGAAGCGAATTTCGTCGAAGTTGAAACGCCCGCGGTTGACGGGCAGATCGCGGCTCCAGTGGTTCGGATCGCGCGCGTACGTGATCGAGCGGCCGGGATCGATCTTGGCAACCTTGTAAGGGCCCGAGCCCAAGGGCGGCTTGAGGCTCGTTGCCTCGAACGTGGCGGGATCGACATCATGGCTAGCGAGCACCGGCATCAGCCCGAGAATGAGGGGCATTTCGCGGTCGGCGCCGGCGCCGAGCTCGAAGCGCACCTCCCGCTCCGAGATGCGCTCGGCCTTCGTGACCTTGCGATAGTAGGTGCGGTAGTTGGGCCGCGCCTTCTCCTTGAGAAGCTCGAAGGAGAAGAGCACGTCGTCTGCGGTCACCGGCTTGCCGTCGGAGAAATGCGCGCGAGGATCGAGGCGGAAGGTGACGGAGCTGCGGTCGGGAGGCACGTCGATGCTCTCGGCGATGAGCGGGTAGAGCGTGAACGGCTCGTCCTGGCTGCGCGCCATCAAGCTTTCGATGACGAACTCGCGAATGCCCTGCACGGGCTCGCCGCGCACGATCATCGGGTTCAGGCTGTCGAAGGAGCCGGATGCCCCGAGCGTGAGCCGTCCGCCTTTTGGAGCGTCGGGATTGACGTAGGGAAAAAACGGAAAGTCGCGAGGAAGCTTCGGCGTGCCGTGCATGGCAATCCCGTGGGCCGGATCGGCGCGCGCGGGAGCGGTCGCCATGAGCACGGCGAGGAAAGCGGCGATGAGGCGCACCATGATGTCGTCCGTTCGTCGATCCCTTGCGCGAGCGCACAGCGGCCTCTATTGGCTCGGGCCCGCCCGGCCTTTATCACAGCTTGCGGCTTGGGGTTGTGGCGATCGCGGGCCTGAATTGCGTTGCGCCTTTGCAACGATACTCTCCGATCAGCCTGTGCATCAATTCACGTCGCTTGAGGCGGCCACGGGATTGCCGCAATCCGAGCCTTATTGCCCACCGGTCGGCGCAAGATCGTGCGCCCAAGACCGTGCGGGCCCGGGGACTTGGCAATGGCGCGGATCTAAGAGGGGCTGAGCCGGCTGTTCAACAGCGCGGCTCACATGGAAAGGTCGTATTCCTCATGTCACACGCGGATTTTCACGTTTGCAAGCTCGGCCGTGCGGTGCCGGCGGTTTGCGCGGCGACTCTGGCTGCCATGATTGGGCTTACGAGCGAGGCCTGGGCGGGCTCGACCGAAAAGGCTCCCGCTCCCGCAGCGAAGGAAGCCGCACCCGCAGCCAAGCCCGCAGCCAAGGATGCTGCCGCGGGCAAGGAAGGCAACAAGAGCGCGTGGGTGAAGTTGTGCGAGAAGACTCCTGTCACCAAGAGGGACAAGGACGGCAAGGAGGCCGCTAAGGAGGAGAGGAACATCTGTCTCACGCACCATGAGCGGCTCGACGGCAATACCGGCATGGTTCTCGTCTCCGCGGCCATTCGCGAGGTCGAGGGACAGGAGAAGAAGGCTCTGATGGTCATGGTCCCGCTCGGCATGGCGATCCCGCCCGGCGTCAAGGCGGCGGTCTACACCAAAGAGCAGTGGGAGAAGACGGCCAAGAACGAGAAGATCGACGAGACGACGCTGAAGCCGATCGAGCTCAAGTATTCGCTCTGCCATCCTTCCGGCTGCACCGCCGAGATCGAGGCCACCGCGGAGATCGTGGATCAGATGAAGGCAGGCGGCGGATTGATGGTGCTGGCCATGAACGCTGCGGCCCAGCCCATCGGCTTCCCCGTTCCGCTGAGCGGCTTCTCCGAGGCCTTTGCCGGAAAGCCGATCGACAACGCCGAATACAAGAAGGCCCGCGGCCAGCTCATGGCTCAGATCCGCCAGCGCCAGGCCGAGGCCTACGAGAAGTTCAAGGCCGAGGAGATGAAGAACTTACCGGCTCAGCCAGGAGCGCCCGCAGCCCCTGCCGCCAAAGCCCAGGAGAAGGCGCCGGAGAAGAAATAGGCCTCAATCCAATTGGATAGGCATCAAAACCGCCCGGCATCCGCCGGGCGGTTTTATTGTTCGGGCTCAGCCATTTCTCGCTTGGACGGGGTCCACAGACACTTGTGATGCACGGCACGATGTTCTGGATCCCGGCCTACGCCGGGAGGGCCATCTTGAGCGGGGAAGCGCACTCATGCGTGCCTCTTCGAGGCGCACGCTGATGAGCTTTTCAATCTGCGGCGCCGTCCCACAACGTCACCCCGACGAAGGTCGGGGTCCAGACACCTCAATGTCGGGCACCGGTTCGCCCGCGAGCCGCTCGGCTTCCCCAGGTCCGAATGCTATCTCCCCCGACGTGCCCTCGAAAAGGTGTCGCCACTCAGGGTTCATGGCCTCGATAATCCGAACCTTCCAGATGCGCCGCCATTCCTTCAATTGCTTTTCGCGCCGGATCGCTTCCTCCATCGTCTCGTGCATCTCGTAATAGACGAGGCGCTTCACTGCATATTTCTTCGTGAAGCCTTCGTAGAGCCCTGCACGTGCTCAGCCATGCGGCCGTGGAGGTCGCTCGTCACGCCGACGTAGAGGGTGCCCAGGGGCTTGTTGGCAAGAATGTAAACGCAGGGGCTCTTTATTGCTCGCCGACCATCACTCGCGCAGCCTCGATGAACGTATCTGGACCCCGACCTCCGTCGGGGTGACGGAATAGAGCAGGCGATGCGCGATGCCTTAATGAGACTGCAGGAAAACGGCCCGGTAGCGCCCCTCCTCGTCCTCGACGAAAAGCTCGGCCAGCTGCGGGTGGCGCAGCGGCAGCCCGCTCGTGTCGGGAAGCAGGTTCTGCTCGGAGACGTAGGCGACATACTCGGTATCCGAGTTCTCGGCGAGCAGATGGTAATAAGGCTGATCCTTGGCCGGACGGATGTCGGCCGGGATCGACAGCCACCAGTCCTCGGTGTTGCTGAAGATAGGGTCGATGTCGAAGATAACGCCGCGGAACGGGTAGAACCGGTGGCGCACCACCTGCCCCACGGCGAAGCGCGCCTTGCGCATCGCTTGCTTGCGTCTCCCAGCGGGTTTGCGTCTCTGAGCCATGAACCTATTCGAGAGGAGCGCACGGCCAATGTCAATCAGCCGTCTTGCTTCAGACACCAGGCAACTCTTAAGTCAAATTACAGTCCGTAAATCTTACCACGCTCGGGGTCCTTGGTCGCGACGAGGCGCGCAAGATCGACGATGACCTTGGCCTGCTTCCAGGTCGCGTCGTCCTGCATCTTGCCGTCGATCATCACCGCTCCCGTTCCGTCGGGCATGGCGTCCAGGATGCGCTTGGCGAAGGCCACCTCGCCCGGGTCCGGCGAGAAGACGCGCTTGGCGATGTCGATCTGGCTCGGATGCAGCGACCAGGCGCCGAGACAGCCTTGCAGGAACGCATTGCGGAACTGCGCCTCGCAGGCAGCCGCGTCCGAGAAGTCGCCGAAGGGGCCATAAAACGGCTTGAGCCCGTAGCTGAGGCAGGCGTCGACCATGCGGCCGACGGTATAGTGCCAGAGGTCCTGCTGGAACTTCGCGCGGGGCGCTTGTCCGTCGCCGGCATCGGCGAGCACGGCATAGTCCGGGTGGCCGCCGCCGACCCGCGTCGTCTTCATGCCGCGCGAGGCGGCGAGATCGGCCGGCCCGAGGCTCATGCCGTGCATGCGCGGGGACGCTGCCGCGATATCCGCGACATTCTTTACCCCTTCCGCCGTCTCGAGGATGGCGTGGATCAGGATCGGTTTCTTGACCCGGTGCTTGGCCTCGAGCTGGGCGAGCAGCTGGTCGAGGTAGTGAATGTCCCACGGGCCCTCGACCTTGGGCAGCATGATCACGTCGAGCTTGTCGCCGACGGCGGCGACGACCTCCGTCACGTCATCGAGCATCCACGGGCTGTTCAGGCAGTTGATGCGCGTCCAGAGGCCGGTCGGGCCGAAGTCCGTCTCGCGCGCCATGGCGATGAAGCCGGCGCGGGCCGCCTCCTTGTCGGACGCCGGAATGGCGTCCTCGAGGTTGCCGAGGATCACGTCGACGTCGGCCGCGATGTCCTTGATCTTCGCGCGGATCTTGGCGTTGTGGGGGGGCACGAAGTGAATCATGCGCTCGAGGCGCACGGGGAGCTGGCGGTAGGGTTCGGGGGCGCCGATGGCGAGAGGAGCAAAGTGCTTGGCAGGCGTGCGCTGAGCGCTCATCGGCAACGGGCCTCGACTGTGCTGAAGAAGTGCGCGCACTCTATTCGCGGTCGACGCCAAGTCAACGCGGGGCCGCGCGCCCAATGTTTGAGCAGCCTGACAGGACGATCATGATTGAGCGGGAGGCCGTCCGCCCCAGGGTCTAGCGATTCAAGGCCAGGACGAGGGTGCGCGGGTTGCCCCCATTCTCGGAGATGTAATTCTGGAACAAAGTATTGAGGAACGTCGTCATCTGGAAGCCGATGACCTCGGCTTCCCGCACCTTGTAGCCGCCTTCGCGGCGCACGAGGCGCCAGCGCACGTCGTAGGTCTCGCCGCTCTTCAACATCACCCGGCTGTCGACCAAGGTCCCGCCCACGGTCTCCTGCGACTGGCCGACCACAATGGCCTTGGCCACGGGATAGTTCGGCGCTTCCTTCGCCGCATAGCGGGCGATGAAGTTGATCATGCCGTTGAAATAGGTGGGCCGCTCCGTCTTGGGCAGGCTCGCGGCATAGTCGCCGAGCGCCGAGATGCCGATCGCGGGCACGTCGGCATAGCTGCGGATGGCGGCGGCGAACATGGCCGTCGAGCCTACTCTCGAGGCTTCGACAAGCTCGTTGGCGACGCGCTGCATGAAGGCGGTCGGTGCCTCGGCGCGTGCTCCCGGCGAGCCGATAGTCGCGGCAAGTGCGCAAAGAGCCAAGGCAAACAGCGTCTTAAGGGGTGCGCGCGGGTACGCTCGCAACAAGTCTGCACTCGACATCAAGCCTAGCTCCGGCCGCTTTGGAGACGAGACGAGGACCCGAAAAGTGATCTCGCGCCGCTCCCAATACCAACATGGGTCGGCGCGCCAGTCAAAGGGCTGATAGTCGCCTCACGCCCCCACTGCGCGCGCCAAGTCCAAGCGGGGTTGCAGCCCGGCAGGGGCCGGCAGACCTCGCAGGAAGGTCAGCTTAGCGGCCTCGCGCGACGGAATTTCGGCAACATTGAGGGCGCGAGCGACGCGGTCGACCTGGTCCTGGGAGATGCGTTGGGCGACCGCGAGAAGGACGGCGCGCGACGGATCGGCATGAACGAGGGTCAGCTCGTGGCGCACGCCCGAGAGGGACGATCGCACTTGGTGCGACACGCCGGCAAACTGCGTGAGCGGCTCGCTCCATCGCTGGGTGCGCCCGAAGGCCCGCTCGGTGACGGAGACGGTGCCGGCGTCGATGTCGATCGTGCGCGAGCGCCCGAGGCTCTTTACGATGCGAACCAGCGGCCAGCCGAACAGCATGGCGCAGAAACCGAGGCCGAGCAGAAGGTAGAGTGCCGCCTGCGGGCGCTCGGCGAGGACGGCGCGCGTCGCGGCGTCCTCTGCCAGGTGCTGGGCGACGAGGGCGAACGGCACGAGGAGCGCCAACGACAGCGGCGCGAGCACCATCATCAAGAGGATGGGAGAGGAGCTCGCTGACGTCTGCTTGAGGGAGATGGGGAGGGAGAAGGAGGAACTCGGAACAATGGACGGAACGCCCATACTTCGCATGACTTGACCCCGCCGCGCCGTGAGGATTTCAACACTTCGGAAACCCTAAGCGGCAGGCCTTACGCGAAGGTTAATGGTGCGCGGTCCGAGACGACGCTTGACATATAAACATATCTTTATATGTTGTCGGGCATAAGGAACTTGTCCATGCCCCTTGCCGTCGAAACGCGCGCGCTCGTCACCGCCCTCAAGGCTGCGGCCGAGCCGACGCGGCTCAGGATCCTCGTGCTGCTGGCGGCGGGCGAGCTGAACGTCAAGGACTTGACCCAAATTCTCGGGCAAAGCCAGCCCCGCATCAGCCGCCATCTGAAGCTCCTAGCCGAGGGCGGGCTGATCGAGCGCTTCCGCGAGGGAAGCTGGGTGTATTTCCATGTCTCCGACCGCTCGGAGGGCGGCAAGCTCGCGCGCCGCGTGCTCGAGGCGGTCGACGCCGACGATCCCGTCGTCCGCCGCGACCGCGAGCGCGCGGAAGCCTTGAAGCGCGAGCGCGAGACCGCAGCGCAGGCCTATTTTCGCGATCACGCCGCCGATTGGGACCGCATCCGCGCGCTTTATGTGTCCGAGGGCGAGGTCGAGAGCGCGATGCTCGAAGCCCTCGGCGCGGGCCCCTTCCGCCTCTTCGTCGATCTCGGCACCGGTACGGGCCGTGTGCTCGAGCTCTTCGCCGAGCGCTTCGAGCGCGGGCTCGGCCTCGACGTCAATCAGCCGATGCTCGCCTATGCGCGTAGCAAGCTCACCAAGGCTCGCCTTTCGCGGGCCGAGGTGCGTCACGGCGACATCTATACCCTGGCGCTCGGGGACGGCGTCGCCGATGCCGTCGTCATGCACCAGGTGCTGCACTATCTTTCGGAGCCCGCCCTCGCCATCTCCGAGGCAGCCCGCGTGCTCGCGCCCAGCGGCCGCCTTCTGATCGTCGATTTCGCCCCGCACGACCTCGAGTATCTGCGCGAGGAGCACGCCCACGAGCGGCTCGGATTTGCCCCCGAGCAGGTGAGCGATTGGATGAAGGCGGCGGGCCTCGAGGTCACCTTGATGCGCAAGCTCGAGCCCACGGGGAGCGACGGGCGCCAGAAGCTCACGGTCTTGATTTGGCTGGCCGAGCGGCCGGCAAAGCAGGCGAAGGCGGCGGAACGTCAGCAGACGTCCCGCCAACTCGAAGGAGCGCGGCCATGATAGCGGAAAGCGATAGGAAGAGCCGGCTCTTGGGCATGGGAGAGATCGATGTCTCGTTCGAGTTCTTCCCGCCCAAGACCGAGAAGATGGAGGAGGCGCTGTGGGCCGCCATCAAGCGTCTCGCGCCGCTGTGCCCGGAGTTCGTGTCGGTCACGTACGGGGCCGGCGGCTCGACGCGCGAGCGCACGCACGCGACCGTGTCGCGGATCATGAGAGAGACGGCGTTGAGGGCGGCCGCCCACCTTACTTGCGTCGATGCGACGAAGGCCGAGGTCGACGCGGTTGCGCGCGCCTATTGGCAGGCAGGCGTGCGCCACGTCGTGGCGCTGCGCGGCGATCCGTCCGGCGGTGTGGGCGCGAAATACGAGCCGCATGCGGGCGGCTACGCCAACGCGGCCCATCTCGTCGCAGGCTTGAAGCGCATCGCCAATTTCGAGGTGTCGGTCGCGGGCTATCCCGAGAAGCACCCGGAGAGCCCTTCGCTGCAGGCGGATCTCGACAACCTCAAAGCCAAGGTCGACGCCGGCGCCGACCGCATCATCACTCAGTTCGGCTTCGACAACGCCCACTACCTCCGTTTCCTCGAGCGGGCGCGGGCGGCCGGCATCTGGGTGCCGATCACGCCCGGCATCGTTCCCATTCATAACTTCCGCCAGGTCGCGGGCTTCGCGGTGAAGGCGGGCGCGAGCGTCCCGGCCTGGCTCGCGCGCCGCTTCGAGGGCCTCGAGGAGGACCCGGCGACGACACACCTCGTTGCCGCTGCGGTTGCAACCGAGCAGGTGATGGGGCTCGTCGACGAGGGCATCAAGACGTTCCACTTCTACACGCTGAACCGCGCCGATCTCGTCTACGCGATCTGCCATCTCCTGGGGCTCAGGCCTTTGAAGATGGCGCCGCTCGAGCAGCGCGCCGCGGCGGGGTAGGGCAATTTCCCCTCTCCCCGCTGGCGGGGAGAGGGTCAGGGTGAGGGGCAGAAGCTCGCGCTGCGGTTTGTTGCTGCCCCTCACCCCAACCCTCTCCCCATCGCGAAGGCGCGATGGGGAGAGGGAGAAAATGGGCTCAGTTGGATTGCAGGTTTCGACGCCATGAAAAGAATACCGAGTTGGAAGGCCCTGGAGAAGGCGGCGGCCGAGCGCATCCTCATCATCGACGGCGCGATGGGGACGATGATCCAGCGCCACAAGCTGGACGAAGCAGGCTATCGCGGCGCCCGCTTCAAGGATTGGGCCCGCGACGTCAAAGGCAACAACGATCTCCTCGTATTGACGCAGCCCAGGATCATCCAGGACATCCACGAGGCCTATCTCGCGGCCGGGGCCGACATCATCGAGACCAACACCTTCAACGCCCAACGCATCTCGATGGCCGACTACGGCATGGAGGAGCTCGCCCACGAGATCAACGTCGCGGCGGCCAAGCTCGCCCGGGCGGCGGCCGACAAATGGAGCAAGCAGACCCCCGACAGGCCCCGCTTCGTCGCCGGCGCCGTTGGGCCGACCAACCGCACGGCCTCGATCTCGCCGAGGGTCAGTGATCCGGGCTTCCGCAACATCTCCTTCGACGAGCTGCGCGAGGCCTACAAGGAGCAAGTGCGTGGACTGATCGAGGGCGGCGCCGACATCATCCTGATCGAAACGATCTTCGACACGCTCAACGCCAAGGCGGCGGGCGTGGCGACGCTCGAGGTCTTCGAGGAAAAGGGGATCGAGCTGCCGATCATGATCTCGGGGACCATCACCGACCGCTCTGGCCGCACGCTCTCCGGCCAGACGGCCGAGGCGTTCTGGTACTCGATGCGTCACCTGAGGCCGTTTTCGATCGGACTCAATTGCGCGCTCGGCGCCGAGCTCATGCGTCCCTACCTCGCCGAGCTTGCCCATGTCGCCGACACGCGCATTTCCGCCTATCCCAACGCCGGATTGCCGAACGCCATGGGCGAGTACGACGAGGGGCCCGACGACATGGCCTGCAAGATCGAGCCGTGGGCGGCGGACGGGCTCTTGAACGTCGTCGGCGGATGCTGCGGCTCGACGCCGGACCACATCGCTCACATTGCCGAGCACGTGAAGTCGTTTCCTCCCCGGCCGATCCCTGAGATCGCACCCAAGATGCGCTTGTCAGGCCTCGAGCCGTTCGTGCACGGGTGAGGCATGACCGGAACAGTGCAAAGTTGGCGTGGCGAGCTCTCGGACTTGCGGGATGATGTGCGCGAATGTCTGCACAGGGGGGAGGAGATTACGCGTGCAGTAGTTCAAAATGCCCGCTCCGCAGCAAACCATTGGGCGCTTTGGGAAGCGATCAATGAGAAGCTAGGTGGCGAGGATCTGCGACAGGCGCTGCGCTGGCGCGCGCCAAGTGGCATAGCTGAGGTGAGAGAAGCACTTGCCATCTCGACCGTGATGGCGATTCTCCGGGTGAGTGATAACCCACAGAACGAAGATTTTTATCCGCCTGCCTGCTGAGGGGACTTCTAGCAAATGCCGAAGTGACCGACGTCCTCATAAGTGAGACTTGGCTGACACGTGGAGACGTTAGCCCGCCATCCGGCATAGTTGAGATCGAACTGGCGGAACAGCCGGGCCGGATCGAGTGGTTCAAAGAGAATGTGCCACTGGGTTGGCGTAAGGGAGATCATCCCGCTGATAGTGGACGCCTGAAAGAGACTCGAGAGGCATTGCGCGATATTCGAACCAAGATAATCGCGCATGCAATCTCAGGTGAGGTTTGCAAACCCGAGATAAATGAGGTGAGACGAGCCTTGGAAGTAGCGGTGGAGATTGCTCAAACAGCCTCTCTCATCTTCCTTGGGCATACGTCTGGTTTGGACCAGGATTTCAGTAAGAGAACTAAACGATACGATGAGTTCTGGGGCTTCTTCGAACACGGCCTTGTATCGCAATATCGAGATTGGCGAGCCAAAGCTGACGCGGCAGGGCTAAAGCCCAACTAAACGTGCATCCCGTGAGCAAGCACCTGCCCACGCCAACCTAGTCAGGACGTCAATGACCACGACAAGCGCGGCACAGTCCTTCATCAACGTCGGCGAGCGGACCAACGTCACCGGCTCGGCGAAGTTCCGCAAGCTCATCGAGGCCGGCGACTATTCGGCGGCGCTCGCTGTCGCGCGCCAACAGGTCGAAGCCGGCGCCATGGTGCTCGATATCAACATGGACGAGGGGCTGCTCGATTCCGAAAAGGCGATGACGACGTTCGTGAACCTCATCGCCTCCGAGCCCGACATCGCCCGCGTCCCCATTATGATCGACAGCTCGAAATGGAGCGTGATCGAGGCGGGGCTGAAATGCGTCCAGGGCAAGGCCATCGTCAACTCGATCTCAATGAAGGAGGGCGAGGAGCCGTTCCTCGAGCACGCAAAGAAAGTGCTGCGTTACGGCGCCGCCGTCGTCGTCATGGCCTTCGACGAGCAGGGGCAGGCCGACACCGTCGAGCGCAAGGTCGCCATCTGCGAGCGGGCGTATAAGCTCTTGACAGAGAAGGTCGGCTTTCCGCCCGAGGACATCATCTTCGACCCGAACATCTTCGCCGTGGCCACCGGCATCGAGGAGCACAACGGCTACGGGATCGCCTTCATCGAGGCGGCGCGCCGGATCAAGGAGAAGATGCCGCTCGTCCACATCTCGGGCGGCGTATCGAACTTGAGCTTCGCCTTCCGCGGCAATGAGCCCGTGCGCGAGGCGATGCACTCGGTCTTTCTCTACCACGCGATCCAGGCCGGCATGGACATGGGGATTGTCAACGCCGGTCAGCTCACGCTTTACGACGATATCCCGGCCGAGTTGCGCGAGCTTGCCGAGGACGTGATCCTGAACCGGCGCGCGGACGCGACCGACCGCCTGCTCGAGGCCGCGCCCCGCTTCAAGGGCGAGGGCGGCGCGAAAGCGAAGGAGAAGGACCTCTCCTGGCGCGAAGCTCCCGTCGAGGCGCGTCTCACCCACTCCCTCGTCCACGGCATCACCGATTTCATCGAGGCCGACACCGAGGAGGCGCGCGCCAAGGCCGCAAAGCCGCTCGACGTGATCGAGGGGCCGCTCATGGCCGGCATGAACGTCGTCGGCGATCTGTTCGGGGCCGGCAAGATGTTCCTGCCGCAGGTCGTGAAGAGCGCCCGCGTCATGAAGCAGGCGGTGGCTTATCTGCAACCCTTCCTCGAGGCGGAGAAGCGCGCGTCGGGCCTCACCGAGATGCCGCCCAAGGGCAAGATCGTCATGGCCACCGTCAAGGGCGACGTGCACGACATCGGCAAGAACATCGTCGGCGTCGTGCTCCAGTGCAACAACTACGAGGTGATCGATCTCGGCGTCATGGTGCCGGCGGCGAAGATCCTCGAGACGGCAAAGCGCGAGAAGGCGGACCTCGTCGGTCTTTCGGGTCTCATCACGCCCTCCCTCGATGAGATGTGCTTCGTCGCCGCCGAGATGGAGCGCGAGGGATTCGCATGCCCTCTGCTGATCGGCGGCGCCACCACGAGCCGCGTGCACACGGCCGTCAAGATCAGCCCCAACTACAAGCGCAACCAGGCGATCTACGTGCTCGATGCGAGCCGCGCCGTGGGCGTCGTCTCGAACCTGCTCTCGGAGACCGAGCGCGAGCGCTACGTCGACGGCATCCGCGCCGAGTACGTAAAGGTGCGCGAAGTCCACCTCGCCAACGAGGCCAAGAAGCAGCGCATCACGCTCGCTGCTGCCCGCGCCAACAAATTCGCGATTGACTGGAAGTCCTACACGCCGCCCAAGCCGTCGTTTGTCGGCGTGCGCGCGTTTCAGAGCGTCGATCTCGCCGAGCTCGTGCCCTACATCGACTGGACGCCCTTTTTCCAGACGTGGGAGCTCTCCGGCCGATATCCGGCGATCCTCTCGGACAACAAGGTCGGCGCGGAGGCCAAGAAGCTCTTCGCCGATGCGCAGGCGATGCTCCGCGACATCGTCCGCGGCAAATGGCTGACCGCGAACGCGGTCGTTGGCTTCTGGCCGGCGAGTGCGATCGGCGACGACATCGAGCTCTACGCGGACGAGAGCCGGGGCAAGCGCCTTGCAATGCTGCACACGCTGCGCCAGCAGATCGCGCGCGACCCTTCGCGCGAGCGCGCCCACACCGCGCTCGCCGATTTCATCGCGCCTAAGGACACGGGCCTATCGGACTACATCGGGGCTTTCGCCGTAACGACGGGCATCGGCGAGCCGGAGGCGCTCAAGCGCGAGATCAAGGACACGGACGACTACAGCCGCATCATCCTGAAGGCGCTCGCCGACCGTCTCGCGGAAGCCCTCGCCGAACGCATGCATGAGCGCGTGCGCCGCGAGCTCTGGGGCTACGCTCGCGACGAGAAGCTTTCGAACGAGGACTTGGTCCTCGAGAAATACCAGGGCATCCGCCCGGCGCCCGGCTACCCGGCCCAGCCCGATCACACGGAGAAGGCGACGCTGTGGCGGCTCATGGATGTCGAGCGGGCGGCCGGCATCGCGCTGACCGAAAGCTACGCCATGTGGCCCGGCGCCTCCGTCTCGGGTCTCTACGTCTCGCACCCCGAGAGCCATTACTTCGGCGTCGGCAAGGTCGAGCGCGATCAGGTCGAGGACTACGCGCGCCGCAAGGGCTGGTCGGTTCAGGAAGCGGAGCGCTGGCTCGCCCCGGTGCTCAACTACGATCCGGAGCGGGCCAAGAGCGCCGCGGCGTAGGCAAGAGCAATGGCACCGCAGGGATGAAGAAGGCACCGGTCTTTCCCGCGCGCGCCGACTGATATAGCCTCGCTCGAGGGCGCTGAGAGCGTCGCCGGCCTCGAGGGGGAGCTCATGCCGTACATCAATCTCATGGTCGCCCAGGGCGTGGCCGCTTGGATCGCCTCGCCGTTCCTCGTCGGCTCGGTGCTCGAGTATGGCGGCGAGGGAGCCGGGTCCTATTTCTATTATTTCGTAGCGGCCGTCGGCGCGCTCATCATCTGGATCGGCGGCCAGATCGGAGCGCGCGTCACGAATGCGATCCGCCGTCCGACGCTGCTCACGCTTGCGGTGACGCTCGTGCTGGCGCTCGCGGGGGCTTTCTTCGCGGCCGCCGCCTTCGCTCCGCGGGCAGAAGAATCCCGCGCGATGGCCGAGCTCTTCGTGCTGACCCCGGTCGCCACCGCTCTTCTCGGCTACTTTCTAGCGCGCGGCGCAACCTCCTGACGGAAATCGTGGTTCGCCGATGGGGCTTCGTGCTAGCGTCGAGGCGCGCGGCACTTGCGGGGGGCCGCGCTAGCTTTGGGGGAGAAATTCAATGCTCGGACGTCTCGTTCTACTGCTCGTGCAGATCGTCATCGGCTGGTATGGCGCCAACTTCCTCATGGGGATGATCAATGTCCCCGGCACCTTCCAGCTCTACGTCTTTGCTATCGTTTGCGCGATCGTCGTGTTTCTCATCGGCGTGATCGCCGCCCAGGTCCTGAAGGACGTGGGCACTCCGTCGGGTCACACGCTGTCCTGGGCGCTGGGGCTCGCGCTCATCGCCGCGCTGCTCTGGAATTTCGGGCCGACGCTGCCGCTCCTCAAGGAAATCCCGTGGGGCAAGATTCCCTGCGGAGTACGCCGTCCTCGCCGGCGCCCTCCTCGGCTATCACATCAAGAAGTAGCGGCGGACGAGACCGGCTAGGCGGGAAAAGAAGAAAGGCGCGGGTGGCTGATCCCGCGCCTTTCTCCTATCTGGGTGTCCCCGAGGGGAGTGGCCTCGGGGCAGGGCTCAATCGTTTCGCACTTCAGGGATGGGACGCGAACGCGGTCTCAAACCATCCCGATCACGATTGCAGCGATGAAGCCGAATGACAGAAGTGCAGCCAGCACATTCAGTCGCATCGAGAGTTCCATCGTTGCCTCCTTGAGCCGGACGAGCCGGCGGGGGGATCGTGGCGTCGTGAGCAAGCACGGGTGTCGCGCACGCCACGGGTTAAAGATTAGTTAGGAAAAACGCTGGTTGCCAAGCGAAAAGATTTTTGCGTTGCAATATTGCCCCGATCTGCGGGGCGTTGCGCAAGCTAGACACAACAATCAGTCGCACGAGGTAAGTGCACCAGCTCGATAGAAAATACTGTTCAGGATGAGGCGAGAGTACTCCGTGCACGCAGCTTGAGCAGCCTAGCGCCGTTATCGTCAGAGTGCTGTGGACAATTCATCGCTCTGCTGCGCCGCGTCGGTGCGAGCGTTCGCGGAAGGGCGCCGCTCAGCAAGCACGTGCTCGATCCCGCTAGCAGCCCTTGAACTCGGGTTTCCGCTTTTCCAGGAACGCGCGCCGTCCCTCGGCATAGTCCTCGCTCTGAAAGCAGGCCTCGACCGCGGCATCGAGCGCTGCGAGGTCGGGGTTCTCGGGGCGGCGTCGAAGCTCGTCGATCGTAAACTTGGCGGCGCGTACCGTGAGCGGAGCGTTGGCTGCGATGGCAGCCGCGAGCGTCCGGGTCTCGGCCTCGAGACGGGCCGGCGCCACCACGCGGTTGACGAGGCCCATCCTCAGCGCGTCCGCGGCCGGAAACCTCCATCCGGTGAACACGAGCTCCTTGACGGCGGGAGCGGCGGCAAGGGCCAGCAGCTGGCGCATCCAGCGCGCATTGTAGCCGATGCCGAGCCTCGCGGCCGGAATGGCGAACTCGGCCTTGTCATCGGCGAGACGCAAATCGCACGAGGCCGCGAGCCCGAGCCCGCCGCCGAGGCAGAAGCCGTGGACCATGGCGAGCGTGGGCTTCGCCGCCGTGGAGAGGGCCGTGAAGGCCTCGTCGCTGAGGCGGTCGTAGGTCTCGGCGCTGGCCCCCGTCCGTGCGCTCTCGAACTCCGAGATATCGGCCCCGGCCGAGAACGCCCGTTCGCCCGCGCCGCGGAGCACGATGACGCGGACGTCGGCGGCCACATCCGCCTCGGAGACGAGGCGAGGCAGCGCCTCCCACATGGCGGCGGTGAACGCGTTCATCCGCGCCGGGTTGTCGGCGACGATCCAGGCAATCGGACCATCGTTCTCCAGGCGGAGCGCAGGAAGTGCAGCGGCCGCAACCATCGGCGTCGTCTCCTCGAAACGTGACGCCGCTTCATAGCGCTCGGCGGCGGGCCCATGCAACGCGGGGTGCTCCAAGAGGCTGGCGGTAGGGAAACTCCGTCACCATGTTCAGACGAGACGGCCTGATATAAGATTGACGCGGACGGCGTGCGCCGATACGCCCCTCTCGAAGGGGGGAAGTGGCGGGCCTGCTTCCTCCGCGTGGGCACGAGGACCAACGACCACCAAGGACGCTACCATGTCAGCGACGAGACATTCGGCTGCCCACGGCAAGAGTGCTCCCGGCAAAGTCGAGATCCACGATCCCGTCTGGTCGGCCCTGCGCAAGGAGGCCGAGGCGGCGATGGCGGCGGAGCCGGCTCTCACCGGGTTCATCTACGCAACCGTCATCAGTCACGACCGGCTCGAGGGCTCGATCTGCCACCGCATCGCCCAGCGCCTCGACCATGCCGACGTCGATGCCGGCCTCATCGTGCAGACGTTTCATGACGTGCTCGCCTCCCAGCCCGAGCTCGGCCACGCGTTCCGCGCCGACCTCGCGGCCGTGCTCGACCGCGATCCCGCCTGCACGCGCTATCTCGAGCCGCTCCTCTACTTCAAGGGCTTCCACGCCCTCGTGACCCATCGCTTCGCCCACGAGCTGTGGCGCCAGGGGCGCAAGGACTTCGCGCTCTATCTGCAGAGCCAGTCGTCGCGCATCTTCGCCGTCGACATCCACCCTGCCGCGCGCCTCGGCAAGGGCCTCATGCTCGACCACGCGACGGGCTTCGTCTGCGGCGAGACGGCCTCCGTCGGCGACAACTGCTCGTTCCTGCACGGGGTCACGCTCGGGGGCAGCGGCAAGGAGACGGGCGACCGCCATCCCAAGATCGGCGCCTGCGTCTTGATCGGCGCCGGCGCCAAGGTGCTGGGCAACGTCCATGTCGGCAACTCCTCGCGGATCGCGGCCGGAAGCGTCGTGTTGGCGGACGTGCCGCCGCATATGACGGTGGCCGGCGTGCCGGCCCGCATCGTCGGCTCGGCAGGGTGCGCGGAGCCCGCACGCAGCATGGACCAGGCGCTGGGACCGGACGACTATGCGATGCTCTGACGCGCGGGGCTCCCCAGCGCGGCCGAGAGCGCTATTCTAGCGGCCCGGGACGGCGGCGCGTCCCCGCAAGCGGAGGACATCAAGGTGACGAAGGACGAGCTGACACGGCTTGAGGCCTACCTCAAGAAGACCTTCGGCACGCGGAACCTCACGGTGCGCGCCCGTCCGAAAAAGGACAATTCCGCCGAGGTCTACATCGGTGACGACTTCGTTGCCGTGCTGTTCCGCGAGGAGGAGGACGGCGAGGTCTCCTACCAGTTCCAGATGGCGATCCTCGAGCTCGACCTCGCCGACGCGTAAGCCTCCGCGCCCGGAGAAATTGCGAGCATGGCGCTCTATGAGCTCGACGGCGTCTGGGTGACGACGCCGGAAAGCGGCCGGTTCTGGGTCGCGCCCAACGCCATCGTCCTCGGCAAGGTGGAGCTTTGCGAGGACGCGAGCGTCTGGTTCGGGGCCGTGCTGCGCGGCGACAACGAGCTCATCCGCGTCGGGGCCCGCTCGAACGTCCAGGACGGCGCGGTCCTCCATACCGACCCCGGCTTCCCCCTCGACATCGGCGAGGACTGCACCATCGGCCACATGGTCATGGCGCACGGCTGCACAATCGGCCGAGGCAGCCTGATCGGCATCGGCTCGATCATCCTGAATGGCGCTAGGATCGGCGAGGAGTGCCTGATCGGAGCCAACACCCTGATCCCGGAGGGGAAGGAGTTCCCGCCCCGCTCGATGGTGCTGGGCTCGCCGGGCAAGGTTGTGCGCGAGCTCACGGACGCCGACGTTGCGCGCTTCAGCGGGGCGGCCGCTCGCTACGTCAGGAACTGGCAGCGCTACGCAGCCGGTCTTCGCCCGGACGACCGCCCGCGCTAGCTCTCGCTCCCTCGAAAAAGGAGCCGGACACGCGAAGTGTCCGGCTCCAGTCAGGGCCCGGGAGGGGGGATGGGGAGGCAGGGCTCCGGGCCTGGGAGGTTTTCCAGCCGCGGTTTCTACTTGCCGTTGCGGGTGCCGGCGATCGCCGCAGGAGCGCTGTTCTGTGAGGCGTCGAGCGAGACCCAGACGCGCGGGTCGAGATAGGACTGACGCATGATGAAGCGATAGGACGACTTGGTCCACAGGCGAACGTCATCGACCTTGTTGTCGAGGATGAAGTCGCCTTGCGCGGTGCGCGCCGTCAGCACCGCATGGCCTTCGCCCTTCTCGTCACGAACGACGGTCAGGAGCAGCGAGCTCGCAGGCCATCCGCGGGCCATCAATACCTTCTGCTTGAGAAGCGCATAGTCCTCGCAGTCGCCGCGGTTGGTGGGCAGCGTCCAGTACTCGCTGATGCCGTAGACCTCGAAGTCGGTCGCGGGCGTGACCAGGCGATTGACGCCGCGGTTCACCTCGTCGAGCTCGCTCAGGCGCTCGGGGCTCGGTTGAAACCGCATCTCGCCGAGGCGCTGAGGGGCGCACGCGCCAGGCCGCTCCTCGCAAAACCGCACGAAGCCGTAGGGCGGTTGCGAAGGACCATGGACCCGCATGAATGGAGAGGCCTGCTGTCCCGACCAAGTCGCAGTCGAGGTCTCCGCTGAGACGCCGGGAATTGCCGCAAGGACGCCCAGCACCCCAAGGCCACTTAGAACGACGCGCTTCATTACTCTACCCCGTACTTTCCCTCTCAACGGTGGTCACATTAGTCGAAAACCCTCGTAGTCCGCTGAAGCCTGGCCCCTGCATTTGCGCCAAATTTTAGCGAATTTGGGGTCGCCAAAATTTGGGCGCTGCTTGCCGCACATCAGCCGAAATAACGCCGCAATGCCTCCGGCTCCTGAATGTCGAGGAACTGCAGACCGATACCCCGCTCGTGGTAACGCATGACCCGGCAGCGCAGTTTGCCCAGCATCACCTCGCTGCCGATGGGCGGCCGGGCCTCGGTGGCAAGAGAAGCCCCCGAGAGAGACACGTCGATGATGCGGGAGTCGACCTGGGCGCCGTCGCCCAGGACAAGTGTTGACGCTTTGTTAGCCACTACGATGCGTTCGTGCCGGCGCCCGTCGACGCCCTCGAGCTCGCCCTTGTTGATCAGCCAGGTGATCTGGGCGGCGAGCTTTTCGCGCTTGTGAAGGGACGCATTGAGCCGCATGGCGAAGCCGCCCTCGAAGAGGCGCACGACGTGGCCTTCGAGGCCGCCGATGTGATCGAAGTAGGCGACGATGCGCTCGCCGACGTCGACCGTGACGGGCGACGACACGGCTATGCCGCCCACGGAAATATCATTGAGCTTGCACGGATATTCTTGCTTGTTGGCGCGCATGAAGCGCCCGAGCAGCAGCAGCGGATAGCGCTTGTGGCGCCGCCGGTCGGGCGCGATGCGCGGATCGGCGCCGGTTGAGCGCAGCGTGCTGTTCGCCGAGGTCGACATGGGCACTTCATTTCCCTGCGCAAACGATCGCAAGCGTCCCCATATCCGCACACGGCCAATTGGCCGGCGACAGGATCGGGCGCTCCTACTATGGGATCGGCGGACTTAACGAACGACTAATCGGGCCCCCTATTTTGAGACAATCGCCATGACGTGCCCCGGCAACTTGCGCGAGCGAGAAGCCGGAGCATTCTGCGACCGGCTCGGCTACTCGGCTTGAGGCTTGCCGAGACCCCCGTCATAGACACGGAATTGGCGGCGATCGTGGCGGACGATGCGCGCATTGCGGATATGGGCGTGAAGCGGGAGCTGGCGGCTCGCCGGCTCGTCCGCTGTCGGGGCCGGAGCCCGCCCCTCGGGCCAGACAGCCTCGGCGGCAAGGAGCCGGAACGGCCCGAGGCGTCCTTCCTCGTGACCGGGATCATCGTCGAGGGCCGAGAGCGAGCATAAGAGCCGGTCGACGGCGCTGCCGGTATGAAGGAGGGGGAGGATCAGGATTTCGAACGTACGGCACTTCCCCCCGGGGGCCGCGGCCTCGAACGTAAGCACGCCGGCGCGCGCCTGGTCGGTGATCTCGGCGAGGTGATGCTCGAGCATCGAGCGGTCGGCCAAGCTCCAGCGATCGAGGAAGTTCGAGCCACGAAGGTCGCTGTCGAGGCGCGAGCACATGCGCGTTCCGGCCAGGCGAAACCGGAACATGCTCGCGTCCAAGCGCTCGAGGATGAAGGCATCGGGGAGGATCGACGCAATCTCGGACGGCTGGATGTCGAGACGGCGCGGGGCGCGGCGCCCGCGCCTCAGGGCGTCCCAGTAGGAGAAGAGGTCCTGTGTCGTCTTGTGTCTCATTTCGATGCCCGAACTGAGCCGCCGCCGGTCTGATAAGGAAGGGCAGAGCAGCTTCCGTGCCATTCAGGTTGCCGTGCGGCGTCGTGGGCGTTAACCGAGAGGGCTTGGGCGCGCGCACCGGCGATGAGGGAGAGGGCAGTGCTGAAGGACGAACCGATCTTCAACGTGCCGGGCTCGGTGCTCGCCGTGCTGCTGCTGCTCGCCGCCATCCATGTGGGGCGCTCGTTTCTCGCCCCCGAGACCGATGTCTGGTTCGTCTATGCCATGGCCTTCATCCCGGCGCGCTACACGGAGTTCGGCGCCGAGCTGCCCGGAGGCGAGACGGCGCGGTTCACTTCCTTCGTCACGTACATGCTGATCCACGGCAACTTCGCCCACCTCGCCTTCAACTCACTGTGGTTGCTCGCCTTCGGTGGCGCCGTGGCGCGCCGCGTCGGGGCGCTCAGGTTTCTCGCCTTCTCAACGATGTGCGGCATCGCCGGCGCGCTTGCGTTTCTCGCCTTCAACCCGGGCCTCGATGCGCCCATGGTCGGGGCATCGGGCGCCGTGGCCGGGCTGCTGGGCGGTGTGCTGCGCTTTCTGTTCTCGGCAAGCGATCGCGGCGGATTCAGGCGCCTCCACGAGAACCCCGGCTCGGTGCCCTTGATGAGCCTCGGCGAAGCGCTCACCGACCGACGGGTTCTCTTCGCAACCGCAATATTGGTGGGCGTGAACTTGCTCGCGATGTTCGGCCTCGGCGGCGTCGATGCGCCGGGCGGAATAGCTTGGGAGGCCCATCTCGGCGGCTATGCTGCGGGCCTGCTCGGGTTCGGGCTCTTCGAGCCATCTCGCAGTCGCTAAGCTAAGGCAACCAACGGGGAACCAAAGGCTTGCAACGGGTGTTGCTTTGCCTCACGATGGCTTGGCCGGGCACGCGAGCCTGGCCAAGAGGTCACATACGGGAACGCCCGCCATTCGCGAAGGGGACGGGTTGGCTCGCGCTTCGGGCGAGCATGCCTTTGTCGTCGTACCGATCAGGCCGGCGGGAGGAAAGCAATGAATGTCGCTGCCATCCTGAAGGCGAAAGGAAGAGCAGTCGCCACCGCGCGGCCGGATGCGACTGTCCTCGACATCGTCCAGAGGCTCAATGCCAAGAAGATCGGCGCCATCGTCGTCGTCGGCGACAGCGGTCAGGTTGCCGGCATCATTTCGGAGCGCGACGTCATCCGCATCATAGCCGAGGCGGGCATCTCGGGGCTGCAATCGCCCGTCTCGGAGGTCATGACCCGCGCCGTCGTCTCATGCAACGAGGCGAGCGCGCTCGACGAGCTCATGGAGATGATGACCAAAGGGCGCTTCCGCCACTTGCCGGTGATCGACGACGGAGCGCTGGTCGGCATCATCTCGATCGGCGATGTCGTGAAGCACCACGTGGCCGAGGTCGAGATGGAAGTCTCGGCCATGAAGAACTACCTGGCGACGGGCTGACGATCGATCCTTAGATCGCGATCGTTCTTGATGGAGACGCTTCGCGTCCATCATGAACGTGAATCGCTATCTAAATTCAAAGTGTAGAGCATCTAAGCCGTGTGCGCGGCGGGCGGTTCGCCCAGCCGTCGGGCCTTGATCTCGCGCCAGACGTCGTCGATCTCGCGCTGTGCGGCCGCCTCGCCGCGCTCGATCAACTCGTCGGCCCGATGGAAATCGAAGAGGCCGATGCCGTGGAGGCGCGGGCTGATCATCGCGTCGGGCGGGTCGCCCGCGAGCCTCGAGCGCGCGATGCGGTCCTGGACGATGTTGAACGCATCGACCATCACGGTCGAGATGCCGGGCACGTCGTCGCCCTTGCCGAAGATCTGGCGCTGGAGAAGACGGCGGACGGCGACGCCGTTCTTGCCGGTGACGGGCTTGGGCTCGTCGTCCGCGTCGTAGCCCATGTCGGGAGCGGGCTCGATCGAGGGCGACACCGTCCCGCGGCTCGAGATGTCGATGTTGAGATTGACGGCAATGACGTAGCGGGCGCCGAGCGCGCGGCAGACCGAGACCGGGATCGGATTGACGAGCGCGCCGTCGAACAGCCAGCGGCCGTCGATCTTCACGGGCCGGAAGATGCCGGGAAGCGCATAGGACGCGCGCATCGCCTCGACGAGGCGCCCGCGCGACAGCCACACCTCGTGACCGGTGCCGATCTCGGTGGCAACGGCAGTGAAGCGCCGGTCGAGATGCTCGATGCGGCAGTCGGTCAGATGCTCCTCCAGGCGATCGCAGAGCTTCTGTCCGTTGATGAGCCCGGTGCCGGTGAAGTTGAAGTCGAGGAGGCCGAGGACACGGCGACGCGTAAGCTCGCGGGCGAAACCTTCGAGCTCCTCGAGGTGGCCGGCCACGTAGGTGCCGCCGACGACGGCGCCGATCGACGTGCCGGCTATGATGTCTGGCTTCAGCCCTGCCTTGACCAGGGCGCGCAATACGCCGATATGCGCCCACCCTCGAGCTGCGCCGCCCCCCAATGCCAACCCGATCTTGCCCGTGGACATGGCAAAGCTCCGATGCGCCAGCAGCTCTTGACCGAGCCTTTGCCGGCTACCGCCGCCGAACAGCGTCCCTTGCGGCGGACCCTCCCTACCTAAATGTAGGATAGCAAAAGCGGATTAAAGGCCTGCTACCGATTGTACGACGAGTCTAGGACGGGCGAGACGGGCGCGGCAATCTCAATCCGTGCCGCTCGTTAACCTGCCCTTAAACGCTGAAGCGCGTCGATTGGTTCGCAACCGAGCTTATCAAAGCGTTTTGCGGCGCAGCGCCACGGGCCCGGAGCGCGCGGGCCCGAGCTCGATCGTGCGGTAAAAGCACGACCGCTCTCCCGTATGGCAGGCCGCTCCCGCGCCGCCCATTGTCACGCGGAGCCAGAGGGCATCCTGATCGCAATCGACCCGGATCTCCTCGACGTGCATGAGATTGCCGCTCTCCGAGCCCTTCTTCCAGAGCCGAGCGCGCGAGCGGCTCCAGAAATGCGCCAAGCGCGTCTCGAGCGTGGCGGCGAGCGCCTGCGCATTCATCCACGCGAACATGAGCACTTCGCCCGATTTCGCATCGGTGACGATTGCGGCGATGAGCCCGTCGGCATCGAACTTCGGCTGAAGGCCGAGGGCCGCCTCGACCTCGCCGGGCGAGCCCCGCGGCGAAAAGGGAGATGATTTCTCATTTGTCATGGACGCTTCATCGCATGTCGGGCGCGCTATATATAGGGAGGACGGGGCAGAGCAAGTCGACGCCCTTCATGGTAACAGCAACTCGATGGCCGATCTCGACGACATCTACACCGAGAAGATCCTAGAGCTCGCGGCAGGGATCCCGCACTCGGGGCGGCTTGCCCTGCCCGAGGCCAGCGCCACCGCGCGCTCGAAGCTCTGCGGATCGACGATCACCGTCGACCTGAGGCTCGAGAACGGCCGCATCGCCGAGTTCGGGCAGGTGGTCAAGGCGTGCCTTCTCGGCCAGGCCGCGGCGTCCATCGTGGGGCGCGAGGTCATCGGGACGACGCCCGAGGAATTGAAGAGCGTCGCGGGCGAGATGCGGCGCATGCTCAAGGAGCATGGACCTCCGCCGTCCGGGCGCTGGGGCGATCTCGCGATCCTCGAGCCGGTGCGCGACTATCCCCACCGCCATGCCTCGACGCTGCTCGTGTTCGACGCCACCGAGGCGGCGCTCGACGAGATCGCGTCTCGCGCCACCGGGAAAGCCGCCTCGGCGAATGCGTTCTGATGCTCGAGTGAGGAGCTTCGACGCCACTTGTTCAAGCTGCCGGGTGAGCCCTATCTGTAACCGTCGCCCGCTGTTAGAGTATTGAAAACGCGAGAGAGCGAGATGGCCCGGGAATTCACCGTCGTCGTGGAGCGCGATGCTGAAGGCTATTTTGTCGCCTCGGTACCCGCCCTGCCGGGTTGCCATACTCAGGCCCGCTCCAGGGCGGAGTTGGACGAACGGATTCGCGAGGCAATCGAGGTCTGTCTCGAGGCGGAGGGCGCGTGAAGCTTACAAGCACACTCCTCAAGGCGCCGATCCACGCCTACCGCTGGACGCTGAAGCCGCTGATGGGGCTCGAGTGCCGGCACCTGCCGACGTGCTCGGAGTATGCGCTCGAAGCGATCGACAGGAACGGCGCGTGGCGCGGCTTCTGGCTTGCGCTGTCGCGCCTCTCGCGCTGCCATCCGTGGGGCAGCCACGGCTACGATCCCGTGCCCGACATCACCGCCGAGCGTCATCCCTTCGCGCCGTGGCGCCACGGGCGGTGGTCGCGGCGCCACGTCGAGACGGCGGAAAGGGGCCGCTGACAACCCAACACCCTGTCTCCTAGGGAACACCTCGGCGGGCGAATCATCAGCTACCATGGCTCGGACTTCTCCTAACTGCCGGAGATCCTCCGACGTGACCGCTCCGAACAACACAGCCCCCACCCAGGCGCCCCCGAAAGGCGGGATCGCGCGGCGCATCGCGGCCGCCGCCGCCGTCGTCGGGGTCCTGCTGTTCTCTCTGCTCTGGTACACGGTCTTCAGCGCCGTGACCGCGGCGCTCGTCGCATCGGGCGGCGCCGTGATCCTCGTCGCGGGCAGCGCGGCGTCCGACACCTTCGAGACGATCTTCGATATGATCGCGAGCGCGATCCTCGGCGTTCTCGCCGCCATCGCCGCGTTCTTCGCCTCGCTCTTCTCCATTTTCAATTAGCGGCGGCGCCCGCTTCGTCGCCCCGCTTGACTTCCCGTGCGCCGGACCGCATCTAGCCTCCAGTCTTACGCCGCCTCGTATGCGGCGAGTGAGAGGAGAGCGCCATGGGCGACGCGGCCCAAATCACCCTGACATTTCCGGACGGCGCCAAGCGCCAGATCGAGAGCGGGACCTCCGGCCTCGAGGTCGCGAAATCGATCTCGCCGTCGCTTGCCAAGCGCACGGTGGCGATGACGCTCGACGGCGTCCTCTCCGATCTCTCGGATCCGATCACCTACGACGCCCGCATCAAGTTCGTCTCGCGCACGGACCCGGAGGCGCTCGAGCTCATCCGCCACGACGCCGCCCATGTCATGGCGGAGGCCGTGCAGTCGCTGTGGCCGGGTACGCAGGTCACGATCGGCCCCGTGATCGACAACGGCTTCTATTACGACTTCGCCAAGCAGCACCCGTTCGAGCCCGACGACCTCGCCAAGATCGAAAAGAAGATGGGCGAGATCATCGCCAGAAACGCGCCCTTCACCAAGGAATTCTGGGACCGCGACAAGGCCAGGAAATTCTTCCGCGGCAAGGGCGAGTACTTCAAGGTCGAGCTCGTCGACGCGATCCCCGAGGGCGAGGAGCTCAAGATCTACAGGCAGGGCGAGTGGCTCGACCTTTGCCGCGGCCCGCACATGACGTCGACGGGTCAGATCGGCCGCGCCTTCAAGCTCATGAAGTTCGCGGGCTCCTACTGGCGCGGCGACGCGACGAAGCCCCAGCTCCAGCGCGTCTACGGCACGGCGTGGGCGACGGAGGAGGAGCTCAAGGCCTATCTCCACCAGCTCGAGGAGGCCGAGAAGCGCGACCACAGGAAGCTCGGGCGCGATATGGAACTCTTTCACTTCCAGGAGGAGGCGCCGGGCTCCGTCTTCTGGCATCCCAACGGCTGGACGCTGTTCCAGACGCTGATCGCCTACATGCGCCGGCGCCTCGCGAAAGCCGGCTACACCGAGGTCAACTCTCCCGACATGATGGAGAAGCACTTCTGGGAGCTCTCCGGCCACTGGGAGAACTACCGCGAGATGATGTTCGTCACGGTGCTCCCGGACGAGCGCGTCTTCTGCTGCAAGCCCATGAACTGCCCGGGGCACATCCAGATCTACAAGCACGGGCTCAAGAGCTACCGCGACCTGCCGATCAAGATCGGCGAGTTCGGCAAGGTGCACCGCTACGAGCCGTCGGGCGCCATGCATGGGCTTCTGCGCGTGCGCCACTTCACGCAGGACGACGCCCACATCTTCATCACCGAGGACCAGCTCGAGGAGCAGTGCCTCGAGGTGAACGACCTCCTGCTCTCGATCTACGAGGACTTCGGCTTCAAGGACATCGTCGTGAAGCTGTCGACGCGCCCCGAAAAGCGTGTCGGCACCGACGAGCAGTGGGACCGCGCCGAAGCGGTGATGAGCAAGGTCCTGGCCGAGATCGAGCGGCGAGGCGAGGGGCGCATCAAGACGTCGATCAATCCGGGCGAGGGCGCCTTCTACGGGCCCAAGTTCGAGTATGTCCTGAAGGACGCGATCGGCCGCGACTGGCAGTGCGGCACGACGCAGGTCGACTTCAACCTGCCGGGGCGGCTCGGCGCCTTCTACATCGACGAGCACTCGGAGAAGAAGACGCCGGTCATGATCCACCGCGCGATCTTCGGCTCGCTCGAGCGCTTCACGGGCGTGCTGATCGAGAACTTCGCCGGCCACTTCCCGCTCTGGCTCGCGCCGGTGCAGGCCGTGGTTGCGACGATCGTCTCGGAGGCCGACGGCTACGCGGCCGAGGTGCTCGAGGCTTTCAAGGCCGCGGGCTTGCGTGCCGAGATCGACCTCAGGAACGAGAAGATCAACTACAAGGTGCGCGAGCACTCCCTCGCGAAGGTGCCGGTCCTCGTCGTCGTGGGCAAGCGCGAAGCCGAAGAGCGCAAGGTCTCGCTCCGCCGCTTGGGCTCGCAGGATCAGCAGGTGATGAGCCTCGACGACGCCGTCGCCGCGCTTTCCGCTGAGGCCGTGCCGCCGGATTTGCGCTAAGGCGCGCAGATGGCCACGATGCTCGTGCTCACCGACGAGGACGAGTGCATCGCAATCAACGATCGCTCCGGCGCGCCGCCCGAACTGTCGCGCGAGGTCGTGGCCTGGCTCGAGCGCGAGTGTCGCGGTCCGTGGTCCTATGATTGCGATAGCGTCTTCAACGTCGTCTTTCGGTTCGAGGACGAGGAGGATGCGCGCCACTTCGCGGTTCGCTGGGGCGCGCGGTGCATGTGAGGCGCCCCTAGTTGGCCTCCCCAACGCTTTGCGGCGCGGCGTTTCGGGGATGTTGGGTTACGCTCGGCCGGCGCCTCGCCGACCCAACCTACGGTTTGCCGGACTTAACGCGTGCCTTGCTTCGAATCGTGCCACCTTGGCAGTTCGCGCCCGGCACCAGACGGGATCAATCGCTTGTTAAGCATGTAGCGCCTACGCTCCCGGCGCGAATCCATGCAAAGCCGGCCCGCCGCGCCGGCGGTCGCTGTTTGAGACAGAGGCTCACATGCTTGCCGCAACAATATCGGTGAACGTCTCCGGCCACAGCCAAGCCCTCAAGCTGCTACAACTGTACTCCGTGAGTAAATCGACCGCCACCGCCGGGCGGTCAGGCGGCAGCAACATGCCTGCCGTCCATCTTGCGCTCCCCGGCAACGCCAAGGTCGATGCTGCCATCACCGCCATCATGAACATCCTGCTCGATGCCCAGGGCAACAGCCACATCGGTATCGTTGCCAAGGAGGGGACCGCTTTCGTAAAGACGGGGGCGACGACACCATCGCCATGGATGTTCACCGAGTCGAGTATATGTTGTCAGGCGAGGGTAACGATCGCATCGCCATCAGAAGCACCGCAGAACACCCCTCAGATCCCGGATCCTCCGATTATGCAAACACAAATTGGAGCGCGGTCAACAACGTCGACGCGGGTGGCGGCAATGACACCATCGCCATCGCGGCCAAGGGGGAGATCGACAACGTTAACGGCGGATCGGGCGATGACACCTTTGAACTTGCAGGTCTCTACGTCGGCCGGGTCTTCGGAGATGAAGGCGATGACACGCTTCGGGTCACAGCAGAGCGCTGGGCCGCCGAATCTGGGGCGGGGATGGAAATGATACTATCGAGGTCACGGCTGCCACCATTCAGACGATTTGGGGTGGCAAGGGCGATGATACCCTCACTCTCAACACAACGCCCAATTCGATAGCACACATCGTCGTTGAAGCCGGCGACGGGCATGACGTGGTCCACGTCAACAGCGCCCTGGCCGTCCAGCGCCTCGTCGGCGTCAATAAGCTGTTCGACATGAGCAAGGCCGCGATCGAGAGGACTAGCGAATCCACGTTGAAGATCACCTTCGACGACGCCGATGACAGCATCACCGTCCACCTTGCCGGCGACATGGCGGGCAAGCCGCTCGCCTTTGATTTCTACAAGGGCGGGCACTTGGTCATACGCAGGGATGACAGCGACGCTCCGGCGCTCCCCCAGTTCGGAAACACCGTAAATGTTGTGGTTCTGACCCGGAACGCCTAAGCGCAGAACTCTTCCTGACTCGGGTTTACGCGTTCTCGAGATACTCATCGAACACCCGCAGCACGGTGACGTAGCCGATGCTCGTGTCGTTCAAGTCCTCGAGCGTCTTGCGCGGCGTCTCCTGATGGGAGAGCAGGCGGGCGCAGGCGTAATAGCAAAGCTCACAGGCTCGGGTGAGGTCGCCGGTCAGCTCGAATCCGGCGCGGAGGAGCGCGCCGGTGGCGCAGAAGCGCGCCGCCTCCATATCATGGGGATCGACGGGCCGGCCGTCGCCGGCGAGCGCAGGATAGTGGCGCGTTCAGCCCGCCTCGTCGTCGATGAGCTCGCGGGCGCGGACGATGACGTTGTGAAGAAGTGACTGGGCCATGGCAGTACCTAAATAGTCGATTTCTGCGCGCGCCTCAAAGCGGGCAGTGTCTCGGGCCGCGCACCTACGTAGGCTCCATGGCCGAAGCAAGGCGCGCCGTGCCTCTTGAAATTTGAGGTGACGGCGCCGCCAGGATAGGCTCTTGCCGGAGAAGCCGACCGGGAGCCACTTGATATGAGCGATCGCTCGGAGCCCACCTGCCGCGTCGTCCGCGCCGCCGACACCTACGCCGGCAAGCAGGGACTGACGTACTTCTGCGGCATCGCGGCCGAGACCGTCGGGTCGAAGGGCATCTGCATGCACCTGCTCACCATTCCGCCGGGTGGCAGGGCGAAGGCGCATCTGCACGAGAACCACGAGACGGCGCTCTACGTGCTCGACGGCGAGGCCGTGACGCTCTTCGGCGACCGGCTGCAGCATCACATGGTCACGAAAGCCGGCGACCTCGCCTACATCCCCGCGGGCGTGCCGCATCTCCCGATCAACTTGAGCGACCGTCCGACCTCGGCGGTCATCGCCCGCACCGACCCCAACGAGCAGGAAAGCGTTGTCCTCCTGCCGGAGCTCGAGGCGCTGGCCGAGGAGGCCATTGCCCTGCTCATATCGGCCCGCAAAGGGCAAGACGGCGCCGCAGAGGGTCCACAGGCGGCCAGGGGCCTGACGAGGCGTTTGCGGCATAGAGGATGCACGGCGCGGCCGGCGCCCCGCCTTGACCTAACTACGGAATTCCCGTATACATGCGCAGCGACCGCTTCGAGTGGGACGACGAGAAGGCGCGGCGGAACCTCGCCATTCACCGTGTCAGTTTCGAGCAAGCGACCGCCGTCTTCGACGACCCGAATGCCCTGATCGAAGCAGACGAAGAGCCATCCGAAGATCGATGGCACACGATCGGACTTGACGGTGCTCGAGTGCTGGTCGTGGTCTGGACGGAGCGTCGCGGAAACCTCATCCGCACTATCTCGGCCCGAAGAGCCAATCGCCATGAAGAAGATCATTACTACCGGCAAGCGCGTCTTGAAGAGTGACGGCTGGCACGACGACAAGGGGTTGCTGCCGACCCATCCTGCGGAATGGGACCCTCCTATGACCGAGGAAGAGGTCATGACCGCCGCGCTCGCCGACCCGGACGCGCAGCCCCTGACCGAAGAGCAACTCTCCCGCATGCGCCGCGTGTCGTTCGCCAAGCACGTACGTTTCAAGCTCGGCCTGTCGCAGGACGAGTTCGCGCGCCGTTTCGGCATTCCGATCGGCACCTTGCGCGATTGGGAACAGCACCGCACCGAGCCCGACACCGCTGCGTTGAGCTATCTCAAGGTGATCAAGGCCAATCCCAAGGCCGTGACGAAGGCGCTCGCGGCGGCCGAGTGACCTGCTCCGTGCCTGCTCGCCGCCTCATTTTTCAGCTCCCGTGGCCCCCGTGTCTCATCGAGGGTGCTTACTTCGGGTCGATGGTCGCCCTCATGCGACGATCGCATTGACCTCGCGGCGCGAGATGGTGTTCTAAGCACGACTTGTCCAACCCTTCGACCAGACATGGGATATTCCTCGAATGAGCTTATCTCCCGACGGCGAAGCCCCATTTCTCGAAAGCGTGCTCGGCCGCATGAACGGCTTCCTCTACCGGTGCCGAGCCGACAAGGAGTTCACCATGCTCGAGCTCACGTCCGGCTTCGAGCGCTGCTTCGGCTTCAGCGCGTCGGACGTGCTCGGCAATCAGGTGCGCTCGTTTGCCTCCCTCATTCATCCCGACGACTCGGCGGCCGTGGACGAGGCCGTCGTCCGCGGGCTCGAGCAGCGGCGCAACTGGAATATCAACTACCGGCTCCTGCACGCGTCGGGCCACTACGTCTGGGTGCACGAGGACGGCGGGGGCGTCTGGGACGAGACCAACACGGTCGCCTATCTCGAAGGCGCGGTGTTCGACATGCACCAGCTCTACGCCAGCATCGAGGCGCAGTTCCGCCGAACCGGTTAGCATCTATGGGAGGTGCACCTGCATAGCGACACGCTACGCAGGTGCGGGCCGTTCTCAAGCTCAGCTCCGTGCGAGCTGCTTGTAGTGCTTCTTGGCGTACTTGCGCTTCAGCTTTTCGGCGTACCGCTTCTTTTTCTTGTCGCTCAATTCGGCGTACTGCTTCTTGGTGGTGACCTTGGCGTACTGTTTCTTCGCCACGGCGTAGTGCTTCTTCTTGTACGCAACAACAGTGCTATTCTTGACTTCCCCCGATGCGATCAACGCGCTGATGCATTGCGTCGAAAGCCGCGGGCCTACTGCCCTCATGCATTGGCGCAAACCGGGGCTTCCCACGGCGTGCATGCTGCAATGAGCGAAGTAGTCGTCGCGGCAGGCGATCTTGACAGCGAGACTTACGGCGAGCGCATTACTCACGGGGAGTGCGATCATGACGATCGCGAGGATCGTTCGTTTCATGATATCCCTCCGTGAAACCTGAGTAATTCATCAGAATTCTCGCGATTTTGACCATGGATTCGACGCGATAAATACTTCGCGCCGGTCTCAATCGCTGGCCTCGTGAAGTCAAAGAGGGCTCGGGGCGCGCGCAGCGCGTTATTGGCGCAGGCCAGGGGCACGGCTGGCCCTTGGGGCAGCCGATCTTGACGGCCCTTTTTCTGCTCCGTCGAAAGCGGCGTGGTGGGCTTGGGGCTATTCCATTAGCCCCGAAGTTGCTAGGCTATGCTCATGATTAAGGCGCTCGAGACCGCTATCGAGAAGATCAAGAGACTGCCGCCGGAGCGGCAAGCGTTCGCAGCCCACGTGCTCGACCAGATTGCGGCGGACGACGGCATTGCGTTTCAGGTGCCCGAAGACCACCGCGCAGCCATTCTCGAGGGATTGGAGCAAGCGAAGCGCGGGGAGCGAGCACCTTCGGATGCCGTTGAGGCTCTGCTTCGCCGGCCCTGGGCGTGATCATAACGCTGAGCCCGCGGGCTCTCGCCGACTTCGACGCCATACGTTCTTATTTGCTCTCACGAAGCCCACAGGGTGCGGAGAGCGTACGTCTCGCGATTGCCGATACCATCGATCTCCTGGCGCAGTTTCCTCGTGCGGGCCGCGACACCAACATTGAGGGCGTTCGTGTCATTCCGGTCGTGCGCTATCCTTATCTCGTTTATCACGCAGTGCTTCCAGCCGAGGTGGTCATTTTGCATATCCGCCACAGCGCTAGAGATGCCCCTTCGCCGGCCGAGCTCCGTTAGCCGTCCGCAAGTGTGGCGGGCGGTCTAGGAAATAATTCCGGCGGGCGTCTCCCCAGGTGAACAACCCGACCCCCGCCAGTACCAGGCTCGAGCCGATGGCGTCGGCCGCCGTGAACGGCTCGCCGAGTATCGCCACGGCAAGCGCAATGGTGACGATCGGCGACACCGTCGAGATCATCGACACCGCCTGGGGAGACGTGCGGGCAATTCCGGCGTTGATCAGGAACGAGGGCGCGACGGTGGCCACGACGGCGCAGCCGAGCGATAGCCAGAGAAATCGCGGCGTGGCGCTGAAGTCTCCGCCGCCGACGACCCCCTGGTGCACGATGCAGAGCACACCCGCGGTCGTGAGCGAGATCGCGGTGAAGAGCGCGCTCCCGAGGGGCGGCATGAACCTCTTGGCCATAATCTGGTGGAGCGCGAACGTCACCGCGGCGCCGAGCACGAGCAGCGTGCCGATCACCGTGCTCCGCCCGCCCTCCGGCAGATCCAGGGCAAACACGGTCGCGAGGCCCGTGTAGGTCACGGCGGCCGCGGCCAGCCCGGCGCGCGTGACGGGCTCGCCATAGAGCGCGGCGCCGAGGAACATGACGAACAGGGGATAGGTGAACAGCACGAGCCGCTCGAGCTGCGCGCTGATGTAGAGGAGCCCGGCGAAGTCGAACTGCGAGGCGAGATAGTAGCCGACGAAGCCGGTCAGCATCGCGAGCCCGACGGCCCTCTTGCCGGGTCCCGGCTCGCCGCGGGCGCGCTTCCTGGCATAGGTCAGGGCTCCGGTCGCCACGAACACCGGCAGCGCAAAGATCATGCGGTAGGCCAGCATCAGGGCGGCGTCGAGCTGCTCCTCGTAGGCGAGCTTGATGAAGATGGCCTTGGTCGAGAAGAGCGAGGCGCCGATGGCGGCGAGCGCGTAGCCGGAATATCGACGATCGAGGAGCATGGGGGGGTTCTGGTCGGGGGGTCCAGAGACGCTTCCCGACATTGAGATCCGCTCCGGTATGTTTCCAACTAATCGGCGTGACGTCTCAGATAAAGGGCACACCGCAATTATTCCAACGCCAAGGCGCCGCACGCCGGGCCGCTACAGGAACGGGCGTACCGCCGGCGGTATGACGTAGAAGTTCACCAGCCCCGCAAGGACGATTGAGACGAGAAGTAGTGCCGCACTCATCCATACATTTGCGCCGTAGGCCTTGGCCCACCAACGGCTAGCGAGCGCAAAGAAGAACGGATACGCGGCAAGGAACAACAAGAACGCTAGGACTACTACAGGATCTTCCAGGGCGGACCTTTGCGCGGCCGTGAGCTCCTGATCATTGAGCGTGCCGAAGAAGTGCTGGGGGCCGATGGCCAAGTAGCCCGGGACCATGACCGCCATGAAGAAGGGAAAATAGATGCCGTTGATGTAGGAGCCGAGGATCAGGCTGGTCTTGATGGGCCGACGATGGCCGACGGCCAGAAAGGCTGCGTGATAGATGACCGTAATCAGCAGGAGGCGAAACAGGGCAACGATGCCGAACAGAAGTTCGCTCACCTCGAAACTGTGCTTGCTGAGCGCCGGCGTGATGAAGAGATAGGCGAGGGCAATTCCCGCCCCGAGGAACTTGGAGGCGCGCTTCAGCTCCTCGGGATCATCGAAAGGAATTCCATCCGCGAAACCGAACGGGCGCCGCACGAACCGGCCCAGCGTGGAGACGTAGACGATGACCGTGTCCACCAAGCCGCCGAGAACAGGGATATCGCGAGCGTGCATCCGGCCCCCTTCGGCTCGTCCCACACGGCAGCAGCATGGGATGCGGCTGTGACGCCACCAAGGCGCGCCTGGCTCGCGGCCCCTCGCGAGGTCAGTCTGCGACAAAAGCAATGAGGCGCCCGCAAATGAGCGCGCCAATCCAGCACGTCGTGGAGACAACGGCGTGAGCGACAAGTCTCGGGCGGCTTGCGCTTGCAAGGGTCAGCCCATGGACGCGATGCAACTCGAGCGCGGCAACAATTCCCAATCCGATAAGTCCGGCCTTCGTCCAGAGGACGCCGAGATCGGCGTACTCGCGCGCGCGCACGGAGAACAGGAGGAGCCCAGCGAGAATAGCTAGCGCGAGGCCCGAGGCCGCGACCGGGACCAGGACCCGCGCGAGAGCCGGAAGCTGGACGCTGGGCCAAAATCCAAGCAGCCGGAGATTGAGGGGCATGATCGAGCCGATGAGGAGCGCGATGCCGAGGACATGTGCGCCGCTCACCGCCGCGTACGCCCAGCGCGACGTCCGCAGATACTGCGCGATCGATGTTGCCTCGAGCGACGCGAGGAGCCAGTCCACTGCGGCTAGTCTCTATCGGGGTAGAGCTTGTACTCGCGCTCGCCGAGGAACAGCCGCTCGACCTTGAGCCTCTTGTCGGACGGGTCCGCGGCCGGCTCGCCGATCACCCTTATGATGACGCCTTCCGCAAGATCGCCGTCCTTCAGGCCTGCGCGCTCGTTGCGCCAGGGCTGGCCGACCTCGAACGTCCAGAGCTCGCCCCCGACGTCGACCTCGAGCAGTCCGTGCGGGTTGCCGAGGCGGACTGTTTTGATTTGACCGGTGAACTCGACGTTTTTCCCGGTCGTCCACGCCCAGCCGTGATGGGCAAATGCCCCGGTGCTCTCGACGGCGGTGAGCCCCATGGCAATGGCAAGGGCGAGTACGTACTTCGACATTGTGTGCCTCCGGTGCTGCGACGGCGTCCCCCGCCCCCACCCACAACGTGGGAGAGAGCCGCGTCGGCATCAAGCAGCGCGAAAGCGCCGTGGTGTTGCGGCGTTTACTTCCCGTTGACCAGCGCCTGCTCAACTGGGCCGCATTTGATTTGAGAACGGAGGCCTAGGCCTTGCAGCCGACCTCGCCGGGAACCGCGCCGCTCCTCGGCATGAGGCGCTTCTTGGCGCACTCGGCGTTGAGCAAATCCCTGAGCGTAGCCTCCTGCTCGGCGTACTCCGCCTTGCCGGCGAGATTGTCGAGCTCGAGCGGATCGTTGCTGAGATTGTACATCTCGAACTCGTCCGCTGCCTGTCCCGTCTTCACCTGCTGCTCGTAGAGGCGCCGGCGCGTGCCGTCGTCGTCCTTCTCGCGTCCGTGGAGCTTCAGGACCACATCCTTGACGCCGTCGTCGCCCGGCGTGCCGGGATCGCTCCAATAGCGCGGGTTGTCGAAATAGCGCGCGAACTTCCACAAGCTGCCGTCGATCTCGGCGATCACCGCCTCGACGTGGTTCGGCTGAATGACGGAATCGTATGCAATGCCGATGAAGTTCTTCTGGTCGAGCCCGCGGCTCGGATCGTCGTCGGTCATGAAGTAGACCGGCTGGGCGTGCGCGGAGGCGTCTTTCTCGCCCCTGATCAGGCCCGAGAGGTCCCGGCCGACGAGGGGAACCGCATCGGAAAATTTGGATTCGAATGATCCCCTGAGCTCCTCGGCATCAAGTCCCGCGAGACCCAATAGGGTGGGCGCGAGATCGATATGGCTGGTCGGGAGGGCGATCCGCGTGCCCCCCTTGAGGGACGGGTGCGCGATGACGAGGGGCACGCGGATCGCCTCCTCGTAGGCCATGTACCACTTCTGAAACAGCCCGCCGTGGCTGCCGAGCAGGTCGCCGTGATCGGACGAGAAGACGATGATGGTGTTGTCGAAGAAGCGCGACGCCTTGAGAGCGTCGCAGACCTCCGCGAGGCGCCGATCCGCGTCCTCGTGCAGCTTGTAGTAGAGGCGATAGTAGGTATCGCTCGCGAAGCTCGGCTGCATGAACTCGGCATAAGCGTCCCGGTAGGAGCGCTGGCAGGCCGGCTTGTCGCGCAGGAGCTCGTAGCGCGTCCTCTTGAACAGCTCCTCGTCGAACGGGGCTTTCGGCACGTGGTCGGGAACGGAAAAATCGTAGGTGCTCTGCGCGCGCGTGGCGAGATTTGAGAAGAAGCCCCAGAGCGCGATGTCGTGCGGGTTGGTGAACGACGCCATGATGAACCACGGTCGCTGATCGTCGGAGGCGTCGAGCTCCTCGAGCACGCCCACCACCTGGTCCGAAATCGCCTTGTCGCGGCCCTGCTGGCCGGCCGGCACCGACGAGCCGGAGCGCAGGGGATCGGAGCCGTGCGGCTCCGGTCCGACCCACCCGGTGAAGCCATAGCGGTCGAGCTGGTCGGCAGAAAGGTAGACCTGCTCCTTCGCCGGGTCGGTGAACCCGTTGGCATCGTAGCTCGTGAGGACATTGCGCGTCCCCGGAATGTGCAGGTCGGTCTCGGACGCGTGCCATTTGCCTTTCCAAAAGGTCCTGTAGCCGCCGGCCCGCAGGTAGTGGCCGAAGGTCGGCACCGAGTTGGGGCCGAGCCAGAACATCTCGGGGTCGTCGGGCGTCTTGGCGGCGCCGTCCGTGTTGGCGACGCCGTGGAGGGAAGGATAGTGCCCCGTATAGAGCGACGTCCGGCTCGGAACGCAGGCGACCGAGGCGACGTAGTGGCGCTCGAACGTGACGCCCGTTTCGGCGAGGAGACGCTGGGTCGGCAGATACGTCTCGCGAAAGCGCTTCAGATCGGCGCTCTCGTAAGGCGTCGGATAGCGCTGCTCGTCGACGAGAAGAAAGAGGATATTCGGGCGAGTGGGAGCAGCGGCCTTCGCCTCCGAGGAAGGCGTAGCCTGCGCCAACAGTCCGGCGCCCGCCGCGAGCCCCCCTTTGATGACATCGCGCCTGGTGGCCGTCCCCGCTTCCGACACTCGATCCCTCCCGCACGTGAGCGTACTCTGATCATTACCTATGTCCGACGATCAGCGCTGTGTTCAAGCCCTCCGTGACACGTGCATCGACGGCGTGACATTGAAGCCGCAGGCCTGGCGACGACCGCTGAGCAGATGCCTCCGGCTGCGCAAAAAGAAACGGCTCAGGCCTCGTGCGAGACCCGAGCCGCCAGACGCGATGGCCTAGCTAGTTATATCTGCGCCGGTGTTGCCCGTCGCCCTTGTGGTTCCTTCCCTCGCGCCAGCGATGCTCCTTGCGGTGCCAATAGCCGCAATGGCCGTCGGCACAGCGCCACATCCAGAGCGCGAGAGGGTAGGCGGGACTGAAGCGGCGCGTGACGGGACAGTTGTTTCGTCCCCACGGCCGCGAGCGGTGATAGCCGTAGCTGTCCCATCTGCAGGCCTTGTGCAGGCCGTGGACGAGCGTGATGCCGCCGTCGACGGCGGTGCGATCGGCGACGGCGGCCCCGATCGGCGCCGCGTTCGCCGCCGATGCGGCAAGACCGAGTGTGAGGGCTCCCGCGAGTGCGATTAGTGCACGTGTCATTTAGGTCTCCTTGCGTTGACCCGGCGCAAGTGCGGCGGCCGTCTTCCTCCGAGTGTCGGACCGCCACGACGACTTAACGAGGTTAAGGCCACCCATCCGTCGCCCCTTTTGCGGCAAGCCCGCTTGGTTAAGGCGCGCCCGGCTAAACCATGTCGGCGCATTAAGGGCGGCCAGCGCAGGAAGCGGGTTTAAATTTTGCAAGCGGAGCAAGCGCTGCCTCGCTTCGAGGCAAGCCGCTGCGCCGTCCCATCAATCAAGGCAGCGACAGATGCTGAGGGCTCGAGACGTCGGGAGAGTTGAATAATGGCGAACGTGATCGGCACTCCGGGAAACGATGTTATCGACGCTAGCTTTGCCACCCCCGTCACCGACGGCGACGACACGATCTCGGGCCTCGAAGGCGCCGACACGATCTTCGGCCTGGGCGGCGACGACTTCATCAGCGGCGGAGACGGCGCCGACGCGCTCGACGGCGGGTTCGGGACCGACACGGCCGATTACGACGACGTGACGGCAACGGTGGGCGTCATCGTCAATCTTACGACGGGCCTCGGCAGCGGCGGATTTGCCGACCCCGATACGCTGACCAACATCGAGAACGTATCGGGGTCGAAGTTTGCAGACCAACTGATCGGAGATTTCAACGCCAACGTGCTCAAGGGCAACGGCGGCGCCGACCAGCTCGTCGGCGGAGGTGGCATCGACACGCTCGACGGCGGCGACGGCAACGACATTCTGTGGGGCGGGAGCGGCGCCGACGTTATGAACGGCGGGGCGGGCGCCGACACGCTCTACTACGGCAACGGCGGGGGAGTCGCGGCAGACTTGCCCGACTCGACGGGCGTGACGATCGCGCTCAACTTGTCCGGCGGCGGTGTCGGCCATGGCGGATTCGCCGAGGGCGACACCTTTACCGGCATCGAGAACGTGGTCGGCTCCCATTTCAACGACAAGATTGCCGGCAATGCCTTTGCCAATGTCCTCACCGGCCTAGGCGGCAACGATCTCATCAACGGGGGCGGCGGCGCCGACACGCTCAAGGGCAACGGCGGCAACGACACCTTTGTCGTGATCAACCCCGGCGTGACCGTGATCGAGCTTGCGGGACAGGGCGCCGACACGGTGAAAAGCTCGGTCACCTGCACGCTCTCCGCAAACGTCGAGACCCTCGTCCTCACCGGCGCGCTGGCGACCAACGGCACGGGAAACGCCAGCGCGAACACGATCAACGGCAATTTCGGCAACAACGTGCTCACCGGCCTCGCGGGCAACGACGTTCTCAAGGGAATGGTCGGCAGCGACACGCTCGCCGGCGGGCTCGGCCGCGACGTCATGACGGGAGGGGCGAACCAGGACCTGTTCCGTTTCGACGCCGTCTCCGACACGGGCAAGAACGCGTTCACGCGCGACGTCATCACCGACTTCGTCCATGGGGTCGATCTCATCGACCTCAATGCGATCGACGCCAACGGCGCGGCACTCGGCAACGGAAACTTCACGTTCATCGGCTCCGGAGCGTTCACGGGCGCCAAAGGCCAGCTGCGCACCTTCTTCGACGGCGCCAACAAGACCGTCGTCGCCGGCGACATCGACGGCAACAAGGTCGCCGACTTCCAGATCGAGCTCACCGGCCACAAGGTACTGACCGCCGGCGATCACCGACTTCCAGAAGGGGGTCGACGACATCGACCTCTCGACCATCGATGCGAAGTCGGGCGCCGGGAACCAGGCGTTCACCTTCATCGGGCAAGCGGCCTTCAGCGGCGCGAAGGGGCAGCTCCATATCAAGTTCGCGGGGCCCCATACGCTGGTCGAGGGCGACATCGACGGCAACAAGGTCGCCGACTTCTCGATCCAGCTCAACGGCCACAAGGTGCTGACCGCCGGCGATTTCATCCTCTGAGGTACGCGCAGGCGGCGCCCCGGTCTCGGGGCGCCGCCTCAGTCATCCGCCCCGAAGCGCGCATCGAGCTCCTTCGTGCGCGCTTCCGTCTTTTCGATCAGGCAGCCCAACACATCGGCGGACGTGCCCGAGCCGCCGGTCCAGGCCATGGGCACGAGATCCTTGCAGTCGGCATCGCGGTAGGCAATCCAGGCGCGCTGGCTCTTGCGCAGCGCCTCTTCCCAGCTCTTCGGGTCGTAGGGCTTCTCCTGGTTGGTCGCGGCGATCTTTGCCAGCACCTTGGCGTAGGTGACATTGAGGGCGGCATCCGCCTTCTCGAGCTCGCGCTCCGCGCAGATGTTGATCTCGTAGGTCGAAGCGGCGTTCTCGCAATCGATCTTGTCCTCGGCGCGCGCCGGGAGCGCGCAAAGCGCGACGAAGACGCCGGCGAGGATGGGGAGGCGGCACGTCATGTCCCGGGTCCTTTTGGATTGGGGGCATGCGTTTCTAGCTTGCGCGCCGTGAAATTGACAGCGTCGGCGGCGGCGGAGATCCGGCAGTGACGCCGGACCTCCTGTGCAAGCGCCAGGGAAACGTCTTGCCGATCACTTCCACCACGCCCGCCGCGTGGGGTGCCACCAGCCGCACACGCCGCCGTCGCAGTGCCAGATCCACGGTCCTCCCGGAAACGCCACGCAGGCGACCCGGATGCACCTTGGGCCAGCGTGGAAGTGCCAGCCGGCCGGCCCGAGCCGGCAAATGCGATGGCAGCCGTGCACCTTCTCGACGAGGCTCGGTGTGGCTTCGGGTTTGCTCGCGAGCATGCCCCCCGACGGAACGGCGAGCGCGGCCCCCGCCGAGAGGCCGAGCGCGAGGGCTCCCGTCGTCAACACTCTGACCAAACTCATGCTGCTCCTCCGTTGCAAGAAAGCCGGCCGTGGATCCGATCCCCGTCCTCGAGGCCGCTTTGGCCTCGAGGCGCGCCGGGAAGGTAGCCGCCGATGAAGGAGCAATTGGGTGGCTTCGCGTAACGTTTTGTATCGCGAGCGCGTCGTCTCAGCCGCGCCCGCGGTAGGGCGCAACGCCCTGGTCCGGGAGCCAGACGCCCTTCGGCAGCTCGCCGGTCTGCCAGAAGACGTCGATCGGCATGCCGCCGCGGGGATACCAGTAGCCGCCGATGCGCAGGTAGTGCGGCTCGAGCAGGAGGGCGAGGCGCTTTGCGACCGCGATCGTGCAATCCTCGTGGAAGGCGCCGTGATTGCGGAACGAGCCGAGGTAGAGCTTCAACGACTTGCTCTCGACCAGCCAGTCGCGGGGCACGTAGTCGATGACGAGATGGGCGAAATCGGGCTGGCCGGTGACGGGGCACAAGGCGGTGAACTCGGGCGCCGTGAAGCGGGCGACGTAGAGCACGTCGGCGTGGGGATTGGGGACGCGCTCGAGCACGGTCTTGTCCGGGCTCTCGGGCAGCGCGACCCGCTGTCCGAGCATCGTCACCGGTGAAGCCTTGCGTCCCATGGCGCTCACTCCGCCGCGAGACGAGTGGGCCGCGAGGGCCCGCGGTAGATGCACCCTTCCCGGCAGGAGTCGCGGGCGACCTCGATCTCGGCGAGCCCGGCGACGCGGTTCGAGAGCCGGCTCCAGAGCCAGACGCAAATGCGCTCGAGGGTCGGTGCCTGGAGACCCTCGACCTCGTTCAGGAGGCGGTGATCGAGGTCGTCGCGGGCTTCTACGAGAGCCGCCGCGAGATCGTCGAAGTGCAGCACGTAGCCCGTCGCCGGATCGGGCTCGCCGTCGATCGCGACGCGAACGCGGAACGAGTGCCCGTGGATGCGGGCATTCGCAGTGCCCGGCGCGGCGGACGGCAGGAAGTGCGCTGCCTCGAAGAGGAATTCCTTATAGATGCGCATGGGGGGTGGAATAGGGAGGAATTGGGCAGTAGGCAATAGGCAGTCGGCAGTAGCGAAGAATCGCGGCCAATCGACTGCCGACTGCCGACTGCCTTTAAGGTATTCCAATCAGCTTGTGCGTCTGGAGCGAGAGCCGCCAGGCGGGGTGCGCCTTGCAGTAAGCAACGGCGAGGTTCGTGTTGCGTACGAGGTCGGGGCCGTCCATCGGCTGCAGAAAGCGGTACGCGAAATCGAGGCCCACGAGCCCCTCCGGCGAGAGCCCTTCCTGCGGAAAGACGAGCTTCAATTCGTCGCCCGTGCGCTGTACGAGCGGGGCCCCGGCCTTGGGGCTGACGCAGATCCAGTCGACGCCGTCCGCTACCGGGAGCGTGCCGTTGGTCTCGACGGCGATGCGGAAGCCTCGCGCGTGCAGGGCATCGATCAGCGCGCCGTCGACCTGGAGCATGGGCTCGCCGCCGGTCAAGACGATCAGCAGGCCCTCTGTGCCTCTGTCCACCGCGAGTGCGCACGCGACGGCGAGATCGTCGGCCTCGGCAAAGCGTCCGCCGCCCGGGCCGTCGGTGTCGACGAAGTCGGTGTCGCAGAAGCGGCATGTTGCCTCGGCGCGATCCTCCTCGCGTCCGCTCCACAGATTGCAGCCGGCGAAGCGGCAGAACACGGCCGGCGTTCCGGCGTTCGCGCCCTCGCCCTGAAGCGTGTAGAAGATCTCCTTGACGGCGTACATCTCGCGAGCGTCTGAGTTTGTCATCCTCGGCTTTATGCCGAGGATCCACGGTTCAGCGGGTACCGCGTTGGACGGGGGAGCACAAGGTCGGCGTACGAGCACAAGGTCGGCGTACGACAGCCGCGGCGAGATGGATCCTCGGGCCAAGCCCGAGGATGACAGTGGCGGCTGGGGCTCATGCAACATAATCCGGGACGAGAGAGCGTGACAGGACGGGCGGCCAGCCGGCGCAGCTACCGGTATTTCGACCTGGTGATGGCCGCCTTCGTCACCGTTCTCGTGTGCTCGAACCTGATCGGGCCGGCGAAGATCGCGCAAGTCGAGGTGCCGGCCCTCGGCCCCTACGTATTCGGCGCGGGCGTGCTCTTCTTCCCCATCTCCTACATCTTCGGCGACATCCTGACCGAGGTCTACGGCTACGCGCGGGCGCGGCGCGTGATCTGGACCGGGTTTGCGGCGCTCGCCTTCGCCTCGATCATGGCGAGTGTCGTGGTGGCGCTGCCGCCGGCCTCGTTCTGGCAGCACCAGCCAGCCTACGAGATCGCGTTCGGCAACACCTGGCGCATCGTCGGTGCGTCGATGATCGCCTACTTCTGCGGCGAGTTCGTCAACTCCTACGTGCTCGCCAAGATGAAGATCGCGCAGGAGGGGCGCCACCTCTGGATGCGCACGATCGGCTCGACGATCGCGGGCGAGGCGGTCGACTCGAGCCTCTTCTATCCGCTCGCCTTCTACGGCACGGGCATCATCCCCAACGAGGCGCTGCCGACCGTCATGATCGCCCAGTTCATCACCAAGACCATGGTCGAGGTCGTCTTCACGCCGGTCACCTACAAGATCGTCGGCTTCCTCAAGCGCGCGGAGCACGAGGACTATTACGACCGCGACACCGACTTCAATCCGTTCGCGCTCAAGGAGTAGGGGAGCGACGGCTTCTTGCCGATGAGCTCGATCGCGGTGCGCACGCCGGCGGGCGGGCGCTCGCTGCTGATGGGGCCCAGCAAGACCGCGAAAAGCACCACTGCGCCGCTGAGCAGCATGATCGTCTCTCGTGGCGTGTCTGGCATTGCGCGGAGCATGACGGGTTCTGCCGGGCCTTCCTCTGCCGAGAGCCTCTGCTCTCGGGAGGAAGATCGCCCGGCGCCGCGCACTTCTGAAATATCGATCGCCTATGCGTTCCATAGGCGGCGGGCATGGCGCCGCCTCTGCCAGCCGTGCGGTCAGTGACCCGCAATCTCTCGGCGGCTCGTTTCGAACAGGAACCAGAGGCGCCTCTCGGTCTCGTCGATCCAGTTCTCGAGGAGGCTCGCCGTCGCTACGTCCTTGTTCTCGTCGCACAAGTCGTGCACCTCGCGCATGTGGGCGACGAGGTCCTTGTTGTCGTCGCGCAGCTCGGCAATCATGTCGAGCGGATCGACGTAGTCGGCATCGTTGTCGATGATGCGCTGCTGGCGCGCAACTTGGCCCGTCGAGCGCAGCGTTGTGCCGCCGATCTTGCGCACCCGCTCGGCAATGTCATCGGTCATGGCGAAGATCTGGGTCGCCTGCTCGTCGAACAGAAGATGGTAGTCGCGGAAATGGGGGCCGGAGACGTGCCAGTGAAAGTTCTTGGTCTTCATATAAAGGGCAAAGACGTCGGCGAGCAGCACGTTGAGCGCGCCCGAGATATCCTTGACGGCATTGGTCTTGAGGTCGGTCGGCGTCTCGAGCGGAGCCTTGCGGCGCTCCGCAACCTTCTTCATGTCGGCCATGGGATGCCTCTTTGAGGGGTTGAAACGTGGCTCACATGGGGTGCACTTTCGGAGCAGGGAAGGGTAGGGCCCCGGCTTTTTTGGGCGAAAAATCGTTAACAGGGCTTTTCAAGGGCGTCACGAATTGCCGCAAGCTCGGCCTTCGTATCGGAAAAATCCTCGAAGCATCGCCCGGCGCGCCGGTACCAGTAGCGGCTGTTCCAATCGTCTGCCTCGATCTTGTGCAGGACGGCGTGAAGCCAGCAGGCGAGGGGGTCGCTCTCGTCCCGCTGCGCGATCTCGTGAGCCCCATCCCAGTCGCCGGCGAGGGCAAGCGTCACGGCCCGGCTCAGGTCCTCGCGGCTTGCCATCGTTCCCAGCCTTTCGCACGCAAGACACACGCCGGACAGGCACCGCAGCCCCAGCCCCAGTCGTGGCGCAGCTCGCGGTTCCCGAGGTAGCAGGTGTGCGTCGTCTCGCGAATCAGGTCGACGAGGGGCGCCCCGCCGAGGTCATGCGCCAGCGCCCAGGTGCCCGCCTTGTCGATCCACATGAGCGGCGTCTCGATGCGAAACTCGCTTCCCATGCCAAGCGTGATGGCGCGCTCGAGCGCGCGCAAGGTCTCGTCGCGGCAATCGGGATAGCCCGAGTAGTCGGTCTCGCACATGCCGCCGACGAGGTTCCGAATGCCGCGCCGATAGGCGAGTGCCGCGGCGTAGGTGAAGAACAGGAGATTGCGGCCCGGCACGAACGTCGACGGCAGCCCCGCCTCCGTCATCTCGATCGCGGCCGCACGGGTAAGCGCCGTCTCGCTCAAGGCTCCGAGCTCGGCGAGCTCGAGCATGTGGTCGTCGCCGAGGCGTTGGGCCCAGCGCGGAAAATCTGTCCGCATCTGAGCGAGGACGGCCGCTCTCTGGGTGAGCTCGACGTCATGGCGCTGCCCATAGGCGAAGCCCACCGTCTCGACATGCGGATATCGCGCGAGCGCCCAGGCGAGCGCGGTCGTGCTGTCCTGTCCGCCGGAGAAGAGAACGAGGGCGTCTGTGTTGCTCATCTGGGCGCTCAAAGGGAGGCGACGACGCGCCCGAGTACGAGCTCGACGGGCACGAACCCGACGCCGTTGCGCTCGGACGCCAAGCGCGAGTTCGCTCGAGTTGTCCCGATTGTCGCCCAGCATGAAAAGCTGGCCGGGCGGGACCTCGTAGACCGCGGTGTTATCGAGAAAGCCCTCGTCGCCCACGCTTTCGATGATGCGATATGTGACGCCTTCCGGTAGGCGCTCGGCGTAGGTTGGGACGCCGTCCTTCTCACCGAAGGGATCGGGAGCGCTCGCGGTCGGCTCCCGTGAGACGAGCGAGCCGTTGATGGCAAGCCGGCCCTCCCGCATCTGCACCCGGTCTCCGGGGAGGCCGATCACGCGCATGATGTAAAACGTCGAGGGGTCGCGCGGCAGACGGAATACGACCACGTCGCCGCGTTGCGGCACGAGCGCGGGCAGTCGCCCTTCAATCGGCAGCTCGAACCAGTCGTAGGAGTGCCGGCTCCAGCCGTAGGACGCGCGCGAAACCACGACATAGCTTCCGAGATGCAGCGTCGGCGCCATGCCCGTTGACGGAATATGGAACGCTCTGAAGATGGGTCCGGCACCGGGAAGAAGGCAATAGACGATAAGAGCCAGAGGCACGCCGAGAAGGAGCACACGGCGCAAGACACGCCGTTCGCTCCTGTCGTTGTCGATCTCGTCGTGAATGGCCTCGCCCATTATCTCCCTCTCGTGACGGTTGGGCAGGGGGCGGCTACCCAATCGGGTCTTTGCGGAGCGGCCCGGACCCGGTAAAACCCGCGCCAACCAGCAAGAATGGCGCGCTCGCCGCGGCCAAGGATACAGGAAACGCTCATGACCGCCATCGTCGACATCATCGGCCGCGAGATCCTGGATAGCCGCGGCAACCCGACTGTGGAGGTGGACGTCGTCCTCGAGGACGGCTCGATGGGGCGCGCGGCGGTGCCGTCGGGGGCCTCGACGGGGGCGCACGAGGCGATCGAGCTGCGCGACGGGGACAAGGGGCGCTATGGCGGCAAGGGCGTCTTGAAGGCGGTCGAGGCGGTCAACGGCGAGATCTACAACGCGCTCGCGGGCCTCGACGCGGAAAATCAGCGCGGACTCGACACGGCGATGATCGCTCTCGACGGGACCGCGAACAAGAGCCGTCTCGGCGCCAACGCCATCCTCGGCGTCTCGCTTGCCGCCGCCAAGGCCGCCGCCGCCGCGAGCGGGCTTCCTCTCTATCGCTATGTCGGCGGTACGACGGCGCACGTGCTCCCCGTCCCGATGATGAACATCATCAACGGCGGGGCCCACGCCGACAACCCCATCGACATCCAGGAGTTCATGATCATGCCGGTCGCGGCGGCGACCGTCGCCGACGCGGTGCGCATCGGCGCCGAGATCTTCCACACCTTGAAGAAGGGCTTGAAGGACGCCGGCCACAACACCGGCATCGGCGACGAGGGCGGCTTCGCGCCCAGCTTGAAGAGCGCCGACGAAGCTCTCTCCTTCATCATGAGATCGATCGAAGCCGCCGGCTACAAGCCCGGCGAGGACGTGATGCTGGCCCTCGACTGCGCCTCGACCGAATTCTACAGGAACGGGAAATACGCGCTCGAGGGCGAGGGCAAGACCCTCGATAGCGGCGCCATGGCGCGCTACCTCGAGGACCTCGTCCGCCGCTTCCCGATCATCTCCATCGAGGATGGGATGGCCGAGGACGACTGGGACGGCTGGAAGGCGCTGACCGATCTCATCGGCGAGCGCTGCCAGCTCGTCGGCGACGACCTCTTCGTCACCAACACGGCTCGCCTCGCCGACGGCATCAGGAAGGGCGTCGCCAACTCGATCCTGGTCAAGGTCAATCAGATCGGGTCGCTTTCGGAGACGCTCGATGCGGTCGCCATGGCCCAGCGCGCCGGCTACACCGCCGTCATGAGCCACCGCTCGGGCGAGACCGAGGACGCGACGATCGCCGACCTCGCGGTCGCGACCAACTGCGGCCAGATCAAGACCGGCTCGCTCTGCCGCTCCGACCGGCTTGCCAAATACAACCAGCTCATTCGCATCGAAGGCGAGCTCGGTCCCAGCGCCCGCTATGCCGGCAAAGGCATTCTCCGGGGCGCGCGCGCCGCGTGAGCTCGCGTCGGTCTTTCGCCGCCCGACGCGCCCAGCACGAGACGTCGCTTTACCAGCTCTTAAGGCCGCCCGCGTATCCTTTTCCCGTTCCCGGAACTCATAACGCGTAACGAAGGACACTCGTGCTGCGTTAGCCAAGTCATGGTGGGCGAATGAGGCCGTGGCAGCCCCCGGTGTTGCTTCTCTGCCTGAGTTTGACGGCCTATTTCGCCTATCACGCTATTCATGGCCGGCACGGCCTCGAGGCCAGACACCGCTTGATGGAGCGCTCCACCCTGTTGGAGTTCGAGATCAAGACCCTCGAGGCCGTGCGCGCCAAGCTCGAGCATGACGTGGCCCTCCTCACGCCCGATCTCCCCCATCCCGACATCGTGGAAGAGCTAGCGCGCGAGGTCCTCGGCTTTACGCACCCGGACGATCGCGTCGTGCCCCATCGCACGGCGCCGGAACTCTGATTTCGCGCTGCGCTGCAGCATAAATTTCCGTTTTCCCCCGCGAAAATTAGCCGCCCTCGACGCGCCGTCATCTTGCCGTAGCCGTTCGCATCCTTCATGTAGCCAAATGCAACTCGGCCCCCTCTGGCCGGGCCCCCGAGCAGGATCGCATATGACGCTCGACGACCTTACCGGTCCTCCCGCCGATGACATCACGTTCAGCGCCGAGGACGAGATCTCAGCCTACCGCGCGATGCTTCTGATCCGCCGCTTCGACGAGAAGGCGGGACAACTCTACGCGCTCGGCGCAATCCGCGGCCTCTGCCCGCTGTCGATCGGACAGGAGGCGGCCATCGTCGGCGTGCAGATGGCGGCACAGCCGGGCGACCAGACGATCACCGGCTACCGCAACCATGGACACATGCTGGCGCTCGGTCTCGCGCCCGAGCGCATCATGGGAGAGCTGTTGGGCCGCGACAGCGGCCTTTCGCACGGCAAGGGCGGCTCCATCATCATGTACGCGCGCGAGCAGGGTTTCTTCGGCGGGCACGGGAGCCTCGGAGCCGCGGCACCGATCGGCGCCGGGATTGCGTTCGCCAACAAGCGCCTCGGCAACGGTGCGGTCTGCATCTGCTGTTTCGGGGACGTTGCCGCCTCGAGCGGGCGCATCTACGAGGCGTTCCGCCTTGCCGCCGACTTCCGGCTACCCATCGTGTTCGTCATCGACAACAATACGGCCGCGCCGGGCATGGGCATCGCGCTCGGCGCCGTGCCCTCCGCGCTCGCCGAGCGCGGCGCCGCCTTCGCCATTCCCGGCGAGCAGGTCGACGGCATCGACGTGCGCAAGGTGCGCGCGGCGGCCCGGCGTGCGCTCGAGCGCGCTAGGTCCGGCGACGGCCCCGCCATCCTCGAGATTCTCACCTATCGTTACAGAGGGCACGCCGAGACGCTGGTTCCGCGCGCCGGTCGAGAAGGCATGCGCCGCGATGAAACCGATCCGATCGCCAAATCGCGGGGGCGCATCCTCCAGGCGCGTTTCGCCACAGAGGCCGAGCTCAAATCCCTCGAGGCCAAGGTACGCGAGCGGGTCAACGGGGCTGCAGGAGCCGGCCGCGCTGCGCCGCCGCCCGCGGCCGCTCTCCACACCGCAGTCCTTGTATGAGACTTGACGGGGGCGCCCGGGGTCTGCGCCCATTGTGATCGACGCGACGTTCGCCTTGAGGCACCGATGCCGAGCCAAGTCGTGATGCCCGCGCTGCTGCCTGCCGCCACCGACGGCAGGCTCGAGAAGTGGTATGTCGCGGAAGGGCAGGAGGTCGCGGCCGGGGACGTCATCGCCGAGATCGCGACCGGGACCGCGACCATGGAGATCGAGGCCCTGAGCGAGGGCCGCGTCGAGAAGCTCCTCGTTCCCGCGGGAGCTGGCCCCATCGGGCCCGATACGCCCATTGCCCTCATTCGCGTCGCGAGCGGAGCGGCAAGCCCCGCGCCTGCCGTCCCCGCTTCGGCGCAGCGGCCCGATTCGGCCTGCGCGCCGAGCGGCTCGCATGATGAGGCCGGTGCCGAGGCGATGCCGCTGCTCACCTACCGGGAGGCGCTGCGCGAAGCCCTCGCCGAGGAGATGCGCCGCGACCCGCTGGTGATCGTGCTCGGCCCCGAGGTCGTCCAGAATCGCGGGGCGGCAAAGGTCTGCCGGGGACTCGCCGACGAATTCGGACCGGAACGGGTCGTCGCAACGCCGCCCCTCGAGGAAGGTTTGACGGGGCTTGCGATCGGCGCCGCCCTGCAAGGCCTGCGTCCCGTCGTAGAGTTTCCCTCCTGGGCCAGCGCTCTGCAGGCGATCGACCTCATTCAGGGCGAGGCGGCCTCCGCCGCCTTTCTTTCGGCAGGAACGGTCTCGATTCCGATCGTTTTCCGCGGTCCGAATGGCTGGGTGCCGGGCGGCGCGGGGCCGGCGAGCCGCTGCTTCGCCTCGCTCTTTGCCCAGGTCCCGGGCCTGACCGTGCTCGCGCCGGCGACGCCGGCCGATGCCAAGGGGCTGCTCAAGGCGGCGATACGGGCGCCTGGCCCGGTCGTCATCCTCGAGCACGAGCGCCTCTACGCCTCGGCGGGACCGGTGCCGGCAAGTGCCGATTGGGTAGCCGAGATCGGCGTGGCGCGCGTCGCGAGGGCCGGTACGGCTCTGTCGATCGTGGCCTATGGACGCGCCGTCGCGACCGCGCTCGAGGCTGCCGACGCCCTCAGCGCCGACGGGATCGATGCCGAGGTCGTCGACCTGAGGTCGCTGCGCCCGCTCGATCTAGACACCGTTCTCGCCTCCGTTGCCAAGACGCGGCGGCTCCTCACCGTCGAGGACGGCTGGCCCCAGGCATCGATTGGGGCCGAGATCGTCGCCTCGGTTGCCGCCCGCGCCTTTGCGACGCTCGCCGCACCACCCGTGCGCATTGCCGGGGCCGACGTTCCCATGCCCTACGCGGCGGAGCTCGAGGCCCTCGCGCTCCCCGACTCAGGGGTCGTTGCCGCCGCCGCGAGGTCGCTCGTTGCGTCGCGCTGAGCTTGTTGCGGCGCGACACGAGTGTGGCGCGCCAAGCACGGCGCAAGAATTTCCACAGATTCGGGCTTGTCAACCGATGCCCATACACCCCCCAATTGGCCCGCTCGTCTTGTGGTTTGGCTGGCGGCAGCCCTAGAGAGTCGTGTTGAGGCCCAACAACTCCTCTCGTAACTGCCCCTGGGGGATAAAATGCATAAACCGCTAGCAACACTTATGGCCGTCGTTGCCGGCACCGGACTCCTCGGAGCCTGCTCTGGCGATGGTGGATTGCTCGGCTCGAACCTCACAACGTCGTCGCTCACGAACTCCACCTCGACCACGGGCACGCCAGCGCAGTCGACGGCCAAGATCGACCCGGCGTGCATCGCTCTCGTTGCCAAGATCGAACTCGCTGAGGCGCGACGGCGTAACCGAGCGCGTGGAGAAGGCGTCGGTCGGCAAGTCGGCGAGCGTCACGGTCAAGCGGACGTCGCTTGCTCAAATCACCGAGCTCGACAAGGCGAACGCCGAGTTCCAGTCGAAGTGCTCGACTCTCGGCTTGCGTCCCATGACCGCCACGGCGCCGACCAGCTCGGCATCGCCGATTGCGACGTCGAGCACGACGCCTGCCGCCAAGGTTGCGACCTCGTCGACGACGGCCAGCCCGACAGCGCTCGCGCCCAAGGCGACATCGCCCGCAGCGACGAGCCCGGCTGTCGTGCCGCCGGTCGGAACTACAACCTCGCCGCAGCCCTAAGCCTAGCCGGAGCCGTGTTTCGCTAACCCGGCTCGGCGCCGTCTGCATGTGTCCGCAAGTTGCTGCATGATCGCCACACTTTCGTCGAGAAAGTGGTGCGAAAACGCAGGCTTGGGTGTTCAAGAGACGCTCGAAACCATAAGAGTTTAGGTCGTCTCAAAGGATCACAGAGGGCATCGGGTTGATGACGCTGAGCACTGCGCGAAGCCTCGCGGCCATTCTCACTGTTCTCGGGGCGGCGCACCTCGGCGGCTGTGCCACGGGAGGCTCGCCAGGGCCCCGCACGCTCGCCAACGGCCAGACCTGCGGCTCGGTCAAATCGCAGCTCAACAAGCTCGACGCCAAGGGCGTGCCGGCCTACGTCGAGGCGCAAAGCCGCGGCAAGAAGCTCGCCGCGGCGCAAAAGGCCGACGCCGACCTCTACAACCGTCTGCTCAACGACTATCTCGGCGCCCGCTGCCACGAGGCGGGTTGAGGGACCGAGGCAATCGCACCTCCCGCAGCGATCATCAAACGGCTATATATACTCTGCTATGGGCCGGTATCGGGCCGGCCGTGCGAGCTGGAGGCGCACCCATGTCGGACGACGCGCGGGCCATTCTACTCTTTGCGGCGATCGGCATCGTGGCCGGCTGGCTGGCCTCGATCATCGTCGGCGGCGGGGGGCTCGTGCAATACCTGATCAGCGGCGTCATCGGATCGTTCGTCGGCGGCTATCTTCTGAGCGCCCTCAACATCAATATCGGCATCCGCAACGAGCTCGCCGCGCAAATTGTGACCGCCACCATCGGCGCCATCATCGTCGTGCTGATCGCTCGGCTGGTGGCATGAACGGGGAGCGGCGGACGTGGCGGCCGCCAGGGGGAGTGACGCATGGACTACATGACCTGGATCAACGAGAACTGGGCCTTGGTGGTGATGATCATCAACGGCCTCATCGCCGGCTGGCTCGCCGGTCTCCTGCTCGGCGGCGGGGGGCTCATCCGCAACCTTGTCGTGGGACTGATCGGCGCGGTCGTCGGCGGCTATCTCGTCAGCAGCGGGCTCCTCAAGCTTCCCTTCGACTTCGACGCGGTGGTACCCTATGGCAACCAGATCGTCGTCTCGACGATCGGCGCCATGCTCGTCGTGCTGGTCGCCCGCTTTCTCGGCGGCCGGTAAGCCGGGGCCCCGCTGAGCCTGCGCGCGAGGTCGCCCGCAGCCGAGCGCGCGGGCGGTCGCACGTAAACTTTTTTCGAGCCGTCTCATGGTGACACTCCTCGACTTACGCGTATCTGGCTCCGCTCCCCCGCGCCATCCCGAGAAGGCCAACCGGCCGGACGCGCCCCGCCTGCCGAAGCCGCCCTGGATTCGCGTGCGGGCGCCAGCCTCTGCCGGGTTCGCCGCCACGCGCGACCTCGTGCGCGCCCATGGCCTCGCCACCGTGTGCGAGGAGGCGCAGTGCCCGAACATCGGCGAGTGCTGGGCCAAGCGCCACGCCACCATCATGATCCTGGGAGAGGTCTGCACGCGCGCCTGCGCGTTCTGCAACGTGCGCACGGGCCGGCCCGGCCCCGTCGATCCCGGCGAGCCCGAGCGCGTTGCTGCCGCCGTCGCCGAGCTGGCCCTCGAGCACATCGTCGTCACCTCGGTCGACCGCGACGACCTCGACGACGGAGGAGCCGGGCACTTCGCGGCCGTCATCGCGGCGCTGCGCGCCGGCTGTCCCGCGACGACGATCGAGGTCCTGACGCCCGACTTCCTGCGCAAGGAGGGCGCGCTCGAGACGGTCGTGGCTGCCGGTCCCGACATCTTCAACCACAACCTCGAGACGGTGCCGTCGCTCTATCTGCGCATTCGGCCCGGCGCGCGCTACTTCCACTCGCTGAGGCTCTTGCAGAGGGTCAAGGAGCTCTCCCCGGGGCTCATGACCAAGTCCGGGCTCATGCTCGGCCTCGGCGAGGAGCGCGACGAGATCCTCCAGGTGATGGACGACCTGAGGAGCGCCGACGTCGATTTCCTGACACTCGGCCAGTATCTCGCGCCGACCGCGAAGCACGCCGAGGTCAAGCGCTACGTGCCCCCCGCCGAGTTCGACGACTTGAAGCGCCTCGCGCTGGGGAAGGGCTTCGCGCTCGTCGCGGCGAGCCCGCTGACGCGCTCCTCCTACCACGCGGGCGAGGACTTCCGCCGCCTCAAGGCGGCCCGTGCCGCCGCGACGGCGACCGCGTAGGCTCGCATAGAAATGCCGAGCTATTCGACCCAGCGCCGCGTCCCCTTCACGCCGAAGGAGATGTTCGACGTCGTTGCCGACGTCGAACGCTACCCGGAATTCCTGCCGCTCTGCGAAAGTCTGACGGTGGCGAGCCGGACCTCGGGAGGCGGCCGCGAAACCATCCTCGCGACCATGGGGGTCGGCTACAAGGCGATCCGCGAGGCCTTCACCAGCCGCGTCACGCTGATGCCGGCCGAGCTCACGATCCTCGTCGAGAATGTCGCGGGACCGTTCAGGCAGCTCGCCAACCGCTGGCACTTCTCGGCGGTGCCCGGGGGCACGGACGTCCATTTCTCGATCGATTACGAGTTCAGCTCGACCCTGCTGCGGCTTCTCATGGGCTCCCTCTTCGACAAAGCGGTGCGCCGCTACGCCGAGGCCTTCGAAATCCGCGCTCACTCCCTCTATGGCGCGCGCTCGGACGCGAGCTGAGGCGATGGCTTGCCGCGGGCTCTTCGCCCGGATATGGCTCGGCGCATGACGCGCCTGCGTGCCGACCTCCTGCTGCTTGCCTGTGCCGCCATCTGGGGCTCCGGCTTCATCCTGCAGAAGGAGGCCATGAGCCATATCGGCGCGCTCACCTTCATTGCCTCGCGCACCGCGCTGGCCGTGGTGGTTCTCGCCCCCCTTGCCCTGCGCGAGCGCCGGCGCAGCGGCGGAACCTTGCCAGCGGGTCTCGTCAAGGTGTCATTGATGGGCGGGATCGCGTTCTTCGTGGCGGCCTGGCTGCAGCAAGAAGGCCTCAAGACGGCGTCGGTAACCAATACTGGGTTCCTCACCGGACTCTACGTCGTGTTCACGCCGATCGCGGCATGGCTCATCTTCCTAAAGAGACCGGCAGCGCTCGTCCTTCCCGCGGTCGCGCTGTCCTTTGTCGGGACGTGGCTGCTCGGCGGCGGCACGGCCTCGGGCTTCGGCTTGGGCGACGCCCTCGTCGCCGTGTCGGCCGTGTTTTGGGCGCTGCATGTGCTGATCACCGGCGAAGCAAGCGGGTTCAATCACCCGGCGACGTTCACGTGCCTTCAGTTCGCGATCGTCTCCGCGCTCGCCGCCGTTGCCGCCGCGTTCCTCGAGACGCCGACGATCGCGGGACTGGCAGCTGCGGCGGTGCCGATCGCCTATATCGGCATCCTGTCGAGCGCGCTGACGTTCACCGTCCTCACCCATGCCATGCGCGCGACGCCACCGACGGAAGCCGCGATCCTGGTCAGCGCCGAGAGCCTGTTCGCAGCCGCGGCGGGCGCAATCCTGCTCGGCGAGCGCTTGAGCTCGGTGTCCTGGCTCGGGGCGGCGTTGATCACGGCGTCGGTGCTGCTCGTGCAGCTCACCCCGCGCCCAGCAAGCGAGGCGAAGGCGGGCTAGAGCTTATTCGATCGCCTTGCCGCGATTGCGCGCGAGCGCAAGACCCGCGACCGAGCCGAGCCCTTTCACATCCTTCAGGATTGCGCCGTCGAGATCGGCATTCGTAAGGTCGGCGCCCGTCAAGTCGGCCCCCGTCAGGTCGGCGTGGGCGAGGTCGGCGTTCTTGAGGATGGCCCGCGAGAGATTTGCCCCGCGCAGGTTGGCGAAGCGGAACAGCACGTAGGTGAGGTCGGCGCGCGCGAGGTTGGCGCCCAAGAGATTTGCCCCTTCGAGCTCGGTACGCCACAGGTGCTCGATGAAGCCGGTCTGGCTGAACGGAGCGAGCGAGGCATCCTCGAGGTTCGCCCCCGCGAAGTTCGCGAGCGAAAGGCGGCCGAAGATCTTGGCACGGCGCATGTCAGAGCCGGCGAAGCTCGGTGCCTCGTCCGGAGTGAGCGCGAGGGTGGAGAAGATCGAGGGCCGCAAAAGGCTCGCCCCCGCCAGATTGGCGCCGTCGAAGCGCGCCCCCGGAATAATGACACGGTCGAGCCGTGCGCCGTGAAGGTCGGCGCCCGCGAGGTTCGCTCCCGAGAGATCGGCGCCGAACAGGTTCGCCTGCTCGAGCCGCGCCTGTTTGAAGTCGAGGCCCGCGAGATCGAGCCCTTCGAGATCGACCCCACTGAGGTTCGGGGGCTCGGTTTGACTCGCGTGATAGAGCTGCTCGGTCACCTGGCGCGCGGTGAGAGACCAACCCCAGGCATTGCCTGCAGTACAGCAGGCAGCGAGGATCGTGGCACCGGCGACGCTGAGCCCTGTCTTGCGCATGAGAACGAGCCTCCTAGCCGCTTCACGGGACTCTCAAGCTAGCACAGTGTCCGGCGGTCCGGTCAGCGCTACGTGGAGCACCGAGTTTATGCTTACGCGTCGCACAAGGCATTGGATGCGTCAGGCCCCCATTGCCTCGTCCAGCAGTTGAAACGCCGCGCGCACCGACGCGAGGCGCACTGCGGTCCGCCCGATATCGCCGAAGCGGCACTCGCGCACCGCGGCCGGCCGGCCGGTCCGAGCCGCGGCCACGAAGACGAGCCCGACGGGCTTCCCTGGCGTGCCCCCGCCCGGTCCCGCGATGCCGGTCGCGGCAACGGCGAGGGTCGCCGCCGAGGCGTAGAGAGCGCCTTCGGCCATGGCGCGCGCGACCTCCGCGCTCACTGCGCCGTAACGGCGGATCAGCTCGAGGTCGACGTTGATCATGCCGACCTTGGCGGCATTCGAATAAGTGACGAAGCTGCGTTCGACCACATCGGAGGCGCCGGGGATCTCGGTGAGCGCCGCGGCGATGAGACCGCCCGTGCAGCTCTCGGCGGTGGCAAGCTTGAGCCCGCGCGACCTCGCGGCGTCGATGAGGCGCCGTGCCTCCTCGATCAAATCCGGCGGAAAGAGCGGCGGAGCGGTCATGGAAGGGCCCGCAACGAAAAGGACGCGACCCGCGGGCCGCGTCCTTCACTCCTAGCGAGCCGCGGCAGGCGGCGCAAATCCGGGCGGATCACGCCGCCGCGAGCTTCTCCGCATGATCGAGCAGGTCGTCGAGCGTGGCGCGGCTGTCGGCGCCCATTACGCCAACGGTGCGCCCCTGAGCCGCCTGCCAGATCGGATAGGCGTCACGCAGGATGCCCTGACCCTTGGGGGTCAGGTGCAGCCCGCGTCCGCGCCGACCGGCCGGAGGATCCATGATGATATGCCCGAGAGCGAGCAGCCGCTTCAGATTGCGCGACAGCGTCGACTTCTCGATGTCGAGCGTGTGACCGATCTCGACGGCCGTGATGCCGTCGCGCGAGGCGAGCTGAGCGAGCAGCGTGTACTGGCTCGCAGTGATGCCGAGCGGACGCATGGCGTCGTCGTAGAGCCGTGTGATGATGCGCGACAACTGGCGCACGCGGGTCGCAAGACAGGTGGCCGAAGTCGTCTCCGCAATATCGCCGATGGTGAGCACGGTGTCCTTCGGCGGGAGTTCTAGCGTCTGGGTCATCATGTTCATTTGGGCCTCGCCCTCGTATAGGCATTGTGATGATACAACCCCTTAACCTTTTGATGCCGCGATTCTGGCAGGGGGGTCAACGACGCGCAGGCGGGCGTGGCGATGATTTCTTGCGTGCCTAGAGCGGCAGCAGGACGGTTGCGGAAGCAAGCGCGGCGAGGCCTTCCCTGCGCCCGGTGAAGCCGAGGCCTTCCGTGGTCGTGGCTTTGACACCGATGCGCGTCATGTCAATTCCGAGCATGTCGGCAAGAGCCTCGCGCATGGCGTCGCGATGCGGGCCAATGCGGGGGGCCTCGCACAACAGCGTCACGTCCACATTGGCAATGCGCCCGCCGCGTGCGGCAACGCGCCGGCAGGCGTCCTCGACGAAGAGCCGAGACGGGGCGCCCTTCCATTTGGGATCGCTCGGAGGAAAGTGTTGGCCGATGTCGCCGTCGCCAATAGCGCCCAAGAGCGCGTCGGTGACCGCGTGCAGTGCAGCGTCGGCGTCCGAGTGGCCGATCAGGCCCCGGTCGTGTGCGATCCTCACCCCGCACAGCCAGACGTGGTCGCCCGGCCCGAAGCGGTGGACGTCGAAGCCGGTGCCGATGCGCGGTTCGAACTGAGCGGAAGGCTCGGCCATGAGGCGCTGAGCCATGGCGAGATCGTCGGCGCTCGTCAACTTGATGTTTCGGCTCGAGCTCTGGACGAGAGCCACGTCGAGCCCGGCCCACTCGGCGAGCGCCGCGTCGTCGGTAAAGTCGCTGCGCCCTTCGGCGCGGGCCGCCTCGTGCGCCTTGAGGATTGCTGCGAAGCGAAAGCCTTGCGGCGTCTGCGCCCGCCACAGCCCGCTGCGCTCGACCGTCTGCGCTATGGTCCGGTCGGCACGGGCGAGCTTCAGCGTATCGGCCACCGGCTCGGCGGCGATCGCGCCCGCGTGCTGGGCGAGCGCCTCGATCACTTCTGAGATGACGCCGGGCTCGATGAAGGGGCGCGCCGCGTCGTGAATGAGCACGTGCTCCGGATTATCGGGCTCGAGCGCCTTGAGGCCGAGGCGCACCGACTCCTGGCGGGTCGCGCCGCCAGCCACCGGAGGAGCGAGGCGGCCGTGAAATCCCTCCGTCGCCGCGGCGTAAAGGTCTTGGTCCTCTTCGCGGATCACAACCTGAATGGGCCCGATCGCCGGGTGGGAGGCAAAGCGCGCGACGGCCACGCCGAGCACGGTTGAGCCGGCGAGGGGCGCATACTGCTTGGGAAGGCCGCTCGCGCCCGCCGCGGCGCGCGTACCGCGCCCGGCAGCGACGATCACCGCAGCTGTGGTCACGAGGCTCCTGCTCACGGGCCAAACTCGACAGCCTCCTTAACTGAGGCGCGACATTCCGGCAATTGTGGACGGCGTTGTTCGCGCTTGCGAAATGATGAAAGTCCTTCTATGGTGCCTAAATGGAAGGCAATTCGTTGCCATGCCTAAATTACAGGCATGGCAGGGGTCGTCGGATCGTGACATCGCTGCATGTCGGGAATCTTGCGCTCGGAAATCCAGTGATGCTGGCTCCGATGACCGGCGTCACCGATCTCCCGTTCCGGCGCTTGGCTCAGTCGCTGGGCGCCGGCCTCGTCGTGTCCGAGATGGTAGCGAGCGCCGAGCTCGTCGCCGAGCGGCGCGACGTCGTGCGCCGTGCCGAGGGCGGCGAGCTTGCGCCCCATGTCATACAACTCGTCGGCTGCGAGGCCCATTGGATGGGCGAGGGGGCGCGCATCGCCGAAGGGAAGGGCGCGCACGCGATCGACATCAACATGGGCTGCCCCGCCCGCGAGGTGACGGGGAGGCTTTCGGGCTCGGCGCTCATGCGCAATCTCGACCATGCGCTGAGCCTGATCGAGGCAGTCGCGGCGGCGGTCAAGGTGCCGGTCACGCTCAAGATGCGGCTCGGCTGGGACGATCAGAGCCGCAATGCGCCCGAGCTCGCGCGCCGCGCCGAGGCCGCAGGCGTGCGCCTCATCACCGTGCACGGGCGCACGCGTTGCCAATTCTTCAAGGGTGCCGCCGACTGGGCCTTCGTGCGCCGCGTGAAGGAAGCGGTCACAATCCCAGTTGTCGTCAACGGCGATATCCGCTCGCCGCAGGACGCCGCGCGCGCGCTCGACGCATCGGGCGCGAGCGGCGTGATGGTCGGCCGCGGCGCCTACGGCGCGCCGTGGCTGCCCGCGCGTATCGCCAGGTTCCTCGCGACGGGACGCGACCCCGGCGCGCCCCCGCTCGCCGAGCAGGGTCGCATCGCGCGCAACCATGTGGAGGCCATGCTCGCCCATCACGGAGCGTTTCATGGTCTGCGCAACGCGAGGAAGCACATCGGCTGGTATCTCGAAACTGCCGGTCCTGCCGCCGCGGTCGTCAAGGCCTGGCGGCAAAGGCTCTGCACCGAGGACGACGCCTCGCGCGTGCTCGCGGGGCTCGACGAGTTCTACGACCAGGCGCAGGGGAGCATGGCCGCATGACCAAAGTCTCCGACCAGCGCAGTCCGATAGCCCGCCGTCCGGTCGAGCACGACATGCTGCTCTCGGCACTTCCCCACCCAATCCTCGTCCTCGCGGAGGGAAATCGCGTCGTCTACGCCAACGCCGCGTCCGAGGCCTTTCTTTCGACCAGCATCGCCGTCTTGAAGCGCCTCACGTTCGACGACATCGTCGCCTTCGGCTGCCCGTTGCTCTCCCTCCTTGATCAGGTGCGCGAGACGGGGGCGACGGTGAACGAGTACGGCGTCGAGATGGCTTCGCCGAAGTTCCCTGCTCCTAAGCTCGTCGACGTCTACGCCGGCCCGCTCCCGGAGCACCCCGGCCTCGTCACGCTCATGCTCCAGCAGCGCACGATGGCGCAGATGATCGAGCGCCAGTTCACCCACCGCGCCGCCGCGCGCACCGTATCCGGCATGGCCGCCGTGCTTGCCCACGAGATCAAGAACCCGTTGTCGGGCATCCGCGGCGCGGCCCAGCTCCTCGAGCAGAACCTCTCCGACGAGGACCGGGCCCTCTCCCAGCTCATCTGCTCGGAGACCGAGCGCATCCGCAATCTCGTCGACCGCATGGAGGTTTTCGGCGACGAGAGACCGCTCGCGACCGAGCCGGTCAACATCCACGACGTTCTCGATCACGTGCGCCGTCTCGCCGAGACAGGCTTCGCGCGCGGCCTGCGCATTGTCGAGGACTACGATCCGTCCCTCCCGCCGGTCGCCGGAAACCGCGACAAGCTGGTGCAAGCTTTCCTCAATCTCTTGAAGAACGCGGCCGAGGCGATCGGCGACAACCTGGAGCAGGGGCGCATCGTGCTCACGACCTCGTTCCGCCCCGGCGTGCGCCTGTCGGTGCCGGGCTCTGAAGCGCGCATCAGCCTGCCGCTCATGATTCAGGTCGAGGACAACGGCGCCGGTGTCCCGGACCACCTGAAGCCTCACCTCTTCGATCCCTTCGTCACCACCAAGCGCAACGGAACCGGCCTCGGGCTTGCCCTCGTCGCCAAGATCATCGGCGACCACGGCGGCATCATCGAATGCGACAGCGAGTCCAAGCGCACCGCCTTCAGGGTGCTGTTGCCCATGCAGGACCGCCCGCGGGCCGATCGGCCGGCCGCCCGCACCCTGGCGGCCACGAACACGAGGACCCGATAAGCCATGGCCCGAGGAACAATCCTGATCGCCGACGACGACACCGCGATCCGCACCGTGCTGAACCAGGCCCTGGCCCGCGCCGGCTATGCGCCGCGGGCGACCGGGAACGCGGCGACGCTCTGGCGCTGGGTGAGCCAAGGCGAGGGTGACGTCGTCATCACCGACGTGGTGATGCCCGACGAAAACGCCTTCGATCTCATTCCCCGCATCAAGAAGGCGCGTCCCGACCTCCCCATCATCGTCATGAGCGCGCAGAATACGCTGATGACGGCGCTGACGGCGGCCGAGAAAGGGGCCTACGAGTATCTGCCGAAGCCCTTCGACCTCTCGGAGGTCGTCGCCGTGGTGAGCCGCGCGCTCTCGGGGCAGAACCGCCGTCCCCGCTCGCCGGCCCAGGAGATCGAGGGCGAGGAGCTGCCGCTCATCGGGCGCTCGCCCGCCATGCAGGACATCTACCGCGCGCTCGCACGCCTCACGCAGACCGATCTCACGGTCATGATCCAGGGCGAGAGCGGCACCGGCAAGGAGCTCGTCGCGCGCGTGCTGCACGACTACGGCAAGCGCCGCCAGGGGCCGTTCGTCGCCATCAACATGGCGGCCATTCCCCGCGAGCTCATCGAGAGCGAGCTGTTCGGCCACGAGAAGGGTGCCTTCACCGGTGCCCAAACGCGCACCCAGGGCCGCTTCGAGCAGGCCGAGGGCGGCACGCTCTTCCTCGACGAGATCGGCGACATGCCGCTCGAGGCGCAGACCCGTCTCCTGCGCGTGCTGCAGCAGGGCGAGTACACGACGGTCGGCGGGCGCACGCCGATCAAGACCAACGTGCGCATCATCGCCGCGACCCATCGCGATCTCAAGTCGCAGATCCAGCAGGGCCTCTTCCGCGAGGACCTCTACTACCGGCTCAACGTCGTGCCGCTGCGCATCCCGCCGCTGCGCGAGCGGGTCGAGGATATCGGCGACCTCGTCCGCCACTTCCTGCGGCTCGCCGCGCGCGAGGGGCTCGGCCAAAAGTCAATCGAGACCGCCGCCATCGAGCGGCTCAAGGGCCATCCCTGGCCCGGCAACGTGCGCGAGCTCGAGAACTTCGTGCGCCGTGTGGCCGCCCTTTATGCTCAGGACGTGCTCAGCGCCCAGATCATCGAGCAGGAACTCGCCGAGGCGACGCCGCCGCGCGGCGCCGAGAACGAAGCCGAGCCGAAGGTCCTCTCCGAGATCATCGAGCGCCACTTGAACCAATACTTCGGGACCTTCGGCAAGGATCTGCCGCCCCCCGGTCTCTATGATCGCGTCATCCGCCAGGTCGAGCGCCCGCTCCTCTCGGCCGCGCTGGCGGCGACGCGCGGCAATCAAATCCGCGCCGCCGAGCTGCTCGGGCTTAATCGCAACACGTTGCGCAGCCGCATCCGAGCGCTTGACATTCGGGTCTATAGAACGCCTGCTCCTTAGGCGCCTTGCGAAATCCACAGATTGAGTTCGCGATTCCAGTCGCAAGAATGTCACAGTTTGCCTATTTAGCTGTGATCAAGGCGCTGCACTTGTGCGGTTGCGAAAAGTGGCAATCTCGCCGCGGTGCGCCCCCGGGGCCGCACTCGACGGGAGCAGCCCGAAGTTCAGTCGGCGTTCGTGCGTGCCCCAGCTCGCACGGGCCAGGGAGTAGTGAGCAATGGCGAAGGGAGACGCGATGTCCGCGTCGGGACATGGCCTCGAGGAGGCTGCCTCGCCCTTGCTCGACCTCTCGGACCGCGAGTTCTGGACCGGCCTCGTCGTGGTCATCCTCTCGCTCATTTCGGCGCTGGCGACCTACCTCATTCTGACCGGCCTCACGCCCATCGCCCCGCGCGACGAGGTCGTCGTCGCCGCTCTCTTCGTCAACGTGGTGCTGATCATCGCCATGATCGCGGTGATCGCTTGGCAGGGCTGGGGCATGTGGCGAGCCTGGCGCGCCAAGCTCGCCGGCGCGCGCCTCCACGTGCGCATCGTGCTGCTCTTCTCCATTATCGCCGCGCTCCCGGCGGTGCTGCTTGCGGTTGCCGCCACGACGACGTTCTCGCGCTCGCTCGACGGCTGGTTCTCGACGCGCACGCGCGCCATCATCTCGAACTCGCTCGACGTGGCGAAAGCCTACGTCGACGAGCACGGGCAGGTGATCCGCACCGACGTGGTCAACATGGCCCGCGACATCGACGCGGAGGCCGACTCGGCGCCATTCGGCACGCCCGAGTTCCGCAACCTGGTGGTGGCTCAGGCGGGTCTGCGTGATCTCCGCGTCGCCTACATCATCAACGACAAGGGTGCGCCCGCCCTCGCCGCGCTCGAGGACGAGAAGTTGCCCTTCATCAGGCCGCCGCCGGTGGCGATCCGCCAGGCGCTGGCGAACCAGGTTCCGCTGCTGACGCCCGTCGGCTCGGACCGCATCTCGGCAATCGTCAAGCTCAACCGGTATCCGGGCCACTTCATCTATGTCGCGCGGCCGGTGAGCCCCAAGGTCATGGGACATCTCCAGCGCACCGAGGAGAACGTCGACGAGTTCAACCGCCTGCGCCAGGCGCGCGGCGGGCTCAAGCTCGCGCACGGGCTCATCTACACCATGATCTCGATGACGGCGCTCCTCGCCGCCATCTGGGTGGGCCTGTGGTTTGCGGGCCGCTTCGTCGCCCCCATCCGCCGCCTGATCGCCGCCGCCCACCAGGTCTCCAAGGGCAACATGATGGTCGAGTTGCCCGAGCGGCGCGGCGAGGGCGATCTCCGGCGCCTCTCGCACACCTTCAACCTCATGACCCGCGAGTTGAAGCACCAGCGCGATGCCCTCGTCAGCGCCAACGAGCAGCTGCTCGACCGGCGCCGCTTCATGGAGGCGGTGCTGTCGGGTGTCTCCGCCGGCGTCATCGGCCTCGACAGCCAGGACCGGATAACGCTCGTGTCGCGCTCCGCCGAGGAGCTTCTGGGCGTCACGGAGGGCGAGGTCGTCGGCAAGAAGCTCGCCGACGCGCTCCCGATGCTGCTGCCGGCGCTCGAGAAGCGCGACGAGCACCCCTTGAAGCACACACGCTCGGGGCTTCAGCTCACGGTTACGATCGCCGAGGAGGAGCGCAGGTTCGCGGTACAAGTCACGCGCGAGCAGGCGGGGCCCGGCGACGTCGGCTCGGTCGTGACGTTCGACGACATCACGGAGCTCGTCTCGGCCCAGCGAACGTCGGCCTGGGCCGACGTCGCGCGGCGCATCGCCCACGAGATCAAGAACCCGCTGACCCCGATCATCCTCTCGGCCGAGCGCATCCGGCGCAAGTACGGCAAGAAGATCACCGAGGACCGCGAGACGTTCGACAAGCTCACCGCGACCATCGAGCGTCAGGCCGGCGACATCAAGACGATGGTCGACGAGTTCGCCTCCTTCGCGCGCGTCCCCAAGCCGGTCATGGAGCTGGCCGACCTGCGCGACGTCGTGCAGGAGCCGGTGATCCTGTTCCGCGAAAGTCACCCCAATATCGCCTACGAGCTCAAGTTGCCGGAGACGCCGGTCACGGGGTCGTTCGACCGGCGCCTGCTCACGCAAGCCCTCACCAATCTCGTGAAGAACGCGACCGAAGCCGTGGAAGGAGCGGCCGAGGGCGCGGAGCCCGGCTGGAAGGGGCGCGTCGTGGCGCAGCTCCGCGTTCTCCCCGATCGCTACGAGATCGACGTAATCGACAACGGCGTCGGCCTCCCCAAGCACAATCGCGCCCGTCTCCTCGAGCCCTACGTGACGACGAAGGGCAACAAGGGAACGGGCCTTGGGCTCGCCATCGTGCAGAAGATCGTCGAGCAGCACGGCGGAGCGCTGACCCTCGACGACGCGCCCCCATCCGGCGGGCAGGTCCGCGGCGCCCGCATTCGCATTAGCCTGCCGGTCCCAACCGTGGCCGGTCCTCCGCGCACGCAATCCACCCGATCGACCCCGCCCGTGGCCGCGCCGGCCGCGCACGGGGGATAGCATTTCTGAAAAGCCAGGGAGCGAGAGATGGCAGCTGACATCTTGATCGTCGACGACGAGGCCGACATTCGCGAGCTCGTCTCGGGCATTCTCGAGGACGAGGGGCACCGCACGCGCCTTGCCCGCGACAGCGACGAAGCCTTGCGCGCCATCGAGGAGCGCCGGCCCCAGCTCGTCATTCTCGACATCTGGCTGCAGGGGAGCCGGCTCGACGGCCTCGAGGTGCTCTCGATCATCAAGCGCACCTATCCCGATCTACCCGTCGTCATCATCTCCGGCCACGGCAACATCGAGACCGCGGTCACCGCCATCAAGCGCGGCGCCTACGACTATATCGAGAAGCCCTTCAAGCAGGACCGGCTGATCCTCGTGACGCTGCGCGCCCTCGAGGCCTCGCAATTGAAGCGCGAGGTCAAGGAGCTGCGCGAGCGCTCGACGGTGTCGGCGGAAATGATCGGCAAGTCCGCCGCCATTAACCATCTGCGCAGCGCGCTCGACCGCGTAGCGCCGACCAACAGCCGCATCCTGATCCGTGGCGCCTCCGGCACCGGCAAGGAGCTCGCCGCCCGCGTCATTCACTTGAAGTCCCACCGCGCCGACGGGCCCTTCGTCGTCCTCAACGCGGCGGCGATGGCGCCGGACCGCGTCGAGGAGGAGCTGTTCGGAACCGAGGACCGCTCCGGCGGCCCGCGCAAGGTCGGCGCGCTCGAGGAGGCGCACGGAGGCACGCTCTACATCGACGAGGTGGCCGACATGCCGCTCGAGACGCAGGGCAAGGTGCTGCGCGTCCTCGTCGAGCAGAAGTTCCTGCGCCTCGGCGGGGCGCAGAAGGTCGCGGTCGACGTGCGCATCATCTCCTCGACCAGCCGCGATCTCGAGCGCGAGATGAGCGAAGGGAGGTTCCGCGAGGATCTCTACCACCGCCTCAACGTCGTGCCGCTGCGCGTCCCGAGCCTGGCCGAGCGGCGCGAGGACATTCCCGAGCTCATCCAGTACTTCGTCCAGCAGCTCTCGCAGGCGTCCGGCCTCTCGCCGCGGCGCATCGGCGAGGACGCGATCGCCGTCCTGCAGGCGCACGACTGGCCGGGCAACGTGCGCGAGCTCAGGAACAACATCGAGCGCCTGCTGATCCTCGACCGGCGGCGATCCCAATGCCGTCATCACCGCCGAGATGCTGCCCGAGGAGATCGGCTCCAACGTGCCGTTGCCGGTGAACGGCGGAGCCGAGCATCTGATGTCGCTGCCGCTGCGCGAAGCGCGCGAGATCTTCGAGCGCGAATATCTGCTCGCGCAGATCAACCGCTTCGGCGGCAACATCTCGCGCACGGCCGAGTTCGTCGGCATGGAGCGCTCGGCGCTGCACCGCAAGCTCCGAGCGCTCGGCGTCTCCTCCGACCAACGCCTCGGCGAAGCGCGTCCCGCGTGAGCCGCGTCGTCTATATCAACGGCCGCTATCTTCCGTATTCCAAGGCGCATATTCACGCCGAGGACCGCGGCTTTCAGTTCGCCGACGCCGTCTACGAGGTGTGCGAGGTATTGGGCGGGCTCCTCGTCGACGAGACGCGTCATGTCCGCCGGCTCGAGCGCTCGCTCGGCGAGCTTCAGATCGCCATGCCGATGAGCCCCGCGCGCGCTGGGCCTCGTCATGCGCGAGACCATAAGGCGCAATCGCGTCCGCGACGGTCTCGTCTACCTCCAGGTGACGCGCGGCGCGGCGCCGCGCGACTTTCTCTTTCCGGCCGGCGTCCGTCCGACGCTCGTCTGCCTCGCCCGCTCGATCGATCGGGCGAAGCGCGAGGCCCGCGCGGCCAAAGGGATTGCGGTCAAGACCATGCCCGACATCCGCTGGGGCCGCTCGGACATCAAGACCGTGATGCTGCTGCCGGCCTGTCTCGCCAAAGAGCGCGCGCGGGCGGAAGGCGCCGAGGAGGCGTGGTTCGTCGACCGCGATGGCTTCATCACCGAGGGCGCCTCGAGCAATGCCTGGATCGTCGTCGGTGAGGGCGCGCTCGTGACGCGGGCGACCGACAGCGCCATTCTTCCCGGCGTCACGCGCGCGACCCTGATCGACCTTCTGGAGAGAGAGGGCTTGAAACTGGTCGAGCGACCCTTCAGCCTCGCCGAGGCGCTCGCGGCGCGCGAGGCCTTCATCACCTCCGCGTCGGCGACCGTGATGCCCGTGGTTAACATCGACGGACGGCCCGTCGGCGACGGTCGTCCCGGGCGTCTAACACAACTCTTGCGCTCAAGATTTCACCAGATTGCTGAATTTTCCCGCTCATGAGCCGATCAATTCTCTGTGCGATCGGATGGAAGTGCTCGCTCGGATTATTTTTCCGATGCGGAAACCGCGCTAAGGTGGCGTAGGGTCCCGAGTCTGTCACAAGACTTGCACTTGGTGTGTGATACCCGACGGGGTGATACCCGACGGGGTCCACCAAAGTAAGGTCCACTAAGAGGCTGAAGAAAAGAGGCGGAAGACCTATGGCCGCAGACCGAGCGCAAAACCTTCAAGACACGTTTCTAAACTACGTCAGGAAGAACAAAACACCCCTCACGATCTTTCTCGTCAACGGCGTGAAGCTGCAGGGGATCGTCACCTGGTTCGACAATTTTTGTGTTCTCTTGCGCCGCGATGGTCACTCGCAGCTCGTGTATAAGCATGCGATCTCGACTATCATGCCGGGCGCGCCGGTCCATCTCATGGATGCAGACGCGGCCGAGGCACAACAGGACTAGCGAGCTCCTATCGACGACCGGGTAAAACAGCTTAAGGCACCCGCCGCGGCCTGCCGCCTCGGACGAGACCGGGGAGGGCGAGCGCGAGCGTGCGCTCGTGCTTGTCCCCGTGCTCACGCGCGAAGGTCGTCGCCGAAACCCCTCCGGGCGACGGAGGAACGCCTCCGCGCCGCCGCGCTCATCTGCATACCCCGGAGCATCGCCTGCACGAGGCGCGGGGCCTCGCCGAGGCGATCGACCTCGTTGTCGCCGGCGCGCTGCTCGTCCCGGTGCCCGAACCGCGCCCGGCGACGCTGTTCGGCCCCGGCAAAGTCGAGGAGCTCAAGGCCCTGATCGAGGAGCACAAAGTCGTGCTCGTGATCGTCGACCATGCCGTGACGCCGGTCCAACAGCGCAATCTCGAGCGCACCTGGAACGTCAAGGTCATCGACCGCACCGGCCTCATCCTCGAGATCTTCGGGCGGCGCGCAAGGACCCGCGAGGGGCGTCTACAGGTGGAGCTTGCCCATCTCACCTATCAGAAGGGCCGCCTCGTGCGCGCCTGGACCCACCTCGAGCGCCAGCGCGGCGGTCGCGGCTTCCTCGGCGGTCCCGGCGAAGCGCAGATCGAGCTCGACCGGCGCATGCTGGAGGAGCGCATCGACGCCATCAAGCGCGAGCTCGAGCGCGTCGTGCGCACGCGCGAGCTGCATCGCAAGGGCCGGCGCAAGGTGCCCTATCCCGTCGTCGCCATCGTCGGCTACACCAATGCCGGCAAGTCGACCCTCTTCAACCGCCTGTCGGGGGCGGGCGTGCTCGCCGTCGATCAAGTGTTCGCGACGCTCGATCCGACGATGCGCGAGGTGACGCTGAAAAGCGGCCGGCGCATCATCCTCTCCGACACGGTCGGCTTCATCTCGGACCTGCCGACCATGCTCGTCGCCGCGTTCCGAGCGACCCTCGAGGAGGTGATCGAGGCCGACCTCATCCTGCATGTGCGCGACATTGCCCATCCCGAGACCGAGGCGCAGGCGCGCGACGTCGAGGACGTTCTCGGCGGGCTCGGAATCGACACGGTGCCGGCAGAAAGCCATATCCTCGAGGTGTGGAACAAGTCCGACCTCCTCTCGCCGGTGACGCGCGCGGAGGCGGCTTCCGCCGCGCGCTTCGACGAGCGCCGCCCGATCCTGATCTCGGCCAAGACGGGGGCCGGCCTCGAGACGCTGCTAGAGGCCATCGACGCGCGGCTCGGCGCAGCCGACGAAGTCGTGACGCTGACTATTCCACCCGCGGAAGGCCGGCTCATGCATTGGCTCTACGAGCACGGCGACATCCTCGCCCGCGCCGAGGACGATCGCGGCCTTGTCACGCTGACCGTCAGAATTGCCTCGGAGAAGAAGGGCCGCCTCCTGCATCAGCTTCAAAAGGCCGGCGTCGCGCAGTACTGATCCGCCTTCTGTCCCGTCCCCTGATGCGCTAGGTCTTCTGCGGTCCGCGAAGGCGAGAGGGAGGATTGGGATGGGTGTACCGACGAAGGTCCAGTGCTGCATCGCCGGCGGCGGTCCGGCGGGCCTCATGCTCGGCTACCTGCTGGCGCGTGCTGGCGTGGAGGTCGCGGTGCTCGAGAAGCACGCCGACTTCCTGCGCGACTTTCGCGGCGACACCATCCATCCGTCCACGCTCGAGATCATGTACGAGCTCGGCGTGCTCGATCGCTTCCTCAAGCTCCCGCACAGAAGGTGGAGCGGCTCGCGGCCCAGATCGGCGACACGCCGGTGATGATCGCCGACTTTCGCCACCTCCCCGTGCACGAGAGGTACATTGCGATGATGCCGCAATGGGATTTTCTCAACTTCATGGCGGAGGAGGGGAGGCGCTATCCGGGCTTCCATCTCTTCATGAGAACGGAGGCGACCGATCTCATCGAGGAGAGCGGCAAGGTCGTCGGCCTCAAGGCCAAGACGCCGGACGGGGCGGTCGACATTCGCGCCGATCTCGTCGTCGCGGCCGACGGGCGCGGCTCGATCCTGCGCGAGAAGGCGGGCCTGACGGTCGAAGATCTCGGCGCGCCGATGGACGCCTTGTGGTTCAGGCTGCCTGTCAGGCCAGGGGACTCGGGCCAGACGATGGGCCGCTTCGGGGCCGGGCATATTCTCGCGATGCTCTACCGCGGCGACTATTGGCAGTGCGCCTACGTCATTCCGAAGGGCTCGCTCGAGAAGCTTCAGGCGGGCGGGCTCGACGCGTTTCGCGATGCCGTGACGCGCGTCTCGCCCTTCGAGCGCGAGCGCATGAACGCGATCCAGTCCTGGGACGACGCGAAGCTCCTGACCGTACGCGTCGACCGCCTCGTGCAATGGTACCGGCCGGGGTTCCTGTGCATCGGGGACGCGGCGCACGCCATGTCGCCGATCGGCGGCGTCGGCGTGAACCTCGCCGTGCAGGACGCCGTGGCCGCCGCCAACATCCTGGCGAAGCCGCTCCGGGAAGGAAGGGTTGGCGTCTCCGATCTCGAGGCCGTGCAGCGCCGGCGCAGCTTCCCGACGCGGGTGACGCAGGCCCTACAAGTCGCGGCCCAGAACAATATCATCGGCCCGACGCTCGCGAGCGAGGCCAAGCCCGAGGTGCCGTTCCCGATTCGCCTCTTGCAGCGCTTTCCGATCCTGCAGCGCATCCCGGCGCGCATTCTCGGCCTCGGCGTGCGCCGCGAGCACGTGGCGGAGTTCATCCGCAATGCGAAAGCCGCAAGTTGAGCTGCGGATTCGCCCTCTCTCCCGTTAGCCGCGCTCCTTGGCTTTCGCCTCGTCCCAGAGCGCGTCCATCTCGGCGAGACTTCGACTCTCGCGGCGCGCGGCCATGCTCGGCGAGGCGCGCCTCGATGTGGCGGAAGCGGCGCACGAACTTCTGGTTTGCGGCCCTGAGCGCGGCCTCGGGATCGATCTTCAAATGGCGCGCCACGTTCGCGACGACGAACAGGAGATCGCCGAATTCCTCCTCGATCTTCCGGCGCGCCTCTGAGCTCGTGGCGGCACCTCCGCGCGGGTCGGCGGGGAGCGCGATCTCCTCGAGCTCGGCGAGCTCCTCCTGGAGCTTCTCGAACACAGGTGCGAGCGAGGGCCAGTCGAAGCCGACCTTTGCGGCTTTGTCCTGCAACTTGACGGCGCGCGTCAGCGCCGGCAGCGCGACAGGCACGTCAGCAAGAAGGCTCTCAGTCCCCTCTCCCTGCGACGCGGGGAGAGGGTTAGGGTGAGAGGGGGCGATGGGGCGCCGGTCGGCTCTTTCGGCCTTCTCCGCTTTCTCCTCGGCCTTGATGCGCTCCCAGAAGCCCTTGACCGCGCCGGCGTCGCGCGCGTCCTCGTCGCCGAACACGTGCGGGTGACGGCGGATCATCTTCGCCGTGATCGCCTCGACGACGTCGCCGAAGTCGAAGGCGCCCGCCTCCTCGCCCATACGCGCGTGATAGACGACCTGCAGCAGGAGATCGCCGAGCTCGTCCTTGAGGTGGGCAAGGTCGCCCCGCTCGATCGCGTCGGCGACCTCGTAGGCCTCCTCGATCGTGTAGGGGGCGATCGTCGCGAATGTCTGCTCGAGGTCCCACGGGCAGCCGCTGCCGGGCGTCCTCAGCGCGGCCATGATCTCAATGAGGCGAGAGATGTCTTTCGAAGGCGTCATGCGCCGCACCCTAATGGAGGCGGCGGAAGCGGGCGAGGGGGAAAGGAGAGGACTTAGGGCAGCGCGACCGCTAGCCGGCGCCAGGGCGCGAGCCAGACGAGCGCCAGAGGCACGAGCCATCCCGCCCAGGCCACGCAGCCGTAGACGGGGTCGAACGGCAGGTGCCACGTCGTCACGACCGTGGTCGCGACCCTGACCCAGATCGCGCCCGAGGCGACCGCCGCCATGGCGAGCATGAGCCGCGCGTGGTCCGCGACCTTCCTGCGGCGGATGGCCGAGATGCCGGCGAAGATCAGCGCCAGCCACACCACGCCTTGGGCGAAGAAGCCCGCGCGCGCCATCGGGACCGAGTCGCTCATCACCGCGACGGGGAGCGAGGTCAGCGCGCCGAGGACGACGGCCGCGGCCGCGACGCGCCCGAGCGGGCGATGCCAGGCACTGTCGCGCCTCAGCCAGATGACGAGCGGGATGAGGAGAAGCGCAACTCCGGAGGCCAGCATGTGCAACTTGAATACGCCCGGCAGCCTCTGGTCGACGATGAAGAGATTGTAGGGAAGGGCGAGGCCTCCCGCGCCTTCTCCGACGGCGACGAGTGCGGTCGGCACGGCGAGAGCGATAAGGGGAAGCAAAAGGAGATATTTCGGCACGACGCGCGACACAAATTCGCCCGCGCCCGCTGCTCTCGTCGCGCCGGTGTTAGCCACGGAGGTTTCCAGAGGCATCATGACGAGGCTCATCCTCACAGCTCTTTGTGTCGCGGCCGCGGCGGGCCACGTCACCGCGACGCCGCTCCACTCCGCCGACATCGCGGGGCGCTGGCAAGGTGACACCTATAGCCTCGGCCGCTCGTGCGACGGCGGGCGATGTAAGATCGCGCTCGACATCACGCGCTGCGGGAACGGCTGGTGCGGCGTCGAGGTCACCGAGGCGAAGACCTGCGGAGGGCGCGCACTCGCGCTCGATGCCGGAAAGGAGAGCGAGGCGAGCGTGCAGTTCAACGGCACGCTCGAGCTTGCCGCAGGCACGGAGCCCTACGTCGTCCAGGCGTGGCTCGTGGCGGACGCGGACGGCGCTACTCCGAAGCTCGACATCATCGGCGACACGGGCGGCGAGTTCCGCCTCTTCCGCCGCTCGTTCCCCTTCAACGCCACGCTCGCGCGAACGGGCGAGGCGGTCTGCACCTCCGAGAAGCCTGTGTCGTAATCCTGGCTCACGTTTCGTCATTCCTTCAATGAAGGAAGGAATCGGCGCAGCGGCAGGGATTGGCCATTCAAGCCGTAGGCAGCGTCTGTTAGCCTTGTGCGGGGCTGGGAGGCTGCCGCGTGTTTCTTCTCCGCATCTTGATCAACGGCGCGATCATGGCCGCCGAGATTGCCGTCGTCGTGGCGGTCGCGGCGGCGGGCTATGCCGAGCCGTTCCTGTTCGCGGCGGGGACCGCGCTCCTCTCCTTCGCGCTCGGCCTCGATCTCGAGGTGAAGCGGTTGCGGTACGAGCTGCCGTTCTACTTCCGCCAGGGCGCCTCGCTCAGGTTCTTCTTCGTGCCCGCCGTCGCCTTCGTCGAAGCGCTCCTCAAGGGAGCGCTCGCGGGCTTAGCTGCCCTCTTCACGTTCTCCGGCACGGACAGCGCTCGGCTCTATTGGGTCGCGATCCTGTTCGGGCTCGTCGTCTATGCCGGGGCGAGCGTGCTTCGCGTTCTGTCGCTGCGTCTCGGAGCGCTCCCCCAGCGCTGGGGTTACTTCCGGCTCGCCCCGCCGCTCGGGCTCTTGTTCTCGGCCGGCGTCGCAGCGCTCGCGGCCTATGGCATCATCGCGAGCCCGAGCGTCGGCGACATCGGCTGGAAGATCGTGTGGGAGCTGCCGGAGAAGCCCTCCGTCGCCCAGGTGAGCGAGCTCTTCTTTCAGTTGAAGCAGGCCTTCGACGACTTCATCGTGACGCTGCTCGCGACGGTGCTGGAAAAGGAGTGGGCCCGCGCCGTCGGCGTGCTCATCAGCGTCAACGTGCTGACCGGCTTCGTCGCGTCGCTCTATGCGGCGGTGATCGCCACCGCCGTGCGCCGCGCCGAGGAGGCCCTGCCATAGCTGGACGCAAGAACGCACACTCCCCGCTCAGCGCTTTATTCGCATAAGATATATTATGGAAAATAACAATAAATTAATACACATTTACAATGCGTTAACAAACGGCGAATCTGAGCCTCACTTCTCGGCCTTCTCGTAGTTGTCGGCCACGAACCGGTCGAGGAGCTGCACGCCCCATCCCGACCCCCAGCTCGTGTTGATCTCGCTTCGCGGCGCGTCCATCGCCGTGCCGGCGAGATCGATGTGGGCCCACGGCATGTCCTTCTTGATGAAGCGCTGGATGAAGGCCGCCGCCGTGCAGGCGCCGGCCCACTTGCCGCCGATGTTCTTCACGTCGGCGTTCTTGCTCTCGATCATCTTGTCGTAGGCCTTGTCGAGGGGCATGCGCCAGATCTTCTCCCCGGTCGCGCTGGCGGCCGCCAGGAGCGCGTCGGCGAGCTTGTCGTCGTTGGAGAAGAGCCCGGCGTACTCCTTGCCGAGCGCCACCATGATGGCCCCCGTCAGCGTCGCGAGATCGATGACGAAGCGCGGCTTGAAGCGCTCCTGCGCGTACCAGAGCACGTCGGCGAGCACGAGGCGCCCCTCGGCATCGGTATTGAGGATCTCGACCGTCTGCCCCGACATCGACGTCACGATGTCGCCGGGCCGCGTGGCGCTCCCCGACGGCATGTTCTCGACGAGGCCGAGGAGCCCGACCGCATTCACCGGTGCCTTGCGCTCGGCGAGCGTCGCAATGAGACCCGCGACGCAGGCCGCCCCGCCCATGTCGCCCTTCATGTCCTCCATGCCGGCCGCCGGCTTCATCGAGATGCCGCCGGTGTCGAAGACGACGCCCTTGCCGATGAACGCGAGCGGCCGCGCGCGCTTCGACTTGGCGCCGTGCCATTGCAGGATCGCGAGCCGCGCCGGGCGCGTGCTGCCAACGGCGACGGCGAGCAGCGTGTTCATCTTGAGGTCGGCAAGGGCCTCCTGGTCGAGGATCTCGACCTCGACACCGAGGCGCTCGAGCTCCTTGACCCGGTCGGCGAACTCGACGGGACCCAGCGCATTGGCGGGCTCGTTGACGAGGTCCCGCGCCAGCATCACCCCGTTGGCGAGCGCGCGCTTGTCCTCGTAGGCCGCGCGCGCCTTGTCTGGATCGGGGACGTGGAGCGTCAGCCGCTCGAGCGCGTCGGAGATTGGTGCCGGCGCCGCGTCGCTCCCCTCCCCGCCCTCGGGCGGCTTCTTCGTCTGATATTTCTTGAACGCGTAGTGTCGCAGCACGGCGCCCAGCGCGACGTTCGCAGCGGCCACATCGGGCTTCACCTCCCCGCCCGCCACGTCGAGGATTAGGCTTGCCGCCGCCGTCTTGCGCGCGCCGATCTGGCCGGCCGCATAGCCGCCGAGCGTCGCCCAGTCCATTTCCGAAAGGTCATGCGTCTTTCCCGCACCGACGATGAGGAGCCGGTCGACGTCGATCTTGGGCGGCGCGAGCAGCTCGATCGCGCTCTTGGCCTTGCCCTTGAAGCTCGCCGCCTCGGCCGCCTTGAGAAGCGCGCCGCCCGTGCGCGCGTTGAGGTTCTGGCCTGTCGGGCCAAGGGCGAGGTCCTGTCCGGCGAGGACGACGCAGGTCGCCTCCGGCGCCGAGGACAACGGAGCGAAGGCAATCTCGAGAGTGTCGGTCATAGAGGGTAGGCTCCTCGTCAGTGTGCCCTGCCGGATCGGCCCTTGGGACCGCAGGCGGCGGACGTGGGGGTCCGCAGCGCGCGAGCCCTGCTGGCGCGACGCCGATCGGACGCCACTGGGTAACCGCGGAGGCATTGGGTTGGTCGATGCCGGATGGACCTTAGTCACTCGTCGGCGAAGTGCAAGCGGGACCCCGAGGGACGCCCGGCTCCCGGTGCCTCGGGCGCGCGAGCCGCAGCCGGCGGCCGTCCCCTGCTATTTCGCGCTAGCCCATTGACGGCAGTCGAAATTCCGCCACCGTCAAATGGGATGACCTCTCCCATTGGGGGAGCGTTTGGGGGCCGTCTGGCCCGCCAACCACATCGTTTACAGCGAAGCTCAAATCAGGCCGCCCGCAGCGACGATGACGATTTTCGCGCGATACGTCTTCAGGCAGGCTGCGGGAGCTCTCCTCCTCATCCTCATTTCGCTTTCGGGGATCATCTGGATCTCGCTCGCGCTGCGTGAGCTCAACGTCGTGACGAGCCAGGGCCAGAGCACCTGGACTCTCCTCAGCATGACAACGCTCGCCTTGCCGAACTTCATGGCGATCATTGCTCCGTTCGCGCTTCTCATCGCCGTCATGCACACGCTGAACCGGCTCAACAGCGACAGCGAGCTCATCGTGCTCACGGCCTCGGGCGCCACGCTGCGCGCCGTCGCTCAGCCGCTGCTCGCCCTCGGCCTTGCCGTGTTCGTGTTCGTATCGCTGGTCAATCACTGGGCGATGCCGTGGAGCCTGCGCATCCTGCGCGAGATCATCGTTGAGGTGCGTGCCGATCTCCTGACCCAGGTCATCCAGCCGGGCCGCTTCTCGAGCCCCGAGCAGGGGCTCACGTTCCATATCCGCGCCCGGACGCTCAACGGGGTTCTCGAGGGCCTTGTCATGCACGATGCCCGTGAGCCGAAGGAGGTTCAGACCTACCTCGCCGAGCAAGGCATCATCGTCAGGCAGGACCCGAGCGCCTTTCTCGTCATGACGGCGGGGCACATCATGCGCCGCTCGAAGGACGGCGGGCCGTCCCAGATCATCGCCTTCGACAAGTACGCCGTCGACCTCAACAGCTTGAACGAGAAGGAGGACGAGGAGGCGTTCGATTTGAAGCCCCGCGAGCGGTATCTGAGCGAGCTCATCCGTCCGGAGCCCGAGAGTCGCAGCTATAGGCAGTCGCCGAGCCGTTTCACGGCCGAGGTGCACGAGCGCTTCTCGAGCCCCTTCTATCCGATCGCGTTCGTCCTCATCGGGCTCGCCGCGGTCGGACAGGCGCAGAGCACGCGCCAGAACAGGGTCGAGCGCATGGTCGTCGGCGTCGCCGCGGCCGCGGGCCTGCGCATGACCGGGCTCGCCGTCAACAACCTTGTCGTGATCAATGCGGCCATGGCTCCGCTGCTCTACGCGGTTCCCCTCGGAGCCTGCGTGCTGTCTCTCCTGGTCATTGCCAAAGGCTCTCGTCTGCGGCGCGGGGGTCCCACGCTCCGAGACCGCGTCAGCGATCTCACGGCCCCGCTCGTCACCCTCGTCCGCGACCGTTTCCTGGCGCGCGGCCTCAAGACGAGGGCCGGCTGACATGCCCTTCGTATCGACGCTCACCCTCTACATCGCCCGCCGCTTCCTCACGGGAATACTCGGAACATTTCTGCTCTGTTCTTTGCTCATCTTCATGATCGACTTCGTCGAGCTCTTGCGCCAGTCGAGCAAGTACGGCAGCGCGCCGGCCTGGAAGCTCGTCTGGATGACGATTTTGCGTCTTCCCGCCTACACCGAGATGCTGCTCCCCTTTGCCATCCTTGTCGGCGCCATCGCGGCGCTCCTCATGCTCGCGCGCAAGAGCGAACTCGCGGTGATGCGGGCCGGCGGCATGTCGGTCTGGCAGTTCCTGCGCCCCGGGATCGCGGTCGCCCTTCTCCTCGGCGTCTTCAGCGTGACCGCCTACAATCCGCTTGCCGCCGCCGCGCGCGATCGCGCCGAGCGTCTCTACAGCGAGGCCTTCGGACGCGAGTCGAACCTGTTGAGAACCGGCTCCGCCGGCACCTGGCTGCGCCAGGATGGCCAAGACGGCCAATCGGTTATCAATGCCGCCTCGGCCTCGAACCGCGGCCTCAAGCTCCGCTCGATAACAGCGTTCACGTACGACACCGAAGGGCATTTTTCGGAGCGCATCGACGCGCGCCAGGCCGAGCTCAAACCCGGCTACTGGGTGCTCGAGGACGCGCTCGTCTCAGGCGTCGGCCGGGAGCCCGAGGAGTACAAGACCTACCTGCTCTCGACCTACCTCACGCCGGAGCGCGTGAGCGACGCTTTGGGCAGCCTTATTTCGGTCTCATTTTGGGAAATGCCCAACCTTATCGAAGTTGCGGAAAAGGCGAAGCTTTCCTCTGAGCGCTTGCGCATTCAGTACGAGGCCCTCCTATCACGCCCGCTGCTGTGCGTTGCCATGGTCATTTTGGCCGCCACTGTGTCGTTGCGGTCATTCCGCTCAGGGGGCATCCAGACTATGGTCGTCAGTGGAATGACGGGGGGCTTCAGCTTCTTCTTGCTGGCCGAAGTCTCGAGGCAAATCGGCACCGCGGGTCTCGCTCCGGCGTGGGCGGCCGTGTGGTTGCCGATCGTGCTCGTCATTCTCGTGACGCTGACAGTGCTTTTGTACCAGGAGGATGGCTGAGTTATGCGTGTTGCGCGGAGATTGCCGGCGACATGCACTTCCCTGTCAGCACCGAGCTCGCTCCAAATGGGGCGCGGGCTCGCGTGCCTGTGTCTATTGGCGATTCTGGCCCTGCTGCAGCTCCTCGCATTCCCGCAGTCCGCGGCGGCCCAGGATCCGAGCACCAAGACACCCGGCATCGGCGGAGGCACCTCCGCGTTCCCCAAGACCGAGGGCGGCATATTCGGTCCCACGCCCAAGGTCGATAAGGCGCTGCCGCTCTACCTGCAGGGCGATCAGCTCATCTACGACACGCGCGGCAACCGCACGATCGCGCGCGGGAACGTGGAAATTTTCTACAACAACAACATTCTGACCGCCGACGAGGTGATCTACGATCAGGGCGCGAACACGCTGACCGCGGTCGGCAACGTCGAGCTCAGGGAAAGCAACGGCAACATCATTCGCGCCGACCGCTACACGCTCACCGACGACTTCCGCGACGGCTTCGTCCAGTCGCTCTCCATCGTCACGCGCGACGACGCGCGCATCGTCGCCGAGCGCGCCGAGCGGCGCGAGGGCAATGTCACCGAGTTCACGAAGGCCAAGTACACGCCCTGTAAGACCGACGGCAGCATGCCTCCGCTCTGGTGCTTGAGCGCCAACAAGATCATCCACGACCAGGCGGCGGCGACGATCAGCTACCAGGACGCCTTCTTCGAGGTGTACGGCCAGCCGATCTTCTACATGCCCTACTTCCAGCACCCCGATCCGTCGGTGAAGCGCAAGAGCGGCTTCCTGGTCCCCTCCTACGGGCACTCGGAGGAACTCGGCTACATGGTCGAGGTGCCTTACTATTTCGCCCTCTCGCCCTATTACGACTTCACCTTCCACCCGGCCTATCTCTCGAACCAGGGCGTGCTGTGGCAGGGCGACTGGCGCCAGCGGCTCGCCTCCGGCGAGTACACGGTGAAGCTCGCCGCCATCGATCAGGACTGCAATGACCTGCCGAACGGCGGCTGCTTCAGCCCCAACAACGAGGGCCTCGACGGCTGGCGCGGAAGCGTCGAGACCAAGGGCGCCTTCTCGCTCGCGAGCTGGTGGAAGTACGGCTGGGACGTGACGCTCGAGAGCGACGACTCGTTCCGCCGCTTCTACAAGCTCGACAGCGTCTTTCTCACCGATCGCGTCAACTACGGCTACCTCACCGGCCTTTCCGACCGCAATTACCTCGGCGCCAAGATCTATCACTTCGGAGGATTGCTCGCGGAAGACACGCAGCAATCGGAGTCGATGGCCCACCCGATCATCGATCACAACTACATCTTCGGCGACCCGGTATTCGGGGGAGAGCTCTCCTGGACCAGCAACCTGCTCTCCTTCTCGCGCACCGACGTGAACCAAGCTCTTCTCGAGCGTCAGGACATGAACCGCGCCATCACCGAGCTCAAGTGGCGCCGCCGGCTCACCGACACGCTCGGCATCACGTACACCCCGTTCGGCGCGCTGCGCGGCGACGTCTACCAGTACGGCAACGGTCTCGATCCGACCGTAGAGCCCACCCTCGCCAACGGGGAGACGAACCCCGCTGCTCTGATCGAGGACGAGACGTTGGCCCGCGGGCTTGCTACCGGCGGCGTGACGGTTGCCTATCCCTGGGTCGCCAACGGCGGCGGGGGCTCCCATGTGGTCGAGCCGATCGGGCAGATCGTCGCCAGACAGTCGAGCGTCGATCAGCGCCAATTCCCCGACGAGGACGCCAAGAGCCTGGTGTTCGACGACACGAACCTGTTCGAGACGAGCAAATTTTCCGGCTACGACCGCCTCGAGACGGGAACGCGCGCCAACGTCGGCGTGCAGTACACGTTCCAGGCCTACACCGGCGGCTATGCCCGCGTGCTCGCCGGCCAGAGCTTCCATCTGGCGGGCGACAATGTGTACAACGATCCCGGGTTCGATCCCGACAGCACCGATGACGATCCGCTGGACCTGTTCTCGCCGACAAGCGGACTCGAGACCGACAGGTCCGACTACGTGCTCGGCGTCTACCTCGCCCCCGTCGACTTCTTCCGCATCCTGGCGCAAAGCCGGTTCGACGAGGCCGACCTCGATCTCCGGCGCGAGGACGTGGCGGCCCAGCTCCTCTACGGTCCGCTGCTCGTGCAGTCGGTCTATGCATTTGCCGCTGCCGATCCCTCGCTCGGCACCACGGTCGATCAGCAGGACATCACCGGGACAATGGGCCTCAAGCTCACCGACCGCTGGAGCCTCACCGCGTCGATGCGCTACGACATCGACGACGATTTCCGGCTCGCGGACTCGATCGGGCTCCAGTATCTCGACGAGTGCTTCATGCTGAGCGTCACCTACGGCGAGACGTTCATCGAGGATCCCGATCGCGACATCGATCCGGACCGCGTCGTCATGGTCCGCTTCGAGCTCAAGAACCTCGGCTCCATGAACTACAAGACCAACGTGACCGATTACGTGAACCCCGACGCGCCGCTGACGACGCCGTAGCAGGGCGCTTGGCGCTTTTGAGGAGTTGAGAGCGAAGCATGCATCGGAAGGCCTGGTCGCGCCGCCGGCAGCCACGTTCGGGTGCCGCGGTCGAATTGCCATCGCCAGGCCACGGTTAATGTTGATAAACCTCAAATCGCCTCGCTGAGAGGCTAAGATCATCGGCCCCCGAATCGCCGCATTCCGCTAGACCGCTCCCATGGGACGCTCCAACAGGCGCAGAGACCCCTACCTCCTCATGATCCTCCTCCTCGCGGCTTGGATCAGCGATCCCGGCCGCCTCCGCGCCGAGGAGATCACGACGACCATCATGCCGTCGGCCGCGCCCGAGGTCACCGAAGCCGCTGCGCCGCCGCCGGCCGAGACGAAGCCGCCCGCCAAGACGCGCCCGGCGAAGAAGGAGACCGCCGCCGCTTCCCCGGAGCCGCCCCAGCCCAAGGCGCCCGCGACCGACGACGGTGGGGCGCCGTCCCGGGGCAAGGGAGCGAGCCAGTCGATCGCCGTGCTCGTCAACGACGAGCCGATCACCGCCTACGAGATCGAGCAGCGTCAGCGGTTCATCGGACTGAATGCCAACATCAATGAAAAGGCCAAGCAGGCCTTTCAGAGCATGATCAAGAACCCAAACGTCAACGCGCGCCTGAAGAAATTGCTGGACGACACGATTGCCGCCAACAAGGGGAAGACCAAGGACGAGGTCATCGCGATCTTCGAACAGCGCAAGAAGGAGTTCGCGCAGTCGCTCCAGCGCCAGGCGGTCGACAGCGCACGCGCCACTGTTCTCCCGGGCTTGAAGAAGCAGGCGCTCGAGGAGCTCATCGACGAGCACCTGAAACTGCAGGAGGCCAAGCGCTTGAACGTGCTCGCGAGCGACGACGACGTCAATCAGGTTCTCACCACCATCGCTCAGAAGAACAAGATGACGCTCGAGCAGTTCGCGGCGCAGATGAAGAGCATGGGCACCGACATCAACACCATGCGCAGCCGCTTCAAGGCGGAGCTCAGCTGGCGCGACGTTGTGCGCCGCCGGTTCGGCAACCAGATTTCGATCACCGATCGCGATGTCGATCGGCTCGTTGCCTCCTCCCCGGCGGCCGGCGACGACGACGTCGAGTTGCAGCTCCAGCGCATCACGCTCGCGATGCCCGCGAAGATCGATCAGAAGCTCATGGCCCAGCGCCTGGCCGAGGCGGACGCGCTCTATGCCGGGTTCGCCGGCTGCCAAGCCGCTTCCGCGCTCGCGGCCGGCATTGCCGGGGCCAAGTTCGAGGATCTCGGCTCGCGCAAGCCCTCCTCGATCCCCGAGCCGACCCGCAGCCTCTTGCTAAGCGCCGCCGACGGGACCATGGTTCCGCCATCCGTCGGCGTCGGCGGCGTCGAGCTGTGGGCGGTGTGCGGTCGCAAGGTGCTGAAAGCCGACGACCAGAAGCGCGAAGTGGCCCAGGCGGAGCTGCGCTCCAAGGAGTTCGAGATTCTGGCGAAGAAGCATCTCAAGGATCTGCGTCAGGACGCCGCCATCGAGTACCGGTGATGGCGCCCTCGCTCGAGCGGCGCGCGAAGCCTCTCGCCCTCACCATGGGCGAGGCGGCCGGTATCGGCCTCGAGATCACGGCTCTGGCTTGGCGCGCCCGCTTCGATTTCGGCCTCCCGGCCTTCGCGATCCTCGGCGACCCCGACGCCCTCGCCGAGCGCGCGCGCCTCGTCGGTATCGACGTCCCCATCGAAATCGTCCCCACGATCGAGAGCGCGGCAGGCGTCTTCGCCGAGCGGCTCCCGGTCTATCCGATCCGCCTCGCGGTGCCGGCCCGGCCGGGGAGGCCCGACCCGGCCAATGCGCCCGCCACCGTCCGCGCGATCGAGACCGCCGTTGCGGCCACAGTCAGCGGCAGGGCGGCGGGCGTCGTCACCAATCCGATTGCAAAGAGCGTGCTGGTGCACGCGGGTTTCGCCCATCCGGGTCACACCGAGTTCCTCGCACACCTGGCCGAGGCCCACGCCGGCCGGCGCTTTCACGCTGTCATGATGCTCGCCTCCGACGAGCTGCGCGTCGTTCCCCTGACCGTGCACATTCCGCTCGAGGCCGTGCCGAGGTCGATCACACGCACCGCGATCTTCGAGGCCGTTCGCACGACCTGGAGCGCGCTCAAGCACGATTTCGGGATCGACGCCCCGCGCATCGCGGTCGCGGGCCTCAATCCCCACGCCGGAGAGGATGGGCTGCTCGGCGCGGAGGAGCAGGAGATCATCGCGCCGGCCGTGGAGGAGCTCAGGTCCGAGGGGCTCTCCGTCACCGGGCCGCACCCGGCCGACACGCTCTTTCATGCCGCCGCCCGCAAGCGCTACGACGCGGCCCTCTGCATGTATCACGACCAGGCCCTCGTGCCGTTCAAGACGCTGGCCTTCGACAGCGGCGTCAACGTCACGCTGGGCCTCCCCTTCGTGCGCACCTCTCCTGACCACGGCACCGCGCTCGACATTGCGGGCTCCGGCAGGGCCTCGCCTGAGAGCCTCGTGCAGGCCTTGAAGCTCGCGGGTGCAATCGGCGCGCGCCGCGCCGCCGCCATCGAAAGGGAGAGCGCGTGACGGGCGAGGAGCCCAGTGTCACGGGAGCCAGCCCCGACGGCCTCCCGCCCTTGCGCGAGGTCATCGCCGCCCACGGGCTCAGGGCCAAGAAGAGCCTCGGCCAGAATTTTATTCTCGATCTCAATCTCACGCGCCGCATTGCCCGCCTCGCGGGGCCGCTCGAAGGGCGCACGGTGGTCGAGGTCGGGCCCGGCCCCGGCGGGCTGACGCGCGCGCTCCTGCTCGAGGGCGCGCGCCGCGTGGTCGCCGTCGAGCGCGATCCGCGCTGCCTCCCTGCGCTCTCCGAGATCGGCGCGCGCTATCCGGGCCGCCTCGAGGTCCACGAGGGCGACGCCCTCGACGCCGACTGGCCGCGGCTCTTGGGACGCGACCGGCACAAGGCTATCATTGCCGCGAACCTACCCTACGCCGCGGCGACGCTCCTTCTCGTTTCCTGGCTCGAAACCGAGCCGTGGCCGCCGTGGTTCGACCGCATGGTGCTCATGTTCCAGAAGGAGGTTGCCGAGCGCATCGTCGCCGACCCCGGCTCGAAGGCCTATGGCCGGCTTGCCGTCATCTCGCAGTGGCGCACGGCGCCGCGCATCGTCATGACATTGAAGCCCGAGGCCTTCACTCCGCCGCCGAAGGTTGCTTCCGCCGTGGTGTCCTTCGTCCCGCGCGCCGAGCCGATCCCGCCCTGCTCCGTCAAGGCATTGGGCCGCGCGACGGCGGCGGCCTTCGGCCAGCGGCGCAAGATGCTGCGCGCGTCGCTGAAGCAGCTCGTCGCCCGCCCCGAGGAGCTGCTCGCCGCGGCGGGGATTGCGCCCGAGCTGCGCGCCGAGGACGTTCCTGTGCGTGACTTCGCCAAGCTCGCCCTCCTCCTCGAGCGCTCGCCGGCCGGCCGAGATTGAGCGCGATCGAGAGTATGGTTCCGCCATGACCTCGGGCTGATGGGCTAGGCCCGCAAAGCGGCATGGCCGGGCGGCGTCAGAGCGAGCTCTGCAGGTCGCGCACGAACGCGGAAAGACCGAGCAGGCGGTCGCGCTTCAGTCGCTCGGCGGTGAGGATCGCCTTGAGCCCGGCGATGCTCGCCGCTAGATCGGCATTGACGATCACGTAGTCGTACTCGGCCCAATGGCTGATCTCGTTCGCCGCCTGCGCCATGCGCCTGGCGACGACCTCGTTCGAATCCTGCGCGCGCGACCTCAGCCGCGCCTCGAGCACCGCGCCCGACGGCGGCAGAACGAAGACGCGCACGAGGTCGCCGGCCATCTTCTCGGCGAGCTGCTGCGTCCCCTGCCAATCGATGTCGAACAGGACGTCACGGCCTTCCGCCATCGCCTGCTCGACGGCCTTGCGCGGCGTCCCATAGAGATTGCCGAAAACTTGCGCCCACTCGAGCAGCTCGCCCTCCTTCTGCATGCGCTCGAACTCAGCTTCGCTGATGAAGGTGTAGTCGCGCCCATCGACCTCGCCGGGGCGCGGCTTTCGCGTCGTCGCCGAGACGGAAAGCTTGATGCCCGGGTCGGCATCGAGCAGCGCCTTGGCGAGCGAAGTTTTGCCCGCGCCGGACGGCGAGGAGAGCACGAGCATCAGCCCGCGCCGCTCGATCGTTGGCCCTTCCCCGGTCATCGCATCCCGCCCATGGCGCCATCTCACTCGATATTCTGCACCTGCTCGCGCATCTGATCGACGACGACCTTGAGCGCGAGCCCCAGGCGCGCGATCTCGGCGTCGCCCGCCTTCGACGTCAGCGTATTGGCCTCGCGGTTGAACTCCTGGGCCAGAAAGTCGAGCTTGCGGCCGATGGCGCCGCCCTCTCTCAGGAGCCCACGTGCCGACTCGACGTGACCGGCGAGGCGCTTCAACTCCTCCTCTACGTCGGCGCGCGTCGCGATGAGGACCGCCTCCTGATGCAGCCGCGCGGGATCGAGGCCCTGTCCGGTTTCGACGAGGCGTCCGACCTGCTCTCTCAAACGCGCCTCGATCGCGGCCGGCGTGCGCGCGGGGGAAGCTTCAATCGCCGCCGTAAGCCGCGCGATCTCCTCGACCTGGGCCGCAATCAGCGCCGCGAGCCGCCTCCCCTCGTCATGGCGGGCGATGACGATCCCGTCGAGAGCGAGCATCAGGCTGTCGGTCATGGCCTCGGCCATGCGCCCGGCCGTGGCGGGATCGTCCGCCTCCTCGGCGACCTCGAGCACGCCCTTCAGCCCCAGCAGACCCTCGACGCGCAGGGGCTCGGCACCGAGGCGCTCGCGCAGGCTCTCGGCGACGCGGATCACCTGGTCGAGCGCCGTCGTGTTGATGCGGACGGCGGCGGGCGCCGCCTCGCGCGAAACGCTGAGCCCCACCGTCACGCTGCCGCGCGTGAGGCGCTTGCCGATCCCCTCGCGCACCTTGGGCTCGAGGGCCTCGTAGCCCGGAGCGAGGCGAATGCGCAGATCGAGGCCGCGATTGTTGACGCTGCGCACCTCCCAATGCCAGCTCGCCGCGCCGAGCGCCCCGTCCGCGCGCGCAAAACCTGTCATGCTGTGAATGCTCATCGGCGGGACGTCACGGGGCTGGCACGTTTGCGGATCCGGCCTCGGGACCGTTGCCGCCTCTCGGGGCGAGAGAGCGCAATCTAACGATTTCGTGACGCCGAGCCAAGGTGCGCACGTCGCCTAGACCCCGTCGCCGAGCAAAATAAGGTTAGAGCCCAGCGCTCACTTCTTGGGCTTGCGCACAGGGAGCGGGATCGTGGAGGCCTGGGCGGCGACCGGCGTTACCGCTCCCTTTGCCGCCGGCTCAGCTGCGGCACCCGCCGGCTGCTCGGCCGGGGGATTGGGGATCGCGTCGCCGTCCTTGTCGCCTGCCGCGCCGGCTTGCTGGTCCTGCTTGGCGCGCATCTCCTTCTCCGCCTTGCGCCAGGTCGCCACCGCCTCGTTGTGCTCCTTCAACGTGTCGGAGAACGTATGGCCGCCGGTGCCGTCGGCGACGAAGTAGAGGTCGTTGGTATCGGCCGGCTTCAGAGCCGCCTCGATCGCGTAGCGGCCCGGGTTGCAGATCGGCCCCGGCGGGAGGCCATCGATCTGATAGGTATTGTAGGGGGTCTTCTGGTCGATGTCGGAGCGCGTGATCGGCCGACCGAGAATGCCTTGGCCGCCGACGACGCCGTAGATGATGGTCGGGTCGGACTGCAGCCGCATGCCCTTCTTCAAGCGGTTGACGAACACGGCGGCGACCCGGTTGCGCTCGTCGGGACGGCCGGTCTCCTTCTCGATGATCGAGGCGAGGATGAGGGCCTCCTCCTTGGTCTTGATCGGCAGCCCCTCGTGGCGCTGCTCCCAGAGGCTCTCGATGAGCCGTTGCTGCTCGATCTGCATGCGCTGGAGAAGCTCGCCGCGATCCATGCCCTTCGAGAATCGGTAGGTGTCGGCGAGCAGCGACCCTTCCGGGGGAACTGCCGTCACGGTGCCGGTGAGGCTCGGCTCTTCGTTGATGCGCTCGACGATCTGCTGGCTCGTCAGCCCTTCGGGGATCGGCAGCTTGTAGAGGACGGACTTGCCCTCCGACAGGACCGCCAGCACCTCGGCCATGCTGGCGTTCTTCTTGATCTCGTACTCGCCGGCCTTGAGATCGACGCCCTTCTTGGCGCCATACCAGCTCTGCATGAGATGGCTCGCGACGAATACCCAGCGGCTTTGGATGATCCCTTCGCGCTCGAGGCGCTCTGCTATCGCGATCCGGCCCTCGCCCTTGGGGATCGTCACGACGCGTGAGACCTCGAGGGGGCCGGGGCGCTCGTAGACGTGATAGAGATACGCGGCGATCCCGCCCATCGTGCCCATGAGAATGAGCATCAGCGTCAGCACGCCGCTCACGACCTTGACGGCGCCGGACATAGCCCGCGACGAGCGCCGGTCGCGGACGCCGCGCGGGCGCGCCGGCGCGCGGCTCGGCTCGAGCGCCTCTGCCGGGCTGCGCGGGCGCAGGGTGTCGCGGGGAGACAGCGTCTGCAGATCGTCCCTGCGGAAGGTGCTCATCGAGCGCTGCTCCCATCCCTGCCGTCTTGCTTCGCGGACCGGACCCTCGCCCGAGCTCCGGCGAGTCGCCGGCGCGACCCTCGTCTCGGACTTTCGCGGCAATTGTGGCGAAAGGCCGGACAGGCTCTCCGAGCCAGCGATCCCAGGAACTTAGCCCAATTCAGGCGACGCGTCGCATCAGCAGAGAGGCATTGGTCCCGCCGAATCCGAACGAGTTCGACAACACCGTCCTGATCTCGCGCTTCTTGGCCTTGAGCGGCACGAGATCGATCGCCGTCTCGACCGAGGGGTTGGTGAGGTTCAGCGTCGGGGGCGCAATCCCGTCGCGGATCGCGAGCACGGAGAAGATCGCCTCGACGGCACCGGCCGCACCGAGCAAGTGCCCGACCGCCGATTTCGTCGACGACATGGCGAGCTTGCCGGCGGCGTTGCCGAACAGGCGCTCGACTGCACCGAGCTCGATCTCGTCGCCCATCGGCGTCGACGTGCCGTGCGCGTTGACGTAGTCGATGTCGCTCGGCTCGATCCCGGCCCGCTTGAGCGCCGCGCGCATGCAGCGGAAGGCACCGTCGCCCGACTCGGACGGCGCCGTGATGTGATAGGCGTCCCCCGACAGCCCATAGCCAATGACCTCGGCATAGATCCTGGCGCCCCGCGCCTTCGCATGCTCGAACTCCTCGAGCACGACGATGCCGGCCCCCTCGCCCATCACGAAGCCGTCGCGATCCTTGTCGTAGGGGCGGGAGGCCTCAGCCGGGCGGTCGTTGAAGCCGGTCGAGAGCGCGCGGCAGGCGGCGAAGCCCGCGAGCGCAATGCGGCAGAGCGGGCTCTCCGTCCCGCCCGCGACCATCACGTCCGCATCGCCCAGCGCAATGAGGCGTGCGGCATCGCCGATCGCGTGCGAGCCCGTCGAGCAGGCGGTGACGACCGCGTGGTTCGGGCCTTTGAGCTGGTGCTTGATTGAGACGTAGCCCGAGGCGAGATTGATGAGGCGTCCCGGGATGAAGAAGGGAGAAACGCGCCGCGGACCCTTCTCCTTGAGCAGGAGCGAGGTATCGGCAATGCCCGAGAGGCCGCCGATGCCCGAGCCGATGAGAACGCCCGAGCGCTCCTGCTGCTCGGCCGATTTGGCCGCGAATCCCGCGTCATCGAGGGCCTGGTCGGCCGCCGCGACCGCATAGATGATGAAATCGTCGACCTTGCGCTGCTCCTTGGGCTCCATCCAGTCGTCGGGATTGAACTTGCCGTCGGACTTGTCGCCGCGCGGGACGAAGCAGGCGATCTGGCAGGTGATGTCGGAGACGTCGAACTCCTCGACGCGGCGTGCTCCGCTCTTGCCCGAGATCAGATTGGACCAGGCCGCGTCGACTCCGACGCCGACCGGCGTCACGAGCCCAAGTCCAGTGATGACGACGCGGCGCATGCTTCTCAAGTCCGTGCCTGGCAGACCCTCAACCGACGTCTTGAAGCGCAAAAACCCGTGGCGCGGTGCCCGAAGGCTTCGACTTGCGCCCGGCCGCGCATGCGAACGGAGGAGCCGCCCGCCCCCGCAAGCGTTCGGCGCAGGTGGCGCTCAGCAGGCCGGGGCACGGTCTCAGGCCGCGCTCGCATTCTTCTCGAGAAACTTCACGGCGTCGCCCACCGTCAGGATATGCTCGGCGGCATCGTCGGGGATTTCGCAACCGAACTCCTCCTCGAAAGCCATCACGAGCTCGACTGTGTCGAGACTGTCGGCACCGAGGTCGTCGATGAAGCTCGCGTTCTCGGTGACCTTGTCGGCCTCGACGCCCAGATGCTCTACGACGATCTTCTTCACGCGCTCTGCGACATCGCTCATCGTCTTCCCTCGCGTCCCAATTGTCTCTCTTGTCTTCTGTCTAACCTACACCCTCGTGCCCGAAGTTCCTCTGCGGCGTCGCGCTCAACCCTTTGAAGGTCCTTGGCTCATGCCGCTCAGAGACGCACGAGACGCCTGGGTCTCGATGGTTAGGGCTTTTCCGCTGCTTTCGCAGCAAAAAAACGAGGCTCGTTAACATATCTCCCAGGAGTTGGCCAGCGTGCGGCCGGACCTGGATCCCTGGCCCTCGAGCTGGCATAGGCCAGCGGGAAGGGCTTGGCCAGCCAAAGCGTTACACCATCGCCATGCCCCCGTTGATGTGGAGCGTCTGGCCGGTGACGTAGCCCGCCTCGACGCTGGCGAGGTAGAGGGCGCCGAAAGCGATGTCCTCGGGCGTGCCGAAGCGCTGGGCCGGAATGTGCTGTGAGATTTCAGCCACCTGCTTCTCGTTCAATGCGTCCGTCATGGCCGTCTTGATGAAGCCGGGCGAGATGCAATTCACGGTGATGCCGCGGTTGGCGACCTCGCGCGCGAGCGATTTGGACATGCCGATCATGCCGGCCTTCGAGGCGGCATAGTTGCCCTGGCCGGGATTGCCGACGACGCCGGAGATCGAGGAGATGTTGACGATGCGCCCGTAGCCCGTCTTCGAGCGCAGCATGTGGCGCGTCGCGGCCCGCATCAGCATGAAGGTCGAGGTGAGGTTCACGGCGATCACCTCGTCCCACTGCTCGTCCTTCATCACCATGAAGAGATTGTCTCTGGTGAGGCCGGCGTTGTTGACCAGGATGTCGAGCCGGCCGAGCTTAGCGACCGCCTCGTCGATGAGCTTGGCCACCGCCTGCTTGTCGCCGAGGTCGCAGGGCAGGATCTCGACCCGGTCGCCGAGCTCGGAAGCCAGCACCTCGAGCTTGGCGAGCTGGCGGCCCGAGATGGCGACCTTGGCCCCCGCCTTGTGGAAGGCGCGCGCGATGCCGGCACCAATGCCGCCCGTCGTCCCCGTGACGAGAGCGGTCTTTCCAGTGAGCTCAAACATAGACACCTCTCACGTTGCGAGGGCCGGCCACGCCGCCTCGATGTCGGCCGGCGTGCCGAGGCTCGTCGCGTTCAGACTTTTCTCGATGCGCTTGACGAGACCAGCCAGCACCTTGCCGGCGCCGATCTCGTAGACGTCGGTGATCCCGTTGGCTGTCATGTACGTGACACTCTCGCGCCAGCGCACGGTGCCCGTCACCTGCTCCACGAGCCGCGCCCTGATTTCCGCGGGATCGGTTATAGGGGCGGCCAAGACGTTGGCGACGACCGGCACCGCGGGCGCGCGCACGTCGACCGCCGCGAGGGCGTCCCGCATGGCGTCGGCCGCGGGCTGCATGAGGCTGCAGTGGAAGGGCGCGGAAACGGGGAGCGGGATTGTGCGCCGCACGCCGAGTGCCTTGCCCACCTCGGCGACGCGGTCGATCGCCGACTTGGCGCCCGACAGCACGACCTGCGTCGGCTCGTTATCGTTGGCAACCTCGCACACCTCGCCCTGCGCTGCCGCCTCTGCGACCTTTCGGCCCACGTCGAGCCCAACGCCGAGGAGCGCGGTCATCGCTCCCTGCCCAACCGGCACCGCGGCCTGCATCGCCCGCCCGCGCGTCTTCAAGAGCCGCGCGGTGTCGGCGAGGCTCAAGGCGCCGGCGGCGGCAAGCGCCGAATACTCGCCGAGCGAGTGGCCAGCGACGAAGCGCACCTTGTCCTTGAGCGAGAAGCCCTTCTCGCGCTCGAGCACGCGCATCACAGCCATCGACACCGCCATCAGAGCGGGCTGGGCGTTCTCGGTGAGCGTCAGCGTCTCCTTGGGCCCCTCCCACATGATCTCCGAGAGGTTCTGAGAGAGGGCTGCGTCGACCTCCTCGAACACCTCGCGGGCGGGGGCGAATTGGGCGGCAAGCTCGCGCCCCATCCCAACCTCCTGGCTGCCCTGTCCGGGGAAGACGAATGCGATGGCCATGTCGGGAGCGTGTCTCGGGGTTCTCCGCCTCTCGGGGGAGGCCTCGGCGCTTACGGCACGGGACCTCGGGTATTGTCAAGTCCCGGCGTCACACGACAGGGCGCAACCCGTGCTAGACTGAGCTGCTGCATTCGGCCCCAAAGGCCTCGACCAGTCGACGCGATCGGAGAAACTCATGGTAGTTCCGGGCAAGGACGTTCCGACCAAATCCACACTCGAGAGGGTGTTCAGCAACCCCGGGTTCCGCATCCACGCAATGGTGTTCGCCGCCGTGATGATCCTGCTTGCGGGCCTCGACTGGTGGACCGCCGAGCCCTATTGGGTCCATTGGGTCCTCCTCGGCTGGGGTGCCGGCCTCATCGGCCATGGCTGGCTTGCCTTGAGGGGCGGCGGTGGGACCGCCGTCTAGGCGGGACGCGCCCGCTTTAACCTTCCTTGGCAACCCACAGCGCGGGGATTGCGGCGCTGGCGCACCGATCTGGCCCAAAAATCGCGTCTCAAACGAGCCCTCACTCGAACAAGTCCGGCCGCAGGTTCATACCGACGTGAATGAGTGCGCGAATGAGAACGTGCTCGGCTTCTTCGGTGTAGAACACATAGTGTGACTGGAAGCGAAAGCGGCGATAGCCCGCAACAAGGTCATAGGACGGTGTGCCGATACGAGGGAAATCGGCAAGTAAGCCGAACGTCCGCTCGAAGCCTGCGTGGTAGGCGTCGGCCTGGTATTGGCCGAACTTAGCTTCCGTAAAGGCGTAGATGGCAAGGAGGTCGGATTCGGCGCGCAGCGAGAGGCGGTATTCAGCCATTACGCTGCTTGGCCGCCGCCTGGGCACAGCTGAGAATTTCACTCATGGCTCGGGAGCTGACGGTCGCGCAATCGGGCTGCGAGAGGGAAGCACGCAGACGGCGCAGCTGCTCGTCGCGCGAGAGAGCTTGCCAAGCTGCAAGGTCCGCTTCGGTCGGGGTTGCCGAGGGCATGACGCTGGCCGGGGTGTCCACGATATCAGTCATGAACTTACGATAGCATGCCAGTCAGGTTGACGTAGAGTCTTCAGCCATTTTTGCCGCATCCCATTCTTGGCGCGCCATATCTGCCCAGGCAACGTTATCGGTTGCGTTTTCTGAGCTTTTGAACTTGCTCGGGCGCGGATTTGCCGTATAAAGCGCCCGTCACCCGCTCCGGTCGAAGGCTGAACGGGGGCCGCCCCAAGTGAAATTGGCCGCGGCAGGCTGAAGCCCGCAAGGCTTCACCCGCTCCCCGGTGTCTTCGCTCTTTGGGTACCTGTTGGGCCTTTCGCGGGCTCATGGGGGCTTGGCGCCGGAGGAGGACCCGCGACGAATCGCGCGGCAACAGCGACACGAAAAGGGCCCGTCCATGCCTCTTTACGAGCATGTCTTCCTGGCGCGCCAGGACGTCTCGACGCAACAGGTCGAGGCGCTGACCAAGGAATTCTCCGACGTCATCGCCGAAGGCGGCGGCAAGGTCACCAAGAACGAGTACTGGGGGCTGAAAGGCCTCGCCTTCAAGATCAAGAAGAGCCGCAAGGCCCACTACTCCCTCCTCAACATCGATGCTCCACCTGCCGCCGTGGCCGAGATGGAGCGGCGCATGGGCATCTCGACCGACATCATTCGCTTCATCACGGTTCGCGTCGAGGAGCTCGAGGCCGAGCCCTCCGTCATGATGCGCAAGTCCGACCGCGACGAGCGCGGCGATCGTCCCGAGCGCGGCGATCGTGGCGGCTTTCGCGGCGGCGATCGCGGCGGGTTCCGGGGCGGCGATCGCGGCGGGTTCCGCGGCGGCGATCGCGGGGGCTTCCGCGGCGACCGCGAGGGCGGCGAGGGCCGCCCCGAGCGCGAGGGCGGATCGACGTTCCGGGCGCGGCCTCCCCGCGAAGGAGGCCCCCCGCGCGAAGGCGGCGGGGAGAGTCGCCCACCCCGCGAAGGCGGCGGGGAGAGTCGCCCACCCCGCGAAGGCGGCGGGGAGAGCGCCGGCCGGCCACCCCGCGCTCCCAGGCCCCCGCGCGAGGCGAAACCCGCCACCGGCGGCAACGAGCAGGAGGGTTGATCGATGGCGGAAATTCAACAGCTCGCCACGCGCCGTCCCTTCCATCGGCGCCGCAAGACCTGCCCCTTCTCCGGCGAGCACGCGCCGAAGATCGACTTCAAGGACGTGCGCCTCCTCGGACGCTACATCTCCGAGCGGGGCAAGATCGTGCCGAGCCGCATCACGGCCGTCTCGGCCAAGAAGCAGCGCGAGCTCGCCCGCGCCATCAAGCGCGCGCGCTTTCTCGGGCTTCTGCCGTATGTGCTGAAGTAAAGTTGTGAGATGAGGTTGGGACGGCTGCTGCGCCAGCCTCCCTAACCGCCGAAGCGCGGGACAGCTCGATGACGAAGAACCCTTTTCTTGCCGGCCTCGCATTGGGGCTCGTCGCCGCCGTCGTCTTTCTCTCGGCGACGACGGGTCCGCTCCTCATGCGGTTCATTTTGTTCTTTCTGACGCCGCTCCCGATCGTACTCGCCGGCCTCGGCTGGGAGTGGAGGGCGGCCGCGCTCGCCGGGTGCGCCGGCGCTGCGCTCATCACGCTCATCGCCGGGCCCTACGCATCGCTCCCCTTCGCACTCGGCCAGGTCGTGCCCGTCGTTCTCCTCGTCTACCTTGCCGGTCTCAGCCGCGCGGCTCCGGAGAGCGCCCCGCAAGCCCCGCGCCTCGAGTGGTATCCGCCGGGGCGGCTCGTGATCTGGGCGGCGCTGCTAGCGGGCCTCCTTGCGCTTGCCTCGGTCGCGCTCATCGGCGGCGACATCGAGGAGATCCGCAAGACGCTCGGCGAGTTCCTCGAGAAGGCGGTCGAGGAGGCGATGCCCAAGACGCCCGGCGGGCCGGCCCTCGACGCGAGCGAGATGCAGTCGCTCACCGACATCACGCTCTCTCTGCTCCCCGCGGCCACCGCGATATCCTGGATGTCGAGCCTGCTGTTCAATCTTTGGCTCGGCGGGCGCGTCACCCTCGCCTCGGGTCAGCTCAAGCGCCCCTGGCCGGACCTTGCCGCGATCGAGTATCCGCGCGGCACGAGCTTCGTCCTTGCGGGCGCGCTCATTACGTCGCTGGCCGGCGGCTACCTCGGGCTCGCCGCGAGCGGATTTGCGGGCGCCTTCTTCCTCGCCTACCTGCTCCTCGGGCTCGCCATCATCCACTACACGACGCGCGGCTTCCCCTGGCGGCCGTTCGCGCTCTGGGCCCTCTATGCCGCGCTTCTCTTCATCAACGTGTGGATCGCTGTCGTGATAGCTGTCCTGGGGCTCTCGGACACGCTCCTGACGCTGCGCCAGCGCTATCCGCCGCCGAGCCTGCCGCCAACCTGATCCCGAAACTCGACTTTATGCCAAGGAGCATCACATGCAGGTCATCCTATTGCAGCGCATCGGCCGCCTCGGCCAGATGGGCGACGTCGTCAATGTGAAGGACGGGTTTGCCCGCAACTATCTCCTGCCCCAGAAAAAGGCGCTCCGGGCGACGACGGAGAACCGCGCGAAGTTCGAGAGCCAGCGCTCGCAGCTCGAGGCGAACAACCTCGAGCTCAAGAAGGAAGCCGAAGCGGTGGCAGGAAAGCTTGCCGGCAAGACGTTCGTCGCCATCCGCTCGGCGGGCGACACGGGCCAGCTCTACGGCTCGGTGTCGACGCGCGACATATCGGAGGTCGTGACTGCCGGCGGCTTCACCATCGACCGCCGCCAGGTGGTGATGGACAAGCCGATCAAAACGCTCGGGCTCCACGAGACGAGGATTGCCCTCCACCCCGAGGTCGTCGTGCCGGTGACCCTCAACGTGGCGCGGTCGGGGGACGAGGCGGAGAAGCAGGCCCGCGGCGAGGATGTGACCGTCGTCAAGGCCGAGCAGCTCGAGATTGCAACCTTCAACCCCGACGAGGTGTTCGAGGAGGGGGCCGCGCCGAAGGCAGAGGAAGAGGAGGCCGAGGCGGCAAAGGATTAAGCTTGAGGCCGGGTCCCGGGTTGCCGGGGCTCTGCGCGCCATTTTGACCATTGGCAATGGCAAAGCTGGCGCGACTTCGGCATAGTTCCTATGTCAACGGAGGATGGAGCACCAGGAGTATCCCGGACGGCGCTGAGGGGGCGGGTCCGGGTCGGATTGCGTCATGTTCAGGCCCCTAACGCTGCTCTTGAGCAGAGTCGTCCAGAAGGGTGACCTCACATTCGTCGACAGCGCCGGCGAGCGGCACCGCTTCGGCGACGGGTCGGGCCAGCCCGTGCGCGTACGCCTTGCCGACCGGAGGCTTGAGCGCGCCGTCGTCCTCGACCCCGAGCTCGCCGCCGGCGAAGGGTATATGAGCGGCCGCCTCACCGTCGAGGCGGGCACCGTCTATGACTTCATCGCGCTCGTGATGGAGAACTGGTCGCGTATCCCCTTCCCGGCATGGAGCCGGGCGTTCGCGGCAGTCCGGCGCGCAACCCGGCTTGCGATGCAGTTCAATCCGCCCTGGCGCGCACGTCACAACGCGGCCACCCATTACGACATCGATCCGCGCATTTACGAGCTCTTCCTCGATCCCGACCTGCAATACTCCTGCGCCTACTTCACGCGCGGGGCGGACCTCGCCCAGGCCCAACTCGCCAAGAAGCGCCATATCGCGGCCAAGCTCGCTCTCGAGCCCGGCCTGCGCATTCTCGACATCGGCTGCGGATGGGGCGGGCTTGCGACTTATCTTGCGAAGGTGGCCTCCTCGGACGTGGTCGGGATCACGCTTTCCGAGCAGCAGGTCAAGGTGTCGCGCACGCGCGCCTCCAAGCTCGGCCTCAGCAATTCCGTCCGCTTCCGCCTCGCCGACTACCGCGAGATCGACGGGCATTTCGAGCGCATCGTCTCGGTCGGCATGTTCGAGCACGTCGGTCTGCCTCACTACCGGAAATTCTTCCGCACGATCTCGGACCGGCTCACCGACGACGGCGTCGCCTTGATCCACACCATCGGCCGCTCGGATGCGCCGACCTCCACCAACCCCTTTATCGCCAAGTACATCTTCCCGGGCGGCTACATTCCGGCCTTGAGCGAGATCGTCTCCGTCATCGAGACCTCCGGGCTGCTCGTAACCGATGTAGAGGTCCTGCGCCTCCACTACGCCGAGACGTTGCGCGCCTGGCGCATGCGGTTCCGGGAAAATTGGACGCGCGCGGCGGGGATTGCGGGGGAGGAGTTCTGCCGCATGTGGGAGTTCTACCTCGCGGGCTCCGAGGCTGCCTTCCGCTATCAGGGCCTCGTCGTCTATCAGATCCAGCTCGCCAAGCGCGTCGACGCGCTGCCGCTGACGCGCGACTACATGCTCGAGGCCGAGCGCTGGCTCGCCGTGCGCGAAGGCGGTCCGCTCGAGCGCCCGCGCATCGCCGGCGAATAGTGGGGCTCATCCGGCCGTCCACTGATTCGGCCGCAGGGAAGCGAATAAGGGTGCCCTTGTGCGTAACGGGGACGAGTGCCCTTGACTTGTAGAGGTCTGCCTGGCCCAGGGCGCGAATCCGTCTAGCGTCCCGGCCATGGCACAGATCTCGACCCTCCCCGCAGACGCGCGCACGGCCGCCCTTGCGCCCGCCGAGCTCAAAGGCTTTCGCGAGGCCCCCCACAACATCGAGGCCGAGCAGGCGTTGCTCGGCGCGATCCTCGTCAACAACGAGGCGCTCGACCGCGTCTCCTCGTTCCTCGAGCCGCACCACTTCTTCGACCCGCTCCACGCCGAAATCTACGACACGGCCGCGAAGATGATCGGCGCCGGCAAGCAGGCGACGCCCATCACGCTCAAGACCTTTTTCGACGCGGCCCCGCCCATCGACACCAGCCTCACCGTGCCCCAGTACCTCGGCCGCCTTGCCGCCAGCGCGACCACCATCATCAACGCCGAGGACTATGGGCGTACCGTCTACGACCTCTCGATCCGCCGCCAGCTCATCGGCATCGGCGAGGACATGGTCAACGCCGCCTTCGACGCGCCGATCGATTTTCCGCCCGAGACGCAGATCGAGGAGGCCGAGACGCGTCTCTACGATCTCGCCGAGCGCGGCAAGTACGGCCAGGGCTTCATGGGGTTTGCGACCGCGCTGACCCACGCCATCGAGATGGCCAACAACGCCTACCAGCGCGAGGGCCACCTCTCGGGGCTCGCGACGGGCCTCACCGATCTCGACGGCAAGATGGGCGGACTGCAGCCCTCCGACCTCGTCATCCTCGCCGGGCGCCCGTCGATGGGCAAGACGGCGCTCGCGACCAACATCGCCTACAACATCGCCCGCGCCTTCAAATCGGAAAAGCAGCCCGACGGCAGCGAGAAGGCCATCGACGGCGCCATCGTCGGCTTCTTCTCGCTCGAGATGTCGGCCGAGCAGCTTGCAACCCGCATTCTCTCCGAGCAGGCAGAGATCGCCTCCGAGAAGATCCGCCGCGGCATGATCGACGAGCGCGAGTTTGGGAAGCTCGTCGCCGTGTCGCAGGAGATGAGCCGCATTCCCCTCTATATCGACCAGACCGGCGGGCTCTCGGTGGCCCAGCTCGCCGCGCGTGCAAGGAAGCTCAAGCGGCAGAAGGGGCTTGGACTTCTCGTCGTCGACTATCTCCAGCTGCTGGCCGGCAACAAGCGCGCCGCCGAAGGGCGCGTCCAGGAGGTTTCCGAGATCACCACGGGGCTCAAGGCGCTGGCCAAGGAGCTCAACGTGCCGATCATCGCGCTTTCCCAGCTCTCGCGTCAGGTCGAGCAGCGCGACGACAAGCGGCCCCAGCTCTCGGACCTGCGTGAATCGGGCTCGATCGAGCAGGACGCCGATGTTGTCATGTTCGTCTTCAGGGAGGAATATTACGTCGAGCGCCGCAAGCCCTCGGAAACGAACGTCGAAGAGATGCTCAAATGGCAGCAGGAGATGACGGCGGTCCACGGCCGCGCCGAGATCATCATCGGCAAGCAGCGGCACGGGCCGACGGGCACGGTCGGGCTTTCGTTCGAGGCGCAGTTCACGCGCTTCGGCAATCTCGCCCGCGACTACCAGCTACCCGAGCGCTACGAGTGATCATCTCGGGCCGCCGTAACTCATGGCCTCATGGCGTCTACTCAAAGGGAAAGGCGAGACAATGCCCCTGGATCGCCACACCCTGGGGTTAGCGCCACACAAGCATGACGAGCCAATTGATCCCGGCTAGCGCGACCGGCGTAATCACGATCGACCTCGGGCAGGTCGGCGCGAACTGGCGAGCGCTGTCCCGACTTGTCGCCCCGGCCGAATGCGGCGCCGTCGTCAAGGCGGACGCGTACGGCCTCGGCGCCGAGCGCGTGATCCCCTCGCTCGCCGCCGCGGGCTGCCGCACGTTCTTCATCGCTACGGCGGATGAGGCCGCTGCTGCCCGCCGGCTCGCGCCCCAATCGACGATCTTCGCGCTCGATGGCCTGCTGCCGGATTCGGGCGAAGCGCTGCTCTCGGCTCGCGCAATCCCCGGGCTCTCCAGTCTCGACGAGATCCGCGAATGGGCCGAGCTTGCCAGGCGGCGAGACGAGCGGCTGCCCGCGGCGCTGCACGTCGATTCCGGTCTCAACCGGCTCGGGCTCTCCGAGCGCGAGGTTGCGGTACTTGCGGCCGATCGTGCGCTGCTCGACGCGCTCGACGTTCGCCTCGTCATGAGCCATCTCGCGTGCGCCGACGATCCCGACGACGCCAAGAACGAGGTGCAGCTCGCGGCCTTCGAGCGCTTGCGCAGGTTGCTGCCGCAAGCCCCGGCGAGCCTTGCCGCCTCCGATGGCCTGATGCTGGGGCCGCGCTTTCACTTCGATCTCGTGCGTCCCGGCTACGGCCTCTACGGCGGCCAGGCGTTTCGCGGCGGGCCGGCGCCGGTCAAGCCTGCGGTCGCGGTCAAGGCGCGCATCTTGCAGTTGCGCGAGGTCGCCGCCGGAGAGACGGTCGGCTATTCGGCCACCTGGCGCGCGGAAAGGCCGTCGCGCATCGCGATCGTGGCGGCGGGCTATGCCGACGGCGTCGCGCGCTCCCTCAGCAACGGGGGCCTTCGCGGCTCGGTCGGCATCGGCGCGATCACCGCCCCAATCGTCGGGCGGGTGTCGATGGATCTCATCACCGTCGATGTCACGGATGCGGAAGCGCGGCTCGCCCGCGGCGATTTCGTCGACCTGATCAGCCCCGGCCTCACGATCGAAGCCATGGGCGCGGCCGCCGGCACCATCGGCTACGAGGTCCTGACCCGCCTCGGCCGCCGCTTCCACCGTGTGTATTTGAGCGGACGATAGAATTCCCCTCTCCCCGCACGCGGGGAGAGGGGCAGTGAGTATGTGAGGCTTTGAGACGGGAAAGCATGGCCAAGGCCCAGAAGTCGAGTTTCGTTTGCCAGAGCTGCGGCGCGGTCGCCCCGCGCTGGTCGGGGAAGTGCGCAGCCTGTGGCGAGTGGAACACCATCGCCGAGGAGACGGACGCCGCCCCGCCCCCCGGCTCGGGGCTCGCCGGGGCCAAGCGCGGACGCGCAACCGCGCTCGAAGGCCTGACGCAGGCGGCGACCGAGGCCCGGCGCTTCTCGACCGGGAGCGGCGAGCTCGACCGCGTCACGGGCGGAGGCATCGTGCCGGGGTCGGTGCTCCTGATCGCGGGCGAGCCCGGCATCGGCAAATCGACGCTCCTCCTTCAGCTCGCGGGCACGCTCGCCCGCGCCGGGCGGCGCGCCGTCTACTTCACGGGCGAGGAAGCTGCAGCGCAGGTGCGCCTGCGCGCGAGCCGCCTCGGGCTCGCGGACGCCCCCGTCGCTCTCGCCGCCGAGACCAACCTTGCCAACATTCTCGCCACCCTCGGCGAGGCGAAACCCTCGGATCTCGTCGTCGTCGATTCCATCCAGACCCTGTGGTCGGACGCGCTCGAGGCGGCGCCCGGCACGGTGAGCCAGGTTAGGGCGGCCACGCAGGCCCTCGTGCGCTACGCGAAGCAAAACGCAAGTGCCCTCCTCCTCGTCGGCCACGTCACCAAGGACGGGCAGATCGCCGGCCCCAAGGTCATCGAGCACATGGTCGACACCGTGCTCTCCTTCGAGGGCGACCGCGGGCACGCCTTCCGCATTCTGCGCGCGGCCAAGAACCGGTTCGGCGCCACCGACGAGATCGGCGTGTTCGAGATGGCGGGCGATGGGCTGAAGGAGGTAGAGAACCCGTCCGCGCTTTTCCTCGGCGACCGCGACGCTTCCGCGCCCGGCACCGCCGTCTTCGCCGGCATGGAGGGGACGCGCCCGATCCTGGTCGAGATCCAGGCGCTCGTTGCTCCCTCGGGGCTCGGCGTCCCGCGCCGCGCGGTCGTCGGCTGGGACGGCAACCGCCTCGCCATGCTGATCGCGGTGCTCGAAGCTCGCTGCGGCATCACTTTTGGTCATCATGACGTTTACCTCAACGTGGCGGGCGGCCTCCGGATTGCCGAGCCCGCCGCCGATCTTGCCGCGGCCGCCGCCCTCATCGCCTCGAGCTTCAACGTGACGCTCCCCGCTAAGCGTCTCTATTTCGGCGAGATTTCACTCTCGGGCGCGGTCCGCGCCTGCCCCTACATGGCCCTTCGCCTCAAAGAGGCAAAAAAGCTCGGCTTCGATCAGGCGGTCATCCCTTCTGCGGGCGAGATCGGCAGCGATGGCGGGCGGCTCGCACTCACGCGCATCAGCCATCTCAAGGAGCTTGCGGACGGGCTGCGGCCATGCGACTGAACGGTCGGGGAAAGTCTCTCGACCTATGGACCGCCTGCCAACGGAGGAGCCTCGACCATGATCGGGCCGCTCACCTATCTCGATGCAGCGCTTATCGCGGTCGCCTTCATCTCGGGCCTGCTCGCCATGTACCGGGGGCTCACGCGCGAGCTGATGTCGATCCTGTCGTGGATCGTCGCCGCCGGCGCGACTCTCTATTTCGTCCTCAACTACAAAAACGTGGCCGAGGACATGGCGCAGCAGATGGGGACCCAGGTCGCCATCGCCCAGATCGCCATCGGGGCCGTGATCTTCCTCATCGTCCTCATCGTCGTGCACCTCATCACGGCCAGGATCTCGGATGCCATCCTCGACAGCCGGGTCGGCATGATCGACCGCATCCTGGGCTTTGCCTTCGGCATCGTGCGCGGGTTCCTCCTGATCGTCATTCCCTACATGTTCTACGAATCGTTCATTCCCGAGCAGAAGGACCACCTCGCCTGGGTCCGGGACGCCAAGTCCCTGCCCTACATCAAGGGAACTGGGGATTGGCTCCGCGCGACGCTCGAGACGCACCTGCCCTCCACGGCGCTGGGCGGTGCAGCCGCGCCCCCCGAGGCGCCGGCGGGCGGCGAGGCACCCCCGTCGGACGCCGTCCCGGCGCAATGATCTGTCGATTGCTTGAGCATCGTGCTCAGAAAACCTTTAACAGACGCGAGATTATCATATATCTGTCACGCGGCTCGCGGCTTGGCGTCTTTTCCCTCTGGACGCCCGGCGCGCGATCTCTGGCTAGGTGTAATCGGGCGGCGGTTGCTTTGAGCGGGAGGCACCCATGGCGCACGAGACGAAAAGCGACGCGAGGCACCGGGATTTCGGGCTTTCGCGGCTAGGCGACGATAGGCTCCGCGAGGAATGCGGGGTCTTCGGTGTTTTTGGGCACCCCGATGCGGCGGCGATCACGGCGCTCGGGCTCCACGCGCTTCAGCACCGAGGCCAGGAAGCGGCCGGCATCGTCACCTACGACGGCAAGCAGTTCCACTCCGAGCGCCGCCTCGGGCTCGTCGGCGATAACTTTAACGAGGCGGCCGTCATCCGCCGGCTCGCGGGCTCGATCGCCGTCGGCCACAACCGCTACTCGACGACGGGCGAACCCGCCCTCAAGAACGTCCAGCCCCTCTACGCCGACATCGATTCCGGCGGCTTCGCGGTCGCCCACAACGGCAACCTCACCAATGCGCTGACGCTCCGCCAGGAGCTCATATCGTCGGGCGCCATCTTCCCGTCGACCTCCGACACCGAGGTCATCCTTCATCTCCTATCGCGCTCGAAGAAACGGCGCGTGATCGAGCGCTTCGTCGAGTCGCTGCGCCAGATCGAGGGCGCCTGGGCCCTCGTCTGCGTCACCAACGACATGCTGATCGGCGCCCGCGACCCGATCGGCATCCGCCCCCTCGTCATCGGCCGCCTCGGCAACGCTTACGTGCTGGCGTCGGAGACCTGCGCTCTCGACATCGTCGGCGCGGAGTTCCTGCGCGAAGTGGAGAACGGCGAGGTCGTCGTCATCACGGAAGCCGGCCTAGAGAGCCATCGCCCATTTCCGCGCCGCCCCGCCCGGCCCTGCATCTTCGAGTACATCTACTTCGCGCGCCCCGACAGCATCATCGGCGGCCGCTCGGTCTACGACATCAGAAAGCAAATGGGCGTCGAGCTCGCGCGCGAGGCGCCCACCGACGCCGACGTCATCGTGCCGATCCCCGACTCGGGCGTTCCCGCCGCCATCGGATACGCACGCCAATCGGGCCTGCCGTTCGAGCTCGGCATCATCCGCAATCACTACGTCGGGCGCACCTTCATCGAGCCCGAGCAGCGAATCCGCCAGCTCGGCGTCAAGCTCAAGCACTCGGCGAATGCCGGCGTCATCCGCGGCAAGAGAATTGTCCTCATCGACGACAGCGTCGTGCGCGGCACGACGTCCAAGAAGATCGTACAGCTCATGTACGATGCGGGGGCCCGCGAGGTGCACTTGAGGGTCTCCTCGCCGCCCATCACGCACTCGGACTATTACGGCATCGACACGCCGCGCAAAGTCGACCTGCTCGCCGCCAACCTCGACCTCGAGGGCATGCGCGAGTTCATGGGCGCCAAGAGCCTCGCCTTCCTGTCGGTGGACGGCATCTACCGCGCCGTGGGCTTCGACGCCCGCGACGCCAGGAGCCCGCAGTTCACCGACCATTGCTTCACCGGCGAGTATCCGACCAACCTCACCGACCAGAACGGGCAGGCCGGAGCGCGCCAGCTCTCCCTCCTGGCCGAGGTCGGCTAGCGTCTGCCTGCACCCCGTGTTGTATGGTCTTTCGTCCTCTTCCGTCCGGAAACCAAGGCCCCAGCCGGGGGTTGCGCCAATAAGGCCGGAAGCGCTAGGTGGGGATGGCGCACGCCATCGTGCAGCCGGCACTGAGAAGGCCTCCCATGTCCCGTGAGATGCGCCTGACGGGCCGCCTCGCCCTCGTCACCGGAGCCTCGCGCGGCCTGGGCCGCGCGACTGCGCTCGCGCTCGCCCGCGAGGGGGCCCACGTCATCATAAGCGCGCGCACCAACGGTGCGCTCGAGGAGGTGGACGACGAGGTCCGCGCGATGGGCGGCAAGGCGACGATCCTGCGCCTCGACCTCCGCCAAGGCGATCGCATCGATCAACTCGGCCCGACCATCTACCAGCGCTGGGGCAAGCTCGACGTCCTGGTCGCGACTGCCGGCGTTCTCGGAGCGCTGTCGCCGCTGCCTCACGTCACGGCCGACGCCTGGAATGCTGCAATCGACGTGAACCTCAACGCCAACTGGCGTCTCATCCGCACGCTCGATCCCCTGTTGAAATTGTCGGACGCGGGACGCGCGATCTTCGTGAGCTCGAACGCCGCCTCCGGAGACAAGGCCTATTGGGGACCCTATGCGGCCTCGAAAGCGGGGCTCGAGGCGCTGGCGCGGACCTACGCCGCCGAGTCAGAGACGACGGGGCTGCGCGTGTCGATCGTCAATCCAGGCCCCATGCGCACGCAGATGCGCGCCCGCGCCTTTCCGGGCGAGGACCCCAAGACGCTGCCGCCGCCCGAGGATGTGGCGCAGATGCTGGTCGAGCTTGCGCTGCCCTCGTCCGCGGCCAACGGCGAGGTGGTGAGCTTTCGCGACTGGGCGCAGTCCCAGCGCCAGCTCACCAGCAGCAACGACGCGTGATCAGAGCTCGATGACCATGCCGTCGTAAGCGGGCTCGACATGGGGCGGAAGCTCGCGCCGCAAGGCCTCGTAGTCGAGCTCGGCCGTCATGTGGGTCAGGATCGCGCGCTTGGGCGCGAGCCGTTCGATCCACTCGAGGGCCTGGCTCACGCTGAAGTGGCTCGGATGCGGTGTCGGGCGCAACGCGTCGACGATCCAGACGTCGAGGCCTTCGAGCAGGGGAATGGAGGCGGCCGGCACGCCGCTCAGGTCCGGCGAATAGGCGAGCCCCCCGAAGCGAAACCCCAGCGAGGTGATGTCGCCGTGCTCCTGCAGAATGGGCAGGGCCTCGATCGCGCCCCCGCCGCCCTCGAGGGTGAGCGGCGTCCCCGGCGTCAAATCCCTCGCCGCCAAGATCGGCGGATAGGCCGATCCTGGCGGCGTATCGAAGCAATAGGCGAAGCGCGAGACGATGCTCGCGCGCCCCGGGGCATCGAAATAGCAGTCGAGGCGCCGTTTCATGGCGTAGGCGACCATTCTCAAGTCGTCGATGCCGTGGGTGTGGTCGGCGTGGTCGTGGGTGTAGAGGACGGCATCGAGCGCATCGGCACGCACCGAGAGCAGCTGCTCGCGCAGGTCCGGCGACGTGTCGACGAGCAGCGTGGTTCGCCCGCGCTTGCCGATGCGCTCGACGAGGAGCGAGCAGCGGCGGCGGCGGTTCTTCGGGTTCGTTGGATCGCATTTGCCCCATAGACTTCCGATCCGCGGCACGCCGCCCGAGGAGCCGCAGCCGAGGATCGTGACGCGTAGGCTCATGCGGCGGCATGATCCTTGGAACCGGAGTCTTGGGACGCCGGGCGCCGCGCCTTGGTGAAGAGCCGGAAAAAATTCTCCGTCGTCGCCCGCGTGAGCTCGGCGCGCGAGATGCCCCGCGTCTTGGCGAGCGAGGCCGCCGTGTGCACGACGAAGGCGGGCTCGTTCGTCTTGCCGCGCAAGGGATCGGGCGCGAGGAACGGCGCATCGGTCTCGACGAGGAGCCGGTCGAGCGGCACCTCGGCGGCGATCGCGCGCAGCGCATCCGACTTCTTGAACGTCACGACGCCCGTGAACGACACGTAGAGGCCGAGATCGACCGCGCTCAGCGCGAGCTCGGGCCCGCCCGTGTAGCAATGAAGAAGCGCCGGGAACGCGCCCTTCGCGTGCTCCTCCTTGAGGATCGCGAGCGTGTCGGCGTCCGCGTCGCGCGTGTGGATCTCGAGCGGAAGCCCCGTCTCGCGTGCCGCGGCGATGTGGCGGCGGAAGCCTTCGGCCTGCGCCTCGGGCGTCGAATGGCGATAATGATAGTCGAGGCCCGCCTCGCCGATGGCGACGACTTTCGGATGCCGAGAGAGCCGAACGATCTCCTCGAGGGGAATGTCGCGCTCCTCGTCCGCGTTGTGGGGGTGCGTGCCGACCGAGCACCAGACGTCGTCGTGGCTCTCGGCGATGGCGCGGATTTCGTCGAAGCGGCGGATGCGCGTCGAGATCGTGACCATCGTCCCGACCCCGGCCGAGCGCGCGCGGGCGACCACGCCGTCGAGGTCGCCGACGAGCTCGGGGAAGTCCAGGTGGCAGTGGTGGTCGACGAGCATTAGCAGCATTTCGTTCGTATGCCGGACCGGCGGTGGCCTCGCCAGAGCAATAAACTCTTCATGCTGGAAGAGCGAGAGGCAAGATACCGCGTCGTTCGGCAGTCGTTGGCGCGGGGGGCTCGCGGAGAAGGTGGACGCGGAGTGATCGAGGTGCACGGGCCATCCCGGCAAGGCCCCTCGCCCACGAGTCCTATTTGACCTTTTCCTTCTTCGCGGTAGCGCCCGGCTGTCAATCGGCTTCCTCCGGCTCCACGTAGCGCGCGAACACGCCGGTGGGCGCCGGCAGCGCCGTGCCGGGCTTTAGCCTGCCCTTCTCGCCGAGGCTCGAGAAGTCGCGCGCTTCCGCCGTCTGCCCGAGCTGGTCGAGGAGCCTGGCGCAGCTCGCGGGCATCACGGGTGCGGCGAGAATTGCGAATTGGCGTACGGCCTCCGCCGTCACATAGAGGATCGTCTCCATGCGCTTGGGGTCGGTCTTCTTCTTGGCCCACGGCTCCTCGGCGGCAAAGTAGCGGTTGGCGTCGGCGACCGTCGCCCACACGGCGTCGAGGTACTTGGTGATCGCCTGGCGGTCCATGCACTCGCGTGCCGTTGCATAGAGCGCGTCGGTCGCCGCGAGCAGCGCGCGGTCGGCGTCTGTGAAGGAACCGGGCTCGGGCACGCGGCCGTCGCAGTTCTTGGCGATCATCGAAAGCGAGCGCTGCGCGAGATTGCCGAGGTTGTTCGCGAGGTCCGCATTGATGCGGTTCACGATCGCCTCGTGCGAATAGTTGCCGTCCTGTCCGAACATGACCTCGCGCAGGAAGAAGTAGCGGACGGGATCGCGACCGTAGCCGCGGACGAGATCGAACGGATCGACGACATTGCCGACCGACTTCGACATCTTCTCGCCCCGGTTCAGCACGAAGCCGTGCGAGAAGATGCGCTTGGGCGGCGCGAGTCCGGCCGACATGAGGAACGCCGGCCAGTAGACCGCGTGAAAACGCACGATGTCCTTGCCGATGACGTGGACGTCGGCAGGCCAGTAGCGCCAGAGCGGGCTCGTCTCGTCGGGAAAGCCCACCGCCGTGATGTAGTTCGTGAGCGCATCGACCCACACATACATCACGTGCGAGGGGGCGGAGGGAACGGGGATCCCCCAGTCGAGCGTCGTGCGCGAGATCGACAGGTCCTCGAGGCCCATCTTGACGAAGCTCACGACCTCGTTGCGCCGTTCGGGCGGCAGAATGAAGTCGGGGTTCTTCTCGTAGAACGCGAGCAGCCGGTCCTGATAGGCCGAGAGGCGGAAGAAGTAGGTTTCCTCCTCCGTCCACTCGACCGGCGAGCCCTGCGGGCCAACGCGCACCCCGTCGGCGCCGACGCTCGTCTCGCTCTCGTTGTAGAAGGCCTCGTCGCGCACCGAGTACCAGCCCGTGTACCTCTCGAGAAAGATGTCGCCCGCCTTCTCCATGCGCCGCCAGATCTCCTCGCAAGCCCGGCAATGACGCGGCTCGGTCGTGCGAATGAAATCGTCGTTGGAGAGGCCGAGCGCCTCCGCCATGGCGCGAAAACGCTCGGAGTTGCGGTCGGCAAGCGCGCGCGGAGCAAGCCCCTCCTTGACCGCCGTCTGCTTCATCTTGAGGCCGTGCTCGTCGGTGCCGGTGAGGAAGAACACGTCGCGCCCGTCCGCGCGCTCGAAGCGGGCGATCACGTCGGTCGCGATCGCCTCGTAGGCGTGTCCGATGTGGGGCACACCATTGGGATAGGAGATCGCGGTCGTGATGTAGAAGCGCTTCCTATCGGCCATCGCTATGCCCGTCGGTCGAAGGCTCAGCTTTAGGGCTGGCGCGACGCAGCCGACGCAAGCCTGGAGAACACTTCGAGAATCAATGCCTTGCGATCAAGGTTCAGCGCCTGGACGGCGGCCTTGTCGGCGGCCACTCTTTCCCATAGCTCGGCCCAGGTGGCAAGGCGATCCTCGGCGATGAGGCGTTCGGCGAGGTCCCGCTCCCCGGCGCTCGGCCGCGCGCCGCTCTTTGCCCCGAGCACGCGCGCCTCGATGAGACGCGACAGGAGATCCATCAGAAGCTCGAAGAAGAGCTCGTAGCGCTGCTCGGCGGCCGGGCTCGCGATCTCGTCGGCCAGCGCGTGAAGGCGCCCCCAATCCGGGTCCGGCAGGCCTTTCGTCAGGTCGAGCACACGCTCGTAGAGCTCGAGTCCGCGGCCCGCATGCAGCGAAAGAGCGCGCCGGACGCTTCCTCCCGACAGGCGTTCGAGCGCATCCCACTCCTTGGGCGACGGGGCGGACGCCGCGACCTCCTCGCCGGCCGCGACGAGGGCCTGTGTCGCCGCCTTGCGCAGGTCTTCGGGCGCGAGAGGCGCCAGCGCGAGCGTTCGGCAGCGCGAGCGAATGGTCGGGAGCAGGCGACCCTCGGCTCCCGAGATGAGCAGAAACACCGTGCGCGAGGGCGGCTCCTCGAGCGACTTCAGAAGCGCATTCGCCGCGCTGATGTTGAGCTCGTCCGCGCGGTCGACGATGACGACGCGCCACGCCCCTTCCTCGGCCGTGTGCCCGAGAAAGCTCTTGAGCCGGCGCACCTCCTCGACCGGAATCGCCGCGGGAAAGCGCTTCGCCTTCACGTCGTAGGCGCGCCTGATGACGAGCAGGCCCGGGTGGGAGAGCGCCCGCACCTGGCGCGATGCCGTCGAATCCGGCGAGACCTCCAAGGCCTCCCCGCCGCCCATCCGCTCCTCGTCGCTCGCCAGCGCGTAGCGCGCGAAGCGGTAGGCGAGCGTCGCCTTTCCGACGCCTTCCGGGCCGGCGAGCAGCCAGGCGTGGTGCATGCGGGCGCTCGCCAGAGCCGCGGCAAGCGTCGCCTCGGCGGCCTGGTGGCCGAAAAGACGCGCCGTCTCCCGCGGATGGGGAAAGCCCTCGAGCCGGTCGAGCTCGGGGACGTCCTCGATCTCCTGCATGGCGGGCGCCCGCGCCATCGGCTCAGCGCCCTTCGCCGAGGAGGCGTACTGACACCGCCGTCCAAATGTCTGCCGCGGTCTCCTCGACGCCCTGGTGACCGTCGATGACGGCGCACCGCTCGGGCTCGGCGGCAGCGATCTCGAGAAATCCCTCCCTGAGCTTCTTGTGGAACTCGAGGTCGCGCGATTCGTATCGATCGGCGAGCAGGGAGCGGGCCTCCTTGTCGGCGCCGCGGGGCTCGCTGCGCCGAACCGCGGCGCGTGCGAGGCCGGTCTCGACCGGTACATCGATGATGAGCGTGAGATCGGGCCGGGTCGATGCCACGACGAAACCCTCGAGCGCCGTGAACACGTCTTTGGAGAGGAGGCCGGCGCGCACCTGATAGACGAGCGTCGAATCCGAGAACCGGTCGCAAAGCACCCACTCTCCGCGCGCGAGCGCGGGCCGGATCGTCTTCTCGAGATGGTCGGCGCGCGCCGCGTAGAAAAGGAGGGCCTCCGACAGCGCCGAGTGCGGCTCCACGTCGGGACTCAAGAGCACGGCCCTCAAGCGCTCGGCGAACGGAGAGCCGCCGGGCTCCCGCGTCTCGACGCTGGATATCCCGCGGGCCCCGAGGCGCTCGGCGAGCAGCTTGACCTGGGTCGACTTTCCCGAGCCCTCCCCGCCCTCGAAGGTGATGAACTTGCCAGCCATGGGTTCCTAGATTGGGCGGCGGGCGCTTAGCGGCTCCGTCCACCCGAAAGACCGAGATTAGAGCCCCACCTGGCGCAGCGCCAGATATAAGAGGGAATCTAACCCCTTGCGCATGAAGCTTCCGGGCTCGACGTCCTCCGCCGCATAGAGGGGCGCCTGGCTCACGGCGTTGGACGATGTGGTGACGCGCAGCATCGCCACCTTCTCCCCCTTCTTGATCGGCGGCTTCAGCGGTCCCAGATAGACGATCTCGCCCCTGAGCTTTTGATTGGCCGGGAACTTGGGAAGAATGATCGAGAGGTCGCCGTTGCCCGTGAGCGGCACGTACATCGACTGCCCGCCCCAGACGCGCGCGTGTCCGATCTCGGCGCCGGCGTCGAACAGCTTGACCTCGGAGAAGCTGCGGTATCCCCACTCGAGCAGGCGGCGCGCCTCCTCCTTGCGCTCCTTCTCGTCCTCGAGCCCCATCACCACGCCGATGAGGCGCCGGCCGCCGTTCACGGCCGAGAGGACGATGCCGTAGCCCGCGATCTTGGTATGCCCCGTCTTCAGGCCGTCGACGCCGAGCTCGGGGCCGAGCAGAGGGTTGCGGTTGTAGAACTTGTGCTTGCGGTAGGCGAACTCCTTCTCGGCGAAGATCGGATAGAACTCGGGATAGTCCTTGATGAGGTGCTGGGCGAGGAGCGCGAGCTCGCGCGCCGTCATCAGGTGCTCGGGATCGTCGAGGCCCGTGGCGTTTCGGAACGTCGACCGCTTGAGGCCGAGCCGGCGCGCCTCCTCCTCCATCTGCCGGGCGAAGGCGAGCGACGTCCCCGCGAGCCCCTCGGCCACCGTGATGCAGGCGTCGTTGCCCGATTGGATGATGATGCCGCGGATGAGCTCGGAGACCGGCGTCTTGTTGTTGATCGGGATGAACATCGCGGAGGTGCCCGACGGCGCCCCGCCCGTGCGCCAGGCGTGCTCGCTTGTCTGGAACTCGTCCTCGAGCTTGACCTTGCCCTCCTTGATCGCGCGAAAGAGCACCGCGAGCGTCATGAGCTTGCTCATGCTCGCCGGCGGCACGAGATCGTCGGCAGCCTTCTGAAAGAGGACCGATCCCGTCTCGGCCTCGATCAGGATGGCGCTCTTGGCCTTGGTGACGAACTCGCCCGAGCTCTGCGCCAGCGCCTCGCTGACGATCACCGCGAGGAGCACGAGCCCCGCGCAGACCTTTAGCGTCCAATGTCTCGAGACTGAACGCGCGTCCGCCGCGTGTCGCATCAAGACTCCCAATGATCACTGATTGGATCGTGGAAACTATCGGATGCTGGGGGCGGCGCTGTCAATGTCCGAACGTGGCGAGCCCTTCGCCAGGCGTCTTTGCGCGGCGCGCGGGCGCGATGTGTTGCCTCTACCGCGCGGCGATGCCGGCGCGGTAGCGCGTGGGCGACCAGGCATCCCCGCCGTACGAGCCCGAAAAGGCCGATGCCAAGCCCGCCGTGTCCTGGAGCGCATACGAATAGCCCTGCCGCTCTGCTGAAGCGTATGCGGGAGCAGGCAGCGAGCCGACCTGGATTCCAGGATCGACGTAGGCGCGGGGTGCGGCCGGCGCCGCGCTGGCGACGGGCTGGCCGCCACGCCAGGGGCGGCTCGCGAGGAACTGGCGCTCGCGCCAGTCGTTGCCGTCGAGCGGAGCCGGCCCCGCATAGCGCACCCGCACGCGGCCCGTCCCGCCCCTCTCGAGGCTGAGCGCGCGCGCGGAGGCCTGCGACAGGTCGATAACGCGGTTGGCGACGTAGGGCCCGCGGTCGTTGATCCTGACCAGGATCGTGCGCCCGTTGGCTTGGTTCGTCACATAGGCGTAGGAGGGCATCGGTAGGGTCGGGTGCGCGGCGGTCAGCGCGCGCATGTCATAGATCTCGCCGTTGGACGTGCGCCGGCCGTGGAAGTCGGCGCCGTACCAGGAGGCGATGCCGATACGGTCGTAGCCGGGCTGCTCGCGCGGCACGAACCACTGGCCCGCGACCTGATACGGGTTGCCGATCTTGTGGCGGCCGCCGCCCTTGGGGATCGGCGCATCGGTGGAGACGACGCGCGGGCTCGCCCCGCCCCATTTCGACTCGGGGAACATGACGCTCGACGGCGCGGAGAAGCTGCCGCCGCCCGTCGCACAGCCGCCGAGACCGAGAATGAGGAGAAGTCCGATCGCTCGAGCGGCGCCGGGGCGCCATTGGCCCGCGTCGACGCCACTTCGCGCGCCGGCCGATGCAGCCGGGCCACGCCCGCTCCAGGAACTCGACATACGCCATCCCTATCGGCTCCGCTTTCCGGGAGCCTTGCCTGCCTAGATGCTCTCGCCCGCCCTCTTGCGGGGGCATTTTGGGCCTCGAGCCCGGCGAGCATGGCAGATGCGGCTTATTTTTCCGTAAAGCGCCCCGGAACGGCGGCTGGGGCCGGCCCCAAGGCGTCCGCCTTGAGGCTGAAAGCGGGCGCGTGTACCGTCCGCGCGCTCGCGGGCCAAGCCCCGCACGGCCGGCCGGAAGGGTGGCAGAGTGGTCTAATGCATCCGCCTTGAAAGCGGACGTGCCCGCAAGGGCACCGGGGGTTCGAAATCCCTCCCCTTCCGCCATCGTAACTGCTTACCTCATTGTATTCAATAGATAATAGGTGGCATCTGACTGGGATACCCCACATTTTAGCCCACAATTTGCTCCGGTCTGAGGCGGACCTTATCGGACAATGCATGCCCGTTCGTTCAAGATTTTGGAACTGTCGTTGGTCCTTTGGCCGATCAGAGCTGAAATACGGCTCGTCGAGGGCGGTTCGTGGTTGGGCCTTAGTCTCTGGTGCCCCGCCGCGTGCGCTTCTATACGATTGAATTTCCCAATCCAGTCGAAAGCTTAAAGCCATTTATTTACCAACTAAACTTAAGATTGGTCTCGTCCGGAGCATTGCGCAGCAGCTTTCCTTGGGGCGTGTCGTGGAGACCTTTGATAATTGTGCGTGTAGCGCCCCCCTCGCGAAGTTCCAAGCAACACGGGCCGTGCTTCGATCAATGCGCGCGACCCTAACAGCGCTTGAAATTCAGCTCACCGAGACGCTCGCTATCGTAGAGGCGGAATTGAAGCCCACGAACGTGCCTGGCTTGCGCGCGCCAAGTTCATCGACTGCCTGTATTGAAGCCCCAGCGATGAGTTGCGCAAGCAACGATGTCGCAACGGGTGCGTCTCACAGTGTGGGTCCTGACAGCACGCAACATGTGTCGCTGACAGACGATCTGAATGTGAGCATGGTCATGGATGCGACGCCCCCAGAGTCAGACGATCTGTCTCTGACAGACAATCTGAATGTGAGCAGCATCACGGATGCGACGCCCGCAGAGTGTCTCGACGCTCTAGTGCAGCACACTGAGAGCGCCGTTTCGACCCCAGACGACATCGAGCAAGTGAAAAGCGAAGCCATCACACCCGAGCACATTGCTGGCGTGAACGAGATAGAGCCGCCCGCCCTCCTTGCCGAGGAACCCGCTACGTTCCTGGCGGAAGTCCTTGCCGACCGGGAACCTTCTTCGCCCCTGCAGTCGCCGGTAGAGGCATGTGCTGGCACAGGGAAGGGGCCAACCGACCATGAAAACACGGCAGCTCCTTATTGCAGCGAAGAGGTCGCCTTCGACGCTCCGCCCGAGAATGAAGCGCCGATGGCAGCCCTCGACGCTGAGGCCCCGTCGGGTGTAATGCCGACCGCCCTAGGTCTAAAGGTCGAAGCCGCTTCGAAACATGAGCAAAGCAACGTCGTCTGCGTCACGAACTATGAAAATACGGCAGCCCTACTTTTGATGGCCTTCGATGTCCCGCCAGAAGACGATAAGCCGGTCACAGGCGCCAATGCTGAGGCACAGCCGAGTGCGCAGATGGTCGCAATCTGTCTAAAGGCCGAAGCCCCTTCGAAACATCAGGAAGCCAACGTGGTCCAGTTGCCTGGTAAGCGTCAGTGGTCCTTTAAAGGCATAGCAGCATCCGTCGCAGCCTGCCTGACCCTATTGGCAGGCCTCGTCGTCCTCAGCAATCCATCTGAGCTTGCGGCACTGTCACGGCTTGGTGGTGTGACGAGCGCACGCTGACGCCGTTATCTCGCAGTCGTATCAGGCGTTCAGAGCTTGGCCTGCCACGCGTGAGACAGCCCCCTCGCCGTCTCCAACAACCTCAGTTGTGAGCCAAGACCGCGCATTGTCTCCGTAGTCTCGATGTGAAATCGCCTTGCATAAGTCGTCGTTGGAGCTTGAGGGTCAACGCCTCACGCGGGCCGAAGAACCGCCGCCATCAGCTCAACTCCTCGCCTGAGCTTTCTGCGCCACCTCAGCCATCAACCGTCCAAGCTCCTGCGCCTGCCGAGAGTAATTTTGAATTTGGTCTTGCGCGAAGCGACTTTGAATCTCCAGCGCATGCTGAAAGTCTCTAGCGTTGGCAAGGTCGTGCACTAGCGCAAAGCTCGCATCAACATTCTGCCGAGTGAACCTCATGGCGCGATCCTGGAGTCCCTTCAGAGCCGCGCTGGCCGCGGTATGAGGCAGCATCGTCCCCATCATGTCCTGCGCCTGACGCGCCGCATTCATCAATTGGTGAAAGCCCTGCTGCGCCTGATCGACGTTCCTCTCGGCAAGCTCGCGCAACTCGGGCGAAATCTCAAATTGAGGGTTCTGGGCCATGCTAATCATATCCTTGATACTCACAAATGCGAGCTGCTAAAGGAGGAATTACAGCCCACTTGGAGAGGCGCTATGCACACCAAATCGCTGGTATCCTGGCAGCATGACCATGTGTTCCTTGGCGAACAGCATGAGCACAACGAGCGCCGGACTTGGTTCGTCGTCGCGCTGACAGCGGTGATGATGGTCGCCGAGATCATCGGCGGCACCATTTACGGGTCGATGGCCCTCGTTGCCGACGGATGGCACATGTCCACGCACGCCGGGGCGCTGACAATTGCGGCGCTGGCGTTTCGCTTCGCCCGCACCCATGCCCACGATCCCCGTTTTTCCTTTGGCACGGGCAAGCTCGGAGAGCTGGCCGGGTTCTCTAGTGCCATAATCCTTGCTCTGATCGCGCTGTTCATCGGCTACAAGTCGGTAGTCCGCATCCTCAAACCCGTTCCCATTAGCTTCGACCAAGCGACACTGCTCGCCGTGCTCGGACTCGGGGTCAATCTTGTCAGCGCCTGGCTGCTCCGCGATGACCACGACCACCTACATTCGCACGACAATGACAATCATCACGACCATGAGCATCACCACGACCACGCGCGCGACCACAATCTTCGCGCCGCTTATCTGCACGTCCTTGCCGATGCGATGACTTCAGTGCTGGCCATCGTTGGACTTCTGGCGGGTCGCTTCTATGGCTGGATTTGGATGGACCCACTGATGGGCATCGTAGGGGCCGGGGTGATCGCGTCCTGGTCGTGGGGCCTCATTCACTCATCTGGCGCTGTGCTACTGGATGCTGTGCCCAATCCGAAGCTCATGGATCTAATCCGAAACAGACTTGAGATTGATGGCGACCGCGTCGCCGACCTTCATCTGTGGCGTCTCGGGCCCGGCCACACGGCTGTCATTGCATCCGTAGTTTCTGACCGACCCCAGCCGCCGGCAGTCTACAAAGCGCGGCTCAACGGGCTCGTCGGCGTATCCCATGTGACGGTCGAGGTGCACGCCTGTCCCAGTCATACGCCGTCGGCGGCCGTCGCTTAGCCCAAACGTCCGGCCGACCAGCCCCTGCCTCCAACCTCCGCTCGCGGTCAAAAAATCCCCGTTGCAGCATTGAACCCAGCGCGCCTGGTCTACGACACGAAGCGGAAGCGCCAACGATGCGTGTGGGAGGGTGAGTTGGGTCAGAACGACACGAATGCGTCAGGCGCCTGCATGTTAGTTCGCGGCGGAAGCAGACGTTAGGGGAGGTGGACTCCCGCTGACCGCACTTTCGCTTGTCTGACACTGCTAGCTGGCCAAATCGCGGCGCCGCTGTTCGTATTCTTCGCGATTGATCTCACCTCGGGCATAGCGCTCTTCGAGAATGGTCAGAGCCGCGGATGGAGATCGCCGCTCGGGAGCCTTGCCCCCGAACATCCAGCGGACCACTGTGATGAAGCCCACAATCGCCAGCCCTAAGAACGCCAGCCAGATGAGACCACCCAATGGCCACCATCCGCGCCACCACCAATCATGCATGGGCCCTGGCATGGGGCTGGTTTGCGCCCAGCCCGGTAGAGCAATAGCCACGGTGCAGAGGGATCCAATCATCAAAGCGCATGCGAGCCATCCCAAGGACCGTCACAGCGACTGGATCACCTTCTCCAGCTTGCCTCGCACGATCTGTGCTTTCTCCAACAGGGCCGGATTTTCGATGGCGGCCATAGATGCTACCGGATCAATCGCCGCCACCTCGACGCGTCCGGGTGCCAACTCCTGGACGATCACGTTGCAGGGCAGCATGGTGCCGACCTTATCCTCAAGCTTCAGCGCCTCATGGGCGAGAGAGGGATTGCACGCACCAAGAATGCGGTAGGGACGAAACTCGACACCGATCTTGTTCTTGAGCGTTTTCGTGACGTCGATTTCGGTGATGATGCCGAAGCCCTCATCCTTGAGCTTCCGCGTCACTTCCACCACAGCCACGTCGAAGCCGAGCGATAGCACTTTGCTGAAGTAATAACTCACGGCTTCTCGTTCCACTGTCCCGTCGCGGTGCCCCATACGCCGAGGGCGGCCAGCATCACGGCAACATTGCCGATGGCGTCGTTTCGCGAGCAGAGCCAGACCGAGCGTATGTTGGCATCGCCGTCCTTGTATTTGCGCAGGATCAAGACGCTAACCAGGTTGGCCGCGAGCGCCAGGGCGCCGATCAGACCCATGACCTCGGCGCGGGGGAGCCCGAGCACCAGGGCGTGCCAGATCGTCGATCCGAATACCCACAAACCCATGAGCGCCAGCGCGACGCCCTTGACGAGCGCCGCCGTCGCCCGCACCCGCAGCGGCAGGCCGATCACCGCAAGGCTCATGCAACCCGAATGCGGTGGGTGATCGATCTGCAACATTGGCTATACGGGGGGATGGCGGCGGGCTTCAAGTCCGCCGAGGATGTGACCGCGCTTCCGGCGCACATCCAAGGCTAGACGGAACGCTGTTTGAGCAGCGTCGTCATGGCGACAAGGGGTTCAAGTCTTTGGTCCGGGGTCGTCTGCGGGAGCCCGGTCGACGACCTTCCGGCCCGTGAACATGGCCGAGACAATGGCACCGCCTTCGCGTAGCTCCGTCACAACGACGCCGACGATGTGGATGAAGATAGCAAAGAGAAGTGCGCAGAAGTTCCAGAAATGAAAGCTTAGTATTGGGGCGCGGAAGGCACGCATGGCCTCCCAGGAGGCAGGATCGATGCCAGTTTTGTCATAGGGGACAATCGTCGACGGATCGACTCCCGGCGCGGCGATCCAAGCTGCGATCCAATGACCGAAGGGCGGGTAGTAGATGTCCGTCCCGGCGAGAATGAGACCCGTCGCGGCCTGCAACACGAGCAAGACCAAGAGTAACGAGACCATCGCGCGCGCCACCGGGTTGTGACCCAGATAAGGACGCACATCGCCGCGGATCATCTCACGTAGATAGCCCCTCAAGGCCGCACCATAGCCGGGATGGAACGGCAGGATCGCGGACCATCGGGCATAGCGGTTGCCGACGAAGGCCCAGACGATACGCCACGCCAAATTCACCGCGAAGACGTAGCCGATCCAGACGTGTGTCGTCTTGAGGAGGAGTTTGCCCCCATCGGTCACACCGAGTTCCTTTTCGTAGAGAATAGCGATTCCGATCGCCGCCAGCCCGACGACGCAGGCGAAGTTAATCCAGTGGAACCACCGTGTCGGCGCGTCCCATACTCGGTAGGATTGGAGGCTTGGAGCCGACATCTGCCCGAAACTCCCTAGGCGACTTTCATCAAGCGACCGACACGTTGAAGAGGCTGCCGACACTGTATGTAGCGAGAGCCGCAGTTGCACCAATTAACAGCATGCGAGCGCCACCCAGCAACGCATTCCGGCCTGAGAAGAGACTCAGCGCGGCGCCCACAGCGAAAAGTGCTGCGCCGGAGAGCAGCGCCGCGATCACCACGCCGTTCTCGCTTGCACCAACGAGGAATGGGAGTAGAGGCAGGACCGCACCCACTCCGAATGCGATGAACGAGTAGATGGCGGCGCCCCAGGGCGAGCCGAGATCATCGGGATTGAGGCCGAGTTCTTCGCGCGCCAGCGTATCAAGGGCTTTCTCGGGTTCCTCGACGAGCCGCGTGGCAATCTTGCGCGCGTCTTCAATGGGAATGCCACGCGCGGAATAAATCAGTGCAAGCTCCTCTGCTTCTTCGGCAGGGTAAGTCTTAAGCTCGTCCCGCTCCTGTGCGATCTGATATTCGAACATCTCACGCTGCGACAGCATCGAGATGTATTCGCCCGCAGCCATGGAGAAGGCTCCAGCGAGCAATCCCGCGACACCCGAGAGCAGGATCATATTCGGCTCGGCTGCCGCACCCGCTACTCCCATAACGAGACAGGTGTTCGAGACCAAGCCATCGTTGATACCGAATACGGCTGCGCGCAGCGTGCCGCCGCCGGTGCCCGAATGTCGTCGGCCGATGTCCGTAACTACCGTCGGCATCGGATGACCGGCAGCCATAGTCGGGCCGGAGTAAACCGATAGCCCGCGCACTTTCATTGCCGCCAGGACTGATCGCATCGGCCTCGGTCCCAGCACCTTGACGAGCTGTGCCACGATCCTGGCGCGAAGAGGAGGCTCGAACGTCTTCTCCCGATCGTCGAGATTTGCGGCCAGGATAGAGGCTTGTTCTTTGGCCGCGCGCGCCATCTGGCGAAAGAGTTCGGCCTTGACCGGATCGGGCTCCGCAGCGGCGACGGCCTCGCTCAGCCATGCCGCCGTCTTTTCCGACTGCCATCTGGATCGGTTCGACATCCTTACTTATCCACCGCTCTCACGCACAACGACCTCGTCTAGTGGGCCGCCAGCAAGGCTGGTATGACGCACGTCAAAGCGCATGGTCATACCGGTCGGTTTGCCAAGTCCGAGAAGGGTAAGGAACCGTAGTCCTCACTCACTTCCAGTCACCAACGGAGCCACGCGGTCTTGAAAACGCCAACACGGCGCATCAGATGACGTTTTGCCCGGTGCAGTCGCGCTGGGCACTTGCATCAAGAAACGGACCCCCAAGGTCCGAGCCAACCTGCCAGCCCCTGGCAAGGTGGAGTCCGCGAAAGCGGGATGCGGCCCGGAAGGGCAACCAAGAGGGGAGGATAGCGGTCCTCCTCAGCTCAACTGATGGAGGACCTTTTCATGTCCGACGAACAACTGCCAATAGAGACCCTCGTTTGCGGCCGATGCGAAGACCTGGGCTTGCGCCCTGTCGAGCTTGTCCGCCGCTGCGGATACCAGAACATATCCAAGGGCCTGCGACGACTAGAGCAGCTCCGCGGAGGCGACTTCAAGCGGAGCGCCGGGCTCGTTGGTGCGTTGCCGGTCGCGCTTGACCTGCCAGCGGACGTGGTGAAAAGCGCCATCGAGGAAACCGAGCGCCAGCTCTACGAGGCCGAGCAGGCCGCATGGCGGGCCGCGTTCCGACCTCATGCCATCATTCTGACCGAACGAAAGATACCCCAACCGATCTTCGTTGCCTGTTTCATCGGAGTGGACCAACTCCTCCGCATTGAGTTTGACCTGACTACAGAACCGGCCAGCTTCGTCCAACAGGCTCTCAAGGGGATCAAAGACAAACTGAGACGTTGGAAATCAGATGAACTTCCCGCCTTCGGCAAACCCACCAGCGTGATCGTAAACTATTCCCCCGATCAGGCCGTCCAGTATGACCTCCAAGGCCAACCGATGGCGGTGTTGGATCGGGCTCATCGACTAGGACAAGCGCGGCTGATGATCGGCAAGCGGGAGTTTTCGCAGGCTGCCCTCGATGCCATCTTTGTGCGTCATGAGTGAGCGTCAATCGGCCCCGCTACATGTTCTGGTCGCCCGTCGTCCGACCAGGTCTAGCAAGGGAGTTAAAAAAAATTGGTTTCGACGAGGCAATTGAACAGCTCCGGGAAAAGGCTAGGGTTTCAACGGCCGACGCGAACAATCCGGCATTCTCCAAGTCTTGCAGATTTTGGAGCATCTGCGGCACACTTCCGACTGATCCGTGACGACAACGAGTGGCAGACCAATGGCCACCTAACATGCTCGGAATGCTGCGGGGGCTCTTGCCTTGCTCGCGGCCGTCGCGCTCGTCGTGTTCCTGACTTTCCAGCTCGTGGACCTGTCGGTTCGCATGTTAGGGCACTCCGCGAGCCAGATCGCTGGATTGCACTAAGCCACTCGGCTTACTCCCCTGTCTGA
>CAWIYX010000016.1:0-24790 GCA_963840415.1 uncultured Alphaproteobacteria bacterium | reverse complement strand
CGACATTGTTGTAGCCGAGCCGCCGCAGTCGCTCACCAGATTGATCGGCGAGCTCCTTGTGGCGCTCGATGGCGAAGACCTTGCTAGCGATCTTGCCGAGCACGGCGGCGGCGTAGCCTGAGCCCGCGCCCACTTCGAGCACCTTGTCGCCGGGCCTAAGCTCGAGCAGCTCGATCATGCGCGCGACGATGGTCTGCCAACGAGTTGAAACCATGGTCGCAGAGGACGGGCACCTCTTTCCCACCAGAGCCGCCACGCTGGCGGTAAAACATGGACCGCGAAATTACATCGGCGGCGATCAAAAATTTCTCGGCGTCGGCAAGGTGGCGTGACGAGCTTGCCAAGGCAGCATCGCCGCGCTCGAAGCGTTCAGAAAGTCTCGGGGAACAGTGAGGAGTGTGCCCAATCCGAGCATATGCTCAGCTGGAGAGACCAGCTATCGAGCGGAAGTTGGAGAACCACCACGGAAGAACATCTCAGCTTCCGTCGCGTGACCTTTCCGTCCTTGCGAAGAGAAGACTAAGGGCGTCGCGGCTCATACCCGGACCTCGCTGCGCTGACCATTGCCGCGGTAACGATAGCCCGCCCCCATTAGCAACGGGTTGCGTTTCCTCTTGCGTAGCTATCGCCGATTGAAGCGGCGTCCAGAAGATCAGCGTGCCTTGATTGGCGAAGGTCGCCCGCTGGCATTTAGACTTCTGGTTCAGGGAAAGCCCTTAGGAGAAGCTCCCTTAGCTGCTTGTGGGTCCAAGGATAGCGCGCCAGAACAAACGCCTTTTTCGCCAGGCTCGAGCGCGAGGGCTGATGTTCGGGCGTTTCGAGCGCGAGTTCTCGTTCAACGTCATCGATAAGTGATGCGAACTTTGCGAGGGCTTCGGGAGGTAAATGAGCAGAAGCGACAGCTGCTCAGCGGAAGTTGTCGCAACAAATTGGGTAGCCTGATGACCGCTGGACAGGCGGCACTGTCTGCAACCTGGTTTCGCGCATAGCGCTGGCCCTGTGACGTGCTTCAACGAACGCACTCAGGATTGCCAGAGGCAATACCTCGTGGCGCGCGTCCGCAGTGTCATCGAGCTCCAGTGGAAGATTAGGCCGCCTCGAGAGAGAGACACAGCCATTCGCCCTCCTCATGAACGAGGCGGCGAAGTTTCCACGCCGGCAGTTCGAGCTCGATCAAGGCAAGTGCCGCGTCACTCCAAGCGCTGGCATCGATCAATTGATCGATCCGAGCAGCCTTTCCGGCCCTTTTTATCGCCGGAAGACGTACGCAGGCGTCCGCGATGACATTGGACATGAGATCGGGCGTGAGCGCAGCGGCAAGACGAAGCTGTGCCTCCAGCGCATCAAGCTGCTCCTCATATTTCGGATCTAACGACATGGCACCAACTCTCACGGGATCAACGGCCTTACAACACCGCACTCGTAAGATGATCCGGTGTCCATAAAAAATCGAGATGGAGCGAAGTGCCGCGAAATAGGATTTTCATAAATGTCAGGCGACCGAATCTATATGAGATTTTTATAACGTTGACCTCCAATCCCTCTCGAAAATATATGCGACAAATGATACCTAGGCGCTCAGGCAGGAGAGAATGCGTTTTTTGCATTCTTGATTCATCTCGACATGGGTGTCCCGCCACTTGCTTGTCGAGCACGCTACTCGTCACAAGGAGTATCCGATGTTGGACGTCATCCTGATCGCTCTCGGTCTTGGGTTTTTCGCGCTGGCGGTTGGCCACACCATCGCCTGCGACCGTCTGTAGGAGGCAGCCATGATCTTCGATTATTGGCTCGCTGGCATCGTGACGGCAGGTCTCCTCGCCTACCTCCTTTATGCGCTGCTCCGGCCCGAGAAGTTCTAGGAGCCGCCCCGATGACCCTTGATGGCTGGATCGAGATCGTGATGAATATCGCGGTCCTTACTGCACTCATGTTCGCGCTTGTCGTTGCGCTTGTCGTGCCACTGCGCCGGCACACTGGCCGAGTCGATAAGACAGGCACGGCTAGAGATCTAGGCACGCAAGCCAAAACACCATCTTGACCAAACTCGATGGAGTTACGTTGATGAAAGCCTCACAGTTGCGCAAGCGGCCAGTCACGGCTCTAACCGACCCCAAGATCATCATTCCGGCGATCGGAGCGGCCTTTGCCAAACTCGACCCGCGGACGCTGATCAAGAACCCCGTTATGTTCGTGGTTGAGGTGGTCGCCGCGTTGACCACGGTACTGTTTATCCGCGATCTGATGGCCGGAGCCGAGAATCTCGGCTTTGCCTTCCAGATCATCCTTTGGCTCTGGTTCACGATTCTGTTTGCCAATTTCGCGGAAGCGGTAGCCGAGGGCCGCGGCAAGGCACAGGCCGCAACCCTGCGCCAGACGCGCGAGGTGACGATGGCCAAGCTCCTCGTCGATGAAAAAGCAGGTCTCATCGTTCCCACCCCAGCCGGCAAACTTGGCCCGGGTCAGATCGTGCTGGTCGAGGCTGGCGACCTAATCCCCTCCGATGGCGAGGTGATCGAGGGTATTGCCTCGGTCAATGAAGCGGCCGTCACCGGCAAATCTGCTCCCGTCATTAGAGAAGCGGGGGGCGACCGCTCGGCTGTTACTGGGGGCACACTGGTTGTTTCGGATTGGATCAAGGTGCGCATCACCGCCGCTGCTGGCGCGACCTTTCTCGACCGCATGATTAAGCTCGTCGAGGGCGCCGAGCGTCAGAAGACGCCGAACGAGATTGCACTGAATGTATTGCTGGCTGGCCTGACGCTCATTTTCCTTATAGCAGTCGCGACCATCCCGAGCTTCGCGAGCTATGCAGGCGGCAGCATTCCGATCGTGGTGCTGGTCGCTCTCTTCGTCGCCCTGATCCCGACCACCATCGGTGCGCTGCTTTCCGCCATCGGCATCGCCGGGATGGACCGGCTCGTGCGATTCAACGTGCTTGCCATGTCCGGGCGGGCGGTGGAGGCGGCGGGTGATGTCGACACGCTGCTCCTCGACAAGACCGGAACAATCACACTCGGCAACCGCCAGGCGGCCGAGTTCATCCCCGTGAAGGGCGTGTCGGAGCAAGAGCTCGGCGATGCCGCGCAGCTCGCATCGCTTGCCGACGAGACACCGGAAGGGCGGTCCATTGTCGTGCTGGCCAAGGAAAGATATGGCATTCGCGGGCGCGACATCCACGCACTCGGTGCAAAGTTCATCCCGTTCAGCGCGCAAAGCCGGATGAGTGGTGTGGAAATTGACGACTCTAGGATCCGGAAGGGCGCGGTCGAAGCCGTACTTGAGTTTCTCAAGACATCCCTTAAGGGGGCGTCTGCCGGGGCTGCCTCGCGGAGACAGGCGGTAAGCGCAGAAACGACGCGCGAGGTCAATTCCATAGCCAAGTCGATCGCAAGATCCGGCGGTACACCTCTCGCGGTGGCCAAGGACGGAAAGCTGCTCGGCGTTGTTCACCTCAAGGACATCGTCAAGGGCGGCATCCGCGAGCGTTTCGCCGAGCTCAGGCGCATGGGCATCCGCACCATCATGATCACCGGCGACAACCCAATGACGGCGACCGCAATCGCGGCTGAAGCGGGCGTCGACGATTTTCTTGCTCAAGCCACGCCGGAGGACAAGCTCAAGCTCATCCGCGGCGAGCAGGCCAAAGGCATGCTTCGTCGCTATGTGCGGCGACGGCACTAACGACGCCCCCGCACTCGCCCAGTCGGATGTCGGAGTTGCCATGAATACCGGCACGCAGGCAGCGCGCGAGGCCGGCAACATGGTCGACCTCGATTCCAATCCCACCAAGCTGATTGAGATCGTGGAAATCGGCAAGCAATTGCTGATGACGCGGGGCGCGCTCACCACATTCTCCATCGCCAATGACGTGGCGAAATATTTCGCTATTATCCCGGCGATGTTCATCGCCTTCTATCCGCAGCTTCAGGCGCTGAACGTCATGCGGCTCGCGACGCCGGAGAGCGCGATCCTTTCAGCCATCATCTTCAACGCCCTGATCATCATCGCGCTCATTCCCCTTGCATTGAAGGGCGTCACCTACCGGCCCCTTGGCGCCGCGGCTGTCTTGCGCCGCAATCTCTTGGTCTACGGCTTTGGCGGACTGATTGTGCCCTTCATCGGCATCAAGCTCATCGACGTAATCGTAACCGCTTTGCATCTCGCCTAATGGGAGGATTGCCGCGATGGTGATCATCTATCTGCTTCTCGGAATTGCGATCTTCGGTCTTCTCTACCTGATGACCGAAGGCGTCGACCGGGCCTAAGACCAGACACGCTGGAGCTGTTCCATGCTTTACGCCATTCTTTTCGTTGTCTTCATCGTCGGCACTACGGCTGTCCTGTCCTGGCCGCTCGGCCGCCACATGAAATGGGCGATGGACCCGGAGGCGCCTAATGCAGGCGCCGCCGGCTGGTTCACCCGCGCCTTTCAGTTCTTCGGTGGCTCGATCGTCCGCGCCCGCGCAGGACTGGAAGCGGTACATGATCTCCATGCTCATCTTCAACGTGATAATGTTCGTGGTGAGCTACAGCATCATGGCCACGCAGCAATACCTGCCGCTCAACCCAGATGGAAAGGAGGCACTCGAAGGAAGCCTGATCTTCAACACAGCGGCCTCGTTCACCTCCAATACCAACCTTCAGCACTATTCCGGCGAAGTGTCGATGAGCTACCTGTCGCAGCTTGGCGCGCTGATGTGGCTACAATTCGTGTCGGCAGCAACCGGCATTGCTGCGCTTGGCGGCGCTGGCGCGTGGACTGGCTGGACGAAGGGACCTCGGCAATTTCTTCGTGGACGTGCAGCGGGCGTCGTTCCTCGTGCTCCTGCCAATTGCTCTCGTCTTCGCCATGCTGATGGTTGTGGGCGGCATGCCGATGACCTTCCAAGGGTCGGCCGTGGCGACTACGCTTGAAGGCATTCAACAGACCATCGCGCGCGGACCGGTGGCGGCGTTCCTCACCATCAAGCAGCTTGGCACCAATGGCGGCGGCTTCTTCGGGCCGAACAGCACGCACCCCTTCGAGAACCCGACATTCTGGACCAATGCCTTGTCGATGATCTCAATCATCCTCATTCCGATGGCTTGCGTCTGGATGTTCGGCAGGATCATTGGGCGCATGCGCCACGCTGCGGTCGTGTTCGGTGTGATGCTCGTGATGGTGCTGACCCGCATCACGTTTGCGGTGTGGTTCGAGACTGCACCCACGGAGGCGTTCACTCAGCTCCCCATCGAGCAGAATGTCGGCAATTTGGAAGGCAAGGAACTGCGCTTTGGCGCCACGTCTGGGCCGACCTGGGCGGTGATCACCACCTCAACGAGCAACGGCTCGGTCGGCGCTATGCACGATAGCCTCAACCCGCTGACCGGGCTCATGCCGATGATCGGCATATGGCTGAACGAGGATTTCGGCGGGTCGGCGTCGGCATGATCAACATGTTCCTATACATCATGGTGGCCGTATTCATTGCCGGCATGATGGTGGGCCGCACGCCGGAGTATCTCGGCTGGCGGGTAAATTCGCGGAGGTCAAGTTCGCCTTCCTTGCGCTGCTGGCTCATGGCTTTTTCGTTCTCGTCGGCACTGGCCATCTTCGCGGCGACACCCTGGGGCACCGCGACGCTCAACAATATCGGCCCGCACGGCTTCAGCGAGATGCTCTACGAGTTCAGCTCGGCCAGCGCCAATAACGGGTCGGGCTTCGAGGGCTTGGGCGACAACACCGTGCCGTGGAACGTTTCGACCGGCATGGTCATGCTGCTCGCCCGGTTCATCCCGATCATTCTGCCGCTGGCGATCGTCGGCTCGCTGATGGTAAAGCGGCGCACCGCCGAATCGGTGGGTACGCTTGGCGTTGAGGACGGCACGTTTCGCGAGCATGCTGCTGGCGACGATCGTGGTCGTCGGTGCCCTGACATTCTTCCCGGCCGCCACGCTCGGACCTGTCGCAGAGTATTTCATCTACAGGTGAAATAGACCTTCGCCGGAGGATAGCCACATGGAATCGTTGCTTCGCTAGCATTCGCCTCGTCGTCGCGACCATGCTTATCTGCGTGGCCGGCTACGCAATGGTGATTTGGGGGATCGGCCAGATCCTCACGCCGTCGACGGCGCAAGGCTCGCTGATCACGGGTGCCAACGGCAAGATCGTCGGTAGCAGCCTGATCGCTCAGAAGTTCACGCAGCCGCACTATTTCTGGCCGCGGCCCTCAGCTGCAGGCAAGGACGGATACGATGCGTCTGCGGCAGCCGGCAGCAACAAGTCGCCGACGAGTCCCGACCTTACGAAGCGCGCGGAGGAGATCATTCCTCAATACGGCGCCACCGCCGAGAATCCGCTGCCTCCCGAGTTGGCGGCGGCCTCGGGAGGCGGGTTGGACCCCCACATCAGCGAACACGCAGCTCTCTATCAGGCCAAACGGGTGGCCGAAGCCCGTGGCCTTCCGCTCTCGGAGGTCGAGACTATAATTAAGGAGCATGTCTTCGCGCCCGGAGGTTTCTTGACCCCCGATCGGCTGGTGAACGTGCTCAAGCTTAATCTCGCGCTCGACAAGGTTGCCGCGGCGCCATAAGCCAGGAAGGTGTAAGCTAATCGTTCGCGCGACAGAGTGCGGAAAGGTCCGAGCGCCCAAATGGCAGAAGAGCGGCGCGATCAAGACAAGCGGCCCTCACCGGAGGCGCTGCTCGAAAAGGCGAAGAAGGAAGAACGCCGCGTTGGACGGTTGAAGATCTTCCTAGGTGCTGCCCCTGGCGTCGGCAAAACCTATGAAATGCTGCAGGAGGCCCGCGCCAGGCTGAAAGAGGGCATCGACCTCGTTGTCGGCGTCGTCGAGACGCACGGCCGCCAGGAGACCGAGGTGCTGCTGGAAGGCCTCGAGGTCATCCCTCGGCGAAGTCTCGAGTATAAGGGTCGCTCGCTCCAGGAGATGGATCTCGATGCAGTCTTAGCTCGCCGGCCGCAACTCGGCCTTGGTCGATGAACTCGCTCACACCAATGCTTCGGGAAGCCGGCATCCGAAGCGTTACCTCGATGTCGAAGAGCTTCTCAGCCGCGGCATCGACGTCTACACCACGCTCAATATTCAACACATCGAAAGTCTCAACGATGTCGTGGCGCAGATCACCCGTATCCGCGTCCGCGAGACCGTGCCCGACTCGATCCTCGACCGTGCCGACGCCATCGAACTTGTCGACATCACTCCAGACGACCTGATTCAGCGCCTCAAGGAAGGCAAGGTCTACGTTCCCAAGCAGGCCGAGCGGGCGCTCGAGCATTTCTTCTCGCCGGCCAACCTGACGGCCCTGCGCGAGCTCGCCTCTGCGCCGCACAGCGGAACGTGTGGACGAGCAGCTGCTCACTGAGATGCAAGCGCGCGCGAATTCCGGGACCCTGGGCCGCGGGCGAGCGCCTTCTGGTTTGCATCAGCGAGGATCCGCGTGCCGCCTGGGCTCGTGCGCTATACCAAGCGCCTGGCCGACCGTTTGCACGCCGCTTGGACGGCGCTCTATGTCGAGAGCAAACGCAGCCTGCATTTGAGCCAAGTCGAACAGGACCGCGTTGCCGACACGCTCCGGCTCGCTCAGGCCCTCGGAGGAGATGCCGTCACCATCCCGGCCGGCGATCGCAGTATCGCCGACGATGTGATCGCCTTTGCACAAGCGAACAACATCACGCAAGTGATCATCGGTAAATCGACCCGCACCTGGTGGTTCGAGTTGCTGCATGGCTCGATCGTCGGCCAGCTCGTGCGCCGCTGCGGCAATATCAGCGTGCACGTCGTTGCCGGAGAGGAACTCGACAAGGACACGATCCAGACGAAGACGGTCCGCGCGGCGGAGGCGTCGGAGCCGATTTCATCTGCGGCCGTACCTCTATGCACTCTTGGCGGTGGTAGCGGCAGTCGGCGTTAGCGAGCTGCTATGGCCGTGGATCGGCCTTCCCAACACCGATCTCGTATTCCTCACGGCAATCGTCGGCGTCGCCGTGCGCTTTGGCTTGTGGCCTTCGCTCCTCGCCAGCGTGGCGTCGGCGCTCTGCTACAATTTCTTCTTCACCGAGCCTTACCACACGTTCAACGTTCACCGATCCGACGGAATGTCATTGCGGTCCTCTTTTTTACCGTCGTGGCCATCATCGTCTCGAACGTCGCCGCCCGGGCGCGCACGCTCGCCGTGGCGGCGATGGGCCGTGCGCGCACCACCAAGTCGCTCTACACGTTCAGCCGCAAGCTCTCCGGCGTCGGCACGCTCGACGACGTTCTCTGGGCGACGGCCTACCAGATTGCGCTGATGCTGAAGCTTCGAGGTCGTTATCCTGCTGCCCGAAAATGGAACGATCGTGGTCAAGGCAGGCTATCCGCCAGAGGACGTGCTCGACCAGGCCGACATCGCCGCGGCGAAATGGGCCTGGGACCACAATCGGCCCGCCGGGCGCGGTTCCGATACGCTGCCCGGCGCCGAGCGCCTGTTCCTGCCAATGCGCACCGGGCGCGGGGCCATCGGTGTCGTCGGCATCGACAGCGACAAGCCCGGCCCGCTATTGACGCCCGACCAGCGGCGCCTGCTTGACGCGCTCATGGACCAGGCGGCGCTCGCGATCGAGCGGGTTTGTCTCGTGGACGATTTGGCTCAGGCCGAACTGCGAGTCGAGGCGGACCGGCTTCGCTCAGCCCTCCTTACTTCCATATCGCATGACTTGAAGACCCCGCTTGCCGCGATCCTCGGCGCGGCCGGCACGCTCAAAGGCTTTTCCGGCGAATTGAACGATGAGGGCAAAGTGGATCTGATCTCGACCATCGTCGAAGAATCGGAACGTCTTAACCGATTTATCGCCAATCTGCTCGACATGACCAAGCTTGAGTCGGGCGCGATCCGGCCAAACACCGCTCTCCACGATGTGGGCGATATCGTTGGCGCCGCCTTGGCGCGCGCAAGCAAGGTGCTCGCGGAGCATAATGTCGAAGTCGACGTCGCCGCCGACCTGCCGATGCTCGACCTCGACCCGGTGCTGTTCGAGCAAGTGCTGTTTAATCTTCTTGACAACGCCGCGAAATATTCGCCGCCCGGAACGACCGTGCTCATCCAAAGCTGGCAGGAGGACGATATCGTCAAGCTCCAGGTCATTGATCAAGGCAGCGGCATCCCCGCAAACGAGATTGACCGCATCTTCGATAAGTTTCATCGAGCGCGGAAGCGGACCAGGTTCGAGCCGGCACGGGTCTTGGCCTTGCGATCTCGCGCGGCTTCGTCGAGGCCATGGGCGGAACGATCACGGCAGCAAATCGCTGGATGATCGGTCTGGCGCCGTGTTCACGATCACGATGCCAGTCCCCGAAGCCCGCCGAGCGCCTGGACACTGCGGCATGAACGCCACCCCTCTCAAAGTCCTCGTCATCGATGACGAGCCGCCGATCCGCAAGCTGCTGCGCATGGGATTGGGCACGCAAGGCTATCAAACCATCGACGCGCCGAACGCCAAGGCGGCTCTGGATCTGCTGGCGGACGACGCCCGATCTCGTCATTCTCGATCTCGGGCTTCCCGACATGCAGGGGCTCGAGCTCTTGCGCAAAATTCGCATGCACGGCGAAGACTTGCCTATCGTCGTGCTGTCAAGCCGCGGCGACGAAGCAGCCAAGGTCGAGGCACTCGATCTCGGTGCCGACGACTATGTGACCAAACCGTTCGGTATGGAGGAGCTCTTGGCCCGTATGCGGGCGGCACTGAGGCACCAGCTGCAAGTGCATGGGGATCGGCCGATATTCAGATTGACGCGATTTGTCGGTCGATCTGGTGCGGCGCATTGTCAAAATGCGAGGATCGAAGAGGTGAAGCTTTCACCGAAAGAATATGAGTTGCTGCGGCTGTTAGTCCATCATGCCGGAAAGGTACTCACGCATAAATTCCTGTTGCGGGAGCTTTGGGCCACGGCCAACGACGCACAATATCTCCGTGTCTATGTGCGGCAACTGAGACAAAAGATCGAGCCGAACCCCGCACGGCCTCAATACATTTTGACGGAGACGGGAATCGGATATCGGTTAAGGGCACCTGAGTAGACAATCGAGCGCATAATTCCGCAAGGACAAGGCTGAAAACCTCCATGAAAATCAGCGATTTTCTCTCAGAGGCTGATGTCGTGCTCGACGTCGGCGAAAGGGATAAAGCTCGCCTTCTGCGGCAGCTCTCGGCTCAAGCAGCGGCTGAAGTCGGCTTAAACCCGGACGAGGTCTCCACGCAAATCACAAAACGCGAGGAGCTGGGATCGACGGGCGTCGGCAATGGTGTGGCCCTTCCTCACGCGAGGTTCCGCGACCTCAAGGCGCCATTCGGCCTCCTCGCCCGCCTGCGCCACGGTATTAACTTTGAAGCCATCGACGACCAACCCGTAGACATCGTCTTTCTTCTCTTGCTGCCTGACGCGCCCGACGACGCCCAGCTCAACGCGCTGGCATGCGTCGCCCGGGCCTTAAGAAAGCCAGAGGCACTCCAGCGCGTTCGCCGTGCCACTGATCGCGAGGCTTTGTTCCGAGCGATTACCGATCCCACCCCGGCCTAGACGAGAAGCCAAGCATGTCTGCTTTTGGCACTTAGCGGACGTGCCACCGCACTGATGAATGTCCGCTTTTGAGGGGCAAAGCGGACATGGACCAACCGCTGCTTACCAATCTCGATTTATGAGTACACAGCCTAGCGCGTGGCCAAACGCAGCCATCGCTTTGTTGCGCTAAATCAAACCATGGTGAAGCGAGCTACAAGGAGTGGGGACAAGCTGAGCATTCAGACGCTCGAGACGTGCCTATCGCGTTGCCATTAAGGCCTGCGAACTCAGGTCGCAGCGTAAGTCGTAAAACCGTCATCGCGCTGCTTTAGCGAGGTCTAATCGAATCATTTGGGAGCAGCACGTGTTCAAATCGCTTAGTCAAGAGTTCGATCCTCTCGACCGTGAGATTTTGGAACGGGCCTTCGACGTTGCCTGGGCCACAGTCAAGCAGACGGATCGGTTGGTGACCGGCTTCGATAATGACGATAAGCTCACTGCCGTGCTCCGCAGCAATCTGATCGAGATCGCTCAGACGAAGCGCTTCAGCGACGCAGAGGCTTTGCTCGATGTGCTTCTCGATCGCCTAACGCCGGCCAAGCTGTAGCCCGCTTTTGTAACGACGCTACGATCTCTGCGGTTCCTTTTGGGGGAACATGATGGGCGAGGGAAAAGCCCATCGGGCAGCGCCGACAGCATTTCTTCGCATCTGCGAAATGGAAAATTTTGACGCAGGTCACAGGCAGGAGCACGATCAGCGGGCAGGCGCGCCTTCCTGGCATCGCCTGGGCATCCGCGAGAATTGCCAACATGATTGTGGTCTTCACCGATTTCGGGTGCACGGGCCCCTATACCGGTCAGCGGTGTCGAGACCCGAGTTGAAGGGCTGGAGTCATGAGCGACCTCGGACTCAGGTCAGAAGCCGAAACCAATCAAGACACAAGTCCCCTTGTGGCGTCGGCGTACACCATTCGCCGAGTACCTTTCGATGCTCCCTATAGCTGGCTTGCAGCCGGCTGGCGTGACATGTGGCGCGTGCCGCGAGTTAGCCTCGCTTACGGCGTGTTTTTCGCCCTTGTCGGTTTACTGCTGGTCATCGGACTGACACAGGTCGGCTTACTTTCGCTAATCCTGGTGCTCGCGGCCGGTTTCGTTCTGATCGGCCCCATGCTCGCGGCCGGTCTCTACGAGACGAGCCGCCGCCTGGAAAAGGGCGAGCCTGTGAGGCTGGCGAGCGCGCTGCGTGCCGGCTTCTACGGGAGAGGCCAGCTCTCTCACATGGGGCTTCTCTTGATGCTGGTCTACCTGGCGTGGGTCGAGATTGCCTTACTCCTCTTCATGCTATTCCTGGGACCACAGCCAATGCCGCCGCTGGACGACTTCATTTCGAACCTATTGCTGACGCCGCGGGGATCGGGCCTTTTGATCGTCGGCACCGGGGTCGGAATTGCACTGGGCGCGACGGTCTTCGCCATTTCGGCGGTCGCCGTGCCGCTGCTGATGACCGAACGTGTCGACGTCGTAACGGCGGCGACGATGAGCGTCGGAGCCTGCCGCAAGAATCCCGAGGCCATGGCGCTGTGGGCGACATTGATTGCCGCTACAATGTTGCTCGGCTTCGTGACGCTCTTCCTTGGCCTCGTGATCATGTTTCCGCTAGTCGGCCATGCGACCTGGCATGCCTTCCGCGACCTGTTGGTGCGCGGCGACGGATCCCAAACCACGCGGTCAAGCGGCGTATGGCCGGGAGGCGCCGGAGAACTGGGCTGACCGATTCGACGGACGCCGTGGAGAATGGCATGACCGAAAAGTTCCGGGCCTTGCTCGTGACTAAAGATGGCGACCGGCAAAGCGCCGCGGTCACTGAGCTAACGGATGCTGATCTCATGGAAGGCGATGTCACCGTAGCAGTCGAGCACTCAACGATGAACTATAAGGATGGCCTCGCGATAACGGGCAAAGCGCCCATCATCCGCAAATTCCCTCTGATCCCCGGCATCGACTTGGCCGGCAGGGTGTTGCGCTCGAACGATTCCCGGTTCCAGGCCGGTGATCGAGTTGTGCTGAACGGCTATGGTCTCGGCGAAGTGCATCACGGCGGCTACGCTGAGCGGGCCCGTGTCAAAGGCGACTGGCTTATCAGACTCCCAGACAATATTTCGACGGCGCAAGCCATGGCGATTGGGACCGCCGGCTATACCGCCATGCTTTGCGTGTTGGCACTAGAAAAGGAGGGAATCACACCGGATAAAGGCGATGTGCTCGTTACCGGTGCTGCCGGTGGGGTGGGTTCGGTCGCGATCGCGCTCCTCGCGAGCTTGGCTATCGCGTCGTTGCCTCCTCCCGCCGGGCCGAGCAGGAAGGTGACTACCTACGAGGACTTGGCGCCGATGAGATCATCGATGCTCGTGAGCTTTCCGGAGCCGGAAACCCGTTGGGCAAGGAGCGCTGGGCGGGCGCCATCGACTTCAGCTCGGCAGCCGGACGCTGGCCAACGTGCTGTCGCAGATCAAATATGACGGCGCAGTGGCCACCTGCGGTCTGGCGCAGGGCCCCGACCTGCCCGCGACCGTAATGCCCTTCATCCTACGCGACGTGACGCTTGCGGGCGTGAACTCGGTGCTAACCCCGCGAGAGAAGCGCGAAGAGGCTTGGGATCGACTGGCAAAGGACCTCGATCTCGCCAAGCTCAACACCATGACGTCACGGGCAAGGCTTGAGGACGTGCCCTTTCTGGCGACCGAAATCCTCGATGGCAAAACGCGAGGGCGCGTGGTCATCGATCTGTGAGACCGATCAGCGAGGCCCTGGTGCTCGGGGGCCGATATAGGTTGGTATTACCTCCTCGACTGTCTTTGGTTGAATACCGAGGTCTTGGACATCTGGCAGGGCCCCGCTCGCCACATTGTCCGTCTTGAGAAGGTCAACCTGGCCGGTGGTGAGCGGTGGGTTAGGCAGGAACTCGAATAGTCGCGCCTGGACCTCGGCTACTGCAAAGGGAATCGGCACGAGCAGTCGCCGTTTGCCCATGAGCTGGAGCGTCATGTTGACCAGCTCGTGCAGCGTGTACACTTTGGGACCAGCAAGCTCGTAGGTCCGGCCGACGGTCCCGGGGTCGCTGAGGATGCTACTGATAGCCTCAGCCACGTCTTCCACAAAGATTGGCTGCAATCGGGTAGAGCCGCCGCCGATCAGCGGCAGTGCTGGCAGCAGCCGAGCAAGCGCGGCGAGCGTGCCGAACAATGCATCGCCTGGACCGAACATGGCCCCCGGACGGACGATCGTAGCCCCCGGGAACGCCTGCCGAACGATCACTTCGCCGCGTCCTCGAGCCCGGATGTATGGCGAGCTTGAATCGGGATCGGCGCCAATTCCGGATACAAGCACGAGCCGCGCAACCCCGGCCGCAGCTGCCTCCCGCGCTACATTCTCGGCCCCTCGTACATGCACGGCCTCGAAGGTCACCCCACCCTTCTCGATATAGGCCGAGACCGCGTTGACCACGGCGTCGGCCCCGGCAATGGCGGCGGCAACCGAGGCTTGATCGCGCACATCGGCAGGGACGACCGTGACCCGCTCGAAACCCATCGATCGCAGCTCAATCCGGGCCGGGTCCGGATGCCGCACGGCGACGCGTACAGTCATCCCCTCGGCGGTCAGGCGGTCTACCAGTCGCCGACCAAGGAAACCCCCACCGCCAAACACGACAACCGTCGCCATCCTTTGCTCCGATAGGCAGGGCGCGTAAGTTCCAGCGCTGTGATCGGCTAACCGCTACTCCAATGTCAGCGCTGTGAGTTATACTAACGCGAGTATCGGATTAAACGACATGCAGGTCAGTCTAGAAGGCAAAGTCGCTGTAGTGACGGGCGTGAGCGGCGACAGCTCGCCCTTGAGGGAAGAGATCTTGGAATACGCGTGAACGCGAATGCGCTGGGACTCGTGGACACAGCATCCAATATTGCCTCGATGAAACCAAAGTATTTGAAGCGTTGGACCTAACGCAAAGATATCGCAGAGACTATCGTCCTCGCCTCGCCAGCGCCGGCATTACCGGTCAAATCATTGCGGTCACTGGCTGGGGATTGTAGCGCGTTAGGATGGCACCGGCGAGCGGGTGGCAGGGCGAGCCTGGCTTTGTCACCGAACTCCTTTACGTAGCTTTGATTTGCCGCCAAGACATTGCTTTGGCAACCCTGATGCGTCCTAGTCACCCGGCGAAGGACGCCTGGTCGGCGGCGCGCCGCCGCCAGTAACGCGCGCGGAGACGCGGCGCAATGAACCACGCGGCAGGTGCGGCGAGAACGAGGCTCGCTGCCACGACCACCGGAATCCAGGTGGCGGCGTCGGCATGCAGCGCGGGCACAGTCAGCACCGTGATGAGTCCGACGCCGAACATGACAGCATTCGTCATTAAATAGATCAGAGCGGCAATTCCCAGCCGAGTCTTGGTTTCCTTTTGCATGGGTCACCTCGTAAGTTCCATCGATCTCTCTCGATATCAAGTCGCGCAGAGGGAGGTCGGTTCCTGGAACTGTCATACTGGTCTTGGACTGCTTACGTCGCGTGGCATGTCAAGTTCCCCGCCATACACCATTTCCTCGAGCCGGCTTCTATGGTCTCTACCGCTATGTTGGTATAATGGCCTGCGAAATAAGGACTAGCCCAAGCGCCATAGCCTTCCAGGGCCAGCACTTGTGAAGGCACTGAAACACGAAAGCGATCAGTCAGATCCAATGCAAAGCGATGAGCCTTTCGATTTCGACCCGGGTTACCGGCTGGCAGCGGCAGGTCGCCAAGAGGCGGAAGACGAGCGGTTGGCCGTCTTGGAGCGCATTTTCGATCCGCTCTCTCCCCAGCGGCGTTCCTTGGTTCAGCCTGGTTGGCGATGCCTTGAGGTCGGGGCAGGCCGAGGCTCGATGGCCGTCTGGCTCGCCGAACGGGTCGGCGACACGGGCCATGTGGTGGCGACAGACATCGATGTCAGTTATCTGAAACGCCTGCCGGGTCGTTTGTCGTTGCTGCAGCAGCAGTCTGGATCCTGGGCAAGGAAACACGCGGTCTAACACTGGAGGAAATTGCCCGATAAGGATTGCAGGCGATCAAATGGGATAACTAGATCCACTCCGTAGTCGGGCGGGGTTGGTCTGGTCAGATCTGCTCGCTAGTCCGGCGGATCGTCTTCCAGAGCCCGATAGGCCGCGCCTTCGAGATCCTCGAACTGACCTGACCGCAGCGCCCAGAGAAAGGCGAGAAGGCCCAGCGCGCCGAGCAGAAGCGCCGCCGGTATGAGCCAGGCGAGCGCGCTCATGATCTCGATCCGCCGGCAAGCCGCGCCGCATTCAGCGTGACGAGGATGGATGAGGTTGACATCACGATGGCGGCGATCAGCGGCGTCACGTAACCCGCCATGGCAAATGGCACTGCGACGATATTGTAGACAAAGGCAATGCCGAAATTCTGAAGAGCGAGGTTGCGCGCGCGTTTTGCCGTCAACAGTATCTCAAGTACCGGCGCGAGCCTCTCTCCTTGAAACACGAAGTCTGCGGCACGCTGGCTGATATCCGCAGCACTCGCCGGTGATAGCGACGCATGCGCGGCGGCAAGAGCAGGCGCATCGTTAAGGCCATCGCCGATCATTAGCACCTTGCGCCCTTCACTCGTGCATTTGGCGAGCCAGTCGATCTTGCGGGCGGGCGTGAGCTCCCCGAGCCAAGTTCCGATGTCGCTGGCGCGCGCCGCCACCTCCACAGCGCTTATGCGGTCACCGGACAGCAGCGCCACGGGATAGCCACGCTGCTTCAGCTCACGAACGACCTCCGCCGCATCGCGACGGAGTGCATCGGCGAAACGAAAGCGAACCGGCGCCTGCCGAGCCCGCGCATACCAGACCTCGCTTGCGCCGCCACCGCCGCAAGCGCTGATGCGGCACCATTCTGCCGAGCCAAGCCGCTCTTCGCCGCCTTGCCGTAGAGAACGTGCCAAGCCTTGTCCGGGTGTCTCCACCACGCCCTTCAGCCCAGGCACGACGATCTTGCGGTTTCGCGCGGCGGCAATGACGGCCAGCGCGTAAGGATGCTTGCTCGCCGCGGCGAGCCCCGCCGCTGCCTTCAGAACGTCATCGCGAATCTCGGGGCCATTGAGAAGCTGCGGGCACCCAAGGGAGAGCGTGCCGGTCTTGTCGAACACAACCATGTCTGCCTCGGCGACGCGCTCCAGCCCATCCGCGGACTTGATGACAATTCCCCGCCGGAACAAACGGCTCGCTGCGGCGATCTGCACCGCAGGCACCGCGAGCGCGAGCGCACACGGGCAGGTGATGATGAGCACGGCGATAGCGTAAGTGAGCCCCGCCTGCCAGGGTGAGCCGAGCAGCAACCAGGCGATGAAGGTGGCGGCCCCGAGGCCATGCACCGCCGGCGCGTAGATATCTGCGGCGCGGTCGGCGAGACGGCGGTAGCGCGCCTTGCCCTGCTCTGCCGCCGCCATCAACCGGCCGATTTCGGCGAGCAGCGTCGCGCTATCAGCCGCGGCTACCTGAACCGTGAGCGCGCTTCCGAGATTGAGCGTCCCGGCATAGACTTCCCCGCTCGGCCCGATGGCCACAGGTGCGGTCTCGCCGGTGATCAGGCTCTGATCGATCTCGCTCGATCCGAAGCTGACCACACCGTCCGCTGGAATGCGCTCGCCGGCGCCGATGAGCACCCTATCGCCCGGGGCAAGCGTATGGGCCGGAACCGGCCGCAAGCTGCCGCGCTCCTCTATCAACGTGGCTATGCCGCTTTGCAAGCTTAGCAAGTTCTGCGCCTCGCCCCGCGCGCGGACGCGAAGGTGCTCGTCGAGATAGCGGCCAATCAGGAGCAAGAACACTAGCGACACCGCGGCGTCGAAATAGACCTGATCGTTGCCGCGGACTGTCTGATAGAGGCTCATTGCGGTGGCAAGAATGATGGCGAGCGAGATCGGCACATCCATGTTGAGCCGTCGCACCTTCAAGGCGGAGAGCGCCGAGGCATAGAAAGGCTGCCCTGCATAGACCACGGTCGGCAGCGCGATCAGCGCTGAGAGCCAACAGAACAGCGTGACGAGACTTTGGTCCATGTCGCCAGTGCGCCCGGCCCACACCGAGACGGAAAGCAGCATGATATTCATGGCGGCGAAGCCGGAGACGGCGACGCGGCGCAAGAGCTCTCTCTCGCGTTTCGTTTCCGCGCCTTCCTTCGCTGCTTGCATCGGTGCGGCGGGAAAACCAGCCGCACCGAGCGCGGCAATTACGTCGACCGCGCCCGCGCGGCTTTCCTCCAAGACAACGCTCACCCGCCTAGCCGCAAGATTTGCCCGCGCGCTCTTGACGCCTGGCACGCTCATTGCCGCGCGCTCGACGGAGCGGATGCAGCCGCCGCAGCGCATATTCTCGACCGCAAGGGTCACAATGCTGGTCGATTCTTCGTGCTCGCCGAGCGCCTTCGTTCCAGGGCTCGTGGGTAGCGCATGGATGGTCATAGCGTCTCCGGAACGATGACGCGCTGCTTCAACCGGTAGGTTGGATCGCCTTCACGTGACACCTCCTTTGAGCGAAGCTGAACCACCCATTGTCCAGGCGCCAGCGTCAATTCGGCGACATAACTGCCGCTTTCGATCTCATGGAATTTGGCGGAGACGTCCTCTCGGTCAGTCGCCGGACGGCCGACAGTGACGTCAAAATGCAGACCAGCCACCGGCTCTCCACCCTTGTCACGCAGGCTGAAAGCGAGCCTGCCGGTCTTCCCATCGTAAACGAGGTCGGCCTTCCAGCCGCGCTCGGCGTCGCGCGCGGCCTCGGCAAGCGTCTCGTTGTATTGGAGACCCTTGCGGTAGGGATTGCTGGTATCGCCGCCGCCAAAGGTGGTCACGGCGTAATAGAGAAAGATGCCGTTAACGAGGAAGATCAGGCCGAAAAAACCGATGAGGCCGATTAGGACATGCCGGCCACGGATTTCATTGGTCAACCAAACCGTTCTGGTCATCGCTATGGTCCCTGGAAGATCGCGCTGTGCTCGGTGCGCTGGCCGTCGGCGACATCGGTAACGACGATATCGAAGTTCGTCGCCAAGCCGCCGAGTCCCACAACCGCCTGCTTGTTGAGGGTGACGTAGAGACGGATCGACCTGAGCTCGTCCGGAGGTACACTCACGACCGGATTGACCTCGTTCTCTAGCCCGACCACGCTGAACTTCACGCCGGGCAGTCCCTCAACCCCCAAGCTCAGTGCCCTTGGCCCATAGAGCTTGTTCAAAAGCTTGACCGTGTAACCGTTGCGCACGCTGCCATCAGACAGCTTGACGTAGAGAGGGTTCCGGTCGCGTAAGACGTTAACGTCGAGATCGTGCCGGAGTAGCAGCGCGGTCACCATAATAGCTCCAACGATCGCAATAGCAGCGGCGTAGAGAACGGTACGTGGGCGAACGAGCTTGATCGGCACCCTCTCGCGTCCGGCCGCCGCCAGATTGTGCTCGGTATCGTAGGCGATCAGCCCGCGCGGCCGCGCGACCTTAGTCATGATCTCGTCGCAGGCATCGATGCAAAGCGCGCATTGGATACATTCGAGCTGCGGGCCGTTACGGATGTCGATGCCGGTGGGACAGACAGCCACGCATTGTCCACAATCGATGCAGTCGCCCCGGCCCTCCCAGCTTTGCCCCGCCTTGTGCGGCCCGCGCGGTTCGCCCCGCCAGCGGCGATAGGAAATGAGCAGTGAGTTGCGGTCGAACATCGCACCCTGGATGCGCGGCCAAGGGCACATATAGATGCAAACCTGCTCGCGCGCGAGGCCGCCAAACACGTAGGTGGTGGCGGTGAAAATGCCGATGAAGAGATAGGCGAGGAGCGGGGCTTCGAAGGTAACAAGCTGCCGCGCCAAGAGTTCGGCGCATCGGCGAAATAGAACACCCATGCGCCGCCCGTGGCGATGGCGATCAGGAGCCAGGTAAGATGAGTGGCGCCCTTGCGGAAAAGCGTTTCTGCCGCCCACGGCGTCTTGTCGAGCTTAAGCCGCTGATTGCGGTCTCCCTGAAAGAAGCGCTCTACCGCGATCATCAGATCGGTCCACACTGTTTGCGGACAGGTATAGCCGCACCAGACGCGGCCAGCAATCGAGGTGACGAGGAACAGCGCCAGCGATGCAAGCACCAGCAGGCCAGTGACGTAGTAAAACTCTTGCGGCCAGATCTCGATGAAGAAGAAATAGAAGCGCCGCGAGGGAAAATCGATGAGCACGGCCTGATCGGGAAGATAGGAGCCACGATCCCAGCGAATCCACGGGACGAGATAGTAGATGCCGAGCGTCACCGCCATCACGATCCACTTGATGGTGCGGAAGCGGCCATGCGCGCGCTTGGGATAGATCTTGACGCGGGACGCATAAAGGCTCCCGCCTGAACCGCCCGGCTGCTCGCTCCCTAGCAGGACCGCGGTGACCTCGCCGCTATCTCCCCGTTCGGGGCTAACCTGCGCCAGCGATGTTGCTTCCGCCATCATCTCGCACCTTCCGGCTAGCGCCCGCCACCGAGCGAGTGAACGTAGATGGCAAGCTCCTTGACGGTTTCGGGATCGAGCCGTCTCGCCCAGGCCGGCATGACTCCGTTCCGGCCATTGCGGATGGTCTCCGTCACCGTCAACCTGTCGCCGGCATAGAACCAAAGCTCGTCGGCGAGATTGGGCGCGCCGAGCTGCGGATTGCCCTTGCCGTCGGCACCGTGACAGGCGGCGCAATTCGCGGCAAAGATCTTTGTCCCTCGCTCGGCGGCGATCTTGTCGTCAGCCTTGCCGGACAGTGAAAGGACATGCTCCGCGACATCGAGGATCTGCGGCTCCGACAGAATTCCGCTGCGCCCGAACGCCGGCATCTGGCTCGTATGCGTCTCGGGATCGTCGGCGCGGATGCCATGCAGGATGGTCTGGTGGATGGCGGCCAGCGAGCCGTCGCCCCACAGCCATGAATCATCGCGTAGATTGGGATAGCCGACCGCCCCTTGCGCGCCGCGGCCATGACATGGGGCGCAATTATCGCCAAACGCAGCTTCGCCGCCAGCAAGGGCAAAGCTCAACAGCTCCGGATCGTTTCTGACGGCCGCAAGATCCAGTGCCGCGATCTTGTTGCGATAGACCAACTTTTCGGTCTTGGCCGATGCAACCTGCTTGGCAACCTTCTCGCGTTGGCTATAGCCGACGAACCCCTTCGTATAACTGCTGATCAAAGGCCAAGACGGCATCAGCAGCCAATAACCGATAGCCCAGACGACAGTGGCATAGAAGGTCCACAGCCACCATTTGGGCAATGGCTTGTTGAGTTCGGTGATGCCGTCCCATTCGTGGCCTGTGGTCTCAACTTTGGTCGAGCCGTCAGGGGCGCGCTTAGCCATCGCTGTGTTCCGTTTCCTGATCGGGGCCCTTCTTCAGAGGAATCTTGGCGTCTTCCTCGAAACGCTTCTTGTTGCCTGGCCAAAAGGCATAGATCACCACACCGACGAAGAGTGCGGTGAAGAAGAGAAGTGCTGCGACTTGCGTGATGCCGGAAACCTGTTCGTAGGTCATGCCGCGCTACCTTAAATTTGGACCGGCCGCGTCGAATCTGGCGAAGTCGACCAGCGTGCCGAGCATCTGGAGATAAGCTATGACGGCATCGAGCTCCGACACTCTGGCCGGATCGCCGTCGAAGGTCCGCGTTTGCGCCTTGGGGTATCTCGCGAGGAACGCTTTCAGGCCTTCCGCCGCCGGATCGAGCTGCCGCTCGAGATCGGCCTTGGCGTTCTCGACCATCTCGTCGGTATAGGGCACGCCGACCGCGCGGTTCGCGCGCAAACGTGCGGCGATGTCGCGATAATCGAGCGGAGTTCGGCCTAGCTGCGGATAACCTGGCATGATCGAACTCTGGCACGATGGCGCGCGGATCCGTCAAATGCACCGCGTGCCATTCGTCAGAGTATTTGCCGCCGACACGCGCAAGATCGGGCCCCGTGCGCTTCGACCCCCATTGAAAAGGATGGTCATACATGCTCTCGGCGGCGAGGCTGTAATGGCCGTAGCGCTCGACCTCGTCGCGAAGCGAGCGGACCATTTGACTATGGCAGACGTAGCAGCCTTCGCGGATATAGATGTCGCGTCCAGCAAGCTCGAGCGGCGTATAAGGCCGCATGCCTTGCACCTTCTCGATGGTCGAGCTCAACCAATAAAGCGGAGCAATCTCGACGATGCCGCCGATGGCAACGGTGATCAGGATGCCTATGAGGAGGAGGATGGAGCTCCTTTCCAGTACCTGATGTGACGACCAGTTCATGCCTTCGCTCTACTCGGCCGGAAGGGGACGAAGTTCGGGCGCCGCGGCGATGCGAGGCTGCTCCGCCAGTGGACAGCTCGCGATGCCGACGACGATCGACTCCGCCGGGATGCCGAAGCGCTCGCGCAGCGTCTCCCCGGGGGCGCGCGGGCGAAAGCGGTCGAGCGCCACCGCGCCCTCGAGCCGGACGACACGGTCCTCCGGCAGGCGGAAGCGTGAGAGGAGCGCCTGCCGCACGCTCTCCCCGAAGACGAAGACGCCATCGGCCTCCTTGCCGTAGAGCCAGCGGCTGCGCAGGCTCGAGGCCGGCGCCGCACCGTCGTAGAGGCTGCGGACGACGAGCGGACGGCGGACTCGAGCAGAGAGCCCGATCGCCCGCGCCAGGGCTCGGCGGGCCCGCGCCGCCGAGGCGTGCGCGCCGTCGAGGTGAGCATGGAGCACGTCCGCCGGCTCGGCCTCGAGCCGGCGCGCGAGGCGGCGGACATCGGCGCGCTGGACGAAGAGACGCCGGTGCTTGGGCAGGATGAGGTCCGTTACCGGCTCCATGCCCTGCGCGCACCTCGCCGTCGAGGGGACCGCTGCCGGCGCGCGGCCGCCCGACGGCAATGCGGCATTCCACGCCCGCCGCGTGAAGCGCACCCGCGAGCCGGATGGCGGGGTCGACGGGCCCGGTGAGCTTGTGGTTGGATACGAGGTGGAGGACCCTCATGCTGACGGGCGCGGCGGCGCCTCCGGGATCCCGCCGCCAGCCGTCCGCCGCAGCTCCCAGAGCTTGGCGTACTTGAGGAAGACGTAGAGCGTTTCCAGGCCGGCCACGATCAGGCCGGCGGCGCCCTCCCTGAAGCCCTGCTTCAGGACGTACATCTTGAGGAACTTGCACGGCGGGTGAAGAACCATTCGCGCGAGCGGAAAGCGCACCCCGTGCCGCAGCTTCTCGCGCGCCGCAACGTCCGTCAGGAAGTTGATGGCGGCGACGTGTCCCGCAATGTCGCGGTAGCTCAAATGCTCGAGGTGGCCCCGGAGCCGTCGGACCTTGCCGGCGACCTCCACGTGGTCGTGCGGGTTCGTGCCGCCCCACCTGCCGCGACTCTTGCGGAAGAGCCGGAGCTTCAAGTCAGGGTACCAGCCGCCGCGGCGGATCCGCGCCCGAGATGTAGGTGCGCCGTGGCATGGCGTAGCCGTCGGCGTCCTCCCGGGAAAGCGCCGCTTCCACCTCCTGCCGCAGCTCCGGAGAGACGCGCTCGTCGGGCATCGATCGAGAGCACCCACTCGTGGACCGCTTGCGAAGCTGCGAAGTTCTTCTGCTCGACGTGGCCGGGCCGATGGCGCCTCCAGGACCGCAGGCGCGGCCCGCCCGCAGCGTTGCGCCGAGAGAAGCTCTCGGCCACGCCGCGCGTCCCGTCGCTCGAGTGGGAGTCGACCACGATGATTGCTCATCGGCAAACGCCACGCTCTCGAGGGCCGCCGCGAGGTTCTTCTCCTCGTTGTAGGTGATTATGCAGGCGCTAAGTCCGGCTCGAGCCATCGCAGGGACCCGGCATCGGTAATGTCGCCGGAGAGCTCGCCGCCGAGACCGGGCAGGCCCGCGAGCCGCCGGTAGAACTCGAGCAAGCCCTCGATCTCCAGGTTGCCCAGGTCATAGCCGATGACCCGGTGAAGGTAGTGACGGCAGCGGACCTCGTCGAAGTCGGCGCCGAGGCGCAGGCCGGCGACGATCTCATCGATGCGGGCAAGCCCCCTCTCCTTGGCGCGCTCGAAAAGCTCGACGAGACCGGCCGGAGAGGGGCCTCCGTGCCAGACCCAGAAGGCGTAGACGCACGGCAGCCCGGTCCACCGGGTCCATACGGTGCCCAGGTCCTGGGCCTCCCATTCGACAGGGGGTGGAACGCTCAGCGCGGCGTCCCCAATGACGAGGACACCGTCGAGATCCCCAGCTGGCGCGCGTCCCCGCGGAGCAATGCCCCCGCCTCGCTCGGGGAGACCTGGCGGAACTCCGGGGATCCACGCCACAGATCCCGGAAGAGATACGGGTGAGCATCGCCGAGGTGCGGGAAGAGCTGTCGAGGCCGACGGCACGGATCTCGGCAAGCGGCCGGCAATGGTAGAAACGAATGCTGCGCACCTCGCCGTAGCTCGCAATCGAGATGCCGGCAGGATGCGGTACTCGGGCCGCGCGAGATACTCGACGACCGGCACGAGCGCAATGTCGAGCGCTCCGGAACGGAGCTCGCTCGCGAGGACGCTGGGGACGTGGTTCGTTCCTCGAGCGGCGGGTCGCGGTCCGCCTCGAGGTAGCGGGTGAGCGGCAGGGCATTCAGGTAATCAATGCCACCGACGCGAACGAGCACATGGGTCGCGGCATCAGCTCGACGACCTCCAGCGGCAGAGCCACCGTGCCAGGGACTGCCGCCACGCAAAATACCTTCTCGCGTCACCCAGCGCGGCGGGGCGACCCGCGAAGTAGGAGCGCACGAAAGCGCGCACGAGTCGCCTCGCGCCACGGCGGTGAATGCGGCCGTCCTCCTCGAGAGAAGACCAGAGCCGGAAGAGGTTGCGGTTCGGGTTCCAGCCCGGCCGCCGCAGCCGCGCCCGATCCCAGTCGACGACGTAGGCCCGCGCTCCGCGGCTGTCGAGGGCCCCCACAATGTTGTCGAGGTGCAGGTCGTGGTGGTCAATGCCGGCCTCATGCATGCGCCGGACGGTCTGGCCGGCGGCCCGCGCCATGGAGGCCGCCGATCTCTGGCCGAGGTACTCCCCTGCGGGCTGGCCTCCCGGCACGTGACGGGAGAGGAGCGGCCAGGCCCGGACGGAGCCGAAGCCAGCGCCCTAGAGGATGAGGGCCAGGACCTGGGGGTGGAGACCCCGGCCTCCCCGGCCAGGGCGGCCAGGCGGAGCTCCCAGAGGAAACGCGTGTGTCCCCAGTAGCGGCAGGCGT
>CAWIYX010000015.1:0-30997 GCA_963840415.1 uncultured Alphaproteobacteria bacterium | reverse complement strand
TTGACATGGTAGGGGTCAGAGGTTCGATCCCTCTAGTGCCCACCATCCGCGACGCAACTGGTGTGAGACATGAAAGTCAGAAACTCATTGAAGTCGCTGCGCTCGCGCCATCGCGACAACCGCCTCGTCCGCCGCAAGGGGCGCCTTTTCGTCATCAACAAGACGCAGCGCCGCTTCAAGGCCCGCCAGGGCTAAGGTGGAGTGAGGTCCCGGCGGCCGCTTTGACGCATGGCCGGCGAGACCCTATGTTCGCGGCATGATGTCGTTCCATGCGATTGGCTCCGCGCGCGCCGTGCTCTTTGCGGCAGCGCTGGCCTCGGCGGCGCTCGCCGCATCGGCTCAGGCCCAAGCCCCGCCGCCGTCTCCTCCTGCGCCGGGGCCGTCGGCAGAGAAGCAACCGCCGCCCGACGCGCAGGCCGATGCGCCGACCACGCTCGAGCAGCGCGGCGCCCTGCTTGCAACGCTCTACGGACGGCTTGCTGTCGCCCAAAGCGCGGAAGAGGCGGAGCCCGTCACCCAGGCGATCGAGCGGCTCTGGGCCTACTCGGGGAGCCCGACGGCCGATCTCCTCGCCGAGCGCGCCGCCGCGGCGACCCAGTCGAGCCGGCACGACCTCGCGTTGAAGCTGCTCGACGCGACGATCGAGCTGCAGCCGGATTACGCCGCCGCCTGGAGCCAGCGCGCCTACGTCTTCTATCTCAAGAGCGAATACAAGCGGGCGCTCGGCGACCTGCGACGCGTCCTAGCCCTCGACCCCAACCATTATCGGGCGCTCGAGGGCCTCGCCCAGATCCTCGCGGAGATCGGCGAGAAGAAGGCCGCGCTCGAGGCCTACAAGAAGCTGCTCGCCGTCCACCCCTTCGCCGCCGGCGCGCGCGCGAGCTTCGAGGAGCTCAACCGCGAGGTCGAAGGCCAGGGGATCTAGCCGATCAGAGCGGCGGCATGTGACCGGGGCGGCTGCGCCGCTCCAGCGGCACCTTGCCGCCCACGGGCACATAATCGGGGCTATGGCCGTCCGGCAGTCCGTGCTGATCGACAAAGGCGAGCCGGATCATGTTCGTGGCGCCGGCTGTGCCAAGAGGCACGCCGCACGTTATGACGACGCCATCGCCGGCGCGCACGAAACCCTCTTCGAAGGCGATGCGGCACGCCTTGCGCACCATGTCCGCAAGGTCCTCGGGATCGCTTGTGAGCACCGTCTGGATGCCCCAGACGAGGGTCAGGCACTGGGCGGTACGCGCGACGGGCGTCAAGCCGATCACCGGCAGGTTGGGCCGCTCACGCGCGACGCGCAGCGCCGTCGAGCCCGTCGCCGTGTAGCAGAGGATGGCGGCAACCTTGACTGTGCCGGCGATCGTCGAGGCGGCGGCGGCGATGGCGTCGGCGCCCGTGGGCTGCGGGTGAAATTCGGTCGCGTGGACGAAGGCCTCATAGCTCGGATCCGACTCGACCTCGATGGCGATGCGGTCCATCATCTCGATCGCTTCAACCGGGAACTGGCCGACGGCGGACTCGGCCGACAACATGACCGCGTCGGCGCCGTCGAACACGGCGGTCGCCACGTCGGAGACCTCGGCGCGCGTCGGCATCGGCGAGGAGGTCATGCTTTCCAGCATCTGCGTCGCGACCACGACCGGCTTGCCGGCGCCGCGCGCCCTGCGCGTGATCTGCTTCTGGAGGCCCGGCACGCGCTCGACCGGCATCTCGACGCCGAGGTCGCCGCGCGCCACCATGAAGCCGTCGCCGGCGGCGATGATGGCGTCGAGGTCGTCAATCGCCGACGGCTTCTCGATCTTGACGAGCACGGACGCGCGCCCGTCGATCAGCTTCTTGGCCTCGACGACGTCGTCGGCGCGCTGCACGAACGAGAGCGCGATCCAATCGGCGCCGAGCGTCAGCGCGCAGTCGAGATCGGCGCGGTCCTTTTCCGTGAGCGGGCTGATCGGAACGAGCGTGTCGGGCAGGCTCATGCCCTTGCGGCTCGAGAGCGCACCGCCGGCCACGACCTCGGCGACGACCACGTCCCCCGTCTTCTCGACGACCCGCATGCGCACGCGCCCGTCGTCGATCAGCATCCTGTGCCCGGGTTGGATCGCCTCGAAAATCTGTGGATGAGGCAGGAACACGCGCTCGGCGGATCCCGGCACGTCGACGCCGTCGAAGCGGAACGTAGCCCCGTCGTTGACGAACACGCGGTTTCCCTGAATCTCGCCGATCCTGAGCTTCGGCCCCTGGAGATCGCACAGGATGCCCAAGGGATGGCGATGCTTGGCGCTCACGTCGCGCACGATGCGCCCGAGCGCTCGCGCCGTCTCGTGGCTCGAGTGGCTCATGTTGATTCGGAAGACGTCGGCACCGGCGAGGAAGAGCTTCTCGATCACTTCCGGGGCGGCGGACGCGGGTCCAAGGGTTGCGACGACCTTGACCCGCCGGTTGCGCCTCATTGGCTTTTTGCCCCTTTAGGTTCCGGGTCGGTCAGGCGAACGGTCCATTCCTGCGCCTCTCCGGTATCCACTTCGAAAAATCCCGTGCGCTTATATCCGCGTTTGGGGCAATCCTGCACGCCCCGTATGGCAAACGATTTGTCGGCGGTGCACATGTAGTTCGGCCCGGCCCACTCGCCACCTCGATCGTAGTCCATGGCGTGGACATAGATGAAACGGCTCGGCACCGCGCCCTTGAGCAGTGTCTCGCAGGATTGGGAGGCGATATTCCACCAACCCTCGGTCGTCCATCCGCTCGCGTCCTGATAGCCGATCGATACACCGACGCGGCTCGAGGTCGAGTTGCAGAGGACGAGGTCGGCGCGACTTTGCGCCGCGCCCCCCGCCACCAGGGAAAGGCAAAGGCCTGCTGTGCATAGGCGGCAGCAGACTGCGCACCGGCGAGCTTTCATTCGAGGCGCCAAGTGTACACTCCCATGGCTCTTAGGTGGCTCCAGGAAGCGGATCGGAGGGGCGTCGAGACATCGGAAAGCTTCGCGGGGGGAGCAAACGTACCTGCTCAATTACTCTAGCCCGCCGTCGTGGGAAAGCGGGACCGGAGCGAGGGTATATGGCGAGGAAAAGGGCGGCATTGAGGTTAAGGTGCCCGGCGTAAATCTTGGAAAGGCTCACTCGCCGAGCCTATAGTGGGCTCATGCAGAAAAGAGCGGTGCCCGGCCCCCGGGATGTCGTAGCGGCAACGGAGGCTGACGCATTCACTATACGTCCGGGTCGCCTCGATGTGGGCGTCCTCATCCTTTGCGATCATGCGGGCAACGCGTTTCCCGAGGGTTACGGTGCGCTCGGCCTGCCGCCCGCCGAGCTCGAGCGCCACATCGCCTACGACATCGGCGCAGCCAGCGTCGCGCGGACGATCTCCGAGCGGCTCGAAGCGCCCGCCATCCTGACGCGCTACTCCCGGCTCCTCATCGATTGCAATCGCGGGCTCGACGATCCGACCCTCTTCATGCGCCTCTCCGATGGGGCGGTCGTGGACGGGAACCGGCATCTCACAGCGGCCGAGCGCGCGCGCCGTATCCGCGACTACTACGAGCCCTATCATTCTGCCATCGGGCGGCTGATCGATCAGTCTCTCGCGGCCGGTATCGCACCTGCGCTCCTGTCGATCCACAGCTTCACCGACACGTGGAAGGGGTGCCCGCGCCCCTGGCATGCCGCCGTGCTCTGGGACAGCGATCCGCGTCTTGCCAGGCCTCTGCTCGCGGCCTTGACTGCCGAGGAGGGTCTGGTCGTCGGCGACAACGAGCCCTACTCGGGTCGCCTCGAAGGCGATACGTTGTGGCGCCACGGGACGCGGCGCGGCCTTGCGCACGCCATGGTCGAGGTGCGCCAGGACCTCATACGCACGGAGCGCGGGCAACGGGACTGGGGCGAGCGCCTCGCCCGCATCATGAGCGGGCTCCTGTCGCGAGGCGAGGTGGCGGAAGACTTGCACGAGGCGCGACCACATTGCCAGTCCACTGCATGAGGCGCCAACGGCAACAGGAGAGTCGGAACGATGCGAAAGGATATCGGCGCCGACACGCGATTGCGGCTCGAAGCCGCCGCCTATCGCCGACTCGTCGAGCACTTGCGGGGCCGCAGCGACGTGCAGAACATCGATCTCATGACGCTTGCGGGGTTCTGCCGCAACTGCCTCGCGGATTGGTACCGGGAGGCGGCCGAGGAGGCCGGGATTGCCCTCACCAAGGACGAGGCGCGCGAGATCGTCTACGGCATGCCCTATCGCGACTGGCAACAGGCTCACCAGAAGGCGGCAACGCCCGAGCAGATCGCCGCGTTCGAAAAGGCCGCGCGCGAAAAGCCTTAATCGAGAAAGCTCTGGATCGTTCGGCTCGCGCCCTTGAAGGGCGCGGAGGCCGCCTCTAGCCTCGCTCCGGCGCTCGAGACGGCGAGCGCGCGAGAGAGGGACCTTTCATGACAACACTTCAAGCCTCCGCGCAGCGGCAGCTTCAGCAGATCGTCGAGAGCATCGAGCGCCTCGAGGAGGAGAAGAAGTCTCTGCTCGGCGACATCCGCGACAAGTACCTCGAAGCCAAGGGGCTCGGCTTCGACGTGAAAACGCTGCGCCAGATCGTGCGCATCCGCAAGAAGAGCAAGACCGAGCGCGAGGAGGAGGAGGGCCTGCTCGAGGTCTACATGCACGCCCTCGGCATGCTTTCCGAGCCGGCGAAGTCCGAGGCCGGTGCGCGCATGATCGCTGCGGAGTAGAGGAGCGAGAAATGAAAAACCGCCGCGCGACGATAGCCGCGCGGCGGTTCAATTGGAGCGCCTCGAACCGATTCGGCGCTCGGCCCGAGGCGCTAACGACGGACCTTGAGCCGAAGCTCGTACCCCGCCGTGTCTGAATTGAGCGAGGCGATCACGCCTCATTGATTGCGTTAAGCTAGACGGGGAGGGGAATAAGCGCTAATCGTTTTTAGTAGTCGTCTTGATCAGGCTTCCTGATGGCGCACGTGACCCTCAAGCAACTGCGCTACCTCGATGCGCTCGCCCGCGAGCTGCATTTCGGCCGTGCTGCCGACTCCTGCGCGGTCACCCAGCCGGCGCTCTCGATGCAGATCCACGAGCTCGAGCAGAGTCTCGACCTCGTACTCGTCGAGCGCACCCGCTCGGGCGTCCAGCTCACCGACAAAGGGGCCGAGATCGCCGCGCGAGCCTCGCGCATCCTCGGGGACGTGCGCGACCTTGTCGCCTACGCCCACCATGCGAGCCGCGTGCTGTCGGGCGCGCTGCGCCTCGGCGTCATTCCCTCGGTCGCGCCCTACATGCTGCCGCCGCTGCTCCCCCTTCTCCGCGACGCCTATCCCGACCTCGAGCTGCATGTCCGCGAGACCCAGACCCAGCCCCTGACGGAAGAGCTGCTCGAGGGCAAGCTCGACGTGCTGCTCTTGGCGCTGCCCGTGAGGCACGCCGATCTCGAGGACATGAAGCTGTTCGAGGATCGATTCCTGCTCGCGCTGCCGAAGTCGCGCAAGCTTTCGGGGCGCGTGCGCGCGACGAAGGAGCTGATCGAGCACGAGCGCCTGCTTCTGCTCGAGGAGGGGCACTGCCTTCGCGATCAGGCTCTCACCTACTGCAGCCTGCAGCAGGTCGACATGGTCAATACGTTCGGAGCCTCGAGCCTTGCCACCATCGTCGAGATGGTCTCTGCCGGCTACGGCATCACGCTGCTTCCCGAATTGTGCCTCGGCATCGAGGAGCGCGGCCGCGATCTGACGCTGGTCCGCTTCGTCGAGCCCGAGCCCTACCGCACGATCGGTCTCGTGTGGCGGTCGACCTCGCCCCGCAAGCGCGATTTCCAGGAGCTGGGCCGTCTCATTCAGCGCGCGTGGAACGAAGGGCCGCTCGCGGCCGTGCGCCATGGAGGACGCGCGAGGAAGCCCGTCAGCGCGGCAGCGTCCTGACTGATCGGTCGGCGAGGCCGGCCGCCTTCAAGGCCGCGGCACGCGGCACCGCATCGGGAGCCGGCACGCTCACGACATCGCCGCGGAACTCTTGAGAGAGCATCATCTCGGCCACCTGCCGCCCCGGCCTCAGGCGCATCGGCAGCACCGAGCCCCTGTCGTCGAGCACCTCGAGCGTCTTGGCGACGTCGGGGTGGACGAGCGTGACGAGCGCCGGGTCGTCGGCGGAGGCAGTGGCCGTGAGCAGGGGCGCGAGCGGGAACGGCCGATATGCGAGCTCCTCGGGATGCTCCTCGTCGTAGGCCGGCGCCGGGGCCCAGCCGGAGCCCCAGCCGAAGCGGCCGCTCTCGGCGGGCGGGGCCTCGGCAGCGGGGGCCTCGAGCTCGAGGGCGGTGAGCTTCGCCCCGATCTGGTCCGACGGCGGCTCGGGCTTTGCAAGGGCGAGCGGCGGAATGGCGCCGGTGATCATGCCGGCCATCACGGGGCTTGCCGGCTTCTTCGGCGGCTCGCGCTTCGCGAGCGGGGCGTTTTCCGGGTGGTCCGGGCGCGACGGTGCGGCGACGAGGTCGGGCGGCGACAATTCCGTCTCGAAAGCGGCGAGCGTCACGAGCGTGTCGAGCCCGCGCCGGTCGGCGACCGAGGGCCCGGGCGTGAACCGCGACGGGCGCTCGACGAGGCGCGGCATCGCGGCGAGCTTGGGCGCCGTCTCGGCTTGGATCTCGTCAGGCGGCGGCGGGGGGGCGCCGACGGCCATTCTCGCTTCCGGGCGCAGCGGACGGACGGCGGGGCTCGGCGCCGGGGGGACGATCGCCGGCGGGCTCGCCTCGGCAACGAGGATCGGCGCACGCGGAGCGTTGCGCTTGTCGTGGTAGGCGGCGACCTCGGTTGCCAGCTCCTTGCGCCGCTCGCGGGCGGCCTTCACGTCGGCCGGCGTGATGGGACGCCCGTCGGAGGGCTCATGCTTCGAGCGCCCCGACGGGAACAGGAGAGCAAGCTCGTCGCGGCCCATGCGCGGCCAGTGGCGTACGCGCCCGCTGTCGACGTGAACGAAGGGAATGGCCGAGGTCGGATAGTAGCCGACGCCGCCGCGCTCGCGCACGAGCGCCGAGTAGCGCAGCTCGCGCGCGGGAATGTCGGGAAACGCGATATCGACGGCGTTGCCCGTGATGTGCTGGCTTTGGCTCGCCTGGCCGCCGACCGTCTTCCTCAGCATCTCGTTGGTGGCGCGCGAGCGGTAGCCGCAGATGATATGGACAGGCTCGCGCGAGCCGAGCTCGTTGTGCATCTCCCAGATGAGGTCGATCGTGCCGGGATCGATGACCTTGACCTCATTCTTGCGCCAGTCGCGCATGATCCAGTTGATCTTCTCCATCGCCTCGGGGATGTGCTTGCCATCCTTCTTGTAGAGGATGGTGAGCGTTTCCTTGGTGTGGATGTGATAGAAGGCAATCGTGCGATCCTCGTCCCCGCCCGCGGCGACGAGGGCTCCGCTGAGGCCCGGGGCTCCAAAGAGGATGAGGAGCCCCACGACGAGGCGTCTGACAGCCGGATTCAAGGGCTCTCCTACGAAATACACTGCGCCGGAACGCTGTGCTTCCCCCATTGGCCCACGTTCGTGAGCCGCAAGTCCAAGCCGTCCCGTCGCCCGCCCGATCCCGACAGGGTAAAGCTCGAAGTCTTAACAGTTGGTAACCCTTGAATGCGGGCATAGAAGGGCCTGCCCGCGGCAGAAACGCGGCAAAGGCCGGGGATCGGCGCGAAACGGCGCTCAGAAGCCGCCGAAGAAGTTGCTCATGAATACTTCGAGCGTGTTGTTCTTCGAGGCCATGTAGCGCGTCTCCCCGTAGGTCACGGGCGCCAGATGGTCGGGCCCGCGCACGATCTCGGACCACTTGCCGTCGAGGGCCTGCATGATGCGCTTCTCGTGCCCGTAGACGTCCTTCATCGTCCTCACCGTGCCGTCGTCGTCGACCCAGGCCGTGAAGTAGGTGATATGGACCGGGACCTTGCGGTCGAGCTCGATCGGGTTCTCCTCTGCCGGCGCATCGATCAGCTCGGCGACCTTCTCCGGACCCCAGCCTTTATCCTCCCCGAGCACAAGCTCGGCCAGCCGCGCCGGGTTGCGCACGCGCATGCAGCCGTGGCTGAAGGGGCGGCTCGCCTGCTCGAAGAGGCCCTTGGTCGGCGTGTCGTGCATGTAGACGTCGTGCTTGTTCGGGAACGAGAACTTGACGATGCCGAGCACGTTGCCGCCGCCGGGCGGCTGGTAGACGTCGTAGTTGCGGATGTCGGTCGTGCTCCAGTCGATGGTCAGAGGATCGATGGGGCGCCCGTTGCGCGTCAAGCGCAGGTTCTGGCGCGAGAAGTACGTGCCGCCGCGGGCAAGCGAGGGATAGAGCTCGCGCACCTTGATCGAGTTCGGCACGTTCCAGCGCGGATGGAAGGTGACGAGCTCCATCTCGTCGGAGAATACCGGCGTCTGCTTGTCGGTGAGGCCCGTGATCACCCGCTCCTCGTGGATGATCTTGCCGTCCTTGACGACGCGCAGCGTGAACTCGGGAATGTTGACCCAGACGTAGAACGCGCCGAGGTCGTCGGGCATCCAGCGCCACTCCTCCATGTTGGCGCGGAACTTGGCGGAGCTCGGCACGTCGATGTCGTTCAAGGCGGCGCGCGTTCCCGCGCCGACGATGCCGTCAGGTCTCAAGCCGGCCTTGGTCTGAAACTCCTTCACGGCTGCTGCGAGCGTCTCGTCGTAGAGGGTCTCGTCGGGGCTCGCCGCGGCGTCGCCGAGGAGGCGCTTGCGCAGGAGCGGTACGTTCGCATGCTTCTGCCCGGGGCTGAGCGCCGGACCCGCAGGTAAAAGCACGATCTCGGCAGCGGCCGCCGCACCCTTCTCGAGCTCGAGGTATTTCTGCCTGAGCTTCTCGAACTGCGGGTGTTTGGGATGGAGACCTCTCAAGACGGCATCGGGCTCGCTGCTCCCCGCGAGCTCGTCGAGAACGGCCTTGGGATCGCGGACCTGCGGCAGCCGGTCGAGATAGGAGGAGAGCTGATTGGCGGGATCGGCGATGCGTCCGCCGCGCGCGTCGCGCGCATACTGGAGCACGACGAGGGAGAGTGCGGCCTCGGCGGAGGCGAGCTCTTCGCGCGTGGGTGCAGCGCCGCCCGCGCCCGGCACGAACGAGAGATCGTAGTCGCGCGCGTCGAGCCCCCAGTCGTTCGCGCGCTTGATCTCTCCGATCACGGCGTCCGCCTTGGGCGTCAGTCCCGCCGGTCCGACCCAGAGCGGCTCATCCTTGCGGCTCTCGTAGAAGGCGGCGAGCGCCGCGCGATACTCGGCGTTGTCGTCGTTCTTGTCCTTGGCGAGGCGCTGGCGCACGTCGGCGCCGATCGGCGGCTCCTGGGGTGGAACGGCGGGCGCCGCGGCCTGCTCGGTGCTGGCGGCCGGCGGCGCGGATTGCTCCGCAGGCTTCGATGCAGGTGAAGTCGGTTCCGCCGGCGGCGGCGCGGACTGTTCGGGGGCGGCAGCCGGCTCCGCCGGCTGCGCCGTGGTCCCGGCTGCCGGGGCCGCCTGCTCGGGGCTTGAAGGCTGTGGCGCCGCCGCTTGGCTCGGAGCCTCCTGCGCTCGAGCCGCGAGAGACGCGCTGGCCAGAGCTATCGCGAGAGCGGCGGCACGCAAAATCAACATCGGGATACTCCCCCAAGTCCGAGGCGGGGACGCTAGCCGAGGCTGGTCGCCTTGAAAAGTCCGGGCGCGAGCCCATCCCAAAATGACAATCTGTTGTAGACTGAGTGTTGCCCAATTGCAGAAGAGCGGGAGCACGCTACGCGCCGCCCACGCCCTCAAAAAGGACGGGCCCGGCCTTGCGGCCGAGCCCCACGATCAAGAGGGCATCAGGCGGCCTTGGGTAAGGCCGGGCTAGTTGACGCGTGGCTCCAGACCGTATTCCTGCATTTTCCGATAGAGCGTCGAGCGGCCGATCTTCAAACGCTTGGCAACCTCGGTCATGTGGCCGCGGTAGCGGCCGAGCGCGAGGCGGATCATGTCGGCCTCGATGTCCTCGAGGGGCCGGATCTCGCCTGCTTCCGTCACGGCGGGAATGCCGAGCGAGGAGTGGCCGCTCGCCGGCCGCACCTCGATCGTCCTCGGGATGGTGTCCTCGGCGCCGAGGACAGCCGGTCCGGTGTAGGGAGCAGGCTTCTGAAGGACGACAGGCGCGGCTGGGATCGTCGCCTCGAAGCCGTCGACCTGGGCCGCAATCTGGGGAAACTCGGCTACCGTGAGCTCGGGCCCGTCGGCGAGCACGACTGCGCGGAAGACCGCGTTCTCGAGCTGGCGCACGTTGCCTGGCCAGTTATAAGCCTTGAGCAGGCGGAGCGCGTCGTCGGTGATCCCGCTGACCCTTTTCATCTCCTCGGCGGCGAAGCGGGCCAGGAAATGCTGGGCGAGCTCGGCGATCTCGTCGACGCGCTCGCGGAGCGGGGGAACCCAGATCGGAAAGACGTTCAAGCGGTAATAGAGGTCCTCGCGGAACCTGCCGTCCTTCACGAGCTGGATCATGTCCCGGTTGGTCGCCGAGATGAGGCGGAAGTCGACCCTCACGGGGCGCTTGGCTCCGACGGGGTCGATCTCGCCTTCCTGCAGCGCGCGCAGAAGCTTGACCTGCGCGTCGAGCGGCAGCTCGCCCACCTCGTCGAGGAAGAGCGTGCCTCCGTCGGCCTCCTGAAACTTTCCGACGCGCCTGTCGACGGCACCCGTGAACGAGCCCCTCTCGTGGCCGAACAGCGTGCTCTCGACGAGGTTCTCGGGGATCGCGCCGCAGTTGACGGTGATGAAGGGCTTTCCGGCGCGATCGCTCTCGCCCTGGATTGCGCGCGCGATGAGCTCCTTGCCGACCCCGCTCTCGCCCTCGATCAGAACCGGAATCTGCGACGCGGCCGCGCGCTTGCCGAGCGCGATGACGCGCGCCATGGAGTCGGCGCGAATGATGAGGTCGTCGAAGGTGAGCGTGCCCTCGACCTTCTTCTTGATGCGCGAGATCTCGCCGGCAAGCGCCTCGATCTTGATGGCGCTCTTGATCGACACCTCGAGGCGCTCGGGGGCTGCGGGCTTGATGACGAAATCGACCGCGCCGAGGCGCATGGCGCTGACCGCCGCCTCGACCGAGCCGTGCGCGGTCTGCACGATGACGGGCGGCGTCGCAGGCTTGTCCTTCAAACGCTCGAGCACGGCCATGCCGTCGACGCCGGGCATGACGAGATCGAGCAGCACGAGGGAGATGGAGCTGCGCTCGGGGCTCTCGAGGATGGCGAGCGCCTGCTCGCCGCAATTGACCGACTTGGTGTCAAAGCCGAGCCGCTTGATCGTCTCTTCGAGAAGACGGCGCTGGGCGGGATCGTCGTCGACGATCAGTACGCGTTTTGCCATGGGCACTCGAGACTCGAACTCGCCACTTGTACGGTCTCCGGCGGTCAATCGAGGCGCCCCACTATCGGACAGCTCGTCACCGGCGACTTACTTCATGGGGGCGAGATTGCCCGACAACGGTAAAGAAGGCGTTTCGGGGCGGGTGCGTTTGCGCCTTTTTTGCACGGGCGCCGCCGCTTCGGCCTCGGCGTCGATTACTTGAACTTTAGAGGGTGGCCCTGCACATTAACGGCGGGTTCCCAGCCGAACGAAGCGGAGACTTTCATGACGTGTGTCAGCACCAGGCGCCCGTGCGTCCCGATGGACCTTCTTGCGCCGGATGCGAAGGCGCGCGGGAGCGAGGCTCTAGACCTCGGCGTGCTGCCGGAGTGGAACCTTTCCGATCTCTATCCGGCCCCCGATGCGCCCGAGGTCGCGCGCGACCTCGAGCGGGCGGGGAGCGAGGCGAGGCGCATCAGAGACGCCTATCAGGGCAAGCTCGTCGCGATGGGTGGCGACGGGGCACAGCTCGCCGCCGCCGTGCGCGCCTACGAGGAGCTCTCCGATCTCATGGGCAAGCTCGGCTCGTATGCCTCCCTCCTTTATGCGGCGAACCAAGCCGACTCGGCGCGGGCGAAGTTCTACGGCGACGTGTCCGACAAGCTGACGCAGGTCTCGACCGATCTCATCTTCTTCGAGCTCGAGCTCAATCAGATCGACGACGAGGCGCTCGCGGCCGCGCTCACCCATCCCGACCTCGCGCGCTACAAGCCCTGGTTCGAGGACCTTCGCAAGGAGAAGCCCTATCAGCTCGAGGAGCGGATCGAGAAAGTCTTCCACGAGAAGGGGCAGACCTCGCGCGGCGCCTTCAGCCGGCTGTTCAACGAGACGATGTCGACACTCAAATTTCCGGTCGCGGGGGAGCCGGCCCCGCTCGGGCTCGAGGCGACGCTGAACCTCCTCTCCGATCCCGCTGAGCCGCGACGGCGGGCGGCGGCCGAGGCGCTTGGCACCGTGCTCAAGGACAATCTGCGCCTCTTCACGCTCATCACCAATACGCTCGCCAAGGACAAGGAAATCTCCGACCGCTGGCGCAGCTTTCCCGACGTAGCGGCGAGCCGCCATCTCGCGAACAGGGTCGAGGCCCCCGTCGTCGAGGCACTCGTCGGTGCGGTGCGCGCGGCCTATCCGCGCCTCTCGCACCGCTACTACGCGATGAAGGCGCGCTGGCTCGGCATGGAGCGGCTCTCGCATTGGGACCGCAACGCACCTCTCCCGGAGAAGCCGGAGCGGATCTTCTCGTGGCCGGACGCGGAGAGCATGGTGCTCAAGGCCTACGGCGCCTTCGCGCCCGACATGGCGGCGATCGCCAAGGAGTTCTTCGATCGAGACTGGATCGACGCGCCGGTGCGCGAAGGGAAGGCCCAGGGCGCGTTCTCGGCGGCAACGGTGCCCTCCGTGCACCCGTACGTACTCATGAACTATCAGGGCAAGCCGCGCGACGTGATGACCCTTGCCCATGAGCTCGGCCACGGCGTGCACCAGATGCTTGCGCGCGCCCAGGGGCCGCTCCTCGCGCCGACTCCCTTGACGCTCGCCGAGACCGCGTCCGTCTTCGGCGAGATGCTGACCTTCAAGGCACTCCTCGCCGAAACGGCCGATCCGCGCGAGCGCAAGGCGATGATCGCCGGCAAGGTCGAGGACATGCTGAACACGGTCGTGCGCCAGATCGCGTTCTACACCTTCGAGCGCAAGGTCCACGAGGGGCGCCGGCAAGGCGAGCTGACGAGCGACACGCTGAACCAGTTCTGGCTCGAGGTGCAGGGAGAGAGCTTAGGCCCGGCGGTCGATCTGAAGCCCGGCTACGAGGTGTTCTGGACCTACATTCCCCATTTCATCAACTCGCCGTTCTACGTCTACGCCTACGCCTTCGGGGACTGCCTCGTGAACTCGCTCTACGGGCTCTACCAGGAGGCCCACCCCGGCTTCGTCGCCAAGTATTTCGAGATGCTGAAGGCTGGGGGCTCGAAGCATCACTCCGAGCTGCTGGCGCCGTTCGGGCTCGATGCAAGCGACCCCGCGTTCTGGCAGAAGGGGCTGCGCGTCATCGAGGGCATGATCGACGAGCTCGAGGCGATGGACAGGTCGACGGCCTGAGTGCAATCGACATCAACGGCATTGATAGCTACTTTAAGGCCCTACGGAGACGTTCAAAATGAGCAAGCGCTCTATCTATCTCTCCTATAGCCAGCGAGACTCGGAGATCGCAGCGAGGGTTGAGAAGACCTTAAGGCGACTGGGGTTTGATGCCTTCAACCCGGCGCGAGACGTGTCGCCTGGCGAAGATTGGCGCAAGGCCATCCAAGCGGCGGTCAAGCGTTCGGACGCCTTGATCCTTCTGATTACGTCGCCCGATTCGGTTGTCGCAAGTTGGATGAGCTACGAGGCAGGCATGGCTGAGGCGCTCGAAAAGCGAGTCTTGGTATTGGCCTCGAACAGGCACTCGGTGTCTGAGCTGCCTGCAGAGTTGGGCGGAGTGCCGATTGTAGACTTGGATCCCCTAGCTCCAGAGCGTGCCGCACAGCACGTCGTCGAGGAGCTGGCCGCCGCATAATCGCGTTTCCGCTCATTGGTAAGACTGCAGCCATGTCAAGAGCCGCTGCGGCGAGTGAACATAATTTCACGCCTTCCGCCCTGCAGGGCGGCGTCGTATAAGCCCGCACCTTGCTGCATTGCGGCGGACGCCCAGGAGGCGACCAACGTGGCTCAGAGCAGGGCTGCCGACACCACAGCCGAGAACGGCGGGCTGGAGACACTCGGCGGCCGGCAATTCTGGACTTTGGTGATCGGCTCGATCGGCGTCGTCTACGGCGACATCGGCACGAGCCCTCTTTATGCCTTTCGCGAGGCGGTGACCGCCGCCCGGGGCGAGAGCTTTGCCGGCCGTGAAGCCGTCCTCGGCGTGCTGTCGCTGATCTTTTGGGCGCTGATGCTGATCGTCACGCTCAAGTACGTGCTGGTTCTGCTCAGGGCGGACAATAAAGGCGAGGGCGGCATGTTTGCCCTCATGGCTCTCGGCCAGTCGGTGGCTAAGCGTAGCGCCCCGCTCATCCTCGGGCTCGGCATCGCCGGAGCGTCCTTCTTCTACGGCGATGCGGTGATCACACCGGCGATCTCGGTGCTGTCGGCGGTCGAAGGTTTGACGCTCGTTTCGCCGATCTTCCACAATTGGGTGCTGCCGCTTTCGCTCTTGATCCTGATTGGGCTGTTCGCCGTGCAGTCCCACGGCACGGCGGCAGTCGCCCAGTTCTTCGGCCCCATCACCGTCGTCTGGTTCCTCGTGCTCGCGATCGGCGGAGCGGCGGAAGTGCTTAAGAACCCGTCGGTGCTGGCCGCGCTCAGCCCCTGGTATGGACTGAGGTTCCTCCTCGGCAACGGCCTGCTCGGGCTGACGGTCCTGGGCCTCGTGTTCCTCGCCGTGACGGGCGCCGAGGCGCTCTACGCGGATCTCGGCCACTTCGGCCGGCGTCCGATCCAGGCAGCGTGGATCGGCTTCGTTTTTCCCGCCTTGACCATCAACTACTTTGGCCAGGGCGCACTCGTGCTCGAGCAATCCCGACTCTCTCTCCAACCCCTTCTATCTGCTCTATCCGGATTGGGCCCTCGTCCCCGTGGTCATTTTGGCGACGGCTGCGACTGTCATCGCGAGCCAGGCGGTCATCACCGGGGCTTATTCGCTCACGCGCCAGGCTATCCAGCTTGGGCTGATGCCGCGCTTCGCCGTCAGGCACACCTCTGAAAGCATGGCGGGCCAGATCTACATGCCGCGCGTGAACTGGCTCTCTGCTGGTGGGAGTGATCTTCGTCGTCATCATGTTCAAGACCTCGAGCAATCTTGCCGCCGCCTACGGCGTGGCCGTGACCGCGACAATGATCACGACCTCGTTCATGGCCTTCTTCGTCATTTGGAACCTCTGGGGCTGGCCCCTCTGGAGGACGGCGCTCCTGCTGGTTCCTCTATTGCTGATTGAGCAAACATTTTTTGCCGCCAACGTCTTGAAGCTGTTCGAAGGGGCTTGGGTGCCGCTCCTGATCGCGGCCGTACTCGGCCTTCTGATGTTCACCTGGGTGAGAGGGTACCGAATCCTCACCAAGATCACGCGCCGCGACGAGGCCGATCTCGACTGGCTCGTGCGCAAGCTCGAGGCGAAGCCGCCGGCGCGCGTCTCCGGGCACGGCGGTCTTCCTTTCGTCCGACGTCAACGCGGCGCCGACCTCGCTCATGCACAACCTGAAGCACAACCGCGTGCTTCACGAGCGCAACATCGTGCTTTCGATCCGCACCGAGGACGTGCCGCGCGTGCCGCGCCACGAGCGAGTGGAGGTCGATCGCAGCAACGAGACCTTCATCAAGGTCATTGCCCACTACGGGTTCATGGAGTCGCCGAGCATCCCGAAGATCTTCGAGAGCTGCCGGCGCAAGGACCTAAATGTCGACATCGGCGGCACATCGTTCTTCCTGTCGCGACGGTCCTTGCGCCGCACGTCGAAGTCGGAGATGCCGCGCTGGCAGGAGGCACTTTTCATCTGGCTGGCGCGAACCGCCGAGGACGCGACGACATATTTCCAAATCCCGACCGACCGCGTCGTCGAGGTCGGCACTCAGGTGGCGATATGATGCGCACCTGCCGGGTCAGTGCCTGGCGAACACGTCGCTGGTCCCGTCCTTCTTGACCAAGAGAACCTCGTAGGCTTGCCTCTCCTCGCCCGCTTCCATGCCCGGCGAGCCGAGCGGCATATCGGGGACGCTCAGTCCGATGGCGTCGGGCTTCTCCCGAAGCAGGCGCTTCACGTCGTCGGCGGGAACATGGCCTTCGATGACATAGCCGCCGATGATCGCGGTGTGGCAGGAGAAATGCTCGGGCTTCAGCCCCATATGAGCCTTGAGCTTCGTCAGCTCGCGAGCGAGGACGTCTTTCGGGGTGAGCGTGAAGCCGTGGCTTGCCATATGCGCGACCCATTTCGAGCAGCAGTCGCACGTCGGGCTCTTCCAGACCTCGCCTCTCTCTTGGGCCTCGAGGGGCAGAGCGGCGAGGAGGAGTAGGACGGGGACCAGCAGAGGCGAGAGCAAGGGGCTGGGGCGCATTGTTGGCTCGATCGGGCTGTTTTTTCTCGGCTCGGGCGAAGCCCTAGACTACCACAATGGGCTCACGCTTATTCGCTAGCGTCAGGTCGAAGGCATGGCAGACGAGGAAAACCGGTTTGCGGCGCGCGCGGCACGCTATGTGAGGGTCGGCGCCGAGATGGGCCGGGTTGCCGGCAAGGTCGCGGGCCAGCGTCTCTTCGGGCTCGAGGCGGACCGGGCGGCAACCGCGCGAGCCCTTGCGCATGCTTTGGGCGGCCTCAAGGGCCCGCTGATGAAGGTCGCCCAGCTTCTCTCGACGATTCCCGAGGCACTGCCGGCCGAGTACGTCCGCGAGCTGAGCCAGCTGCAGTCCGCCGCCCCGCCCATGGGGCCCGCCTTCGTGCGCCGGCGCATGTCCGCCGAGCTCGGGCCGGACTGGGCGCAGCGCTTTGCTTCGTTTTCTCTCGAGGCTGCGGCGTCGGCCTCCCTCGGCCAGGTGCATCGCGCAAAGGGGCTCGACGGACGCGATCTCGCTGCCAAGTTGCAATATCCCGACATGCAGTCGGCGGTCGAGGCCGACCTCAATCAGCTCCGCGTCGTCTTCGGCGTCCATGCGCGCATCGATCCGGCGATCGACACCCGCGAGATCATGGCGGAGATCGCGGCCCGCCTGCGCGAGGAGCTCGACTACGGCCTCGAGGCGCGCCACACCCGTCTCTACGACCTGATCTTCGCCGACGAGCCGGCGATCCGCGTTCCGCACGTGGTGGCGGAGCTTTCGACCAAGCGTCTTCTCACCATGACGTGGCTCGACGGCAACAGGCTGCTCGCTCACAAGGCCGATCCGCTCGAGGACCGCAATCGGATCGCGCGCGCCATGTTTCGCGCCTGGTGGTATCCGTTCAGCCATTACGGTGTGATCCACGGCGATCCCCATCTCGGCAACTACACGGTCTTCGCCGACGGGAGAGGTCCGGCAGGCATCAATCTCCTCGACTATGGCTGCATCCGCACCTTCCGCGTGCCCTTCGTGCAGGGCGTGATCGATCTCTACACCGGTCTCGCCACGGGCAAGCGGGACCTCGTCATTCATGCCTACGAGACCTGGGGCTTCCGCGGCCTCTCCGACGAGCTGATCGAGGCGATGAACATCTGGGCGCGCTTCATCTACGGGCCGCTCCTCGACGACCGCGAGCGCACGATCGCCGACGGCACGAGCCCCGGCGACTACGGGCGCAAGGAGGCGTTCGCCGTGCACAAGATCCTGCGCGAGAAGGGCCCCGTCACGGTGCCGCGCGAGTTCGTGTTCATGGACCGCGCCGCGATCGGCCTCGGCGGCGTGTTCTTGCATCTCGATGCACGCCAGAACTGGCATCGCCTGTTCAACGACATGATCGAAGGCTTTCGCATCGAGGACGTGGCGCTGCGCCAGGAGGTTGCATTCACGGCGGCCGGCGTGCCGTTGCCTCAATGAGCGCTGCCGAGCGGACCACACGCGCCGTGCCGGCGCGCCCTTGATTGAGGTCGTGGCATCGCCATCTACACTGAACCACATCTCCAGCACGCGCGTTTAAGGAACTCAACGTGGAAGCACGGGCGGCTTGTCCGCCGCCGGAGCGCGATTGACGCGTTCGGCATGCGAAGACAAGTCGTCGCTCGATCCGGGCCGGGGATCGACCTCATGAGGAGACGATCACATGATCAAAAGGCTATCGCTCTTGGGCGCGGCAGCTGCCGCGCTGCTGCTCTCGCCACCGCTTGCGACGCATTCAGAAGCCCTCACCGGACTCAAGGCCACGGCAGACACCTCGCAAGGCGTGACGCTCGTGGCGCGCGGGCTTAGAGGCGGCGGGCTGCGCATGGGTGGGGTACGCATGGGTGGGGTACGCATGGGTGGGATACGTCACGGCGGCTTCGCCATGCGCCATGGCGGCAACCGGGCGTTTGCCATGCGCCATGGCGGTCACCGCGCGAATGCGTTCCGTCCCGGGCGCCACATCGGGAAGGGACAATTCCGCCGCGGGTACGGGTACTTTCCCGGGAAGCAGTTCCGCCGTCATCACGGCAAGCACTTCCGCCCCTACCGGCGCTTCTACGCTGCACCCTACGTGGCCTACGGGGCGTACTCCTATTCCTACGGCAACTGCTATTGGTTGAGGGAGCGGGCCATCGTCACCGGAAGCAGCTACTGGTGGCAGCGCTATGAGGCGTGCCGCGACTATTGGGATTGACGAACCTCGAGCTTGGAAGTCCTGGGGCCGGACGATGTCCGGCCCCTTGCGTTTTTCGGCTATGGTTTCGCCATGGACGAGCGAAACGCTGCAGGGACAATCATTCGACGCTGGGTCGAGATCGCCGATCGCGCGCGTCTCCTTCCTGAGCTCGACGCGATCTTCTTCGAGGCGAGCGCCACCAAGTCGTTTGCGAGCGAAGCCGAGCGGGCCGCCTTCCGCGAGCGCTGGCTCGGTCGCTATCTTTCCCACTATCCCGATGAGGCATTCGTCGCGCTGACCCCCGACGGGACGGTCGCGGGCTATCTCGTCGGCAGCCTCGACGATCCGGCCTCGACGCCGCTCTTCTCCGACATCGCCTATTTCGCCGACCTCGCGCGCCTGACGGCTCGTTATCCCGCGCAGCTGCACGTGAACCTCGCTCAGCCCTGGCGCGGACGCGGGATCGGCTCCCGCCTCGTCGCGGCGTTTGCCGACCACGCACGCCGCGCCGGCGCGCCCGGCGTCCACGCCGTGACGGGGCGAGCCATGCGCAATGTCGGCTTCTACCTCTCGAACGGCTTCGACGAAGCGGGCGCGGTCAAGACGCGAGACCTGGAGCTCGTGTTTCTCGCCCGAAGCCTTGTGGACTAGAGCACGATCGTCCGACATGGAATCGCGTCCGCGATCCATGTCGGACGTGAATCGTACTCTACACCATAGAATTTAGATCGCGATTCACGTTCTTGATGGACGCGAAGCGTCTCCATCAAGAACGATCGCGATCTAGAGCAACATGCGTTGCACCTGGCGTCGCCCCTCGGGCATACTCGCGTTTTCCGTCCGGGGAGAGAATGACGGCCGCCTCGCACCTTCGGGAACCCGCCACGACCGCCCTTCCGGCGATCGTCATGGAGGGCGTCGAGAAGCGGTTCGCCGATTTTCAGGTCTTGCGCAACATCAATCTCGAGGTGCGCCAGGGCGAGAAGATCGTGATCTGCGGACCGTCCGGGTCGGGCAAGTCGACGCTGATCCGCTGCATCAACGGCCTCGAGACCTACGACAAGGGCCGCGTCGTCGTCGAGGGCGATCTCCTCACGCGCGACATTCGCCAGGTCGAGAAGATCCGCTCCGAGGTCGGCATGGTGTTTCAGAGCTTCAACCTCTTCCCGCACTTGACCGTGCTCGACAACGTGTGCCTCGCACCGAGCTGGGTGCGCCATCTCCCGCGCGCGGAGGCCGAGAAGCGCGCGCTTGCCCTGCTCGAGCGCGTGAGGATCAAGGAGCAGGCCGGCAAATACCCCGGCCAGCTCTCGGGCGGCCAGCAGCAGCGCGTCGCCATCGCCCGCGCGCTCGCCATGAACCCGCGCATCATGCTGTTCGACGAGCCGACGTCCGCGCTCGATCCCGAGATGGTGAAGGAGGTGCTCGACGTGATGACCGAGCTCGCGCGGGGTGGCATGACGATGCTGGTCGTGACCCACGAGATGGGATTTGCCCGCGCCGTCGCCGACCGCGTGATCTTCATGGACAAGGGCGAGATCGTCGAGGAGGCCCCGCCCCAGACGTTCTTCGCCTCCCCGCGCGAAGCGCGCACGAAAGCCTTCCTGTCGCAGATCCTGAAGCACTGAGGAAGCCATGCGCCCGTTGTGGAGATCCCTGCGCATTCCGGTGCTGACACCTGGTTGCGACCATGCCGGGCATGCCTCCGGAATCCCCCTCGCCCACCGCGGGGAGGGGAGTGCCGGCGGAGCCAGCCGTGCGCTCCTCGCTTGCTTGGCAGCCGCTGCCGCACTGGCGAGCGCGGGAACAGCGGCGCAGGCGGGATCGCTCGAGACCGTGCGCGCGCGCGGCGTGCTCGCGTGCGGCGTCAACACGGGTCTCGCCGGCTTCAGCGCTCCCAACGACAAGGGCGAGTGGGCCGGCATCGACGCCGACTTCTGCCGCGCCATCGCCGCCGCCGTGCTCAAGGACCCGCGCAAGGTCCGCTTCGTGCCCCTCAACGCCAAGGAGCGGTTCACGGCGCTGCAGTCGGGAGAGATCGACGTCCTTTCGCGCAACACGACCTGGACCATGAGCCGCGACACGTCGCTCGGGCTCAACTTCACCGGCGTCATGTACTACGACGGCCAGGCCTTCATGGTGCGCAAGTCGCTGGGCTTGACGTCGGTGCGTGAGCTCGCCGGCGCCAGCATCTGCGTGCAGACCGGCACCACCAACGAGCAGAACCTCGCCGACTACTTCGCGACCACCGGGCTTACGTACAAGCCCGTCGTCTTCGAGCGTCTCGTCGAGGTGGTCGCAGCCTACATCGTCGGGCCGCTGCGACGCCTTCACGACCGACTCGTCCCAAGTCATCTCCGAGCGCACGCGTCTCCCCGATCCCGACGCCCACGCAATCCTGCCCGAGCTCATCTCGAAGGAGCCGCTCGGCCCGGCCGTGCGCCAGGGCGATGCGGCGTGGGCCAACGTCGTGCGCTGGGTCCACTTCGCCATGCTGAACGCCGAGGAGCTTGGCGTCACGCAGAAGAACGTCGAGGAGATGCGGGCCTCGACCAATCCGGAAATCCGCCGGCTGCTCGGCGTCGAGGGCGAGTTCGGCAAAGGGATGGGCGTCGACAACGACTGGGTCGTGGACGTCATCAAGGCCGTCGGCAACTACGGGGAGAGCTTCGAGCGCAATCTCGGCCAAGGCTCGCGGCTCAAGATCGCGCGCGGCAAGAACGCGCTGTGGAAGGACGGCGGGCTCATGTACGCGCCGCCGGTTCGATAGGGGCGGGAATGAGCGAAGCCGGAAGGCCGAATTCCGATCGATCCTGGCGCACGCCGGCCGCGTGGGCGGACCTGCTCTACGATCCCAAGGCGCGCGGGATTGCATTTCAGGCGCTGCTGCTCGCCGCGCTCGGGCTCCTTGCCTATACGATCGTCGCCAACACGGCGGCGAACCTCGAGAAGCAGAATATCGCCTCGGGTTTCGGCTTTCTCGCGCGCACCGCCGGCTTCGACGTCTCCCAGTCGCTGATCGACTACAAGAGCACGAGCAGCTACGCGCGCGCCTTCCTCGTCGGGCTCACCAACACGGTGCTGGTCGCGGGGCTCGGCATCGTGCTCGCGACCGTGCTCGGCTTCGCGCTCGGGATCGCGCGCCTTTCGCCCAACTGGCTCGTCTCGCGCTTGGCACTTACCTACGTCGAGATCGTGCGCAACGTGCCGCTCCTCCTGCAGCTGCTGGTCTGGTACGTGGCCGTCCTGCGCACGCTGCCGATGCCGCACGAGGCGCTCGAGGCGGGTGGCATCTTCCTCGATACGCGCGGGCTTCATGGACCGAGCCCCGTGCTCGGGCCGGGTGGAGGGTTCGCGCTCCTTCTGGGCTTGATCGTTGGGATCGGCGCGGCAATTGCGGTTGCGCACTGGGCGGCGCGGCGCCGGGAGGAGACGGGTGAGCCGTTTCCGGTCGGTTGGACCGCGCTCGCGCTCGTGGTCGGGACGCCGCTTCTTGCTCTGCTGCTGGCGGGTTGGCCGCTCACGCTCGAGACGCCGCGTCTCGGTCGCTTCAACTTCGAGGGCGGTCTTACGGTATTGCCGGAGTTCCTCGCCCTCCTCGTCGGACTTGCCGTCTACACGGCCGCCTTCATCGCCGAGATCGTGAGAAGCGGAATAGCGGGCGTGCCTCGCGGGCAGTGGGAGGCGGCGACCGCGCTCGGCCTCAGGCGGGGCACGATCCTGCGCCTGGTCGTCATCCCGCAGGCGCTGCGCATCATCATCCCGCCGCTCACCAACCAGTACCTGAACCTCACCAAGAACTCCTCGCTCGCGGTCGCCATCGGCTACCCCGATCTCGTCTCCGTGTTCGCGGGCACCGTGCTCAACCAGACCGGACAGGCGGTCGAGGTGATCCTCATCACCATGGGCGTCTATCTCGCCTTGAGCCTCGCCACCTCGCTCGCCATGAACTGGTTCAATGCGCGCTTCGCGCTCGTCGAGCGGTGAGGCGGGCGATGGATTGGCTGGCGAAGTCGAAAGAGGACGCGACGCGGTTTGTGAGACCGCTCGAGCCGGCCTTGGGCGACGCGGTTGCGTGGGCGCGCGCCAATCTCTTCTCGTCGTGGGGCAACGGTATCCTCACGCTCGCTGCCGCCTGGCTGCTGGTCGTGGTTGCGACGGCCTTCGTCGACTGGGCGCTCGTGCGCGCCGTGTTCGAGGGCGACGACGCTACGCCCTGCCGGGCGCCCGGCGCCGGCGCCTGCTGGCCCTTCATCACCCACAAGATGGGGCTCTTCATGTACGGGCGCTACCCGGAGGCCGAGCTTTGGCGCGTCAATCTCACCTATGTGCTGGGCCTCGCCGGCCTCGTCCCGCTCATGACGCCGCGGGTGCCGGGCAAGCTTTGGCTCGCGCTCTACATGCTTATCGTCTTTCCGCTGATCGCCTTCGTGCTTCTGCGCGGGGGGCTCCTCGGCTTGCCGCTGGTCGGCACGGAGCGTTGGGGTGGGCTCTTGCTCACCCTCGTCGTGGCGAGCGTGGGCATCGCCGCGTCGTTCCCGCTCGGCATTCTGCTGGCGCTCGGGCGCCGGTCAGAGCTTCCCCTCGTGCGCTGGGCGTCGGTCGGCGCCATCGAGCTCATCCGCGGCGTGCCGCTCGTGACCGTGCTCTTCATGGCTTCCGTCATGCTGCCGCTGTTCCTGCCGCCCGACGTGACGATCGACAAGCTCGTGCGCGCGCTCATCGGCGTCGCGATCTTCTCGGCCGCCTACCTCGCCGAGGTCATCCGCGGCGGGCTGCAGGCGATCCCGCGCGGCCAGTACGAGGCGGCAGACGCGCTCGGCCTCGGCTACTGGCAGAAGATGGGGCTGATCGTGCTGCCCCAGGCGCTGCGCCTTGTCATCCCGGGAATCGTCAACTCGTTCATCTCGCTCTTCAAGGATACGAGCCTTGTGCTCATCATCGGGCTTTTCGACCTTCTCGGCATCGTCGAGCAGGCCGTGCAGGCCGATGCCAGATGGTTCTCCTCGCAGACCGCCGCGACCGGCTATCTCTTTGCCGGCGCAATCTTTTGGGCGTTCTGCTTTTCGATGTCGCGCTACTCGGCGGAGATCGAGCGGCGACTTTCGCGTGGCGCCGCCCGGTGATGCGCACGCGCGCTCAAAGCAGTCATGACAAATCCAGGATGCTGGTATACACACGTGCTGCCATCGCCAGAACGGTGGCGGGAAATAGGGGGAAGTCAATGTTCATGCCGCCAGACTACGCCTGGCTCGAGCCAGTGCTGATTGCTGCCGGAGTCGTGTTCGTCGTCGATCTCATCGGCAACATGATCTCGTTCAGCAATCGATTCGTGAACGCGCTCGTGACGGCGCTCGTGTTCGCGGTCATTTTCGGCACGCTCTCCTACCTCGCGTACCAGGAAGGCGCCGTGCCCACGGTGACCATACCGGCGCCCGCACCCACGCCCAACTAAGCAAGCTCGAGAAGAGCCTCGACGCATCGCCCTCCCTCGCCTCAGCGCGGGGGAGCGGCGATTTCTTTTTGGGCCGTCTCATGTTAGCCGGGTGGTGCGTTGACCCCACTGGATTGTGCCATGTTCGCCATATGTCCTTTATGTCACTCTTGTGTCCACAGCGAGGGTGCGTCCAATTTAGTAAAATATATCAAAAGGAAAGCGCAACGCCCCAGAAAGTTATCCACAGTTTCTGCACACTTGCAGAGTTCTCAGAACAAAAATAGAACAAATTTGCCGAATCACTCTGGCACGCCTAGGCTCGTGCCAACCCGAGGAGCTCATTATGGCCGGCGCGCAACCCTCCGTGCTCCACATTTCAGCCCCCGCACACACCGGGGGCGAGCGCTGTCCCTGGTGCGAGCAGCCGATCCCCCACGAGAAGTTCGCCGAGGTCCGCAGCAGGATCGCGGAGAAGGAGCGCGAGCGGTTCGCCGAGCGAGAAAGGGCGCTCAGGGAGGAGAGCGAGCGGGCGCGGGCCGACGCCGTGGCAAGCGCGCGCGAGGAGGAGCGGGCGACCGCTGCGGCGGCTCTCGCGTCCAAGCTCGCAACCCTTGAGACTGCGCGCCAGGCTGCGGAAACAAAGCTCACCGAGCAGCGCGAGGCGCTCGACAAGGAGAAGACTACAGCTGTTCTCGCCGAGCGCGCGCATGCCTTCGACGAGCGCCAGAAGCTCATGGCGAAGGTCGACGCGCTGCAGAAGCAGCTCGAGAACAAGACCGCGCAGGAGATCGGCGAGGGGGCGGAAGCCGACCTCTACGAGCAGCTCAAGGCCGCCTTCGAGGGCGACCGCATCCGCCGCGTGCTCAAGGGCACGCAAGGGGCGGACGTCATTCACGAGGTGATCCACAACGGCAAGGTGTGCGGGAAGATCATCTACGATTCGAAGAACCGCAACGCCTGGAAGAGCGAGTTCGTGACCAAGCTGCGCTCGGACCAGATGTCGGAGCGGGCCGAGCACGCGGTGCTCTCGACCAACAAGTTTCCCGCCGGCGTCCAGCAGCTCCACACCCAGGAGGGCGTGATCATCGCCCATCCCGCGCGCGTGCTGTCGCTGGTCGAGGTCCTGCGCCGCCACATCGTCCAGACCCACGAGCTGAGGCTCAGCAACGAGCAGCGCGACGAGAAGACGGCGGCGCTCTACGCCTTCATCACTTCCGACCGCTGCAAGCAGCTTTTCGAGCAGGTGTCGTCGCACACGGGCAAGCTCCTCGAGATCGACGCGGCCGAGGAGAAGTCGCACAGGCTGACGTGGGATCGTCGAGCCAAGCTCATCCACGCGGTGCAGCGCGTGCGTGACGATCTCGTCTTCGAGATCGAGCGTGTCCTCGGCACGGCCGACAACGGCCCGGAGGACGATCCCGGGGTACTCTGATCTAATCGCGGGTGCGGGAGCAGCTCCGGCCTCACTCGGCGGACGGCCTCGGCGGCTCGATCACCATGCCGGAGCCCGATGTCGCTTGCCCGCTCCGCTCCGACATCACCTGCTCGGGGCGCGCGCGGCCGGCAGTCGGATCGTCGGTCCGGCGCGATTTGCCCTCGAAGAAGGCGCCCTGCTCGATGGCGAGCGTGTGGTGATAGATGTCGCCCTCGACGTGGCCTTGGGTCTGCAACAGGACGCGCTTGCCGCGCACGGTGCCGAGCACATGGCCGCGGATGACGCATTCCTCGGCGACAATGCCGCCGGTGATCTTGGCCTTCTCGCCGATCACGACGTGCGTGCCGTGGATGTCGCCCTGGACCTCGCCCTCGATATGAACCTCGCCCTTCGAGACGAGATTGCCCTGGATGACGAGATCGGGCCCGATGACCGAGCTCGAGGCATGGGCCCCCGCTCTCAGCGGCGCGGCGGCAGGACGTGCGCCGAGCGAGGAGGCCTGCGGCTGGCCGAGCATCGGCGGGCTAGGCTTCACTCCATCGGTCTCGGACTTGCGATATTGGGGAAGCATCGGCAACCTCCGCGATTACTCTCGAGACTGCGCGCATCTCAAGTGATCGAAGTCTTCGGCGTTCGGGCGGGACGACGGCACGGCGAACGAAAGCAATTCGCCTCCGTCCATTCGAGGCTAGATCCCCCTGGCTCGCCCATCTGGGGCGTGACCTACCACGTTTCCCAAAGCGGGTCACCATTATAGCGTGAGTACGGACTGCCGTGCGATTGAGCAAGCTGCCCGTTGGCCGCACACAGGAATCTACGTAAGCCTCGGGGATTGTAGCGGGCGATGTCACCGCTTGAGAGAGCGCACCGCGCTCAAGACCTCCTCGGCGTGTCCGGGAACTTTTACCTTGCGCCACGAGCGCGCGATCCTCCCTGAGCCGTCGATGAGAAACGTCGAGCGCTCGACGCCCATGTACTTTCGCCCGTACATCGACTTTTCGACCCAGGTGCCGAACGCCTTGCACACGGACTTGTCCTCGTCGGCGGCCAGGCGGACCGAAAGGGAATGCTTCTCCTTGAAGGCGCGGTGACAGGACGCGCTATCCGGCGATATGCCGACGACAAGGGCCCCTTCGGCCTCGAATTGGCGGGCGAGCGCCGTGAAATCCTTGGCCTCGGCCGTGCAGCCCGAGGTGTCGTCCTTGGGATAGAAGTAGAGAACCACGGGACGCCCCCTCACGTCCTCGAGCGAAAGGGAGCCTCCGTCGTCGGCCGGAAGGGTGAAGTCGGGGGCGGCATCGCCATCGCTCAGCATGTTGAAAACGCCTTTCTTTCGTCGCTTTTCACAAATCCTCATCGGGTCTTACGGGCGACGCAAGACCCTGATTTAGTTGGCGCCTGATTCGAGGCTGGCAAGGAGGGGCGCGGTTGCTGGGGGCAGTCGGGCTTGGCCCCGGCGTGGAGTTTCGAGCGCTGGACTTAACTCGGAACAATCGATCGGGGATGATCCCCGCAAGAAGAGCTGATTCGCGGCGCGGGTGCTGGCAGGACCGATGCCCGCATCAGTCGTCCGACCAGGGGGCAACGGCTTGAGACGAATTCGCACATGACGACGCGAGCGACCGGCATTCCCCGCTCCCAGCCTGCGTCGAGGCCAGGGACAGGCGCGGCGCGCGTCATGGAGCGGCTGCGGCCCGAGCCGCAGCGCGCAAGCGGGGAGCCGAGGTTTGCCGCCGCCGCGCGCGTCGGCGTCAGGTTCCTGATGATTGTCGCCCCCGTCGTCCTGCTGACGCTGATCGCGGTCGGCATCGGCTACGTGCGGCTCAGCCACGGGCCCATCTCGCTCAAGGTCTTCGCGCCCCACATCGAGCGCGGCATCAGCGCCGAGCTCGCCCACCTCAAGGCCTCCATCGATGACGCCACATTGAGCCTAGCCGAAGACGGCGGCCTCGAGTTCCGTCTGATCAACCTCAGGCTCAGCGAGACGGATGGGGACCTCGTTGCCTCCGCTCCCCTCGCCGCCGTCGAGCTGAGCAGGAGCGCGCTTTGGCTTCTGCGCGCCGTGCCCGAGCGCGTCTACCTCATCGAGCCGCGCATTTCGCTCACCTATACCGAGGAGGGCGGCCTCGCGCTGCGCTTCTCGCAGGCCTCCGGCACGGGCTCCGCCGCAGACCCCGCCGCGACCCCGCCGCCTGCGGCGGCGGACCCGGGCACGAGCACGGTCGCAAAGTCGACCGGCGAAGCCGCCGCCCCGCCCGCATCCCCGCCCGCATCCTTTCACCGCATCGATCTCGCGCGCGTCATTGCCGAAAGCTCGGCGCGAGCGCGCGCCGGCCTCGACGCCACGTCGAGGCTGAGGGAGATCGGTGTGCGCAAGGCCACCGTCGTCTTCGAGCACCAGGGCCAGTCGAGCGAATGGAGCGTGACGGAGGCCGCGATAGACCTCGAGCATATGAAGCGGCGCAGCGTCATTTCGGGCGCCGCCAGGATCGACTCGCCGCGCGGACCCTGGGTGCTGTCGTTCCGCACCGAGGATTTCAGAGAAGAGAAACTCCGTCACGGTCACCACCACCGTCCATGACCTCGTCCCGAGCACGCTGGCGAATGCCGCCCCGCAGCTGAGCCTGCTCGAGACCCTCGATTTGCCGGTGACGGGCGATGCCAAGCTCGAATTCACCGCGGCGGGCGAGCTCAAGTCGGCCAAGCTCGCGCTGGCCCTGAGCCGGGGCCAGATCCGCCTCCCCGCGCTCGCCGGCGCGCCGCTCACCGTCGACGGCGGGCAGTTCCTCTTCGACTACGATGCGCAGGCGCGCCGCCTCGCGCTGGCGCCCTCCACGCTCCAATGGGGCGACAGCCGCATGACGCTCGAAGGCTCGATCTCCGGTGCCACGGGCCGGGACGGAGACGAGTGGGGCTTCAAGCTCTCGGCCAAGGAGGGGCTGCTCGCGGCGGAGGAGTTCGGGGTCGCGGGGATTGCCGTCGATGCCTTCGTCGCCGGCGGCCGGCTGGTGCCGAGCCGGGGTCTCATCGAGCTCGCGGAGTTTTCGCTGGCGGCGGGCGGAGCCAAGGTGTCGGCGAACGGGGAGGTGATGACGGGGGCGGCGACGCCGAGCACGCGCATCGACGCGACGATGAGCCCGATGTCGCTCCCGACCCTCAAGGCGCTCTGGCCGCGCGCCGTCACCCCGGCGGCGCGCAAATGGGTCGGCCAGCACTTGACCCGCGGCACGCTCAAGTCCGGCACGTTCAGGCTGCTCACCGGCGACTTTCTCAAGAATGCCGACGTGAGCCCCGGCCGGACCGAGCGACTGTCCCTCGTCATCGAGGGTGGCGATCTCGAGATGGTCCCGTTTCCCGACGGGTTTCCGGTCGTGGCGCCGCAGGCGACGCTCCGTCTCGTGGACGATACCTTCGAGGTTAGCGTCCCCGAGGCGGCGCTCCTCGTAAGCCCGACCCGCCAGGTTCCGCTCAAGGGAGGCCGGTTCGCGATCGCGAGCGTGTCGAGCTCGTTTCCGCTGGCCGAGCTGTCGTTCCGGAGCGACACGCAGCTCGCGGCCCTTCTCGAGGCCGTCAACCGCTCGCGCCTGCCGTTGGCGGAGTTCGGGTCGCTGCCTGTCGAGGGCATCGACGGCAGGGTCGAGGGCGAGTTCAAGGTGACGATGCCGCTGATCCCGGGCACCGGCGCGGCAGTGAAGACCGAAGGCAAGGCGCGCATCAGCGAGATCAAGTCCAAGGGCCGAGTTGGCCCCTACGAGCTGCAGGGGGGCACGATCGACGTCGACGTGTCGGAGGCCGCCGTCAGCGCCAACGGGGAGCTGCTCTTCAACGGCGTGCTCGCGAAGCTCAATCTGCAGCACATCTTCGAGGCCCCGGACGATACGCAGCTGCCGCTGCGCATCACGGCGCGGCTCGACAACTCCGACCGCAACCAGCTCGAGCTCGACGTCAACCACCTCGTCCAGGGCGAGGTCCCGGTCGAGGTGTCGATCACGCGCGGCGCCGACGGCAAGCCACAGGTTCACGCGCAGGCCGATCTCACCAACGCCGAGCTCATCCTCTACGGCGTTGCCTGGCGCAAGCCTCAAGGCCGCCCCGCCTCGCTCGAGTTCGATCTCGTCCAGGCCGAGCCCCAGGGCTTTTCGCTCGAGAACTTCAAGGTGCAGGGCGACAACATCGCGATCGGCGGCAGAGTTGGGCTCGATGCCCGCAACCACGTGAGAGAGTTCGCGTTTCCGGATTTCTCCTTGAACGTCGTGTCGCGCCTCGACGTGCAAGGAGAGATCAACCCGCAAAGAATTTGGGTGATGAAGGCGAAGGGATCGACCTTTGACGCGACGGACCTTTTCCGCAGGTTCCTCGCCCTCGGGCAATCGGGCGAGACGGAGATCAAGCCGCGCTACCCCGCGGAGGGCATGGACTTCGAGGCCGAGATCGACACGGTGCTCGGCAACGGGGGCACCACCCTGCGCGGGTTAAAGATGAAGCTCACCCAGAAGGGCTATGACATCGCCTCGCTCGATGCGCGAGGCACGCTCGAGGGCAACAAGCCGCTCGCCCTGCTGCTCAAGAGGAACGCGAGCGGGGAGCGCGTCGTCTATGCCGACTCGACCGATGCCGGCCGGGCCTTCAAGCTGGTCGGGTTCTATCCGAACATGGAGGGCGGGCGCGTGCGGCTCGAGCTCAATCTCGACGGGCGCGGCGCGGCGGAGAGGACGGGCATCCTTTGGGTCGACGATTTCAAGGTGCTCGGCGACCCCATAGTCGCGGAAGTCTACTCGAGTGCGACCGTCAAGGGGACGGAGATCGACACGACGCCCTCCGGCCAGCGCCGCGTCGTGCGCGAGGTGTTCGAGTTCGACCACATGAAGGCGCCGTTCTCGGCCGGTCACGGCCAGTTCGTCCTCGACGAATCCTACATCAAGGGGCCCCTGCTCGGCGCCACCATCCGCGGCAAGGTCGATTTCGGAGCGAGGCGCGTGAACCTCGGCGGCACCTACGTGCCGCTGCAGGGCATCAACAGCGCGTTCTGCGACATCCCCCTCGTCGGCCCCCTCGTCTCGGGCCTCAAGTGCGAAGGCGTGTTCGGCCTCACCTACGCCATCCAGGGCTCGATGTCGGACCCGCAGGTCATCGTCAATCCGCTGTCGATGTTCACGCCCGGCATCCTGCGCGGCATCATGGAGATGACCAATCCCAATCCGACCGTCCTGCCGCGCGGCGGAGCCCCCAAGGCACCGGCCGAGGACCGCGTCCGCGCCTCGAGCTCGGGGGTCGCCGAGGGCGGAAATGCGAACCAGCCAATGCGCTCCGACACGGTCGACGGCTGGTCCTCGTCGACGGACAGCAAGCCGACGAAGAAGAACTGAGCTGTTCTGCGGCGGGTGCGCGCGCAGTGAGTTGGTCAGTGCCCGCTTTGCCCCTGACAGCGGCCAAATCGCCAGCGTGACGATTGGAACGCTTTGGGCC
>CAWIYX010000014.1:0-398952 GCA_963840415.1 uncultured Alphaproteobacteria bacterium | reverse complement strand
CCGTCGGGCTCGTGGTGTTCGGCTTCGCCGCCGCCGGCGCCTCGCTCGCCGACAGCACGGGCATGCTGATCGCGATGCGGGCCCTGCAGGGCCTCGGCGCCGCGCTAGTCCTCCCGGCCACGCTGTCGATCATCGTCAGCGTCTTCCCCCGCCACGAGCGGGCGAAGGCCATCGCGGTGTGGACCGCGGTCGGCGGCCTCGGCATCGCGCTCGGCCCGGTCGCCGGCGGCTCGCTGATCGAGGCCGCGGACTGGTCGGCCGCGTTCTGGCTGTTCATCCCGCTCGTCATCGCCGCGCTGGTGGGCATGACCGTCGTCCCCGTTCGCCGGGACCCCCGCCGTGTCGGTCTCGACCTGCCCGGCGCGATCCTCGGCACCGCCGGCCTCACCGCGCTGGTCTACGGAATCATCCGCGGTGGCGAGGTCGGATGGGACAAGGGCGCGGTGCTGGGCTCGTTCGCCACCGCGGCCGTGCTGTTGGTGGCGTTCGCGGTGGTCGAGACCCGGGTCCGCGCCCCGATGCTGCCGCTGCGCTTGCTGCGCAACCGCGAACTCACCGGCGCCGTCCTGCTGATCGGCGTCGTGCTGTTCGCGATGTTCGTGACGTTCTTCTTCCTCACCCAGTACTTCCAGATCGTCCAAGGACGCAGCAGCGCTCGAGGCCGGCTTGCTGCTGGTCGCCCCGGCCATCGGCATGATCGTCGGTTCCGGGATCGCCGGGAAGCTCATCCACACCGCCGGGCCACACGTGCTGACCGTGGCGATGGTCGTTGTCGTCGTGGTTCCTCTCATCATCCTGAGCGGCACTATCGAGACGACGACCAACGCAGGGCTGATCTTCGTCATCCTGGGCTTCTTCGGCCTCGGTGCCGGGCTGGGCATGCCGACAATGACCGACACCGTGATGGCCGCGGTGCCCGAGCGGGAGGCGGGGGTCGGCTCGGCCATGAACGACGTCAGCCGGCAGCTCGGCGGAGCCCTCGGCGTCGCGATCATCGGCAGCGTCGTCAACGACGCCTACCGCTCCAACCTCGCCGAACAGGCGCGGACGCTGGACCCGGGCGCCGTGCACGCCGCCGGCGAAGGCGTCGGCGTCGCCAGCCGCGTCGCCGCGACCCTGCCGCCCGACGGGGCCGCCGCGCTGACGCGGGCGGCCGACGAGGCCTACGTCGACGCCATCACCCGCGGCTTCGCCCTGAGTACGGCCGTGCTCCTGGCGGCGCTCGTCGTCGCGGTGACGATGATCCCCCGGCGGATGCGTCCCACCCAGGCCGAGGCGGGCGACGACGCCGCCGACGATCCCAGTGCTCCAGCAGTCGGTCCGCCCCGAATGCTGGCTCGAGCGCAACGAGCGAGAGAGGGCCATCTCGATGACTGATACTCCGGTCACCTCGGCCGACGGCACGCCACTGGCGGCCAGACACACCGGGCTGGGTACGCCGATCGTGCTCGTCCACGGCTCGCTCGGAAACATCGACTCGTTCGTGGTTCGTCGAGCCGCTACTCGCCGAGCGTCACCAGGTCTGGGTCTACTCGTCGCGGGCACGTCGGCAGCGGCGACGGAGACGACTACGGCCTCGACCGCCAGATCGAGGACCTGCTCGCGGTCATCGAGGCCGCCGGTGGCGACGTTCATCTCTGTGGCTGGTCCACCGAGCAGGCAGTCTACACAACTGGAGCGGCTGAGCACGACACGTTGCGATCACTGATCCTGTACGACCCGCCGCTGAAGCTTGATGACGAGATGGTCACGAGGATGCACGCGGAGCTGACGGCGGCCCTCGAGACGGGCGGCCCGGACCTGGCGATCGAGCGGTTCTTCCCGTCACGCGGCGGTGACCGAGGCCGAAGCGGCATTGGTCCGCGCGCAGACCGAGGTTTGCGAGCAGCTGCGCGACAGTGTTCGCGTCCTGCCCGCGGAGCTTCACACGTTGCTCGGTCAACCTCCCGTCAGCTTCGACGTATCTGACGTCCCGACCCTGTACCTGTACGGCGAGCACACCGAGAGCCCGTCGTTCCTCACCGCCGGCGAGGTTGCCGCGATCTTCCCGCAGGCCGAGACCCGCGCCCTGCCCGGCCAGCGCCACCTCGCCCCGGTCTTCGACCCGGCAGGCTTCGCCACCGCCATCCTCGAGTTCACCGGCAGCGGTGGATTTCGATGTCAGCACAAACGACTGCCACGGTGATATGCGCTGACACGGACACAACCTCGCGCGACCACGTGTTCGGGCTCGTGGGAGACTTCTGGTCGTGCGGGTGCGTGAGGGGCTGCCATCGGGCCTCGTCACGTTCGTCATCACCGACATCGAGGGGTCGACGAAGCTGTTGCGCCGTCTCGGCGATCGGTATCCGTCCCTGCTCGACATGCACAACTCGGTACTCCGTGAGCAGTGGGTCAGCCATGGCGGGGTCGAGGTCAACACGGCTGGGAGACTCATTCGTCGTCGTGTTCCAGGCGGCCGGTGACGCGCTGGCGGCGTCGCGTCGCGGCGCAACGGGTCATCGCCGGCGGTCGCTGGCCGGGTGAGTCCGTCGTGCGCATCCGCATCGGTGTGCACACCGGGATCGCCTTCCCGCGGGCCGACACCTACGTGGCCTTGGCGTTGCACCAAGCCGCTCGCGTGGTCGGCGCGGCCAACGGCGGGCAAGTGATCGCGTCCGAGGACACGATCAAGGCCGCCGCGGGTGACCCATCGAGTCCGGATCGAGCAACTCGGAGCGTTTCGGCTGCGCGACTTCGAGCGGCCGGTGCAACTGTCGGCGGTCGTCGCCCCGGACGATCGGCCGACGATCACGCCCGGGTGCGGGCGATTCCCGCCGACGGTCACAACCTGATCGCCCCGGTGACGTCGTTCGTCGGACGGGCGGAGGACATCGGCGAAGTGCAGACCCGGCTCGGGCCTGGGCGCCTCGATCAGCGTCGTCGGGCCGGGCGGCATGGGCAAGACGCGATTGGCCACGGAGGTCGGTCTGCGGGTGGCACCGGCCTGGCCAGACGGGGTGTGGATGGTCGAGCTGGCGGCGGTCGGCGATGGTCGTCTCGTCGCGTCGGCAGTCGGCGACGCGGTTGGCGCCTCACTGGGTGGTGGTGACGGCGACGAGGAGACCGAGGTCGTCGAACAACTCGAGCGCCGCGCCGCCCTGATCATCCTCGACAACTGTGAACACGTGCTCGCAACCGCGAGCCGCCTCGCGCACCGCCTGCTGACGCGATGCGCAGGGGTCGGCATCCTCGCGACCAGTCGGATACCGCTGGCGTGTCCGGGTGAGGAGATCTGGCGGATCGAGCCGCTCGGACTCGTTGAGGAGTCGGCGCAACTGTTCATCGAACGTGGCCGGGCGCTGAACCCGAAGCTCCACCTCGATCCGGGTGAACGCCACGCAGTTGGCGAGATCTGCCGCCTGCTCGACGGCATGCCGCTCGGCATCGAACTTGCCGCCGCCCGTCTCACCGTGATGTCACCGACGGAGATCCTCCACGGACTGCGCACCAACCCTCGGCTCCTCCGCGCCAACGATCCGACGGCGACACCGCGTCACCACAGCATGCAGGGCTTGCTGGACTGGAGTCATGGACTGCTCCCGCCGCCTGAGCAGGTAGCACTCGCCCGCCTCTCGGTCTTCGCCGGGAGCTTCGACGTGTCGGTCGCCGGCGCCGTCATCGGCCACGGCGCCATCGATCCTGACGGACGCGCCTGACCTCATCTGGGCGCTCGCTGACCACTCGCTCGTGACGGTCGATCGTGGCGCCGGAGCAACCCGATACCGGCTCTTGGAGACGGTACGGGCCTACGCCGCCCAGAAGCTCGACGAGGCGGGCGACGCCGCGCTGACAAGGGCACGGTTGGCGCAGCACTACCTCGCCCGCTTCCCGTGGGCCGAGTCGACACGGCGGTCATGGCTCAGCGCGTTCGACTTCGAGGTCGACAGCATCGCCGCGCTCGTCGATCTGCTCTTCGACGACGGCCGGATCGACGACGCGCTGGCCCTTTCGCGGTTCGATGGCCACCCACCGCATCCTGCACGACCGCTTCTCGCTCGCCCTCGAAGAGCTCGAGCACGCCATCGAACGGGCCGAGCCGCCGTCGATCATGCTCGCTCGGGCTCGTCTCGGGGCGGTCCTCGCCGCCGCCGCCGTCGGACGACTCGACCACGCCGAGGCCCACCTACGCGAGGCGGCGAACCTCGTCGGGCGGTTCGGCCCGCAGGACTGGTGGGGACATGTCTCCCTGACCCGGTCGGAAGCGGACATCGCCGTGCGTCGAGGCGCGGTCGACCGAGGAGCTCGCTCGGGTCAGCCGGCTGCTCAGCGAGGAGCTCTTGGAGCCGCTCAACCCGGTCGATCGGGCGGACACCCTCTTCACGCTCGCCCTGGTCATGAGCGAGATGGGGGACTCCGCCACCGTCGACGTCTTGCGGGAAGTCGTGGAGCTGGCCCGGACGCTGGAGGACGAGGGCCTGTTGTGCAACGCCTTGTCGGAGCTCGCCGAGCAGGATCTGCGACGCGGCGACAGTCGGGCGGCCGCGATGCACCAGCGCGAGTCGCTCCAACTCGCCGCTGAGCTGGGCGCAGGGGTCGTCACCGCGTTCTCCTTCATCCTGGCTGCGCGCATCGCCGCTGGATTCGGGCACCATCAGACCGCCGTGCGTCTTCACGCCGTGGCGGACCCGATGCTCGGGGACACCGGATTCAAGCTGCTTCCCCACGATCAGGCCCTCAGCGATGAGATGCACCGCCAGGCGCAAGACCAGCTGGGCCCCGACCGGTTCGCCACCCTCGTCCAGGAAGGACGGCAGCTCAGCCGTGTACAAGCGCTCGAGCTCGCCGAGGAGGTCTTCGCCATGGCGACGTCCGCGCCAGACGAAGGCCCGGTCAGACGAGCGTGACGTCGTGCGCCTCGTCGCCCTTGCGTCCCGGTCGGACGGCGAACTCGACGGTGGCGCCGATCGGCAGCGACGCACCCGCTGGCAGGTTCGAGTGGTGGACGAACAGGTCGACGCCAGTGCCCCGGTCGATGAAGCCGTAGCCGCGACCGCCGTTGAAGAACTTGACGACGCCCCGGGCGCGCCCGGGTGCGGCCGGTGCGGGCGCACGGTGCGGGACGGGCGTCTCGTTGAGTGCGTCGAGGTCGACGTGGGAGATGGCGGCGTCGATGCCGATCTCCCGTTGCAGCCGGCGGGCGGAGTGCGTGGCCGACCGCTCGACGAGCGACACGACGACGCCGGTCGCGCCCGCTCGCGCCGTGCGCCCGGACCGGTGGACGTACGTCGCCGCATCCTGCGGCGGATCGAAGTGGACGACGCCGGCGACACCGTCGACGTGCACACCGCGGGCGGCGACGTCGGTGGCGATCAGCGAGCGCACCTCGCCACGGGCGAACGCGCGCAGGGCGCGGTCGCGCTGCGGCTGGCTCCGGCCGCCGTGGATCGGGGTCGCCGTCACGCCGAGCTTGTCGAGCTGCTTGGTGAGCCGATCGGCACCGTGTCGCGTCCGGCAGAACACGATCGTCGAGCCCATCGCCTTGATCGCGTCCGCCGTGGCCGCGGCGCGCTCGGTCCGGTCGACCCGCCAGAAGACGTGGCGGGCGGCGGCGATGTCGGGGCCCTGCGGGCCGATCTCGTGGACGACGGGGTCGCGCTGGATGTCGCCGGCGAGCTTGGACACCGCGCCGTCGAACGTGGCGGAGAACAACAGCACCTGGCGTTCGTCGCTGGTCAGCTCGAGGATGCGCCGCACCGCGGGGAGGAAGCCCATGTCGGCCATGCGGTCGGCCTCGTCGACGACGACCTGGTCGACGTCGCCGAGTGACACGAGACCGGACTGGATCAGGTCCTCGAGCCGGCCGGGGCACGCCACGACGAGCTCGGCGCCGGCGTCGAGGGCCTTGCGCTGCGGGCCGTAGCCCACCCCGCCGTACACCGACACGACGTCGTGGCGGCGCTGGCGCACGAACGGGCGCAGCTCGCTGGTGATCTGCTCGGCCAGCTCGCGGGTCGGGGCGAGCACGAGGGCGGTGGGACGGCGACGCTGCGCCGGACGCAGCCGGGCGACGAGCGGCAGGCCGAAGGCGAGCGTCTTGCCCGAGCCGGTGGGGGCGCGGCCGGCGACATCGCGGCCGGCGAGGGCGTCGGGGATGACGGCGGACTGGATGGGGAACGGTTCGGTGATCGCGGCGGCGTCGAGGCGCGCGCACAGATCCGAGGGCACGCCGAGCTCGGCGAACCGCGCGGGGGCGGTGGACATGTGGGGGAACTTTCAGTTGCTCAACAGCGCATTCGGCCGGAACAACGGAGCGTCTGCGCGCCGGCAGCGGCGCTGTCGACGTGTGACACCCTACCGTCCAGAACAGCCGTTCCCTCGGACCGGATGAGAGAACTCGAGTACCGAGGCGGGCTAGAAGCGTACCGGCCATGACGAATGCCGGCTACCGGAAGGGTCTCCACGAGCTCGGCGACGGTTGCTACGCGTGGCTCCAACCTGATGGCGGCTGGGGCTGGAGCAACGCCGGTCTCGTCGTCGGCGACGGCGCCTCGCTGCTCGTCGACACCCTGTTCGACGTGCCGCTGACCCGCAGCCATGCTCGACGGCATGCGGACGGTGACCGCCGGGCGGGCCGATCACCGCCGTCGTCAACACTCACGCCAACGGCGATCACTGGTTCGGCAACCAGCTCGTCAGGGACGCCGAGATCATCGCCTCGTCCGCGGCCGCTCGCCGAGATGCCGGCCCTCGGCCCGGCAGCGCGTCGCCCGCCTGCCGCGCCTGCGGCGCAGTCGGCGACGTTCGCCCGGGAGATCTTCGCCCCGTTCGACTGGTCGGAGTTCGAGGCGACCTACCCGAGCCGAACGTTCGACGGCCGCCTCGACCTCGAGGTCGGCGGCGTCGAGGTCGCAGTTGATCGAGGTCGGGCCGGCCCACACCGGCGGGCGACGTGCTCGCCTACGTGCCCGTCGGCGAGGACGATCTTCACCGGCGACATCCTGTTCATCGGCGGCACGCCGATCATGTGGGCCGGGCCGGTCGTCGAACTGGGTCGCGGCGTGCGACCTGATGCTCGACCTCGACGTCGAACGGGTCGTGCCGGGCCACGGCCCGATCACCGACAAGGACGGGATCGTGCAGGTCCACGACTATCTGACGTTCGTCGACGCGAGGCACGGGCGCGCCATGCGGCCGGGATGTCGGCGGAGGAGGCGATCGCCGACATCGCGCTCGGCGAGTACGAGCGTGGTCCGAGCGGGGCCGTGATCGCCCCGAACGTGTTCGCCGTGTACCAGCGAGCTCGACCCGACGGGCCCCGGGTCGACGTCCTGACCGTGTTCGGCAAGATGGCCGAGCTCGAGGGCTACGCCGACGGCGCGCCGGCGTAGACCCCGTCGCGGCGGCCAGCCGACGGCCGCGGTGACGAGTGGCGACCTTGCGGGCGAGGATCGCGGCGGCAGCCCCGATGCCGATGCCACCGAGAATGATCAGGGCGGGGTCGCGGTGGGCGAGCCCGTAGACGCCCCAGAGCGTGTCCTCGGCACCACTCAACGCCCAGGTCACGGCGGCGACACCGCTCGGAGCCCACACGCGGTACGCCGACCAGACCGTCCGGCACCAGCTGCACCGCATACACGACCGGCAGCAACGCTCCGAGAGCGACCGGACCACCGACCGCGGTGACAGTGGCGAGCACCGCCAGCCAGACGGCCGCCGTCAGCAGGGACCGCCCGATCGGGGCTCCGGCTCGCGCGACAGCGACGGCGAGGGCGAGGTTGGCCACGAACTCGAACAGCGACTCCGGGCAGCGGGCCAGCAGCGGCCAGCAGGAAGTAGAAGATCCAGCCGAGCTCGGTCGCCGAGCCGATCGTGGCGGCGGTCATCGAGACTCCGCGTGCATCGCCTGCGCGAGGAGCCGGACGAGCTGAGGAACGATGCTGACGCTGGCCAGCGCCGTTGCCCCGACCGCGGTCAACTCGATCGGTCGGTGAACCTGCTCTTGCGAGAGGTGTAAGGGTTGCTTATCATCGCCCGCCATGCAGATCGAACGGAGAACGGGACGGTTCGCCGTCGTCGCGCTGATCGGCGCGGCCGGCCTGACCGCCTGCGGCGGACGACGACGGGCCGTCCGCCGACGACGAGCGGGAGGCGGTCGAGCACTACGCCGCGGGCGTGCACGCCGCCTACGAGGCATCGCTGGCCTCGGCGACGGAGCTGGACGCGGCGATCGACGCGTTCGTCGCCGACCCGACCGACGAGACGCTGGAGGCGGCCAAGCAGGCGTGGCTGACGGCCCGCGACGACTACGGGCTGACCGAGGCGTTCCGCTTCTACGGCGGCCCGATCGACGACGAGGAGACCGGGCCCGGAGGGCCAGATCAACGCCTGGCCGCTCGACGAGGCGTACATCGACTACGTCGAGGGCGACGACGACCGCCGGCATCGTCAACGACACCGCCGGCTACCCGACGATCGACGCCGAGCTGATCGCGTCGCTGAACGAGCAGGGCGGCGAGACCAACATCTCGACCGGCTGGCACGCCATCGAGTTCCTGCTGTGGGGCCAGGACCTCTCCGCCGACGGCCCGGGCGCCCGGCCGGTCACCGACTACACCGACGGCGCCGAACGCCGACCGGCGCGGCGACGTACCTCACGGTCGCCGACCGACCTGCTGCGTCGCCGACCTCGACCGTCGATGGTCGAGGCGTGGGCGCCCGACGCCGACAACTACCGCGCCGAGTTCGTCGAGCAGGACGCCGACGAGGCGCTCGCCGACGATCATCACCGGCATCGGCGAGCTGACCCGCGGCGAGCTGGCCGGCGAGCGGATGAACGTCGCCTACGCGGAGCGGTCGCAGGAGGACGAGCACTCGTGCTTCTCCGACAACACGACCGCCGACCTCGCTCGGCCAACGAGCTGGGCATCCGCGATGGTGGTCACCGGCGCGTACCCGGGCGCTCGACGGGCCCGGCCTGATGGCGCTGTTCGAGGCCGCCGACGAGGACGCGGCGACCGCGCTCGACGACGTCGGTCGACGGCGCCGTCGCCGCGCTCGAGGCGATCCCGGCGCCGTTCGACCAGCACCTCGCCGACGGCGTGCCCGACGACGACCCGGGCCGGGCCAGCGTCCTCGCCGGCATCGAGGCGCTCGAGCGTCCAGGCCGACGACATCGTCGCCGCCGCCGACGTCCATCGGCGTCGACGATCGAGGTGTGACGTCGAGGCGCCGACGGCGTCCGTCGGCCGTCGCCTGCGTCGCTGGCGCTCGTCGTCGCCGCGTGCGGCGGCGACGACGCGCGCCGGGCCGCGACCCCGACCTCGGCGGCGACACCACCGCGCCACGCCGACTGTCGCGGAACGCGCTCGCCTTCCCCGCGCCGAACCTGACGCACCGACGAGCGCCGGCGGTTCGAGGTCGGCGACAGCTTCTTCACCCAGAACTGGGTGACCGCGCCGGCGTCCACCGACGCCCGCGACGGGCTCGGCCCGACGTTCAACGCCCAGGCGTGCTCGTCGTGCCACGTGCTCGACGGTCGCGGCGCGCCGCCCGACCCGAGGGCATCGACGACGCGCCTCGGCCTGCTGCTGCGGCTGTCCGTGCCCGGCGACGACGCCGACCGGCGCGCCCGGCCGCGCACCCGGTCTACGGCGGCCAGCTGCAGGACCGCGCGATCCTCGGCGTGCCCGGCCGAGGGGCGGATCGCCGTCGACGCTGCGAGACGATCGACGGCGACGTACGGCGACGGCACGCCCTACACGCTGACGCGAGCCGACCTACACGGTCGCCGACCCGGCGTTCGGGCCGCTCGGCGACGACACGATGATCTCGCCGCGGCTCGCGCCGCAGATGATCGGCATCGGCCTGCTCGAGGCGGTCCCGGAGGCGACGATCCGTCGCCGCCGCCGACCCCGACGACGCCGACGGCGACGGCATCTCCGGCCGGCCGAACACGGTGTGGGACCCGACGCACCGGCGAGCCGACGCTCGGCCGCTTCGGCTGGAAGGCCAACGTGGCGACCGTCGAGCAGCAGACCGCCGGCGCCTTCCTCGGCGACATCGGCATCACGTCGTCGCTGCACCCCGACCAGGACTGCCCGCCGGCGCAGACGGCGTGCGCCGCGGCGATCGACGGCGGCGAGCCCGAGCTGACCGACGACCGGCTCGGCCGCGGTGACGTTCTACGGCCGGACGCTGGCGGTGCCGGCGATGCGCGACGCCGACGACGACGGACGTGCAGCGAGGGCGCCGAGCTGTTCGAGGCGCTCGGCTGCGCGGCGTGCCACACGCCGACGCTGCAGCACCGGCGACGACCGACATCGCCGCCCTCGTCCGACCAGGAGATCCACCCGTACACCGACCTGCTGCTGCACGACATGGGCCCGGGCCTGGCCGACGGCCGGCCCGACTTCGACGCCGACCGGCAGGAGTGGCGCACGCCGCCGCTGTGGGGCATCGGGCTCGTCGACGACGTCAACGGCGCACGCGGTTCCTGCTCCACGACGGCCGGGCGCGCGACGCTCGAGGAGGCGATCCTGTGGCACGGCGGCGAGGGCGCAGGCGGCGGCCGAGGCGTTCCGCACCGCGCCGGCCGAGGACCGCGCGCGCGCTGCTCGCCTTCCTGGAGGCGCTGTGACCGTCGGCTGGGCGCTCGGCCGTCGGTCGCTGCGCTCGTCGCTGCGGCGTGCTGCGGTGACGGCGGGCCGTCGCGGTGCCGAGGTGATGGCGCGCGCTCGGCCGGACGACGCCGTGCCGCGCGTTCGAGGACGCTCGCCGCGGCCGCCGGCGACGGTCGTCGCCGCGGTCGACGCGGCGTGCGCCGGCCCGACGGACGGCGACGGTCGCCGACGCGCTCGGCGGCCGTCGACGTCGGCGCCGGCGAGCTGGCTGGCGACCGAGGCGATGTGGACCGGCCCGGTGATGGACCGGCGCTCGGCCGGCGATCATCGACTGGCCGGTCGACGCCGAGGATCGACGCGAGCTCGTCGCGGGCACGACGCCGGCCGAGCTCGACGCCGGACGCTGATCGCCGCGCCGGTCGGCGCCGACAACCGCGGCCTGCGCTGCGCTGCGCGGCGTGCTCGCCCGCGACGACGCCGTCGAGCTGCTCGGCGACGCCGCGCTGGTGCGCCTACGCTCACGAGCGTCGCCGAGCGTCGATCGACGACGAGGCGACGGCCGTCGCGTCGGCGACTGGACGAGTCGGTGTCGACGGCGAGCCGCCGTTCGCCGAGGTCGTCGCCGACGGCGACGAGGCGCAGGAGTGGCTGGCGATGCTCGTCAACGACAACATCCAGCTCGTCCGCCTGCGTCGGCCGAGCCGACTCGGCGACGAGGGCGACGTCGCCGTCCACCGACCCGTCCGCCGACCGCGACGCTCCAGCTCGCGCGGGCGTCGCGCGACGTGTTCGCCGACGCCTCGGCCCGCTGCTCGACGACGAGCTCGAGCGCGCACGCTCGCCGAGCAGCTCGACGCGGCCAGCGACGCGCTGCGACGCGCGGCGACGTCGAGGCTGGCCGCACGAGCGCGCTCGACGCGAGGTCGACAAGACGCTGACGCACCGACGTCGCCGGCCAGCTCGACGTGACGATCGGGTTCTCCGATGCCGACGGCGACGGCTCCGGCTGACGTCGCGTGCCGGCGCCGCGCCGCCGGCCTGGTCGACCGGCTCGGCGCGCGCCGCGTGCGCGGCCGGTGTCGAGCGCCTCGCGCGCCGTGTACCGGATCGCTGCTCGGGCTGCTCGTGCGCGTTCAGCGCGGCCCGCTTCCTGCGCAAGGGGTGGGTCGAGGCGCTCTACCTCGCGCCCGAGCACCACCTGACGTACGCCTGGTTCCCGTGGGTGCGGCCGCTGCCGCCGCCGCTGATGTACGCCGCCGTCGCTGGCGATGGTGCCGCTCGGCCTGGCCATCGCCGTCGGGTACCGCACCCGCCTCGCCGCGCTCGCGCTACCTCGTCGTGTTCGCCTACTGCGAGCTGATCGACGCCGCGCCGTACCTCAACCACTACTGGTACGTGACGCTCGCGCTGACGCTCGTCGTCGTCCTGCCGCTGAGCGGACGTGGTCGCTCGACGTCCGGCGCGGGCGGGTGCGAGCGCGCCGACGGTGCCGGCCGCCGTCGTCTGGGTGCTGCGCGCCCAGGTCGCCGTCGTCTACGTGATGGCCGGGCTGGCCAAGCTCAACCACGACTGGCTCGTGCGCGGCGAGCCGATGGCGACGTGGCTGGCGTCGCGCACCGACCTGCCCGTGGTCGGTCCGCTGCTCGACGAGCCGTGGGCCGGCCGCGCCGCCAGCTGGGCCGGCGTCGCCGTTCGACCTGACGATCGTCGGCTGGCTGCTGTGGCGGCGCACGCCGGCCGTTCGCCTACGTCGCCGTGGTCGTCTTCCACGTCGTCACGTGGCGGCTGTTCCCCATCGGCGTGTTCCCGTGGGTGATGATCGCCGGGACGCTCGTCTTCTTCCCGCCCGACTGGCCGCTCGCGCTGGCGCGATCCGGCCGCGACGGCACCTGGTCGCGGCGTCGACGCCGGCCGCCGAGACCGCGCCGAGGCGCGGCGCGGCCGGTGGGTCGTCGCCGGCCTCGCCGTGTGGGCGGTCGTCCAGCTGGCGATCCCGCTGCGCCACCTCGCCTACCCCGGCGACGTGCGCTGGACCGAGGAGGGCTACTACGGGTCGTTCCGGGTGATGCTCACCGAGAAGACCGGGTGGCTGCGCGTTCGAGGTCACCGACCCGGCGACGGGGGAGACGTGGACGGTCGAGCCGGCGGCCGTGCTCGACCGACTGGCAGGAGCGCCAGGCCGTCGCGCGGGCCGACCTCACGCTCGCCGCCGCCCACCTCGTCGCCGACGAGCACTGCGCCCGGCGGGGCATCGCCGACGTCGAGGTGCGCGCCGACTCGTTCGTGTCGTTCAACGGCCGCCGCCGCCAGCGGATGATCGACCCGACCGTCGACCTCGCCGCGCTCTCGCCGGCGTGCGCCGGCGTCGGCGTACGTCCTGCCGCTCGATCCGCCGACACTGACGACGTGATGCCGTCCGCGCGCGGCACGTCGATCGGCGTCGCCGCTCGCCGTGCCGATCGTCGTCGCCGCGGTCGTCGTCGGCGTCGTCGCCCTCGTCGAGCGGCGACGACGAGCCGGAGCCCGTCGAGCTGGACGTCCGACGCGCCGACGTTCGCCTCGCTCGACGAGCTCGTCGCGGCGAGCGACGTCGTCGTCGTCGGCACCGTCGCCGACGTCGCCGACGGGCGGACGTGCTGACCGCCCCGGACGATCCCGACGCCGGCATCCGCACCCGCCTCGTCGAGCTCGACGCGTCGAGCGCACGCTCGTCGGCGAGCCGCCGACGCCGCTCGTCGTCGAGGAGCCGGCCGAGCTGCTCGACGGCACGCCCGTCGTCGTCGACGGGATGACACCGCTGCGCCGAGGGCGACCGGGCGGTGTGGTTCCTCGTCGCCGGCGGCGGCCGACGAGCAGCCGTACCACGCCGTCGTCAACGGGCAGGGACGCGTCGTCGCTGACATCGGGAAGGTGATCGACGCCGTCCTCGCCACCCGCTGATTCGAGTGTTGAACGTCCCCCTGGGGCGCACTCAACACTCGGATGCGCCGCTCACAGCGACGCGGCGAAGCGGTTCGCTCTCGCGTCGCGCAGGGCGGTGTTGACGCGCTGGCGTTCGAGGATCTGGTCGAGCGTCTTGGCGGCCTGCTCGATCGGGTGCTCGGCGAAGAACGCCTGCACGTCGGCGGCGACCGCGCTCGTCGGTCGAGCAGTCGTCACCGAGTCGACCATGCGCACGATCGTGTTGCGCGGGAACGCGCGCGTTGGCCTCGTCCCAGTGCTGGCGCACGAACGTCCACGCCGCGGCGCCGTGGCGGCGGTTGGCGATGCACGAGCGCAGCAGGAACGGCGCGTTCTGCGTCTTCACCTCGTCGCTCATCGCCAGCTCGCACGTGCGCAGCATCAGCGCCTCGTCGTCGAACTCGGCGAGCGCGTAGAGGTGGCGCAGCTGGTCCTGCGGCGTCGCCGCCGTGCGGTAGCCGGCGAGCATCCGCTCGTAGACGGCGGCGTCGCCGCGTGGCGGCGACGATCGACGTGGCCGCGGCGACCAGCTCGGGGTCGACGCTGCCCGGCTCGGCCTCCTCGCGCTCGTACAGCTCGGCGGCCCGCGCCTGGGTCGGCCGCGTCGTCGCCCTGGATGGCCAGGGCGGCGACGAGCAGGCCGCGCAGCTTGCCGCGCAGGTCGTCCTCGCCGGCGGCGGGGTCGCCGAGCTCGGCGACGACCGGCGCCGAGCAGGGCGCGCGACCCGCGCCTGGAACGCGCGGGTAGGCGTCGTCGTCGAGCAGCCGGCCGAGGCCGCGCAGGCCGAGCACGATCGCCTGCCACACGGCGAGCTCGCGCTCGCCGCCGAAGCCCTCGACGAACGTCAGGAAGTCGGCCGCCGCGAGGCGCCCGGCGACGACCTCGTTCCACGCGTCGTCGACGAGGTTGTAGCGCTCGAGCGTGTCGAGCGACGCCGAGCACCTCGCCGGCGAGCCGGCCGCGCAGCTCGTCGTCGTAGGCGACGCGGTAGAAGCCGTGGCCGCCGGCGTTGACGACGACCGGCGCCGGCGGGTCGGCGAGCGGGACCCGCGCCTCGTCGCCGTCGAGCAGCACCGATCGTCGACTCGGCGCCGGCGCGGACGTGGACCGGCACGAGCCACGTCGTCGGCGTCGCGTCGGCGTCGAGCGTGTCGCGCGTCGAAGGCGAAGCGCTGCTGGCGCAGCACGAGCTCGTCGCCGTCGAGCGACGCGCTGACGAGCGGGTAGCCGGGCTGCCAGATCCACGAGTCCATCATCCGCCGCACCGGCTCGCCGCTGGTCGCCTCGATGGCGTCCCACAGGTCGTTGGTCTCGGTGTTGCCGTAGGCGTGCGTGCGCAGGTAGTGGCTGACGCCCTCGCGGAAGCGCTCCTCGCCGAGGTACTGCTCGAGCATGCGCAGCAGCGCGCCGCCCTTCTGGTACGTGAGCACGTCGAACATGCCCTCGCAGTCCGGCGGGCGAGCGCACCTCGTACTCGACCGGGCGGGTGCTGCGCCAGCGAGTCGGTCTCGAACGCGGCCGAGCGCTCGAGCCCGAACAGCGTCCAGCGGCTCCCAGTCGGGGCGGAAGGCGTCGCACGCGGCGATCTCCATGAACGTGGCGAACGCCTCGTTCAGCCAGATGCCGTTCCACCAGCGCATCGTGACGAGGTCGCCGAACCACATGTGGGCCAGCTCGTGGGCGACGACGTCGGCGACGAGTCTGCTGCTCGCCCTGCGTGCGTCGTCGCCGGGTCGACGAGCAGCAGGCTCTCGCGGAACGTGATGCAGCCGAGGTTCTCCATCGCCCCGGCGGCGAAGTCGGGCAGGGCGAGCAGGTCGACCTTGTCGCTCGGGTACGGGATGCCGTAGTAGTCCTGGAACCAGCGCAGGGCGAACGCGCCGACGTCGAGGCCGAACCCGGTGAGGTGGCCCTTGCCGGGGACGTGGACGATGCGCAGCGGGATGCCGTCGACGTCGACCGGCGTCGGTGGCCTCGAGCGGGCCGACGACGAACGCGACGAGGTACGTGCTCATCACCATCGTGTCGGCGAAGCGGACGGCGACCTTGCCGCCGGGCCGCTCGCTGCGCTCGACCTCGGGGCCGTTGGAGACGGCCAGCAGCGCCGGGTCGACGACGAGCGTGATCGCCGAACACCGCCTTGAAGTCGGGCTCGTCCCAGCACGGGAACGCCCGCCGGCAGTCGGTCGCCTGCATCTGGGTGGTGGCGATGACCTGCTCGGTGCCGTCGGCGTCGCGTGTAGGTGCTGCGGTAGAAGCCGCGCAGCTTGTCGTTGAGCGATGCCGGTGAAGGAGATCGACGAGCGCGACCGGGCCCGGCTGCGAGCCCGCCGACGGGGCTGACGACGAGGCGCTCGGTCGTCCGGCTCGAGGTGCCACGTGCACGTCGCTGCCGTCGACGCGGCACCTCGAGCGATGTCGAGCTCGATGGCGTTGAGCACGAGCTCGTCGACCGGCTCGACGACGTCGACGCGCGATCTCGACGCGGCCCGTCGAACGTCGCCGCGGCGAGGTCGGGCGCGAGCTCGACGTCGTAGCGGGTCGGGACGGCGGCGCGCGGCAGGCGGTACGGGTCGAGCGTGGGCGGTTCAGCGACGTGGCGGTCACTCGGCGGCAACCGTACCGCGCGGGCGTCGCAGCCGGTCGCCTGGCCGGTAGCGTACCGGGCCGGTCGACGCGGCGGCCGGTAGCGTTGCGCGCGCCGTGCCGGACGCCCTGCGCTTCGACGTCGTCGGCATCGGCAACGCCCTCGTCGACGTCATCGCCCACGCCGACGACGCGTTCCTCGACGAGCACGGCCTCGTCAAGGGCTCGATGGAGCTCGATCGACACCGACCGCGCCGTCGCAGCTCTACCGGGCGCTCGGCTCGGCGGTCGAGATGAGCGGCGGCTCGGCGGCCAACACGATGTGCGGCGTCGCCAGCTTCGGCGGCCGGGCGGCGTACATCGGCAAGGTCTCCGACGACGAGCTCGGCGCGGTGTTCGGCCACGACCTCAACGCCGTCGGCGTCGCGTTCCGGCCCGGCGCGCCCGACGCCGAGCACGCCGACCGGGCGCTGCATCATCGTCGTCACGCCCGACGCCCAGCGCACGATGAACACCTACCTCGGCGTGTCGAGCCTGCTGTCGGCCGACGACCTCGACGAGGCGGCGATCGCCGACGGCGCGGTGCTCTACATGGAGGGCTACCTGTTCGACCGCGACGACGCCAAGGAGGCGTTCCGGCGGGCCGCCGGCGTCGCCCACGCCGACGGCCGCAAGGTGTCGCTCACGCTGTCCGACTCGTTCTGCGTCGACCGCCATCGCGACGACTTCGCCGCGCTCGTGCGCGACGAGGTCGACATCCTGTTCGGCAACGACGACGAGCTGTGCTCGCTGTACGAGGTCGACGTCGCTCGACGACGGCCATCGCCGCCGTGCGCGGCGAGTGCGAGCTGGCGGCGATCACCGCGCGGCAAGGACGGCTCGGTCGTCGTCACCGCCGACGAGGTCGTCGCGCGTGCCCGCCGAGCCGGTCGCCCGGGTGCTCGACACCACCGGCGCCGGCGACCTCTACGCCGCCGGGTTCCTCTTCGGCTACACCCGCGGCGCTGCCGCTCGCCGAGTGCGGCCGGCTCGGCTCGATCGCCGCCGCCGAGGTGATCAGCCACGTCGGCCCGCGGCCGCTCGTCGAGCTGCGTACGCTGCTGCCGTGACCGTCGGCCGACGTGCGCGCCGATCGCCGACGCGCTGGCTCGACGCCGAGCCCGACGACGACATCCGCGCCGAGCTGCAGGCGCTGCTCGACGGGCCCGACGACGAGCTCGCCGAGCGGTTCGGCGGCCGGCTGATGTTCGGCACGGCCGGGCTGCGGGCCGCGGTCGGCGCCGGGCCGCTGCGGATGAACCGCCTCGTCGTGCGCCAGGCGGCCGCGGGGCCTCGCCGACTACCTGCTCGACGACCGACCCGACGGGCCGCCGAGCGGGGCGTCGTCATCGGCTACGACGCCCGCCGCAAGAGCGACGTGTTCGCCCTCGACACGGCCCGGGTGATGGCCGCCGCCGGGCATCCGCGTGCACGCTGCTGCCCGGGCCGCTGCCGACGCCGGTGCTGGCGTGGTCGGTGACCGAGCTCGGCGCCGCCGCCGGCGTGATGGTCACGGCGTCGCACAACCCGCCGGCCGACAACGGCTACAAGGTGTACCTCGGCGACGGCGCCCAGATCGTGCCGCCGCACGACGCCGAGATCGCCGCGCGCATCGACGCCGTCGACCCGACGGCGGTGCGCGCTGGCCGACGCCGACGATCCGCTGATCGAGCGGCTCGACGAGTCGATCGTCGACCGCTACGTCGGCGTCGATGCGCGACGGTGCGCCTGCGCCCGGCGGCCACCGGCGTCGCCGGTCGCCTACACGCCGATGCACGGCGTCGGCGGCGAGCGTCGTCGCTGCGGGCGTTCGACGCGCGCCGGGCTGCCGGCGCCGGTCGTCGTCGACGAGCAGTTCGCAGCCCGACCCGACGTTCCCGACGGTGTCGTTCCCGAACCCGGAGGAGCCGGGGGCGATGGACCTCGTCGATCGCCCTGGCCGCGCGAGCAGGGCGCCGCGCTGGCGATCGCCAACGACCCCGACGCCGACCGGCTCGGCGCGGCGATCCCGCAGCCCGACGGGTCGTGGCGGCGGCTCGGCGGCGACGAGATCGGCTGGCTGCTCGCCGACCACATCCTCGACCAACACCGACGGGCGACGACCGGCTGGTCGTCACGACGCTGGTGTCGTCGTCGCTGCTCGGCGACGATGGCCGCCGACCACGGCGTGCACTTCGCCGAGACGTTCACCGGCTTCAAGTGGATCGGCGCGGGCCGTCGCTCGACCAGCCCGAGCTGCGGCTTCGTGTTCGGCTACGAGCAGGCGCTCGGGTACCTCGTGGCGCCGCGGCCGCTCGACAAGGACGGCATCTCGGCCGCGGTGCTGCTGGCCGAGATCGCCGCCGTCGCCGCCGAGGAGGGCACGACGCTGCAGGGCCGGCTCGACGACATCGCCGCCCGCTACGGCCGTCACGTCATCGCCGAGCGGTCGGTGCGGATGGACCCGGCGGAGGCGGCCGAGCGGGTGCGCGAGCTGCAGGCCGACCCGCCGAGCGAGCTCGGCGGCGCCGAGGTCGTCGACGTGACGGCGTATCCCGGAGGCCGACCTGCTGCGGCTCGCGCTCGAGGGCGGCGTGCGGGTGCAGGTCCGCCCGAGCGGCACCGAGCCGAAGGTCAAGCTCTACGGCGAAGCCGTCGACGCCGACCCCACCCCCTACCTCGACGCCCTCGCCGAGCCTCCTCGCCTGACGAGCCCGGTTTCTGCAGCTGATCGGCCGCTATAGGGGCCGATCCAGCTGCAAGAACGTCCGGGTTAGGCGGGCGGGCCGAACTGGCGGTCGCCGGCGTCGCCGAGGCCGGGGACGATGAAGGCCTGGTCGTTGAGGTGGTCGTCGATGGCGGCGGTGACGACGTGCACCGACGAGGCCGGCGTCGCGCAGGCGCTCGATGCCCTCGGGCGCGCACAGCGCGCAGACGACGGTGATCGGCAGCGGGGCGTCGCGCTCGAGCGAGCAGCTCGCACGTGTGGACCAGCGAGCCGCCGGTGGCCAGCATCGGGTCGATGACGATCACCGGCCGGCCGGCCAGCGACTCGGGCAGCTTGTTGACGTACGGCTTCGGGGCGAACGTCTCCTCGTCGCGGCTGATCCCGATGAACCCGACGTCGGCGTCGGGCAGCAGCTCCTGGGCGGCGTGGACGAACCCGAGCCCGGCGCGCAGGATCGGCACGACGACCGGCTGCACGGCCAGCCGCCGCGCCGGCGCGTCGGTCAGCGGCGTCGTCGACCGTGGTCTCGACCGTCGGCAGCGACTCCGTGGCCCGGGCCAGCAGCAGCGTGCCGATGCGCTCGAGGTTCTGGCGGAACAGCGCGTTCGGCGTCGTGCGGTCGCGGATCCGGGCCAGCGCGTCGGCGACCAGCGGGTGCTCGACGACCGTGACCGTCGACGGTCATCGGCCGCTCGGCGGTCCTGCGCGAGCGGTCGGCACGCACGGCGCCGAACGCCGTCTCGGCGCGCAGCAGGGCGTAGCGCGGCTTGATGATCCCGTTGATGATGCGCAGCCGCTCGGGGAACGGGGCGAACGCGCTCTTCACGGTGTTGATCGTGACCCACTCGAAGTCGTCGAGGCCCCAGCCGAAGGCGTCGACCAGCTGGACCATCTCGTTGGTCATCGACGTGTCGCTCATCAGCCGGTTGTCGGTGTTCAGCGTGACGCGGAAGCGCAGCCGGCGGAGCATCTCGATCGGGTGCTCGGCGATCGAGGCGCACGACGCCGGTGTTGACGTTCGACGTCGGGCACAGCTCGAGCGGGATCCGCGTGTCGCGGACGTAGGCGGCGAGCCGCCCGAGCTGCTCGTTGCCGGGCGGGCCGGTGATGTCGTCGACGATGCGCACGCCGTGGCCGAGGCGCTCGGCGCCGCACCACTGCACGGCCTCCCAGATGCTCGGCAGGCCGAACGCCTCGCCGGCGTGGATCGTGGTGTGGAAGTTCTCCCGCATCACGTACTGGAACGCGTCGAGGTGCCGGGTCGGCGGGTAGCCGGCCTCGGCGCCGGCGATGTCGAAGCCGACGACGCCGGCGTCGCGCCAGCGCACCGCCAGCTCGGCGATCTCCAGGCTGCGCGCCGCCGTGCGCATCGCCGTGGCGATGGCGTAGATCGTCAGGTCGGTGCCCGCCGACGCCGCGGGCGAAGCCGTCGAGGATCGCCTGCATCACCTCGTCGAGCGTCAGGCCGGCCTCGGTGCACAGCTCGGGCGCCATGCGCACCTCGGCGTAGACGACGCCGTCGGCGGCGAGGTCCTGGGCGCACTCGGAGGCGACCCGCTCGATGGCGTCCTTGTGCTGCATCACGCCGACGGTGTGGGCGAACGTCTCGAGGTACAGCACGAGGTCGTTGCGCTTGGCGCCGCGGTTGAACCAGTGGGCGAGGTCGTCGACGTCGGTGGTCGGCAGGCCCGTGGTAGCCGTACTCGCCGGCCAGCTCGATGACCGTGGCCGGGCGCACCCCGCCGTCGAGGTGGTCGTGGAGCAGCGCCTTCGGGGCGCGGGTCAGGAGCTCAGGCGGTGAGCGGCGTCGTCACTCAGGCTGCCCATCGCGCGCCGCACCGAGGCGGCGCAGCGGCATGTCCGGCGGGCGCTGCAGCCAGTTCCACGCCGGGTAGTCGGCGGCGGCGTCGATGCAGTGCAGGCTGTAGGCGTGACGGCTCACGGCGGAGCGGTTGACGTCGCTCCAGTGGGGCAGCAGCCCGTGGAGCACGACCATCGTGCCGGCCGGGGACGACGATCGGCGACGAGGTCGTCGGGCGGAGTCGGGCAGCGGCGTGTCGTCGAGCTGCGACGAACTCGTGCCGTCCGTCGGCTGACTCGCCGGCGCGCTGGAACAGCTGCCGCAGCGGCCCGCGGTGCCCGCCCGGCTCCGACCCACAGGCAGCCGTTCTCGATCGTGGCGTCCTCGATCGCGAACCAGAAGCCGGTGACCGTCATCGGGTCGGTGTAGAGGAACGTGGCGTCCTGGTGGCAGCCGACCTCGCCGCCGATGCGCGGCTGCTTGAAGATGTACATGCTCTGCAGGGCCAGCGCGTCGGCGAGGCCGAGGTCGGCGGCCGACCGCGGCCAGCTCGGGCGTGTAGCTGAACGCCTCGAACACCGGGTCGAGGTCGTGCATCGCGTGGCCGATCTTGTTGATGCTCAGCCGCTTGTCCTGGCGCAGCTCGCCGTCGGGCCCGAAGGCCTCCTCCTCGAAGAAGCACCAGATCCCGGCGCCGCTGTCGAGGAACTCGCGGTTGCTGTTGCGCTCCTGCTGCTCGGTGGTGAACACCGTGCGCTGCTCGCTCGGCTCGAAGGCGTCGACGATCTCGTCGGCCCGTGGCCTTCAGCGCGGCGCACGCGGCCGGGGTCGGCGAAGTCCTCGATGGCGAGGAAGCCGTCCCGGTGGTAGCGGTCGATCTGGTCCAGCGAGAGCACGCCGTCAGCGTAGACGGGTGTCGCGTCAATCCAGCTCTGCGAGGACCTCGCCGAGCGTCTCGATCGACGCCAGCGTGATCGGGTCGACGGTGAGCTGGAGATGCGCCGCGCCGGCGCCCACCATCGCCGCGAGATGGCCGGCGATGTCCGCCGCGGATCCCTGCACCGGGACCACCTCGACGTCCCGGTAGTCGCCCATCACCCGCCCGGCTCCGCCGGCGACCCGGACGTACACCGCCGCGGTCGCGGCGACCTCGCCCGGCTTGCGCCCGGCCTGTTCCGCAGCCTCGTCCACCCGCTCGCGGAGGGCGGCGAACCCCTCGGCGGTGTTCCCGTAGTCCGACCACCACACGTTCCACGCGTCGACGTGGGGGAGCCCGATCGCCAGCATCCTGGCGCCGATCGACCCGAGGAGCAGCGGGGGACCGCCGGGTCGGGCGGCCGGCGGGTCGAGGACGCAGTCCTCCAGGCGGAAGAACTCGCCGGCGAAGTCGATGCGCCCTTCGCGGAGCAGCGTCCTGATGATCGTGAAGGACTCCTCGAAGCGGGCGACGCGGCGGTCGAACGGGAACCCGAAGGCGCGGTACTCGCGCTCGTTCCACCCGGCGCCGAGCCCGAGGATCAGCCGGCCGCCCGAGATCGCGTCGACCGTCGCCGCCTGCTTGGCGAGCATCGCCGGGGCGTGGAAGCCGGTCGAGGCGACCAGCGGGCCGAGCTCGACCCGCTCCGTGGCCGCGGCGAGGGCGGCGAGCGACGTCCACACCTCCCACGGACCCCTGGTCGCCGTTGGGGAGGTCGTACAGCAGGTGGTCGCCGAGCCACAACGAGTCGAACCCGACGGCCTCGGCGGCCCACGCCATCGCGATCACCTCGGGCCACTCGACCCGCCGCTCGACCTCGGGGAGCTGGATGCCGATCCGGCAGGGACGCGTCATCGGTGCGCCGAGCTCGGCGTACGCCGGTCGCACGACGTCGTCGACGATCCGCCGGCGTTCCTCGTACGGGCGCGAAGCCGGCCTCGATCGCGTTCGTCACCAGCCGCTCGATCTCGGCCCACGACAGGTCGAACGCCGTGGTCACCGCGGCGAGCTCGCTCGCCGGGCTCACCGCGCTCATCAGCCGGTTGTCGGTGTTGACCCCGACCGAGAATCCGGCGCGCAGGAACGGTCCGAGCGGATGCTCGGCGATGCTCGGCACCGCGCCGACCTGGACGTGGCACGTCGGCGCCATCTCGAGGTGGATCTGACGGTCGAGGACATGACGGGCGAGCGGCCCGAGCCGCAGCTCGCCGGGCGGTCGGGATCGGCGCGTCGTGTCGCGCATCAGCCGTACGCCGTGGCCGATCCGGTGGGCGCCGTGGACGATGCGCGTCGTCGATCAGCTCGAGGTCCGGCGGCTCGCTGGCGTGGAGCGTGACGTTGAGGTGGCGGCGGCGGGCGAACGACAGCGCCTCGGCGTGCAGCGACGGCGGGAACCCGGTCTCGGCGCCGGCGAGGTCGAACCCGACCACCTTCGGCTCGACCTCCCGCATCCGGTCGACGAGCTCGGCGATCTCGAGCGACCGGGTGCCGGTGCGCATCGCGCAGCAGATCAGCGTGGGCGGAGATCGTCCCGCCGGCCGCGGCCTCCCCCCGGCGGAGACCGGCGCACACCGCCTCGATCGCCCCCTCCGGACCGACCGCGCTCGTGCAGCTCGGGGGCGAAGCGCAGCTCGGCGTACACGACGCCATCGGCGGCCAGGTCGGCGACGGCCTCGGCGGCGACCCGCTCGAGCGCCTCGGCCGTCTGCAGCACCGCGAGCGTGTGCTCGAACGTGGCGAGGTACTGCAGGATGTCGCCGGTCTCGGCACCGCGCGTGAACCACGCCTGGAGCTCGTCCGGGTCCGTCGGCCGGCAGATTCGGCGTCCAGCCGCAGTCGTCGGCCAGCTCGATGATCGTGGCGGGCCGCAGCCCGCCGTCGAGGTGGTCGTGGAGCAACGCCTTCGGCGCGGTGGCGAGCGCGGTCAGGTCGTCGGCGGGCGTCACCCGCTCTCGCCTCGTCGCCACACGTACCCGTCGTACTTGCGGCGGGCGCAGCGAGCGCCCGGCGACCACGAGCACGCACGAGGGTCAGGACGGGCGCGGTGATGAACACCAGCTCCTCGGGGATCTCCTCGGTGGCGAAGAACCAGCACGATCATGCAGGCCGGCGAGCATCGCCGTGACCGCGGCGGCGGTCATCATCCGCCGAGCGAGGAGGATCAAGACGCCGATGACTGCGCCCACGGCGAGGAACAGCACGAGCCCGCGCACCGACTTCCCGTCGAGGTCGCGCCGGGCGAGACCGTCGGCGTAGCCGAACAACCCGGCGCCGGCGAGCACGCCGGTCGGTCGCCAGTTGCCGAAGATCAGCGCGGCGAGACCGATGAAGCCGCGGCCGGCGACCTGGTTCTCCTTGTAGTTGCCGGTGGTCTCGAGCACGAGCATCGCCCCGCCGAAGCCCGGCGCAGCCGCCCGGAGGCCAGGCAGGCGATCGTCTGGAACCGGTACACCCGCACGCCGAGCGAGTCGGCGGCGAACGGGTTCTCGCCGGCCGAGCGCAGGCGCAGGCCGAACGGCGTGCGCCACAGCAGCCAGGCCGTGAACGGCACCAGGGCGATGGCGAGCACGACGAGCATCGGGATGCCGGTCGTCATGCCGCGCAGGGCGCCGGCGAGATCCGAGATGTAGTACCAGTCCTGGTCTTCGATCCAGCCGAGCACGTTCGGTGTCTTCCACCCGAAGAGGTCGCCGCCCGACAGGAACGGCAGGGTCACGTCGGTGGCCTCACCGCTCACGGACGGCGACGTGCTGATCGAGCCGCCTCCGACCGGTGAGTCGGCGGCGGGCTGGGCGAACGTCTTCGACGAGAGGTACCGGGTGATCCCCGGGGCGAGGATGTTGATCGCCACGCCGGAGACGATGTGGTCGACGCCGAAGCCGACGGTGGCGATGGCGTGGACCAGCCCACCGAGGGCGCCACCGAAGATGCCGAAGGCGAGGCCGGCCCACGGCCCCCACTGGATGCCGCCCCAGGCCGCGAACCACGTGCCCAGCGTCATCATCCCCTCGAGACCGATGTTGACGATGCCCGCCCGCTCGCAGTACAGGCCGCCGAGCCCGGCGAGCAGGATCGGAGAACCGAGGATCAGCATCTGCCGGAACGTGCCGGGGGCGGTGAGGGCGACGGCGTCGAACTGGTTGGTGAGGATGACGAGGACGAGGAAGGCGATGAGCAGGGCGGCGATGGGGAACCACCGTTCGCGCATCAACCGGCGGTAGAAGTCGTCGATCGGCTCGACGGACGTCGGGATGACCGGGCCCGACGACGGCGGGAGTGAAGTAACACTCATGCGCGTGCCCCCGCAGGTGCAGGCGTGCCCGGTTCGGGCGGCGGCCGCTCGTGTTCGAGCCGCTGGGCGGCCTCCCGCACCTCGGCCGCGGCGGCCAGGCGGCGCACGACGGTGAAGGCGATCACCGCGCAGAGCATGATCGTGCCCTTCATGATCGCCACGACCTCGGGCTCGATGTCCGCGAGCTGGAGCCCGCCGGACGAGTAGTCGAGGAACCCGAACAGCAGCGCGCCGACCGCCATGCCGATCGGGTGGTACTGGCCGAGCAGGGCGACGGCGATGCCGTCGAACCCGAGGTTGGCCGGGAAGGCCTCGTCGTAGATGTGGGTGTTGCCCAGCAGCGTCGGCAGGCCGACGAGCCCGGCGACGGCGCCGCTGAGGAGCATCGTGACGATCACCATCCGCTTCGGGTTCACGCCGCCGACGTGAGCGCGGCGTTCGGGTTGAGCCCGCTGGCCCGCAGGTCGTAGCCGAAGCGGGTGCGCGTCAGCGTCACCCAGTAGAGGGCGCCGAGGGCGATGGCGATGAGCACGAACCCGTAGATCGAGCTGCGTCCGCCGGGGAGGTCGATGCCGAAGAACTCGACGATCGGGTCGATCGACGGCATCCAGCCCGAACGCGGGATCTCTTCGGTCTGGGCGGCGAGGTTCGCGCCGCCCTCGTCCCTGCAGGTAGTCGTTGAACAACCACAGACCGACGCCGAAGGCGATCTGGTTGAGCATGATCGTCGAGATCACCTCGTTGACGTTGCGCGTCACCTTCAGCACGCCGGCGATCCCCGCCCACAGCGACGCCGACGACCATCGCGACCAGGATGATGAACCCGACGTGCAGCGGCCCGGGCAGCGCGACCTCCGCGCCGGCCCACGCCGCGATCAGCCCGGCGAGGCGGTACTGGCCCTCGACGCCGATGTTGAACAGGTTCATCTGGAACCCGATCGCCACCGCCACGCCGGCGATGAACAGCGGCGTCGCCTGGTTGATGATCGACGTCACGCCGCGGGCGCGCGTGCTGTAGTCGATCATGTTGCTGAAGGCGTCGAGCGGGTTGGCCCCGCTGATCAGGATCACGATCGAGGTGATGATCAACGTCACGACCAGCGCGATCACCGGCGCGCCGACGGCGTAGAGGAGCGCGGCGCGACGCGGTCACGAGCGGCGACCTCGGCGACGGCCGGCTCGGGCGCCTGCGCTTGCTCCTGCTCGTCGGAGGTGGGCGCCGGTCATGAACGCGCCGAGCTCGGCGGGCGTGACCTTCGCCGGGTCGAGCTCGGCGACCACGCGGCCGCCGTACAGCACGAGCAGGTGTCGGAGAGGCCGATCAGCTCGTCGAGGTCGGCGGAGATCGAGCAGCGTCGCCAGCCCTGCCTTGCGGGCGTCGCGCAGGTCGTCCCACACCCGGGCCTGGGCGCCGACGTCGATGCCACGCGTCGGGTGGGCGGCGATCAGGAACGTCGGCAGGGCGAGGATCTCCCGGCCGACGATCAGCTTCTGCTGGTTGCCCCCGGAGAGGGCCCGGGCGGCGATCTCGATGCCGGGCGTGCGCACGTCGTACTCCTCGACGATCTCGTCGGTCCGGCGGCGGGCGCCCTTGCGGTCGATCCAGAAGCCCTTGACGTTCGGCTCGCTGCGTCTGGTGGCCGAGCATGCGAGTTCTCCCAGAGCGTCGAGGGCAGCAGCAGGCCGTCACGGTGGCGGTCCTCGGGGATGAACCCGACGCCCTTCTCGCGGCGGGGCCGCACCGGGCAGGTGGGTGATGTCCTCGCCGGCGAGCACGATCCGTCCCGCGGCGAGCGGGATCGTGCCGAGCAGGGCGCCGAGCAACTCGGTCTGCCCGTTGCCCTCGACCCCGGCGACGCCGACGATCTCGCCCGCGGCGCACGCGGAGCGACACGTGATCGAGCGCCGTGCGCCCGCCCTCGACGACCGTCAGCCCCTCGGCCTCGAGCTCGACGACGTCGGTGACCGTGGATTCGCGGGTCTCCGGGGTCGGCAGCTCGGAGCCGACCATCAGCTCGGCCAGCTCGTGCGGCGGTGACCGACGACGGGTCGGCGATCTCGGCCACGGTCTTGCCGGCGCGGATCACGGTGATCGCGTCGGCGACGGTGAGCACCTCGTCGAGCTTGTGGGAGATGAAGATCACGGTCGCGCCCTCGGCCGTGAGCCCGCGCAGGCTGTCGAACAGCTCGTCGACCTCCTGGGGCACGAGCACCGCGGTGGGCTCGTCGAGGATCAGGATCCGCGCGCCGCGGTAGAGCACCTTGAGGATCTCGACCCGCTGGCGCTCGCCGACGCCGAGCTCCTCGACGAGCTCGTCGGGGTCGACGTCGAGGCCGTAGCGGTCGGACAGCTCGCTCGATCTTGCCGCCGGGCCTCGCCGAAGCTGATCATCACGCCGGTCGTCGGCTCGCTGCCGAGGACGACGTTCTCGAGGACGGTGAAGTTGTCGGCGAGCATGAAGTGCTGGTGGACCATGCCGATGCCGAGGTCGATCGCCTCCTTCGGCGAGCGGAAGTGGACCTCGCTGGCCGAAGACCTCGATCGTGCCCTCGTCCGGCGCCTGCATGCCGTAGAGGATCTTCATCAAGGTCGACTTGCCGGCGCCGTTCTCGCCGACGATGGCATGGATCGATCCCGGCCTTCACGGTGAGGTCGATCGCCGTCGTTGGCGACCACGCCGGGGAAGCGCTTGACGATGCCGCGCAGGCCGATCGCGATGTCGCCCGCGGCAGGCCGGACGCGGCGGGGCCACCGCGCACGTTGGTGGTCGCGGTGGCCCCGGACGTCTCCATCGACGGAGTTCTAGTCGAAGTGGCGGGTGTCAGCCGGCCGGCGTGTCCGGCACCTCGATCTCGCCGTCGATGATCTGCTGCCTTGAAGTCCTCGAGCTGGTCGACGATGTCGTCGATGTGACCGCCGGTCGTCGAGTAGCCGACGCCGTTGGCGGCGAGGTCGAAGGTCCTGCACGCCCGCCGTCGAAGTCGCCCTCGTTGACGTCGCGGATGGTCTCGAACACCGCGACGTCGACGCGCTTGATCATCGACGTGAGGATGTACGGCTTGACGTCGTTGGGCACGCCGGCGTTGGCCTCCGAGCCCTGGTCGGAGTCGACACCGATCGCCCACACCGTGGTGCCGGCGTCGTTGGCCTCCTTGACCGCCTCGAACATGCCGAGACCGGACTGGCCGGCGGCGCGCGTAGATGACGTCGGCGCCGGCCTCGATCATCGCCTCGGTGCGAGGTCTTCGCCCCGGCCGGGTCGTTGAACGCGTCGACCGTGGTGCCGAGGTACTTGACGTCGACCTGGATGTCCGGGTTGACGGCTTGGGCGCCGGCGGTGTAGCCGGCCTCGAACCGCTCGATCAGACCGCTGCCCTGGAGGCCGCCGATGAAGCCGATGCGTGCCCGTCTCGGACTTGAGCGCGGCGGCGGCGCCGACGAGGAACGAGCCCTGGTGCTCGGCGAAGACGAGGCCCGGACACGTTCGGCCGCACCCTCGACGGTGGCGTCGACGATGCCGAAGCTGGTGTCGGGGCACTCGGCCGCGACGGCCGCCAGCGGCTCGGCGAACAGGAACCCGACGGCGAGCACGGGGTTGTAGCCGTCCTCGCACAGCAGGCTCAGCTTGTCGGCCCGGTCGGAGCCGTCGGCGGCAGGCACCTGCTCGTTGCCCTCGACGCCGAGCTGCTCGAGCGCGGCGTCGAAGCCCCGCGCCGCGGAGTCGTTGAAGGAGCCGTCGCCTCGACCGATGGCGTCGAAGACCATGCCGATCTGGGTGACCTCCCCGCCGGCCTCGAGCTCGGCGCCGAGGTCCTCGTTACCGGCGTGCTGCGCCGGTGGTACCGGGCGCTCCGGTGGTGCCGGGCGCTCCGGTGGTGCCAGATGGTTCTCCGGTGGTGCCCGGTGCGGCACTGGTGCCCGGTGCGGCGCTGGTGCCTGGCGCACCCGTGCCCCCGGTGCTCGCGGTGTCGTCATCGTCGTCGTCGCCACAGGCTGCAGCGCTGAAGCCCAGCGCGGCGACGAGGCCAACGGCAAGCAGACGCTTGCGCTTGATCATTCTCTCCCCCTTGTCGGGATGCTTGGGATGATTCGCTCGGCGGAGGTTCACGATCCCCGTCGAACGAAGCCCGTAACCTACCCGGTGGTAGCCGCACTCGGCGGCAATCACCTCCCGCCCGTACGATGAATCGCGCATGAACGCCCCGCCCGACGCCCGGCCGCCCGGGGCGCGGCCGCCGCGGCGCCGGGTGAGCCGGGAGCGCTACCTCGCCCGCCGGATCGGTGTCGTCGCCGTGCTCGCTCTGGGGTTGTTCGGCCTGGTCAAGGCGGCCGGCGCGCTGATGGGAGGCGACGACGGGGCGGTCGTCGAGGGCCCGGAACCGACGACGAGCGAGACGGCGGCCGGCGCCGCCGCGCCCGTCGGCGTCGTCGACGGTCTCGGCCGCGGCGTCCACGGTTTCTGCGGTCGCCACGACCGCGGCGCCGGCCACCACCGTCGCTGACACCGGCCCACCGAGCGCCGAGAACCCGGCGCGCCTGCTCGTCATCGGTGACAGCGACGCCGGGACGTTCGGGCCGTACCTCGAGTCGCTGATGGACGACACCGGCGTGGTCGACAGCGAGGTCGACTACAAGGTCTCGTCGGGACTGTCGCGTCCCGGACTTCTTCGACTGGCCGGCGCACGCCCCGGCAGCTGGAGGAGGTCGACCCGGACATCGTCGTGGTCACGTTCGGCGGCAACGACGCCCAGGGGATGGCGACGCTCGACGGCGAGTTCCCGACCGAGTGGGCCGACCCGGTCGGCGGCGCGGGAGACGTGGTTCCCGGAGTACCGGCGGCGGGCGGGCGAGTTCGCTGGACCTGCTCGCCGCCGACGAGCGCACGATCATCTGGGTCGGCATCCCCAACGACAACAACCCCGAGGTGACCAAGCGGCTGGAGGTGCAGGACCAGGCCGTGCGCGCCGCGCTCGCCGACACGGCCCGACGTGATCTTCGTCGACACGTGGCGGCGGTTCTCGGGGCGGAACGGCAACTGGGCCGAGTACGTCATCGACCCGCGTGACGGCGAAGGGCAAGGACGTCAGGGCCGAGGACGGCTTCCACCTCAACGAGAACGGCGCCGAGATCCTCGCCCTCGACATCGCCAACGTCATCCGCGCCGACCTCGAGGCCCGCGGCGCCGATCTCTGACCGACGGGACGCCCGGGCCCGAGGTCCTCGAAATCCGACGCGGCGGTACGCTCGCTCCGGCTTGACCGATCCTCACCGTCAGCAGCTCGACCCGACCGCTCCGATGACCGACACTTCCGCTCCTGCGGCCGCCACAGCACCAGCGGTCCCCACGTCATTCACGCGTCGAGCGGTCCCGGTCGTCGACGTGGTCGTGTCCTGCATCGTCGTCTACGCGTTCGCCATCGCCCAACCGCTCCTCGATCTGCTCGGCCGCAACGCCGAGTTCTTCGTCGCCCGTCGCTCCCCGGCCTCCGACGTCATCGTCACGGCGTTGATCGTCGCCGTGCTGATCCCCGGCCGTGCTCGCCCTTGTCGTTGCCGGCATCAGCCGCCTCCACGCGCCGACCGGCGCGGTGGTCCACTGGATCGTGCTCACCGTGCTCGGCGGCGTGCTCGCCATCCAGATCTTCAACCACACGCCGATCGCCGATCTGACCGGCTGGATCCAGGTCGGGCTGGCCCTGGCGTTCGGCGTCCTGCTGACGTTCGCCTTCTACCGGTTGTCGGCCCTTCGCTGGGTCTTCCGCTTCGGCGCGATCACCCCGCTGCTGTTCGTCGCCGTGTTCCTGTTCGCCAGCCCGGTCTCGAAGCTGCTGTTCGGGTCACCGGCCGAGGCGCTCGGCGCGGTCGCGGTCGGGAAGCCGGCCCCGGTCGTGATGCTGGTCTTCGACGAGTTCCCTGTCGCCTCCCTGATGGACGCCAACGGCGACCTGCAGCGCGACCTGTACCCGAACTTCGCCCGCCTGGCCGATGAGGGCACTTGGTACCGGAACGCGACGGGCGTCCAACAGCAAACGATGCAGGCTCTGCCCGCGATCCTGACCGGCGTCGACCCGCCGCCCGACAAGCTGCCGATGGCCGCCGACTACCCCAACTCGCTGTTCACCCTGCTCGCCGACTCCTACGACATCACCGCCTACGAACCGGTCACCGACCTCTGCCCCGACTACGCGTGCCCCGAGAGCACCCAGCCGGACGTGTCGACCGCGCAGCGCTGGCGAACTCTCAGCAGTGACCTGGCGGTCATCTCGGGCCATCTGTTCCTGCCCGACGACTTCACCAGAGGCCTGCCGTCGATCGACCATTCATGGTCGAACTTCGCCGCCGAGCAGGACGCGATCGAGAGCTACGACATCGTCTCGGAGTTCAACGAGCGGGTCCGCGAGGACCGGCGGCTGTACATCGAGGACTTCATCGACGGGCTTCCCGACGGGGCGCCCGGTTCGACGCTCGACTTCATCCACGTCCTCTACCCCCACTTTCCGTGGAACACGCTGCCCACGGGGCAGACCTACTCCACCCCGGTGCCGTACCCCGCCACGGTGACGACCGGTTGGGGTTCCGACGAATGGCTCGTCGACCAGGTGTACCAGCAGCACCTGCTGCAGGTGCAGTTCGTCGACACCATCCTCGGCCGGGTGCTCGATCAGCTCGACCGCGCCGGTGTCTACGACGACGCTTGGTCGTCGTCGCCGCCGACCACGGAATCGCGATCAAGCCCAACGTCGTCCACCGGCGCGTGATCCTCCCGGACACCGTGGGTGAGGTCGCGGCCGTGCCGCTGTTCATCAAGGAGCCGCACCAGACGGAGGGCGGAATCGACGACTACCGGGCGGAGACCACCGACGTGCTGCCGACGATCGCCGACGTCCTCGGCATCGACCTGCCGTGGGCGACCGACGGCGTCTCACTCAGTTCGCCGAACCGCCCCGTTCGGACGCAGAGCCAGATGAAGGGCGCGGAGGGCACCATCACGTTCGGCGTTGACGGATCGGAGGCCAGGGCCGTCGCCGCGCGCAAGGTGGAGATCTTCGGTGACGACGGCCCGTACGCGCTGGCACCCCCGGGCCAGGGCGACCTCCTCGGCGCGGCGGTCGAGTCCCTCGATGTCGAGCCGGCGGGAGCGGAGCGCGGCACCATCGACAACGTCGGCGTCTACGCCGACGTCGACCTCGACGCGGACCGTCTCCCGACCACGGTGACGGGCGTCGTCGACGACGGCAGTGGCGCGGACGACCGCGTCGTCGCCGTCGTCGTCAACGGTGAAGTCGCGGCGGTGACGCGCACCTACGAGTCCGATGGCACGCAGTTCTACGTGCTCGTGCCTCCCAGTGCGTTCGTCGACGGCCGCAACGACGTCGAGTTGCTGCTCGTCGAGGGCACGGGGACCAACCGAACGCTGCGCCACCTCGATGATTGACCACGCCGCGCCACCGGTCGAGGGCACGGGCGACGAGGTGCCACCGGGCGGAAGCGATCCTGCGCCGCGCCCGCTCCTGCCGCGCCTGCTCGCCCTGTGGGCGCTGTTCGGGGTCGGCATCACCCAGCCGATCCTCGATCTGTACGGCAAGAACCCGGAGGTGTTCATCGCCGCTCGCGCCACGCGAACCCAGATCGTCGTCTTCGCGCTCGTCGCCACGTTCGGTGCCGTCGGTCTCGCCGCGCTCGTGCTGTTCGTGACCAAGTTGCTGTTCGGCGAGCGGGTGCAGTCGGCCGTGTTCCTGGGTCTCCTCGGCATCGCCGGATACACCGCCGCCTTGGCGCCGTTGCGCCAGCTGTTCCCCGACACCGACCTGACGGTGCTGCTGGCCATCGTCGTCGCGGTGGGCATCGCCGTGCTCTACGCGAGGGTGAACGTGGTCCGCATGTGGCTGAGCTGCCTGGCCGTCCTCCCGGCCGCGGCGCTCGTGCTGTTCCTGTTCTTCTCCGAGTCGTCGGAGCTGGTGTGGCAGGCGGAGGCTGCGGCCGACCCGTCGGTTGTCGTCGACGAGCCCGGCGCCGGTCGTCATGCTCGTGCTCGACGAGTTCCCGCTCTCCTCGATCGTCACGCCCCAGGGCGACATCAACGAGGCCCTGTTCCCGAACTTCGCCCGGCTGGCCGAGTCGTCACATTGGTTCCAGAACGCCCAGTCGAACTCGATCGCGACGACCGACAGCGTGCCGACCATTCTCTCCAGCGAGATCAAGGAGGGCGCCTCGCCCACGTCGCGTGATCATCCGCGCACGCTGTTCACGATGCTCGGCGAGTCGTACGCGATGGACGTCGACGAGACGATCACCACCCTCTGCCCGAGCGACCTGTGCGAGGACGGCCGATCGGCCGACGAGAACGCCGGCGCCGAGTCCGCCGGGCTGCGTACGTTGCTGCTCGACGCGTCGGTCGTGTGGGGGCATCGAACCCAGCCGCCGTCGATACGGGAGCAGCTCCCCGCCGTCGACTCGCAGTGGGGTGGGTTCCTGAAGGGGGACGCGACCGAGTCGGATGCACCGGTCGAGAGCAGCACGCAGGACGATCTGCCGTTGCCCGCAGAAGGTCGCGCCGGGTGGATGACGAAGATGCTGACGATGGCCGACAACCTGGGGAGGGAGTGGCCGTCGAACACGGTGCACTACACGCATGCCGAGGCACCCCATGTGCCCTGGCTGGCGAACCCGTCGGGCACCGGATACGTGCGGCCGGAGGATCTGCGGGCGGCGGTCACCGGAGTGGAAGACGGATACTGGGTCGAGGAAGCGGCCTGGGCCCGGCAGGGCCTGCAGCGCCACCTGTTCCAGGTCGGGCTCGTCGACCGGCTGCTCGGCCGCATCATCGACCAGCTCGAGCGCACCGGGCAGTGGGACGACGCGCTGACGATCGTGACCGCCGACCACGGGGCATCGTTCAGCCCGGGCGACCACCGCCGGTGGGTCACGCCGACGAACCTCGACGCGCTCTATCGCGTGCCGCTGTTCATCCACACGCCCGGGCAGACCGAGGGCGACGTGCGTACCGAGAACGCCTACTCCGAGGACATTCTGCCGACGATCGTCGACGTCCTCGGCGTGCACCTCGGGCCGGATTGGAGCATGGGTGGCGACTCGTTGCTCGATCCCGACCTGCCGGAGTCCCGCCCTCACGAGTACGACCACTTCACAGGTCACCGAGAAGCGCTCGGCGGCCGGGTGGACGGGCTGTTCGACGAGGTCGAGGCGGTGCACGAACTCGTCCCGGACCAGTCGAGCTGGCGTGGTGTCGCCGCGGTCGGCCCGTACGCCGAGCTCGTCAACGCCCCCGTGACCGACCTCGATCCCGAGGTCGACGATCGCGTCGTCGCCGAGGTCGACCAGGAACCGACGTACGCAGACCTCGACCCGGCAACCGGCATCGTCCCGACCGTGCTGACCGGCCGCGTGACGATGCCGTCCGAGCTGACCGAGCGTGACCTGCTGGTGGCCGTCAACGGCACCGTGGCCGGGGCCGGCTACCGCGTGCGCCGAGAACGGGGACACGTGGATCTTCCAGGCGCTGGTGCCCGAGGAGGCGTACCAGCCGGGGCCCAACGACGTGACCGTCCTCGTCCCGACCGGCTCGGGTCGATGGATCGAGGCTGGGAGCGGCGCGGTCGAGAGGGTCGTGCTGCGTGACGCGACCGGCGAGGAGCTGGCCGTCGGCCCGGCCGGCGACCGGCGCGTCGTGATCGACGAGACGACCGTCGAGTCCGACCGGTTGCACGTCCAGGGCTGGGCGGCCGACATCGTCGACAAGCGAGCGGCGGAGGAGATCCTCGTCTTCTTCGGTGACCAGCTCGTCGAGCACGGTCCGCCGAACCAGGCGCGCACCGATGTCGTCGGTTGGTACAAGAGCGACCAGCTCCTGATGTCCGGGTTCGACCTCAGCATCCCCACTGCCGACATCCCGACCGGTGCCGAGCGGGTGACGGTCGCCGGACGGTTCGCCGACGGAGACGTCGTCGTGTACGCGAGCGTCCCGGCGGGCTAGGGCCCGGGCTGCCGGCTGACGGCGGCGCGGACCATCGTCCACGGGAGCGGGCTGGCGGACGTGCTGGACGTGGAAGCGGGTGGCGACGAAGCGGCTGGAAGCCCCAGCGGGTCCAGTGGTTGACGTGGCCGGGGGTGTTGCCGAGCTGGCGGACGTAGCGGCGCGCGGGCGATGTTGCCGGCGCGCCAGATCGGCTCGAACGGCACCGAGGCGACGAACGTGCCGGAGCACACCCGGGACAGCTCGGTCGAGCGCGGCGTCGCGGACCGGGCACGTGCTCGAGCACCTCGATCGCCAGCACGAGGTCGAACGAGTCGTCGGGGAACGGCAGCGTCGTGGCGTCGCCGAACATGCACGGCAGGCCGGCCTGCCGCCACTCGTCGCCGAGCGACTCGTCGGGCAGGTCGAGGCCGACGAGCGGCACGCCGGGGAAGCGCTCGCGCACCCGCGTCATGACGTGGCCCTCGCCGACGCCGATCTCCAGGATCCGCCGCGGCGCAGGCCCGTCGAGCATCTCGTCGAGGGCGCCCATGAAGCCGCGCATCATGCGCTGCTCGATCGGGTTCGTCGTGCCGTACTTGTCGTACGTGTTGCCGGTCGGCGTGCGGCCGTGCGAACTCACGCCGGCGGCACCTGGGTCGGCGGTTTGGTCGCCCGCACGATGAGGTCGGCGAGCAGGCCGACGGTGATCGCCTGCAGCGACGGCGAAGAGGATCAGCAGCGTGTTGGCGGCGAGCCGGAAGTCCTTGTCGACCCAGTCGTAGACGAGCTTGCCCAGCCCGACGCGCGAGCAGCGACCAGCGCCGATCGGCAGGAACACCTTCAGCGGGTTGTACGACAGCGTCATCCGCACGACCTGCAGCAGGTAGCGCTTGGTGTCCCGCCACCAGTGGAACTTCGACGTGCCGGCGCGGGGGAAGTAGTCGATCGGCACGTACTTCACCGAGTAGCCGTTGGACAGGAACGACATCGTCAGCGTCGTCACGCACGAGAACCCGGTCGGCAGCTGGTGCACGTACTGCATCGCCACGTCGCGCCGGAACGCCCGCAGCCCGGAGTTGAGGTCCTTGATGTCGGTCTCGGTGAGGTAGCTGGCCAGCTTGCGGATGAACCACTTGGCCGGCACGCGGAAGAAGCGCGTGCGTGCCCTCCTCGGTGCGCCGGGCGCCGACGACGTGGTCGACACCCGTCGAGCTCCTTGACGAGCATCGGGATCTCGTCGTTGGGGTACGTCATGTCGACGTCGGTCCACACGACGACCCGGCCCGCGCGCCGCCGTCGTGCCGGTGCGCCGGGCCGCGCCGGCGCCACGGTTCGTGGCGTGGCGGATCAGGCGGATGCCCTCGATCGTCGGCAGGTCGACCTCCGAGCCGTCGTCGGAGCCGTCGTCGACGACGATGATCTCGAACGAGTACGGCGACGCCGTCAGCGCCTGCGCGGATGCGGTCGATCTCGGCGCGCAGGTGGCCCCGCTCGTTGTAGACGGGCAGCACGACGCTGACGTCGACGCGCCGTCGAGCTCGTCGCTGACGCCCGGCGGCGGCCGTCATCCGCCCGACGCTACCGGCGCATCGGTCAGGACGTCGGCGGGATCCGGCACGCGCCACAGGATCCAGCGGGCGTCCGACCACACCTCGACCAGCCCGAGCTCGGCGCGCCTCGGCCGGCGTCGATGTCGGGCTGGTAGTAGCTCGAGCCGCGCTGAGCTGGGCGAAGTAGTCGGCGCGCGCATGACGTCGGTCGATGTTCGTCGTCTGGATCGATCGGCGGTCGGTGTACAGCGTCATCGTGCGGGCGCGGAAGTAGGCGACGACGTCGGTCGGCGCGGTGTGCGCCTCGACGGCGTCGAAGATCGGGCGTCGACGGCGGGATCGGTCGGGCCGATCTGCTGCGGCCGGCGCGGTCGAACGCTCGCGGCCGTCGGCGATGTCGCCGGGCGAGCACGGCGAGCGTGCGACGCCGACCGAGGAACGGCAGCGGCGACCGCGGCGACGGCGGCGCCGACGGCGCGCCGTCGGCGCCGCGCGAGCAGCGAGCGCCGACGCGCGGCGATCGACGGCCGACGGCGGCGAAGTACAGCGACCCACGGCGAGGATCTGGAAGTAGTAGCGGCCGACCATGCGGAAGTGGGTGCTGACGGTGAGCGGCGCTGAGCACGGTGAGCGCGGCCAGCGGGACGTCGAGCGCGCGGCCGGCGGATGCAGCCCGACGACCATGCCGGCGACCGCGAGCACGCAGGATGATCACGCCGATGAGCGGGTGCCGGCCGAGGCCGAGCTGCTCGGGTCAGCACGCCGGCGTAGTCGCCGATCCGCGTCGAGCACGTACGTCGGGCCGTCGCCGTTGTCGGGGAACAGCATCGACGGCAGCAGCAGCTGGAAGCCGATCGACGACGCCGACGAACGTGGCGTACGGCGTGGCGACCGTCCGCCACGGCACCGGCACCGGCGGCGCGCCGCGCCGGGCGACGAGCAGCTCGACGAGCTGGACGACGAGCGATCACGCCGACGAGCACGACGGACTCGCGCCGGACGTTGAAGGCGGCGGCGCCGAGCACGCCGAGCACGACGAGCTGGCGGGTGCGTCGCGGCGATCAGCGGCCGGCGCGGCTTGATCCGGTCGATCCACCAGATGAACGCGGCGACGCACCGCGGCGTGCGGGTACTCGGACAGCAGCTGGTCGGTGTGCGCGAGCAGCGCCGGCGCGGTGGCGACGACGGCCGTCGACGGCGATCGCCAGCAGCCGGCCGGCGCGCCGGCGGACGATGCCGTGGACGAGCACCAGCCAGACGCAGAACGCGGCGACCTCGAGCAGCTTCAGCCGGTCGTAGTCGTAGCCCCACCGGTGGACGAACGGCGACAGCAGCAGCGGCCAGCCCCACGGGTAGGCGATCGGGCTGAACGGCGCGCCCGGAGTTGACGCACGGTGAAGCGGTTGTCGGCGACGACGTCGCCGACGTCGCCGTCGAACAGGCTGCGGGCCTGGCGCAGGTACAGGGCGAAGTCGTCGCCCTGGGTGTGGCCGTTGCGGTGCAGCAGCACGGCGGCGACCGCGCGCCGACGGCGACGACGACGCCGAGGGCGAGCGGCCAGCCGAGCGTCCGGCGCGTCCGGCGCGACGACCGTCGGCGTGGTCGTCGACGGCGGCGACGCTGCGTCGTCGTCACTGCGTCCGGCCGCGGCGCTGGATCGCCGCCCGCCGCTCGGCCACCTTGTCGGCGCTGAACATCGTGCGCTGCCACGCCCGGGCGTCGCGCGCCTCCTGCTCCCAGCGCGTCGTCGTCGTGGGCGATCGCGGCGTACGTCGCGCGGATCTGGCGCACGCCGTCCTGGCTCGTTGCCGATGATGTCGGTGGCGAGCGACGCGGGTGAACGGCAGCAGCTCGTCGTGGGCGACGACGTGGTTGACGAGGCCGAACTGCAGCGCCTCCTCGGCCGACAGGAAGTTGCCGGTGAAGCTCATCTCGCGGGCCCGGCGCACGCCGATCGCCTGCGGCAGCAGCACGGTCAGCCCCCAGCCCGGCATCACGCCGACGCGGGCGTGGGTGTCGCCGAACTTGGCGCGCTCGGAGGCGACGAGGAAGTCGCAGTTGAGCGCCAGCTCGAAGCCGCCGGTGACGGCGACGCCGTTGATCGCGCCGATCAGCGGCTTGGTCAGCTTGGGGAACGGGCCGCGGGCGCCGGTGCGAGTTGCGCGCCGCCGTCGGCGCCGCTGCCGCCGCCGAGGTTGCCGCCCGTCGAGCCGAGCTCCTTCAGGTCGAGCCCGGCGCAGAACGCCGGGTCGGCGCCGGTGAGGATGAGCACGTCGACGTCGTCGTCGCGCGTCGGCCTCGTGCATCAGCTGCGGCAGCAGCGCGCAGCACCTCGCTCGACAGGGCGTTGCGCGCCTCGGGCCGGTTGAGCGTGATCGTGGCGATGCGGTCGCTCACGTCGAGCAGCACGGGGGCATCGGTCGCGGGGTCGCTCATCGCCTCATTCTGTCCCGTCGGGCGCCGCGGAGCGGGACGCGGACCGTCGTCAGTCGGCGCTGCCGTCCTCGGCGGGGAGGAAGGCGAAGCGCAGGTCGCCGAGGCGCACGAGCGTCGACGCCACCCAGCCGCCGAGGGCGCCGAAGTGCTCGTCGAGCAGCGAGCTGGTGCCGTCGGCCAGCGTCTCCTCGGCCAGCTCGTAGAGGCCCTCGTAGGTGATCTCGACGGCGTACTCGAGCTCGTCGCCTCGCCGTCGGCGAGCGTCCTCGGCCGGGTCGGGGTGGGCGATCTCGACGGTCAGCCCGGCCCGCTCGAGCCGGCCGTCGCCGATCAGCGGGCTCGACTCGGGCAGCGTGGCGTACACCTGCTCGGGCGCGCGGCTGCTCGGCGAGGCGCTGGATGCGCAGCACGATCTCCATCTCGATCGCCGGCGGCGCTCTCGAGCTCCTCGTCGACGTACCAGCGGCGGTAGGCGGTCTGGCTCCACGTCGGCCAGTCGAACGTGACGTGGGCGACGACCCGGGGCGGCTGGCCCTCGCCGGGCAGGCCGTAGCTCGTCTCCCACGTGATGTCGCCGAGCAGCACGTCGACCTGGAAGTGCTCCTCGAACGCCTGGCGCTCGAGGAAGGCGGCCTCGAAGGCGTCCCGCAGCGCGCTGATCGCATCGGTGAAGACGTGGTCGAGCATCCGGCGTTCGAGGCTACTGGCGCCGGCGAGCGGCCTCGAGGACCACCGGCGCGGCATGAACTCCGCATGCCACTCGTCCTCACCGACGTCGCCGACGGCGTCGGCACGCTGACGCTGAACAACCCCGACGAGCGCAACACGCTCACCGGCGCCGATGGTCACCGAGATCGTCGCCGCGATGGACGCCTTCGAGGCCGACGAGTCCGTCGGCGCGGTCGTCGTCACCGGCACGCCGCCGGCGTTCTGCGCCGGCGCCAACCTCGGCAACCTGGCGACCGCCGACGGGTCGAGCCTCGGCAACGTCTACGAGGGCTTCCTGCGCATCGCCCGCAGCCCGCTGCCGACGCTCGCCGCCGTCAACGGGGCCGCCGTCGGCGCCGGGATGAACCTCGCCCTCGGCTGCGACGTGCGCCTCGCCGCCCGCCGGGCCCGGTTCGACACCCGCTTCCTGCAGATCGGGCTCCACCCCGGCGGCGGGCACACGTGGATGTTCCGGCGCATCGCCGGTCCGCAGGCGACGATGGCCGCGGTCGTGTTCGGCGAGGTGCTCGACGGCGCCGAGGCCGAGCGGGTCGGCCTCGTCTACCGCTGCGTCGACGACGACGCCCTGCTCGCCGCGGCCCACGACGATGGCCGCCCGGGCGGCGTCGGCGCCCCGCGAGCTGGCGCATCGTCACCAAGGCGACGATCCAGGCGATGGCCGACGTCGACGACCACCCGGCGGCCGTCGCGCGGGAGCTCGAGCCGCAGGTGTGGAGCACCCGCCAGCCGTGGTTCGCCGAGCGCCTCGCCGCCCTGCAGGCGAAGATCTCCAAGCAAGCCGAGCGCTGACGAGCGAGCCGGCCGGCGCGGCCGCCGGCGCCGACTAGGGTGGCGCCACGGGGAGGAGCTCACACCACCAGATACGGCGCTCGACGGAGCGCAACGAGGAGGTAGCCGATGAGCCAGCGACATCGCACCGCCGAGGTGCCGTTGCCGCCGAAGGAGGAGCTGCGGGCCCAGGCCCACAGCGAGCGGCATCGGATCCACGTCGAGCTGCAGGACGTGGCCAACCAGGTGAGCGCCGGTCTCGATCCGGCCGACGTGCACGAGCCCGGTGCGGCGTGGAAGCCGGTGCACCACCAGGACCCCGAGGTCGCCAAGGAGCAAGCTGGCCAAGCGCGACCCGCACCAAGCGGCACTGGAAGCTGAAGATGTGGAAGCGGCGCAGCGCCAGACGCGCCAGGCGAAGGCCGAGGCCATCCGCCTCGCCGGCCGAGCCGTAGCCGAGTCACGCCGTCGTCGCCGGCGACTCGGCGCAGCACGCCAGGCGGTCGCGGAGCTCGGCTCGCGGCGCTCGGCCCACTCCTCGACGGTGAAGCCGTAGCGGACGTGGTCCTCCCAGACGCCGTTGATCTCGAGGAAGCGCTGGGCGATGCCCTCCTCGCGGATGGCCAGCTTCTCCATCACCCGGCGGCTGTTGCGGTTGCGCGGGCACGATGCAGATCTCCAGCCGGTGGAGGTCGAGCTGCTCGAAGGCGAACGCGGCGACGCACGACGACGCTCTCGGCGATCAGGCCCTGCCCGGCCCGCGCCTGGTCGATCCAGTAGCCGACGGTCGCCGCTCTGCATCGCCCCGCGCAGGACGCTGTTGAGGTTGACCTCGCCGGCGAGGCGGTGGTCGACGAACACGCCGAAGCCGTAGGCGACGCCCGGCGGCGCTGTCGCGGTCGCGGGCGGCGCAGCGGGCGGCGAACGCGTCGCGGTTCACGCGTCGGGTCGAGCTGCGCCGGCGGCCGGCGCGGCTCCCACGGCGTCAGCCAGGCCTCGTTGCGCCGGCGCACCTCGCTCCACTCGGCGAAGTCCGGCGGGCGTCAGCGGGCGCAGCGTGACCCGCCGGCCGTACAGGCGGAGCGGCGCGGGCGCCGGCGACGCCGACGACGGGTGGCGGGCCATCAGCGCCCCCGGCCGGGTGCCGTCGACCGTGACGCCGGGCGAGCTGCAGCCGGCGCATCACGGCGACGACGACGCAGCACGTGCCGAGGACGGTGTCGACGCGGTCGGGCTCGAGGCCCGGGTTGTGCAGGCGGTCGGCGCGCGGTCTCGGTGGCGAGGGTCCGGAACACGTCCTCGGCCGCCTCGCGGTCGAGCGACGACGCGTCGGCCGTCGGCGGCGCCGCCCGCGCTCGACGGTGGCGAGGTGCCACGGCTCGGCGCCGCGGACGTGGACGTCGTGGGCGTCGACGACGCCCGGGATCGTCGCGGACCACGTCGTCGACGTGGTCGGTCGACGACGCCGATGGCGTTGGTCAGCTGCGCCGGCGTCGGCGGATCGGGGTCGACGAGCTCGGTGGCGAGCAGCGTCGCCGGGCCGACGGGGATCCGCGTGTCGCGCCCGGCGTGGCGAGAACGCGTCGACGGTCGGCCCGACGTCGACGTCGAGCCGCGCGGCCAGCCGCGTCGGCGACCCACCGCCCGACCGGGTCGTCGCCGCCGGCGAGGTGCCAGGCGTAGTGGGCGTGCAGGCACTTGACGCCCTGCCGGGTGCCGCCGACGCCGCCGGACGGGCGCGGCCGTCGGCGCCGGCGGGCAGGGCGGCGTCGCGCTCGGCGGCGTAGCGGCGGTGGGCGTCGGCGATGCGCCGCCGGGTCGATCTCGGCCTCGGCCTGCGCGCACGCCGCCGGCGGCCTCCAGCCGGCTCACGGCGAGCACCTCGCGTCGGGCCGACCAGCCAGTAGCGCGTCGGCATCGGCGTGCCGTCGTCGAGCAGCGGGGCGTTGCGGATCACGACGGGCGCGCCGGTCGTCGTCGCGCACGACGACCTCGAACGGCCCGGCGGCTCGCGGCCGAGCAGCGCGCGGACGCCGGCGCGATCGGCGTCGTCGTCCAGGCTCATCGGACCGTCGGCGCCGTCAGCGCCGGCGGCGCAGCGACGAACAGCAGCAGCAGCAGGCCGACGACGATCGGCGCCAGCCGCTTCAGGACCGCCGGGCCGGCGACGCCGGCGAGGTCGACCGGCTCGGTGGCCGGGCTGTCGATCTTGCGCACCTGCGGCGTCGGCCGGCGCGGCCGGCTGCGCTCGGCGCGGCGTCGGCGCCGGCGGGCCGCCCGTCGGCGCGGCGTCGCCGGCGTCGGTCGACCGGCCGCCGCGGCCTCGCCGTCGACGTGCCGCGCTCGGCGCGGCGGCGCCGTCGCCGTCGGCCGGCTGCTCGTCGAGCATCGTGTTGAGGTTGCCGGCGAACTGCGCCATCAGCTTCTTCGACACGTCGCCGATGATCCCCCGCCCGAACTGGGCGACCTTGCCCGGTGATGTGCAGGTCGGTCGTCACGACGACGCGCGTGCTCGTCGGCGACAGGCTCTCGGCCTGGGCCGCGATCTCGGCCGACGGCGTTGCCCCGCCCGCCGGTGTCGCGACCCTCGGCCTTGAGCACGGCCCGGTGGGCGGCGTCGTCGCGCTCGACGAACGTCGCCTGGCCCTTGAACTGCGGCGTGATCGAGCCGAGCTTGATCTTGACGATCCCGCGGTAGATGTCGCCCTCGATCTCCTGCAGCTGGGCGCCGGGGAGGCACGGGGCGATCCGCTCGACGTCGGTGATCACCGCCCAGGCCTCGTCGATGGGGCGGTTGACGGTGAACTCGTTGACGAGCTGCTCTGCCATCGCCGGAGATCCTCCACGGTGTCGATGTCGATCGGTGAACCATCGCACGGTACTTCAGTCACGAGATCGGGTCGAAGACGCATCAGCGCGCGGGCGCCCTCGTCGCCGTCGGTCGGGGAGCAGGTCCCACGTGTCGTCGGCGCAGCCGGACCGGATGGCCGCGCCGGCCGTCGTAGGTGGCGACGGCGATCGGCGCGTCGACGGCGGCGACGGCGCGCCACGCGTCGACGCGTGACGAACGGCTGGTCGCCGAGGCCGACGACGACGGCCGCCGGCGCCGAGCGTCGCGGGCGGCGGCGATGCCGGCGCGCAGCGACGTGATCTGGCCCTCGGCCCAGCGCTCGTTGACGACGTGGACGACCGCCGGGTGCAGCGCGGTCGCGAGCTGCCCGGCGGTCACGACGACGACGGGGCCGATGCCGGCGGCGAGCGCCGTGCCGACGGCCCGGTCGACGATCGGCCGGCCGTCGACGCGCGGCGTCGAGCTTGTGGCCCGGGCCCGCGGAAGCGGGTGCCGGCGCCGGCGGCGAGGACGACGGCGACGACGCCGCGACGTCGCGGTCGTGGCACGGCGGCCATCGAGCCGCCGATTCGTCCCGGACCGCGCGTCGGTGACGGATGAACGGTGACGGGTGACTGACGAAAAGGTGACCGGCGCGGGTTGAACATTGCGATTCCATGACGATAGGTTCCCGGCTGCCTGAACACAGCCCGGTCGTGCAGCGCTCCGCCGCAGCGTTGGGTGAGCCGGCCATCACCTCGCCACGGACTGACCGATGCCCCTCCATCACCTCGCACGTCCGCCGCGATCTGCGCCGCGGCTCCTCGCCGGCCTCGCCGGCGCCGTCGCCGCCGTCTGCTGGCGGCCGCCGGCCCGCGCCGACGCCGGCATCGCCGGCGACCACCACTCGCCGACCGTCGTCGACCAGCGCCGTCTGGGCGCTCGCCGCCCACGACACGTTCTCGGCCGACCGGCACGCCGCGGCGACTTCGTCGCCTACGTCGCCGACCGCAACGCCACCGCCGACGCCGTCGCCGCCGAGATGGGCCTCGACCCGGTCGCCGCTCCGCGACGCCTGGGCGCGGGCCGACCTGCCGCACCAGAAGGCGCGTGCTCGCCGCGCTCGCCGCAGCTCGGCGTGCCGTACCGCTCGCACACGTCCGAGCCCGGCGTCGGCTTCGACTGCTCCGGGCTGACGGCGTACGCGTGGGGCCGGGCCGGCGTCGACGCTCGCCCGCCAGAGCGGCGCCGCAGATCCGCGCCGCCGCGCGCCCGCGACCAGGCGACCGCCGTGGCCGGCGACCTCGTCCAGTACCCGGGCCACGTGATGATGTACCTCGGCGTCGGCGACGCCATCGTCCACGCCGTCGAACCCGGCGACCGACGTCGAGCTCGACTTCGTCACCGCTCCGTCCGCTTCGGCGACCCGACGGCTGACGGCGATCGCCGATCGGCGTCGAGCGTCCGACGACCGACGTTCAGGCGTGGATCGGGCCGTCGGAGTCCTTCGAGGACGGGGCCGACTTGCCGGTGCGGGTGGCGATGATCTCGGCGCAGATCGAGATCGCCGTCTCCTCCGGGCGTGCGGGCGCCGAGGTCGAGCCCGATCGGCGACATCAGCCGGTCGAGCTCGTCGCGGCTCGACGCCGGCCTCGAGCAGCCGCTCGCAGCCGCTTGTCGTGCGTCGTGCGGCTGCCCATCACGCCGATGTAGCCGACGTCGGTGGCCAGCGCGCCCTGCACGGCCGGGCACGTCGAACTTGGGGTCGTGGGTGAGGATGCACACCGCGTCGCGCGGCCCGAGCGTCGTCGCCGCGCCGCTCGAACAGCGGCGCCGGCCACGACACGACGACCTCGTCGGCCATCGGGAAGCGCCGGCGGGTGGCGAAGACCTCGCGGGCGTCGCACGACCGTGACGCGGTAGCCGAGCACCTTGGCGACCTTGGCCAGCGCGGCGGTGAAGTCGACGGCGCCGAAGATCCACATCTGCGGCGGCGGGGCGTAGGACTCGACGAACACGCCGACGATCGGCGAGTCCTCGAGGTCCTCCGGCGTCGTCTGGCCCTGCGGGCCGTAGTGGCGCACGCCCGAGCGGGCGGCCTCCAGCTCGGCGAGCGCGTCGCGGGCGACGACGCGGTCGAGGTCGGGGTCGCCGAGCGTGCCGAGCGGCGGCTCGCCCGGCGCGACGAGCAGCTTGGCGCCGCGCGCCGGGCCGTCGATGACGGTCGCCAGGGCGACGGGCTCGCTCGGCCCGGATGCGGTCGCGGAGCTGCTCGTAGATCATCGTCACCGCTCACCAGTCGAGCGGCTCGATGAACAGGCGGATCGTGCCGCCGCACGTCAGGCCGACGGCGAACGCCTCGTCGTCGCTGTAGCCGAACGTGACGACGCGCGGCTCGGCCTCGCCGGCGAGGATGGCCAGCGCCTCGGTGACGACGGCGCCCTCGACGCAGCCGCCGCTGACGCTGCCGGCGACCTCGCCGTTCTCGTTGACCGCCATCGCCGCGCCGGGGCCGCGCGGGCCGGAGCCCTCGACGTCGACGACGCGGGCGAGCGCGACCCGCGTGCCCCGGCGGCCCGCCAGCGGTCGAGGTCGTCGAGGATCTCACGCATCGTCGTGCTCCGTGCTCTCACGCTTCGTCGAGCACGTCGGCCAGCTGCTCCATCGCCGCCAGCGAGTGGCCCTTCGACGAAGCGGTCAACGTACGGCAGGGCGGCGGCCATGCCCCGGGCCAGCGGCGCGTAGCCCGGGCGTGACCTTCAGCGGGTTGACCCAGACGATGCGGTGGGCGACGCGGCGCGAGGCGCTGCATCTCCTCGGCGAGCTCGTCGGGGTCGCCGCGGTCCCAGCCGTCGGACAGGATCACGACGACCGCGCCGCGGGCCATGCCGCGCACGCCCCACTCGTCGTTGAACCGGCGCAGCCCGTCGCCGAGCCGGGTGCCGCCGGACCAGTCGACGACCCGCCCGGCGGCCTGGCGCAGGGCGCGGTCGGGGTCGCGCGGAGCCCAGCTCGCGGGTGATCCGGGTCAGCCGGGTGCCGAGGGCGAACGCCTCGACCCGCCGGCGTCCGGCGACCGCGGCCTGGACGAAGCGCAGCAGCGCCCGGGCGTACGGCTCCATCGAGCCGCTGACGTCGAGCAGCAGCACGAGCCGGCGGTGGCGCGTCGCCGGCGTCGCGGAAGTGGCGGCGCATCGGCTCGCCCTCGGTGCGCAGCGCGGCGCGCACCGTGCGGCGCAGGTCGGGGCGGGCGCGTGCGCCGCGTCGTCGGCGCCAGGCGCAGCGACCGGCGCGGCGAGCCGGTGAGCCGCATGCCGGCGCCATCAGCCGGTGGGCCTCGGCCAGCTCGGCGTCGTCGTAGGCGGCGAAGTCCTTGTGCCGCAGCACCTCGGTGGCGCTGAAGCGCAGCTCGATCGTCGGGTCGTCGCTCGGCTCGGCGCCGTCGTCCGGGCCGTCGTCGTCGTCGTCCCGTCGTCGACGGCGAGCGTGATCGGCACCGGCTCGGGCTCCTCGATCGCTCGGCCGGACGGCTCGGCGTGGTCCCAGAAGACGCGGAACGCCCGGTCGAACACGCGCGATGTCCTCCGGGCGGCGCACGAGCGTCGCCCGGCCCGCCCAGTACACGTCGTCGCGGTCGGTCGACGCCGACGGCGCCGAGCGCCTCGGCGAAGGCGAGCACGGTGCTCGTCGGCACGGCGAGCCCGGCGCCGCGCAGCACGCGGGCGAAGGCGACGGCCATCGCCTCGGCGCCGACGTCGGTGGCCGGCGCCGCGACGTCACGGTCAGCGCCCGGCGCGCGCGAGCGCCTGCTTGACGATGTCGGCGAAGCCGTGCTGCTCGACGCGCTCGTGGTCCTCGCGGTACTTGAGCACCGTGCCGAGCGTCGCCGTCGACGGCGCGCTCGTCGAGCTCGGTGACGCCGAGCCGGCCGAGCGCGGTGGCCCAGTCGATCGTCTCGGCGACGCCGGGCGGCTTGTACAGCGACAGCTCGCGCAGCGCCGCGACGGCGGCGGCGACCTGGCGGGCGAGCGGCTCGCCGACCTCGGGCGCGCGCAGCCGGACGATCGCCACCTCGCGGTCGAAGTCGGGGTGCTCGACCCAGTGGTAGAGGCAGCGCCGCTTGAGCGCGTCGTGGACGTCGCGGGTGCGGTTGCTGGTGAGCACGACGAGCGGCGGGTCGTCGGCGCGGAACATGCCGAGCTCGGGGATCGTGATCTGCCAGTCCGACAGCACCTCGAGCAGGTAGGCCTCGAACTCGTCGTCGGCGCGGTCGATCTCGTCGACGAGCAGCACCGGCGGCGGGCCCTCGCGTGGCTCGATCGCCCGCAGCAGCGCCCGCTTGACGAGGAAGCGCTCCTGGTACAGCTCGGCCTCGAGGGCGTCGGTCGAGCGGCCGGCCGACTCGCCGCTGGCCTCGGCGGCCCGCAGGTGGAGCAGCTGGCGGCCGTAGTCCCAGTCGTAGACGGCCTGGGCGGCGTCGATGCCCTCGTAGCACTGCAGGCGGATCAGCTCGCCGCCGGTCCACGCCGCCAGCACCTTGGCCACCTCGGTCTTGCCGACGCCGGCCTCGCCCTCGAGCAGCAGCGGCCGGCGCAGCGACATCGCCAGGAACACGGCCGTGGCCAGCCCCTCGTCGGGCAGGTAGCCGTGCGCCGTCAGCGCGGCGGCGACGTCGTCGGCGACGCGACGCGGACGGCGTGCGGTCGGCTCACGTCAGCCGAGGCTACTGAGCGGCCGCGCCGACCGCTCAGCACTCGGTCGCAGCGCACGGCGGCTCGCGATCTGGTGCGACCGGTCGCTGGCGGCGAGTCGGTCCGCGCCGCTCGGGCAGGAAGCGCCAGGCGACCAGCGCGCCGACGCAGGACGACGCCGAAGCGAGACCCACGAGCCGGCGTGCCAGCCGTCGACGAACGCGGCGTTGACGGCGTGTGTGACGAACGCCTCGGCCTGCGGGCCGGCCGTGCGCGCCGGCCTGCTGCGGCGACCTCCTCGGCCGCGCCGACCGACTCCTTGGCGATGTCGCACGCGCCTCGGCGGGCACCGGCGTGCCGGCGAGGGCGTCGCCGAGCCGGGCGGCGTAGATCGACGAGAACACGCTGCCGACGATGGCCACGCCGAGCGTGCCGCCGAGCTCGCGGGCGGTGTCGTTGACGGCCGAGCCGACGCCGGCCTTGGCCGGCGGCAGCGAGCCCATGATCGCCTCGGTGGCCGGCGCCTGGACGAGGCCGAGGCCGCCGCCCAGGAAGAACATCGCCACGCACGATGACGCCAGTACGGCGTGTCGACGCCGGTCGGTCGCGGCGATGGCGAACCCGATGGCCATCGACACGCAGGCCGCCGGTGACGACGGCCTTGGTGCCGATGCGCTCGGCGAGCTTGGCCGACAGCGGCGCGGTCGACGCCGGTGAACACGGCGAACGGCACGGTGCGCACGCCGGCCTCGAGCGTGCCGTAGCCGCGCACGAACTGGAAGTACTGGGTGACCATGAAGACGAAGCCGAACAGGGCGAAGAAGGCGAACGTCACGGCGAGGCTGCCGGCGGTGAAGCGCATGTTGGTGAACACCGACGACGTCGAGCATCGGGTGGTCGGTGTGGCGCTCCCAGGCGACGAAGCCGGCGAGCAGGACGGCGGCGAGGGCGAAGGCGACGATGCTCGTCGGCGACGTCCAGCCGTGGCTCGGGCCCTCGATGACGGCCCACACGAGCGCGGCGATGCCGGCGATCGACAGCACGCGTGCCGAGCGGGTCGAAGCGCTCGATCGTCGTGTCCCGCGAGGTCGGCACGAAGCAGGGCGATCGGCGACGAGGGCGACGGCGACGACCGGCACGTTGATCATCAGCACCGAGCCCCACCAGAAGTGCTCGAGCAGCCAGCCGCCGGTGACCGGGCCGAGGGCGACGGCGAGGCCGGCGGTGGCGGCCCAGACGGCGATGGCCGTGGCCCGCTCCTTGGGCGCGGTGAAGACGTTGACGAGGATCGCCAGCGTGGCCGGGAACATCAGCGCCGCGCCGACGCCCATCGCCGCCCGCCAGCCGATCAGCTCGCCGGCGCGTGCCGGACGACGCGCGCCGAGCGCGGAGAACACGGCGAACAGGCCGAGGCCGATCTGCATCAGCGCCCTTGCGGCCGAAGCGGTCGCCGAGGCTGCCGGCGGCCATCAGCAGGCCGGCGAAGACGAGCACGTAGGCGTCGACGATCCACTGCAGCTGGCTGGTCGAGGCGCCGAGCTCGGTGGCCGAGCGTCGGCAGGGCGACGTTGACGATCGTGCCGTCGAGCACGACGACGAACACCGAGGCGCACAGCACGGCGAGGATCGAGCCAGCGCCGGCGACGCGGTCGGCGGCGGGTCGAGCGGCGGACGGTGGATCGGTGCGGTGACGGTGGGTCGGCGTGCGGACATGGCGGTGTCCTCCTGGCGTGATGAACGTCGTGATGACAGTGTTATCACGACTGCGATAGCATGTGCGACATGACGCTCGGCACAGCGCCGACGGTACGGTGAGCGCCCGATGGCGCCAGCCGCCCGCCCGTCCGACGCGCTCGCGAGCCGCACGCGGCGACGACGACGCCGCGAGGCCCTGCTCGCCGCCGCCCACGACCTGCTGGCCGACCGAGGGCCCGGCGGCGCTGACCGTGCGCCGCATCGCCGCCGCCGCCGGCGTGAGCACGATGAACGTCTACTCCCGCTTCGGCGGCAAGGACGGCGTGCTCGACGAGCTGTTCATCGACGGCTTCCGCCGGCTCGGCGAGCGAGATGGCCGGCATCGCCGAGCAGCGACGACCCGATCGACGACCTGCGGCAGTGCGGCGCCGGCTACCGCCGGTTCGCCCGCGAGAACCCGACGTACTACTCGCTGATGTTCGACCGGGTCGTGCCCGACTTCGAGCCGTCCGAGCGGGCCAAGGAGACGCCGCTCGCCGACCCTCGGCCAGGTCGCCGACGCGGGTCCAGCGGGCGATGGACGCCGGGGCGATGCGGCCCGGGCGACCCGTTCGCGGTCGCCGCCGGCGCTGTGGGCGTGCGAGCACGGGCTCGCCTCGCTCGAGGCGCGCACGCGACCGGCGAGCTCGACGTCTTCGACTGGGACACCATCTACGACATCACCACCGAGGCCCTCGTCCGCGGCCCGGCCTGAGTCCATCCGAGTGTTTGAGCGCACCCGAGTGTTGGATGCGCCCCTGGGGGACGTTCAACACTCGGATGGAGGTGCCAGCGAGTCGAAGCCGAGGCCGAGGCGGTCGAGGGTCCGCAGCCAGAGGTTGCGCTTGCCGGTGCGGTCCTCGCGGGCGAGCGACCAGCGCGTCGCCTGGATGCCGGCGTAGCGGAACGGCTCGGGCGGGAACGGCAGCGGCTTGTCCTTGACGAAGTCGGTCGCCGTCGCCTCGCTGCGGCCGGCCGTCGAGCAGGTCGAGCATCACCGCGGCGCCGAACCGGGTCGACGCCACGCCGAGGCCGGTGTAGCCGAGGGCGTAGGCGACCCGTCCCGACTATGGCCGTCCCCCAGAACACGCAGAACCGGCTGCACGTGTCGATCGCCCCGCCCCAGATGTGGCTGAAGCGGACGTCGTCGAGCTGCGGGAACGTCTTGAAGAAGTGCCGGCTCAGCGTCGCCCACGTCGCCGGCCGGCTCTCCAGCTCGGCCGCCACCTCGGCCGCGCCAGAAGTACACCGCGTCGTAGCCGCCCCACAGGATCCGGTTGTCCTCGGTGAGCCGGTAGTAGTGGAACTGGTTGGCGATGTCGGACAGGCCCTGGCGGTTGCGCCAGCCGATGCGGGCCAGCTGCTCGGCGGTCAGCGGCTCGGTCACCATGCAGTAGTCGTAGACCGGCACGATGTAGTGGCGCAGCCGGCGCAGCAGCGGCTTGAAGGCGTTGGTGGCCAGAGCGACGCGGGCGGCCCGGATGTCGGCGAGCGGCGTCTCGACCACGCACGCCGACGCCGTCGCGATCGATGCTCGGTCGCCTTCGTGTCCTCGTAGATCCGCACGCCGAGCTGCTCGGCGGCCGCCTTCAGCCCCCACGCCAGGCGGGCCGGGATCGACCAGCGCGGCGCGCCCGATCCGCCACAGCCCGCCGACGTAGGTGGGCGAGTCGACCTCGGCGCGCATCGCGTCGGCGTCGAGCCACCGGGCGTCCTGGCCGAGCCGCTGGAGCTGTTCGGCGTCGTCGCGCAGCTCGTCGACGTAGCTCGGCGCGTCGGCGGTCGTGGCGACGTCGATCACGCCGGTGCGCTCGTAGTCGCAGTCGATGCCGTAGCGGCGCGATGGCGGCCTCGATCTCGTCGAGGTTCTCCAGCCCGAGCCGCTCGAGCAGCTCGATCTCGTCGGGGAACCGCTCGCTGGCCGTTGGCGATCCCGTGGGTCAGGCTCGACTCCATGAAGCCGCCGTTGCGGCCGCTCGCCGCCGAGCCGATCTCGGCGGCGTCGATGAGGACGACGTCGCGTGACGGGTCGCGCTCCTTGGCGATGATCGCCGTCCACAGCCCGGTGTAGCCGCCGCCGACGACGCACAGGTCGCAGTGCTCGGCGCGCACCAGCGTCGGGTTGGAGTCGGGCTCGTCGACGTCGTCGTACCAATAGGGGGACTGCTCGGCGTCGGCGATCGCGTCGAGCGCAAGTTCCGCGTCGGGTCCAGACGTCATCGAGTCCTCGCCGTTCAGCGGATCTGCCGGATCGGGCCGCCGTCGCGCCACGCGGTGTCGAAGACGTTCAAGCGGTGTCCTCGTCGGCGGACACCCGGCGGCGCTCGGCCAGGAGCTCGCTCACCAGATCGAGCCCATTCAGGTCTGCGCGAACGAGCTCGCGGAGCTGGTTGCGCCGCATCAGCACGATCCCGTGCGGAGTCTCGACGAGGATGACTACTGAGCCTGCGGCGAGCGCGGCCCGCTCGCGCAGCTCAGCCGGGATGACCAGATAGCCACGATCTCCCATCGTGACCTCGTACGTCCCACTCATGACGCCGTTGTACCACTCCCGGTGAACGGGTGGGAGGCTCGCTCAACGTCGGCGCGGGCGGGCGACGAAGACCAGCGCCGCGCCGGCGAGCGTGCACGCCGTCGCCGCGGCGAGAAGGTCCCCGGGCGGTCCTCCACCCGTGCTGGGCAGGGTCGCGGTCGGACCGACATACGTCGGGTCGGGGCGGGTGGTGCTCGACCCCGGAACGGTCGTCGAGGTGGTCGTCGTCGAGGATGCGCCGCCGGACGGGGAGACCGACCCCGGGTTCGTCGTCGAGGTGGTGGTCGTCGACGAGGACGAGGTCGACGAGGTCGATGTGGTGGTCGGCGGGAGAGTCGTGGTCGTTGTGGTCGTGGTGGTGGGTGGCTCGGTCGTCGTCGTGGTGGTCGGCGGGAGGGTCGTCGTGGTGGAGGTGGTGGTCGGCGGGAGGGTCGTCGTGGTGGAGGTGGTGGTGGGCGGCAGCGTCGTCGACGTGGTGGTCGTGGAGGTGGTGGTGGGCGGGAGGGTCGTCGATGTGGTGGTCGTGGATGTGGTGGTGGGCGGCAGCGTCGTCGACGTTGTGGTCGGGGGCAGCGTGGTGGTCGTGGTCGACGTCGTCGTCGTGGACGTCGTCGATGTCGTGGTCGTCGTCGGTGGAGTCACCGGGCAGACGCGAGGAGCGGGCGGCTCGACGACCTCGCGGATGACGTTCGTCACCGTGCCGTTGTTCGTGTCGAAGATCTGCTCGTTGGTCGAAGTGGTGTCGTAGAAGACGATCGGGCTCGCCGGGCTCTCACCCGTCATGGTCCCCTGGTTGAGTGCGGTGCCACTGAATCGGTACTGGCCGGTGCCGGTGACGGTTCCGTTGTTGGTGAAGTTCCCACCCGTCGTTATCCCGGTTGCAGTCTGGGTGAACGACGCGGCGCCGTTCATGAGCAGCTCGCCACCACCGAGGTCGACGACACCCTCGTTGGTGAACGTGTCGTTGTTGATGAGGCCGTTCGAGACGAACGAGCAGGTATTGGTGGCCTGACTGCCGCTGTTGAGCGTCGTCTGTCCCTGCACCGTCATCTGGCCGGTGTTGGTCAGATTGCCGGTCATGGTGAGCGTCCCGGTGATCGTGAGCTCGTTGCTGTTGATGACGGTGCCGCCGTTCAGGTTGACGGACCCGTTCACCGTGATCGTGCCCTCGTTGTCGAGCAGCGCCTCCGCGTCAATGGCCAAAGTCGGCAGCAGCGCGGTGCCGCGGACGAACAGCCGGGCGGAGCCGTTCAGGGTCGTTGGATTGAAGTTGGCCGGACCGGCCACGCAGATCGTGCCCCCCTGACTGTTCACACCCGGCGTGAACGTGCCGGACTCGAAGAGCACGATGTCGGCGCTGGTCAGGTCGAGCTGTGGTGGCGGTGGATTCGTCTCGTTGTAGGTGACCGTCGGGCTGGCGCAATCGGTGTCCCAGTCCGCCGCCGCCGGTCGGTCCAGGACGACAACGCCGGCTAGCGCGGCCACGACGGCCGCCGCCAGTACGAGGAGCAACCACCGCCGCGTGCGAGCACGGACGCTCACCGTAGGTGAGGTCGGCCAGGTCGTGCGGGATCGAAACGCGACTGAGATGCGTTAGCATCTGATGCATGCGCACCACCCTCAGCCTCGACGAGGACGTGCTCCTGGCCGTCAAGGAGCGGGCGCGTCGCGAGAAGCGCACTGCCGGGGAGGTGCTGTCCGATCTCGCCCGTCAAGCGCTCACGGGACAACACCTGGCGTCACTGCCATCCGACCCGGACGGAGTTCTACGGCTTCGACCCGCTCCCGCACCGGGGCGACGCAGTGTCGAACGCGCTGATCGACCGACTGCGGGAGGAGGACGAGTCGGCGTGAAGCGGGCGCTGCTCGATGTCAACGTCCTCCTCGCTCTGCTCGACCGTGATCACGTCGACCACGGGCGGGCGCGTGACTGGCTCACCGCGGAGATCTCATACGGCTGGGCATCCTGCGCGATCACCCAGAACGGCTTCGTGCGGGTCATCACCCAACCTCGATATCCCGAGCCCGATATCACCGGCCGAGGCGATCGACCGACTGGCTCGGGCGAGCGGCACCGAGCACCACGAGTTCTGGCCCTGTTCGGTGAGCATCCTCGATCGGGCGAGGATCGACCACCGGCAGCTGCACGGACCGCGGCAGGTGACCGACGGGTACCTCCTCGCGCTGGCCGCCGCGTTCGGCGGCCGGTTCGTGACGTTCGACCGCACCATTCCGATCGCGGCAGTCCACGATGCCGCCGACGACGACCTCACCGTGATCTGACACCTGCGTCGTCTACCGTGCGCCGGATGGACCTGGGTATCTCCGGCCGCCGCGCGGCCGTCGCCGCGGCGTCGGGCGGGCTCGGCCTGGCCACCGCCCGAGCACTTACCGCCGAGGGCGTGCGTGTGGCGATCTGCGGCCGCGACGAGTTGCGCGTCGACGCCGCGGCGGGCTCGGTCGGTGGCGACTGCGTGGGGCTGGTGTGCGACGTGGCCGGGTCATCGGGCGGGGCCGCCTTCGTCCAGGCGGCGACCGAGGCGCTCGGCGGCATCGACATCCTCGTCACCAACGCCGGCGGCCCGCCGCCCGGAAACTTCGCCGAGACCGAGGTCGACACCTACCCGGGGCGATCGCCCTCAACCTGATGTCGGTCGTGGCGATGTGCAAGGCCGCGGTGCCCCCGATGCAGGAGCAGGGCTGGGGCCGAGTCGTGGCGATCACGTCACTCGCCGTGCGCCAACCGATGCCTGACCTGATCCTCTCCAACACCGCCCGCGCCGGCGCCACCGGGTTCCTCAAGACCCTCGCCCGCGAGGTCGCCGGCGATGGCGTCACGGTGAACTCGGTGCAGCCCGGCCTCCACCGCACCGACCGGGTGAAGGAGCTGTACGGCGACGCCGCCGACGACATGCCGATGGGCGACGCCAACGACTTCGGCGCGATCGTCGCCTTCCTCTGCAGCGAGCAGGCGAACTACCTCACCGGCGCCCAGATCCACATCGACGGAGGCTCCTACCAGGCACTGCTCTGACCAATGGGGAACGCCGGTTCGTTGCATCTGCTACGTTTCTCCGGGGCGTCGCGGGAGGTGGAGAGAGGTATGGCTCGACGTGGGCTCCTGCTGGTCGGGGCGGCAGTCGGTCTCGCCGCCGTCGCCGCCGCGGTCGAGGTGCCGACCGTGAGCACGCCCGCGTCCGCCCAACAGGCCACAATTCCCGTGGACAACCCACCGATCGCCGAGCAGTGCGGCCTCCCCGTCACGTTGGTGCTCGACGCGTCCGGCTCGATCCAGAGCTTCGACGCCGTAGAGGACGTGCGCAATGCCGCCGAGGTGTTCCTCGATGCAGTCAAGGACACGGGGTCGACGGCCCGGGTCGTCGACTTCGGCACCTTCTCGCGGAGACAGCCGGGCCGGTACTCGTCACGACGGACTCGATGGCTCCTGGCGGGGTCCACGCCGAAGCCCTCAGGGTCTACTACAACCCGAAGCCTCCGGTGACGGCGCCGGCGACCGCGGCACGTCAGTACAAGGGTGCCGGCAGCATCACGAACACCAACAACTTCGGGGACCTCGACAACGACAACAGGCAGTGGACGAACTGGGACTCGGCGCTCGATCGGGCCGACGACAACCCGGGCGAGCTCGTCGTCTTCGTCACCGACGGAGATCCCACCGCGCTCAACCTCGATCAGACGCATGACGCCTTCAACCCGCCGGGAACGACTGTCGCGTTCAACACGTTCCGGGGTGATCTTGCCGGGCCGTCGGTCGATCGGGCCGTGCAGGAGGCGAACGCCATCAAGTCAGGTCCCGGACGCGCCCGGATCCTCGCCGTGGGCGTGGGCGCGGCCGTGACCGAAGAGGAGAGTGTCGCCAGGCTGGTGCGGATTGCTGGGCCACAGGTAGTCCAAGACACGGAAGGCATCACGAGCCTCAATCAGGTCGACGTCGCGGTCGTTCCCAACTTCAAGGATCTGGCGGACCTGCTCAGTTCAGTCGTCACCGAGCTTTGCTCGCCGTCGCTCGCCGTTCGCAAGTTCGTGCAGACCCCTGGCTCGACCCAGTACGTCGCCCGGAGGGGTGGAGCATCACCGTCACGCCCACGGTGCCGGGTGGCGATTTCCGCTGGGTCCTTCCGAACGCTACGCCTGCCACGTCCAAGACCAGGTTGACCGACGAAAACGGTTTCGCGAACTTCCAGTGGGAGCCGATTCCGTCCAATCTGGCGTCGACGGCGACGGTGACCGAGGTGGTGCAAGACGGATTCGTGCCATCCACCACCAAACAGTCGTTCTGCGAGATCCTCCCTCCGGAGGGCGATGCCGAGTTCGTCGACGTCGACCTGCCGACGTTCGAGCTCGACGTCGGGCCGCGGGACATCGTCACCTGCACGTTCTACAACGACATCGACTATCAGCCGGAGATCGCGCGTGACGAAGATACCCGCTCCCCTGGTGGTGCGTGGCGACGGCGCAGGCGGCACGGTCACCTACACCTTCGAGGTGACGAACCCCGGCAACACACCACTCATCGTGACCGACGGTGACGACAGCAACTGCGAGAGCGTGGACTTCATCGGCGGCGACGCCAACGGAGACCAGCGGCTAGATACGACCGAGACGTGGACCTACGAGTGCACGCGGGTGCTCAAGGAGGGGCTCACCCAGGAGGACATCTTCGTCGACAACACGGCCGAGGTTCACGGCGTCGATCCGGAGGGTACGCAGGTCGACGCCGAGGCGGACGCCACGGTCCAGGTCCTCGTCCCCTTCATCAACCTGGAGAAGGACGTGGTGGACCCGCCGACGGACCCGCCGGTGGTCGCCCCGGGCACCCCGGTGACGTACGAGTTCACGGTCACCAACCTCGGCAATGATCCGCTCACCGACATCACGCTGACCGACGACCGCTGCACTCCAACCTTCGTCGACGACGGTGGTGGAAACGGGGACGACGTCCTCGACCTCACCGAGACGTGGACGTACACGTGCACGGCGGTCGTCATCAACGATCCGACGATTAACCAGGCGACCGTCACCGGTACCCCGAGCATCGGCCCCGACGTCGATGACCCCGCCAGCGCCGAGGTCGACGTCCTGTTCACCGACCTGAACCTCAACAAGGTCGTGGATCCGAACGTCGTGTTCAGCGGCGACACGGTCACCTACACGTACACACTGAGTGTCCCGGCGACGGCCGTGGACCCCGTGCAGCCTCCGGAAGGACAGACCCCGGCCGACGTCGTCACCGATCCCGATTGCGCGCCCGTATGTGGACGAGGTCGACGACGGTGACGACGGCCTCCTTTCGCCGGGCGAGGACTGGACCTACACCTGCACCACCACCCGCACGGCGAGCATTCTCAACGTCGGCACGGCGGTCATGGTGGACGCCGCCGGCAACGAGCTCACCCGCATCAACCCCGTTCGTGCTGGTGGTGCCGACGGGAATCCACATCGTCAAGACGGCGAGCGACGACCTCGTTCCCGCCGGCACCGACGTCACGTACACGTACGACGTCTCGAACATCGGGCTGGTCCCGCTCGCGGACGTCGTCGTCGACGATGACTTCTGCCCAACTGTGACGCCGGCGGGCCCTCCGTTTACGGGTGACACCGACGGTGACGACCTGCTCGACGTCGGGGAGGTGTTCGTGTTCACGTGCACCACCGCGATCACCGAGACGACGACGAACACCGCCACCATCACCGGGATCCCGACGTTGCCCGACGGCCGCACCGGCGACCCGGTCACCGACGCGGACGAGGCCGTCGTGGAGACGTTCACCTCGGGCATCGCGCTCGACTCAAGGAGGCCTCGGCCGAGATCGTCCGGGTCGGCACGCCGGTCACGTTCACGTTCGTGGCGACCAACACCGGCGACTCCGATCTCGTCCCGCTCGGAATCGACGGACGAGCAGTGTTCGCCCACCGAGTTCCTCGGCGAGAGCCGAACGGCGACGGCGTGATGCAGCCCGGAGAGTCGTGGACATGGGAGTGCACCAAGCCCATGAACGCGACGGCGAGAACACGTAGCCACGGTGACGGCCGTCGATCCTGGGCGGCAGGAGGTCACCGACGAGTGCCCCCGACCGGGTCCGGGTGTTCGACTCCGAGATCAACCTGGACAAGGACGTCGACCCGATCCTGGTCCCGCATGGGGGGAACCACCACCTTCACGTCTCTCGGTGACCAACCCCGGCCCCGTCGCACTCACCGACATCACCCTCACCGACGACAGATGTTCCCCGGTCGAGTTCGTCGGCGGCGACACCAACGGCGACGACGCCCTCGCGGCGAACGACCGCGAGGCCTGGACCTACACCTGCACGGGCCCCGATCACCAGGATCACGGTGAACACCGCGCGAGGTCTCCGGCAGCGATCCCGGGGGCTTCCGGCCCACGGACAGCGGCTTCGCGGGCGCGTTGCCGTACCGACCGGGCATCGCCGTCACCAAGACGGCGACACCCACGCAGGTGAGGGCAGGCGGAACGGTGACCTACCGGTACGAGGTGGTCAACACGGGCAACATCCCGTTGGCCGACGTCAAGAACGCGGATCACCGACGACACGTGCTCCCCGGTGACCTACGTGTCGGGTGACACCGACGAGAACGATCTCCTCACCGGTGAGATCCACGATCGACGAGATCCGCGGTCGAGGCCGAGACGTGGATCTTCACGTGCACGACCACCGTCTCCGAGGACACGACGAACACGGTCACGGTCGAGGGCGTCCCGTCCGATCTCGACGGGAACCCGCTCGGTCCGCCGGTGGACGCGCAACGACACGGCGACTGTCGACGTGACGCCGGCAGCTGCCAGCTGCCGGCGACCCGGAATCGTCCGCTGGGATCCACCATCGCCGTCGCCTCCATGCTCCTCCTCGCCGGTGCGGGGATGGTCGTGGTCGCGAGGCGACGGCTCAAGACGACCCTGACCCGTCACATGCCCGCGACGGCGAACAGCTCGGTCTGCGAGCAGTCGACATCGTATTCGGGTGGTGTGGGGCGGGCCGGCGCGGGGTCCGGCCCGGTTCGCCGTCGCCCGGGCGGGTGGGTGGTGCCGACGAGCCGGTCGCGGTAGTGGACGTCGAGGCGCCGGGTCGACGCGTCGAGCACGAGCCGCCACTGGTGGTCTTTGTGGAGCAGGTGGTGGTGGTGCCAGCACAGCAGCACGAGGTTGGTGAGCTTGGTCTCGCCGTAGTGCGGTGCCTCCCAGAAGCGGACGTGGTGGCCCTCGCAGGTCCAGGCCGGGAGCCTGGCAGCCGGGCCAGCGGCAGCTGCGGTCTTCGACGATCAGTTGGCGGGCGATCGCGGTGGGGATCGACCGGGTCGTGCGGCCGACGTCGAGCGGTTCGCTGCCGGGCCCGGTGATCCGCCGGGAGATGCCGGCGTCACAGGCCAGTTGGCGGGCGGTGGCGGCGTCGATGAGCGCCCCTGAGCCCAACGTCGCTGTCCCGCCAGCCGGTTCGTCCTGCACGGTCGACAGCGGGATGGTGACGATGGCGTGGGGCCGGCCGAGGCGGTGATGAGGGTGGTGTGGTTCTCGAGGAAGAACCGGCAGACACCGACCAGCCCGGCGGCGCGGCGCTCGAGCCAGCGGACGTGCCCTTCTCGAAGCTCATCTGCGAGTGCGCGGCGTCGAGCAGCGGTCGTGAACAGCTCGCCACCCAGCGCGTCGAGCGTGACGTCGGCCTTCGACCGACCCGTTGCGACCCGGGTTGACGACCACCGTCGGCACGACCTCGGGCGGCGGCTGGTGACGGTCCCGGTTGAACCGCTCGACCCGCCGCTCGAGCTCGGTGACCGACAGATCCTTGGCGTCGTCGAGCAACTCCCGCTGCTCGGCGGCGCTGGCGCCCTCGGCGCCGGCCAGCGTGTCGGCCTGGGTCTTCGAGACCTCACCGTTGGCCAACGCCCCGGCGACCTCGGCCAGGCCGGCCAGCCTGCCCGGCCAGCTCGACATCGCCCCGGGCCCGGCCCCGCTTCTCCCCGGTCGCCGCGGCCATCCAGTCGGCCGTCGAGGCCATCCCCGATGCGGCGGCGACGTTGGCCCGGTCGGCCGCCCGCACCGCCGACAGCCGCACGGCTTCGAAGCGGGCGATCACCTTGGCCACCGCGGGCACCATGACGGCCAGCTGCGGCGCCGCCAACGTCTCGACCTCACCCGCCGAGCACCGCGGCCGCGTCGACCGCGGCGTCGAGCGCCCCGTCAACCTCCGGCGACACCGATGGAACGCTCGTTCCCATGAAACCAGTATGACCACGGGGTGTCAGAGGTTCCGGACAACAGCACGGCTTCGAAGCCGGCGATCACCTGACCACGGGCGGAACCGTGACGGTGACTCGCGGCGTCCAACGCCGCAGCGACTACTGTTTGACGGACAACTGTTCGGGTCGTAGCGTAGGAAGCGCCAGGTAGCTGGCGGGAGGCTGACGTCGTGCAAGGACTCGCGGACTGCTGCGGAGACGCATGAGAGTCCGTGGCGCGCGGGTGCTCGGGGTCAACCTCGTGCTCGTCGTTGTCGGCGCGTCGCTCGTCGCTGACCACCTCGGTGGCGCCGTCGTCACCGGCTGCCGCGGTGGCGGTCACCGTCGGTCCGGTCGAAGCGCAGATGGCCAACCACCGCGGTACCACAGTGGATACGAGCCGCATTCGGCGGCGGCAACTGCATCAGATACAGCCCCGTCTCCCCACCGCACGCAGTCGACGTTCGTCGTCAGTCCCGACGAGGCGCGCAACCGCCCACGGCAAGGACGGCAACTTCTGTCCGGCCACGGTCGACACCAGCAACCAGAGTGCGATGGGATTCCGGCCGTCGCCGATCACCACGGTGAGGACGGCACGCAGTTCCTGATCGGGCGGATGGTCCACTACAACAACCCGATCCAGGCGTCCGACCGGTACTTCGTGGGAGACCTCAACGTCCGCCTCGGCGGCTTCGACGGGATCCGGGCTCGACTTCCCTGGACGCTCGAGGAGACGCCGAACAACCCTCCCGCCCCGAAGACGAGATCGTGGTTCCAGCAGCGAGACCGGCGATCAGTCGCGCTGCGCAAGGCCGAGCGCTGGACGAGCGCGGAGGACGCACCCTTCCTCGGCGTTGCGCAGTCTTCCCGCGGGCTCGTCTGGCGGGAGAGGCTCGATCCCTCCCTCGTCAATCTCGCAACGGCGATCAGCCAGCAGCATGGAGTGCCGGACGTTCTCGGGCGCGTGCTGGCGGCGCGCGGGATCGATCTCGGCAGGCGTCGCGACCTTTCTCGACCCGACGCTGAAGGCGCTGATGCCGGACCCGTCGAGCCTCACGGACATGGACAAGGCCGCGGCGCGGCTCGCCGATGCGATCGAGAGGCGAGAGGCGGTCGCCGTCTTCGGCGACTACGACGTCGACGGGGCGTGCTCGTCGGCGCTCCTCGCCCGCTTTCTGGCCGCGCACGGGATCGCGGCGCGCATCTATATTCCCGATCGCTTGCTCGAGGGCTATGGGCCCGAACGTGCTCGCCATCGAGCAAGCTCGTCGCCGGCGGAGCGAGGCTTATCGTCTGCGTCGATTGCGGCACGACGAGTTTCGAGCCGCTCGGAGGCGGCCGAAGGCCGCGGCGCCGAAACTCATCGTGATCGACCATCATCAGGCGGACGCAGCGCCTGCCCGGCGTGCACGCAGTCGTCAATCCGAACCGCCAGGACGACATCTCGGGCAAGGCCACTTGTCGGCAGCAGGCGTCACGTTCCTCGTGCTCGTCGCCCTCGTGCCGCGAGCTGCGCCGCCGCGGCTTCTACAAAGAGAAAGCCGCCCGAGCCCGACCTCCTCTCCGCCCCTCGATCTCGTGGCGCTGGCGACAGTCGCCGACGTCGTGCCGCTAACCGGGGCTCAACCGAGCCTATCGTCCTCCAAGAGGCCTCGCCGTGATGAAAGGCGCGCGCCAACGTGGGCTTGAGAGCGCTCGCCGACGTGGCCGGCTTGAGCGAGGCGGCCGACTACCTATTACCTGGGGCTTCATTCTCCGGCCCGCGCATCAACGCCGGCGGGCGCATCGGCGACGCGGCCCCGGCGCGCGGCTGCTTGCGACGGAGGACGAGGTCGAGGCGGCGCGCATCGCGACCCTCCTCCACCGGCTCAACAAGGAGCGCAAGGCGATCGAGCAGCAGATGCTCGACGAGGCCTTCGCCAGGCTGATCTCAGGATCGAGACCGATCCGGGCCTTCCCCTCGTGCTGGTCGGCTCGGAGGTCTGGCACAAGGGGATCGTCGGCCTTGTCGCGAGCCGTCTCGCCGAGCAATTCCGCCGGCCGGCCTGCGTCATCGCGTGGGAGAAGGAGGCCTCTTCCGGCGCGCTCCTCGGCACCGGCTCTCTGCGCTCGGTCGCGGGCGTCGACATCGGGTCGGCCGTGCGCCGAGCCGTTGCCGCCGGGCATCTCTTGAAGGGCGGCGGTCACACGATGGCCGCAGGCCTCACGGTGAAGCGCGAGAAGCTCGAGGAGCTCACCCAGTTCTTTGCCGCCGAGCTCGACCATTCGAGCGCGCGCGCTCGCGAGCGCGCCTCGCTCGAGATCGACGGCGCGCTGACGGCGGGCGCCGCGTCGCTCGAGTTCCTGGACCTTCTCGAGCGTGCCGGGCCCTTCGGCCAGGGCAATCCCGAGCCGCGATTCGCGTTCCCGGCCCATCGCGTCAAGTTCGCGAAAGTCGCCGGAACGACACACGTGCGCGCCGTGCTCGAGGCCTCCGACGGCTCGCGTCTCGATGAGATCGCCTTTCGCGCCCTCGACCAGCCGCTCGGCAAGCTTCTCTTGGAAGCAGGCGGCATGCCGGTCCACGTCGCCGGGCAATTGCGGCGCGATACCTGGGGCGGGCGCAACCGCGTTCACCTCACCATCGAGGACGCCGCCGCGATCGGCCGCTGACTCTCCGAGCCGACGGTCACTATGGCGTCTCCTGCCATGCTTGCACCCGCCCTTCTTCGACCCTATACGTCGCCTGGGTCCGCCTGGGGCCGAGGTCCCTTCGTCTATCGGTTAGGACGTCAGATTTTCAATCTGAAAAGACGGGTTCGACTCCCGTAGGGACCGCCATTGTTTTCAATAGGTTAAGCTGAAAACGTACGTTTGGACCCAAGAGCATGCAACAAGTTTGCAACCGCGCTAGTCGGTTACCGAGCGATAGCGCAGTACACGAATTCTCGCGGCTCGGATTGCAGAGTGGATGCGGCAACTTGCTCCCCATTGCGCTCTACCGACGCGTCCTGGCGGAGGCGAGAAGGCAGAAACCTCAGTTTGTAGTCCAGACCGGGCTCACCAGTGTCTTCAGTTAGCCATGCAGAGGCGCGCGGTCAGCGCGTCCTGGCTACCGACGGGCAACCAAGAGAGATTGCGTTCGTCCCACTTTGGCGAAAGGGTTGAGCGCCCTTGAGAGCGCGCCGAAAAATCCAATCTCGACTCCGGAAAATTTGCCGCTTTCGATCATGTCGCGGACAATCCATCCGAGCAGGTAATGTCCGTCGCCCTTCGCTAAAGTGCGGAGGAATTCCTGGGCCTGTTGGGCTCCGGCTTCGCAATCGAGTAGGTGGTCTCCCGACGCCGGCGGAAAATTCACGCCGGGAAGTGTCGTGTAAGGGGCGTATGCAGTTGAAGCGTTCTTTCGCTTTGCCATGCTCCTAGTCCTTTCGTTTCGAGCGTTTGGAGTGCTTTGCCAACAGATCCCGAGCGGCTTCCTCCATGAGCTCTTGAACGGACTTGCCGCTGTCGATCGAAAGTCGCTTTACATTGTTCCGAAGCTCGGGCGAGGTCCAGAAAGTGAAGGAGACAAGACCCTCACGTCCCGGCTGTCGGTATTTTTCGTCCTCGGCCATCGGGCACACCTCCACAAATGCAGATGTGGTGTGCATACCATTCATCTCCGTATGTTGACAAGTGCACTTAGCTGGCCTACTTATAGCATGTAAGTATACTTGTCAACTAGTACACCTAACGCGAACTGCTCAACAAAGGACGATGATGACCGCATCTGTTGCCAAATGGCAGGTGCCGCCGTGGGCCTGGGTGCCGATCTTGCTTGCCATCGGGGCCGAGGCCGTTTCCAACGCCCTTCGTGCCTACGGCCTCGGAGCCCACCTCGACCGCTTCACCGTCGTAATCCAGGGGAGCACCGTCAGTCTGGCCGGTGCGGTGCTCGTCCTCGCGGCGGTCGCAGTCTCGCTCTCCCAGGCTCGGGCGGCCTGGGTGGCGCTGACGCCGATGGCGCCGACGTGGCAGAGAGTGGTTGCAGCCCTGGCCGCGACGCTACTGTTGGCGATCTCCGTCATCGCGATGGCCTCGCACATCCTCGAGGCCGAACGTGCCAAGTTGGCGAACGACGGCGGCGCGCGTGGTGCCTACGACCGCGCGAAGACAGCCTACGACAAGGGAGCGGACGAGCTGAAAAGGCTCGAGGGCGCGAACACCATTGCCGAGGTGCGCGCCGCCATGGATGCCGCTCCGGTGCCTCGGAATGTGTTCCTGCGGACGAAGGAATGCACCGAGGTCACGCGCCAGAAGTCCTTCGAGCTTTGCAAACCGCTGCTCGATCTGCGCCAGGAGATGGCGAGAGCCATCCGCAAGCGCGAGCTCGAGGCCGAGGTGCCGCGCCTCAAGACCGAGCTCGACCACCAGCAGCGACCCGAGGAGGCGGAGGTCTCCCATGCTGGTGATCGCAGGGGCCGCTGGGCCTGGATCATGGGTGCGGGCGTCGTGTTCGTTGCCACATTCGGTACCGTGATTTGGTCCCGCGCCGAGACGGTTCCACCTGCCACGGCCAACGACAATGAAACTCGGGTTTCAAACCGGGGTTCCGCCGGTTCCATCGGGTTCCACCGTGGAACCGCACGCTTGGGCCGCGAGTTCCGCCGGTTCCACGGTCGGAACCCGCAGATACCAGAGCTGCAACGCGCCTTCCCCGGAACGCCCAAGACGACGGCGTGGCGTCACTGCAAGGCCGCTTGAACTGGATCCTCGGTTCCACCTTGGAACCACCTGGAACGTCAGAGCACGTCCGCTGAACTCCCGAATGTGTTGCAAAACCCCCGTTGAGGTCGCTGGCGAACCATGATTCCGTCGTGCTCGGACGGTCAGCGGCGGGGGCGAGCGATGATGGGGCAGGGCAAGTCCGAGCAAAGCCAGTTCTTCTACGATTTCAATCTCGACGACGTGGTGCCGCCCGACCACCTCGTGCGCAAGATCGACGCCGTGCTCGACCTCGGCTGGGTGCACAAGGACCTTGCGCCCTACTACTCGCACACGGGTCGGCCGTCGATCGACCCCGTGCTCATGATCCGGATGCTCATCGTCGGCTACGTGTTTGCCATCCGATCCGAGCGGATGATCTGCCGCGAGCTCCAGGTCAACCTCGCCTACCGGTGGTATTGCAAGCTCGGCATCGAGGACAAGGTTCCTGACCATTCCGCCTTCTCACGCGCCAGGCATGCGCGCTTCCGCGAGAGCAATGCCCTTCGCCGCGTGTTCGAACGGGTGGTGGCGATATGCATCGCGGCGGGCCTCGTCGGCGGCGAGGACTTCTCGATCGACGCGAGCCTGATCAAGGCGGACGTCGACAAGAAGAAGCGGGTGCCCGGCGATCAGCCGATCGACTGGCCGACGCCAGAGCGGGCGTCGCGTGCCGTTCGCGAGTATCTGGCGGCCCTCGATGCTGCACGCCGCGATGATGAGGGCGAGGGCGGAGATGGCAGCGGCTCGAACGATGGCGGCAGCGGCAAGCAAGCGTGCTCGCAGCCAACGCCAGCCGCTACCACGGCAAGGCGCCGGAAGAGTTGGACTGGACGGACAAGCAACGCCAGACCCGCACCATCGCCGAGTATCTGGCTGCGCTCGATGAGACGGCCGAGCCCAATCCGGATCGCAAGGTGCCGAAGGTAATCTCGCCGTCCGATCCGTCATCGGCCTGGACGGCCAAAGCTAACAAGCGGGTGCAGTTCGGCTACGGGCTCAACTACCTCATCGATATTGAGAACGCCGTCATCATCGATGTCGAGGCAACACCGGCGCGCACCTACGACGAGTTGAGGCGACCAAGACAATGATTGATCGCACCGAAGCCTGCTTCGATCTGAAGCCCAGGCGGCTCGCCGCCGACACGGCCTACGGAACGGGCAAGTTCCTCGGTTGGCTCGTCAAAGAGAAGCGGATCACGCCTCACATCCCGGTGTGGGACTAAAGCGAGCGCCAGGATGGCACCTTGTCGCTCGCCGACTTCAAGTGGGACAGTCGCCGCGGCATCTACGTCTGTCCAAACGGCAAACCTCTCCGAACGAGCGGCACCATCCATTCCGACCAACGACGTCGCTATCGCGCCCTGAAACGCGATTGCGACGTTTGCCCGCTCCGACAGAAATGCTGTCCGGAGTCGCCGCGCTATGTTGCGCGCGACGTTCACGAGGACGCCCGCGAGGTCGCGCGCCGGAAGATGAAGACAAAGGCGTTTGCTCGCGCGACGAGCGAAAGCGCGTCGAGATGCGCTTCGCGCACCTCAAGACCCATCACGGCTTCGAACGGCTACGGCTGAGAGGACTGTCCGGTGCCCGCGACGAGTTCCACCTCGCGGCCATTGTCCAGAACCTCAAGACACTTGGATTGCGCCTGGTCAGACCGCCGCCGCGTGAGTTGCGTCAGAGTTGATGCTTGTGGCGTCGTGACATCAGCGTCACCGACGCCGCCCGCAATGAGCGACGCGACAAGGGAAATCCGGCAAGAAACCTTGTGGCAGCAAGCCTGTCGCTTCGGCTCACGACTTTTTCGACAGATCGCTGGCGCCGTACGTCTGGCCCCTTTTTGCCAGCTCGCGACGACATTTCTGCTAGCGCGTTGAATCGCAGCGGAGTATTCTCAACCTCTCTAGCGCGCCCACAGCGCTTTGCTGACGGGCTTCCGGCGTCGACCACCGAGCTGGAGCCTCGACCGACATCACGCTGTTGATGTCGAAATCGGTGTGCCGGATCTCTTCCGCGAGAGGCACCCATGAACTGGATCGGCACAAAACGGCTGGCACTTGTTCCGCTGTACCGGCCCAACGCTCATCCGCCCGACGTGATTCCCCCGGACTGGCCCAACGACATTCTTCGGCGCGCGCTGTTCGATCCCGATCCGACGACCGGCTCCGACCGCTCGCTCCGCGCGTACATCCATGCCGCTTCGTCGGGACGAGCCGATCTCGACGCGGTCGTGATGCCGATGGAAACCATCGATCAGCAGGATGTTCCTCCTGCCGCGCTCGAAGCGCGACTTGGTTCCGGGCTGCGGGACCAGGGCTTCCATTCGGCCGCCATCGTGATGCTCGGAGGTCCAGGCGCGGGATCGGCCAGCGGGTTTTGGGCGCGGTTCGTCATGCTCGAAGGCGTCGGCGTATGGGCCATGGAGTTCCTGCACTCTCTTACCGGATTTGGGGACCTTTACCCGTTCAACGGCAACATGGGCGCCTTCGACGAGATGGCGTGCAGCTGCGGCACCCATCGAAGGCCGCGATCGGCTGGCTCGATGCGTCCGCCATCAAGCTGCACAACGGCCGCGGAGCCACTTACAACCTGCACTCAATCGGTCTCGTCCAGCCGCCGCCCACTGGCCGGCTGGCAGCCGTGCGCATCGGTTCTCAGGTCCCATACCTGATGGTCGAAGCGCGCCAGCGCGTCGACCAGTTCGATCGCGGCATCCCGAGTCAGGGCGTCGATCGTGTACCGCGTGCAGACTTCCGATCCGCTCGGCCACGCACAGAACAACACCGCGCCGATCTGAGCTGCTGACGACGACGGCCCTGATGGCGGGGCAGACGTTCTCATCGGACGGCGGTGTGACGGTGCACGTGACGAGCGCGCTGCCCGGTGGGTTCTCCGTTCGAATCGAAGACCCGACGCAGCATCTGGTCGATCGTTCAGCGGAGTACGGGACGCCGGCGGCGGCGGGAGCGCCGACGGCGTGTGTACTGCCCGCGATGGGCGTGCACAACATCGCGTACCGCGACACGTCAGGCCAGCTGCACGAGTTGTGGCGCGATGCCAACTACGGCGGCACCGGCACGACGAATCTCACCGCGCATGCCAATGCGCCGAAGGCGGTGGGGAATCCCTTCGCGTTCACGAGCCGGAATACCGAGATTCTGCTCTTCCGCGGCAGCGACGGCGTGGTGCGGAGCTTGTACTGGTCGCTCGGGCCGGTGGGACACGACAACCTCGGCGGCACGGCACACGCGCCGCCTGCGGCCGGCGACCCGATGGGGTATTACGACGCCGCGGGCGATGTGCACCACGTGGTATATCGGAGCGCCGACGGGCATCTGCACGAGTTGCACTGGCACGGGGTGGCGCCGGTGCAGTACGGCGGCAACCTCACGGGGGCGATCGGAGCGCCCCATGCGGCCGGCGATCCGTCGGCGATGATCAACGCGGCGGGCTTCAACATCGTCGCGTATCGCGCGGTGAACGGGCAGATTCTCAGCGTGTACTGGAAGGACGGGCCGAGCGGCCTCGACAACCTGTCAGGGACCGCAGGGACGCCGGTGGCGGCTAACGACCCGTTCGCGTACTACACGGCTCACAACGACATGCATCAGGTCGTGTACCGCGCGGCCAACGGCCACATCTGGGAACTGTACTGGCCAGGCGTCATGCCAGTAGCTGGTTGGGATCTGACGACGGAATCGGGCGCTCCGGCGGCGTGGGGGACACCGGCTGCGTATTACAACCCAGCTGACAACACGAAGCACGTCATCTATCGCTCCGCCGACGGCAACCTCCACGAGATCTGGTGGTTACCGGTTGGAACACCAGCGCACGTCGATATCACGGCGGCATACGCGTTGCCGCATGCCGCCGATCGGCCGGCGGCGTTCGCGGTCGCCAATACTCAGCACGTCGCTTATCGCGGGAACGACAACCATGTCTACGAGGTGATCTGGTGATCGCCACGGACATCCCCATCGGATTCCCGCCGGTTGGACTGGCGGCAACCCCTCAAGGCGACCGCGTCTACGTCACGCAAGGGCTGGATGGGATAGTCGCGGTGATCGACACGTCCTCCGATACGGTCGTCGCCACGATCAATGTCCCCGGCACAGGCGTAGCGGTCGCGCCTGATGGGCGGCACGTCTACGTCACGAGGCCGGTGTATGACGATGTTGCGGTCATCGCAACGAATACCAACTCGTGGGTCACCACGATCCAGGTGGGAAGGCAGCCAGATTTCGTCGTGGCGTCGCCAGACGGGCGCCGCGTCTACGTCACGAACAGTAGCTCGTCTTCGGTTTCGATAATCGACACCGCCGCCAACGCAGTCGTGTCGACGATCACCGTCGGCTACTACCCCGGTCCGCTGGCAATCACTCCCGATGGACGAAGGCTCTATGTCGGGAACCGGGGTGGCACCCCGAGCGTTTCAGTCATCGACACGGCCACGAACAACGTGATCGCGACGATTCCGCGCGACAGTTCGCCGGACAGTGTGGTGGCGGCGCTCGACGGCCGCCACGTCTATGTGAACCCGAAACTTGACGTGATCGACAAGACGACCAACACGGTGGTGAAGACCATTGCGACTTCTGGGCTACCCACGTGCGATGGCGCTGGCGCCTGACGGCCGGCACCTGTACATTGCCCGATCCTCGGCTTCCGTGCTGGTGATCGACACCTCAACAAACAACGTCGTGAACAAAGTCCGGCTTGGGACAACGGCGACCGAGATCGCGGTCACCGCCGAAAAGATCTACGTCGGGAACTTGTATATAAATAGGGAGTTGTCTGCAAATACGGTGTCGTCGATCCGCTTCGATCGGATTACGCCGCCCATTGTCGATCGTTCAGCGGAGTACGGGACGCCGGCGGCGGCGGGAGCGCCGACGGCGTGTGTACTGCCCGCGATGGGCGTGCACAACATCGCGTACCGCGACACGTCAGGCCAGCTGCACGAGTTGTGGCGCGATGCCAACGGCGGCACCGGCACGACGAATCTCACCGCGCATGCCAATGCGCCGAAGGCGGTGGGGAATCCCTTCGCGTTCACGAGCCGGAACACCGAGATTCTGCTCTTCCGCGGCAGCGACGGCGTGGTGCGGAGCTTGTACTGGTCGCTGTGGGACACGACAACCTCGGCGGCACGGCACACGCGCCGCCTGCGGCCGGCGACCCGATGGGGTATTACGACGCCGCGGGCGATGTGCACCACGTGGTATATCGGAGCGCCGACAGGCATCTGCACGAGTTGCACTGGCACGGGGTGGCGCCGGTGCAGTACGGCGGCAACCTCACGGGGGCGATCGGAGCGCCCCATGCGGCCGGCGATCCGTCGGCGATGATCAACGCGGCGGGCTTCAACATCGTCGCGTATCGCGCGGTGAACGGGCAGATTCTCAGCGTGTACTGGAAGGACGGGCCGAGCGGCCTCGACAACCTGTCAGGGACCGCAGGGACGCCGGTGGCGGCTAACGACCCGTTCGCGTACTACACGGCTCACAACGACATGCATCAGGTCGTGTACCGCGCGGCCAACGGCCACATCTGGGAACTGTACTGGCCAGGCGTCAAGCCAGTAGCTGGTTGGGATCTGACCGATGAAGCGATAGCTCCCGCAGCGGTGGGAACACCGATCGCGTACTACAGCGCCGTCCAGAACACAAAGCACGTCGTCTACCGATCGGCGGATGGCCGTCTGCACGACCTCTGGTGGCTGCCGGGCGGCAGCAGGGTACCGCAGGATATCGACCTCACGGAGTTTTCACAGGCGCCGAAGGCCGCCGACGATCCCTTCGCGTTCGCGGTCGATCTCGACGGCTCGCATCATGTGACGTACCGTGCGGCCAACAATCACATCTACGAAATCCGGTGGCCCTGATCCGAATTACGCGAAGTGGTTGTCATCGGCAGACGGCAGTAAATGCGGGGCCGGGCAGTCGTTGAGTCGCAGGTACAGCGTCAGCTGGCCTCGATGATGGGCCAGGTGGTTGAAGGTATCGACCAGCACCACGTGGCGCAGCTGATCCACGAGCGTGGAAGATCAAGACCAAGCTCGCCGAGGTCATGCGCATCGCCGGCGAGAGCGAGCGGCTCGATGGCAGGATCGAGATGGATGATGCCTATCTCGGTGGTCAGCGCTCGGGCGGCAAGACAGGGCGCGGCAGCCCTGGCAAGAAGCCGATTGTCGTGGCGGTTCAGACCTCTGACGATGGCCGCCCCAGGCGCATCAAGCTGCGCCGCATCGCCCGCTTCAAGAGAAAGCGAGTGAAGAGCATCGCCAAGAAGATCATCGCCGAAGGCGCCACCGTCGTCACCGATGGGCTCAAGTGCTTCCGCGGCGTCGCCGACGCCGGCTGTAGGCATGTGGCGATGGCGACCGGATCTGGACGCAAGGCCGCGCGCCATCCCGCCTTCAAGTGGGTGAACACCATGCTCGGCAACATCAAGACATCGATCGCCGGCACCTATCGCGCCATCCGCAAGAAGCACATGGTCCGCTACCTCGCCGAGTTCGAGTGGCGCTTCAATCACCGCTTCGATCTCGCCGGCATGATACCGGCGCTCGCCCGCGCAGCCGCCCACTCCAAACCCGTGACCTACGGTCAGCTCAAGTGGGCTGACTATGGTGCGTAATCAGGAGCGGACATGACAACACTTTTCGACTGGAACAGGACCGTTTACCCGACCCTCTCTCACGAGAGATGGCGAAAAACCTGCAAAGCTTTGGCGGGGAGTAAGCAGCGACTTCTCGTTGGCCCCGTGCAGCTCGCGTCCGCGGCATGGCCGGTCTTCCCCCAACTGCTGACGACTAGGTGCGTTGCAACAAACGGAAGAGATGGTCCAATAGCTGCCGTTCCGACGACAGATTCTTGCCTGTGCTCGCCATGAAGGTTGGGGTCGCGAGTTCAAGTCCGCGCGTCAAAGCCCAAGCCGCTTGATCTGCTTCACCCCCGCCCCCTGGCGACGCATGTAGCCGAGAAGGATGTTGGCCGACCCCTCAGCGTGGCCTGTCACGTCCCTGATCTCGGCGATCGTCGCACCGGCATCCACGAGACTTGTGATGGTCCCGGCTCGCAGGCTGTGGGTGCTGAATGCTCTCGCGGCCGCCTTGGCCTCCGGTATCGTAAGACCCCGAAGGCGGTACAACTGTGCGACGCGCCGCTTAATGATCCGATCCCAGGTCCGCGCCGACATGCGGGCAATGTCGACGGCGTCTCCTCGTACCGCGCGCCATAGCGGTGTGCCCGCTTCGATACGGGCAGCCTTGATCCAGGCCTCCACCGCTTCGACGGCGAGCCCGTGCTCGATGAAGTAAGAACGGGTCGCCTCCTGGCTCGTCTTGCTGCAGACGAGGTGCACCGTAGCGCCGCGAGTGCCGAGCTCCAGGAAGCCGCGCGCGTCGGGAGTGCCCAAGCGGTCGAGGTCCAGCGTCATGAGCTCAGACGGACCGCGGAGCGCGCGGGCGAGGCCCAGTGCGAGCATGGCGCGGTCGCGGATGCCGTCGAGCGTATTTCCGATGTGCGGAGACAACTCGAGAAAGTCAGAGACAAGGATCGGCCGGACCCGCTTTGGGTCGGCCTTGCGCTTGCGGCGTGCGCCCGCCATGACCTTGCGGATGGCGTCTGCCTGCCGTCCAGGGCGTGGCCGGTCTCCTTGTTGGCGAAGAGCACTGCCGCGCGGGCGAGGCCCAGGGAGGCTACGGCACGGCCCTGGTGATGGAGGTCCGCCAGATAGGTCGCCAGGATCGCAGTCGTCGTTGGGAGTGCTCGAGTGCCGTGCCGCTGGCACCAGCTGGCAAACTGGGCGAACTCATAGCCATACGTCTTCCTGGTCCGCTGGCTGGTCGACTTCTCGCGCAAGGTCGGCGGCGCGCTGGGCTGCGCGGACCAGCTCCGGGGAGGGGAGTGCGTCACGTTCCTGGCTTGGCACGGGAAGCGGTTCGTCGCTTGAGATCACCGTTGGCCCCATCGGTTCGATAGGATCAGACTAGTGTGGACTAGTGCACTTGTCAACTAATACTCTCTTGTATGACAGGGTTTGTTCACCGCTTGTGCATCCATGTAGGAGGCGCAACTTTCAGGTCTCAAACAATCACTAAATGCGGAGCTCACCAATCGCGCGCATATCGCCGTCTACCAATGTGATGGTGGAAAACTCGGCCAAGTGAGGGGCGCCATGATCAATCGGCGCGCTACTCTCTCGTCGTCACCATCGAGAGACCCAGTTATGGACACCGATATCTACACCGCTGTTACCAACTCCCTTAGCATGCCGGCGCCGGTACCCATCGACGTCGAAATCGCGTGATCGGGAATGCCAATATGATCCTCTCGCGGCAACAGCGGCGATGGCTCGAGCGCAAAGGGTATGATGCGTGGGAGTTCACCCGTCGACAGAGAAAGCGTTGGCGCGGCGCCTACCTCGAAGCCGACGACCTGTTACCCTATTTTGCCGACGTCGGCACCGCGGACATCGTTCGTGATGCCGTCGACGATTGTCTGGCGGAAATGTTTGGAACGGCGCCGATTCCGGATAAGGGCTTCGCGATCGGGCTTCGCATCTGCTACAGCTTCGGGGACCAGCGTCTCGTCTTCGCCCCCGCCGGGAGACGCCCCTGCCGACCCGACCACCACAGCCACATCGCCCTCCTGGGGTTTCTGGACTCGAGCGACGTCGGCGTATCCGAGTTTCTCGCCACAATGAGAAGCGATTTTTCGGGAGCGCTCACGACACTCATGGATGCAGCGCAAACTGAGCTGCGTCTCCCCTTCGTGCTCGTTCGCGATCCGACCCTTGCGAGAAGGCCCTACGGAACTTGCTGGCTCTATCATATCCGGTTCAACACGGATCAGGCGGTCCGCGAAGGGAAATTGAGCCAGCAGGCTTTCGACATGCTGGGTCATGGCTACTTTGGGGTGACGCGGCGACCATTTGCCCTCAGGCTGACCGCCACTGAATAATAGCATAACTAGCGCTTACCCGGAATCGCATCCCCAAAAAAGCGAGTGGCAAGCATCACGTGCACGAGCTCAATCTGTTTGTGCGCCCAGCCGGCATTCCGAGCAGCATATTGGTGGTCCGCTCCCGAGGGACGAGCAGCCTTCGCGCGGATGTGGGCGCGACGCCAGAGCATGACCCAACTCGGACGTGCCAGCAGCGTCCTCACCGCTGTAGGAAAAACACTTACTCTTTAGTTGGATTGACTTTGCTTGAGAAAGATCAAGGTTGGACGAACCCGTGCGCCACACCTTGCCTTCGGGAGACGCACGATAACGGAGCTCGGCCTCTCGACACGTCGGGGACAAGCTCTATCCACACTGAAGAGGTGGGCTCAGATGAAAAAGATAGACCGAAAATTGCTCAAGATAGCCGCGGTGTTGGGCTTGATGGCTGGATTGGGGACGCCGCCGGGAGCGAAAGCCGATGAGGCCTACGCCAAGGACCGGCTTAAGGCCATGTCTGATTACCTCGCAGCGCAGAAGGCCATATCGTTCGCGTTTGATACCAACCTCGAGGTTGTCACCAAAGATCAGCAGAAACTCGCACTTGCGAGTTCAGGCCAAGCCGCTGTCAATCGGCCTGACAAGCTTCGCGTCACGCGCTCAGGCGGGTTTGCAGATGTCGAGATGCTTTTCGACGGAAAAACGCTGACGCTCCTCGGCAAGAACAAGAACCTTTATACCCAGCTCGATGCTCCCGGCACAATCGACCAAGTGATCGATGAGTTGAGGGAGAAATTCCGCCCCCTCCCTGGAGCGGATTTGCTTTTGTCGAATGTCTACGATCAGCTGACGACGGATATGGTTGAGGCTAAGGACCTCGGCAGCGGCGTCATCGGCGGCACTGAATGCGATTACCTCGCTTTTCGGGCCAAGGAAGTCGATTGGCAGATATGGATCGCTCAAGGTGATCGGCCCTATCCTTGCCGCTATGTCATTACCTCCAAGCTCGTTGCCAATGGACCGCAATACAGCATTCAAACTAGAGACTGGAAGACCGGGGACGAAGTCGCATCGGATGATTTCGGCTTCAAAAACCCAACGAACGCCAAAAAGGTCGACCTGGATGAACTTGACGATATCGATGAATTGCCGAAGCATTTTGTGATAGGAGGCGCCCAATGACCTTGTCGAAACACTTTGGCATCTTTCTGCTGGCGGGGATCATCGGGCTCGTTGGATCGGAGCTTGGAGAGCAGCTTTCGATCCCCGGCGTACAAGGCTTCGTCTCGTCTACCGAGGCGAGAGTCGGGCGTCCACTGACGCCTGTCAGCGTTGCCGGGGTAGGACGGCGCACAGTGCGCCGTTGCGCAGCTGGAGTGTATAAGTGCTAGACGAGCCTAGCCGGGGCTTGCCCTAGCGACTTCGCCGAGAAACTATGGAGATTGCACGGGAAGAGGCAACCTCCTCAGAATCTCGAGTGAGCGCGGCGTCGACCCGCGCGAACGCGCAATGCTCAATATGATCTCAAGTGAGCCTTTCGCATCTGCTAAGTTTTTCGCGCATGCGAATGAAGCCGTCCCCCGATCGGGGACTATACACGTTGGGCAAGGTGGACGTATTCTTTGAATGCAAAGCCATTTGAGCGACCTCGCTATTATGGCGCCTCGAAAGCAGAACAAACGCTTCGGGTCCTTTTGAAGAACTGCCCTTGTGGGGTGCCAATACCGGAACTGGGGGGACTTGTCTCTCAAGGAGAGGTCCCATGGCGACCAACCTCATCTCAACCATCTCTCACGTTCTCACTCCCGAATTGCGCGCCCGTATCGCATCAGCCCTGGGCCTCGATAGAAGCGTCGTTGAGAAGGCAGTCAGCGCCGGCGTTCCGGGGTTGCTTGCCGCGTTCAGCTCGCGCGCCTCGACGCGCGAGGGAGCGGCAACTCTCAATGCCGCTGTTGCAAATCAAAAACCGGGAACTCTCACAAACTTGGCCAACGTCATCGGAGAAGCGGGCCAAGCGGCCGTGATTGACAGCGGCCTCAACGCCCTTACCTCTCTTCTTGGCCGCACGACCACGAACGAGCTCGCCAACGCGATGGGAAAGTTCGCTGACATCGGAGCAGATGGCTCAAAAAGCCTATTGGGATTGCTTGCACCTGTGGTGATGGGCGTGCTGGGTCAACAGCAGAGCGGCACGGGGCTTAGCGCCGCCGAGCTCCTCGCCTCGCAAAAGAAGAATATTGCCCAGGCACTACCCAATGGGTTCTCGGATTATCTCAGCGGAACCGAAATCCTCGATGACATCGCGAAGGCGGACCAAAGAATCGCATATTACGAGTCCGACGTGGCCAAGATGCAATCGACCTGGTTACTACCGGTGTTGATTGCAGCGGCGCTTGGTGGGTTGGCTTGGTACGTCCTCTCCTCGGGCCCAACCCCCACGAAGACGGTAGAAAAGCAAACCGTCCCGAAGCCCGCGGAGGAGCAAATCGTGACAGGGGCGCTCAAGCCGGCTGGCCTAGATGCGACCGAGGCATTCCGCTCGCTCAACGGCGTCAAGGTCGGCGACATCGATCTTGGGGCGCAACTGACAAAGGCCGTCAATGGCCTGCGCTCGTCGCTCGAAGGCATCAAGGACGAGGCCACCGCGCAATCAGCCCTACCGGCCCTAACCAGCTCCAAAGATGAATTCGACAGGGTGACCGGATTAATCGACCAACTCACACCGGAAACGCGCAAGAGCTTGGCAAGCGCCATTGCCGCCGTGAAGCCGGCCCTCGATCAGTTGTTCGATAAGGCGCTGGCGATACCGGGTGTTGGCTCGGTGATCAAACCGACCGTCGATACCATCCGTTCAGGGCTCGATGTGCTGGCCACGGCCTAACCTCCGCAACGGTCTTCAACGGCACTAATGGACGACATTCTAGGCTGAATTGCCGTCTGGCGGCCTGGGGTCACCTGGCACGGTGATGCGCTGGGGCTCGAGCAGCCGCAGGCGTCCGTCGTGGCCGGCCTCGAGCGTGTGGATGTAGAAATAGGTGTCGACATCGTTCGTCGCCTCCATGACCGGAGAGGGCGCCGAGACGATGACGAGCCCGCCGCACTCGCCGATCCAGTCGATATGCCGATGCCCGTGCATCAGGACGACGCGCCCTGCCATCGCCTGCAGGCGTCTCACGAACCAGTTGCCGTTGATGAGGGCGGTTCCGATGCGCTCCGAGAGAACCTTGGCAGCGCGCGGATATTCGATGAGATGGTGGTGCAGCGCGATCAGCCAGTAAGCGCGCGGGTGGTGCGCGCAGACGATGTCGATAGCTCGAGCCTGCTCCGCCGACATCATCCCGAGCGCATTCGTAAAGGAAAAATGAGCGTCCGCGTTGGTGTTGAGAAGGATGATCCCGAGCCCGTCCTCGCGATCGGGCGGAAGAACCATGGGAAAGACGTCGTTCCATAGGTCCGACGCCAATGTGGAGAGGAGCGGCCGTCCCGTGTCTGCGAACTTCGACAGCTCTGCCGCGTGCGGCTCGAGCGCATCGGCGAGCGTCTTCCCTATGCGCTTTTTTGTGTGATCCACAACGCGGGTGCGCGAGCCCTGAAGCGAATTGATCGCAGACAGGACGCGGATCTTGCGCAAGCGGCTGTTCGGGCCGATGGAGAGGTCGAGGCGTGCGGGATTGGCCCGGTCGACGATGTTGATGTCGTGGTTGCCGGGGAGAACGAGCGCGCGTTCGGCGACGGAGGGATGGGTGGCCAAGGCATCGAGGAACTCTGCCCATTCGGCGGCGCGGCCGGCGTCCGTAGCATCCCCCGTGATCAGGACGGCATCGAGGGGAGCCCTTGCGTGGAGCTCTTCGAGCAGCGCCAGAAGCCGGCGTATGCGATCGTTGCCGCTCGGCCCCGACCTGCCGCTCTCGATGCGGAAGCCGTAGCGCTCGCCGACGGCATGCAAATCCGACAAGTGGGCGATACGCCACGTGCGGGCGCCGGGCGTCGCCTCTGCAAATCGCAGGTCCCTGGGCGGGGCCATAGTCACATCCGCGACCGCCCAGACGAGCGCCGCTACGGCGAGGTAGCCGCTGACGAGCACGACCGTATTGGCGAGCGCGACCCAAGCCAGCTCCCGCGGCGCGAGCAAATCGCCGACGCCACCGATCCAGCGCGACGACGGCCAGGCAAGCACGAGAACCAGCACGGCCAATCCACTGATGAGAAGGCCCGAGACGGCGGCTGTCGCGGAGCGCAGCCGCTCACGCTGGGTCGCTTCCGCGCTCTCGGGCAACAACCGTTCGGCCAGATGGCGCAGCGCTTCGCGGCACATCGCATAGGCGGGCTCGACGGCAAGCGCGTTCAAGGACCAGAAGCTGCTCTCCGCCAGTTGGAGGAGCTTGCGCCCGAACAGCCAAGCGAGGGCGGCGGCGAAAAGCAGGACCGCGATGGGGACGATCCCGAAAAGCGGCGACGTGATCTTGCCGGCGACCTTGCCGACCCACGCCGAGGCAACCAAGGGCGCGACGCCGAGGAGGACGGCCGGTATGACGATCAGGATGAACCAGGCGGCAATAAGCTTGGGCAGGCTTATCTCGGCGAGGAGGCTGCCGGCGAGCGCGAGAAGCGAGTGGCTCTTGGGGCTCGATGCATCGTCTTCGATGTCGCCCTTTCGAGGATCAACGATGGGTCTCATGGCTCCGCACCTCGGGCAGCCGGCGGTAGACGTGTGCCTACGCCCGCGCGGAGACGGTGGGCTTGGCGGCGGGAGCAGGATTGCGGCCCTCGAACCACGCGACGTAGAGCGTCGGCAAGAACACCAGCGTGAGAATGGTCGCGACCAAGAGCCCTCCCATGATCGCGAATGCCATCGGTCCCCAGAACACGGTGGGCGCGATCGGGATCATGCCGAGGACGGTCGACACGGCCGTCAACATGATCGGGCGGAACCGGGTGCTGCTCGCGTCGATGGCGGCTTGCCGAATATCCTTTCCTCGAGCCCTCTCGGATTCGATCTGCCCGATCAGGATGACGGCATTCTTCGTGATCATGCCGAGCAGGGCGAGAATGCCGAGGATGGCGACGAACCCCAGCGGTCTCCCCGACACGAGCAACGCCAAGACCACGCCGATGATCCCGAGCGGTCCCACCGCGAGGACGAGAGCCAAGCGCTGGAAGCTCTGCAGCTCGACCATGAGGACGGTGAGCATGATGAGCAGCATGACCGGCACGACCGCAAGGACGGAGGCCTGTGACTTCTGGCTCTCCTCCACCGTGCCGCCGACGGCAATCTTGTAGGACCTCGGCAAGCTCTTGCGCAAGGTCTCGACCTTCTGAGCGAGCGTGTCGACGACCATCTCCGGGAGGGCTCCCGTTTTGACGTTGGCCTGTACCGTGAGCGTGGGGACCCGGTCGCGCCGCCATACGACGGGTTGGTCCTGCGCATAGTCGAACGTCGCAAATTGGCTGAGCGGAACGGTGCTTCCGTTCGGCAGCGGGACCTGTATGGTGCGCAGCGTCGAGAGAGACACGCGCTGTTCGTCGGTCGCCCGCGCCACGACATCGATGAGATAGATGTCGTCTCGCACCTGCGTGATCGGCGCACCCGAAATCACCGTGTTCAGAACTCCCGCTAGCGACTCCGAGCTCAGCCCGAGCTGGCGTGCCTCGTCCTGATTGATGAGGATGCGCACTTCCCGGGCCGGCTCGATCCAGTCGAAATTGACCTTCTCCGTTTGGGGATCCGCGGCGACGACTTGAGCAAGACCGAAGGCGATCTCGCGCACTTTTGCAATGTCGGGCCCGCTGACGCGGTATTGCACGGGCCAGCCGACGGGCGGCCCGAGTTCGAGCGGATAGATGCGCGCGACCATGCTCGGAAAGTCCTTCGCAAGCACTTTCTCGAGCTTGAGGCGTAACCGTTCGCGGGCTGCCACGTCCGTCGCGACGATCACGGCCTGGGCGAAGAAATCGTTGGGAAGCTGAACATCGAGCGGCAGATAGAAGCGAATGGCGCCGCGCCCCACATACGTGCTCCAGCGCGCGACATCGGGATCGTCTTTGAGAGCGGCGTCGAAGCGCTTCGCCATGTCCTCGCTGGCATAGATGGACGCATTCTGAGGCAGTCTCAGGTCGACGAGGAGCTCCGGCCGATCCGATGATGGGAAGAACTGATTGGGAATCAGCGGGATTGCGAGGATCGACGCGGCGAACATCGCCAGCGTGAGCCCTATCGTCACCCACTTGGCCTCTATGGCCTGGGTCACAAGCCGACGATAGGACTCGACGACCTTGCTTGGGCCGGCCGATTTCTCCGTCGTTGGCGGCTTCAGAATGACGACGCCCAGGAGCGGGGCAAAGACGACCGCAACGAACCACGAGACGATGAGCGCAATGCTGACGACGGCAAAGAGCGAGAACGTGTACTCGCCGGCCGAGCTCTGAGCAAAGCCGACCGGAACGAAGCCCGCGATCGTGACCAGCGTGCCGGCGAGCATCGACAACGCGTAGGTTCGGAACGCGAATGTCGCGGCCTCGACCTTGTCGTCGCCCTCCGCCAGGCGATTGAGGGTGGCGTCCGTCGTGGTCATCGCATCGTCGACGAGCAAGGCGAGAGCTATGATGAGGGCGCCGAGCGAAATGCGCTGCATGTCGATGTTGGCGAGCTGCATGACCGAGAACACGATGGCGAGCGTCAAGGGAATGGAGAGGGCGATGATCAGGCCGGGGCGCACGCCGAGGCTGATGAAGCTCACGGCCAGTATGATGGCGACGGCCTGCCACAGCGATGTCATGAACTCGGCAATTGCGCTCTCGACCGTCACCGCCTGGTCGGCGACGAGCTTCGGCTCGATGCCGACCGGTAGGTCCGCCGTCGTCTCCGCCATGGCGCGCTCGATGTTCTTGCCCAAGGCCAGGATATCCCCGCCGTCGCGCATCGCGATCGCGAGGCCGATCGCCGGCTCGCCGTTGACGCGAAACATCGGCTGAGGTGGATCGGCATAGGCGCGCCGGATTTGCGCGATGTCGCTCAAGCGAAGCATGCGCCCGCCGACCGCAAAATTGACGTTAGCTATGTCCTGCTCCGACCCGAACGAGCCGGATACGCGCAGTGAGAGCGTCTCGTCGCCGGTTTCGATCGTCCCGCCCGGGCGTACGACATTCTGCGCCTGCAGCGCGCGGACGAGCGCCGAGCGATCGATGCCGAGCGTCGCGAGCTCCTTCATGGAGAACTCGACGAAGATCCTCTCGTCCTGAGCGCCCAGGATCTCGATCTTTGAGACGTCGGGGACATGAAGCAGCTTCGAGCGGACGTCCTCCACATAGTCGCGAAGCTCACGAAAGGTGAAGCCGTCGGCGGTGAAACCGTAGATGATGCCGAACGTATCGCCGAACTCGTCGTTGAAGCCTGGGCCGACGACGCCCGCCGGCAGGGTGTGGCGCATGTCGCCGATGCTCTTGCGCACGTGGTACCAGATGTCGGGGACCTCTCTCGCCGTCGCGCTGCCTTTTAGATTGACGAAAATCGTCGTCACACCGGCGCTCGTGTAGCTGCGCAGGAAATCGAGTTTCGGCGTCTCCTGCAGCGTCCGTTCGAGCCGCTCCGTCACCTGCTTCAGCGTGTCCTCGATCGTTGCGCCGGGCCATGCGGCCTGGACGACCATCGTCTTGATGATGAAGGACGGGTCCTCGTTGCGGCCGAGCCTCCAATAGGAGAGAAGCCCGGCGGCAACTGCGACGATCATCAGATAGGCGACGAGCGAGCGATGATTGAGCGCCCATTCTGAGAGATTGAAGCGCATTATGGCTCGGATCCCAGAACGCGAACCTTCTGCCCCGGATGAAGTGCCTGCACGCCCGCGGTCACGATGATCTCGCCGGTGTCGAGCCCCCGGGAAACAGTGACCGTGGCCGGATTGAAGCGCGCGACGTCGATGTTGCGCAACGAAACGGTAAGGCTCGATGGATCGATGATCCACACGGCCGGCTGGCGATTGGCCTTCGTCAGGGCGGTGGCGGGAATTTCGATGATCGGCTGGGCTTCGATCTGAGCGGTGCCGGTGACGGTTGCCCCTAGCCGCATCGTCTCCGGCGGGTCGTCCAGTCCGACCTTGACCTGGAATGTCCGTGTCACGGGATCGGCCTGGGGTGCGACCTCGCGGACGCGCCCCGAGGTCTTCACGGCGGGGTCATCGGTGAGATGGACGTTGATGACGGTATCGCCGGGAACCGACCTCAGTGCTTGAGCCGGGACATCGAACACCGCGTCCCGCCCGTCCTGGCGCGCAAGCCGAACGATCATCTGGCCGGTTTGCACGACCTCGCCCGGTTCCGCCCCGACCGCGGTCACGACGCCCGGCGCATCCGCCTCGAGCTCGGTGAAGCCGACGAGGTCGTGTGCCGACTTCAATTGCGCCTCGGCGGCATCGACCTGCGCAATGGCCGTCTGGCGCGCCTTCTCGGCTTGATCGTATTGCGCGCGCGTCGTCCAGCCCTGCTCCAACAAGATCTCTTGGCGCTCGAAGCGATTGCGAGCTTCCGTCAATCGCGCCTGGGCCGCGGCGAGCCCCGCCTGCGCGGAGCGCAAGGCATTCATCTCGTTCTGCGGCTCGAGACGCGCCACCAGCTGACCGGCCTTCACGCGGTCTCCCACGCTCACCGGTCTCTCGATCATTCGGCCGGAGATGCGAAAGCCGAGGGCCGCCGTGTCCGCAGACTCGACGCGACCCGTGAGCACGAGCGGGGCTCCGGCCTCTCTCTTCTCCACGGTGACGGTGCGAACGGGACGAGCTTGGGGCGCTTCACCCTCGGGCTCCCCATGACAGGCAGCGAGCGCCATGAGCGGGATGGCGACGGTCAAAGCGGCCCCCGCGCAGCGGATGGAAGGCATCGACTGTCCCATCTTCAGAAGATCCTAGTGCCCCCCGCTCTTGGGGAAGAGCTCGAAGTCGGACTCGAGGTTCGTGCAAAGAATCTCAATCTGCCCATAGTCTTCTCCGCCAGTCTCAGAACGATCCGAAAGCCGAGCCCAGTGCAACGACGGCTACAAGCGCGATAATCGCTCCCACGATGGCAACCACGACGATATCACGATAGCTCTCGCCATGCGTCGATCCGCAGACGGCGAGCAGTGTCACCACCGCGCCATTGTGGGGCAGGCTGTCGAGCGTTCCCGAGCTGATCACGGCCACGCGATGCAAGAGCGCAGGATCGATGCCCTGATCGGCGGCAAGGCGCATGTAGGTATCGCCGAGCGCATCGAGGGCGATCGTGAGCCCGCCCGAGGCGGAGCCGGTCAGCGCGGCGAGCACGTTGGTCGCGACGGCGAGCGAGACGAGCGGTCCCCCGCCGATGGACAGCACCCAGTCGCGTACGACCGCGAACGCGGGAAGCATGGCGACGACCGCGCCGAAACCCACGAGACTTGCCACGCTGATCGCCGGAAGGACGGAGGCATTGGCTCCCGCATCCATGCTCTCGCGCAAGGCGGTGAGGCGCCGGCGGTTGATGACGATGAGGGTCAGTATTGCCGTCGCAAGCGCGACCACAACGGACCAAACGCCGCCGACAGCTGAAAGCGACGTGGCACCCCAACGCTCCTCCGCCAGGAACGAGAAGTCGAGCCGGGGAAGAACGAACAGCGCCATCAGAAGGTTGACGCCCACGACCACCACGAGGGGTAGCGCGGCGAGCTCTATCGGCGGGAGTGTCGCGCTTGGGTGGCCGTGAGGGATCTCCGCCGGATCGAACTCCCGGGCTGTCGTGGCCCGCTCTCGGATTAGCTGGTCTTCGGTGACCGCCTCTGGAGCACCAGGCGCGCCGGCGCCGAACCCCTCTCCCGCGCTCCGCGCCTGCGCCTCGGCCCGGCGGAGCCACCACAAGCCGAACCCCAACATGATGGCGGAGGCGATGATGCCGAGACCGGGAGCGGCAAAGGGCGTGGTGCCGAAGAACGGCATGGGGATGGCGTTCTGGATCGCCGGCGTTCCAGGCAGCGCCGACATCGTGAATGTCGAGGTGCCGAGAGCGATGGCCGCCGGCATCAGGCGGCGCGGGATGTCGGCGGCTCGAAACAGCTCCTGCGCCATCGGCGCCAGAACGAAGAAGGCGACGAACAGGCTGACCCCGCCATAGGTGACCATGGCACCTGCAAGCACGACGGCCAATACCGCGTGGCGCGGGCCGAGACGCTCGGTCATGAAGCGGGCGATGGCTCTGACGGACCCGCTGTCGTCCATGAGCTTGCCGAACAGCGCGCCGAGCAGAAAAAGCGGAAAGAACTGCGCGAGAAAATGGGCCGCGCTTCCCATGAACGTCTGCGTCCAGTGGGCGAGAAGGGGCTCGCGCGCGAATGCGGCGGCGAGGATGGCCGCCGCGGGGGCCAGAAGGAGGATGCTCCAGCCGCGAAAGGCGAGCCAGATCAACGCCCCGAGCGCGAGAAGGATGCCAAGGAGACCCATCGCTCAGCACTCCGCCAGCAGCACGTCGAGGTCGGCCGTGGAGCGCCGGCCGAGATCGTTTGCGTGAGCGTCGAGGAAGGCGCCGGCCGCCCGCCGCCCCTCCGCGCGAAGCATGTGCAGGAACTCCCGCTCGGCGTTCAGCTTCGACGAGTACCCGAGGTCGGTCAGCATATCGCTCATGATGCGGTGCGTGCGCATTCGTGCCCAGCGCGCGCCCTCTCCCGAGCCCGCGTCGGCCACTTGGCGGAGCAGGGCGATCATGCGCAGCTCCTTCATCAGGGTGGCGTTGAAGGAGACTTCGTTCAGGCGATTGAGGATCTCGGCGGCAGTTCGCGGCGTGCCGGGACGCTCGCGAGGATTGATCTGCACCAGAATCGTATCTTGGCCATCGCTCTCACGCACGAGCGGGGTAATTGTGGGATTGCCGGCGAAACCGCCGTCCCAGTAGGGCTCCCCGTCGATTTCGACCGCCTGGAACATCGTCGGCAGGCAAGCCGAGGCCAGCAGGACGTCAGGAGTAATCTCGGCGTTACGGAAGATGCGGCCACGTCCGGTATGGACATTGGTGGCGGTGATGAACAGCTTGATGGGCGACTGTGCCAGCCGCGCGAAGTTGATGCTCTCGTCGAGGATGTAGGTCAGCGGGTTGAAACCGTGCGGATTGAGGTCGTAGGGGGAGAAGAGCCGCGATGCGAGGTCGAACGCGATGAAGACCGGGGAGAAATCGAGGGTCCAGCGCCCGAGCATGCGATCGAGCGGCGTGCGTTGTAGCGGACTGAGCGCGGCAGCTTTCGCCACGCGCTCCCAGTAGGCATCGAGGGCTGCGCGCGCAGCGGGCGCACCGCCCTCGGTCCAGCCGTCGGCTAGCACCGCGGCGTTCATGGCGCCGGCGGATGTACCGGAGATGGCTTCTATCCGCAGCCACGGCTCCTCGAGCAGACGGTCGAGCACACCCCAGGTGAATGCCCCGTGTGCGCCGCCGCCTTGGAGGGCGAGGTCGACCAATACGGGTTCCCGATCTCGCTTCTTGTCAGCTTCGGAACGTGCGGTCGGCATCGCGCCCCCCGTTGCAGAGCCCTTGCCATCCATGCGTATCTCGCCCGGAACCTTCAAGTCGGACTTAGGTCGGAGACGCAGGCGCCGTCCGAGCGCGGTGGCTTTGATAGCGCGCTATCAGCGCTGCGAGGTAAGGAGGGGCCCGCCCCGCATACCAACAGACAGCCGTCGACAAGGCCGCGGTTCCTACTTTTCCGGAACGGCCGGCGGGGTCATCTGCGGAACCGCGCCGCCCATTGTGCTCGTCGCTGGCAGCTTGCCCTCGTCGCCCATGGTTTGAGCCGGGCCCTTGGGTGAGGCAGATCCAGAAGCCCCCTCGGAGGCGCCCGTGGCCCCCATCTCAGGAACGGCGCCGCTCATCGTGCCTGTGGCTGGGAGCTTGCCCTCGTCGCCCATGGTCTGGGGCGGACCCTTCGGGGAGGGCTGGTCCTCGGCGGTCGCAGAAGCGATCGGTGCACCGATCAAGAGAACGGCGGCAAGAGACGTCAATGAATGCTTCATGGCGTGAACTCCTGAGCAAAAGACGACGCGAGTTCCCCGTCCAATTTTTACTATACAGAAGCGCCATTTCTCAACAAAGCGGTCATCGGGACGCACTTTCAAGGTCGAGGCGCAACAGCTTTTCACCGACGGTGAAGGTCATTTGATGGGCCAATTACGCGTCGGCTCAGACGGCGGTGAAGCAGTTGTCGACGAAGAGGTGGGCGCCGTTGACGAAGCTCGCCTCGTCCGAGGCCAGGAAAAGTGCGGCACGCGCGACCTCCTCCGGCTCGCAGATGCGCCCCTGCTGCACGGCGAGCGCCTCGTCCGACATGTCGACGCCGAGCTTGTTGAGCTCGGCAACCTCGCGCAGGCCGTGCGGGGTGCGCACGAATCCTGGGCAGACGGCATTGCAGCGGATGTTCTGGTCGCGGAACTCGACGGCGATCGAGCGAGCGAACATATGACAGGCTCCCTTCGACGCATTGTAGACCACTTCCCTCGGCGTCGCGGCGATGGCCGAGATCGACGAGGTGCAAACGATCGAGCCGCCGCCGGCCGCGATCATTCCCGGCAGCACGGCCTTGGTCATGAGGAACATGCTCGTCACGTTGACGGCCATCAGCCAGTCCCACTCCTTGAGCGTCGTGTCGAGGAACGGCTTGATGATGATCGAGCCCGCGTGATTGAAGAGCACGTTCACCGTGCCGAGCTCCGCCGTGACGGCGGCCACGGCCGCGTTCACCTGCGCCTCGTCGGCGACGTCGGCCTTGGCGAACATCGCCGAGCCGCCGGCGGCGCGGATCTCGGCAACAACCGCCCGCCCCGCTTCCTCGTTGCGGTCGACGACGCCAACCCTTGCTCCCTCGGCTGCAAATAGCTTCGACGAGGCGCCTCCCATGCCCGTCGCCCCACCCGAGATCAAGGCAATCTTCCCTGCAAGTCTGCCCGCCATCGCGTCTCCCTCCTGCTTTCTGTCGGCCGTAATCTATTCTAGAGGGGAAGCAGCCCGCGTCGAAAGGTCCAGCAAGAGGCAGTGAAGGGGAAGCGTCCGATGAGCCGTTACCACGAGGTCTACGCGAGCTGGAAAGCCGATCCCGAAGCGTTCTGGGCCGAGGCCGCTAGGGGCGTGGATTGGATCAGGCCCTATGACAAGGTGTTCGACGCGGCGGCTGGACAGTATGGACGCTGGTTTCCCGGAGCGCTCTGCAACACGGCTTACAACTGCCTCGACCGGCACATAGCGGCGGGGCGCGGCGCGCTACCGGCCCTCATCTACGACAGCCCCGTCACGGCGGCGAAGCGGACCCTCACCTTCGCCGAGCTCACCGACGAGGTCGCGACGTTCGCCGCCGTCCTGGCGGGCCTGGGCGTCGCCAGGGGCGACCGCGTCGTCATCTACATGCCGATGGTGCCCGAAGCCGTCATCGCCATGCTGGCCACGGCCCGGCTGGGGGCGATCCATTCGGTCGTGTTCGGCGGCTTTGCCGCAAAGGAGCTCGCGACCCGCCTCGACGACGCCAAGCCCAAGGTCATCGTGTCGAGCTCGTGTGGGGTGGAGCCCGGCCGCATCGTCAAGTACAAGCCTTTGCTCGACAAGGCCATCGAGCTTGCCTCCCACAAGCCCGCGAGCTGTATCATCCTGCAGCGGCCGATGGAGGCGGCTCCCCTCGTCGCCGGCCGCGACCTCGACTGGACGCGGCTCCTGTCCGAGGCCCGCGCCGAGGGCCGCAGGGCGGAGTGCGTCGCGGTCGAGGCGACCGACCCGCTCTACATTCTCTACACGTCGGGCAGCACGGGCGTGCCCAAGGGCGTCGTGCGTGACAACGGCGGGCACATGGTGGCGCTCGTCTGGTCGATGAAGTACCTCTATGACGTCGCGCCGGGCGAGGTCTACTGGGCCGCCTCCGACATCGGCTGGGTCGTCGGGCACTCGTATATCGTCTATGCGCCGCTCTTGAACGGGAGCACGACTGTGCTCTACGAGGGCAAGCCCGTCGGCACGCCCGACGCCGGGGCCTTCTGGCGGGTCGCGAGCGAGCACAAGGTCGCGGCGCTCTTCACCGCACCGACCGCGCTCCGCGCGATCAAGAAAGAGGACCCGGCGGGCGAGCAGATACGCAAGTACGACCTTTCGCACCTGCGCACGCTGTTCCTCGCCGGTGAGCGCGCCGACCCCGATACCGTGCTGTGGGCCGAGCAGCACCTGGGCATCCCCGTCATCGATCACTGGTGGCAAACTGAGACGGGCTGGGCGATCGCCGCCAATCCACTCGGCCTCGGTGCGCTTCCTGTGAAGCGCGGCTCGCCGACCGTACCCATGCCGGGCTACGACGTGCATGTCCTCGACGACGCCGGCCATCCGGTCGCGGCGGGCCATCTCGGCAATATCGTCGTCAAGCTCCCGTTGCCGCCGTCATGCCTGCCGACGCTGTGGAACGCCGACGACCGCTTCGGCCCGAGCTACCTCGACGAGTTTCCGGGCCACTACAAGACCTCCGACGCGGGCTTTTGCGACGAGGATGGCTATCTCTTCATCATGGGGCGCACCGACGACATCATCAACGTCGCCGGCCACCGGCTGTCGACAGGCGCGATGGAGGAAGTACTCTCTTCACACAAAGACGTGGCCGAGTGCGCCGTGATCGGCGCGGCAGATGTGGTGAAGGGCGAGGTGCCCGTGGGATTCATCGTGCTGAAAGCGGGCGTCAGCCGCGACCGGGCCGTGATCGAGCAGGAGGTCATCGAGCTCGTGCGCGAGAGGATCGGGCCAGTCGCCGCGTTCAAGACCGCGCTCACGGTGGCCCGCCTGCCCAAGACCCGCTCAGGCAAGATCCTGCGCGGGACCATGAAAAAGATCGCCGACGGCGCGAGCTTCAACATGCCTGCCACCATCGACGATCCCGCGATTCTCGACGAGATCGGCGCGGCGCTCACCGCCCGCAAGGAATTTGCGTCCAGCTCATAGGGCCTTTGCTGCGCGTGGTAGCGATCAGGAGAGCGTGGCAAGTGAGTCCGAGAGCGCCTTGACGAGGAGGTCGGCGTGCTCACGCCCGAAGCAGAGCGGCGGGCGGATCTTGAGAATATTGCCGTAGGGCCCCGCGATGCCGACGAGAACGTTGCGCTCGCGCATCGCCTCGACGAGGCGCGTCGCGGCGGCCTTGTCCGGCTCGCGGGACTTGCGGTCGCGCACGAGCTCGACGCCGACATAGAGCCCCGCGCCGCGCACGTCGCCGACCTGCTTGAAGCGCTGTGAGACAGTCTTCAGCTCGTCCAGGAGATAGGCGCCTGTCTCGAGGGCGTTCCGCTGGAGGCCCTCCGCCTCGATCGTCTCCAGGACGGCGAGACCGGCGGCGGCCGCGACCGGGTTTCCGCCGAAGGTGTTGAAATAGCCGGCTTGCGAACCGAAGGCCTCGAGCAGGTCCGGCTTCACCGCGACGCCGCCGATGGGATAGCCGTTGCCCATGGGCTTCCCCATGACCACCATGTCGGGCACGAGGTCGTGACGCTCAAAGCCCCACATCTTCTCGCCCGTGCGCGCGAAGCCCGGCTGCACCTCGTCTGCGATGAAGAGGCCGCCCGCCTCGTGCACACTGTCGATCGCCTCGCGGAGGAAGCCGGACTCGCCCGGGTAGATGCCGTCGCTCGAGAAGATGCTGTCGGCGATGAGGCCGGCGAAGCGGATTTTCTTCTTCTTCATCGCCGCGATGGCCTTGCGCACGCTCGCAGCGAAGAGCGGGCCGAGGTCCGCTGTACCATTTCGATAGGTATCGGGGGCGGGCACCCGGAAGACGTGCGGGGCGGGCGGCTCGGCGCTGGCCGACGAGGGCGAGATCTCGGTCACGGCCAGCGTGTTGCCGTGGTAGGCGTTCTCGGTGACGACGAAGCCTTTGCCGCCGGTCACGGCGCGCGCGATTCTGAGCGACAGGTCGACGCTTTCGCTGCCCGTGCAGGTGAAGACGATATTGGATACTTCGCGCGGCATCGTCGCGAGGAGCCGCTCGGCGTAGGTGTAGACGATGTCATAGAGGTAGCGGGTGTGGGTGTTGAGGGTCGCCATCTGGCGCGAGACGGCCTCGACGACGCGGGGGTGGCAATGTCCGACGGAGGCGACGTTGTTATAGGCGTCGAGATAGCGCGTGCCGTCGGCGTCGATGAGCCAGACGCCGTCGCCCCGGACAAGATTGAGGGGACGCGCGTAGAACAGCATCGAGGTCGGGCCGAACACGCGCTTACGGCGGGCGACGAGGCTCGCCACACGAGGATCGAGCCCGGCCGTCTCGTTCATGTCGAAGGCGTTGAGCTCGAGAATTTTCCGTGTCGCGGTCATCGGGTCCTCGAAGCCGGCCGAGACTGGCGAAGGGGTCCGCAACGTAGACGAGGGCTGCGCCCTCGGCTTGACCCGGCTGGCCGGGGTCTGTTCAATCCTTCCGCGCCGCACCAAACAGCTACCTTCGCTCGCGATTGTTGGGCAACTTCTTATGCCCTTCTGTCAAATGACCCGACGTGCCGCTAGGATAATCTCGTTGCTTCGTTGACGCGCAGTCCGCTCGGGAGAGCCGCCATGGCCGGAGAGCCGCGCACATTCCCCAATCGCTGGAAGCGCTTCTCCGACTGGGACGAGCGCCCGCTGCGGCTCGACAAGTTCGCGATCGAGGACGCGGAGAACGGGTTTGCGGCCTTCACGAGCCCGCACGATCCCAAGCCCGGTCTGGCGCTCGGTCCGGGCGGCGTCGAAGTCATGGACGGCCTCGCCGCCCGCGACTTCGACATGATCGACGTCTTCATCTCCCGTTATCATATCGATCCCGAGATCGCGGCGGAAGCCATGGCGCTCCCGTCGCTCGAGGTCGCGCGCATGCTGGTCGACATGAGCGTGCCGCGCCGCGAGCTCGTCCGCCTCGCCCACGGCATGACGCCGGCCAAGCTCGCCGAGGTTGTCGCCCATCTCTCCTCGCTCGAGATCGCGTTCGCCTACAGCAAGATGCGCGCCCGCAAGACGCCGGGCAATCAGGCGCACGTCACCAATGCCAAGGACGACCCGCTGCAGATGGCCGCCGACGCGGCAACCGCCGTCGCGTTCGGGTTCGACGAGGTGGAGACCACCATGCGGGTCGCGCGCAATGCCTGGTCGAACGCGGTCGCGTGCGCGGTCGGGGCTTCGGTCGGCCGCTGGGGAACGCTGTTTCAATGCTCGAGCGAGGAGGCCGAGGAGCTCAAGATCGGCATGGCCGGCTTCACGTCCTACGCCGAGACGGTGTCCGTCTACGGCACGGAGAAGAGCTTCATCGACGGCGACGACACGCCGTGGTCGAAGGCCTTCCTAGCTGCGGCCTATGCCTCGCGCGGTATCAAGATGCGCTGCACCTCGGGCGCCGGCTCCGAGCTGCTCATGGGCTTTCATGACAAGAAGTCGCTGCTCTATCTCGAGGCGCGCTGCCTCTGCCTTCAGCGCGCCATGGGCGTGCAAGGCACCCAGAACGGCGGCATCGACGGGGCGCCCATCACCTGCACAATTCCCGGCGGCATGCGCGAGCTCATGGCGGAGAACCTGATCGCGGTGTGGCTCGACCTCGAATGTGCGTCAGGCAACGACGCGCGCGCGACGGAGTCCGAGATCCGCGTCGGGGCGAAGATCCTGCCGTTCCTGATCGCCGGCTCCGACCTCATCTGCTCCGGCTTCGGCTCGATCCTGAAATACGACAACTCCTTCAATGCCTCGCTTTTGAACGGCGAGGAGCTCGAAGACTTTCTCGTGCTGCAGCGCGATTTCGAGGCCGACGGCGGGCTTACTCCGGTCGAGGAGACGCGCGTCCTTGCGCTGCGCACGCGCGCGGTCGAGGTGCTCTCCGCCGTGCTCGAGGAGCTGGGACTCGGGCAGCCGACGGCAGACATGAAAGCGAGCGTCGTCGCCGCCTCGGGGTCGGACGAGACCAGGAGCTACCTTCCCCGCGATGTCGCGCTCATCAGCGAGAGCATCAAGGAGCGGGGGATCACCGTCGTCGACGTGATAAAGGCGCTCGCCCGGCGCGGCTACACGGAGGAGGCGGAGAACCTCCTGAAGCTCGTCCGGCTGCGCGTGTCCGGGGACTATCTCCAGACCTCGGCGGTGATCCGCGACGGGCGCGTCCTGAGCGCCGTCAACGATCCCAACGACTACCTGGGACCGGGCACCGGCTACCGCACGGGCGAGGCGCGCCGCGCGGAGATCGTCGCCATTCGCGACGTGCTGACGCGCGAAGAAGTGCTGAGGGCCGAAAGCGTGCACAAGGCGGCCGAAAGCAAGCGTATCGCCTACCGGACCAAAGGGTCTGCCGCCGTCGGCAAGGACGCGCGCGAGGTCGTGATCGGCGTCAGCCCCGCTTTCGGCATCAAGCTGTTCCAGACGGTTGCGGGTCATCCGCTCTCGGCCATCCTGCGCGAGCTGATCGCCGGCATCACCGAAGCCGGCGGGAGCGCACGCATCGTGCGCATGGGGCATACGGCCGACACGTCGTTCCTGGGGCTCAGCGCCGCCCGCCTCGCGGGCTCGGGCGTCGGCATAGGCCTCCAGGCCAAGGGGACGGCCGTCATTCATCAGAAGGACCGTCTGCCGCACAACAATCTCGAGCTCTTCTCGAACTCGCCTATTACCAAGCTCGAGCACTACCGGCGCATGGGGGCGAACGCAGCGGCCTACGCGCGGGGCGAGATGCCGGAGCCGGTCGTGGTGCCGACGCGGGGCGAGGCCATGGGCTCGCGCTATCACGCGCGCGTGTCGCTGATCTATGCCATCGAAACCGAGATGACCTCGGACGGCGCCACACCCGAGGAGGTCGAGGTCGCGTTCCTGGGGGCTAGCCCATGAGCGAGGAAAAGCTCACGATTGACGACTATCCGCTCGCCGAGAAGCGCCCCGACATTGTGCCCGGAAAGCGCGGCAAGCACCTCGACGAGCTCACGCTCGAGGCCGTGCTCGCCGACCGGGTCATGCTGGAGGACCTCCGCATCACGGCTGCCGCCTTGCGCCAGCAGGCCGAGATTGCCCGCGCCGCCGGCCGGCCGACGCTCGCCGCCAACTTCGAGCGCGGTTCCGATCTCGTCGACGTGCCGCAGGATACCATCATGCGCATCTACGAGCTGCTGCGCCCGGGCCGCGCCCGGTCGAAGGAGGAGCTGCTTGCGGCGGCGAAGGAGCTCGGCGAGACCTACGGCGCCAAGGGGATGGCCGCCTTCGTCGCCGAGGCGGCCGAGGTCTACGAGCGCCGCGGCCTCTTCAAGAAGCGGTTCTGAGGGAGAAGCATGAGCTGGAAGACGGCCTATCGATCGATCTACTACGACGGGGCGCCCGAGCCCGCTGATCCCGACCTCGCCAAGGAGCACACCGCGCTTCTCGTCATCGACGTCCAGAACACCTATATGGGGCGCCCGGACCGGGCCTCCCTTTCCCCCGACGAGCAGCGCCGCTACGACGCCTGGACCCCCTTTCATGAGCGCATGCACGGGCTCGTCATCCCCCGAACGCAGGAGCTTTTGACACTCTTCCGCAAGAACGGGATCGAGTGCCTGTTTGCGCGCATTGCCTGCCATACCAAGGACGGGCGCGACCGCTCGCTGTCGCAGAAAATGCCGGGCTGGAACAATCTGTTGCTGCCCAAGGACGAGCTGCCGTCTCAGCTCGTCCCGGGTCTCGAGCCCCAACGCGACGAGATCGTCGTCACCAAGACGACCGACAGCGCGCTGACCGGTACCAACCTGCGCCTGATCCTGACCAACCTCGGCATCAAGACGGTGGTCTGCTGTGGGATCTTTACCGACCAGTGCGTGTCGTCGACGGTGCGGAGCCTCGCCGACGAGAGCTTCGGCGTCCTTGTCGTGGAGGATTGCTGCGCTGCGGGATCGGACGAGCTTCACCGCAAGGAGCTCGAGATCATCAACATGATATACTGCCACGTCGTTTCGTCCGGAGAGCTGAAGACGATGATGGGGCTCGGGTAACCAAGCCAGTCAAGTTTCCCACCCGGAAAGTCAAATCAGTATGGATACATAAGGTATAGCTTGAAGACCGAAGCTAGGCTCGGAGTCTTGGTTTGCGTTCGCCCTCGGCAGGGGCCGACCTTCGCCAGGCGACGCAACGACACGGGGTGATCGGCATTCGCCAGAGTCTAGGGCTCGAGCAGTCTTGAGGGAGGACTTAAGTGACACAGAACATCTTTGGCGCCCTACCCGACAGCTACGAAGTAACGAAAGAGAAGGACATCGACTTACTTCATGGCAAGGCCATCGGCCTGATAGGCGTTCTGTTCCTGACCGTTACGGGCGCTGCGCCGATGTCGGCCATGCTTGGCAACGTTCCGTTTGCGGCGGGATTTGGCAACGGCATCTATGTCCCGGCGGCTTTCCTGCTCGCGACCATCGTGCTGACAATCTTCTCGATCGGCTATGCGGCGATGGCGACCAAGGTCTCGACCGTCGGCGGCTTCTATTCCTTCATCAGCCAGGGACTCGGCCGCGAGATCGGCATGTCGGCGGGACTTGCGTCGTTCGTTTGCTACAGCGTGTTCGAAGCCTCGCTCTATGGTCTGTTTGCGTTCTTCGGCAATGCGTGGATACAGGCGCATTTCGGCTTCAACATCCCCTGGATCTGGCTTGCGCTCTTTGCCGTGGTGCTGGCCGGTATCCTCTCCTACCGGGACGTTAAAGTGTCGGTTGCCGTCCTCGGCGTCGCCCTCATCCTCGAAGTCGTGATGCTTGCCATCTTCGACTTCGGTGTCCTCACGGCGACGACAGGCACGAGCTTCAACACCGAGGCGCTGAACGTCGTCAATGTGACGACTGCGGTTGCCGAGCAGAAGGTCGGCGATGTCGACATCGCGGCAGGTGCAGCCGCCGTCGGCATCTTCATGGCCTTCTGGTCCTGGGTCGGCTTCGAGATGGCACCCAACTACGCCGAAGAATTGCGCGATCCGAAGAAGATCGTGCCGCTCTCTCTGTATATCTCCGTAATCGGCCTCGGCTTGTTCTACATCCTTACGAGCTGGTGCGCGGTCTCAGCTTATCCGAGCGAAGGCGAGATGCTCGTTAAGGCAAGCAAGGACTCCGGCAACTTCTTCTTGACCCCGATCGAGCAGTTCGTGGGGCCATGGGCGGCGCAGCTGATGAGCGTCCTGATCTTGACCAGCTCGTTCGCGTGCGGCATGGCGTTCCACAACACGGCGGCGCGCTACCTTTACTCGCTGGCGCGTGAAGGCGTCCTGCCGTCCGTGCTTGCGGGAACACACGACAGCTTCAAGAGCCCGCATATTGCCTCAGTGGCTCAGTCGCTTCTCGCCGCGCTGTGGCTCGGCCTCTTTGCCTTCTTCCTCGGCACAGACGATCCGAACGCGCAGGCCTACGTCGCCGTCTACACGATGCTCGCCATTCTCGGCACGATGTTGCTCTTGATCCTGCAGGCTATCGTGTCGATCGCGATCATCGTGTACTTCCGCACGCACCATTCCGACGAGGCCGGTAAGTTCTCGACCCTCATCGCTCCGATCATTGCCTTCGTGGCACAGGTCTACCTGGTCTATTTGCTCGTTCAGAATCTGGCGACCTTCGGCGGTAGCGGCAGCTTCGGGAGCAACATACCCTGGATTGCGCTCGCAGTGATCGTGGTCGGCATCATCTGGGGCTTTGGGCTGAGAGTGCTCGCGCCCCAAGCCTATTCCCGCATCGGGCGTATGGTGTTCAACAGCGCCGACTAGCGGAGGGCCTGAGCGGCAATGCTGAGCCAATCTCGCTCGCCGAGCCTGGTCGCCAATTTGGCGCAATGGGCCGGGATTGAGGTGCCGATCTTAGGAGGTCTCCGGCGGGCGTTGCACAAGGCAGCGCCCGCTCTTTCTGGCGGAGCCGGCCGCAAGAACCAGTGTGCGTCGGCCGTCCGGAGGGAGTAAGAGAATGGAGGCGGGACGAGAGTGTCCGGACCGCGGCCGGTCGCAGGTCCTGCGCGGCTTTCGATGCAAGCGCCGTGACCGACGGAGCGCTCGCCCGTCCAACGGCACACCACCACTTCATCCTCTCATCGTAGGGCCAAGGTCAGAGCCCGGGGACCAGGAGAACACACCATGCGCCAACGGCTGATAACCCGCCGCAACTTCATGCAGCAATCTACAGCTCTCGCCGCCGCGTTCGCAGCCGGAGGATCCTCCGCGTTCGTGAGGCCGGCCCATGCCGCGCGCGACAAGGAGCTGAATATCCTCTGCTGGGAGGGCTACAACTCCGCTCAGGTCCTCGACCCCTTCCGGTCCGAGAAAGGCGCAACCGTCAAGGCTGAGAGCCTCACCAACGATCCGACGATGATCAACCGCTTGAGGGCCGGGGAGACCAACGTCTGGGACCTGATCAACGTGAACAATCCCTGGGCGCGCAAGATCATGCTGCCCGAGAAGCTGATCAAGCCGCTCGACCGGGCCAAGTTCGAACCCTTCTTCGAGAAGATGATGCCGGATTTCAAGCCTCCCTACAAATGGGCCATGGACGACTCCGGAAAGGAGTTGATCGGAATGGCGCAGCGCTTCGGGCCCTATTCCTTCGTTGTAAATACCGACAAGATCAGCCGCGCGACCGCCGAGGACCAGGGCTGGAACCTCTGGAACGATCCGAAGCTCGCCGGCAAGTACGGCATCCTCGAATCCGACGACTGGAACGTGTTCTGCATCTGCGCCATCTCGGGGTTCGATCCCTTCAAGACGCACACCGACGCCGAGGTCGCGAAATTCACCGAGACCGCAAAGCGGGTCTTCAACGGCAAGAAGCTCGTCGGCGACATCGCGACCAACAATCAGGCGCTCGTGTCGGGCGAGATCGATTTCTATCTCACCGGCGGCACCTACTCCGTCTCGCCTGCCCGCGCCGACGGGCACAAGAACCTGCGCGGCATCACACCGAAGAAGGGCCCCTTCGCCGACGGCAAGGGCGGCATCGCCTGGATTGAGATCACGTCCACGGTCAACAATCCGAACCTGTCGCCGCTCGCGCCGGAGTTCCTTGCCTACGTGCAGGATCCGAAGATGGCGCATATCGTCGCCTTCGCCGAAGGCACCTTCAACCCGGTCGCACAAATGGGCAACCCGGAGTGCTTCAAGCTCTTTACCAAGGAGGAGCTCGACGCCATTCAGTGGGACAGCCTGGAGGAGGAGATGGCGGGCTCGGTCGAGTACGACATCGTCCCCGACTACGACAAGCTGCTCGACGTCTGGAATGCGGCAAAGAAGGGCTGACCACGGCTAGAGCGACGTTGTCCAGGTCCCATTCACTGTATTTAAATAGCAGCCTTCCGCATGGCCGGGTCCATGCGGGAGGCTGCCTGATCTGGACATTCCTGGGTAGAGCCACGTGACGCCCCAACGCCCTGCCATTCTCACGCTCAAGGCTCTGCGCAAGGACTTCGGAGCCTTCACGGCGGTCGACGGCATCGATCTCAAGATCGCTGAGGGCGAGTTCTTCACCATCGTCGGGCCGTCCGGCAGCGGCAAGACCACGCTGATCCGCATGATGGCCGGCATGGAGACGCCGACCTCGGGCGACATCCTCTTGCGCCAGACCCGCATCAACGACGTGCCGGCCAACAAGCGGCCGACCTGCATGGTGTTCCAGTCGCTCGCGCTCTTTCCCCATCGCACCGTCGGCGAGAACATCGAGTTCGCCATGAAGATCCGCGGCGTGGAGCCCGCGAAGCGCAAGGCGCGTGCGCTCGAGTTTCTGCGCCAGCTCCGGCTTCCCGAATCCTACTACTCAAAGAGCGTGCAGAAGTGCTCGGGCGGCGAGCGCCAGCGCGTCGCGTTGGCCCGGGCCCTCGCCTACGATCCGGAGATACTGTTCTTCGACGAGCCGCTCTCCGCCATCGACTACAAGCTGAGAAAGACGCTCGAGAAGGAGCTCAAGGACATTCACCGGGAGACCGGCAAGACCTTCGTCTACATCACGCACAGCCTCGAAGAGGCGATGGTCATGAGCGACCGTATCGGCGTCATGCGGGACGGCAAGCTCGTCCAGGTCGGCACGCCGAACGAGATTTATTCCTCGCCGCAGACCAAATTCGTCTCGGAGTTCATGGGCGACGTGAATGTCATTGCGGTGGAGAGCGCGGGCAACGGCTCGCTGCTCGCGCCCTCGCTGCAGGCGAAATTCACCGCTCCCCCCGGAGCACCGGCCATCCAATCGGGGCATCTCGTGATACGGCCCGAGTACGTTCGCTTCCTCGGCAAGCCCGACGAGGCGGCCAACAGCTTGAGCGGGCGGCTTTACAACGAGTATGCGCTCGGCTCACGCATTCAGTACCAGGTGCGCGTCGGCGAGCAGGTGTTCGTGGTCGAGAAGCTGCGCCAGCAGGCCTACAACGGCAAGCTCGACGACCAGGTGCTGATCGGCTGGGATGCCCACCACTCCATTCTCGTGAGGGAGGAATGACACCCGGCGGCAGCAGCATGGCCGAGAAGGACGGGCGGCGGTCGGCCGCTCCCTTGCTCCTGCTGTTGGCTTTGGGCTTCGCCGTGCCGCTGATCGCCGTGACTGCTTTCAGCTTCATGCCGCCCAGGACCTTCAGCCTTCTCCAGGCGCCGACGCTCGAGAACTACGATACGATCTTTACCGGGACGTCCTATATCTCCTTCCTGTGGTCGGTCGTGCTTGCGATCGCTACCGTCGTCCTGCTGGCGCTCATCTGCTACCCGGTCGCCTACGGGCTCGTGCACGTGTTCGGCCGCTGGTCGACGCTCCTCACGCTCCTCTTCACCATTCCCCTCTTCGTCTCGGAGAACATCCGCCTCTACGGCTGGGTGCTGTTTTTCATCAAGAACGGCGTCCTTCTCGGCACCATGAAATCGCTGTTCGGCATCGAGATGGAGAGCATCCTGTTCACGCTCGGCGCCATACTTCTCGGCATGGTCTACGTCTACCTGCCGTTCATGCTGTTTCCCATGACACTCGGCATCGCCATGGTGCCGAACGATACGCGCGAGGCGGCGCGCGATCTCGGCGCAAGCCGCTGGCAGGTGTTTCGCGAGGTCGAGCTGCCGCTGTCGATGCCCGGAATCCTGATCGGGTGCCTGCTGACGTTCGTGCTCGCGGTCGGCGCCATCGCCGAGGCCAAGGTTCTCGGCGGCCAGCGCATCATCCCGATCACGCACGACATCGAGATCGCCTTCACCTACTCGCAGAACTGGCCGCTCGGCGCGGCGCTCGCAGTTCTTCTCATGCTGCTGGTCGGGGTGCTGGTCCTCTCCGTGCTGCGCCGCTTCGACCTCGATCACATCCTGGGGAGGCGCTAGTCCACATGCTCGCGTTTCCGGAGCGCGTCCGCCACGGGCTGATCACGGTGTGGACCGTAGCCGTCCTCGTGTTCGTGTTCCTGCCGGGCGTCACGATCCTGCTCGCGTCGCTCACGGCGAGCCGCTATTTCACGTTCCCGATCCCCAAGTGGGGCCTCGAATGGTGGGCCAAGACGTTTTCCTCGATCGAGGTGCGCCAGCTGCTTGCGACATCGCTGTCGATCGCGGTCGTGGTCATGGTCATCGCCGTGGCGATCGGCTTCCTCGGCGCGCTGGCGTTCGCCCGCTATGATTGGCGTGGGCGCTCGCTCTACCAGCGGATCGTTCTGCTTCCGATCTTCTTCCCGCAATCCGTCCTTGGCCTCGCCATGCTGCTCTGGTTCAACGCCATCGGGCTCGAGCTGTCGTGGAAGACGGCGGTCTTCGCCCACCTCGTCTGGATCGTCCCGGTCGTCACCCTCGTCATCGCCATCCAGGTCTATTCGTTCGATCCGGCGCTCGAGGAAGCGGCGTTCGACCTCGGCGCCTCGCGCTGGCAGGTGTTCCGGGAGGTGACGCTGCCGGTGCTTTTTCCGGGAATCTTTTCCGGCGCCCTGTTCGCGTTCCTGCTGTCGTGGGGCAACTTCCCGCTGTCGCTCTTCACGACCGGTGCGGATACGACCGTGCCGGAATACCTCTATGCCAAGATGGTCGCCGGCTACACGCCGGGCGTTCCGGTGCTCGGCACGGTCTCGACCATCGGCGCGAGCCTTATCCTATTGGGCGGCTACTCGTTGATCCTGCTCAGGGGACGCAGGCGAGAGCTCGCGGTCGAGGCTACGGGCTAGTTCAAACAGGCGGTGTTCACCCAAGAGTTGCGGAGAGAAAAATGCTGACATCGATCGCAGGCCGCTCCGTCGTCGTCACCGGAGCAAGCAAGGGCATCGGCAAGGGTATCGCCAAGGTGTTCGCCAAGAGCGGCGGCAAGGTGCTCATAGTCTCGCGCCACCTGGACGAGGCGGAAGCCTGCGCCGATGAGCTGCGCAGGGCCGGCGGCACGGCGAAGGGTTATGCCGCCGACGTGACCAAGATCGGCGACATGCAGATGATGGCGGAGGCGGCCGCCGCTGCCCACGGCGGCATCGATATCCTTTGCGCCAATGCCGGCATTTTCCCGCAGATGAAGATCGAGGAGCTGTCGTCCGAGGACTGGGACTTCGTCATGGCGACGAACCTCAAGGGCACGTTCCTGCCGATCAAGGCCTGCCTGCCGCATCTCAAGAAGTCGGGCCAGGGCCGCGTCGTCATCACGTCGTCGATCACCGGGCCGGTCACCGGCTTTCCCGGCTGGGCCCACTACGGCGCGACCAAGGCCGGCCAGCTCGGGTTCATGCGCACGGCCTGTATCGAGCTCGCCAAATACGGCATCACCGTCAACGCCGTGCTGCCCGGCAACATTTTGACCGAGGGGCTGATCGCGCTCGGGCCCGACTACGAGCGCTCGATGGCGGCTTCGATCCCGCTGAAGAAGCTCGGCACCGTCGAGGACATCGGCTACGCCGCGCTGTTCCTGGCCTCAAAGGAAGCCGGCTACATCACCGGCCAGACGATCATCGTCGACGGCGGCCAGATCCTCCCCGAAAGCCTAGATGCCCTCGCCCAGGCCTAAGGGGTTGACGTCAATGGCAGGGTCGACGTGCCGATAAATTCCGCGGCGCAGAGAACTAGCTGCTCTGCTCCTGCAGCATCCGCGAACGCAGCGATCGCGGCGAATGGCCGGTCCATCGGCGCACCGCGCGGCTGAAGGCCGAGAGCTCCGAATAGCCGACGAGGAACGCGATCTCCGAGAACGGAAGCTGCCGCTGGCGCATGTAGGAAAGTGCCAGATCGCGCCGCGTCGCCTCGACGAGGACATTGTAGCTGAGCCCGTCGAAATGGAGCTCGCGCTGGATCACGCAGATCGGCAGGCGTAGCTCGGCAGCGATCGATTCGAGGCTCGGAAAGCCGTCCGGCAGGTGTGCCCGCACGGCGGCGCGAACCCGATCCGTGACGCTGACGCGCAGGTCGTTGCGCTCGGAGAGGCGCTCGAGGCAGAGCCGCATGGCGGACATGAGGCGCGTATCTCGCGCCGGCATCGGCATCGACAGGATCTCGGGGCGGAACAGCAGCGCATTGGTGGGCTGCGAGAAGAAAGCGGGGGCCGCGAAAGCCCGCTCGTGCTCGCGCCAGCCTGCGGGCTTGGGATGCTCGAAATGGACTTCATCCGGGGCCCATGCCGGCCCCAGACACTCGCGAAATAAGTTGAGAAACATGCCGAGCGACAGCTCGGCGTCCTGGCGCCGCTCCACGATGTCGGGCGCATCGATGCGGTATTCGAGCCGGTGCAGCCCGTCGGCGTCGGCAGCGAGCCGCATAGACGATGACTGCTGGTGGAGGGGAAAGAGATCGACGAGCGTCCCGAGCGCCGTGCCGAGCGTCGGCGCCGAGACCGCCGCATAGCCCCATAGGCCGAGATCGCGGGGCTCGAAGGAGTGGCCGAACCAGAGGCCGAAATTGTCGTTGCGGGTGAGGCGGGCGCTTTCCTCGAACAGGCGGCAATAGGACTTGAGGCTCAATTGCAGCGTCGGAGAGCCCGCCATCTCGGGCGAGATGCCGGCATAGCCGAAGATACGGTCGAGGTCCCCTTTTTGGCGCTCGATGTAGGCGACAACGCCTGTTGCGGCAGCCGCAAGCACTGTCGGGTCTAAATCCCTCGAGGCTGCGCTACCGGCGCCGGGCGCCGCAAGCTCGGAGAGCCTACCTACCATGTGTCCCTGGTGAGCAATTTGCCTTTGCTCAGCAAAAGGCTAGCAGAAGCTTGTCGGGGGTCAAGCCTCGCGGCGTGGTGAACCGTTGGTCTACTGCCTAATTCGGCGGCAGCGTCAGCCGAACAGACGCTTCCAAAATCCGCCCTTCGCCGGCCCGCCCCGTCGCGCCGATGCCGGTGTGCGCGCCTCGCCGAAGCGCGACAGGTAGCGCTCGCAAAGCGGAACGGTGTCGCGCGTGTAGGCGACGCCCATGGACTGGGCGAGCTCCGTCTCCGAATGCGACCCGATCCACGCGACGAGCAGGAGGCGCCTCAGCATGACGAAGGTGTCGATCTCGGCCTCCTCCTCGGCCGAAAGGGTTCCGACACGCCTGTACCCACGCACCCAGGCCTTCAGAAGCTCCGGCACCTCGGGCTTGTGCTCGAAGAACGACACGGTCGTCGCGCAGTCGTAGAGGAGCCACGAGAAGCCGCAGTCGTCGAAGTCGATGACTTTGATCGTCTTCCCGTCCATGAGCAGGTTGGCGAGCCGCATGTCGCCGTGGATGAGGTTGAACCGGTCCGGGCTCTTGCCGAAGCGGTCGAGACGCCAGGCGATGAGATTGACCGCCTCGCCCATTGCCTCGAGGGCATCGGCCGTGACGCCCATGCCGTCCTGCCATCGACCCCAGTGCGGCCGCTCGCCGAGGCTCGTCTCGAAATCCCACGTATGGCGCTCGAACCAGGGCGGCCGCTGCCACGAGCGCACGTGCCGGTGCATGCGCGCCGCCGTCTCGCCCAGCATCTCGAAGCCGGCAGCGTCGTTCGCGGCCGGCTCCTCGCCCGCCTCCCAGCCGTAGAGGACGACATTGCGCGGACGCGGCAGACCGTCGTCCTTGACGGTTTGGATGAATTCACCGTCGTGGCCCCGGATTGGCGTCGGCGTGATCGCCTCGCCACTGTCCTTGAGCGCGATCTGCCAAGCGAGCTCGGAGGCGACGGCGGTTCGCGAGTGGTAGCCCTCGCGGTGCACGCGCAGGGCCCACTTCGTGCCGCTCCGGGGATCATCGACTCGGTAGGTCGCGTTCTCGGACAGGTTTATCAATTGCAGGGTGACGCCTGGCGGGAGCGCAAAGCGATGGACCGCCCGCTCCGCGAGGGCCTGCAGCCGGCGCAGCAGATCCTCGTGCGAAAGCTCTCCGCCGCCCGCCATCTCGTCTCTCCCAAGGCGCGAGTGCGCCGCCGAATCTCGACCTTCGACGCTTCGCTCGCTGTCACCCCCGATGACACTACGTAGCGCCGTTTGGCCGAACTTGACCGCGACGGGGCGACTTTTGACCGGCTCTCCACAGCTCTTTGCAGTGCGGAACCTTGCCCGTTCCGGCGGATTGTAGGTCCGCGGCAATAGGCTATGCTGGTTTCGCCTCGTGCGGTGCCCCCAAGTTTTTCGAGCCAGGCGATGAGCAGCGATCCCGCAACAGATATCCACCGCGAACGCGCGCGCGAGCTCATGATGCGCGTCGCGCGAAACCCGAGGATTTGCTGCGGCTGCCTCTGCCTCTCCGACGAGGACAAGGCGCGGGCCCGCCGCGTGTTCCGCGTCGCGCGCGTCGTGTCCCGGGCCTGGGCGAAGGAGGAGCGCGCGGGTCGGGGTGCGCCCTCGGCCTAGCTCCGCGCCGGCTCGGCCTAATCGCGCATTCCCGGCCTTGCAGCCTTGACACCGGCGAATGCTCGACCACGATGGCCGCTCCTCCTGGGGAAGCTCATGGCCGCGCGCGCCGTCCTCCTCGCACTCGCCTTTCTCGCCATGGCCTCGCACGCCGCGGCCGAGGGCGCGATCACGCTCAAGTTCAGCCACGTCGCGGCCCCGCAGGCGCACAAGAGCCGGGCCGCCGAGCGGTTCAAGGAGCTTGCCGAGCGCTATACGGAGGGCCGCGTCAAGGTCGAGCTCTACCCGAACTCGCAGCTCTACAAGGACAAGGAGGAGCTCGAGGCGCTCCAGCTCGGCGCCGTGCAGATGCTTGCCCCGTCGCTCTCCAAGTTCGGACCGCTCGGCATCAAGGATTTCGAGGTCTTCGATCTTCCGTTTCTCTTTTCCGGCTACGACGACCTGCGCAAGGTCACCGAGGGGCCGATCGGGAAAGAGCTGCTGGCCAAGCTCGAGGCGAAGGGGATGGTGGGTCTCGCCTATTGGGACAACGGCTTCAAGATCTTCTCGGCGAACAAGCCGCTCCTCGCGCCCGAGGACGTGCTGGGGCTCAAGATGCGCATTCAGTCGTCCAAGGTTCTCGAGGCCCAGATGGCCGCGCTCGGCGCGCTTCCCCAAGTGACGGCGTTCTCGGAGGCCTACCAGGCGCTCTCGTCGGGCGTCGTCGACGGCACGGAGAATCCGCCCGCCAACATGCTGACGCAGAAGATGTACGAGGTGCAGAAGCACGCGACGCTCACGCATCACGGCTATCTCGGCTACGCCGTCATTGCCAACAAGGCGTTCTGGGAGGGTTTGCCGCCGGACATTCGTGCCGCCCTCGAGAAAGCGCTCGCCGAGACGACGCCCTACGAGCTCGAGATCGCCAAGGCCGAGAACGAGGAGGCGCTGGCCGAGATGAAAAAGCTCGGTAGGACCACCTTTTACGAGCCGACGCCGGGTGAGCTCGCGGCGTGGAAGGCGGCCCTGATGCCGGTCCACAAGGAGATGGCGGGGCGTGTGGGTCAGGCCCTGATCGACCGCATCTATGCCGAGACGGGCGGGGCGCGCTAAGGTCTGCGCCGCGGCGGAAAGGGCGGGCAAATCCGAAGAAACCTTGAGCCAGCGCGGCGTGCCGGGGGGAATGAATGATCTTGCGCCTGCTCGACAGGCTCGAGGAGACCGTCATCGCGGGGCTCATTGCGGCTGCGACGGCCCTCGTTTTCGTCGCCGTCATCCAGCGCTACGGGCTCTCGAACGCGGCCGCGCTCGTCGCATGGGCCAAGGCGCATGGGCTCGACTGGCTCGCCCAAGGGGCGAAGCACCTCTTTCTCGCCCTCAACTCGGTTCGGCTCACGTGGGCGCAAGAGCTATCCATATTCATGCTCGTGTGGATGGCCAAGTTTGGCGCGGCCTATGGCGTGCGCACCGGCATCCACGTCGGCGTCGACATCCTGGTGCAAAGCCTGCCCGAGGGGCGGCGCCGGGTCCTGATCCTGGTCGCGCTCGCGGCCGGGGCCCTCTTCACGGCTATCGTCGGCACTCTCGGCGCGCGTCTCGTCTGGCACATCGCCGAGACCGGGCAGACCTCAGCCGTGCTCGAGCTGCCGATGTGGGCCGTCTACCTCGCCGTACCTCTCGGCTCCTACCTCATGTGCTTCCGCTTCCTCCAAGTCGCCTGGGCCTTCGCCGCCACGGGCGCGCTTCCGCACCATGACCCCGGTGAGGTCGAAGGGCTCGCGGACGAAATCCGCGAGGACGCGCGATGACGGCAGCGATCATCTTCGCGCTTCTGATCGTGCTCCTGCTCACGGGCATGCCGGTCTCGATCGCACTCGGGCTAACCGTGCTCACCTTTCTCTTCGCGATGACCGACGTGCCGCTCGACGCGGTGGCGCTGAAGCTATTCACCGGCATCGAGAACTTCGAGATCATGTGCGTGCCGTTCTTCATCCTGGCCGGCACCTTCCTCACTCACGGCGGAGTGGCGCGGCGCATGATCCGGTTCGCCACCGCCATGGTCGGTCACTGGCCGGGCGGGCTCGGGCTCGCTGCCGTCTTTGCCTGCGCGATCTTCGCCGCCGTGTCGGGCTCCTCGCCCGCAACCGTAGTCGCCGTCGGCTCGATCCTGATCCCGGCCATGACGGCGCAGGGGTTTCCGCTGCGGTTCGGGGCGGGCGTCGTCGCCTCCTCGGGCGCGCTCGGCATCCTGATCCCGCCCTCGATCGTCATGGTCCTCTTCTCGGTGGCGACGAGCGGCATGGTCGCCACCGGCCCCGCGGGCGAGCGCGTGACGGCGCCCTCCGTCGGTCATCTCTTCATGGCGGGGGTGGTGCCGGGCACCGTGCTGGCGCTGCTGCTCGGCCTCACAACGCTCTACCGGGCGTGGACCCGTGGCTATCCGAGAAGCGCGCCGGCAAGCTGGGCCAAGCGCGGCCGCGCCTTTCTCGACAGCGCCTGGGGCCTGGCGCTGATCGTCATCATACTGGGGGGCATCTACGGCGGGCTCTTCACGCCGACCGAGGCCGCAGCCGTGAGCGCGGTCTACGCCTTCGTCATCGCCGTGTTCGTCTACAAGGATCTCGCGCTCCGCGACGTGCCGCGCGTGCTGCTTGCGTCCGCCAACATGAGCGCCATGCTGCTCTACATCATCACCAATGCGGTGCTGTTCTCGTTCCTTCTGACGCACGAGCAGATCCCGCAGGCGATCGCCGACTGGATCGTCGACCAGGGATTCGGCCGCGTGTCGTTCCTGATGGTTTGCAATGTTCTGCTGCTCGCGGCCGGATGCGTCATGGAGCCCGCCTCGATCACGCTCATCCTCGCGCCCATCCTGTTTCCCGTTGCCGCCAAGCTCGGCGTCGATCCCATCCACTTCGGGATCATCATGGTCGTCAACATGGAGATCGGCATGCTGACGCCGCCGGTCGGCCTCAACCTCTACGTCGCGAGCGGGATTGCCAAGCTCGGGCTCACGGAGATGTCGAAGGCGGTCCTGCCGTGGCTCGCGACCATGCTCGCCTTCCTCATGCTGGTGACCTATTGGCCTGAGCTCACGCTGGCCTTCCCGCGCTGGCTCGGCATCCTTGCGGTTGAGCCCTGAACGCCAATGCCACCCCCGGCGTTCGCCGCGAGTGGCATTGAGACCCCTTAGACCTGCTCTCTCGAGAGCTTGGGGCTCAGTTCAGGTTGGTATTGACCGTGCCGAAGAGGCCGTTCAGGCCGTCTTTCAGCGTCGTGAGGCCGGTGATGATGCCGACGCCGACTATCGCGGCAATGAGCCCGTACTCAATCGCCGTGGCGCCCAACTCGTCCTTAACGAAGCGCGAGAAGATATTCATTAGGGTGGTCCTTCCTCATGTCCGCCCGGCCTTGTCGAGACCGGAGGATTCTAAAGTGGAATTGCTTCCATCGAGACTGTGACCCCCGCACCAGTTTCGATGACGACGAGAAGAGACGTTTGAGATGGACCGCCTTCGCGCTCCATCTCAAACGGTCCATCTGCCGAAACCCGTCAACCTGCCGAAGCCGACTTCGTCGGCTGCGAGCTCAGTTCAGCTTGGTATTGACCGTGCCGAACAGGCCGTTCAGGCCGTCCTTCAAAGTCGTGAGGCCGGTAACAATGCCGACGCCGACGATGGCGGCGATGAGCCCGTACTCGATCGCGGTGGCGCCCGACTCGTCCTTCACAAAGCGAGCAAGGATCGTCATGACTTTGCACTCCCAGAGGTTGACTTCGATCTCGTTCAGTTCGCGGCGTGGACCGACGCCCATGCATTTCGAACTCGCTGGAGACTACACGTCTCAAATTAATTTCAAGTGAAAATCGGCGCGTCCGCCCTAACTATGAGCCAATCCGCTGTTAAATTACAGGCAACGATGCTATATTACACAATATACGCAACGTATTTGTCTATATATATTATGGTTACTATACTATTATACTATGAAATGCAGAGTTTTTCTCGATTTAATATTGTTAATATTGTATTTAATCAGGAACATTAGGGGAAATTACCCGGGCAAACCAATAGGGACCGTCAATCGAAACGGCCCTCACGCGCTTCGCGGGGCGGGCGGGACTGGGCAAGACTGCCTCGGGCCGCCGGCGACCGGCCTCTCGGCACGGCACGATTTTTGTCAGCGCGGGGGCCTCCCGAGGCGCCAAGCGTTCGTCTCATCCAATGTCGGAGGCCCGGGCCTCTCGTAACGGAGCATCCGTTTGCGCTTTCTTTACCATTCCACAGCCTAATCGTCCGGAGAGGCCTGCCGGGGAGCATTCGATGCCGCCGAGATCACTGCGCGCGGGGCGCGCATCGCCAATGTGGGGGCGCGCGATCTCATACGCGGCCGCGGCCCTGCTGGCCATTACCGGCGCCGGAGAGTCTCTCGCGGGAGATCTCATCGTCCGCTACGACCAGTCACAGCTGCTTCGTCTGCCGCGTCCGGTCGCCGAGGTCATCATCGGCAATCCTTCCATCGCCGACGTGGCCGTTCAGGGCGGAAACCTGCTTGTGGTGACGGGCAAGACTTTCGGTGTAACCAACATCATCGCGCTCGACGCGCAGCGCAATGTGATCCAGGACCAGCGGGTCGTCGTCCAGCGCGACGACGAGCGCAGCGTCAACCTCGTGAAGGGCGGCACCCGTCAGTCCTATAGCTGTACGCCCACTTGCTCGCCGACGCTCACCATCGGCGACGAGGGTACGTACTTCGAGACCATCTCGAAGCACGCGACCGCCAAGACCAGATTCTCCGATTCCACCTCCGACATGGGGAACTCGCAGCAGGGGGGCGGCAATTGACGGCACCCGCGCTCGGCGCCGGGCACTTTCTCGGACTTGCAGCGAGCCGTTGACCGATCCTTAACCCTCTCTCCATTTCCTGCCTCCCGCACAACAAAATATTCAGGGCGCCGAAATAACCTTCTCCCCTGCCCGGAATTGGCAATGACAGGGGAACGGGAATGCAGTCGACCGCACGAGCGCCGCGGTTTTGCGGCAGCCGCCGGCGCGCTCCTTGCGCGGCATGGCGGCGCGACGAGAGCGGCACGACGGCCATCGAATTCGCGTTCATCGCCGCGCCGTTCTTCGTGATGCTTCTCGGCATCATGACGGTAGGCATGCATTACTTCACGATTCATTCGCTCGAGCTCGGCGTTTCGGCCGCTGCCCGCCAAATCCGCACCGGCGAAGCGCAAAAGGCCGGAATGACCTTCAACGACTTCAAGCAGCTCGTCTGCAACGAGGCGGGCAGCTACATCAAGTGCAACAAGCTCATCGTGCACGTGAAGAGCGGGGCCCAGTTCGCCGATCTCGATCCCCCGACGTCGTGCGTCACCAACGGCAACATGACACCAAGCGCCGGCGTCGCCACCGATCCGCTCTCAAAGTCCTCGGGCGCAGCGAGCGCCGCCGTCGTCGTCAGCGCCTGCTACGACTGGGAACTCGGCAGCGAGCTTTGGCAGAAGATCTGGAACACGATCCTCGTCGGTCCGGGGACGCCCGCGGGTCTTGGCCAGAAAACCGTTGGCAAGACGATCGTGTCGGCAACGACCACGTTCCGGACCGAGCCCTACAATTGAGGACGACGCTTGGCTGCCGGGAAGCCCGGACGAGGAGAGCACGCATGTCACCGTCAGCACTGAAGCGGCGCTTCGCGAGGCACTGCCAAGCCTCGGCTCGGTTCGTGCGCGACGCGAGAGGGATCGCGGCGGTCGAATTCGCCTACGTCGTGCCGGTGATCCTTCTCATGCTCGTCGGCACGGTCGAGGCGAGCCGGGCGGTGTCGATGGATCGGCGCCTCGGGCTTGTCACCGCGATGATCGCCGATCTCGTGGCGCGCGAGGAAAAGATGACGGCTGCCGACGTCAATGCCATCTACAACATCGTCAGCCAGACCATGAGCCCGTTCAACTCGAGCTCGCTCAAGGTATCGATCATCCCGGTCAAGGCCAGCCCCAACGACGCGGCGATGACGCGCGTCTACGCCGGCACGGCGAACCGCCCCTCCTTGCACGGTGCAAGCGAGCCCGCCAAGTGCTCTTCCTACACGCTCTCGAGCGGCCTCGCCGGCAAGGGCGCGAGCGTGATCGTCGTCGAGACGTCCTACGAGTACAAGCCGGTCTTCCTGAACTACATCTTCGGGGCTGCGACTTGGACCGACAAGGCCGTTGCCGCCCCCCGCAACAGCTGCGTCGATTTCGACGGCGACAACTGCGTCTCGACCTGCTTCTAGCCGTCACCGAGCCCGGCACGGCTGGACTTTCCCCTGTTCACTGAGCCGGCGACGGGCACCCGGTTATGCTCAATCGGGTAGTCCGCGCCTTTTTCGCGTCATTACCTCAATTTTCATTACCTCGAATTTGGGGAAACAGTGTTCTTTCTCGGAACATTGCCGACGCCCCGCTGCCGTGAGCTAACTTGCGCGAAGCGGGTCGGTGCAACAAATAATCCTGGAAATGGGTCGAGAGAAATGGGTCGGCGCTCCGTTCACACGGCCGAGGAATTGCGCGAGTTGATCCTCGACGCCTCGACGGACCTCATCAAGAGCGGCGGCTATGGGCGGCTGTCGGCGCGCGAGATCGCGCGGCAGATCAACTACTCACCGGGCACTCTGTACAACGTATTCGAAAACCTCGATGACCTTGTTCTCACCATCGAGGGGAGGCTCTTGGACCGGCTGTCGGACGCCCTCGCCAAGGTCCCCGCCGACGGCGATCCGGAGCAGCGATTGCGACGGCTGGCCGAGTGCTACCTCGAATTCACTCACGAGAACCCGAAGCTCTGGAATCTCCTGTTCGAGCACCACCTGCCCGCCGGCCGCGAGGTCCCGGCCTGGTATCAGCAGAAGCTCGAGGTTCTCATGTCGCAGGTCGAAGCGGCCCTCGCGCCTCTGATGGAAGGGTCCGACCCGCAGGCGATCAAGCGTTCAGCGCGGGTTTTGTGGGCCGGTGTGCACGGGATCACGTCGCTCTCGACGGCGGACAAGCTGTCGGCCATCTCGACGGACGCGGCCGGCGCCCTCGTCGATGACCTGATCCGCACCTATGTCGCTGGCCTCCGCCGCAGCGATCGAGGCGGGGCGCTGACCTAATGAGTTGGCGGCTGGGCAGGCGCATTCGCTGAATCGGGCAGCGTCCCCGTCGTAATCTCGCTGCCCGTCGCGGGTTCGCCGGCCAAGCGGCGTCCCGGGACGTCGACGATGCCGAACCAGGTCTCGTGGGGAAGCAGGCGCGCGCTCAAGCCCGCCCACAGGTCGCGCGAGGAGATACCCTCGACGAAGGCCTTCGTCGAGGGGGCCAGCCAGATCGCCACTGCGGCCGCGACCGCCATGGCTGCCGAAGCACGCGGATGGCGCTGGTCATAGAGCTTGAGGGCCGTTCCGAACGACGACTTGATGCGCGTGTCCATGACGTCGACGGCGTAGATCTCGTCGAGGATCAAGTGGACGAGGTAGCCGATGAAGAGGAAGCCGGCCGCGAGCCAGGCGACGCCTTCGTGCTTGCCGAGCGCGTAGCGGAAGACGATAGCGGTGGCGGCGGCGGAGAACACGGCCGCCAGCAGCGAATGCCAGATGCCGCGGTGGACCGAGAGGCGGTGGAATACGGCATGGAGGGCGTAGCGCACGAAGACGAGCGTGCCGAGCCAGAGGAGCCACAACTCGGCGACCGAGTATTTCATCGCAAAGCTGAACAGCACCGCAAACGAGAAGAACACCGCAAGACCGGCAAACATCGCTCGGCTCGGGCGCGAATCCTTGAGATCGATGTCGGGCAGCACGGAGCCGAGCACGCCGGCCATGGTGACGGCGACGAGGTTTTCCGGCGCGACCACGTCGGCGGCAAGGGTAAGGGTCGCGAGAGCGCCCGCCGCGACGGTGCCGGCGGCGATGTGGGTGGTGAAATTGGCCATTGCTGATCCCCCTCGACGGCGCCCTCGGGAGCCGACGGGCGGCTCAATAGGCCTTAGCAGCAAATTCGCTCGCGATGCGGGAGGGGCGGGCGCCGAAGCGGATGTGGAAAACGGTGAATGCGGACCGCTACAGCTCGCGCTGGCGATTTTCCCCCAACTCTGGCAACACGGGACCTTTCGCTGGGAGACGAGTGATGGGCTTGAGCCCGGCGCTGCGGCCGACGACGCTCCAAGGCAAGACCAATCTCGTCGCCGCCGGCAGCATTCTCGTGGCGCTGGCGGTGATGGGCTTGAAGTATCTCGCCTATCTCACGACGGGGAGCGTCGCCCTCTACTCGGATGCGCTCGAAAGCATCGTCAACCTGGTGACGGCCGTTGCCGCGCTCGCTGCCGTCTGGGTGAGCGCCCAGCCGCCCGACCGCAATCACCCCTTCGGCCATCACAAGGCCGAGTACCTGTCGGCCGTGCTCGAAGGAGCGCTCATCATCGTGGCGGCGCTTCTCATCTTCCGCGAAGTGTATCAGGCGTTCATCGAGCCGCGCGCGCTCGAGCACACGGGGCTGGGGCTCGCCCTCAACGGCCTTGCGACTGCGCTCAACGGCGGCTGGGCCTGGTTCCTGATCAGCCGCGGGCGCGCCTGGCGGTCGCCGGCGCTCGCTGCCGACGGCTGGCATCTCGCGACCGACGTCATGACCTCGGTCGGCGTCTTGACCGGGCTCGGCCTCTCCGCCGTGACCGGGCTCGCGATCCTCGATCCCCTGCTCGCTCTCGCGGTCGCCTTCTACATTCTCTGGACCGGCTACCGCATTACCGCGAAGTCCATGAGCGGGCTCATGGACGAATCGGCCGGGAGCGAGATCGAGGCGCGCATCCGGGCCGCGATCCGCGACAGCGGTCACGGCGCGCTCGAAGCCCACGACATCCGCACGCGCAACGCCGGCCGGGCGACGTTTATCGAGTTCCACCTCGTCGTTCCCGGCGACATGACGGTCAATGCGGCGCACAAGATCTGCGATCGCCTCGAGGAGGCGCTCGAAGCCGAGATCGACGGCTCCGAGGTGGTGATCCACGTCGAGCCGGAGCACAAGGCCAAGCGCAAGGGCGCCGTTAGGCTCTAGCGGAACGCTCCCGGGAGGGTGCCCCCGTCGAGGCTTTGGAAAGGGGTGCGTAACCAGAGCGGCGCGGCCAAGTGGAGCCCACCCGCGATCTGTGGTAGTCTTCGATTTGTTCGGCGAAAGCTCCGTCCGCGATCCCCGCGTCGAGCGTAGTCGTTTGGCCCGGAGATGCCGCCAAACGCTTTTCTTTTGCGAATTCAGAAACTTAGATCGCGGTCGCGCATGCGCGACCGGGTCCTGCCGTCGGAGCTACCCCCATGAGACTGACTGCTCTTGTGCTTGCCGCCTTGAGCCTGACGCTCGTCCCGGGCGCGGCCGAGGCCGTCGAGACGCGCCAGATCGGCGCCGCGGTCACGGTCGTCAATCTCGTCACCGCCGAGCTCGACCGCGACACGCGCAGTCTGCAGGTGGGCGACAGGGTGCACGAGTACGAGAATATCCAGGTCGGTCTCGACGCCAAGGGCGAGCTCAAGCTCGACGACGAGACCAAGCTCGCGCTCGGACCGGGCTCGCGGCTCAAGCTCGACAAGTTCGTCTACGATGCCGACAAGAGCGACGGCTCGATCGTCCTCGACCTGGTCAAGGGCACGTTCCGGTTCATCACCGGTGTCGCCTCGAAGCCGACCTACGTGATCCGCACGCCGTCCGCCTCCATCACGGTGCGCGGCACGATCTTCGACCTTTACGTCGAGGAGGACGGCATGACGTGGCTGCTCCTGCACGAGGGCGTCGTGCGGGTCTGCGGCGACCGTGGGAACTGCCGGCTCATCGACGAGATCGGCAAGCTCATGCGCATCGTCGACGGTGACGTCGGCGCCCCCGTCAAATGGGCGGCGCTGCCTGGCAAGGACGCCGTGCCCTTCGACACGGCGTTCCCGTTTGTCGCGGCGCCGCCGACGATCGATCCGACGCCCATCCTGACGCGCGACGTGATCATCCTCGGCAACCTGCCCGACGAGGACAAGCCCAAGCAGACGGAGACGAAGAAGCCGAAGAAGAAGGCGGAGCGCACGCCTTCGACCGACACCCCGCCGCAGAAAAAGAAGAAGAAGACGGCGAAAAAGAGCACGTCCGATGACGCCTCCAACATCGTCGGCGGCATGGACATCGTGATCGGCATCGGCGGCAGCATGGGCGGCAAGCGCGGCGGCGGCCACAAGGCGCCGAAGGGCGACATGCCGCGCGGCGGGATGAAGTACTAGGGCTTTCCGACCTTCATCGAGACGTGCAGGCCCTCACCTGTGCCCCGGCATTGGGCGTGGTTCAGGTGCCGCCTCCCGCACTTGGCACCCAGACGTAAAAGCCGTTGTCTGCGATGCCCTTGGTGATCTCGTGATAGTCGCCTCCGATCCGGTCTGCGTCTTCGGCGTGATGGACGACAATCTCCTTCACGAATGTCCAGGTCTCCGCTCCTCCCGGTAGGTTTTCGCCCGCCGGGTCTCGCGTGAGCGCCGCTTCCGAGCCCCGGCGGAATTTGTACAGGTGCATGCCCCGTGATCCTCTCATGGTTTGCGCCAAGCATAACACGCGTTGCGACGACGCTACGATGCCCAGACGTTAAGACACGTCCTCACCCCGTTGCGGGCGCATGAACGCTCCGCGCGTAATAGTCGAACAGCGGCGCAAACTCCGACCAGCCGAGAGCGCGGCAGGCCGCGAGCCTCGCGACAATGGCTGCCGGGTCGCGGGCGTCGAGCGCTTTGATCAGCGCCGCGTGAGCGAATGAGAGGTCGCGGAAACGCCCGCTCCAGGCCACGGCTTCGTCGCCGGCGAGCGCGAATAGGCGCTCGGGGCGGCCCTTGCCGCGCAGGGCCGCCGTGCCGATCTCGAGGAACGCGAAGTCCTGCGCCTTATCCGCCGTCGCCTCGCCGACGATGATCGGCACGCCGTAGGTCTTCGTCGCCTCCTCGATGCGCGCGGCCGTGTTCACCACGTCGCCCAGGATCGAATAGTCGAAGCGCTGCGGCGAGCCGACGTTGCCGACGCAGCACGAGCCGGTGTTGAGGCCGATGCCGATGCGGATGGGAGGCGGCGGCTCGAGACCCTGCTCACGTGCCTCCCGTGCCCACGTGTCGTTCAGCCGCTCGAGCTCGGCGATCATCGCGAGCGCGGCGCGGCAGGCGTTGGCCGCGTGCTGGGGATCCTCGAGCGGGGCGTTCCAGAACGCCATCACGGCGTCGCCCATGAACTTGTCGATGGTGCCGCGCTTTTCGAGGATGACCTCGGAGAGCGGCGTGAACAGCCGATTGACGAAGCGGATGAGGGCCTCCGCGTCCATGCCCTCCGACAGCTTCGAGAAGCCGCGCACATCGGCAAAAAGCAGCGTGACCTCGCGCGTCTCGCCGCCGAGCTTGAGCTTGTCGTGATTGCGCGCGAGCTCGTCGACGAGCGGCGCCGCAACATAATGGCTGAACGCGGTCCTGACGCGGGCGCGGTCGGTCTCGGTCTTGATGTAGGTCGTGAGCGAACCCGCGAGGTAGAGCGCGATCAGTGCGAGGGAGGGATAGACCGGGTCGAAGAGGTAGCCTGCGCGCGAGAAGGCGAGCCACGAGCCCAAGGCGACGGCGGCGATGGCGGCGGCTCCGATGAGCGCCGCGACGACGGGACCCGAACGGCGGATGAGCGCAGCAATGACCGCTCCCATGACGACGAGGAACACGATCTCGGCGCCGGTCGCAAGGGCCGGGCGGGTGAGGTGAGCGCCCGCGAGCATCTGCTCGAGCGCCTGCGCGTGGATCTCGACGCCGGGAACCGAGGGGTCGAGCGGGGTGGCGCGCAGATCGAGAAGGCCGGTGGCGCTCGACCCGATCATGATGTGGCGCCCGGCGACGGCATCTGGGTCGAAGGTGCCGTCGAGGATCGTGTGCGCGGAGAGATAGCGGCGCGGGTCCGAGGGGGCGAGGTTGAGCCACATTTGGCCGTCGGCGTCGGTCGACAGCACGGTTTCGCCGACGCGCACCGTCTCGACGCCGCTTCTCTCGCCGAACGCGGGCACGCCGCTGCCCCCCGACGAGCGCACGAACAGCGTCGTCTCCTTCTTCCCCACCCGCAGCGCCTCGACGGCGAGAGAGGGATAGAGCGTGTCGGCGATGGTCATGAGGAGGGGCACGCGGCGCACGATCTGATCGTGGGCCGGGAGCCAGTTCACCGTGCCCTGGCCGGCGGCCTGGGCGGCAAGCACGGGCAGGCTGCCGATGGCGCGCGGAAATCTCGGCACGAAGAGCTTGGGATCGTCGCCGGCGATGGCGAACCGGGCCTGGGGGGCGGGGGGCGGCGTGTCGCTCGCCTTGTCGGCCGCGAGGCCGAGGACGGCCGGGACCTTCGCAAGGGCGGCGGCGAGGACCTGATCGTTCGAGGGGAGCGCTTGGAGTTCCCCGAGCGCCGGGGCGAGCTCCGGCCTGCTCGCTATTTGCCGCGCGATCTCCGACGGGGAGAGGCGATCAGGCTCGGCCAGGATAAGATCGAGGGAGACGGTCTTGGCGCCGGCCTGGCCGAGCCTCTCGACGATCGTCGCGAGATGGCTGCGCGGCCACGGCCACTGGCCAACGCGTGCAAGGGAGGCTTCGTCGATGTCGACGATACGCACGGGGAACGCGGGATCGGGCGTGCGCGGGGCAAGCTTCAAATAGCTGTCGAAGATCGAAAGGCGGAGGCGCGCGACGGGATCGGGGTCGGCGACGCGCAGTGCGACCGCGAGCGCGATCAGGGCTGCGGTGAGCAAAGTTTGGATCGGCGGGATGCGCACGTCGGGGCCCTCTCTCGCCGTCGGCGGGCCTCGCTTCTGGGCTGCGGCCGGCCTGAGCCTAGACCACCACCGTCGCCTTGGGGCCCATGAGCGCCTGGATCTGGCGCATGGGTCCGGCGGCCCGCCAGACGTTCTCGATGCGGAACTGCTCGTGCCCGCCGCCGAAGATCGTGAGCCGCGCCTCGATGTCGCTGGTGCCCAGCCCGAGCACGCCGAGGCCCAAGAGCTTGTTGGCGATCAAATCGTCGCTGTAGCGCGTGAGCCGGATGTGCATGACGGACCAGCTCTCGGGCGCGCGCCCGAGCACGCTCGCGAACTTCTGCACGCGCTCGACCTGCATGCCGCGGAAGCGCCAGTAGCTCAGCCGGTCGAAGACGAAGACGGTCGCGAACCAGACGACGAATAGCACGGTCGATATCAAGAGATAGAACGCGAGATTCATGTGCACGAGGAGCGAAGGCGGCGACGACCAGATCCCCTCCATATTCATAATCACGTAGGTCGCCGCGGCCGTGAGACCGATGAGGATGATGAGGAGCACCGCGTTGATGCCGCGGGCGCGCACCGTAGTCGCGACGATGACGAGCAGGAGCAGCAGCGTGAAGGAGAGGCCGAGCCAGGGGCTCGGATGCATGAACAGCGGCTTGCCGTCACCGATGGTCATTTGGTCTCCCTGCACATACGTGAGGAAGGCGCAAAGGAAGCCGTAGGCCCAGATGACCCACCAGTGGATGATCGGCGAGTGCGGATAGATGCGAATTTCCGTGATGCTGCCCGTCGACGGCGCCGCGGGGGCTCCCCCGACGAGAGGGTCAGTTGGCATGACCATGTGAGATCCTCACCCCCAAAGACCGCCAACGGGCGTTGCCGGCGGCATGACGAAACCGGTTCCCTCGGCAGCAGCGATCCTTCCGCCTTTTCGCATCGCCCCGCCGGGACTGTCAACGCGAGCGGACATAATCGCAGCGACGTGAGGCGAGAATGCGAGATGGTGGAGGAGCTTGGTTAACGGCGGTTGGCCGTGGCGGGAAAGATCCCTATTTTTCCAGCACGCGTGGCCAGTTGGCATCTGCCCTGGCGATATAGCCGGGGACGTCCTTCTCCCAGGCGGCCTTCGTCGGCGCATCGTAGTTGAGGTAGAGCTTGCCGCCGACGATCGACCATTGCTCGGGATCGCCCTTGGCGGTGTAGCCGCGCGCGACCGCATAGGCGCAATATCCGCCGTACTGCGGCGCGTACTTGGCTGGATCGGCCTTGAAAGCGTCGCGATTGGCTTCGCTGGCGAAGCGCCAGACGGCTCCCTCATGCTCGAGCGTGATGCTCTCTGAGCCGGCCACAGGTTTTGATTGTGTAAAGTAGGCGACAGCGTCGCGGCCGCCGACGGCGACGCCCTTGACGATGCCGGTGAAGATCGCGGGCTGCTTGGCCACGGCGGTGGATCCGCCGAAAGAGATCGCGGCCCAGAGCGCCGCGACAAAAAGGACGGTCGCGAGACTTGCGACGGCTCGAAGATGTGGCATGGGAAGGGCTCCACTTTCACATTCGCCCGATATACGGTCGCAACCCGCGCGAGTTTCGGAGCAGGACGCTCCCTGACCGCGCCGACGACGGCACCTCCGGCGAGACTGAGAACGGGGAAGGCGCATGAGGTGGGGCGGCAGGCTCCTCTTTGTCTACGGGACGCTTCGGTCCGATGTGCGATGCGCGCTTGGCTCGAGCGAGCGCGCACGCCTCAGCCGCGTAGCCCGGTCGCTGGGCCCGGCGACGATCCGCGGGGTGCTCTACGATCTCGGTCGATATCCCGTGCTGCTGTCGAATGGTGCGGAGCGGGCTCACGTGCGCGGCGAGGCGCTCCTCCTCGAAAACCCGCAGGCAACGTTCGCCTGGCTCGACGCCTATGAGGGGGTGCTGCTCGGCGACTGCGGAATCAGGGAGCTCACTCGGGCCGAGCGCGAGATCAGGCTTGCGAGCGGTCAAGTTTCGCCGGCCTGGGTCTATCTCTATTCGAGAGCGCCGCGCGCGGGCCGCCTGCTAGTGGCGAACCGCTGGCCGAAATGAGCGAGCAATAAGTGGAGAGTACGCAGGGAGCTGGCCCGACACGTCGGGTTTGCCCTCATCCCGATTCGATCTCCCCGCGAGATCGGACCGACCAGCTCCCAAGCGCTGTTCTTGTCATACACGTTGGGCGAGCATCCGGCTTCGCTAATTTGGCGTCGAATGTTATTCCAAGTGGATAATTGACAAGGGCGCCGATTTGGCCCGCGATAACGACAACACTTTCCATCCCGTGTGAGCATCTCTCCTTAGATCGATGACGCGGCGAGAACTTCCGACTTCGCCCGTTCGTAGGCCTCGCTCGCCAAGAGCCAAGCCTCTTCTGCTCCGGCAAGGCGCTTTGCAATCTGGCCGCGCTCGATCGTGAGCTCGCGGACCTTTCCCGCGTCGGCATAGAAGCCGGGCTCGGCAAGCGCGGCGTCGATGCGGGCCAGATCGGCGCCGAGGCGCTCGACGTTCTTCTCCGCAGCATCGACGGCCTTCTTCAACGGCGAGAGCTCATTGCGCCGTTCGGCAGCGGCCCTGCGTGCATCCGCGCGGCTCGTGCGCTCCTCGGCCTCCTCGCGCTCCGCCGACCGTTCGCCCGGGCGTGACGTGCGCTCGGCTATGAGCTCGTCGCGATAGCTCTCCATGTCGCCGTCGTAGGGACGCACGGTTCCCCCGCGCACGATCCACAGACGGTCGGCGGTCGCCTCAACGAGATGGCGATCGTGACTGATCAGGATCACTGCGCCTTCGTACTCGGAGAGCGCGTGGATCAGGGCCTCGCGGCTGTCGACGTCGAGGTGGTTCGTCGGCTCGTCGAGGATCAGGAGATGGGGCGCATGAAACGCCGTGAGCGCGAGGAGAAGGCGGGCCTTCTCGCCCCCCGAGAGGTTCTCGCACTTCGTGTCCGCCCGCTCACTGCCGAAGCCGAGCGTTCCGAGCCGCGTGCGCTTTTGCGCCTCCGTCGCGTCCGGCATCAGGCGCACGATGTAGTCGTAGGGCGACATCGATGCCGTGAGCTCGTCGAGCTGGTGCTGGGCAAAATAGCCGACCGTGATGCGACCCGGCCCGAACGTCTGGCCGCTAAGCGGAGCAAGCTTGCCGCTCAAGAGCTTGGCGAAGGTCGACTTGCCGTTGCCGTTGGCGCCGAGAAGGGCGATGCGGTCGTCCTGGTCGATCCTGAGATCGAGCTGCGTCAGAACGGGGGCGTCCGGCGCATATCCGGCGGCGACGCCATCGAGGCGCAGAAGTGGGCTCGCCATCGCCTTGGCTGGGCTCGGAAACGCGAACGGAGCGACGCGATCCTCGACCTGCGCGGCGATGGGCTTGAGCTTTGCGAGCGCCTTCACCCTGCTTTGCGCCTGCTTGGCCTTGGTCGCCTTGGCCTTGAACCGGTCGATGAAAGTCTGAATGCGGCGGCGCTCGTCGTCCTGCTTTTTCTTGAGTTTCGATTCGAGCTGCTGACGCATCCGCCGCGTCTCTTCGAAGGCATCATAGCCGCCCGTGTAGAGCGTGAGCTTGCCGCGCTCGAGATGAAGAATGGCGCCGGCGGTCCGGTTCAGGAGATCGCGATCGTGGCTGACGATCAGGACGGTGTGCGGGTAGCTCTTGAGATAGCTCTCGAGCCAAAGCGTTCCCTCGAGATCGAGATAGTTGGTCGGCTCGTCTAGGAGCAGGATCTCGGGCTCGTTGAAGAGCACGGCGGCAAGTGCGACGCGCATGCGCCAGCCGCCGGAGAACTCGCGGCAGGCTCGCCGCTGTGCCTCCTCGTCGAAGCCGAGGCCGGCGAGGATCTGGGCGGCCCGTGCAGGCGCCGAGTGGGCGCCGATATCGATGAGGCGAAGCTGAATGTCGCCGATGCGGTGCGGGTCGGTCGCCGCCTCCGCTTCCTCGAGGAGGGCTTGGCGCTCCCTGTCGGTCGCCAGCACCCAATCGATGAGGGTCGCCTCGCCGCCGGGAGCTTCCTGGGCGATGCGTCCGATCTTCGCTCCGCGTGCGCTCGTGATCGAGCCTTGGTCGGGATGGAGGTCGCCGCCGATGATTTTGAGCAGCGTCGTCTTGCCGGCGCCGTTGCGTCCGACGAGACCGACCTTGTGGCCCGTCGGGATCGCCGCGGTCGCACCGTCGAGAATGGTCTTGCCCTCGATGCGGAACGTGAGGTCGTTGAGATGCAGCATGGGGAGGGAGATAGCGGCTCACGGCAAGGCTGTCACCCGGGCGCTCGCTCGTTCAGATGTCTATGCCCAGGCGCTTCAAGATGGCGATCATCGCGAAATAGCTGACAATGGTAAGGGCGACCGAGATCACGAGGCTCGGCGCGAACGGCACGCCATGGCGCAGCAAGGGCGGAAGCGCGAGGAGGAGGACGAGGGAGGGCAGGATCAGCTAGAATATGCCGTTGGCAAGAGCTGCCACGCGCTCGGGATCCTTGGTGTCGGCCCACAGCCACATCATGGCCAGGAGCGAGGTTATCGGCAACGAGGCGAGCGCCGCGCCGAGAAGCGTGCTCCGTTTCGCCGCTTCCGCGACGACGACGACCAGGAGGCTCGTCACTGCCACCTTGATTGCGTACTCGAGCATTCGTCAGCCGGCGATGACCGGCTTCAATGTTTCGAACAGGAGCCGCTCCTGCGTGCCGGCGTCCTGGATCGAGAGATGCGCCGAGAACCAGTCCTGCACCATCTTGCACACGCGCTCATGGGGCGCCTTGGCCAGCGCCTTCGGATCGGCAAAGAGCTGCATGTCGGCCTGGGTCCACCCGAGCCGGCCAAGCTCGGCCGCGAGCACGTCGTAGTCCGCCTTGACCGGGGCGACGTGGGTCGCCGGCGACTTGCGCCCCTCGGCGATAGCTGCCACGACCGCCAGCACCTGCGCCTCGAGCGGTTTGCCTTTTTCGGCGTCGATCATCAAAGCGACGGCGGCGGGGCTCGCCTCGCCCTTTGAAATGAAATTGTAGCAGGTCTCGGCGTTCTCCTCGGACAGTTTCTTGAGATTGTCGCGGAAGGCGGTGGCAAGCTCCTTGTGCCGAACGGTGCTCGCGGCAAGGGCTTTGTCGGCATTCTGGCGCCGCAGGGCGACGAAGCCGTCGATCAGGTGCTGGGTGACCTCGAGCTCCGACTTGCCGTCGGCACTGAGCTTGGTCGCCTCCTTGAGGCGCTCTCCGTACCAATCAGGGAACTCCTGCTTGAGCGCGGCCCAGAGGGGACGCTTCTCAAGCTTCTCGACGAGGGGCAGGTCGCTCCCGGCCACGGCGGCGACTTCGAAATTCGACTTCGGCGCGGCTTCAGGCTCGGCCGGGGTCGACGCCGGCTGAGCGTCGGCCGGCTCCGTCTTGGGTTCGGTTGCGGCGCGGTCGGTGCCGGCAAGGCTCATGAGAGCCTCCCGATTCTGGTAGCCGAACCAGCTCGCTCCGCCGATCAGGGCGAGGAGCAGTCCCGCCACGAGGAAGACCCGGCCGGCCCCGCGCGGCTCGGGCAAGGACGCTCCACTCGGGGATCGCGCTTCATTGGTCGGCCGCGCGGGGGCGGGACCGGCGCCAACCATCGGCCGCGGCCCTGTCTTGGGCCGGCCGGTTGTCGGCTCGATGCGCTGCTGGCTCGCGTAAGACAGCTGTGGAGAAGGTGACGGCTGTGGAGAAGCTGACGGCTGTGGAGACGGAGATGGCTGTGGAGAAGGCGCCGCGCTGCGCTCCGGTGCGGGAGCCGGTTTCGGCGCCGGCGCCTGTGCCGTCATAGGAAATACGGCTGCCGCCGCCCGCCAGTCCGGGAAGCCCTGACGCCAAATGAGGTCGGTGGGCCGCATGTGGCCGAGCTCGACCAGCTTGCGAATCTCCGCGTCGGACAGCGGCCCGTGCTGCTTGCCGTCGCGAGCGATAAACCACTGAATATCCGAGTCCATCACGCTCATGACTACCTTTAGCACGGACCCCGAAGTCTAGTGCAAGCCTGCCCCCGGGCGCGCCGATGCGGGCGCGCGCCGCCTCGGTTCTCTCTAGGGCCTGCCGTGGGGGAAATTGATCCCCTCCAATGTGGCGATTGTCTGAGGGGGCACACAATCCTGGCATTTTGAAGGGCATTTCAAGGGGCTATCTGGGAATTGGCAGTAGTGCCCGCCCTTGTTGGATATCGAAACGCACACTATAAGGCCCGCAAACCAGCGCGGGCACACTCAGGAAGCCAGCCGAACAAGAGACGATCATGACGCTAAGGGGGACCTCGATGGCAATCGAGCGGACGCTTTCGATTATCAAGCCGGATGCAACCAAACGAAATTTGACGGGCGAGATCAACGCCTTGATCGAGAAGAGCGGGCTCAGGATCGTGGCCCAGAAGCGAGTGCGCTGGTCTCGCCGGCAGGCCGAGCGGTTCTACGCCGAGCACAAGGGAAAACCATTCTACAAGAGCCTATGCGACTACATGACCTCGGGGCCCATCGTGGTGCAGGTCCTCGAGGGCGAGAAGGCCATCGAGCGCTACCGCGAGATCATGGGCAAGACCGATCCGGCCGAGGCCAAGCGCGGGACGATCCGCAAGCTCTATGCGGTGTCCAAGGGAGAGAACTCCGTTCACGGCTCGGATAGCCCGGCGTCCGCCAAGCGCGAGGTCGCCATGAACTTCAAAACGGCCGAGATTGTCGGCTGAGCCCGCGCGGCATCAGGATCGGCCCACCCGGAGGCCCTGAAGGCTTTGGATCAGGCTCTGGCTGAAGCCGATATCGGACGAGCCGCCGAAGAGAATCGATGCCGCGGATGATGTCGAGGACGTGCTGTTCGCGATGTCGTAGAGGGAAGAGAAGCGGGCAAGGAACTTGTCGAGCTTTGCCGAGTCCTGGAAGTCCGCGAAGTTGACCCTTTTCGCGATCAGCTTGGCTTGAGCGTCGACGTCCATCTGGGAGAAGCCGCCGGGCAGGTTGAGTGCGGTCTTGGTCACCTCGATGAGAGCCTTGTCGGCGAGGATGTCAAAAGCCGAGTCGATGTTGGCAGCCTTGCGCCGGAAGTAGAGCGCGAGCCGCACGCCCTCGCTCTGGCTGTTGCCGGCATCGGTCTCCATAGTCTGTAAGAGGTAGAGCTCGGCTGTCTGAAGCTGGGCGCTTCGCAGTTGAGCTGTCTGCGCGGGGATCCGTCCAAGCTTGCCGTCCGCGGTGAAATTGAAGCTCGCGGCGAGGTCGCGATAGCGCGAGTCGTTGAGCTTGGCGGCGAAGCTGTTCTTGTCGGTCGGATCGCTCGTGAGCGCCTTGCGCAGGGTGTCCTTTGTCGGGTTTTCGTCCTCGAGGCCGAAGGCCTTCACGATGTAGGCGACGAGACGCTTGTCGGCGAGCAGGTCGTCGACAGACCGCAAGGTCGCAAGTGTTGCATGGAAATACTCGTTCTCGGTCTTTGCGGCCTTCTGCTCGGCGGAAGTCGGCGACGGGCCGAGCCGCGTATTGTAGAGCCGGATGGTCGCCAGTTCGTCGTAGTCGGTTTGCGCCTTGTGCGGCCTTGCGACCGTGCCGTCCGCATCGAAGTTCACCGCCGCCGCGAGCTTGCGATAGCGCTCGTCTGAAAGTGTGTTGGCATAGCTCTTCTTGTCGTCGACGTCGCTCAAGAGGACTTTGCGGATCGTGACCCTGGATTCCACGGCGGGATCGAGGCCGTAGGATTCGAGCAGATAGTCGTAGAGCTTGCTGTCGGCCATGAGGTCGTCGACCGAGGCGATCTTGCCGATGCGATTGCGGAAGTAAGTGGTGTCCAGCGCGTCCTGGTTTTCCGCAGAATTCGTCGTAGTGGGTGAAGTAGAGGTCGACGGTATCCTCGATTTGCGCCGTCGATTGAGCTCCGTCGCTGCCGCTGATCGTTCCGTCGGTCGCGAAGTTGAAGGCCGCCGCGAGCGTACGATAGCGCGTGTCGGAGAGGGAGTTTGCGTAGCTCGAAGGGTCGGACAGGTCGCTCGTCAGGACCAGGCGGATGTTGCTCGTCGTCTCGGTCGTGGGGTCGAGGCCGAAGGCGGTCAGCGCATATTCGAAGAGCGTCGGGCTGGCTAGAAGGTCGTCGACCGAGGTCACGGCGGCGATGGCGTCGCGATAGAGCTCGGTCTTGAAGGCTGCAGCGGCGGGGCTTTTGCCGTTTCCGGTCACCTCGTAGTAGCGAAGGATCGTCTCATTGATCTGCGCCTCCGACTGAGGGTCCGTGCCGGCCGGGAGCGTTCCGTCCGTGCCGTAGCCGAAGGCGCTTGCGAGAGCGAGGTATTTGCCGCCGAGGGTATTCGCCCTGCTTTGCGGATCGCTGAGATCGCTCGTCAGCACATCGCGAATGGTCGTGGTCGAGGCAATGCTCGGGTCGAGGCCGTAAGCCGTGAGCACGAAGTTGAAGATGCGCTCGTCTCTCAGGAACTTGTCGACGGTATCGAGGAGGCCGAGCCGATCCTGGTAGTTTGCGACCTCGGTCGCGGCTCTCGCGCCGCTGCGCACGCGGTGCTCCGTGTAGAGGCCCGCCGTGTCGTCGAGCTGGATGTCGGTCTGCGCGACCTCGACGTCGGCGACAACGGCGCCTTTGGCCGTGAAGTTGAGGATCCGCGCGAAATCCTGGAAGCGGGTGTCCGTGAGACCGCGCGCGAAGCTTTTCGTGTCGGAGAGATCGCTCGTCAGCACCTTGCGCATGAAGGCCTTGGCGTAGATCATGTCCGAAAGGCCGTGCGCGCGCATGGCGTACGAATATAGGCGCTGGTCCTTCAGGAACTCGTCGACCGTCTTCACCTTGCCGATGTTGGCGCGGTAATAGTCCGCCTCGCGCGACACCTCGGCACGAGCCGCGGTCTGGCGCAGCGTTCTCGGCAGGTCCTTAACCAAGACCCGGTAGCTGAGGTAGGTCGAAGTCACGGGAGGCCGAGCCCTCGGGGCGAATGACCCGGACTGAACGGAGTCCGGCACCCCGCAGTCTCCCGTGTTCGCCTTGCGCAAAGCTTAATGCGGGCAGGGGGCGAGGAATGGCCGTGGTGCGCTGCCGGCGTGCCTTGAGCCCGCAAGCGTGCTATTCTTTCTTTATGAACGACCGCGTCAAATCCCTCTCACTCGAAGCCCGCAAGCTCACAGCAGACGAGCGGTTCGAGCTTGTCGAGGCCATCCTCGCGAGCGTCCATGAGCCCGATTCGGCCATTGACGCGGCCTGGGCGCGCGAAGCCAAGGACCGGCTCGATGCCTGGCGCAGGGGCGAGCTCAGCTCGCGATCCGCCGAGGACGTGTTTGCGAAGCATCTCAAACCGTGAGGATCGAGTTCACGGCGTCTGCTGAGTTGGAACTCGATGAAGCGGTTGCCTACTACAACCTGCAGCACGCCGGACTTGGCTCCGATTTTGCAGCAGAGGCGCGGCAGGCCGCCGAGCGAATAGTCGCCTATCCGAATGCCTGGCAGAAGCTCGAGGACGAGGTGCGGCGCTGCCGGCTCAATCGCTTTCCCTATGGCCTCGTGTACACGGTTGAGGGCGACGTGGCACTCGTGCTTGCGGTCATGTTCTTGCGCCGAAAGCCGGGTTACTGGCGTGAGCGCTTGAAGCGCCCCCATTCTGGCGAATTGTAAGGCCTCGGCTTAGCTCAGCTCGCGGATCTTGAACTGAAGGCCGCCCTTGGGGGTGAGCGTCACCGTCGCGTTGATGCCCGGCGGCTCCTTGCCCACGTACTCGGGCCGGAAGCGGCGGAGCAGGATCGAGAGGGCGAGCGTATTCTCGACCTGGCTCATGGCGCCGCCGATGCAACTCCGCTTACCTCCACCGAAGGGGAGGTACGTATAGGGCTTCCGCTTCTTTGCTGCGTCGTCCATGAAGCGCTCGGGACGGAACTCCTCGGGCGCGTCCCAGAACCTTTGATCGTGGTGGGCGCCGTAAGCGAACATGACGATACGGTCGCCGGGTGCGATCGGCTTGCCGGCGATGGTGTCGGCCTTCGAGGCGACGCGGATCAGCCCCCAGATCGGCGGGTAGAGCCGCATGGTCTCCTGAATGACGGCGCGCGTGTAGGCGAGGGCGGAGTAGTCGGCCGCCGTCGGCTCGCGGTCGCCGTAGGTCGTCTCGCCCTCGCGGCGGATGCGTTCGGCCGCCTCGGGGTGCCTGGACGTGAGATAGAGGGACCAGGCGAGGGTCAGCGCCGTCGTCTCGGTGCCGGCCCAGAGATACTGCTTGAGCTCGTCGATGGCCTGCTGGCGGTCGAACTCGGGGATCGAGGGATCGGCAACCGCCGCCTCGATCATGCTGAGCAGCGTGCGCTCGCGCTCCTCGCGCGGGTCGGCGGCGAACACGGTCGGCGGCACGCCGGCCCACACCTCCATGGCCTTGGCCGCATTCTCCTCGGTGATCTCGAACTCTTCGCCCGCGACCCGCTTCAGGCGGATCGATTTGTGGTTCATTACGTCCGTGTAGGTCTTCACGCACTTGAAGACGAAGTGCGGATTGAACGGCATGTCACGGTCGAAGAGCGCCTTGCAGATCATGTCGGCGGCGAGCGTCCATGTCTGCTCCACCATCTCGAACGTCTCGCCGGTCTTGGCGAGGCCGGCCCAAAGGTCCATTTTCGTGCGGATCGCGGCAAGGAAATAGGGAATGTACTCGGCGAACATATCGGGGTGGAACGCCGGCTGCTGCGGCATGCGGATCTTCTGCCAGAGCGCTCCGTCGTTGGTGATCATGCTCTTGCCGAAGATCGGCTTAAGCCCGTCGAAATACTTGATGTAGTCGTCCGCCTTCGTGACGAGGACGTGCTTGAAGTGCTCGGGCTCCGTGAGGAGAACGATCCTCTGGCTCTGGAGATTGACGGTGATGACGGGGCCGTAGCGCTCCGCCATGGCCATCAGCGTACGCATAGGGTTCTCGGGATCGCCCTTGAGAAGAGGCGTCAGCTTGAACCAGATGCTACTCTCCTCGCCGAGGCCCTGCGCGTGCGAGGCCTGCTCTTGCGGGTCGTTTTCCCTATTGTGCGCGGTCATGGTTGATGTCCCTGGGCCGATTTTAGTCCGGCAGCGCTTGGCCCCAGAATATCATAGGCAAGATCAGGGCAGCCTATTCCCAGGGGAACACAGCGCCCTTGCAAAACCCCTACACCCCGGGCAGCCGGTAAGTCCATGTCGCCGCGTCCCCAGCGACAATTTTTACCTACGCTGCGTCTCTCTAGTCCCAGCCGATGTATTTGCTGCCTAAATGGCGAGCGAGAACAATGCCGAGGGCTCGTTAACTCTTTCGGCAATTCTTACGGTTTCACCTTCGATTCTGATTTGATCTGACGCAAGTCGTGCGAGAGCGCGTGGATAAAGCTTGTGCTCGGCGGCGAGAACTCGGTCGGCGAGCCGGTCGACCGTATCGTCATCGAGGACCGGGACGGCCGCCTGGGCAATGATCGGACCGTCGTCCATCTCGGCCCTTACCAGATGAACCGTACAACCCGTGATCTTGACGCCCGCGGCGAGCGCGCGCGTATGCGTATCGAGCCCCCTGAACGCCGGCAGCAGCGAAGGATGAATGTTTACCATGCGGTTCAGCCATTGCTCGACGAAGGGAGCCGTCATGAGGCGCATGAAGCCGGCGAGCGCGACGAGGTCGACCCGGGATGCGGCGAGCACGCCCTGGAGCTGGCCCTCGAAGTGCTCGCGGGATTCGTAGAGCTTATGGTCGAGAGCGAGCGCTGGAATGCCCTGCTCCTTGGCCCAGGCGAGCCCTGCGGCCTCGGGACGATTCGATACGACGAGGACAATCTCGGCCGGATAGTCGGGCGCGCGTGACGCCTCGACGAGGGCGCGCATGTTCGAGCCCCGGCCGGAGATCAGGATCGCGACGCGCTTCTTGGGCTTGCTCATTGCGCCCCCTTAGCACGAGGCGGCCCGGGAGTGCAGCAGATGGCGGGGCGGGATTAACGGTGTATGCGACGAGCGGGGTGGAGCGCACTGGGGACAACGCAAGGCAGGTGGCCCGGCTTTGACCTCGCTCAACCGTCTCAGCGCATCAGGCGGTTACACCGCTTGACGGTCCGATTCGGTGGAATGCCATGGTGCGACGAGCGAAGTGGACGTTTGTGCTCTTGGGGCTCGCGGCAGTGTCGGCGAGTGCACATGCCGATGTCCTCGCGGAGTGCACGCGCGGCAAAAATCCGCAGGCGAGCATTCGCGCCTGCACCGCGATCGTCGGCAGCGCGAGCGCCGCGCCGGAGGAAAGAGCAGCGGCCTTCGAGAGCCGAGGCGATGCGCGCGCCGCGGCCGGCGCCCACGGCGAGGCGATCGGCGACTACGACGAGGCGATCAAGCTGAAACCGGACAACGCTTCGGCCTATGCGAGCCGCGGGCAAGTGCGTCTCGCGCGGGGCGACCAGCAAGGCGCCATCGCCGATCTCGACGCCGCGCTCCGGCTCAAACCCAAGTCCGCTGACTACTACGTCGCGCGCGGTCACGCTCATCTCGTGCAAGGCAACGCGGACCAGGCCATCCTAGATTTCAGTGCGGCGATCGAGCTCAACCCGAAGACGCCGAGCGCATTCAACAATCGCGGCCTCGCCTACCGCAAGAAGGGCAATCTCGACCGCGCGATCGAGGACTATACGTCAGCAGTCCTGCTCAACCCGCTTTACGCGCTTGCCTACAACAACAGAGGCTACGCTCACGAGGCCAAGGGCCACAAGGCTGAGGCGGCCGCCGATTACCGCAGGGCACTCATGAGCGATCCGGCCTTGAGCGGTGCCAAGGACGGCCTCAAGCGCCTCGGCGAGACGGGGGCGCTTGCCGCAGAGGGCGAAAGGCTCGCGCGCGAGGGCGAGGCGTTGGCCAAGACGAATTGCGGCTGGTGCCACGCGATTGGCGCCAAGGGCGAGAGCCCCAATCCGAAGGCGCCCGAGTTCCGCAATATCCAGCGGCGCCATCCCCTCCTCGCCTTGCGCGAGCCACTCTCGCGTGGCATCGCTGCGCCCCACGACGAGATGCCGAAGTTCGCTCTCACGGAGGCGGAGATTGACCGCATCATCGCCTACATCAACTCGCTCGAGCCGGCCGATTGAGTACGCGGTGCTCAGCCTGCTCATGCTTTCCGTCGCAGCGCCCCTGAGGGCCGCCGACGACGGCGGCGAGATCAGGCAGGCGACGCTGGAGAAGGGCCGGGCGATCGCAGAAGCCAACTGCAGCCCCTGCCACGCGGTCGGCCTCACCGACGAAAGCCCGACGCGCGTCAATGCCAACACGGCCTTTCGCATCCTTCACGAGCGCTATCCGATCCCCATGCTCGAGGAGGCTGCGAAGACCGGCTCGATCTCGGGGCACGACGAGATGCCGGGCTTCGACTATTCGCTCGAGGATGCGCGCGCCCTCCTCGCCTATATCGACAGCCTGGCTCCCGACAAGCCGGGTTATGTGCCGAGGCCGGATGGACATTAGCCCTTGCTATGGCAATGACCGGCGTCACGAGCCGCCGCCGAGCTTTGAGGCCATGACCGCAATCGTGCGCTGATAGACCTCGGCCTTGTTCCACTCCTTGATGACCGCGTAGTTGGCGGTCCCCGGTCCCCACGGCTGACCGGGGTTCCATCCGTGCCCTTTCAGGAAGTTTGCCGTGGATGCGAGCACGTCCGGAATGCTTCTCACGAGGTCGCGGCGGCCGTCGCCGTCGAAATCGACGGCATAGGCGACGTAAGCAGTCGGCAGGAACTGGGTCTGTCCGATTTCTCCTGCCCACCCGCCGCGAAGCTGGCTCGGCGTCATGTCGCGCCTCTCGACGATGCGCAGCGCGTCGAGCAACTGTCCGGTGAAGAACGGCGAGCGGCGGCAATCGTAGGCGAGCGTCGCAAGCGAGCGCAGGATCGAGAATTGGCCGCTGGTGTCGGCGCCGAAATTGGTCTCGAGGCCCCAGATGGCGATGACGACCTCGCGCGGCACGCCGAACTGGCGCTCCACGCGATCGAGCGTGCCACTGTGCGCGCGCATGCGGGCCCGGCCTCGGCCGATCAGCGTCCCGCCGACACGCCGTGCGTAGAATGCCTCGAAGGAGAGCTTGAAGGAGCGTTGTGATCGGTCGAGCCGGACCACTTTCGGATCGTAGGAAACTCCAGCCAATGCGGAGGAGATGGTGCCGCCCGAAATGCCCTGAGCGGCAGCGTGGGCTTTGAATTGCGCGAGCCAGCCGCCGAAGCCGCCGGCGCCCTCTCCGCAGGCACGCGAGATTGCCGGGGAAGGAACGGCCGCCAGCAGGAAAGCGAGCGCGATCGACAGCAAGACCGTGGCACGCTCAGCCGCTACGCTCGCCATTGCGCGCTCGGTCCCTCGTTCGACGATCCTCAATGCTCATGCGTCAGCATGGCATGGGCTTCAGGTGCATGTCACGAGGTCGTCGGTCAAGAGGTGGTCGGGACGCCGGCCAGCGCGAGCTCGCGGTTCAATCGGCCGAAGAGCCACAGGCGAAACATGCGGAAATCGGCCCTGAGCGACCAGCCCGGGTAGGTGAACGTCGCCGGCCGGTTCTTCTCGAAGATCGCGTGGCCAAGCCACGCGGAGGCGTAAGCGACGATGAGAGCGGCAAACAGCCAGCGGTAGTCCTGCGAGACGACGAGACCGGCAATCATGGGAAAGGTCATTGCCGTGCCGAAGTAGTGGAGGAGCCGCGTGTCCTCGCTCGCGTGCTGCTGCAGGTAGTAGGGCCAGAAGGCTTCGAACGTCTCGAAACGCGTCGTCATGATCATCCCCATCGTCACTCTCGGCCGACGCGAATGCGAGCGGCAGTGATGAGGAACGTACTCTGCACGATCGGCTGGTGCTGTCTCAGAGGGGACATGGGAATAGCTCCGGGTATTGGCAAGCGTGGCCTGGATCACCAGCGTTGCTCAGCCCTCATACTTCAGCGTGCCCGCGTAGGCGACCGCCCAGGCGTCGCCCTTGCCCTTGGCCGAGCTCTTTTCGCCAGTGGGCGCGACGATCTCGCCGATGACGTGGGGAGCCTCACCCCACTCCTGGAGCATGCGTACGAGGCCATCGGCGTCCGCCTTCGCGGCCACGATGGCCATGCCGATGCCGCAGTTGAACGTGCGCAGCATCTCGGCTTCGTCGAGGCGCCCCGCGCGGGCGAGCCAGCCGAACACGGCCGGCGCCTGCCAGCTCGAAAGATCGATGCGGGCCGCGACCGAGGCCGGTAGTACGCGCGGCACGTTCTCCGTGAGCCCGCCACCCGTGATGTGGGCGAGCGCCTTGATCGCACCCTCCGAGCCTCCGGTGGCTTCGAGCGCCGTGAGCAGCGGCTTGACGTAGATGCGCGTCGGCACGAGCAGGGCGTCCGCGAGGGTCGCGCCTTTTGCGAACGGCGCCGCATCGCTCCAACTGAGCCCCTCCCCCGCCACAAGCTTGCGGACGAGCGAATAGCCGTTCGAGTGGATGCCCGACGATGGCAGGCCGAGGATAATGTCGCCTATGGCAATGTCGTCGCGCGGCAGCGCCTCGCCGCGCTCGACGGCGCCGACCGCAAAGCCGGCAAGATCATAGTCGGCGCCGTGATACATGCCCGGCATCTCGGCGGTCTCGCCGCCGATCAGCGCGCACCCCGCCATTCGGCAGCCCTCGACGATGCCGGCGATCACCGATTTCGCCGTTGCCACGTCGAGCTTGCCGACCGCGAAGTAGTCGAGGAAGAACAGGGGTTCCGCGCCCTGCACGATGAGGTCGTTGACGCACATGGCGACGAGATCGATGCCGATCGTCGTGTGACGCCCCGTGTCGATGGCGATCCTGAGCTTGGTGCCGACCCCATCGTTCGCGGCAACGAGGATCGGGTCGCGGAAGCCCGCCCGCTTCAGGTCGAAGAGGCCGCCGAAGCCGCCGAGGTCGGCATCGGCACCGGGCCGCCGGGTAAGCCGAACCAGCGGCTTGATCGCCTCGACGAGCGCGTTCCCGGCGTCGATGTCGACGCCGGCGCCACGATAGCTTAAGGGCTTTCGGCTTGCGTCGCTCGGCTCGTTCATGTGACCTCGGTCGGCGGGCCCGACGCGAATCCCAACTTTCGCCCGATTGCTCGCCGGAGATGGTGCAACCGGGTTCGGGGCAGGCTCTATCAGCTCGGGGGATACGCGGCAACCCGCCTTCGCCGGGCGTGCGTGGCGCGCTAGGATGGGGCGTCGAGGGAGCGGAGAAGGATCGGCATGCGCAGCCTTGCGGCTTGGATCGTGGTGGTGTCGGCGGCTGTCCTTGCCGCAGCGGGAATTGCCGGCGCCGCCCCCGCCAACAGGGTCTTCACGGTCGCCAACTACCCCGTCGACGCCAAGGCGAAGGATGCGGTCACCGCCAAGGAGAAGGCCCACGCCGAGGGCCAGCAGGCCGCCTTCCGTTCGCTTCTGAAGCGACTCGTCCCCGTCACCGCCTACAATCGCATGGAGCGCTTGAAGGCGGTCAATTCCGCAGATCTTGTCGACGGCGTCGCCGTGCGGTCGGAGCGAAACTCGAGCACGACCTACATCGCGAGCCTCGACTTCTCGTTCGAGGCGGACGCCGTGCGCGATCTCCTGCGCCGCGAGAGCGTTCCCTTCATCGACACGCAGGCACCGCAAGTGATTCTGGTGCCGGTTGCGCGCGATCCGGCATCAGAGACGAACGCCGGCGCGGGTGGTCAAGGCGAGCTCAGGCCGGCCGGCGGAGAGTGGAACGAGGTCTGGAAGGGGCTCGATCTCGAGAACACGCTCACGCCCCTTCGGCTCGAAGCGCTCCGCCCGACCGTCCATTCCGACGCGATCGCCGCGCTCCTTGCCGGCGATGACAACGCGGGCCGCATCCTCGAAGGCGAGTACAGGACGCCTTACGTCATCGTGGCCGCTGGCGAGGTGGACAAGCCGGGGGCACGCTTGCATGTCACTATCGCCGGCCGGGATGCCGTCGGGCCCCTGGTCTGGAAACGCAGCTACCGTCTTGCCGGCGGCGACGTCGGCTTTGCCATGGAGCTGGCGGCGGTGGTGACGCTCGGCGTCCTCGAGGGCCGGTGGAAGGCCGCAAAATCCGAGGGCTGGGGCGGCGTCGATGCCCTCGCCGGGCCGGGAAGCGAGATCCGGATCGAGGCCGAGTTCTCGAGTTTGGCCGAGTGGAACGAGATGCGCCGCCACCTTCTCGAGACCGACGGCGTCGGCGACTTGAGGATCGGCGCCGTCTCCGCGCGGGGTGCCGAGATGAGCCTGCGCTATCCGGGCGGCGGCGAATCGTTGGCGAATGCGCTCGCCCGTCAGGGACTCAGCCTGCGCAGCGGCGGCGCTGCGTGGATTTTGCGCGCGAGCTTCTAATTCTCGCTGGGCTCGACGGAGCGGTCGGCCTGGACGTAGGCTCGCTTCCGTCCTACTCGGTCGGCATTCGCCGGGCCCGCTTCGCGGCATCGAACGCGATGGGAGGACGGCGAGAGCGACGGGACAGACTCGAGCGCAGCGGACCCATCTTGAATATTCCAAATCTAATCACGCTCGGACGGGTCATCCTGGTTCCCGTCGTCTTCTGGCTCCTGGTCTCGGGAAAGCCGCAGGCAGCCTTTGTGGCGTTCGTGCTGGCGGGGCTCTCCGACGCCATCGATGGCTATCTTGCCAAACGCTACGGCTGGACGACCGAGCTCGGCGCCTACCTCGATCCGCTGGCCGACAAGCTCCTGATCGTCTCGATGTTCGTCGCGCTCGGCGTGCGCGAAGCGCTCCCCTCCTGGCTGGTCATCGCCGTCGTCACTCGCGACTTTCTGATAATCGCCGGCGTCATGCTGTCCTGGCTCCTCGACCACCCGGTGCGTATTCGCCCGTTTGCCGTCAGCAAGGCCAACACTCTGGTCCAATTGCTGCTTCTCGCGACCGTGCTTGCCGACGAAGGCTTCGCGCTCGGCCTCGCGGGACCGCGCACAGTGCTCATCTGGCTGACGGCGGTGCTTACCCTGGCCTCGCTCGCCGCCTATCTCCGTGCTTGGCTTCGCCACATGTCCGGCTATGAATTGGATTAGGACGGGGCCGTCACCGGGATCGAGATCCCGCCGGCGACGCGGCCCGGGACTATGGGGGCGGGGCGGCCGTCAAGGGAGGGCCATAGCGATGCGCGCCGAGCGACAAGTCCTATTCTGGCTTGCGGCCCTCGTCGCGCTCATCCTCCTAATCGGCCTCTTGCAGGATATCCTCCTGCCGTTCGTCATCGGCGTCGCCGTCGCCTATTTTCTGAGCCCGTTCGTAGACAAGTTGGCCGGCATGGGGATCAACCGCACGCTTGCCTCCGCCTTCATCGTCGCCGCCGGAGCCGCGCTCGCAATCGCGCTCCTCATTCTTCTTGTTCCGCTCGTCGTGACCCAGGGACAGCAATTCGCCGCGGCTCTCCCCGAGCAACTCGAGCGCCTGAAAGTCATCGTCGAGACATGGGCGCGCGATCATCTCGGCCCGCAATTCCCGGGCTCGGATGCCGCTCTGACACGGGCCACCGAGGCGCTGTCCAGCAACTGGGCGGGCCTCGCAGCGTGGGCGGCCTCCTCGCTTTGGGACCAGAGCCTCGCCATCTTCAATTTCGTGTCGCTCATGCTCGTCACTCCGCTCGTCGTGTTCTACCTGCTCGTCGACTGGCATCCGATGCTGGAGAAGATCGACACCTGGCTGCCGCGCGACCACGCCCCGGTGATCCGCAGCCTCGCCGCGGAAATGAACGACGCCATCGCTGCCTTCGTGCGCGGGCAAGGCACGGTCTGCCTCATCCTCGGCGCCTATTACGCGCTCGCCTTGAACGCGACGGGGCTCAATTACGGCATTCTGGTCGGGCTAGCGACCGGTCTCATGGCGTTCGTGCCGTTCATCGGCTGGGCCCTCGGTCTCATCGCCGCGACAATTGTTGCCACCGCGCAATTTTGGCCCGACGTCTTCCAAGTCGCGCTTGTCGTCGTCGTTTTTCTCGTCGGGGCCGGTCTCGATTCGGGGTTCCTCGGACCCAAGATCGTCGGGTCCAAGATCGGCCTGCATCCGGTGTGGCTGATCTTTTCCCTGTTCGTGTTCGCCTACCTGTTCGGGATCGTCGGGCTACTTGTGGCCGTGCCCGTCGCGGCGGCAATTGCCGTGCTCGTGCGCTACGCTCTGGCCGTCTATCTCAAGAGCACGGTCTATCGCGGTGCAGCGAGGCCGGAGCAAGCGCTGATCGTCGAGGACGTGCGAGGATGACGGCAGGCCCCAATCCAAAGCCGGCGCAGCTCGTTTTCGAGCTGCCGCACCGCCAGGCGCTGGGCGCCGAGGACTTTCTCGTCAGCTCGTCCAATGCCGCGGCCCTGCAGCTCATCGATGCTTGGCCCAACTGGACCGCCCCGGCCGCGTTCGTCGTCGGTCCCGAGGGCTCCGGCAAGAGCCACCTTGCCCACGTCTGGCGGATGAGATCGGGCGCCCGCGTTGTCGGCGCCGCGGCATTGGACGATGCCGCGATCGGCGAGCTCGAGGCGGCGAGCGCGCTCGTCATCGAGGACATCGATCGCGGACTCGGGAGCGAGCGCGCGCTCTTCCATCTTCTCAATCTCGCCCGCGAGGAGCGCTTCTCGATCCTGCTCACGGCGCGCAAGGCGCCGGGCGAAATCGCCGTGACCCTTCCCGATTTGAGATCGCGGCTGCGCGCCGTTCCGGTGGCACGGATCGAGGCTCCCGACGACGCGCTCTTAAAAGCCGTTCTTGTCAAGCTGTTCGCCGACCGCCAGCTTATGGTGGAGCCGCAACTCGTGAGCTACCTTGCCTTGCACGTGGAGCGATCCCTCGCGGGTGCGGCGCGGGTCGTGGCGGCCGCGGATAGCCTATCGCTGTCACGGCAGAGGAAGGTAACGAAGGCGATCGCTGCCGAGGCCCTGGAGCTGGGGGCGCGTGGCGAAGTCGGGGAACGCGGGGAATAACCAAGTATCCGCGTTTCCATGTCATGATCCTGTCGCAGGAGCATCGCCTGATCGGCCCGCTCGGGCGACGACAAGGAGCCAGAAATGTCGACCGCAAAAGGAAAAGCACGTGAGAAGTCTCGAGCTGCGGCACCGCTTCCCGAAGGCCCGGCACGCTTCTACAACCGCGAGCTTTCCTGGCTGCAGTTCAACCGGCGCGTTCTCGAGGAGGCGCAAAACCGCAACCATCCGCTGCTCGAGCGGCTCCGGTTCCTGTCGATCTCGGCCTCGAATCTCGACGAGTTCTACATGGTTCGCGCCGCCGGCATCTATGGGCAGATCGCGGCCGGCGTGACGACGCTGACCCAGGACGGCCTCACGCCGAAAGCTCAGCTCACCGAGATCAACCGGTTCGCCGCCCGCCTCGTCGCCGACAAGCAGGCCTGCTGGAACGAGATCAAGCGCGAGATGGGCGCCGCGGGTCTGGTCATCGTCGAGCCGGGGGAATTGTCGTCGCGCGAGCGTGCGTGGCTCGAGAGCCTTTTCATGTCGCACGTGTTCCCGATCCTGACGCCGATCGCAGCCGATCCCGCCCATCCCTTTCCGTTCATCCTCAACAAGGGCCTCACCATCGTCGTCTGGATGCAGAGAAAGAGCGACGGGAAGTCCATGAGCGGGCTCATTCCCATTCCCGGCCAACTCGAGCGCTTCATCCGGCTGAGGGTGAACGAGCTCAAGCCTTCCGATCAGCGCTTCATTCAGCTCGAGCAGATGATCGGCATGTTTATCACCGAGCTCTTTCCAGGCTTCGAGATCAAGAGCCAGGGCGCGTTTCGCGTGTTGCGCGACAGCGACATCGAGCTTCAGGAGGAGGCCGAGGACCTCGTGCGCTCCTACGAGACGCTCTTGAAGCGCCGCCGGCGAGGCCATGTCATCCGCCTCGAGCTCGAGGCGAAGATGCCCGACCGCCTCAAGAAATTCGTCGTCGAGGAGCTCGAGGTCGGCGAGGAATCGGTCTTCGTCAAGGAGGGTCTGCTGGCGCTTTCCGACATTTCCCAGCTGATCGTCCCGGACCGGCCGGATCTCTTGTTCAAGCTGTTCAACCCGCGCTTTCCCGAGCGCATACGCGAATTCAACGGCGATTGCTTCGCCGCCATTATCAAGAAGGACATTCTCGTCCACCACCCCTATGAGAGCTTCGACGTCGTCGTGCAGTTCCTGCGCCAGGCGGTCGCCGATCCCAACGTCATGGCGATCAAGTGGACTCTCTACCGCACCTCGCGCGACAGCCCGATCGTGCATGCCTTGAAGGAGGCCGTGGAAGCGGGAAAATCCGTGACGGCCGTCGTCGAGCTCAAGGCCCGCTTCGACGAGGCGGCCAACATCCGCTGGGCGCGCGATCTGGAAAATGCCGGCGTGCACGTCGTCTACGGCTTCATCGAGCTCAAGACGCACGCCAAGCTCGGCCTGATCGTGCGGCGCGAGAACTCCGAGCTCGTGACCTACTGTCACATCGGAACCGGCAACTACCATACCCAGACGGCGCGGATCTATACCGACCTCTCGCTCTTCACGACCGACCCCTCCATCGCCCGCGATGTGACCCGCATCCTGAACTTCGTCACCGGCTACGGCGAGCCCGCCGAGCTCGAGCAGATGGCGGCCAGCCCGAACGGCATCCGCAGCCGAATCCTCGGCCATATCCGCGAGGAGATCGAGCACGCCAAGGCCGGCCGGCCGGCCGTTATCTGGATGAAGATGAACTCGCTCGTCGACGCCCAGATCATCGACGCCCTTTACGAGGCGGGCCAGGCCGGCGTCGATATCGACCTCGTGGTGCGCGGCGTCTGCTGCCTGCGGCCCGGCATCCCCGGCCTTTCGGATAACATCCGGGTCAAGAGCATCGTCGGGCGCTTCCTCGAGCACGCCCGCATTTACTGTTTTGGCAACGGGCAGGTCTTGCCCTCCCCCAAGGCCGCCGTATACATCAGCTCGGCCGATATGATGCCCCGCAATCTCGACCGCCGGGTCGAGGCCATGGTGCCGGTCAGGAACCCCACGGTTCACGAGCAGGTATTGAATCAGATCATGGTCGCGAACCTCAAGGACAACCAGCAGAGCTGGCGGATCATGGCGGACGGCTCGTCCGAACGCATCAATCCCGCCGCGGGAGAAGAGCCCTTCAACGCGCACATGTATTTCATGACCAATCCGAGCCTCTCGGGACGCGGTCAGGCGCTGAAGGAGAACTTTCCGCCCCGCTTCACTCTTCTGCCCAAGGACTGAGCAAGGATATTCGTGGCAAGCTTGGCGCAGGTCTTCGGCGGGCGAAATGGGTCAAACGACCTCGAGCCGCTCGGTGTCATAGATATTGGTTCAAACTCCGTGCGCCTCGTCGTCTACGAGGGCGCGGTGAGGGCCGCGACCCCTCTCTTTAACGAGAAGGTGCTGTGCGGGCTCGGGCGTGCGGTCGCGACCACGGGGCGGCTCGGTCCCGAGAGCGTCGCCAAGGCGCTCGAGGCGTTGACGCGCTTCCATGCCATTGCGCGCGTCCTCAAAGTCAAGAATATGCTCGCCATCGCTACCGCCGCCGTGCGCGAGGCAGCGGACGGGCGAGACTTCATCGCGCGCGCCGAGGCTGCCTGCGGGCTCAAGATCGAGGTCCTGTCGGGCGAGAAGGAAGCGGAGCTCGCCGCCCAGGGGATCCGCATGGGCTTCGTCGATGCGGATGGTCTGGCCGGCGACCTCGGCGGTGGAAGCCTCGAGATCATCGACATCTACAAGGACCAGCTCAACGACGCCTCCACGCTCCCGCTCGGCGGCCTGCGGCTCATCGATCAGACGGGCGAGAGAATCGAGCGGGCGCTTCCGATCGTCGACGAGGCGATCGCCCGCATCAATTGGCTGGCCAAGGGCCGCGGACGCCCCTTCTATGCGGTCGGCGGGACGTGGCGGGCGCTCGCAAAGCTGCACATGGAGCACGTTAACTATCCGCTGAGGGTCATGCACGGCTACTCGATTCCGACCCGCGAGGCGATCGAGTTCTGCCAGATGGTACGGCGGACGCGGAAGCTGTCGAGCTTGCCCGGCATCGAGGAGATCGCAAGGGCCCGGCGCGAGGTGCTTCCCTACGGCGCCCTCGTGCTCGAGCGCCTCCTCGAGGCGCTTGCTCCCTCGGAGGTCGTATTCTCGGTTTTCGGCATTCGCGAAGGCCTGCTGTTCAGCCTGCTGCCCCCGTACGAGCGCGTCAAGGACCCCCTCATCTGCTTTTGCGAGGAGCTCGCGCGGACGAGGTCTCGCTCGCTTGCCCACGCGCGCGAGCTTTGCGCCTGGACCGACCCGCTGTTCGAGAACGCCGGACCACGCGAAAGCAACGAGGAGCGCCGGCTTCGGCATGCGGCGTGCCTCATCTCCGACATCGGCTGGCGGGCGCATCCCGACTATCGCGGCGAGCAGAGCCTCAATATCATCGCCCACGCGGGGCTTGCCGGCATCGATCACCCGGGCCGGATTTTTCTCGCCCTCTCCGTCTATTACCGGCACGTCGGGCCCGACCACGTCGGCGCCGACGATCTTTCGGAGCGGCTCAAGGCAGCCGTCAGCAAGCGATCGCAAAAGCGGGCGCGCCTCGTCGGCGCAGCCGTGCGGACGGCCCATATGCTCTCGATTGGCATGCCCGGCGTCATCGACGAGACGCGGATCGGCTATGAAAACGGAAAGCTTCTGCTCGAGATCCCCAAGCGCCACGCCGCCCTCGACGGCGAGCGGTTGCGCCGGCGGCTCGATACGCTGGCCGAGCTGCTCGAGCGCGTTCCCGAGGTGCGAATCACGGCCTGACCCGGCACGGCGGCGTGGACGGGGCGCATCCTGCCTTAATTCCTGCTACACTGAGATTATTGTGCGCTTCGCCAAGCTTGAGGACCTGCGATTCGATGGCCGACGACCCCTATGAGATCCTGGGCGTGCCGCGGGCTGCCTCGGAGGAGGAGATTCGGCGCGCCTATCTCAAGCTCGTCAAGGAGCTGCACCCCGACGTCAACCCGTCGCGGGCCGCCGAGGACCGGTTCAAGAAGGTGACGGCGGCGCACGATATCCTTGGCGATCCGGTTCGCCGCCGGCAGTTCGACCGCGGAGAGATCGATGCTACCGGCGAGCCGCGCCGCTATTCGGCACGCGAGCACGCCGGCGCCGGTGCGCGCGGGCGCGGGCCGCTGTTCGAGGACTTCGGCGAGGTATTTTCCGACTTCTTTTCGGGCTCGATGGGGGGACGAGGCGCTCGCGGCGCCGGGTTCTCGGTTCGCGGGCGCGACGTGCGTTATACGCTAGAGATCGACTTCATCGAGGCGGTACAGGGCGCGAGGAAGCGTGTGACGATGCCGGAAGGGGGCACGCTCGACCTCGTGGTCCCGGAGGGCGTTGGCGACGGGCAGGTGCTCCGCCTGCGCGGGAAGGGCCTCCCGGGTCTCGGCTCCGGCGACCACGGCGATGCCCTCGTCGAGGTGCACGTGCGGCCCCATCGCGAGTTCAGGCGCCAAGGCGACGACATCCTGGTCGAGCTGCCGATAACGATCGACGAAGCGGTGCTCGGCGCCAAGGTCGAGGTCCCGACCGTTTCCGGGCGCGTGCAGCTCACGATCCCCAAGGGGACTAGCTCGGGCCAGGTGCTGCGCCTCAAGGGCAAGGGCGTGCGCAATACGACGACGGGCGCAACGGGTGACGAGCTCGTCACCGTGCGCATCATGCTGCCCGACACCATCGACGAGAGCTTGTCCTATTTCCTCACCGAGTGGCGCAAGAAGCACCGCTACGACCCCGGCCGCGGCGGGTAACAACTCCGGGCGGGGCTCGCCGGCGCTACTTCGCGAGCTCGGACTGTTCGGGAACGCGTGAGGGCTTGGCGTCGATGGCCACGACCTCGCCCTTGACCAGCGTCAGCGCCAGCTCGCCGCGCTTGAGCTTGAGGGCATCCTCGCCGAAGAGCTGGCGCCGCCACCCCTTCAACGCCGGCACGTCGGGTTCAGTCTCGGCGGCGATGCGTTCGAGATCGGTCGCGTCGGCGATCAAGCGGGGCGCGACCCTGTTACGGGCCGCTGCCGCCTTGAGCAGCACCTTCAGGAGCTCGACAATGGCCGTCGCCTGCGCCGAGAGCGGCTGGCTGTGGTTGAGCTGCGGCAGCGACTTTACGTCCCGCTCGAGCCCGCGCTTCACCGCCTCGACGATCTCGCGCGCCCGCTGCGAGCGCGCGAAGCCGTCGCTCAGCGTCCTGAGCGTCGAGAGCTGCTCTGGGCTCGTCGGCGCCTGATTGGCGATGTCGTAGAGTGCCTCGTCGCGCAGGATGCGCCCGCGCGGCACGTCCTGGGCCTGCGCAAGACGCTCGCGCCAGGCTGCGAGCTCGATGAGGACGGCGAGCGAGCGGCGGTTCTTGACGCGCATCTTGAGGCGTTGCCAGGCCTCCTCGGGATGCGTCTCGTAGGTCGCGGGATTGGTGAGCTCGGCCATCTCCTCGTCGAGCCAGGAGGCGCGGTTCGTCGCCTCGAGCTCGGCCTTGAGATGGCGGTAGATGTCGCGCAGGTGGGTCACGTCGCCGAGCGCGTAGGTGAGCTGGCGGTCGGTCAGCGGCCGGCGGCTCCAGTCGGTGAAGCGCGAGGACTTGTCGAGGTCGTGGTCGGTGATCTTCTTGACGAGATTGACGTAGCTCACGCTCTCGCCGAAGCCGCACACCATGGCGGCGACCTGGGTGTCGAACACGGGCTTGGGGATGAGGCCCGCCTCCGTGTAAACGATCTCTATGTCCTGGCGGGCGGCGTGAAAGACCTTGGTGACGCGCTCGTCCGCCATGAGACCGTAGAACGGCTCGAGGTCGAGGCCGTCCGCCAGGGGGTCGACGACCGCCTCGTGGCTCGGCCCGGCAAGCTGGATGAGGCACAGCTCCGGCCAGAATGTCTGCTCGCGCATGAACTCGGTGTCGACCGCGACGAAGTCGTTGTCGGCGAGGCGGGCGCAGGTGTCGATGAGGTTCGTGGTCGAGGTGATGACGTGCATGCTGGCCGACTTATAGCCCAGGCTTTTCGCCCTGTCGTGGGGTCGCGTGGCGAAATTCGGGCACGGCCGAGGCCGCCTGCTTGAGGCGGATGACCGAGAAGTGCCGGCCGCTCCTGAAGACTTGGGTGTGCACGAGAGCGAATTCGGGCGAGTCGATGGGGGGTGCGCACGGACGATCGCGGTGCCGTTCCTATGCCGATCGAACCAGCTTTTCGGGTCCTTGGTGCGGACGATCTCGAAGGGCCACCGTCAGTTAGCGGGTCTCGTCGACGGGGAGCAGCGGCAGCGTCGCGACCATGGCGGCCATCGCGCCGATCCAGAGGACGGGGGCGCAGGGTAGCGCCCGTTTTGCGCCGAGAGACTGGCCCCTCCAAGAAGGTAGCTGCGCAAGGTCTAGCCCGCGGCAGCGTTCCGGGCCTGCAGCCGATGGATCAGGTAGAGATTGCGGCTGTAGATGAAGAGGCCCGTGAATTGCCCGATGATGAATACCGGGTCGAGCCGCCAGAGCGAGTACATGAGCAGAAGCATCCCGCCGCCGATGCTGAAGTACCAGAAGGCGATCGGGACGATGCTCTCGCCCTTCTTCTCCGATGCGATCCACTGCACGAGAAAGCGCATGGAGAAGAGGCCTTGGCCGAGAAAACCGAGCGCGAGCCAGAAGTGCTCAGGGGTTAGACTGCTGCCAATCGACACGGGATCATTTCTCCTCGACTTCGACGTCCGCCGTGATGCGGGAGATGAGCCAGCTTACTCCGACGAGATCGTGAATGCCGACCCACAGCCGGTCCCACATACCGTATTTGGAAGTTCCCCGCTCCCGTGGCCGGTGAGATACGTCGACGAGGACGAGCCGGACCCCGGTTGCCTTCATAAGAGCCGGTATAAAGCGATGAATGTGATTGAAGAACGGCAACGCGACAAAATCGCTGCGGCGGAAAAGCTTCAGGCTGCATCCCGTGTCGCGGACGCCATCGTCCAGGATCCAGGCTCGAACGGTGTTCGCGACCCGTGACGAGACGCGGCGGAGCGCCGTGTCGCGCCGCTTCTTGCGCTGGCCGGCCACCAATATTCGCGGCCCCAGGCGGTCGGCGGCGGAGCGGTAAGCCTCGAAGAGGAGGCGGATGTCGCCGGGGTCGTTCTGCCCGTCGCCGTCGAGGGTAACGATAAGGTCGCCGTTGGCGCGGGAAATTCCCGTCAGCGTGGCCGTGCTCTGCCCGCGCCGGCTCTTGTGGCTGATGAGGCGAAGGCCCTTCGTTGCCCCCTTTTCGGCAAGGACGGCTTGCGCGGTTGCGTCCGAGCTGCCGTCGTCGACGACGATGACCTCGAGCACGGGAAGGTCTTGCGTCTTCGCCGCGATCTCCTTGAGAAGCGGCCCGATGCAGTCCTCCTCGTTGAAGACCGGGATGACGATCGAAAGTTGCAAGAGACCGTCCTTTGGAACCGATTCGGGCTTGGGGCGCGCCATCACTGTCACGGGCCCACCCTTGTTGCAAGCCTCGGTTGGGTGGACCGGGGAGCAGCCCCGCCGCCCCGTCAACACGGGCACGTGAGTAATCACCAAAAAAGATTTGGCAAATTCATGGGCTGCACATCTAGCCAAGCTCCGCTCGATCATGTATGAATAAGGCCTTCGAGACAAACTTGACGGGCGCCAAGCGGGCGCGGTTCCGTGAGTTGGGATGGCCGATGGTTGCGGCGGCTATTCCCAGCACGGCGGGGCTGCAAAAGAGTTCGCAAAGCCCTTATCCAGAAATTCGGGCTGCTTGCCCGAAAGCGGGTATTCTTGTCTCGCGGAAGCATTGCGACGAGCCGCTTGTTGTGAGCGGGTAGAGAGGGAGTTGCTGGGCGTGTTGGATGTCCGCGTACCGGAACGAAAACAGAGCAATCTGCCCACGGTGCGTCCTGACGCGGTGGAACGTGTGGAGTTTCAACGTTTAGGGGCTGCCCCGGCGGTGCAGCTCATCGCCCGTGATGCCTTCGTCGCCGACATGGCGATAAAGCTCGACCAGATCCACATAGAAATCGGAGGCCTCACGCGCGAGCTCGGGAGCCTCAAGGCGAAAATAGCGGAATTGCGCGAGGATTCGGATCGCAATTACCGATTTTCTGCTTTTCAGGAAACCGAGCAGCGCGCAAATGCTGCCAAATTGGATGAAGCTTTGCGGCGTTGCAAGGATATCAGGGAGCGCGTCGAGAAAATCGACGGCAAAAGTGGCGGCAATTATCATGCCTATAACAGCCTTGAATTGGTCAGCATTAGATTGACGGAATTAGGCGCGCTGGAGCGCCAATTCCGCGACGTGGACCGCAAGCTGAAGCTCAGCGCCGGCATCTTCTGCGCCTCCGTCGTCCTGTGGCTCCTGGCCGTCCTCGCTTAACCGGCACAACTCCACAAATTTTGCCGCAATCGACCGGCGGGCGCCTCCATTCCGGCGAGCGGGATTGGAGGGACGCCGATCCTTGACTTTGGGGGGACCTCATGCGCTTTTCCGCCCCTGATCCGAATTGCGGCGGGACGAGACGATGGCGGGACGTGAAGCAAGAGGCGGGGGGGAGGCGGGCAGCGAAACGGGACTTCACCGCTATCGCTCGCACACCTGCGGCGCATTGCGCTCGGGCGACGTGGGGAGGACGGTCCGCCTGTCGGGCTGGGTGCACCGCGTGCGCGACCACGGCGGCCTCCTGTTCATAGACTTGAGGGACCATTACGGCCTGACCCAGGTCGTGGCCGATCCCGAGAGCCCCGCATTCAAGACCGCCGAGACGGTACGGTCCGAGTGGGTCATCCGCGTCGACGGCAAGGTCCGCGCGCGCCCCGAGGGCACCGTCAATCCCGACCTTGCGACGGGCGAGGTCGAGATCTTCGCCACCGAGATCGAGGTGCTGTCGCCAGCGAAGGAGCTGCCGGTCCCCGTATTCGGCGAGCCCGACTATCCGGAGGATCTGCGACTCACCTACCGCTTCCTCGATCTCCGCCGCGAGACGCTGCATGGCATCATCATGAAGCGGCTCGAGATCACGCGCTCGATCCGCCGGCGCATGCACGAGGCGGGCTTCAACGAGTTCCCGACGCCGATCCTGACCGCCTCCTCGCCTGAGGGCGCGCGCGATTTTCTCGTTCCCTCGCGCATCCACCCGGGGAAGTTCTACGCCCTTCCCCAGGCGCCCCAGCAGTACAAGCAGTTGCTCATGGTGTCGGGCTTCGACCGCTATTTCCAGATCGCGCCCTGCTTCCGCGACGAGGACCCGCGCGCCGACCGGCTGCCCGGCGAGTTCTACCAGCTCGACGTCGAGATGAGCTTCGTCGAGCAGGACGACGTGTTCGCGACCATGGAGCCGATCCTCACCGGGCTGTTCGAGGAGTTCGGCGGCGGGAGGCCGGTGACCAAGGGCTGGCCGCGCATTCCTTACGAGACCGCGATCTTGAAGTACGGCACCGACAAGCCCGATCTGCGCAACCCGATCGAGATGCAGGATGTCACCGAGCATTTCCGCGGCTCGGGGTTCAAGATCTTCGCCGGCATGATCGAGAAGGACCCCAAGGTGCGCGTGTGGGCGATCCCAGCGCCGACGGGCGGGAGCCGTGCATTTTGCGATCGCATGAATTCCTGGGCGCAGGGCGAGGGCCAGCCGGGACTTGCTTACATCTTCTGGCGAGAAGAGGAAGGCCCGGCCGGAGCGGGTCCGGTCGCAAAAAACGTTGGGGCGGAGCGCGCCGGCGCGATCCAAACCCAGCTCAGCCTCAAGGTCGGCGACGCCGTGTTTTTCGTCGCCGGAAATCCTGCGAACTTCTACAAATTCGCGGGCGCCGCGCGCGACAAAATCGGCCAAGAGCTAAATCTCGTCGACGAGAAGCGCTTTGCCCTCGCCTGGATCGTCGATTTCCCGTTCTACGAGTGGAACGAGGAGGAAAAGAAGATCGACTTCTCGCACAACCCGTTCTCGATGCCGAAGGGCGGGCGCGAGGCGCTGGAGGCTGCCGAGAAAGAGGGACGTGACGCCATCCTGGCCCTCAAGGCCAACCAGTACGATGTCGTCTGCAACGGCTACGAGATCGCATCGGGGTCGGTGCGCAACCACCTGCCCGAGACGATGGTCAAGGCGTTCGAGATCACCGGCCTCGGCCGCGCCGAGGTCGAAGCGCGCTTCGGCGGACTCTACCGCGCGTTCCAGTACGGCGCGCCTCCACACGGGGGCATGGCGGCAGGGATCGAGCGCATGGTGATGCTGCTCACCGACGGCAAGACGGTGCGCGAGGTCGCGCTCTTCCCGATGAACCAGCAGGCGGTCGACCTGCTCATGGGGGCGCCCTCGGAAGCCACGCCGAAACAGCTGCGCGAGCTTTCGATCCGCGTCGTCGTGCCGGAGAAGAAGAGTTAAGCGTCCGAGACGCAGGTGCTCCTCAGCCCCTGGAGCATGGTGTATCCTGCCGCGTGGAGATTGCCATGCACCCCCTTCTTCGCGCACGCAACCCGGAACTTGAGCTCGCATGCCGACAGTTCGGCGTCGAAAAGCTGGAGCTGTTTGGCTCGGCCGCCACCGGACGCTTCAGCGAAGATACGAGCGATCTCGATTTTCTCGTGACCTTCACGGACAAGGCGAAAGAGAAAGCCTTCGACAACTACTTCGGTCTGCTCGAGCGCCTTGAGGAAATTTTCGGCCGACCGGTCGATCTCGTTACCACGGGGTCGCTGAGGAACTCTTACCTCGTTCGCGAAATCGAAAAGCAGCGGCAACTGATCTATGGCCCATAGACCGGAAAAGCTGCTGGCTGACATTACTTGCAGCGGCGGCGGCCATCGATCAGTTTGTGCAAGGCAAGTCGCGCGCCGACTATGATGACGATCTTATGCTTCGCTCCGCAGTTGAGCGGCAACTCGAAATTCTCGGCGAGGCTGTGCGGCGCTTGGAGGTGCTTGATCCCATGCTAGTGAAACAGATCAGCGAGCATCGCCGTATCATCGCCTTTCGCAACATCATTGCACATGGTTACGATGGATTGGATAACGACATCGTTTGGCAAGCTGTGCTTGAAAAAGTACCGGTCCTCGCAGATGAGACGCGCCGCTTACTCGATGCCGTTGCGTCCAGAGAGTAGGCTACGATCCACCGTCGAATTCGCCTGATCCAGCTTGCCTTGGCGCCGTAGACGAGGGAGAAGAAGCGCACCCCCCGCGAGTCCGGTGAAGTCCATGCAAAATTTCCTGTCGATCGCCCTTGCCCTTTGCCTCCTTGCGGCGCCCGCGGCCGCGCGGGCCCCCGAGCACGCCGAGTTTTGGAACGGAGCCGAGATCGTCTGGCGCGACATTGCGTCGGGCATCCCCGAAGCGACCAAGACCGGCAGGCCCGTCATCATGCTGTTCCAGGCGACTTGGTGCCCCTCGTGCCGCCAGTACCGGCAAGTGTTCAAGGACCCGCGCATTGTCGAGGCCTCGAAGAGCTTCGTCATGGTTCTGATCGACGTCGACAAGGACACCGAGGCGAACGGCGCCTTTTCGCCTGACGGGACGTATGTGCCGCGCACGATCTTCTTCGACGCCGAGGGCAACATTCAGTCCTCGATCCGCGGCGCCGACCCCGAATATCCACACTCCATCGACATCAAGGCGCCGGACGAGCTTCTCTCTCTGATGCAGAAAGCAAAGGCGCTCTTGGCACCCGAGCAGCGACGGGCTTCCGACAATTGAGGCGCCGGCAGTGCTACCGTGCCCTCTGGCGATAAGGTCGGATTGAATGGACTGGGCCGAGCAGATCTTCAACTACTGCGAGCGGGGGCATAACCCGGCTTTCTGGGCCGAGCCGCTCAATGCGCTGACCAACACCGCTTTCATTATCGCCGCCGTGCTCGCGACGGTAGAATTCCTGCGCCAGCCCAAGAGGGCCGTAGGCATCGCCGAAGCAGGGCTCATCGCGCTCGTCTACGTCATCGGTATTGGAAGCTTTCTCTTTCACACCTTTGCCACGCGCTGGGCCCAACTCGCCGACTGGGGGCCGATCGTCGTCTTCATGCTCGCCTATTTCGCCTATGCCTTGAGACGGCTCGTCGGCCTGCATTGGCTATTGGTCGCCGTCTTCGTCACGGCCTTCTATCTCATCGTGCACTTCGCAGGCACCATCAATTGCGCCCCGGGCCTTCTGCCCATCACCGCAAGGGCTGGCGCGCGCTGCTTGAACGGCACGATCGCCTACGTCCCGGCATTCCTCGCCCTCGCGCTGATCGCCGCCGCGCTCGCCTTCGAACGTCACCCGGCATGGGGCTACCTCACCGGCGCGTCGGCGGCCTTTTTCCTTTCCATGACGTTTCGAACGCTGGATCTCGAAATGTGCGATCGCACCGGCCGTCTCGGCACGCATTTCCTCTGGCATGTCCTCAATGCCGCCACGCTCTATCTTCTGCTCTTGGGCGTGATCCGGCACGGCCGAAGATTGTCTTCAGCCGCCCGCCGCCCTATAGCTTCAGCGCCGGGCTGACGCGGGCGTGGCGGAACCGGTAGACGCAACGGACTTGAGAACGGCTTGAGTGCTCGCGGGGAAACCCGGGATGCAGAACTGCTCAAATTCGGGAAAACCTTTCACATGGCGATCCCGAGCCAAGCCCCGGGGCAATGAGCCCTCCAGGGAAGGTGTAGAGACTAGACGGGCAGCACCTAACCTCCGCCTTCCGGGCGGGAGCACGGTGAAGGGATAGTCCAGACCACGAACCCGCCAGGAGGCTTGAGGCTTCCGGCGAGGGCGGCGAAAGCCGTAGCTGGTACGAAAATCCGTAGGGCCGCAAGGCCTGTGGGGGTTCGAGTCCCCCCGCCCGCACCAGGGCCGGCCGGAGGAGGCCATGCAGCGCAAGGGAACGGGAGCGGCCGAGGACCGGCGACAGCGGTTGGCCGCCGAGCTCAGGGCCAACCTCTTGAAACGCAAGGCGCTTGCGCGCGAGCGCGCGCGACATGAGGACGAGCCGCACGAGGGCGAGGCCGCGAGCTCGAGCGAAAGCGATTCGCGAGTCGCGGCATCGGAGAACGGGCGGGACGACCAAGACCACTGAGGATGCCCTGCGCGGCGCCTATTGCGGGGGTGGCGGTCACCCCCTATTGATCTGGCCCCGCCGTCCCCGCTCTCGCGAACCCAAGTGGACGCGCCAACAGCAATCGGAAAGCGCATGGATCGCATCAAGATCACCGGCGGCGAGCGGCTCCAAGGCCGCATCCCCATCTCCGGAGCAAAGAACGCGGCGCTGCCGCTCATGATCGCGAGCTTGCTCACGCCCGACCGCCTCACGCTGAAGAACGTCCCCAACCTCGCCGACGTCAACCTGCTCGCGCGCATCCTCAGAAACCACGGTGTCGACCTCGCCGTCGACGGCAAGCGGCCGGGCGCGAGCCCGCATCTCGGCGAGACGTTCCACCTGACGGCCCGCGATATCGTCGACACCTGCGCGCCCTACGAGATGGTCTCTCGCATGCGGGCGAGCTTCTGGGTGCTCGGGCCGCTCGTCGCGCGCATGAGGGAAGCGCGCGTGTCGCTGCCGGGGGGCTGCGCCATCGGCACGCGTCCCGTCGATCTCCATCTCATGGGGATCAAGGCGCTCGGGGCCGAGATCGACATCGATGGGGGCTATGTGATCGCCCGTGCCCCCAAGGGGCTTCACGGCGCCCATATCATTTTTCCCAAGGTCTCGGTCGGCGCGACCCACAACGTGCTGCTCGCCGCTTCCCTCGCCAAGGGCGAGACGCTGATCGAGAACGCCGCGCGCGAGCCCGAGGTCGGTGACGTCGCGCAATGCCTCGTCAAGATGGGCGCGCGGATCGAGGGCATCGGCACGTCGACGTTGCGCGTCGGCGGCCGCGACCGGCTCGAGGGCGCCGTGCACGCGGTTCTTCCCGACCGCATCGAGACCGGCACGTTCGCGTTCGCGGTCGCGGCGACCGGCGGCGATGTCGTGCTCGAGGGCGCGCGGCGCGAGCTTCTGGCCACAGCGCTCGACGTGCTTGAAAAAACGGGCGCGACAGTCATGGACATGAACGGCGGCGTTCGCGTGGCCCGCAACGGCAATCATCTCGAGCCGGTGGCGGTCGAGACCCAGCCGTTCCCGGGCTTTCCGACCGACCTCCAGGCGCAGCTCATGGCGCTCATGTCGAGAGCGCACGGCACAAGCGTCATTCGCGAGACGATCTTCGAGAACCGCTTCATGCACGTTCAGGAGCTCGCCCGCCTCGGCGCCGACATACAGCTCCACGGCGATGCCGCGACGATCAAGGGCGTCCGAGCGCTGCGCGGCGCTCCCGTCATGGCGACCGACCTCAGGGCCTCGGTCAGCCTCGTCATCGCCGGGCTCATGGCCGAGGGCGAGACGATGATCAACCGCGTTTACCATCTCGACCGCGGCTTCGAGCGCCTCGAGGAGAAGCTCGCCCGCTGCGGAGCGCGCATCGAGCGCATCACGACCGGGTGATGGAGCAAGCGGCCGGGAGGTGCGGGGGGAACGGATGAAGTCCTGGTCGATCTTGCGGGCAATCGCTGCAGCGGCCGTTCTCGCGGCCTCGGGAGCCCACGCCGACGAGCCGGTCAGCTTCGGCGGCGAGGACTATGCCGTCGCCCACAGGGACGTGCGCGAGGTGGGCAACTCCCTGGTCGAGCTCGTTCGCGACGGCGACGCGATCGAGAGTTGGCAGAAGCTCGTCGCGTTCCACCGCTTTCCCGATCTCAAGGGGACTCCGAAAGAGGCCGCCCACGGGCTCGCCGCCATGCTCAGGCAGCGCGACCCCTCGGCGCGCTTTGCGATGATCGAGAACCCGACGACCGGAGAGGTCATCATCGACTTCATGACGGGCGAGGAAAGCTCCGACGTGGTCGAGTTCAACGTCTTCAAGTACGCGCGCCACCCATCGGGCAATGGAATCGTCGCCTTTCAGTTTGCGGAGCGGTTCAAGCTCGGCGAAGCGGATCGCGACGAGGTCAAGAAGGTGAGGGAGGCGGCCGTCGACGAGGCGGCCGGCTTCGACATTTCCTTAGCCAACGGCTATCTTAGGCGCGGCGGGACCGACGGCCACGGCGATGAGGACGAGGCCAGCGAATAGCCCGGGGCGCCGCCGTTAACCAAGCGCGCCAAGCGCCTTCAAAAGCATCAGGAAAAGCGCCGCTTTCGCTCGTGCCGAGGCGACTGGCAATGGCTCGAGAACCGCCTCGAAGTGGGCCTATCTCCAGAGGGTGAGATACGTGCCGATCCGGCAAAAGTTACATAGCCGGCGGCTATCGAAATAAGATTCAATCGGCATTTCAGATCGCTCCTCGCCGCCGATACGGTCCTCGTCAACCGCAGCGTCCACGGCTCCGATGCAAAGCGCTGCGGGAGATCAATGACCCATAGGAGACTACGATGACCAAGCTGTCAGCTGCCGCTCTCGCGGCCCTGCTCGTTGTTGGCGCCACGCCCGCTTTCGCCAAAGAGGATTGCGACGCCGGCTTCAAGGACTTCCTCGGAAAGATGTCCGCTCATATCAGCAAGATGAGCGGCCCCGAATTGGGCGATTACGTCCGCAAGTCGCTCGGCGCGTATGACTCGTGCAAGGCCGGCGATAGCTTCTCGCCGTACGGCGTTTGGGACAAGATCCTCGCCGACATGAGCGCCAAGAAGTAAGCCACGTGCTGTCGAGAGTCCGGGGCTCCTCGGCTTTCGAGCCGGGGAGCCTATTGCTTTCCAAGCCGTCGCAGCCCCACCGGGAATGAAGCCATGTCAGCCGTCCATCGCCTGAAACTCGCTGCCGCTCTCCTGCTGGCCATGGGTGCCGGGATCATCTTCCTGTGGCCCATGGCTCCCGCGCGTGCCGTGGATGGCGCGGAGCGCGTCGGACTCATCCTTTCGAACCTGCCGGAGAGCGGCAGCGCCGAGTATAAGGCGCTGCGCGAGATCGCCGGCGACGCAACCGGCGAAGCGCTCGAGATGACGAAGTCCGAGATGTGGTCGGTGGCGAGGGAGCGCGTGCCTGCGCTCAAGTCGGCCGCGAGCGCCAAGGGCGTCACCGTGCGCGAGCTCGACGAAAGCTGGAACACGATGATGACCTCGATGCCGCCTGGCGCGGAGATGACGACGGCGCAAAAGGACATGATGCATCAGGCGATGGACTCGAAAGCCACGATGGGAGTGATGATGATGGCGCTCCCCTCCGCAAGCACGGTCGAATACGCGCTGACCAAGGGCATGCATGGCGCCACGGAAGGCGAGCCCGCGCCGACCCTCGTCCTTCCGCTGAATAAGACGACGAAGGTCACGGCGCGCCGCACGAGCGTCATCAAGACCGACGACGGCTACATCTGGCACGGGATCATCGAGGAGACCGACGAGATGGTCACCCTCCTGTGGTGGCCGGACGGCCGCCTCAGCGGTACCGTAAACTACAAAGGGCACATGTTTGCCGTGAAGCCCATGGGCGGCGATATGCACGGAGTGGTCGAGATGTCGTCGGAGGGCCTGCCTCCGGAGCACGCCCCCATGGGCAAGAAGCTGATGAAGAAGATGCACATGAAGGAGGACCCACTCTACCGCAAGGGAGACGCGAGCGAGCTGCGTCACGAGAAGAGCCCGAGCACAGACGAGAAGGACGGCGGCACGCCGCAGCGCGGCGACACCAAGGACCTCGAGGATGCGCCCCTCAACGACAAGGGGGCCGATGCGTCCGCCACGGGCTCTCCGAGCTCGACCGGAGAAAAGCTTGCTTTCATCCTGCCGCCGCCGGCGAAGACCGGAGACACCCCGCAGCCGGTCGCGATCACGCTCATCGTCGCCTTTACGAAGCAGGCCGCGAGCCACTACAGCGATATTGCCAAGGACCTGATTGCGCTCGCCATCGAGGAGGCCAACCAATCGCTCCGCAACAGCGGCCTCGGCCACGTCCAGCTCAAGGTCGTCCATAGCTACGAGACCGGCTACGTCGAGGACGGAAGCCATTTCGACCATGTGTTCCGGTTCGCCGACAAGGGCGACGGGTACATGGAGGAGGTGCACGCCCTGCGCGACCAGTACCATGCGGACGTCGGTTTACTGATCGTCCATGACCCTCAGGGGTGCGGCTTATCGGCCGGCGTGGCGCCGCCCCCGGATCGGGCGTTCGCCGTCGTTCACCATGAGTGCGCCGCGACGATGTACTCCCTCGCCCACGAGATCGGCCACATCATCGGGGCCCGCCACGATTTGGCGCTCGACGACAGCATGTCCCCGTTTCCGTTCGGCCACGGCTTCGTCAATGGCACCAAGTGGCGGACGATGATGAGCTACAAGGACAGCTGCGACGGCTGCCCGCGCCTGCCGATCTGGTCAAATCCGGCGGTCCTCGTGCGCGGCGTCCCCGCCGGCGACCAGGCGAGCGACAACGCACGTGTCATCGCCGAGCGTGCCGCGGTCGTGGCGGGTTACCGCTGAAGGCGGCTCGCTTGATTTCTGTCATGTGCCGGCCACACTTTGTCCTCAACTCTCCTCCCGCGGCGTGAATTGAGGATCGGGAGGTCGAACCAATGCCATCGAAAATCATCGCCTGCGCCGCAGCGCTGCTGCTCGCCGGGACGGCGACCGCAGCTTTCGCGCAAGCCAAGATCAAGGTCGGCACGCTGACCTGCAAAGGGGGCGAGGAGATAGGGCTCGTTCTCGGCTCGAAGGCGACCTATAGCTGCAACTACGCGCCGGCTAGCGGCAAGCCCGGACAACCCTACCAGGCGACCATCACCAAGATCGGTCTCGACATCGGCATCACCGAGGGGATGATCATGGTCTGGACCGTGCTCGCGAGCTCGGACGCGTTGAACCCGAAGGCGATTGCCGGCAATTATTTTGGAGCGACCGCCGATGCCTCGTTTGGAATCGGTGTCGGTGCGAACGTTCTCGTCGGCGGCTCGGACAAATCGATCGTCCTCCAGCCGGTGAGCGTCCAGGGGCAAACGGGCCTCAATCTCGCGGTCGGGGTGGCGGAGCTCACCCTGCGCTGACCGCCCGTCGAGAGAGGAAGGTTAAGGGCGTTTCGCGAACCGAGGCAGCGTCTGTTGCATGGCGCGGGCCCTCCCGCTATCACTCGCGGCACGCCCGAGCCTGCTCTAAATCCGTGAGGCCGCCGCATCGATGAAGGACCTGAAGCTCATCGCCCTCGACGCCGAGGATCTCGCGGTGCTGTCGGCCCACCTCCAGGATGCGGTGCTGCAAGTCGGCGACATGGCCTACCTCGCCCGCGAGCACCGCTTCGCGCTCGTCGCCAACCGTTTCGATTGGGATAGCGCACTGCGCGAGAAGGGAGCACGCGACCCGTTCCGGCGCCGGCGCGCGGGACTGAGGCTCGAGCGGGTGCTCGGCGCAAAGATCTCGGGCATTGATCTGGCCGACAGCTCGGCGCCGCTCGCGGTGCTGGCGCTCACGTTCGAGCCCGGCGACCCTCCCGGGGGAGTAATTACTCTGCGGTTTTCCGGCGGGGGCGCGGTTCGCCTCGATGTCGAATGCATCGAGGCCGAGCTCAAGGATCTGGGAGCGGCCTGGGTGACGCGGCACAAGCCCGAGCACGTCGATGACGACAAGGCCTAGATTTCGCGCTCGGCCAGGCGCCGGGCGAGCAACCGACGAGGGGGCGCAGGGCGCCCGGTTCCAGCGATGCCGAAGCGGCTGACGACAAGCGATCCCGAATTTGAAAGGGGATTCGCCGAATTCCTAGCGGCAAAGCGCGAGACCTCCGCCGAGGTCGACGGTGTCGTGCGCAAGATCGTCGCCGACGTGCGCGAGAGGGGAGACGAGGCGCTGATCGAGCTCTCGCGCGAGCTGGATCGCGTCGACCTCGCTGCTCTCGGCCTCAGGGTCGGCGCCGCCGAGGTGGAGGCAGCCGTGCGGGCCTGCCCTGCGGACACGCTCGAGGCGCTTTCCTTCGCGCACGGGCGCATTGCCGATCATCACGAGCGCCAGCGCCCCACGGACGATCGCTATCGCGATGCAGCCGGTGTCGAGCTCGGCCACCGGTGGACGGCCGTCGAGTCGGCCGGCCTCTATGTGCCCGGCGGACTTGCCTCCTATCCGAGCTCGGTGCTCATGAATGCGGTGCCGGCCAAGATCGCGGGCGTGCCGCGCCTCGTCATGGTCGTGCCCTGCCCCGGTGGCGAGCTCAATCCTCTCGTACTTGCCGCGGCGCAGATTGCCGGCATCGACGAGATCTACAGGGTCGGCGGCGCGCAGGCGGTGGCGGCGCTGGCTTACGGCACGCAGACGATTGCGCCCGTCGTCAAAATCGTCGGCCCCGGCAACGCTTATGTGGCCGCCGCCAAGCGCCAGGTGTTCGGCACGGTCGGTATCGACAGCATTGCGGGCCCTTCGGAGGTCCTCGTCATCGCCGACAAGGACAACGACCCCGACTGGATCGCCGCCGATCTCCTGGCGCAGGCCGAGCACGACACGGCCGCGCAAGCGATCCTCATGACCGACGACAAAGCGTTCGCGCGCGCCGTCGAAGCGGCCGTCGCACGTCAGCTCGAGGGGCTTCAGCGCGGAAACATCGCCGGCGCGAGCTGGCAGGACTTCGGCGCAGTGATCGTGCTCCGCTCGCTCGACGAGGCGCCGGCGCTGGCCGACCGCATCGCCGCAGAGCACCTCGAGATCGCGACCGGCGACGCGGAGGGGCTCGCGGCCAAGATCCGCAATGCCGGAGCGATCTTCCTCGGCGCGTGCACGCCCGAGGTCATCGGCGACTACGTGGCCGGCTCCAACCACGTGCTGCCGACCGCGCGTAGCGCCCGCTTCTCCTCCGGCCTCGGCGTCTTGGACTTTATGAAGCGCACCTCCATTCTGAAGCTCGAGCTCTCGTCCCTCGAGCGCGTCGCGCCTCAAGCCATGGTTTTGGCACGCGCGGAAGGGCTCGAAGCCCACCGCCGCTCGGTCGAGATCAGGCTCGAACGCAAGGGCACGCGCCCATGAGCGAGGCGGCCGGGGCACCGGAGGAGAGCCGCAACAGGATCGCCGAGATCTCGCTCGACGACGCTTCGATAGCGCGCGGCAACCCGAATATCGAGCATGAGCGCGAGGTCGCGATCTACGATCTCATCGACGGAAACTCCTTCGCCGTCGAAGGGCGCGACGACGGGCCCTACAAGCTCACCATCGGCCTTGTCGAGGACCGCTTGGCGCTCACGATTGCAAAGTCGAATTCCGATCCTCTCGTCACGCACTACCTGTCGCTCACGCCCTTCAAGCGCATCATGAAGGACTACTTCATGGTGCTCGACAGCTACTACCAGGCGATCCGGACGGCCCAGCCGTCGCGCATCCAGGCGATCGACGTGGGGCGGCGCGGGCTGCACGACGAAGGGAGCCGCATCCTGATGGAGCGGCTCGAGGGAAAGGTCAGATTGGATTTCGACACGGCGCGGCGCCTCTTCACGCTCATCTCCGCGCTCCATTGGAAGGGGTGATTTCGTGTGCCCGGTTGGCGAGGCTCCGCGGACGGTGCTCTTCGCATGCACCATGAACGCGGTGCGCTCGCCGATGGCGGCCGCCCTTCTTGGCCACATGCTGGGCCGCCGGATTGCCGTCTCCTCGGCAGGGGTCAGGCCCGGCGTGACCGATCCCTTCGCGGTCGCGGTGATGGATGAGATCGGCATCGATATGTCAGGGCACGAGCCGCGCCTGCTGAGGGACCTCGACGACGCGGACTTCGATCTCGTCATCACGCTTTCGCCGGAAGCGCACCACCACGCGCTCGAGCTCACGCGGACCATGGCCGCCGATGTCGAATATTGGCCGACGTTCGATGCCACCTCAGCGGCCGGCGAGGGCGAGCGCGAGCAAGTGCTCGACCGCTACAGGCAGGTCCGCGACAGCTTGTTCGCCAAGATCAAGGAACGTTTCGGGATCGAGGGTGGCCCGACCGTGTAGCCGGTAATCATGGGCCGGTCTTCTGCGGGGACAGCCGAAAAGCCGCAGTGGCGCCTATTCGCGGCAAAAACGCCAAGAAGCTACCCAGGATTGCTTCGGTCTCCAGGATGCAACCACGGCTTCCGCAAGCGCTTCCGTTTCGACCTCGGCAACAGATCTGCCGTCAATCTCGACCGTCCAGATGTTGCCCAGATGGCGAACGATTATAGTCATGAGAATCACTCAGGCTTGGGATGGCGGGTCCGTAGACTTATGTCGCTCGCGTAAAGTGTAGGCGCCTCAAGTTAATCCCGCCCTAGCCAAGACGGTTAAATTTGGCGCAGATTGCAGAATTTGGGGGGCAGGCGTCGCGCTTCCGGGGGAAACTCAGATACCATTCGCTGCGGGCGTGCGAACGTTTCATGACCAACTCGACCGCACGCAAAGTTAGTTGTGGACAACTGTTCGGGTGAGGTGCCGTTGCCTTAAACAATTCGCGATAGTTGAACGCCGGGGGGACTGTCATGCGTGTATGTGCATCTGGAATGCGCCGCCTTTGTTGCGGCCTCGCGCACGCTGGCGCGCCGTTTTTGCTAATTCCATCTCTCCTGGCTCTTTTCCTCGCTGCCTTTGCCTTGGCCGGCCTCCTTGCCGCGAGCGTGCTCCCGCAGCGCGCGGTCGCCGGCGACCAATGGCAGAGCAAGGATCTGCAAAGACAGCAACAGCAGATGCAGCGGGAGCTTCAAAGGCAGCAGCAGCAAGCCCAGCGGGAACTGCAAAGGCAGCAGAGAGAAGCGGAAAGGCTAGCCCGCGAGGCGCAGAAGGCAGCCGAGCAAGCCCGCAAGGCGGCGGAAGCGGAGGCGCGCCGCGCGCAAAGAGAAGCCGAGCTAGCGCAGAAGGCCGCGGAAGCGAATGCGCGCCGCCAGCAGAGGGAGGCCGAGCAGGCGCAAAGGGCCGCGGAAGCGAATGCGCGCCGCCAGCAGTGGGAGGCGGAGCAGGCACAGAAGGCGGCGGACGCGGAGGCGCGCCGCGCCCAGAGGGAAGCCGAGCTAGCACAGAAGGCGGCTGATGCAGAGGCGCGCCGCGCCCAAAGGGAAGCCGAGCTAGCACAGAAGGCTGCGGACGCCGAAGCGCGCGAGCAGGGCCGAGAGGCAGAACGGCAGGCCAGGCTCGAGGCTCAGCAGCGCGCCGAGGCTGAACGCAAGGCGCGCGAGGAGGCGAGACAGGCGGAGCGGCAGGCGAGGCTCGAGGCGAGGCAACGCGCCGAGGCCGAGCGCCAAGCGCGGACTGAAGCACAGCAAAGCGGCTCGAGCCAGCCGACCGGTGGGATAGGGCAATCGCAGACTGTCCCGGACTTGCAGACCCAGCAGCAGACCCCGACACAACTGACGACGACCCAACCGACAGTGGCGCGTACGGAATCGCCCACGTTCGCTGGTCCCGAACAGTCGGGGCAGGACAGGCAGTACAGGAGAGATAGGCAAGACGGTGATGGTCCGACGCGATGGACCTCCCCGATCGTAGGTGAAAGTCAAACGGCGCAGGGAACGACCGCAACTGTGGCGCCGCTCCCCCCGCCGGGAAGCGTCGCAGAGGTTCCACCTGAGCCCGCCTCAGGATATCAGAGCACCGAGACGGCGACACAGGCTCTGCCGGCATGGTCCTCCATCGCCGCGACCATGGTCGACGGCAGCTCCACGGGCCAGGGCTCCCAAGCATCGGGCAGTGGTGGCGGCAGTGCGCCGGTCCCAGGCGGCGGCACCTCGAGCTCGGCAACGTCAGGCCAAAACGCCTCCACGAAGAAAGCCCAGGAGACCGCGCCCAAGACCACAGCCAAGAAGGACGACAAGGATTCGGAGACGAAGAAGGACGCGAAGAGGGCTCCTCCAATTAAGGATCTCTTGGCGTTCAATGACCTGCCACCGTTCAGGTCGCGCGAGATGGTGGCCACGAACCTCCCTGCGGCGAGGCTCGGCCAGATCGCCAAGCTCGGCTTTAGGGAAACGTCGAGACAGGTGTTGCCGCGGCTCAATATCACGTTGAGCCGTCTGCAGATCCCAGCGACCATGGACGTCGCCACCGCACAGAAGGTGCTCAGCCAGCAGATGCCTTCGGAGGTATTCAGCCCCAACTACGTCTACCGGATGTTCTATGACACCCAAGGGGCGCGAACGGAGAGCCGAAGCGAGGGCAACGACGACGCTCGGGCGCGCTCGGGCGATACGTGCGGCAAGGATCGCTGCTTCGGTCCGACGCTCATTCACTGGAAATCGGCGCTCAAGACCTGCGCTCAGAGCGCGAAGATAGGCGTCATCGATACGTCCTTCGACATCGCGCATCCAACGTTCCGGAATCTGAAATGGCGACTCGGCCACTTCCTCGATTCCGAGAAGGCGTCGCCGCGCGATTGGCACGGCACGGCCGTGCTGTCGCTCCTCGGCGGAGACTTCGGGCAGCGGCACGCCTGGGCTCGTTCCCGACGCCGAATTCCATCTCGCCGCGGCCTTCAGCACCGACGAGCAGGGAAATGCCTCGACGAGCACGGTCAATCTGCTCAACGCCTTGAACTGGCTCGACGAGCAGGGCGTCCAGTACGTCAACATGAGCTTCTCCGGCCCGCGCGATCCCCTGTTCGAGAAGGCCATTGCCTCCATGCAGAAGCGGGGCGTCGTGTTCGTCGCCGCAGCCGGCAATCAGGGACCCACCGCGCCGCCCGCCTATCCGGCAGCCTACAGTCAGGTCATCGCCGTCACCGCCGTCGACAGGAAGATGGGCGGCTACCGCTACGCCAACCGCGGCTCCTACGTCGATCTCGCCGCCCCGGGGGTTGAGATTTGGACGGCGCTTCCCAAGGGCAAGGAGGGGTATCGTACAGGCACCTCCTTCGCCGCGCCCTTCGTGACCGCAATCGTTGCTTCGCAGCCGCAATTGAAGTCGTCGAGGTTGCCGAAGGCCGAGCTCATTAAGCGGCTCAAGCTTCAGGATCTAGGGCCGAGCGGCCCGGACCCCATCTATGGTCAGGGACTGGTGCTTGCGCCCGAGGCATGCTCAGACAGCCCGAGCATGGTGGCGCGCGATACCAGCGCACCGTTGCCCGAGCCCATGGCTATCGGGGCCACCGACAAGTCCTCGTGGAAGACCTCGTGGTGAGGTGAGGCCGGCTCACGAGCTGACTATTGCCGATCCGACAGCAATGCGAGGGAGGTCCGTCTGCGCTGCCGACCGAAGCGGGGGCTTTTGGTGCGGATTGCAGCCGGACCTCCATCTCGGCAATGGCCCTTGGAGGGCTCGCAGGCCATCACCGGTGCGACGGCGACGCTGCGCCAACCTGTGCGGGGCGGCGTACGCAGCGATACCGTCAACTTGAGCGAGGGGCGCTTGACCCGCGGGGCGGAAGTGGCGCGCCTCTCGTCGTCCAATGTCGTCGAGCTCGATGCAGCAGGTGATCATGGCTCGAGCTCCAACCGAGTTCTAGTTGCGGCCGACCCAGCCGCCGGCTATGGCCGCGGTTTCCTCGACAGGACCCAGGGGAGCCCCGTCGATCACGCTATCGATGAACTTCTCGACGGCGGGCGATCTCGACGCGTCGCCGTTGGCCGACACATGCGGTCCGGCGCCCGAAGTCCCGGGACGAGCGAGCTCGACTTGCATGGGAATGCGCCAGCCCCCTTCCTCGGTCCGGCAGGCGACTCCCGCGAGATTTGCGTCGTTGCCCGTGTCGATAACGTAGGTGCGGCAGAACCTGTGGTCGTGGCCCTTGAACGAGAGCGTGGGCGAGATCGTAGCGCCCGATGCCAGCCGCGCGACCTGCGTGCTCGGGAGCGTGTCGAGCGCCCCTCGCAACGCAGCCGAGGCATAGAGGCCGGCCGTGTCGGTCAGCACGATGGACGCCCCCTGTCCGGAAGGAGTGATCGCCGACTTGAGGGTCCAGCCCGATACTCCCCCCGCTACCAGCAGCCCTGCACAGGCGAGTGCGAACGCAGGACCTGTCAATCGAAACTGGCTCTCGAGCAGGGCCAAACGTGCCCGCTCGAGAAATCCTCTCGATCCAGAACCGCGCCCAGACTTGCGCGCTTGGGCGGCGTCATTGGCCCGCAAGGCCGCGTCGACCGCTATGATGAGACGGGCCGGGACCGGCTCGCGCATCGGCCATGCGAAGACGCTCGCAAGATTGGCTCCGGTTGCCGTGAATGGAGCGAGCCGCTCACGCAGCTCCTGGTCGACGGCCATCATCGCTTCCAGTTGCCGGCGATCGTCAGCCGGAAGCTCGCCGTCGGCATACGCCATCAACGTTTCGTCAGGAACAAATACCATCTAACGCTCCCGAACGGAGGTGGCGTGGGCTGGCTGTCCCTCGGTCATCGCGGCATAGAGCGCTTGACGCGCTCGGGCCAAACGGCTCATCACCGTTCCGATGGGGATCTCCAGTATTTTCGCCGCCTCCTTATATGAAAGCCCCTCGACGCACACCATGGCGATGAGAACCTGCTGCTCGGCCGGAAGTCGGCCGATGCCCTCATTCACCGAAGCGAGCGTCATCCTGTTTTCCACTACGGATCTCCCGTCCTCCCCGGCGAGATTTTCCGCCTCGTCCAAGCCCGCGTTCTGCCTTCCTTTCCGCGCGCGGTATCGGTCGAGCCAAAGGTTCTGAGCAATCCGGTACATCCAGCTGTCGAGCCTCGTACCGGCCTCCCATTGGTCCAGACGCGAAAGCGCCCGTTCGCACGTGTCCTGAACGAGGTCGTCCGCAAGATCGAGGTCACGCGTTAACGCGTAAGCAAACCTCCGCAGGCGCGGAAGCAGCTCGACGACCCGCGACCGGACGTCCTCCATCACGGGCCCCCCTCTCCGCGATCATGACAGACAACGGCGCAAGCCATGAATTATTCTCCCCCGGCGAGGCTTTCTTTTGCTCTAGTTAATTCAAGGAGTTAGGGCGAACGCCCACAGTGATCCCGGCAAGAAGGTAACACCTTCAATTTGGCATCCTGGGGGCCGCACTTCGGCGATTCGGAAGCGGTCTCACGAATTGCCGTGGATGTGCTCGCAAGTCACACGAGCAGCTTTCCCTCGAGCTGGACGATGCAGCTGTCGATATTGTGCAGGATCTCGTCGGTCTGCGCGAGGTCGCGCTCGATCGCCTGGAGATCGGCCTCGGGCTTCGAGCTGCGAAATGCGCGCGAAATGCGCCGCAACGTGGCGACGAGCCCCTTTCGACGCGCCGCAGCGGCGGCCTCGCGAGCGTGACGCTCGTGCTGCCTTGCCGCCGTCTGCTGCACCCTCTTCATGCGCCGGCGGAGGACGTTGAGCTCCTTCTTCTTGTGCCTCAACTCTCGGATTGCCGACCGCGCCTCGGCGGCCGAGTGGACTTGGACCATGACCTCGGTCCCTTCGATTCGAGCAAAGCGCATTTCCCTCAGGTGCATGCGTCCATCCCGCCCCGCCAGTGATCAGCTCCCCGGGCATTTTACACGGGCGCAATCAAAGCGTCAGCCAGCGGCTGGATCGCCGGCGCCAAGTCGTCTAAGGGTTTGGGCAATGGCGAAGCCGGGGCAACCGATCGATGACGAAGCCGGCAACTGCGGACGAGAACAAGCTTGGCGTGGCGCGCGCCGGGCTCAAGGCGGCCATCGTGCCCGTCACGCCATTCGAGCAGAATTGCACGCTCCTGTGGGACCCGTCGACGATGATTGGAGCCGTTGTCGATCCCGGCGGGGATCTCGATGTCATCAAGGGTGCCATCGCCGAGGTCGGGATGAAGCCCGAGAAGATCATTCTCACGCACGGCCATATCGATCATGCGGGCGGGGCGGACGAGCTGCGCGCCGATCTCGGGGTGAAGATCGAAGGGCCCCACCGCGCCGATCGCATCCTGCTCGACAATCTCGAGGCGCAGGGCCGTGCCTACGGCATTGCGGCGCGCCGAGTGGAGCCGGACCGCTGGCTCGAGGAGGGCGACCGGGTAACGGTCGCGGGCCATACTTTCGATGTGCTGCACTGCCCCGGCCACTCTCCGGGCTCGGTCGTGCTCGTCAACGGGGCGCAGCGGTTCGCTCTCGTCGGCGACGTTCTCTTCCGCGGCTCGATCGGGCGCACCGACTTCCCCTATGGCGATCACGATGCGCTGATACATGCGATCAAGACCAAGCTCTTTCCGCTTGGCGACGATCTTGCCTTCATCTGCGGGCACGGCCCGACGAGCACGATCGGCGCAGAGCGCCGCTCGAATCCGTTTCTTAGCTAGCAATTGCCGAAGCCGCAGCGTCCTACCAGCGGCGTCCCCAATCGAGGCAGCCGAAAATGCCGCACTCGTTCTGCATCGTACCGTAGCCCGCCAGTCGCCCGTCGTTCTCGAAGAAATCGACCGTCTCGACCCTGAGGGTCTCCGCGCAGCTCGTCCGGCAGCCGACCCAGGTGCCGCCCGGAAGGCGAACCTCGTAGCCCGTGCGCGTCTTGCGGACAGGGCCCGTGACGGTCCCGTTGCCGTAGCGGCTCACGGCAACGGCGTAGTCGCCCTCAGGGGCGCGTCTGAGGAAGCCCGCGGCGGCTCCGTCGTAGGACGCTGCAAGAACGGCAACTCCGAGGGCGATGCAGGCGATCCGTCGCGTCATTGGTCCTCCAGATGGCTCCGAGCGTGTGGCGCCGGAGCCGACATTACCCTGATTTGGCGAACTGGAGGTTCACGCCGGTGAAGCCGGGGCCTCCCGTCGAAATGGACACCGACTGGCTGCTCCCGCCCATGGAGATCGACATGGAGCCAGACACGCCGCCGCTGAACGTCAGAGAAAGACGCGAGGGGGTGGCCTTGCCGGTAACGCTGCCGGACTGGTTGAACTCGCGCTCCTCCCAAGACCCGGACACTTCGCCGTTGGCGTAGGCCAGATTCGCCCGCATGTTGATCCGGAACGAGGGGTTGCCGCAGTCGATGGCGATGCTCAATCCGGAGCCGCCGGCTTTGGCATTGTAGTAGCCCTTGCACTTCAGGCGCTCCGTCTTGCCGTTTTCCAGCTTGACGTTGCCCGTGCCGCTCCAGGCGCCGTCATACGCTGTAAAGGGGTTGTCCGCCCGGGCCGACAGGGGCGAAACCACGAGCGCCGCCGCCATCAAGGCGATGCGCCAGTACACATATCGATCGCGTTGCACGTTCTTGCCTCCGACAATCCGCACGAAGCTCAAGAGTATTTACCATCCGCGCCGGAATTAGCGAGCTTCCGGCGGCCACATTACACTCCCAGTGTGAAGCAAAACGGGCAATCCTCGTCTGTTCACACCATCTCGCAGCCTCCACGCGCCTGCGCCAGATTGGTCATGCCTTTCAGTCGGTTAGTGCAAGGACGACGTGCCGGCTGCGCCGGCAGGCGGCGTTTCGGCCAGCCTAGCCGGCGCTCGGCGTGTTGCGTTCGAAGCCGACGAACATCTCGAATTCGCCCGGGCGCGCGCCTTCCGGCACCGGGAAGGTTACGGTGCGGACGGCCGAGAAATATCCGATCGGATTGTCGACTGCGACGATCGTGTCGACCTTGAGACTGTCGGTCGCGATCTTCTCGCGCTTGGCGTCGGTGACGAACACGTTGACGGGGAAAGAGATCGGCCCCGATTGGCCGCGGGGGCCGAGCAGCACCCGGCCCGAGAAGCCATAGCGGACCGTGACGCGCCCGGCCTCCACGAAGCACTCGCGCGCGGTCTTCGTGATCTCGCCGCGATGGACGATGGCCAAGCCGTCGCCGACCCGCCCGGGCTCGTAGATGGTAAGCGTATTGTCGCGCGGCCAAACGACGAACTTGGGACAACCCGGAGTGGCATTGTCGTTGAGGGCAAGGCTGTCGTTCGACTGCGCCGCTGCAAGCAGCTGCGCCTCGCTCACGCTCTGGGGCTCGCCCCCTGCTGCCGGCGCCGATCCCCCGAGGATGCTCGATCCCAGCCCCGAGGTCATGGACGAGACGCCGCACCCGGCCAGGCTGCAAGAGAGGGCAAGAGCGACAAAATTCGCCAAAAACCCGCGCCCGGCGCCAACGATTGATTGCGCCGAGGACCGCCAGTCCCCATAATCCAGCCGTTTCCGAGGCTGAAGCGTGGTCATTCCCCTGCCCCCCGCGCGGGGGCTTGCTTTGGACACCCGAGTTCGAAATCTATCACCTCCGCGAGGTTCCGGCAAAGCGCGTGCGTGTGCGCGGACCCTCAAGTCAGAGCTGAGAACGAACCCTGATGTCATCCGAGAGATCTCTTTTCCCTGCAAGCCTCGATGGGCGCCCTGCGCTGACGGTCCTGCTCGCCGCGCCGCGGGGATTTTGTGCCGGCGTCGAGCGGGCCATACAAATCGTCGAGCTGGCCCTGGCGAAATTCGGCGCCCCCGTCTTCGTGCGTCACGAAATCGTTCACAACCGATTCGTCGTCGAAAGCCTCAAAGCCAAAGGTGCCGTTTTTGTGGAGGAGCTCAGCGAGATACCAGAAACCGATCAGCCTGTGATCTTTTCGGCACATGGCGTTCCGAAATCGGTGGTCGCTGCTGCCCGCTTCCGCAATCTGTTTGCCATCGACGCGACCTGTCCGCTCGTGTTCAAGGTGCACATGGAAGCGGCCCGCCATCACGAGCAGGGCCGTGACATCATCTTGATCGGGCACGCGGGCCATCCCGAGGTCGCGGGCACGCTGGGCCAGCTGCCGAAGGGCGCCGTCACTCTGATCGAGACGGTCGAAGAGGCCCAATCGTTCACGCCGCGCGACCCCGACACGCTCTCCTATGTTACGCAGACGACCTTGTCGGTGGACGACACGGCCGAGATCGTAAGCGTGCTCAAGGAGCGCTTTCCGTCGATCTCCGGCCCGCGCTCGCAGGACATCTGCTACGCCACGACCAACCGCCAGGCGGCCGTCAAGTCGATCGCGCAGCGCATCGACATGCTGCTCGTCGTCGGGGCGCCCAACTCGTCCAACTCGGTGCGCTTGGTCGAGGTCGCCGAGCGCGCGGGATGCCGGCGCGCGCGTCTTATCGAGCGGGCCGGCGACATTCCCTGGGCGGAGCTTGCCGGGGTCCGCACGCTCGGGGTGACGGCAGGCGCCTCGGCTCCGGAGAGCCTGGTCGACGAGGTGCTCGGGGCTCTGAAGGAGCACTTCGACGTCACGACCGAGACCGTGGCGACGGCCGACGAGCGGGTCGCCTTCAACGTGCCACGCGAGCTGCGCGCAGCGGCGGGGGCGTGATCACGCCACCCTGCGCCGGCTCGAAGGAACGAGGGCGATGGCCGTATACACCGAAGTGACGGACGAGGATCTCGGCCGTGTCGTCGCTGACTATGGACTGGGCCAGCTACTCTCCTTCAAAGGCATCGCCGAGGGCGTCGAGAACACCAACTACATCGTCCACACGTCGACCGGGACATATATCCTGACGCTCTACGAGAAGCGGGTGGCGCGGGACGATCTGCCATTCTTTCTCGGGCTCATGGAGCATCTCGCCGGCCGCGGCGTGTCGTGCCCGGTTCCGCTGCGTTCAGGCTCCGGGCGCAATGTCAGCGAGGTCGCCGGCCGTGCCGCAGCGATCGTGACTTTTCTCGAAGGGTTCTGGGTGCGCAAGCCGCGGCCCGAGCATTGCGCCGCCGTGGGCCGGGCGCTGGCGGAGCTGCATCTCGCCGGCGCTAGCTATCGGGCTCGGCGGCGCAATACTCTCGGCCTCGAGGGCTGGCGACCGCTTTTCGAGCGGTTCGCCGCAGGTGCCGACGAGGTCTCGCCCGGGCTCGGAAAGACAATCGACACGGAGCTCACGCACCTCGAAGGCAGCTGGCCCGAGGGCCTACCGCAAGGCGTCATCCACGCCGACCTCTTTCCCGACAATGTCTTCTTCATCGGCGACCGGCTGTCCGGGCTCATCGATTTCTACTTCGCCTGCAACGATGCGCTCGCCTATGACATCGCCGTGTGCCTCAACGCATGGTGCTTCGAGCCCGACTATGCCTTCAATGTCACCAAGGGGCGCGCGCTCCTCAAAGCCTATCGGGACGTACGCCCGCTGACGCGCGCCGAATGCGCGGCGATGCCGACGCTCGCGCGCGGCGCTGCGCTCCGATTCCTGCTGACGCGATCCTACGATTGGCTGCACACGGCAAAGGACGCGCTCGTCAAGCCGCACGACCCCGTCGCCTACCTGCGCCGGCTGCGGTTCCATCAGGGAGTTCGCGCGATCGGCGACTTCGGGCTCGAGGGCGCCGCATGACGAAGCGCGCGAAGGCGGTCGCCATCTACACGGACGGAGCCTGCTCGGGGAACCCGGGCCCCGGCGGCTGGGGCGCGCTCCTCGTCTACGGCGAGCACGAGAAGGAGCTCAAGGGCGGCGAGGTGCTGACGACGAACAACCGCATGGAGCTCTTGGCAGCGATCTCCGCGCTCGAGGCCTTGAAGCGGCCGACCGAGGCCGACCTCTATACCGACAGCGCGTACCTCAGAAACGGCATCAACGAGTGGATCCACACCTGGAAGCGCAACGGCTGGCGCACCGCCGACAAGAAGCCGGTCAAGAACCTCGATCTGTGGCAGCGGCTCGAGCGGGCGCTCGAGCGCCACGACGTCACTTGGCATTGGGTGAAGGGGCACGCCGGCCATCCCGAGAACGAGCGGGCCGATGCCTTGGCGCGTGTGGGAATGGAGCCGTTCCTGCGAACGCCCGGCGAGGCGGAATAGTTGAGAAGAGTCTAAAGCGCGGCGAGGAGCTTTGCGGCCGTCGCCTTCTCGTGATGAGGCGGCGCGTCCTCGACGGCAAGATACTTGACGACGAGGTCATCGACGACCATGGCGTAGCGCTTCGACCGCGTTCCAAGGCCGAAGCCCGAGAGGTCGATGTCGAGGCCGACCGCTTTGGCGAAGTCACCGTTGCCGTCGGCGAGCATGACAATCTTGCCGTCGGCGCCCCGCGCCTTGGCCCAGGCGTTCAAGACGAAGATGTCGTTTACGGCCGTGCAGGCGATGACCTCGGCGCCCTTCTTGGCGAGGTCGGCCGCATGGTCGACGAAGCCCGGCAGGTGCTGCTCGCTGCACGTTGGTGTGAACGCGCCGGGGACGGCGAAGAGAACGGCCTTCTTGCCCTTGAACGCTTCTTCCGCCGTCATGGGCTTAGGACCGTCCGGCCCCATGATCGTGAACTTGGCATTGGGCAGTCGCTCGCCGACCTTGATCGTCATGGGCCCGGGTCCTTCAATGTCTATTCTATCTTGAACGTCGCAGTCGACGCTCCCGCGCGGCCGACGAGCGTAGCCGTGACCGGCTTACCCTTGAGCGCATCGAGGTCGACATTGTCGCCAAGGTCCGCCTCGAACGTGAGCTTACCTCCCCCGCGATCGGCGGTCTTGGCCGGCATGGGAACGTAGAGGCCATCGGGCGCGGCAAGAAAGACATCGGCGCCGGAGGCGTCGCCGGGAAAGTCCGTCTCGAGGACGAGACGCGGCACGGCGCCGTCGCGGCGAACCTCGGCCAGCGTCAGCTCGGGATCGGTGGGCCTGCGCTCGCCCTCTCCGCGCGGGACCGCCTCGAGCGCCGCGGCGGCGGCGGCCGGCGCGGCATCGAGGGCGCCGGCAGGGACCTCGAGCACGAGCTCGGCCTCGACAGGCACGCAGATGTCCTTGCAGATGCCGTACGCCATGCGTACGGCGAGAGCGATCGGCCGCGCGGGGTCGGTCGCCGTGATCTCGACAGGGAAGATCACGCGAGACTTGTAGCCAATCGTGTCGCCGGAGCGGTCCGAGAGCCGGTGCGGCGCGGGGTAGAGCACGGTGGCGGCGGCGAGGTTTTCCGATTGCCCCCAATCGAACGTCGGCGGCAGGCCACCCGCGTCGCCCGGGTTGCGCCAATAGGTCTTCCACCCGTCGGGCATCTCGATCTCTACGAAGGCGAGGCGCCGCGCGGGCTCGCCCGCGCTCCCCGCAAGGAGACGCGTGCGGGTCTTGTAGCCGTCGAGCCAGGGTGATTCGACGGCGGCTGCAGGGGCAAGCGAGCCCTGCGCTGCGAGAATGGTAAACGCTAATGCCGCCGCGGCGGTCAATCGTGCCATCGGGCCTTCCTCGCGGGAACCGCGTCCTGGCGCCAAGAGATTGTGGGAGGTGCCGCCAAGTCAAGACCGCCGCACGGAGGGGCATAGCCCTCGCCGGATCGTAATATGGGGAGCACAACGATGAAATTCAGTGCTTCACAGGGCGCCAGCCCTGGCAGTAATCTTTGCATATGACGAGCCAGAAACCCAGGCGCAGGAAGCCGGCAGACGGCTACCTCAAAGGGCAGCTGCTCATGGCGATGCCCTTGATGTCGGATCGCCGTTTTCAGCGCTCGGTCATCTACCTGTGCGCCCATTCCGATGACGGCGCGATGGGCCTCATCATCAATCACCGGGCGAATCACATCAGCTTCCCCGACCTGCTCGAGCGTCTTGGCATTGTGCCGCGCGGCGCCGAGGACGGAATCTCGAACGAGCTCCTGGAGCGCCACGTTCACGTCGGCGGCCCGGTCGAGACGGGGCGCGGCTTCGTGCTGCACACCTCCGACTATTTCGTCAACAATTCCACGCTGCCCATCGACCGCGACGTGAGTTTGACGGCTTCCATCGACATTCTGAAGGCGATCGCCGCAGGCGAGGGTCCTGTCCGCTCTATGCTCGCGCTTGGCTACGCCGGCTGGTCGGCCGGGCAGCTCGAGACGGAGATCCAGGCCAACGGCTGGCTGCATTGCCCAGCCGACACCGACCTCATCTTCGATCCTGATCTCGAGACGAAGTACGCCCGTGCGCTTGCCAAGATCGGCATCGATCCCTCGCACCTCGTGAGCGACGCCGGCCACGCCTGAGGCTGCCGACACGCCGTCAAGCTCAGCCTTTCGGTTTGGGAGGTAAGGCTCCCGCGAGCCGCGCCAAGCTCTCGGCGATTGCCGGCGGCAGCTGCCGGTATTCGGCCGGCATAGGATCGACAGGCGGCGGGACCGCTTGCAGAGCGGGCGGCAGGCCCGGCTTCGGTGGCGGCGGGACGGTAGCGATGATGGGCGCGGGCGGATGCGCTCCGTTCTGGGAGAAGGGAGCGGGCGGAGGTCCGCCGGCAGTCCCGATCGGACTCGGCCGCGATGCGGCGTCGGCGGAAATGGGCAAGCCGTCACCGGCCGACAGACCGGCACCAGCCGGTGGAATTGGCGGCGGGCCCGAGCGCTCGGCTCGGCCGCCCAAAGCCGCCAATTGGGGCGGAGCAAATGGCGCGGGAGGGGGCGGCGGCGCAGGGAGGATCGGCTGGACGGATGGGGCTCTCCGCTGCGCGGCAGGGGGTGGCGGGGCCCCTTGGCCGGCTAAGGGAGCCGGCGGCGGCGCCAGCATCGGCGGCGCGGCGGCGGGCGCCGGCGGCCGTCCCACGGTCGACAGAGGGGTTTGCGGACGCACACGTGCTCGGACTGCGTTGCCGGGAAGCGCAACCGGCGGGCGCGCAGGTGCGGCTGGTGGCTCCGCAGCGGCCGGCGACGGCGGCGCCGCGCCCGTGCCGTTGGCCGGAGCGGGCGCAGGGGCTCCCGTCGCGGTCGCGGCTGGGGCGCGGTCGGCGGGGCGCTGAGCCTTCTTCTTCTTGGTCTTGGCCCGGAAGAGGCCTCTCGGCTGCAGCTTGCTTTCGGACTTGGCAACGAGGCGCAGGAGCTGGATGACCTCGCCCTCGGGGATCGCATCGCCGTAATAGGGGCCCTCGGCATACTCGCAGTCGATCGAACGCAACAGGCCGACGTCGTCGGCGCTTTCGACGCCCTCGGCGACCACGGTCTTTCCAAGCTCGTGGGCGAAAGCGACCATGGAACGGACGACGACGAAGCCGTCGCCCTCGCGGCCGCCATTCGACGGTATCGACGCACGGTCGATCTTGATCGTATCGAAGGCGAACCGGTGCAGGTAGGCGACCGACGAGTATCCAGTGCCGAAATCGTCGAGCACGAGATCGGCGCCCGCACTCTTGAGCCACTCGAGGATCTCGGTTGCCTGCTCGGGGTTCTCCATGACAAGCGGTTCGCTGATCTCGAGCTTGAGCGAGCCCTTGGGCATGGCATTGCGGCCGAGGATATGGCGAATCTCATGGATGAGATCCTGACGGAACAGCTGGCGGCTCGAGATGTTGACGCTGACGAAGAGCCGATTCTCGGATCGGGGCAGCGCCTTTTGCCAGACGGCGGCATCGGCGACGGCCCGCGTCAGCACATGTGCGCCGAGCTTGACGATCAGGTCTGACTCCTCGGCGATCGGCACGAACGACGCGGGATTGATGGTGCCGAGTCGCGGATGGTCCCAGCGGACGAGGGCCTCGAAGCCTGCAAGCTCTTCCGTCGGCAGGTAGATAATCGGCTGATAGAGCACCTTGAGCTGGTTCTTCTCGACCGCCTTCTTGAGGTCGCTCTCGAGGGCGATCCGCTCGTCGCGGTCGGCGCGCATGTCGGGGCGGAAGGTCTCGATCCTGTCGGCGCCGGACCGCTTGGAGCGGTACATGGCGATCTCGGCTTTCCTCAAGAGGTCGTCGTAGCTCGTCTCGGTGCCATCGTAGGCGGCAATGCCGACCGAGCCCGTGAGCACGATCTCCTGGCCCGCAATCTTGATCGGGGAGCGCAACGAGCGGCGAATGCGCTCGCCGAGAGCCTCGAGCTCGGCCGGCGACTGGTTCGCCACGACGAGGATCGCGAACTGGTCGCCGCCGATCCGGGCGAGCGCATCGTTGGGGGAAATATGGCGCTGGAGGCGGCGCGCGACGGTGAGAAGCAGGCTGTCGCCGACGACGAGACCGAGTGAGGCGTTGACGGCCTTGAACTTGTCGATGTCGATCGACAACAGACCCGGCCGGATCTGCGGCTCGACCTTCGCCCGCTTCATGGCCACTTCTAGCCGGTCGAGCATCAGGGCGCGGTTCGGGAGTCCGGTGAGGCCATCGTGAATGGCGTTGTGGAGAAGCCGCTCGTGCGCCCGCTTGGCGTCGGTCACGTCCCGCATGAGCCCGACGCATTTCAAGGACCGGGGATCGTTGCCGGGGACCGCGGCGGCCTCGAGCTCGAACCAGCGATAGCTGTTGTCGGCCTGGCGCAAGCGGAAGTCGGCGTGAATGCGGCCGTCGCTGCGCTCCTGCATCGACCACAGCGCGAGCTTGAAGCGCTCGCGGTCCGCCTGATGGAGATGGCGGCAATATTCCTCGACCGTTCCCGAGAGCTCGCCGGAGACGAGGCCCAGGGAGGCTTCGATCATGGGGCTCACCTTGATCTCGTCGCGCCGGGCGTTCCACTCCCATACGGCGGTGCCGGCGGCATCGAGGGCCACCGATCTAAGCTGCAACTCGGACGAGGCGGCCGCATAGGCGGGCGTAGCCGACCGAAACGCGTACTGGGTCACGGTAAATCCGATGAGAAGCAGGATCAGGACGAGGCCCGCCACCAGGCCCGAGACGGCAATGTCCCCCGAAAGCCGGCCGGTCAGCGTCACGGCGGCGCCGAGGATCCACACGAGGAACAGGATCCACGTCGGGATCAGGGATAGGGCCCTGTCCTGGCCGCGCAGCGCGAGAAACAAGGTGAGGCCCGCACCGATTACGCCGATGCCGAGGAAGGAGAGGCGCGCGAAAGTCGCGGCGAGCCGCGGGTCGATGACGGCGACGGCGATCAAGGCGAACTGAGCTAGGAGCCAGACGCTGATCAGCATCCGGATCAGCCCATGCCAGAGCGCAAGGCGCAGGAAGATATGCAGGAACACGACGAGGCTCGCGGCGAGCGAGGCCTCGGCGGCCGCCCGGTAGACCGCGTTTCCTTCGGGGCGCAGCTGGAACAGCTTGTGGAAGAAGCCGAAATCGACGCAGAGGTAGGCGAGCGTGCACCAGGCGACGAGAGCGGACGCGGGAAAGACGAGCTTGTGATTGGCGGCGAAGATCGCGGTGAGGAAGATCGCGAGCAGGCCCGTCAGCCCCAGCATGATGCCGTTGAAGAGCTGGCGATCGGCAATCTTGAGCTCGTAGTCGAGCGGCTTCCACAGGTAGATTCGCACCATGCGCTCGGACGAGAGCTCCGCGACGTAGGTGATCGTCTGCCCCGGCTCGAGCGTGATGCGGAAGATGTCGGCGCGGTCGCTCTTCACGCGCTCGGGGACGAAGCCGACCGACGGCGTCACCGCTTCTATGCGGCGCGCGTCGAGGTCTGGCCACACGGCGCCCGAGCCGATGACACTGTATCGGTCCGCGGCAAGCCAGCGCTCGATCGGCTTGTCGGTGGGGTTTGAGAGCGCAAAGACGATCCAATTGGGGTTGGTGCCCGCCGTCGATGCCGCGACCGACATGCGCGCAACCATGCCGTCGGCGCCGGCGGCTGTCTCGAGCTGAATGCTGTCGCCGCGGCCCTCGTAGAAGTCGCCGAGCGTAGTGAGCTCGATGCGCTCCTGATCGGCGATCTCGATCGCTTTCAGGGCATGCGCCGGTGCGGGGCCGAGCAACACGAGAAAGGCGCCGGCGAGAAGCGTCAACAGTGCCGGCAGGGGCGCTGTGCCCCGCCGCCGGCTTGCTCGCCCCCTCCCTCGCGCCAGCAACGTCATGCGGGCTTTCCCTCCCGCGCCTGCCAATCGTCGATCAGGAGCCCGAGAAGGAGGTGATCCTGCCACGCGTTATTGATCTTGAGGTAGCGGCGCGCAAGGCCCTCGCGCTGAAAGCCAGCCCGCTCGAGGACCTGGATCGACAGTCTATTGTGCGGTTGCACGGCAGCCTCGACCCGGTGCAGGCGCAGCGTCTCGAAGGCATGCGCAAGGATGGTCCGGACCGCGTCCGTCATGAACCCGCGCCCGACGTAAGGCACGCCGAGCCAGTAGCCGAGCGTCGCCGCCTGGGTCACCCCGCGGCGCACGTTGGAAAGCGTGAGGCCGCCCAGGAGCTCATTGCTCTCGGCTCCGAAGATCAGGAAGGCATAGCCGAGGTCCTCGCGCGCCTCGCGCTGGTAATGGCGCAGCCGCCGGCGGAAGGCGCTTTTCGAGAGATCGTCGCGCGGCCACGCCGGCTCCCATTGCTCGAGGTGAATGCGGCTCATGGCCCTGAGCTCGGCCCACGGTCCATAGTCGCTCATCTGCAGGGGCCTCAGCCACACGCGCTGTCCCTGCAGGACGGCGCCGTCCGTGACGAGCCCGGACCTCAGGAACGCCATGCGACGCCCTCCACGGTCGAGTGGGCGAGGCGTCGCTCGGCGAACCTGGCGAATTCGGCCGACCGCTTGCCTGCTCCGACAATTGCGATGGAAGGACGGGCGGCCGCGAGGCGCAGGGCAAAATTGCGTACGCTCTCCGCCGAGACCTCGTCCACGCCCGCCATCAGCTCCTCGGTCGGGATGAGGCGGCCGTGGCCGAGGAGCTGCCGGGCCATCTGCTCGGCACGCGCGGAGGAGGACTCGAGGCCCATGAGGAGGCCCGCCTTGAGCTGGGCCTTGGCGCGGCCGATCTCGCCCGCCGCTGCGCCCTCCCGGCCCATGCGCTCGAGCTCGGTTGCGATCACCTCCACGAGCTCGGCCATGGTTTCTGCCCCCGTTGCCGCGTGAACCGCGAACATCCCCGTATCCTTAAGGCCCCACGCCGACGAATAGATCGCGTAGCAGAGCCCCCGTGTCTCGCGGACCTCCTGGAACAGCCGGGACGACATCCCGCCGCCGAAAAGGCCTGAGAACACCTGGGCCGCGAAGAAATCGCGGTCGCGATACGACGGCGCTTCGAAGGCGAGTACCACGTGGGCCTGCTCGAAACGCTTCGCGTGCCAGCGCGTGCCACCCTCGTAGCACGCGCTTTGTGCGGCCTCGAATCTGGGGCCAGTGAGCCCCCCGAATAGGGCTTGAGCGTGGCGGACCATGGCTTCGTGGCGGACGGCGCCCGCGGCCGATAGCACCATGTTTTCAGCCCCGTAGTGGCCTTCGAGGAACCTCTTGAGATCGGCCGCCTCAAAGCCTCTGATATTGCCGGGCGTGCCGAGAATGGACCGGCCCACCGACTGTCCCGGCCAGGCGGCCTCGTGGGCCAGCTCGAAGACGATGTCGTCGGGGCTGTCGCGGACGGCGGCGATCTCCTGCAGGATCACCTCCCGCTCGCGATCGAGCTCCTCGGGGGCGAATCGCGAATCGAGCAGGATGTCTGCCAGAAGCTCCATAGCCACACCCTCGTCGCCCTTGAGCACACGGGCGAAATAGGACGTCATCTCGAGCCCGGTCGCCGCGTTGAGCTCACCCCCCACCGCCTCGATCTCCTCGGCGATGACGCGGGCCGAGCGCTTGGCGGTGCCCTTGAAGGACATGTGCTCGATCAGGTGGGAGATGCCGTGCTCGGCGGGGCTTTCGTGGCGGGCGCCGACGCCGACCCAGAGCCCGAGCGAGGTTGTCTCGAGATGCGCCATCGTGTGGGTCACGACCTTGAGCCCGTTGCCGAGCACCGTGATCTCGGCGCTCATGTGGCTCCGGCTCCCACGGCACGGGCGACGCTCTCGACATGGGCCTCGACGGCGGCGAGGTCGTTGGGGAGGACGCGGAAGCGTTCCTCGTCGGTGAGGAGCGAGGCAAGCCTTGGCGGCAAGGGCGGGCGCTCTCCCGTGATCTCCTCCATGGCGTCGGGAAACTTCGCGGGGTGGGCCGTGGCGAGGATCACGGCCGGCGTCGCGCTCTGCTTGCGGCAGCGCTCGAGGGCGACGTAGGCGCAGGCCGTGTGCGGGTCGAGGAGATAGCCGCTCGCCGCGCGCACGTTCCGAATAGCGTCACGGACCTCGGTCTCGCTCGCGGCGGCGGCATCGAAATCCTCGCGCATTCCCGCGAGAGCGCCGCCGATCTCGAAGCGGCCGGACTGCTTCAAGGACGCCATCTCGGCGCGCACCGCGACCGTGTCCCGTCCCGATGCCTCGAACAGGTAGCGCTCGAAGTTCGAGGAGATCTGGATGTCCATCGACGGCGACGATGTGGCGACGACCTCGCGCATCTCGTAGGCGCCTGTTCGAAGCGTGCGAGGAAGAATGTCGTTGGCGTTGGCGGCGATCACCAGGCGGTCGATCGGCAGCCCCATGCGCTTGGCGACCCAGCCGGCGAGGATGTCGCCGAAGTTGCCCGTCGGCACCGAGAAGCTGACGGCGCGGTGCGGCGCGCCGAGCGCTACCGCGGCGACGAAATAGTAGGTCACCTGCGCGACGATGCGCGCCCAGTTGATCGAGTTCACGGCCGAAAGCGCGAGCCGCTCGCGGAAGGCATGATCGTTGAACATGCCCTTGACCAGGGTCTGGCAGTCGTCGAACGTCCCCTTGATGGCGAGCGCGTGAATATTGGGCTCGGCGGGCGTCGTCATCATGCGCCGCTGGACGTCGGAGACGCGCCCGTCGGGGAAAAGGATCACCACGTCGGCGCGCCGCGATACGCGGAATGCCTCGATCGCCGCGCCTCCCGTGTCGCCGGAGGTGGCGCCGACGATGGTCACGCGCGCCTTTCGCTTGGCAAGCGCATGATCCATGAGACGGGCGAGAAGCTGCATGGCCACGTCCTTGAAGGCGAGCGTGGGGCCATGGAAAAGCTCGAGGACGAACGTGTTGGGCTCGATCTGCACGAGTGGCGTCACCGTCGGGTGGGCGAAGCTCGCGTAAGCCTCCTCGGCCATGCGCTTGAGCTCTTCGCGCGAGACGGCCCCGCCGGTGAAGGGGTAAATGACCTCGACGGCCACGTCGGCGAAGGGCCGGCCGGCAAAGCCTGCGATCGTCGCCGACGAGAGCTTAGGCCAGGTTTCGGGCACGTAGAGGCCGCCGTCACGGGCGAGACCCGCGAGCAGAATGTCCTCGAAGCCGAGACCCGCCGCCTCGCCTCTCGTCGAAATGTAGTTCACGCATTGCCCTCGCCGGAGGAACTGCCGCTTCGCGGCGCACCCTAATGCATCTTAGCCAAACTAAAAAACCGGCCGGTGGATCGCCTCGCCATTAACCCTGGCCCGTGGCCGGCGCTTTGAGGCGGGAGACCGCGTAGGCGGCGAACACCGCGGCTAGCGCGCCGGCAAGTCCAAACCAGGTCAGCGCATACTCGAGATGGCGGTTCGGGAGCTCGAGAATCGTTGCGCTGCCCTTGGGCCAGCCGCCCGGGGCGGGGCCTTCCGCGTCGAGGAACGCCGCAATATGCGGGCGGCTCGTGTTACCGAACGCGGAGGCAAGGAGGCCGTAAAAATCGCGCCAGTACCAGAGGTTGCGCTCGGGGTCGTTGTCGGGCGTGAAGAAGCCCTGCTGTCCGGGCGTGCGCAGGAGGCCCGTGACCTCGACCTCGCCGTCGAGCTGACCTTCCGGACGCCGGTCGGCCGACTTGAGCGCCTCGGGGACGTAGCCGCGGTTGACGAAGACAATTCCCTCGCCGTCGTCCATCTCAAAGGGGGTGTACACTTCGTAGCCAGGTCCCAGGACCTGGTCCGGGGCGTAGAGGTAGCGCTCCTTGTCGTGGTGAAATCGGCCACGAGCTTTGACGTGCATATACTCGAAGCCCAGGTCCGACCGATAGGTCGCCGAGTAGGCCGAGAGGAGATCGACCGGCTCCTCCTTCGTGCGCGCCTCGATCGCGGCGATGAGACCCTCCTTCCACGCCCTGCGGTCGAGCTGCCATTTTCCGAGCGACAAAAGAAGCGCCATGGCGGCCGCCGTCATGACAAGCGGCCACAGCAGTCGCGCCTCGCGGAGCTTCGCCAGCATGGTGTGGGTCTTCAATCTTGAGCCAGCCGGCCTTCCTCGGCCTTGTGCTTCCACTGCAGGACGATGAGCGTCGACTTGAGCAGGCGCAGGAGACCGAGAGCGAGGACCGGCGTCACGAGACCCCACAGCACGAGATGAACCCAGACGGGCGGCTCGTAGGTGAACTCCACGTAGAGCGCGAGGCCAAGCACCAGGAACCCGAGGATCAGAATGGCGAACACCGCAGGCCCATCGCCGGTATCGATGAACTTGTAGCTCAAGCCGCAACCCTGGCATCCCTCCCTGAGCTCGAGCACGTTCTTGAACAACGGCCCCACTCCGCAGCGCGGGCAGCGGCCGAGGAGGGAAGCGCGGAGGAGGCCGGGAGCGCCGGTTGCCGTCATGGAGCGGGACAATGCCTCAGCTCGGAAGGCGGCTCAAGCATAGAGAAAGGGCCGGCCCGTCGCCGGGCAGGCCCCCTCGGACAACAGCGCGCTGTGTGTGTCAGTGGGCCGCGCCGGGATGGGCCCCCGCGCCCCAGACGTAGATGCAGGCGAAGAGGAACAGCCATACCACGTCGACGAAGTGCCAGTACCAGGCCGCGGCCTCGAAGCCGAAATGCTGCTTGGGCGTGAAGTCGCCGGCCAAGGCACGGAACAGGCACACGAAGAGGAAGATCGTGCCGATGATCACGTGTGCGCCGTGAAAGCCCGTCGCCATGAAGAACGTCGAGCCGTACGTATGCCCGCCGTAGCTGAACGCGGCGTGCTGATACTCGTAGGCTTGGAGCGCCGTGAAGATCATGCCGAGGATGACCGTCAGGACGAGACCGATGATGAGCCCGCGGCGGTCGTTCTTGAGCAGGCAGTGGTGAGCCCAGGTCACCGTGCAGCCCGACGAAAGCAGGATCAGCGTATTGACGAGCGGTATGCTCCACGGATCGAACGTCGCCTTGAACCATCCCGGCACCGGGGCCCCGGTCGCCGGCAGCGTCACATCCGTCGATTCGACCGGCACCGGCGGCCACTGCCCGCCGAACAGCTCGTTGCGCTGGACCATGCCGACGACTTCCTTGGCGCTGTCGCCGATCGTGTGCACGTCGGCGGGAAAGAGGGAGGCGTCGAAATAGGCCCAGAACCAGGCAACGAAGAACATGACCTCCGAGGCAATGAAGAGGATCATCCCGTAGCGCAGGTGAAGCTGCACGACCGGCGTGTGATCGCCTCTGTGCGCTTCGCGGATGACGTCGCGCCACCACATGAATGCGGTCGCGATCAGCCCTGCGGTCCCGATTGCGAAAACGATCGGGCCCCTAACGCCGAAGAGGCCCTCGCCCTCCATCGAGCGCATCCAGATGATCAATCCGAACGCGGTGACGAGCGCCGATATCGCAGCAGTGGCCGGCCATGGGCTGGGATCGACCAGGTGGTAGTCGTGGTGCTTGGCGTGCGTGTCGGCCATTCTCGTCTCCCGTTGTCCCCGTTCGCTATTGTCTAAGCCTCGACCTTCGCTCAGGTCTCAACCGTCCTCAGTCGATCCGGCCCAGCGGCCGGCGATCCCATGCTAACTCCCCCGACCAGGCTTCCCGGCCGCATCGGCACGTGCCGGCTCGGCAACCGGATAGAACGTGTAGGAAAGCGTGATCTCCCGTACGCTCGTCGCGTCGCGATCCTTTGCAATCTCGGGATCGATGAAGAACGACACGGGCATCTCGACCCGCTGTCCCGGCTCGAGGCGCTGCTCCTTGAAGCAGAAGCATTCGATCTTGGCGAAATAGCTTCCGGCGATGTCCGGCGAGACGTTGAACGTTGCCGTCCCGGTGATCGGGCGATCGGACGTGTTCGTCGCCGCGTAGAAGGCGAGCGTGGACTGGCCGACCTTGACGTCGACGGTCCGCTGCTCCGGCTCGAACGACCAGGCCATGCCCGGCGTCACATTGGCGTCGAAGCGGACCGTGATAACGCGGTCGAGCACGACGTCCGGCGCCTTCTCCGCCCTCTGAGTCGTCCCGCCGTAGCCGGTCGCCTGGCAGAACATCTTATAGAGCGGCACGGCGGCATAGGAGAGTGCGCCCATGCCGGCCACGGCGGCGAGACAGGCAAGCACGATGGCCCGGTCGCGGCGCTTGCCCGCGGCCCCGTCCATCTTGCTGTTCTCCGACCTCGAATGGCTCACGGTCGCGCCTTCCCCTAGAGTGGCCGGTTCATGACGTTGCCGCCCAGCCGTATGATCGTCGCCGCATAGAAAAGGAGGACGAGGAAGCCGAGTGCGACCGCGATCGCGACCGAGCGCAGGCGCTGGCGCCGCGCGCGCTGCCGTTCGTCGCCGCCGTCCTCCACCATCATGCGCTCCGCAACGATCGTCCCGCTCATACCGCTGCTCCGAGCCCGACGAGACGTTCGGCGAGCAGCACGGCGAACAGGCCGAAGAGATAGAGTATAGAGAAGCTGAACAGGCGGCGCGCGGCCCAATCGGCGGCGCGGCCTTCCCTGATCCGCCAGACGTCGAAGGCCAGCCAGAGGAAAATCGCCCCGAGTGCGACCGATGCCGCGCCATAGGCCACGCCGCCGAGGCCAATGAAGACCGGGATCACGGCGACGGGCACGAGAAGGAGCGAATAGAGGAGGATCTGGCGGCGCGTCTCGGCGGGACCGGCAACCACGGGCAGCATCGGCACGCCGGCGCGCTCGTAGTCCCGCGAGCGCAAGAGCGCCAGCGCCCAGAAGTGCGGCGGCGTCCACATGAAGATGATCAGGAACATGACCACGCTTTCGATGCTGACCGACCCGGTCACGGCCGCCCAGCCGATCATGGGCGGGAAGGCGCCCGCGGCGCCGCCGATGACGATGTTCTGCGGCGTTCGGCGCTTCAGCCACATCGTGTAGATGAAGACGTAGTAGCCGATGGTGAGCGCGAGCAGGAACCCGGCCACCCAGTTGATCAGCACGCCCAAGGTCACGACCGAGCCGATGGCCAGGACGACGCCGAAGGTCAGCGCCTCGTCCTCGGTGACGTGCCCGCGCGGAATGGGTCGTGCCGCCGTCCGTGCCATGCGCGAGTCGATGTCGACCTCGTACCACATGTTGAGGGCGCCCGAGGCGCCCGCTCCGACGGCAATTGCAAGGAGGGCGATCATGCCGAGCACGGGATGAATGCCGCCCGGAGCCGTAACCATGCCGACGAGGGCGGTGAAGACGACGAGGGACATCACGCGCGGCTTCAGCAATTGGAAAAAATCGCCGACCGACGGCTCGAACGCCGAGCGGGCCTCGCCGACATCGCCTCGAGCACTCGCCCCTGGCATTGCACTTCCTCCACTCGCGGGGCGCTTCCCGCCCTTCGCCGCTATCGCCGGGTTGATCCCGCTTCTAGGCCGCTACATTGCGTGGGCGGAGCCCTCTCCGCCCATCGATCTCGTGTCGTGTCCGGCCGTCCCGGCTCCTCGCATCAGTGACGATCGCCGGCGGCGATGCGCGGAAGCGTCTCGTAGGAATGGAACGGCGGCGGCGACGGCAACGTCCACTCGAGCGTCGTCGCGGATGCGCCCCAGGGATTGTTGCCGGCCGGTACCTTGCGTGCCAGCGCGACGAAGATGCCGAAGAAGAACACGATCGTGCCGACGGCGGTCATGTACGAGCCGATGGACGAGACCTGGTTCCAGAACGTGTAGGCGTCCGGATAGTCCGCGTACCGGCGGGGCATGCCCGCGAGCCCGAGGAAGTGCTGCGGGAAGAAGAGCACGTTGGCCCCGACGAAGCTGAGCCAGAAGTGCACCTTGCCCCAGAACTCCGAGTACATGTAGCCGGTCATCTTGGGGAACCAGTAATAGTAGCCGGCGAAGATCGAGAACACGGCGCCGAGCGACAGCACGTAGTGGAAGTGTGCGACGACGTAATAGGTGTCGTGGAGTGCGCGATCGATGCCGGCGTTGGCCAGCATGACGCCCGTCACGCCGCCGACCGTGAAAAGGAAGATGAAGCCCAAGGCCCACAGCATCGGCACCCGGAACGAGAGCGAGCCGCCCCACATGGTGGCGATCCACGAGAAGATCTTCACGCCCGTCGGCACCGCGATCACCATCGTCGCGAACACGAAGTAGGCCTGCGTGTTGACGCCGATGCCGGCGGCGTACATGTGGTGCGCCCACACGATGAAGCCGACGAGCCCGATCGCGACCATCGCATAGGCCATCCCGAGGTAGCCGAAGATCGGCTTCCTGGAGAAGGTCGAGACGATATGGCTCACCATCCCGAAGCCGGGGAGGATCAAGATGTAGACCTCCGGGTGGCCGAAGAACCAGAAGAGATGCTGGTAGAGGAGCGGGTCGCCGCCGCCGGCCGCCGCGAAGAACGTCGTGCCGAAGTTGCGGTCGGTGAGCAGCATGGTGATCGCGCCGGCGAGGACGGGGAGCGAGAGCAGCAGCAGGAACGCCGTGATCAGCACCGACCAGACGAAGAGCGGCATCTTGTGCAGCGTCATGCCGGGCGCGCGCATGTTGAAGATCGTGGTGATGAAGTTGATGGCGCCGAGGATCGACGAGGCGCCCGCCACGTGCAGCGAGAGAATGGCAAAGTCCATGGCCGGGCCCGGATGGCCCGAAGTCGAGAGCGGCGCATAGACCGTCCAGCCTGCGCCGACGCCGTTCATGCCGGTCGGCCCCTCGACGAACATCGAGGTCAGGAGCAGGGCGAGCGAGACCGGCAGCAGCCAGAACGAGACGTTGTTCATGCGTGGGAAGGCCATGTCGGGAGCGCCGATCATGAGCGGCACGAACCAGTTGCCGAACCCACCCATCGTCGAGGGCATGACCATGAAGAACACCATGATCAGTCCGTGCCCGGTCACGAACACGTTGAACATGTGCGGGTTGGAGAAGTACTGGAGACCCGGCTCCTGCAGCTCGAGGCGCATGGCGACGGAAAGGGCTCCGCCGATGACGCCGGCGATCATCGCGAAGACGAGGTACATCGTCCCGATGTCTTTGTGGTTCGTCGAGAACAGCCAGCGGCCGATGCCGTATGGCGTATGATCGTGCTCTGCGTGTGCTGCGGTGCTGCCCATTGTCTTGAGACCCTTTAGTCTTGGGTGAATATGGTTTCCTCGTGTGGCGGACGGGCCCGTCCTATGTTGCCCGTCTCTTGTCGGTTCAATGTGCGGCGGCCTCGGCGACAGCCTTCACGCCGGCCTGCTCGAGAGCCACCTTGTCGATGATCTCCTTGGCCTTCTTCTTGTCCTTCGCCTGCATGGCGGCGGCCCAATCGCTGAAGACGTTCTCGGCCACGACCCGCACCGCGATCGGCATGTAGGCATGGTTCATGCCGCACAGCTCCGAGCACTGGCCGTAAAAGACGCCTTCCATCTCGGCCTTGAACCAGGTCGCCGTGACGCGCCCCGGAACGGCGTCGACTTTGGAGCCGAACGACTGGATGGTCCAGTTGTGGATGACGTCGTTCGACGTGATGAGCACGTGAACGACCTTGTTGACCGGGACGATGACCTCGTTGTCGACCGCGAGCAGGCGCGGCGCCGGCAGCCCCTTCTTGAGCCGCTCGTTGACCTCCTCGTCCGAAAGCACGTTCGAGGTGACGAGGAATCCGCCCTGGTCGGGGTATTGATGCTCCCAGAACCACGCGTTGCCGATGGCCTTGATCGTGAGATCGGGCTTCGGGAAGTCGTACTGGTTCATGAGCAGCTTGAAGGAGGGGATCGCGATCGTGACGAGGACCAGGATCGGGATCACCGTCCAGGCCACCTCGAGAAAGGTGTTGTGCGTGGTCGTCGAGGGGGCGGGGTTTCGCGCCGCGCTGAAGCGGACCATCACGTAGAGCATCAACAGCAGCACGAAGGCCGCGATCGCGATGATGATAATGTTCACGAGATCGTAGAACGCGTGAATCTCGTGCGCGATCGGCGACGCCGCCTGCTGCAGGCCCATCTGCCCGGGCAACGGCTGGCCGAGCCCGTTGGCCGCAAAGGTCGGATCGGCCGCGGCTACGAGCGCCACGAGCCCCGCAACGAGCGCCGCCGGCGCCCACATCAGCATACTCTTCCGCATCAGTCCGCTCCCCATTCGCCCCGGTGCCGTGCCCGGGCCCCTTGCCTGCCATTGTTCGTTCTTGGTCGGCTCAGGCCAGCACCCGACAGGCACGCTCGGCTCTGCGTGCGGGGTCCATGTACAGCTCTCGCCAGACTTTCCGAAGCCCACAGACAGCACAATCGGCATTATGTCCTCAAGTCAAGTTCAATGCGGCAAATCTTCGCGTTGAGTTGGGTTCCACATCGTGTGCGCTGCGCTCGACGAGTATCGCACGGCCGGTCGCTTCTCGTCGCCTTTCGAGGTCCCATTTTAGCCTCTTTCCTCGTCGAGACGCTCGAGGTGCGCGGCGCAGCGCAACTTTTTTCAAATGGACCTCTCGACCCCCGCCGCGGGCGAACAATCGGAGCGTTGCTCGCAATGCCTGGCGCCGTTGTCATCCCGAGCGTAGGCCTCGACTTATGGTGCGCTGTGCGCGGCGCGACGCATATAGCGGTGCTGGGGCTTGGCCTGCTCGTGCTCTCCTTCCCCTTTGCTGCGGCGCGTGCCGGAGCGCCCGAGACGCCGTCCAAGGCGCAGGCACCGGCTGCGCTCAGCCCGGGCGCGGGTGACGGGACGGTCAAGGGCCAATACGGAGACTGGCAGGTCGTCTGCAAGCCGCCTCCTCCCGGAGCCAAGAACGAGGTCTGCGCCCTTGTCCAGAGTGTTACGGCGGAGGACCGCAACAACATCGGGCTCACGATCTATTTCCAGACATTTTCGAACGGGACGCAGGTGCTGCGCGTGTTCGCGCCGCTGGGTGTTCTCTTGCCGCCCGGCGTCGGCCTCAAGATTGATGACACCGACGTCGGCCATGCGCCCTTCCTCAGGTGCCATTCGTTCGCCTGCTATGCGCAGGTGACGGTGGAGCAAAAGCTCGTCGACCAGCTCAAGGCCGGCAAAACGGCGATCTTCATCATCTTTCAAACTGAGGAGGCCGGTATCGGGATCCCGATTTCGCTGGCCGGGTTTGCCGACGCGCTCGCGTCACTCGAGTAGCGGGACCTGGGCGCCGTCAGGCGACGCGCCGGCGCTGGCCGCGGGCCGATCCGGACTGCTCGCGCTGGGTGCTCGCCTCCTGAGGCTCGGGAAACGTTATGTAGTCGCGCTCGGGACGCGACGGCTGGTCGGTGCCTCCGAACGGAAAGGAGGCAGCGGAGCTCCAGATCTGGCCCATGCGCTGAGCGCTCTCGACATACTGCTCGTAGGCGGTGCGCCAGAATCGAATCTGCTCGGTGACGAGATCCTGGGGCGTGCGGCATTGGCCGAGACGGGTCGGAATTTCCAGGCACGCCTGGGCGCGCCTGCTCATGAACCCTGTCGCCTCGAGCTGCAGGCGAACGGCCACCTTCATCGGCGCGAATGCCGACGGAACGTTCTCGAGCCCGTTGAAGAAAACCTGTAAGGCGTCGACACTTGGCCCGAAGACCTTCGGGTCGAAACTCAACTGATTAGTCATGGCCCTCGTCTCCCTGAATGCATCTCCGCTTCTTGGCGGCCCGCTTATCTTTGTAGGTGAAACCTTAGGCTCGGCCCTGAACCCCTGCAACGCAAGTTCTCTCTACTCGTCGCGAAAGGGATGGAGAAATCGTTGAAAGTGCCGGCGCCGGGAAAATAGTCCGCCAATATTTTCCGCAGTCACTGTTTCTCCGGCTAATCGAGTATTTGGCTAGTACAACTAAAGGTTGCGATATCGGTACTAGCTCGCTCTCAGGTGATATGACGCAAGTTATTTTATAAGTGTTCATTGACCTACTTTGGTTAATGAGTTTTCATTGCTCCGTTCGCAGTCTTTCTCCTTCGGGCCTGCGCCCGCTGCGGGTTTTCGCGTGCTGCGTATAAGTGGGGCGTTTTCAACAATTGGATTTCCGATCGCCGTTTTGGCGTGCGCCTCTGCTTGGTTTGCCGCTCCCGTCCTCGCTCAGTCCGCCGGCCAAGGGCGATGGCGCGAGGTCTGGGCCGGAGTGGACGCCTCGAGCGATGTTTGGCTCGCCTATTCCGGAGTGACGGTCGCGCCCTGGAGCCACATTCATGGCGAGGGTGTCCGGATGCGGCTCGTGAGCGGCTACGGCGAGTATGACTTCGAGGACAACTTGATGGGGGCGCCCGCCGCGATTGGGAGTTTTCAGGCGGAAACGGCCTTTGCCGACGCGCTGCTCCTCTGACGCTGAAGGCGTTCCTCGGGGCGTCCGTCATTTCTCACGAGGTCAGTCCTGCCGGCGCGGCCACCGACCGGCAAGGCATCGAGGTCGGCCCAAAGGGCGTTTTCGAGCTTTGGCTGAACATGGGAGAGAATGCCTGGGCCTCGCTCGACCTCAACTGGACGACGGCCCATGACACCGGAGCAGCCCGACTCAGGACTGCCTACCGCGTGACCTCGCGAGTCTCCCTCGGCGTCGAAGGGGGCGTGAACTCGACAGGCGAGTTCCAAGACCTTCGCGGCGGCGGCTTCCTGCGGGTCGATTGGACCGGAGGGGAAGTCTCCGCTTCAGCAGGGATTTCCGGCGACTACTCGGGGCTGAGCAACGGCGAGACCGACCCCTATGCGACCGTGAACTGGATCACCCAGTTCTAGATCCCCGCTCCTTCGCCTGCCTATACACCGAATATCCCAAAAAGAACGTTCGTTCGCCTTGACAGGGCCTAAGTTCGCAGCCAAAGAAAACGATCATTCTTTTTGATGCGGTCCTCTGGCCGCATGCTCCGGTCGAACGATGCCCAAGCTCAAGCCCGACACCCAGCGCGCGCGCCGGGAGCACATTCTGGACGCGGCCGAGATTTGCTTCGCCCGCTCCGGCTTCCATCGCACAACCATGCACGACATCTGCAGGGAGGCGGCGGTCAGCCCGGGCGCGCTCTACGTCTACTTCTCCTCGAAGGAAGCCCTCATCGCCGGCATTGCCGAGCGCGATCGGACGAAGCTTGCAGGCGAGCTCAGGGAGCTGTCCCAGGCTCCCGACCTCTTGGCGGCGCTGGCCAAGCTCGGCGAGCACTACACCGTCGAGGAGCCGCAGCACAAGCGCGTGCTTTGCCTCGAGATCGGGGCCGAGGCGACGCGCAATCCCGTCGTCGGCGAAATCTTCCGCTCCGTCGACACCTTCTGCCTCGAGAGCTTCGGTGAGCTCTTTGCGCGCGCTCGCGCGGAAGGAAAGATCGCGCCCGCCCTCGACACGGCAACCATCGCCGAGATCATCGCCGTCATCGGCGATGGCCTCTTCTGGCGCCGTGCCGTCGTTCCGGGCTTCGATGCCAAGGCGCTCATTCCGGCGATCACCGACCTCGTCCGCACACTATTGAACCCAATCGAGACCGAGGCCGGCCGGGGGGCTGGCTCCGATAAGAGCGAGGCCGCCGAATGAAGTCGCGCACGTTGATGGTTTGCCTCGGGCTGGCCGGGCTCGCCGTGGCCGGCGCCTATGCCTTCGAGAGGGGATGGCTGCCAAAGGAATGGCTGCCCGAGGGCCTGCACGTGTCGGCTGACGATCCGGCACAGCAGAGCGCCGATCACAGTCTGGCGCCCGCGGTTTCCGTGGCGCGCGTGCACGGCCATGACTTCGTCGAGACGGTCATGGTCACCGGCTCGCTCGTCGCCCGCGAGGAGATCCTCGTCGCGCCCGAGGTCGAGGGACTGCGCGTGCTCGAGCTCAAGGCCGAGGAAGGCGATCGCGTCAGGAAGGGCGACGTGCTTGCCGTTCTCGTCTCCGAGCAGCTCGAGGCGCAGATCGCCCAAAAAGACGCCGCGCTCGCAAGCGCGGACGCCGCTATCGCGCAGGCCGGAAGCCAGATCGCCGAGGCCGAGGCGCGCCTTGCCGAGTCGACCGCCGCTCTCGAGCGGGCGCGTCCCCTCGTCAAATCGCAATACCTCTCCGAGAGCGTGTTCGACCAACGCGAGGCGGCGGCGAAGACGGCGGCCGCCCAACTGACGGCGGCCAAGGTTGGGCTGACGCTCGCCGAGACACAGAAAGGCCAGGTCGAGGCGCAGCGGCGCGAGCTCCTCTGGCGGCGCAGCAACACCGAGGTCAAGACGCCGGCCGACGGCATCGTCAGCCGCAGGAGCGCGCGCGTCGGCTCGATCGCAGTCGGCGCCTTCGTCGCCGGCGGCGGCGAGTCGCTGTTCCGCATCATCAAGGACGGCGAGATCGAGCTCGACGCGGAGGTCGCCGAGGCCGAGCTCGCCAAGGTCATGGTCGGCCAGCGGGCCAGGGTCGAGGCGGCGGGCCTCGACGCGGTCGAAGGCAAAGTGCGCCTCGTCATGCCCGAGGTCGACAAGGCTTCGCGGCTCGGCCGGGTCCGCATTTTCCTCGGCGATGATCCGGCTCTCAAGATCGGCTCCTTCGCCCGTGCCCAGATCGAGACGGCGCAGGCGAGCGGGCTCGCGGTGCCCCAATCGGCGATTCTTTACGGCGACGACGGCCCGACGGTGCAGGTAGTCGAGGACGGCAAGGTCGCAACCCGGCGCATCGAGACCGGGCTCAGGGACGGAAGCCTCGTCGAGGTGCGCTCGGGCCTCGCCGACGGCGACAGCATTGTCGCCAAGGCCGGCACGTTCCTGCGTGACGGCGACGCCGTGCGTCCTGTCGCAGCCGAGGCCGAGGTGAGCGAGGCCAAGCGATGAACTGGAACATCTCGGCCTGGTCGATCCGCCATCCGGTCCCGTCCCTCACGCTGTTCCTGGTGCTGATCGTGCTCGGCGTGACGAGCTTCAACACGCTGCCCGTAACGCGCTTTCCCAACATCGATATCCCGATCATCCAGGTGCGGATATATCAGTCCGGCGCCGCGCCGTCCGAGCTCGAGACGCAGGTGACGAAGAAGGTCGAGGACGCGATTGCCGGCATCAACGGCGTGAAGCACATGATGTCCGTCGTGACCGAGGGCGCCTCGGTGACGAGCATCGAGTTCCGTCTCGAGACGGATGTCGACCGTGCGTTGAATGACGTCAAGGACGCGATCTCCCGCATCCGCACCGAGCTGCCGCGGACGATCGACGAGCCGGTCACCACCCGGCTCGAGATCGAGGGCCTGCCGATCGTCAGCTACGCGGTGCGCGCGCCTGCGATGACGCCCGAGGAGCTGTCGTGGTTCGTCGACGACACGGTCGTGCGGCTTCTGCAGGGGGTCAAAGGCGTTTCCGAGGTCAAACGCGTCGGCGGCGTCACCCGCGAAATCCGCGTCGCGCTCGATCCCGACCGGCTGCTCGCGTTCGGCGTGACCGCGGGGGACGTCAACCGCCAGGTCCGCGCCACGAACGTCGACCTCGCAGGCGGACGCGGCGAGATCGGCGGGCGCGAGCAGGCGATCCGCACCCTTGCCGGAAAGCATACGGTCGAGGAGTTTGCCGCGACGATGATTGCGCTCCCCGGGGGGCGCAAGGTTCGGCTCGATCAGCTTGGGCGGGTGAGCGACGGCATCGCCGAGCCGCGGCTCTTCGCGGAGCTCGACGGAGAGCCCGTCGTCGCCTTTTCCGTCTCTCGATCGAAAGGGGCGAGCGACACCGTCGTCGCCGCGGCGGTGGCCGAGAAGGTCGCCGAGATCGGGGCGAAGTATCCCGACGCGCGCCTGACGCGCATCGACAACACGGTCGACTACACGCTCGGCGTCTACGAGTCGACGATGAAGACGCTGATCGAGGGCGCCGTCCTCGCGATCCTCGTGGTCCTCGTCTTCCTGCGCGACATGCGGGCAACGGTGATTGCCGCGATCGCGCTGCCGCTCTCCGTCATTCCGGCGTTCTGGGCGATGGAGGCAATGGGCTTCTCGCTCAACCTCGTGAGCCTGCTCGCGATCACGATCGTCACCGGCATTCTCGTCGACGACGCGATCGTCGAGATCGAGAACATCGTGCGCCATATGCGCATGGGCAAGTCGGCCTACCGCGCCGCGCTCGAGGCAGCCGACGAGATCGGCCTCGCCGTCATCGCCATCACCACGACCATCATCGCCGTGTTCGCACCCGTGTCCTTCATGGGCGGCATTGCCGGGCAATACTTCAAGCAGTTCGGCCTCGTCGTCGCCGCCGCGGTGTTCTTCTCGCTTCTCGTCGCGCGCCTCGTCACGCCGCTGCTCGCCGCCTACTTCATGCGCTCCAAAGGTCACGTGGAGGAGGAGGGCGCGCTGCTCAGGGCCTACACGCGCCTCGTCAGCTGGTCCGTCCGCCATCGCGTCGCCACCGTCACCCTGGGGCTCATGGTTTTCGCGGGCTCGGTCGGCAGCTTCTATTTGCTGCCGAGCGGGTTCATCCCGGCCGAGGACGAAGGACGCGTCCTGCTCGCCGTCGAGCTGCCGCCGGGCTCCCGGCTCGAGGAGACGCGCGCCGTCGCCGCCAAGGTCGCTCGGCAGATTTCCGAGCGCCCGGAGGTCAAGAGCGTGTTCGTCAACGGCGGCCTCCTGCTCGGCGGAACCGAGGAGGTTCGCAAGGCGACCCTCGTCGTGACGCTGACGCCCAAGCGCGAGCGGACCATCACCCAGGCACAGATCAAGCAGGAGTTGAGCCGCGATCTCGCGAGCATTCCCGATATCCGCTACTACTTCGTCGAGGACGACGGCCAGCGGCAGTTTCAGCTGGTCATCACCGGCAGCGACGGGGAGCAGGTCGAAAAGACGGCCGCCGAGCTCACGAGCCAGGCCAAGCGCGTGCCCCTCATCGCCAATGCGGTGTCGACGGCGGAGCTCGACCGCCCGGAGCTTCGCGTCTATCCCAGAACTGAGGTCGCAGCCGAGCTCGGCATCTCGACGGAAGCGATCTCTGAAGCCGTGCGCATCGCCACCATCGGCGACATCGACGCCAATCTCGCCAAGTTCGACGTGGGCGACCGCCAGGTTCCGATCCGGGTCCAGCTCAACGAGCGCGCGCGAGAGAGCCGCCAGGTGCTCGAAGGGCTCAAGCTGACCACGTCGTCGGGCACCGCCGTGCCGCTCACGACGGTCGCCGAGGTTGAATTCGGCCAGGGCCCGACGTCGATCGACCGCTACGACAGGCGGCGGCGCATCGTGCTCGGCGCCGATCTCGTCGGCGACACGCCGCTCGGCGAGGCGGTCGAGGCGGTGATGGCGCTTCCCGCCGCCAAGAACCTTGCCCCCGGCGTTGAGATCAAGGAGTTCGGCGCCGCCGAGATCATGGGGGAAGTGTTCGACAGCTTCGAGCAGGCCATGGGCGCCGGTCTGATGATGGTCTACGCCGTGCTCGTGCTTCTGTTCTCGAGCTTCTTGCAGCCGATCACCATCCTGTTCTCGCTTCCGCTCTCGATCGGTGGCGCCATCGTCGCCCTCGCGCTGACCTCGAAGCCGATCAGCCTTCCGGTCGTAATCGGCATCCTCATGCTGATGGGCATCGTCACCAAGAATGCGATCATGCTCGTCGATTTCGCGGTCGAGGAGATGCGCCGCGGTGTGCCGCGGACGGAGGCGATCGTCGATGCGGGCAGGAAGCGCGCGCGCCCCATCGTCATGACGACGATCGCCATGATCGGCGGCATGCTGCCGTCGGCTCTGGCGCTCGATTCGGGCGGCGAGTTCCGGGCGCCGATGGCGATTGCCGTCATCGGCGGGCTCATCTCGTCTACCGTGCTGAGCCTTCTCTTCGTGCCGGCGGTGTTCGCGCTGATGGACGACATTGCGCGCTCCCTATGGAACCTCTTCTCCCGCTTCATCGGCCCGGCCGACGAGCCGGACGCGGACGAGCGCCCCTTGGCGCACTCGGCCGCCTTCGCGGCCGCCCACGAGAAGCGGGCGCCGGAGATTGGCGGCGCAGAGCGGCCGATCGCGGCGGAATAGCAGGCTCTCGACAATCAAAAGCAAAAAGCGCGAGACCGAGGGTCCCGCGCTTCCGAGCAAGCTGGGCTTGCGCAGGCGAGCGGCGCGCTACTTGCCGATCGAGGATGTTGTCGCCGGTGTTGCCGCATTGGCCTCGGCGAGAGGCTTGCCCGTCGCGGCGGCCGCCGTGTCGTTCTTGAAGAAGGCGTCGACGCGCATTCCCGTGAGCAGCGGCGGATGGCCGTCGAGCGTGATGAGCACCTCGAGAACCTCGACGTCGTTGGGCCGGCGGGGGCCGCGCGTCGTGATGCGCGGCGGGCCGAGCGCAGGGGCGAGCTGCGTCACCACGCCCTCGAAATCGCGGTCCGGATAGGCGTCGACGCGCACCACCGCGCCTTGTCCGGCACGGATCTTCACCACGTCGCGCTCCTCGACCTCGGCTCGCACGCGAAGGCTCGACAAATCACCGAAAAGCAACAGCGGCGCGTCGAGCGACGGGGCCGACATCTCGCCGGTCTTGGCCCACACGTTGAGGACGGTGCCGTCGGAGGGTGCGCGCACGCGCGTCTTCTCGATGGCGTTCTCGACCTGGGAGACGTCGGCGCGCGCAATCGTCAACGCCGATTCGAGGCGCGTCGGCAGCGGCATGCCGTCCTTGGCGCTGACGGTTTCGAGATTCTTCCGCTCGTCGGCGAATTTCTGCTCGGCGTCCGTCACGGCCTTGCGCGCCGTGGTCACGGCGTCGGCCCCACCTTGGCCTGCCTTCGCGGTTCGGGCCGCATCGTCGAGCGCTAGGCGGGCGCGGAACAGCGCACGCTCGGCCGCCGCGACCGCGTCCTCGGCGTCGCGCCGCTCTTGCTCGATGCCCTTGGCGGGCTCCTCCTCACGCTCGCGCTCGCGCACCTGGGCCTCGGCTTCGGCCGCCGCCAGCTTGGAATAGAGATCCGTGTCGTCCAGGCGCACGAGCAGGTCGCCGGCCGAGACGGCGTCGTTGGTCTTGACCGCCACCTCGACGATTGGGCCCGGGACTTCGCTTGTGATGCGCACCTCGCCGTCCTTGGGCTCGACGCGGCCGGTGGCGGACGCTGCCCACTGCGGCCGTGCCGAGGGACCGTCTGCCGCCTGGGCGGTTCCGCCAGAAGCGAGCGACATCGTCTGCTGTCCGACAGCGGTGGCTCCCCAATTGAGCAGGACGCTGGTGGCGATCGCGAGCACGCCCGCGGCCGAGAGCGTCGAAAACGTTGGGTCGAGTTTAAGCATGTGCCTTCCGCCTCTTTGTGAGATCCGTGATTTCGGCCGCATCGAGTCCTCCGGGCCGGCGCTCCTCGCCGACGATCTTGCCGTCCTCGATGCGTACGACCCGGTCGGCATAGCCGAGCGTTCTCGGGTCGTGGGTGACAGCCAGGACGCAGCGGTTCTGCTCCTTGGCGATCTTCGCGAGCAGCGCCATGACCGCATGGCCGTTCTCGCCGTCGAGCGCCGCCGTCGGCTCGTCGGCCAGCACGACCGACGGGGAAGCGGCGATGGCACGGGCGACGGCGACGCGTTGCTGCTCGCCGCCCGAAAGGTTGGCCGGATAGTTGTTGAGGCGGTTGCCGAGGCCGACCTCGCGCAGAACCTCCTCGGCGCGCTGCGCGGCGGGGTAGCCCTTGCGGCCGATGACGTCGAGCGCGATGCGCACGTTCTCGAGCGCGCTCAAGGTGGGGAACAGGTTGTAGGACTGGAAGATAAATCCGATGTGCTTGCGGCGAAGGTCGGCGAGCTCCTCGGCCCTCAAGCCGGTCGTCGCCGTCCCCGCGACGCGCACCGTCCCGGACGTCGGCGTCAGGATGCAGCCGAGAATCGAGAGCAACGTCGTCTTGCCGCTGCCCGACGGTCCCATCAGCAGCGTGAGCTCGCCCTGGACGAGAGACATGGTGACGCCCTTGAGCGCCACGACCATGCCGGCGCCCTTGCCGAGCTCCTTGACGACGTTCTGAGCCTCGAGGACGGGAGTGGTCATCTGTTGAATACCGTGGCTGGGTCGATCTTGGTGACTTTGATGATCGCCGATATGGCGGATATGCCCGACATGAACAGCGTCAGGCCGAAGAGCGTTCCGGCTAGGCCCGGCGTCATGACGAGGGGCAGAGGCGTATTGCGCGAGAGATAGAGGATCGTCAGCGAGATAATGATGCCGAGCGTGTAGCCGATGATCGCGCTCATGCCCGCCTGCGCGAGGATGACCTTATAGATATAGCCGGACGACGAGCCGAGCGCACGAAGGGTGGCGAACTCGTTCAAGTGGTCCTTGGTGCTCGAATAGAGCGTCTGCGCCACGATCACCGTGCCGACCATGATGCCGAGGATCGCGCCGCCGATGAGAGCGAGGCCGGCGCCGGTGCGGAACAGCCATTGACGCAGGCTGCGGTCGCGGAACTCGGATTTCGTCAGGACCTCGGCGCTCTCGAGCCTCTGCGAGAGGGCCTGGCGCACCACTTCCGCGTTCGCGCCGGGCTCGAGCTGGACCAGGTAGAAGGACGCCTTGTCGCTGTCGACGCCGAGCAGGCTGCGGGCCCGCGACAGCGTCGTGAAGATGTAGGGGGATTGGGTAAAGGAGCGGATGCGGTGGGTGAGCGCCTTGATCTTGACGCGTCCGTTGCCGATCTGGGCCGTGTCGTTGAGCCCCGTGATGTCGAGCTCCCGGAAATAGGTGTCGTCGGCGGAGATGCCCTCCGGCGCCTTGATGTCCTCCCATCCGCCCTTCGCGAGCGACCACGGCGCGAGCGCGCCGTCCTCCGCATCGGTACCGACGAGGACGACGCGGGTCGAGCCGCCGGAAGGCTTGCGCCATTCCGCAAACGCCACCACGAGCGGGATGACGGACTTCACGCCCGGCGTGGCCAGCGCCTGGTGGCGCTCGCGCGTCGTGAGCAGGACGCCGCCTTCCTCGAAGCTCTTGGCGCCGAAGGCCGTGATCCAAAGATCACTTTTCGACCTTTCGATCATGGCCGTGATCATGCGGCTCGATCCGAGATACATCCCCAACTGTATCGCCACGAGGACGATCGAAAAGAGAATGCCGACGAGCGTCACCGCAAGCCTGATGCGATCGTGAAAGAGGTTGCGGAACGCGAGCGTGATGATCATCGACGAGGTCCGTTGGAGTTGCAGAAGCAGCCGCGCGGCGCAGCAACGGGCCGGCCGGCAGGGCCACAATGGATCGGAGTAAAGGTGCTAAGCGTTCCTTTCACAGTGCAAGTCGTCGAAGCAGCCCAAATATAGGTCGCTTGATGAACAGACTCTAGCCCTGGAGCGTTAATGAGTTCAAATCAGGACGCTTTGGCGGAAAAATGGTAAGACTCCTTTCAGCTCTGTCATGCAGTTCTTTATAGGACCGGCAATCGAGCCGACGGGAACCCAGTTTTCGCCGCTTTTCCTTGCATAGTCCGGCGGCGGCGTCCATGCCCTGCGACCACAACGACATATGAGCGCCATGGCAACCAACACCAGAGTTCGACATCTCCTTCGTCCCGCCGCCGCAAGCCTCGCCGGCCTCCTCCTCGTGGGCCCGGCTCTAGCCGCTCCGCCGACGCTTCCGCTCGAGACCGGGACGTGGGTCGACGATAGCGGCGCCGGCGCCGTCGAGATCTACATCTGCAACGACCGCCCCGATCGCTTGTGCGGGCGCATCGTCTGGCTCAAGGAGCCGCTCAACGCACAGGGCGTGCCCAAGCGCGACCGCTTTAATCCCAATGCCTCCCTCCAGACGCGGCCCATTTGCGGCTTGCCCGTCCTCGGCAACCTGGCGAAGGTCTCCGACGGGTTCGATGGCGGTTGGATCTATGATCCCAAAGTCGGAAAGTCCTACGATGCCGCCATTCAACTTGTCTCACGCGACCGGCTGGCCGTCACCGGCTACCTAGGCATGAAGTTTCTGAGCAAGAACTTCACCTGGTCGCGCGCTCCCGCCGATCTTCAACGCTGCCCGACCGCGCCGCCGCCGGCCGTCCCGCCCGTGCCGCAGGAAACCAAGGCGACACCGTCCGCTCAGCCGGGCACCAAGACGGCCAAGGCGTCGTCCGCTGCCTCCGCACCGGCCAAGGCGTCAACGGAAGCGGTCATCGTGCCACCTCAGCCGAAGCCGGCGGTGGCGCCGAGCAAGAAGACGACGCCGTCCGAGTAAGGCGTCCGGGCGCGGGCGGCTGGTTTATCGGGGAGCGCTGAACGATTGGAAGGGCGTCACTCGGCGACGCCCTTGTTCTTCACGAGACGCGCCACGGCTGCCCTCTCCTCGATGCGCCGCGTGAGGCGCTGGGCGAAATCGACGGTGCGCTCGATCACAACGTTCCGCTGCCTGTCGAGCGTTACCATGTGATAGCTGTCGTCGAGGAGGGTGAGCTCCACCGGGCCACTGACGCCGCGCGCGATCGTGACCGCATTTGCCAGGTCGCTCTGATCATCATCGCGGGGATGGAAGATGTGGGTCGGCTGACTGATCATGCCGAGGCGCCGCGTCACGTCGCGGGCCAGCGACTTGAACTCCCAAACGAGGCCGCCGCCCCGTCCGAACAGATCCTCGATCGGCCGATCGTCGCTCTTGAAGCTCTCGATGACGAAATTACGGATGCGCTCGTCCTTGATGCCGAACGGCGGGCGCTGCTGGAAGTGGAACAGCCGCGCCGTCCACTTGTGTCGAATGAGCCTGAAAAGATTGAAGGTTTTAGGGATTGCCCAGCCGTTCGGCCAGATCGTCGGCGCAAACAGCATGAGGCCATGGACATCGGCCGGACGCTCGCGGGCGAGGCGCAGGGCCAGCATCGATCCGGCCGAGATGCCGCCGAGCAGGATGACGTCGCAGCGGGACTTGAGCTCGTCGTGGGCGGCTTCGAGTGCCGCGTACCAATCCTTCCAGGACGAGAGTCCGGACGAGTCGGTTCCTGCGCCCAACCCGGGCAGCAGGGGGCAATAAACCGTATGCCCGGCGCGCGCGAGACCTTGAGCTACGAAGCGCAACTCGACGGGATTTCCGCCGAGGCTGTGAACCATGAGCACGCCGACTGGGCCACCCGGAATTACCAGGCTGCCACGGTACGCGTTTATTTTCTCTTTGTGATTTATCAGGTTAATTCAACTCTCTCTACGCGTCGGTTGAAGTTTTAAGCCGAACAAGGGCCAAAAGCCAAGGCCTGTTTTTGGCCCCCGCTTCCCGAATACTCGGGTCCCTCGCTCCCTGGTTCCCTTCGGCCGGGCCCCTTAGTCGGTGCGGAGAGCACCAAGGGCCTCTTCATAAGTGCCGGCGCCGACTGGCGGTTTTCCGCCGTCCGGCAACGTATGAGCCTCGTCCTGGGATCATTACCGATCCCCCGCCGCAGCGCTCTTGCCATCCGACCCGACGATAGACGATAGGGCAGGATGCCGCAATGCAGCAAACAGCGGTTACGTTCCCATGCGCTCGGCCCGGCCGGCGCAAGGGCGCGGCCTCTTGGCGGGTCGATGGGGCGGAAATGTGGCGGCAATTCTGGTCCCCTCCCTCCGTAAAGTGGCCACTTTACGAGGCCTCGTGAGCAAAGCGCAGAGAAGGAGCGCAATATCGTTAACGCCCTTCCCGCTTTACGCGGTCGCCCGCCGTTTGGTTTCCGAAATGTCACTGTTCATGCGCCCTTGCTCGCCTATAGTTCGCACATGCGGCTCTGGGCTCGCCGAGGCGCCGGTTCGGTGCTCGAGGTATCGTGCGCCTGCGCGCCGCAGGAGCATTGACTTGGCCAGCGTTGCGCGGACCGCAGTTTCGACCGTCACGGCATTGGCGCTCATCTTGACCTCGACGGCGCCGGCTCTCTCACAGAGCGCGGCACCCGGCGCCGTTTCGACGCGCGCGGGCTACGAGGCCTGTCAGGGCGCGGACGAGGAGGCGTTTCGGCGCGCCGTCGAGGCGATCACGATCAAGGCGCTCGAGGACGGCACCAAGGGCATCGACTATGCCGGCGCGGTCAACGAGGCCTGGCGCCGGCAGGGCCTCGACGAAATCCTGGACAAAGAGGTCGATCGCGCCATCGAGGAGGTGCGCTCCGAGACCGGCTGGTCGGACCTCATGAAATCGCTCGCCAGCAAGGAGAAGGCGCAGGAGCTCGCGACCAAGGTTGCCGAGCGCGTCTATCGCTCCGAGGCCATGACCCGGGCCATCGAGGGCCTCGCCGGGAGCGTCGGCAAGGAGGTCGGCGGGCGCATCGAGATCGCGACCCAGGACGCCGCCGGCCCCGCGCTCGAGTGCCTGCGTACGTTTCTCGGACCCCGCTACGGGCAGACGGTCGCCGGCGTGGTGACGGGAGCCGCCGAGCGCGACTTCGGCATCGAAGCGACGAAGGGAAGCGCCGACATCTCGTCGGGCGCCGTCCTGCGCCAGTCGAGCGAGGGCATTGCGGGCGCGGCCATCCTCGTCGTCCGCCGCCAGCTCGCCAACATGGCGGCGCGCATCGGCCAGAGGATCGCCGGCAGCGTGCTCGCTAGGCTCGTTTCCGTCGTCGCCGGCGGCATCGGCCTCATACTCATCGCCAAGGACCTCTGGGACCTGCGCAACGGCGTGCTTCCGATCATCGCCGAGGAGATGAAATCCACGGCGAGCAAGGACAAGGTGAAGGAGGAGCTCGCGGCTTCGATCTCCGAGCAGATCGGCCAGCACTTGAAGGAGATCGGGGCAAAATCGGCCGAGCACATCGTCGAGATCTGGCGCGAGTTCCGCCGCGCGCACCAGAAGGTGCTCGATCTCGCCGAGCGCAACGCTTCCTTCAAGGAGTTCCTCGACGCGGTGCGGCCGGCGGAGCTCGCCCGCCTGGACGAGGTGACGGCGCTCCTCCTCGGCGGCGAGGGCGAGGAGGGCGTGCTGCGCCGCCTCGACGACGGGACCCTCAACGAGGCGGTCCGCTTTCTCCCCGAGCCCGCCATGGCGATCGCACGCGAGACCCGCTCCGTCGGCCTCGCGCTCGCCTGGTCGGACCTCGCCGGCGGCCGGCTCCCGATCCTGCTCGAGACCGAGATCTACAAGCGCTCCCGCCCGGACGACTTCACCAAGGCCTCGCTCGGGCGGCTGCTCGATCTCGACGATACGCTCGCCATCACCCGGCTCGGCGGCCTGGACAAGGACGCGCGCGCGACGCTGTTCGAGCTCGACAACGGGAAGCTCACCGCCCTTGCCCGCGGCCTGACCGAGCCAGAGCTTGCCACGCTCGCGGCCTACCTCGCCGGGCTCGCGTCGGGTCCGCGCCAGACCGTCCTCGAGGCGGTCGCCGCCTCGCCGGCCAAGATGCGCGCGCTCGCCTCGCCGCGCGTGCGCGACGGCGTGATCGCAAGCTCCGATCAGACCGCGGCCGTCGAGATGATGCTGAGACCGGCGGCCGACGCCTCGCTCGAGACGCTAGCCTCCGACGTCCGCCTGGCCTGGGACGGGAAGGTTAGCGCCATCCTCCTCTGGGAGAAGCATCCGCTCGTCGTGGTCATGGCGCTATTGGCCCTTCTGATCCTCGTCCTGATGCTGCGCCGCCTATTCGCGCCGCGGCGCAGGAGCGAAGGGCTCCCGGCGTCGTGACACGGGCGCGGCGCCCGTGCTCTAAGAACCGACATGCAAAAGAAGATCGCAGGCCCCGAGATCGAGCGGCTTGTCCAGCTCCTCGCCCGCCTGCCGGGGCTGGGGCCGCGCTCGGCGCGCAAGGCGGCGCTCGCCCTTCTCAAGCGGCGCAACGATCTGCTCATCCCGCTCTCGGAGGCGATGACGGCGGCCGTCGCCGCAATCGTCGAGTGCCCGGTCTGCGGCAACCTCGACACGGTTTCGCCCTGCACGATCTGTGCGGACCCCCGCCGCGACCGCTCCCTGATCGTGGTCGTCGAGGAAGTGGGCGACCTCTGGGCGCTCGAGCGGGCGGGTGTCGTCAATGCGCTTTACCATGTGCTCGGCGGACACCTCTCGCCGCTCGACGGCATCGGCCCGGAGCAGCTCAATATTGCCCGCCTTGTCGAGCGGGCGGGCTCGGGCGAGGTCCAGGAGGTGCTTCTGGCCTTGAACGCCACGGTGGAGGGCCAGTCGACCGCCCACTACGTGACCGAGCAGCTTGCCCCGACCGGCGTCGCCGTGTCGCGGCTCGCCCAGGGCGTTCCCATCGGCGGCGAGCTCGATTACCTCGACGAAGGCACGCTTTCGGCCGCCATCAAGATGCGCCGGCGGGTCTGAGCTGGAGGCCCTCGCAGGGACATAAAGAGTTGCTTATATGTTATTGCGATCGGCGGCGAGGCCCGTTATAGGGAAATGCCGGCGCCGGTCGCCCTCCGATCGGCTGCCGTTCTAGGAGAGCTGCAGGCGTGGGACGGGCGCCGGGGCGGCTCGCCGCCGCGCTCGTTTGATCCAATGCAGAGGACGCCCATGACCCGCGCCACCGATTACATCGTCAAGGACATCAGCCTCGCCGAGTGGGGCCGCAAGGAGATCGCCATCGCCGAGACGGAGATGCCGGGGCTGATGGCGACGCGCAAGGAGTACGGACCGAAACAGCCGCTCAAGGGGGCGCGCGTCGCGGGCTCCCTGCATATGACCATCCAGACCGCGGTCCTGATCGAGACCTTGAAGGCGCTCGGCGCCGACGTGCGCTGGGCGTCGTGCAACATCTACTCGACCCAGGACCATGCCGCCGCCGCCATCGCCGCCGGCGGGACGCCCGTCTTCGCCTTCAAGGGCGAAAGCCTCAAGGAGTACTGGGACTTCACACGGAAGATCCTCGAGTGGGGCGACGGGGGCACGCCGAACATGATCCTCGACGACGGGGGCGACGCGACGCTGCTCGTCCACCTGGGCCTGCGCGCCGAGCAGGGCGACACAGGGTTCCTCGACAAGGCGGGGTCCGAGGAGGAGGAAGTTCTCTTCGCGCTCATCAAGCGCACGCTCAAGGAGAAGCCGGGCTGGTTCGCCGAGCTCGCCAAGAGCATCAAGGGCGTCTCGGAGGAGACGACGACGGGCGTCCACCGTCTCTACATCATGCAGAAGGAGGGCAAGCTCCTCTTCCCGGCGATCAACGTCAACGACTCGGTCACCAAGTCGAAGTTCGACAACCTATACGGCTGCCGCGAGAGCCTCGTCGACGGCATCCGCCGCGGCACCGACGTCATGATGGCCGGGAAGGTTGCCTTCGTCGCCGGCTTCGGCGACGTCGGCAAGGGCTCGGCGGCGTCGCTGCGCAACGCCGGCTGCCGCGTCATCGTCTCGGAGATCGATCCGATCTGTGCGCTGCAGGCGGCCATGGAGGGCTACGAGGTGACGACGATCGAGGAGGCGGCGCCCCGCGCCGACATCTTCGTTACCGCGACCGGCAACAAGGACGTCATCAGAATAGACCACATGCGGTCGATGAAGGACCGCGCCATCGTCGCCAACATCGGCCACTTCGACAACGAGATCGAGGTCGCGGGGCTCAAGAACTTCAAGTGGCACAACGTGAAGCCCCAGGTCGACGAGGTCGAGTTCCCGGACGGCAAGCGCATCATTCTGCTCTCGGAAGGCCGCCTCGTTAATCTCGGCAACGCCATGGGGCACCCCTCGTTCGTCATGTCGGCATCGTTCACCAACCAGACGCTGGCACAGATCGAGCTCTACTCGCAGAACGGCAAGTACGAGAAGAAGGTCTACACGCTGCCCAAGCACCTCGACGAGAAGGTCGCGAAGCTCCACTTGGACAAGATCGGCGTGAAGTTGACCAAGCTCCGGCCCGAACAGGCCACCTACATCGGCGTCCCCCTTGAAGGCCCCTACAAGTCCGATCACTACCGCTATTGAGCCTTTCCCGTCGATTGGCCGGGAGCCGGCCCTATGTCCGGGAGGCTCCAAGTTCGCCTTGAGTGCGCTTATCGCGCACTGGCGAGGGTGGGGTAGGCTTCGCATAATCCAAGTGATTCGCCTCTGCTCCGGGCCCCGGGGCTAGGCCATGGGCAGTCACAACTCGAGATCGATGCGGATCCCGACGCTTACGCTGCAGCGGCAAGGCACGAGGACGGAGCTGTTCATGCTTCTCCTTGCGAGCCTGTCGTGCGTCATCGTGCTGACGGCCGGGATAGCCGGGAGCAGCAAGGCGGGCGCGGGCGGGCTCGACGCAGGCGCCCTGCTTCTGGCCGCGCTCGTCTCGGGCGGCGTGCTGCTCGCCCTCTATATTCTCATTCAGCTCATGGGCTCGATGCGCCGCGAGGCGCGTGCCGCCGAGGTCGAAAGCCAGGAGCTCAAGCGCAATCTCGCCACCGCCGAGGCTCTCGTCAAAGCCGAGCCGCAAGTCCTCGTCTACTGGGAGCAGGGCAAGGGTCTCAAGGTCGTAACCCACACGCTCACGGGCATTCGCGGCCTCCCCGCCAACCAGCCCGAACTCCTGCGCTTCGGCTATTGGCTCGACCAGAAGTCGGCCGCGAGCCTCAAGGCCGGGCTCGACGGGCTGTTCGCGGATGGGCGCGCCTTCAACCTCATCCTGCGCACGGCCGCGGGCGGCCACTTGGAGGCCGATGGGCGCGCGGCGGGCGCCCGCGCGGTTCTGCGCTTCAAGGACGTTGCCGGCTACAAGCGCGACCTCTCCGTCATTGTCGATCAGCAGGGCAAGCTCGCGCGCGAGATCCGTTCTAGCCGAGCCCTCATGGACCTGCTGCCGAGCCCCGCCTGGCTGCGGGACCAGGAGGGCCGCCTCGTCTGGATCAACTCGGCCTATGTAAAGGCCGTCGACGCCGAGACCGAGACGGAGGTCCTCGATAGGCAGATCGAGCTCCTCGAATTGCGCCAGCGCAAGGGCGTGCTTCGTGCGCTGAAGTCGGGGAAGACGTTCAGCGAGCGCCTGCCTCTGATCGTCGGCGGCGAGAGGAAGACGCACGAGGTCATCACGCTCCCGCTCGGGGACGCGAGCGCGGGCGTCGCCATCGACGTCGCGGCCTTGGAGACGGCGCGCGGCGAGCTCGACCGGCAGATCGCCGCCTACGACCGCACGCTCGACCGCGTTTCGACCGCGATCGCCATCTTCAATTCCGAGCAGCGGCTGACCTTCTTCAACAATGCGTTCCGCAAGCTCTGGCAGCTCGACGGCGACTGGCTCGAGGCCGGCCCCGCCGACGGCGACGTGCTCGACCGGCTGAAGGAGCTCGGCCGTCTCCCCGAGGTGGTGAACTACCGGGAATGGCGCGAGAAGGTCCTGAAGGGGGCGAGGACCGGCGCCGAGTACGAGGACTGGTGGCACTTGCCCGACGGCCACATGCTGCATGTGATGGCGGAGCAGCGTCCCGACGGCGGCGTCACCTATCTCTACGACGACCAGACCGAGCGGCTGGCGCTCGAAAGCCGCTACAATGCTCTGATCAGCGCGCAAAGCGAGACGCTGAACAGCCTCAAGGAAGGCGTCGCGGTGTTCGCGACCGACGGGCGCCTCAAGCTCTTCAACTCGGCCTTTGCCGCCATCTGGAAGCTGTCGCGCCGCCAGCTCCAGGAGGGCCCGCACATCGAGGAGTTCATTCGCGACGCGAGCGTCCTCTACGAAGACGCCGCGACCTGGCTCAAGATCGGGCGCGCGGTCACCTCGTTCTCGGACAAGCGCGAGCCCCTCGAGGGGCAGATGGTGCGCCCCGACATGAGCGTCATCGACTATGCCGCGACGCCCTTGCCCGACGGCGGCACGCTGCTGGCGTTCGCGGACGTCACGATCTCGAAGCGCTACGAACGGGCCCTCGTCGAGCGCAACGAGGCGCTCGTCACCGCCGACCGGCTAAAGACGCAGTTCATCGGCCACGTGTCCTACGAGCTGCGCTCGCCGCTCACCAACATCATCGGCTTCAGCGAGCTGCTGTCGAGCCCCAGCATCGGCCCTCTCAACAGCAAGCAGCGCGAGTATCTCGACTACATCTCGGCCTCGTCCAAGACGCTGCTCGCGATCATCGACGACATTCTGGATCTGGCGACGATCGATGCCGGCACGCTCGAGCTCAAGCTCGCGAAGGTCGACGTGCAAACGGTGATCGACGCGGCGATCCAGGGCGTACGCGAGCGCGCCGCGCGCGCCCGCCTCACGATCGACATCGGCGTCGCCGAGGATGCGACCGAGTTTGCCGCCGACGAGCACCGCGTCCGCCAGGTCCTCTACAACCTCCTGTCGAACGCGGTCGGCTTCTCGAAAACGGGCGGCGTGGTCCACTTGAGCTGCTGGCGGGAGGCAGGGCACATGGTGTTCTCGGTCCAGGACGAGGGCGTCGGGATCCCGAAGGAGGAGCAGCGGCGCGTTTTCGAGCGCTTCGAGAGCAGGAGCCAGGGCTCGAAGCACCGCGGCGCCGGGCTCGGGCTCTCTATCGTGAAAAGCCTCGTCGAGCTCCACGGCGGCGACATGACGCTCGACAGCGAGCCTGGAAGAGGCACGCGCATCACGGTACGCTTCCCCGAGCGCGGCCTCGACCAGTCTCAGGATGACCAGCGAATCTCCGACACGCCACGAATGGCCGGCGCCTGACGTCGACGAGACGGGTATCTGCCGGCTCGCGGGGCTGATCGCCCTCAAGCTGCGCCCGGGCGACACGGTCGCGCTCTCGGGCGGGCTCGGCGCGGGAAAGACGACATTTGCCCGCGCCCTCATCCGCGCGCTCCTCGGCGATCCCGAGGCCGAGGTGCCGAGCCCGACCTTCTCGCTGATGCAGACCTACGAGACGCCGCGGCTCGCGCTGGCCCATGTCGATCTCTACCGCATCGGGAGCGAGGCCGAGGCTCTCGAGCTCGGCGCCTCGGAGGAGGCGGAGAGGGGCGCGCTCCTCGTCGAGTGGCCGGAACGGGCTCCCAAGCTTCTCACCCCGAACCGGCTCGAGATCAGGCTTGCGGACGGCCGGAGCCCCGGCACGCGGAGACTCGCGATCACGGCACGCGGAACCTGGGCTCACCGGCTCGCACGGCTCGAGGAGATGGCGGCCTTTCTCGCCTCCGCTCCCGGCTGGGAAAAGGCCAAGGCCGTCTATCTCCAGGGCGATGCCTCGACGCGATCCTACGCCCGGGTCGCCGCCCGAGGACGGCGCGCAGTTCTCATGGACCACCCGCGCCAGCCGGACGGACCGGCTATCCGCGACGGCCTCGCGTACAGCCGGATCGCCCGCCTTGCAGAGGACGTGCGCCCCTTCGTTGCCGTTGCGGGTGCTCTCAGGGATGCCGGCTTGAGCGCGCCCGAGATCTACGCCGCCGATCTCGACCGCGGCTTCGTGCTGCTCGAGGATTTGGGCGATCGTGTCTTTGCGCGCGAGGTGGAGGCCGGCGCCTCCCAGGCCGAGCTTTGGCGTACGGCCATCGAGGTGCTTGCCCAATTGAGCGCATCTCCCGTTCCGGACGCTTTGACCTTGCAGGACGGGTCGGTGCATCGGGTTCCCGTGCAGGACGCCAGCGTGCTCGCGATCGAGGCGGAGCTCTTGCTCGATTGGTATTGGCCGGCGGTCAAGGGGGCGCCTCCGCCCTTGGAGGCTCGCGCCGAGTTTCTCGGCCTTTGGACCTCACTCTTCGAGCGCCTCACCGTGCTCCCCGGGGGCTGGGTGCTGCGCGACTATCATTCGCCCAATCTCGTGTGGCTGCCCGAGCGCAAAGGCCCCGCTCGCGCGGGGATTCTCGACTTCCAGGACGCGCTACGCGGTCCCGCCGCCTACGATCTCGTCTCGCTTCTGCAGGATGCGCGCATCGACGTCCCCCGCGACATCGAGGATCTTCTCTTCGCCGAATACTGCGAGTGGGCACGCAATGACCGAAGTGCCTTCGACCAGGACGCCTTCGCCTTCGCCTACGCGGCGCTCGGCGCGCAGCGCAATACGAAGATCCTCGGCATCTTCGCGCGCCTCGCGATCAGGGACGGCAAGCGCGCCTACCTGCCGCATATCCCGCGCATCTGGCGCTATCTCGCCCGTGATTTCGCCCATTCCGAGCTCGCGCCTCTGCGGGCGTGGTATGACCGCAACTTTCCTGCCGAAACCCGAGCCCACATCCCGGAGCCCGTCTGATGAGTACGAACGTCAAGACTGCCATGGTGCTCGCGGCGGGGCTCGGCTTGCGCATGAGGCCGCTTACCGATCAGCTGCCCAAGCCGCTGGTCACGCTCGGCGGAAAGGCGCTCATCGACCATGTCCTCGATCGCCTCGCTGTCGCGGGCATCGAAAAGGCCGTGGTCAACGTCCACCATCACGCCGACCGGCTCGGGGCGCACCTCAAGGGGCGCAAGCGCCCCGCGATCGTCATCTCGGACGAGCGCGCTCTTCTCCTGGACACCGGGGGCGCCGTCGTCCGCGCGCTCCCCCAGCTCGGGCCCGATCCGTTCATCATCCATAACTCGGATTCGGTCTGGCTCGAGGGCATCGGGTCCAATCTCAGGCGGCTCATGGCGTGCTGGGACGGGGAGCGCATGGACTGTCTCATGCTGCTCGCAATGGGAGCGACGAGCCTCGGCTACGAGGGCCAGGGCGATTTCGTCATGGACGGCGAGGGGAGAATTCGGCGCCGCGCCGAGCACAGGGTCGCGCCGTTCGTGTTCACCGGCGTGTCGATCGCACACCCACGGATGTTCGAGGGCGCCGGCTCCGGACGCTTCTCGCTCAACGCCGTCTGGGACCGCGCCATCGCCAAGGACCGCCTCTACGGCATTCGGCTCGACGGCCTGTGGATGCACGTCGGAAGTCCGGAAGCGCTCGAAGCGGCCGAGCGCGGGCTCGCCGATGCGAAAACCGGCTGACGGTGGCGGTGCACGGCAATCGCGTTCATTGGCGCGGCTTCACGCACTTCGTTAACCGCGGCCTCGCGTCATCGTGTCCTTCGTCTTGCTACCGGCTTGGCGAACCGCGCGCGACCCGCCAATATCGTCGCGCGCCCGGCCAGCGCCGCAGAGCGCCAGAAACTGTTTCTAGAGGGGACACGCCTGTGACGGTCAAGTCGGATATCGAGATTGCACGCGAAGCCAAGATGCGCCCGATTGCGGAAATCGCGGCCAGGCTCGGCGTGCCCGCCGATGCGCTCATTCCCTACGGCACGACGAAAGCCAAGCTCTCGTTTGCTTTCATTGAATCGCTGAAAGGCCGCCCGGACGGCAAGCTCGTCCTCGTCACCGCCATCACGCCGACGCCCGCCGGCGAGGGCAAGACGACGACGACCGTCGGCTTGAACGACGGCTTGAACCGCATCGGCAAGAAAGCGATCTGCTGCCTGCGCGAGCCCTCGCTCGGTCCGTGCTTCGGCGTCAAGGGTGGCGCTGCCGGCGGCGGCTATGCCCAGGTCGTGCCGATGGAGGACATCAACCTGCACTTCACCGGCGACTTTCATGCCATCACCAGCGCCCACAACCTGCTCTCGGCGCTGATCGACAATCACCTCTATTGGGGCAATGCGGCGGGCATCGACAGCCGCCGCGTCGAGTGGCGCCGCGTCCTCGACATGAACGACCGCGCGCTGCGCTCGATCGTGAACTCGCTCGGCGGCGTCTCGAACGGGTTCCCGCGCGAGGACGGCTTCGACATCACGGTTGCCTCGGAAGTGATGGCGATCCTCTGCCTCGCGAGCGATCTCAAGGACCTAGAGAAGCGGCTCGGCAACATCATCGTCGCCTATACGCGCGACAAAAAGCCGGTCCGCGCCCGCGACCTCAAGGGCGACGGCGGCATGACCGTGCTCCTGAAGGACGCGCTGATGCCGAACCTGGTGCAAACGCTCGAGAACAACCCGGCGTTCATCCATGGCGGGCCGTTCGCCAACATCGCGCATGGCTGCAACTCGGTGCTCGCCACCAAGACGGCGCTCAAGCTCGCCGACTATGTGATCACGGAAGCAGGATTCGGAGCCGATCTCGGCGCCGAGAAGTTCTTCGACATCAAGTGCCGCAAGGCTGGCCTTGCGCCGGCCGCGTGCGTCATCGTCGCGACCGTCCGCGCGCTCAAGATGCACGGCGGCGTCAGCAAGGAGAACCTGAAGAACGAGAACGTGATGGCCGTGAACAAGGGCTGCGAGAACCTGAAGCAGCACATCGAGAACGTGGGCAAGTTCGGCGTGCCCGCCGTCATCGCCGTCAACCGTTTCATTACCGACACGGACGCGGAGATCCAGGAGGTGATGAAGGCCGCCGAGAGCATGGGCACGCGCGCCTTCATGTGCACGCACTGGGCGGCCGGGGGCAAGGGAACGGAAGCGCTCGCGCACCACGTCGTCGAGATGGCGAACTCCGGCAAGGCGGCGTTCAAGCCGCTTTATCCCGAACTCGATGGGGCTGCGCGACAAGGTGAAGACGGTCGCGACCGAGATCTACCGCGCGGCCGACATCTCCTGCGACTCCTCGGTCGAGACGCGCTTCAAGGAGCTCGAGGCCATGGGCTTCGGGCACCTGCCCGTGTGCATGGCGAAGACGCAGTATTCGTTCTCGACCGATCCCAATAAGCGCGGCGCGCCGACGGGCCATATCGTGCCGGTGCGCGAGCTCAGACTCTCGGCCGGGGCCGAGTTCGTCGTCGTCATCACGGGCGAGATCATGACCATGCCGGGCCTGCCCAAGGTGCCGGCGGCCGATTCCATCCGCTTGAACGACGCGGGCCAGATCGAGGGACTGTTCTAGGACTTCCGCGATTGCGGGAGTTGCATTCCGGACCTTGTCTTGCCCGCTAGCTTGTTGATAGGGTGCGGCGTACAAGCGACCAAATCAATACTCTCGCTTTTTTTTCTCGAATGATTTTTTCGGCACTGCCATGAGCAGGGAATGTACGGCTCTCTTGAAGTGTGTGGTCGGAGACTACCCGGGGACCTTGGAGCTTCCCTGGCGTGACGGTCTGATCGTCATATTGCCAATTCTTGTATTTCTTGCGGGCGAGGGGCTGGCGGAGCCCCTAGCAAGTTCCTTCGATGCCACTCCGGCGCTTCAAGCTCTGCCGACATATTCAAGCGAAATCGTGAAGCTGAGTTTGGCCGATGCTGCCGGCCGGTTCAAATGTCTGGCGACGATGCTCCTTGTCACGACGGTCTCTATCGTGACCTGCGTCGTGTTTGTATTGGACACCCTGCCGATCATGTCTCGACAAACCATGCAGCGACTTGGCACAATCATGCTTATTTGCGTTCTAGTCGGAGCTGGTTCATTTCTACTCGGGGATATCTTCGCCCTACTCCGACCACCCGGAGATATGGTCGGAAGAGGACTTTTTGAGCACGCCATGCAGTTGTCGATGGTTCTTGGAAAGCCGACGGCACCAGATCAAGTAAATCCGTTTTCTCACATATTGACGGTAATTACCCCTCCGTTGGCGATAGCGGCCGCGGTCGTGATTGTGGGCGCGATTTCCTGCCTTGCCGTGCCGGGGAGCAGCATAGATGCCGACATTTGGAAGCGTCAGGCGAGACGGGCCGAGATGTATCTTTATCTTGCTGCGGCAGTTCTCGTGAGCGGGGTCTTGTTTCACACCGCTTGGACCGGCTGGGTCGGGTTCGCCATTGACGGAGACAGCGCTGTGAAAGAGGGCTACGCATCGCTTGTTTCGGCCTATGCAGGCTACAAGGGAATGCTGTACTCGCTCCTGATAGCGTCCTACTACGGTCCCGTCGCGTGGGTTCTCGCGCGGAGGGCCGAGGGCATCAAGCCACACGCCAGCGAAAATATCTCACCGGAAGAGATCGACGCTTGGCGTCTCAAGAAGGGGCTGGCCTTTTCTTACTGGGGCGCGGCCAAAACCATGGCAGGGATCATGGGCCCGCTTGTGGCCGGTGTCGTCGGGCCATTCCTTCAGAATCTTCCGGGATAGATGAGGCTTCGCGCGGATCTGAGTCTACTTCGCCAAACTGCCATGGCGGGCCCTGAGCTCGGCCGCCTGCTGCGGCTTCTTCACGAACACAAGGTAGCCGTGATAGGCGACGCCGAGCCCCCAGCCGATCAACACCCAGTGGACCCAGAACGAGCCGCCGGTCGCGGCGTTGATGCCTGCCAGCACCGCGATCACGCCGACGAAGATGATGAAGTGATAGTAGAAGCCTGAAATGGCCCGCACTTGGTCACGGGCCAGAGCCTCATCCATCCGATTTTCTGCCATATCCGCCCTCCTAGCCGAGGCGTCGTCACGCCGGTTCCGAGGTGAACGGGCGCGAGCGGCCGACGCTCGCATCCAAAATGCTCGCCGCGTGAAGCCTACCACTTCACACTAGGTCGCGGCAGCCCGCCGGTCTGTTCCCTAGAGAACACCCCCCAGGCGCGAACCATCTTGTCCGCGCCTGGAAGGCGCCCGCTACACGAGCACGATGATGTCGACGATCTCGTATGTGTCCGAGTCGATGCGGAAATGCGAGGGCGCAAGGACTGTTCCTAAACGAGGGGATCAGGCGATGAGATCGAGGGCTTCGGTCGCGGGCGTGAGGCCCTCGAACCCCTGCGCCACGCAGCGGGCCAGCGCGGCGTCCGCCACCATGACGAGACGCGTGCGCGAATTGAGAATGGGGGCCGAAAGCCACGGGAAGCGGGCATCGAGCTCGGGCACCGCCGCGTGGAGGAGACGCGCGCGCCCCGCGCTGTCCTCCCCGCGCGAGCGGCCGCGCCAGCCGGGGGCCTGCCAGTGATTGGCGGCAACGTTGGCGCCGTCGTGAACACGGGCGTCGGTTTCCGTGCGCTCGATCACCGTCGTCTCCTTGGACCGCACGCCGGCGAGCGAGAAGATGGCCGGCGTCGAGATCGGTGCCGAGGCGAGCATGCGCCTGGCTTCGTCGAACGTCGGCGCGGTCTCGAACACGGTGCGAAGCAGATGGGCGGGCGTCGGGTGCGGCATCTTCCAGACGCGGCGGCGGTTCGCGGCCCAGTCCAAGACGTAGAACCCGATCGCCTTGCGCATGGGCGCCTGATTGAGGGCAGCCGCGAACCGCCCTGGCGCCATCGCGCTCAGCACGCCCGTGTAGCCGGGCCAAGTCAGCGTCACATAGCGCCCGTGCGGGCTCTCGACACGCGCTGCGAGGACGTTCTGGCCGAGACCCGGCGTCTTCCAGTCGAGAACGCGGATGAGGCGCGCGCTGCGATGATCGGCAGCCGGCGCTACCTTGCACGTGCAGCCCCACTCGTAGTTGACGGAGAAGAAGTAGGCGCCCGGGCGGGCGAGGCGAGCCGCGATCGCGTCGATCTCGGCCAGGTGCGCGTTGTTCCATTTCTCGAGCCAGCGGCGCGAGACGCGGTCGAGCTGGCGGAGCGCCGCCGACGGGATGGCTCCGGTCGCGAGATCGATCAAGGCGTGCGCGCGCGCTTCGTGGGCGAGCAGGGTCTCCATGGGAAAGGAAGGGCCCGTGTCGAGCACCGGGATCGGCGCGAGGCGGGGTCGCGCGAGGGCCTCAGTCATGGTGGGATGCCGCTTTCGGTCCGATCGATGGAGGTCGATCGCCCATCACGTGGGACAGGAGAAGCCTCGTTCAAGATCACGCGACGATGACATAGCCGCTGCACGCTAAAAACCGAAACCGGTTGGATCCTCGCAAATGCGACGAAGCGCCGGTGGGACTCGTCCCGCCGGCGCGCCAGTCTTCCCTACGCCCTGACCGTCGTCAGAAGATGACGATATCGTTCTCGAGGTCAATGTGGTTGTCGAAGCCATGCAGGATAATGCGCGGGAAATCCGCTCCAATCCCACTCAGATCTACGGCACTGTCTCCGCCTGAGCTCGATGCATTGTCGATGATGTCTTGCAGGGTGAAGCCGTAGGCCGAAGAAATAAAGAGCGTATCCACGTCGTTTGTGAAATCGAAAATCTCGTCCCGACCTGATCCCGGAGCGAAGCGGAAAATGTCCGCCCCGGCTCCGCCGAACATGTCGTCGTCGCCGGCATTGCCGGTGATGTCGTTGGCACCGGCGTTGCCGGTGATCCTGTTGTTCGCGCGTTGCCGGTGCCCTTGATGTTGGCTGCGCCGAGGAGCGTCAGGTTCTCGACGTTGGCGCCGAGTGTGTAGTTGACCGTCGATCTGACGAGGTCGATGCCCTGGCCGGCCGACTCGGTCGCTTTGTCCGCCGATTGATCGACGATGTAGGTATCGTTGCCAAAGCCGCCGAACATGGCGTCGAGGCCGGGGCCGCCGTTGAGCGTGTCGTTGCCGCCCAAGCCGAACAGCTTGTCGTTCCCCAAACCTCCGGCGAGGGCGTTGTTGCCGCCGTTGCCGTTGATCGTATTGGCGAGGGCGTTGCCGATGCCCGTGCTGTTGGCTGCTCCCGTGAGCGTCAGGTTGTCGACGGCGAAACCGAGGGTGAAGCTCACTGCCGATCTGACGAGGTCGATGCCTTGTCCGGCGAGTTCGATCACCTTGTCGGTCGACTGGCTCACGACGTAGATGTCGTTGCCGAAGCCGCCGCGCATGGTGTCGAGCCCGAGGCCGCCGTCGAGCAAGTCCGCTGCTCCGAGACCGGAGAGGGTGTCATTGCCGCCGAGACCCATAAGAACGTCGCTGAGCGCCGTTCCGGTGAGAACGTTGGGGCCGCCGTTACCTACCTTGACTGCCATGGCCGTCTCCTATCCTTGCGCTAGGGCAACGGAACGAGCCTGAACGTTGAGGCCTCGCTCGCATTGCACACCACTCCACCCGTGCAGCTAACCCGCAACCGTTCAATTCTAGAACTTCCGGACGGCAAACACATTACGATTTGGGGAGAGGAGAGGGCGGGGGTGAGCACAAGCCCGATCTCGACGAGCCCGATCATCGTCAGAACACTGACCCCGGTCGGCGCACCGCACGCCCGTTGACTTTTCGGGCGGCGCGCAGATATATGGCCGCCAACGCGGCGGCCCCGAAGGCCATTCGCGGCAAGAGCGCAGCCCGAGGCTCTGACGTTACGGTTGATCGAAAACCGCCAACGTCTTCAAAGTCCGCAGATTATCCTGCGGCGCCACAGGGCGCGATTGAGACCCTGAGCGCGCACTGCGCGAGAAGAGGCACCCCATGTTCGCTGTCATAAAGACGGGCGGCAAGCAGTATCGCGTCGCCAAGGACGATGTCCTCGTCGTCGAGAAGCTCACCCCGGACAAAGACGGAAAGCTCGAGTTCACCGACGTGCTGATGGTCGGCGGCGGTGAAAGCGCGCCGAAGGTCGGCAGCCCGCTTGTTTCCGGCGCCAAGGTCACCGCCGAGCTCGTCGAGCAGACGCGCGGGCCCAAGCTCATCGCTTTCAAGAAGCGCCGGCGCAAGAACTCGCGCAGAAAGCGCGGGCACCGTCAGGACCTCAGCAAGATCCGCATCACCGCCATCACATCTTGAGTCTTGGCGCCTGACCGGCGCATTCGAAGGAACGTTCACATGGCACAGAAAAAGGCCGGCGGTTCGACCAAGAACGGCCGCGACTCTCAATCGAAACGCCTTGGCGTCAAGCGCTTCGGCGGCGAGACCGTCATCCCCGGCAACATCCTCTGCCGTCAGCGCGGCACCCAGTGGCATCCGGGCACCGGCGTCGGCATGGGCACCGACCACACCATCTTCGCCGTCGAGGAGGGCCAGGTGCACTTCGAGACGAAGCGGAATGGCCGCGTCTACATCTCGGTCAAGCCGGCTAAGGCCGCCCCCGCCGAGTGATGGGCTCCAACCCTTTGGCCGCACGAACGGGGGAGATAGCATGGTCTCCCCCTTTTTTTGTATCATCGAGGAATTTCCGGGATTCGCGCATGCGGTCAAAGCGCTTGAAGTTCAGAATGTTCGAGCCGGGCGACGCAAACCGCGTCGCCGAGCTTGCCGGCGACTGGGACATCGCCTGCATGACGGCACGCATTCCCTTTCCCTATAGCGAGCCGCAGGCCCACAAGTGGATCAGCGGCATCGAGCCGGACGAGTTCGTGCGCGCGGTCGACTACTCTGGCGAGCTCATCGGGGCCGTCGGCTATATGCCGGCCAAGGACGGGTCGGCCGAGATCGGCTACTGGATCGGGAAGCCCTGGTGGGGGCAAGGCTTCGCCACCGAGGCCGCCGAGGCGCTGGTGCGTTACTGCTTCGGAAGCCAGCGCATCGGCCGGCTCACCTGCTGCCACTTCGTCGACAACCCGGCCTCCGCCCGCGTCATCGCCAAGCTCGGCTTCCGCCTTGTCGGGCCGTGCAAGGCGTGGTGCGAGGCGCGCCAGGCCGAGGTCGAGACCTTGCGCTACGAGCGCCGCCGGCCGGTAATGGCGCGCTTCTGGCGCCGCGCGGCCTAGCTCGGGACTAAATTCACCGTCGGAGCGACCGGGCGCTCGCCAGGACGAGCACTCATCCCTATACGTTTGCCATGAAATTCCTCGATCTCGCAAAAATCTACGTGAAGGCCGGCGACGGCGGCGACGGATGCGTCGGCTTCCGGCGCGAGAAGTTCATCGAGTTCGGCGGACCCGACGGCGGCGATGGCGGCAAGGGCGGCGACGTGGTCATAGCTTGCGTCGCGAACCTCAACACGCTCATCGACTACCGCTACCAGCAGCACTTCAAGGCCGCGCGCGGCGGCAACGGCATGGGTCAGAACCGCGCCGGCGCGAACGGCGCCGACTGCGTCATCAAGGTCCCGCCGGGCACGGTCGTGCTCGCCGAGGATCAGGAGACGGTGCTCGCCGAGCTGAAACAGCCGGGCGAACGCGTCGTAATCGCTCGCGGCGGCAACGGCGGTTTCGGCAACGCCCACTTCAAGAGCGCGACCAACCAGGCCCCGCGCCACGCCAATCCCGGCCTCCCCGGCGAGGAGCTGACGATCTGGCTGCGCTTGAAGCTCATCGCCGACGCCGGTCTCGTCGGCCTTCCCAATGCCGGCAAGTCTACGTTCCTCGCCACTGTTTCGGCGGCGAAGCCCAAGATCGCCGATTACCCCTTCACGACGCTCTATCCCAACCTCGGCGTCGTGCGCGCGGGCGACATCGATTTCGTCCTGGCCGACATTCCCGGCCTCATCGAGGGCGCCCATGAGGGCGCAGGCCTCGGCACGCGGTTTCTCGGGCACGTCGAGCGCACAAAGGTGCTGCTCCACCTCGTCGACGCCACTCAGGAGGACGTCGCCGACGCCTATAAGACGGTGCGGCGCGAGCTCAAGGCCTACGGCGGCGGCCTCGACAGGAAGAAGGAGATCGTCGCTCTCACGAAGTGCGACGCGATCGACGAGGCCTCGCTCGAGCAGCGCGCGGCGGCGCTGAAGAAGGCCGCGAAGAAAAAGCCGCTCTTGGTGTCGGCGGTGTCGGGCCGTGGCGTGAAGGACGCGCTCTATGCGCTCGCGCGCGAGATCGGCCGCGCCGAGGTCGCCGACGAGGCGGAGAGCCCCGAGCCGAAGCGGGCCTGGCGGCCCTGACCAGGTGCGTGACATCGATGAGCGTGAGCGAAATCGAGAATAGGGAGCCGGGCGAGCTGCGCTCGTTCGGGAGGCTCAAGGGCCGCAAGCTCTCGGCGCGCCAGTCCGGACTACTGCGCGAGCTCCTGCCACGGCTCTCGGTCGACCTCTCCGCCCCGCCGCCCGCGCCGCTTCAATGTCTGTTTGAAAGTGAGGCGTCCCCTCTCCCCGTTGACACCGGGAGAGGGGATACCCGCGAAGTTTGGCTCGAGATCGGCTTCGGCGGCGCCGAGCACATGGTCTGGCAGGCGAAGCGCAATCCTCACGCCGGTCTCATCGGCTGCGAGCCGTTCGAGGAGGGCGTCGCCAAGGCGCTGACCGCCATCAGCGAGGCACGCCTGGACAATGTCCGGCTGCACGCCGGCGATGCCCGCCCGCTGCTCAGATGGCTGCCGCCGGGCTCCCTGAGCCGCGCTTTCATCTTGTTTCCGGACCCGTGGCCCAAGACGCGCCACAGGAAGCGCCGCCTCGTGTCGGGCCCGCTCTTGGATCTCCTCTTCCGGGCAATGAAGCCGGCCGGCGAGCTGAGGGTTGCGACCGACATCGGTGACTATGCGGGTACAATTCTTCAAAACGTGGCCCGGCACGGGGGATTTCGCTGGCTCGCGGAGGCCCCCGGAGATTGGCGCGAGCGCCCGGCCAACTGGCCTCCCACTCGCTATGAGCAAAAAGCCATTAAAGACGGCCGCCACTGCTATTTCTTTCGGTTTGTCCGCAGTGAGAGTGCAGGCGCGAAGTGATACGATCCACGCTTATCGATTGCTCTTGCAAATGGTGTCATACATGCGTAGTATTTCCCTGCTCATGATCATCTCAACTTTGAGAGTGGGCCCCTAGGGGTCCGCTCTTTTTGTTTTGGTGGCGCCCGGTCAGGGTGCCGGCCCTGGAAACGAACATGCAGAGCGGAAATGGCGCCGCGCTCGGCGCCCGTTTCATCGCCGAGACTGGAGTGGCGGCCGAGCTTGCCGCGCTCGTGGAGCCGGTGCTCGCCGACATGGGCTTCCGTCTCGTGCGCGCCGACGTGTCGGGGCGCGACGGCAAGACGGTCGGGATCATGGCCGAGCGCGAGGACGGCTCGATGACGATCGACGATTGCGAGGTGGTCTCGCGCGCGATCTCGCCGTTGCTCGACGCGCACGATCTCGTGGCCGGCAGCTACCGGCTCGAGGTGTCGTCGCCGGGCATCGACCGGCCGCTGGTGCGCGCTTCCGACTTCGAGGACTGGGCCGGCTACGAGGCGAAGATCGAGCTCAAGGAGCCGATCGACGGCAGGAAGCGGTTTCGCGGCCGGCTGGAAGGCTTCGAGGCGGGAGAGGTGCGCCTTTACGCCGATATCGGCGAAGCGGGGCCGCAGGTTATCGGCCTTCCGCTCGCGCTCGTGGCGAAGGCGCGCCTCGTGTTGACGGATGATCTTGTTCGCGAGGCGTTGCGCCGCGCGAAGCAAAGAGGAAGCGCCGGTCTCGGCGACGGGTCGGAGGCCGGCAAGGACGACGTGGAGGTTGACTGACCATGGCAGGCGTTGCGGGCGTAAGCGCCAATAGGCTCGAGCTGTTGCAGATCGCGGATGCGGTCGCACGCGAGAAGTCGATCGATCGCAAGATCGTCATCCAGGCGATGGAGGACGCGATCCAAAAGGCGGCGAAATCGCGCTACGGCGCCGAGAACGACATCCGCTGCGAGATCGATCCCAAGACGGGGGAGACGCGGCTTACGCGCGTGCTCGCGGTGGTGGACGCGATCGAGAACGACTCGACGCAGATCTCGCTCGCCGACGCCCAGAAGCGAAACCCCGACGCCAAGCTCGGCGATCTCATCGCGGAATCGCTGCCGCCGCTCGACTTCGGCCGCGTCGCCGCGCAGAACGCCAAGCAGGTCATCGTGCAGAAGGTGCGCGAGGCGGAACGCGAGCGCCAGTTCGGCGAGTACAAGGACCGCATCGGCGAGATCGTCAACGGCACGGTGAAGCGCGCCGAATACGGCAACGTCATCGTCGATCTCGGTCGCGCCGAGGGCATCATCCGCCGCGACGAGATGATCCCGCGCGAGAACGTGCGCTACGGCGACCGCATCCGTGCCTATATCTACGACGTGCGCCGCGAGCCCAGGGGCCCGCAGATCTTCCTGTCGCGCGCTCGCGCCGAGTTCATGAAGAAGCTCTTCGCCCAGGAGGTGCCCGAGGTCTACGACGGCACGGTCGAGATCATTTCTGTCGCGCGCGATCCGGGCTCGCGCGCCAAGATCGCGGTCCGCTCCAAGGATTCGTCGATCGATCCCGTCGGCGCCTGCGTCGGCATGAGGGGCGCTCGCGTGCAGGCCGTCGTCAACGAGCTGCAGGGCGAAAAGGTCGACATCATCAACTACCCCAAGGAGGCCGACGCGGCGACGCTGGTCGTCAACGCGCTTGCGCCGGCGGAGGTGTCGAAGGTCGTGCTCGACGAGGATTCGGGGCGCATCGAGGTCGTCGTGCCCGAGAGCCAGCTGTCGCTCGCCATCGGCCGGCGCGGCCAGAACGTGCGCCTCGCCTCCCAGCTCACCGGCTGGGACATCGACATTCTGACCGAGCAGGAGGAATCGGAGCGCCGCCAGAAGGAGTTCGCCGAGCGCTCGCAGGCCTTCATGGATGCGCTCGACGTCGACGAGGTCATTGCCCAGCTCCTCGTCACCGAGGGCTTCGCCTCGGTCGAGGAGGTCGCCTACGTCGATCTCTCCGAGATCGCCCACATCGAAGGCTTCGACGAGAACACGGCGAGCGAAATTCAGACGCGTGCCCGCGAATACCTCGAGAAGCAGGAGGCCGAGCGCGACGCCAAGCGCCGCGAGCTCGGCGTCTCCGACGATGTCGCGAAGGTCGCGGGCGTAACGACGGCGATGCTCGTCGCCTTCGGCGAGAACGGCATCAAGACGGTCGAGGACCTTGCCGACTGCGCCACCGACGATCTCGTCGGCTGGACCGAGAGAAAGAAGGAGAAGGACGCCGAGCCGGTGCGCCACAAGGGCGTGCTCGACGGTTTCGAGATCGGCCGCAAGGAGGCCGAGGACATCATCATGTCGGCGCGCATCCTCGCGGGCTGGATCAAGCCCGAGGACCTCGTGCAGCCGGAGCCCGAGGCGGCCGAAGCGCCCGGCGGCGAGGAAGCCGCCGAAGCCGGCGCCGGGCAATGACGACGATGGACCCTTGGGAGGAACACCGCGCGTGCCTCAGGATCGGCGCCAAGATCTCATCCGAGAGGATGACCGCGACGAGTCGGGAACTCACCGCCTGTGCGCGCTGACGCGCGCGGAGCTCGATCCTGCGCACTTGATCCGCTTTGTTGCGTCGCCCTCGGACGAGATTGTCCCCGATCTCGCACGCCGCCTTCCCGGGCGTGGCGTCTGGATCACGGCCGAAAAAAATGCGGTGTCGCGAGCGGCCGGCACAGGCGTTTTTGCCAAGAGCCTGAAACGGCAGGTCAAAGTACCTGACGGCCTTGCCGAGACGGTCGATGTCTTGCTTGTGCGCCGCGTCGCCGACGCCTTGTCGCTCGCCAACAAGGCGGGGCTGGCGACAACAGGATTTTCCCAGGTCGAGGAACTGATCGAGGCGGGCGCCGCCGCGGCCCTGGTTCATGGGCTTGATTCGGCGCAAGGCGGTCGGGAGAAGCTCGACCGCAAGTTCCTCGCCGTAGCGTCAGGTAAAGGTTGCAGCGCACCCATCGTAACCAGCCTGACAATTGAACAATTGAGCTTGGCCATGGGCCGCACAAATGTGGTACATGCTGCCCTCAAACAAGGCGGAGCGACGGACCGGTTCTTGAGCGAGGCCGAGCGCCTGGCGCGCTATCGGTTTGGCTCGAACGCATCCGGCCGCTTTTCACCATCGCGATCAGAGGTTTGAACGGACATCGTATGACGGAAACGAAGGACACTGTCGACAAGACCCTGCGTGGGACTGGCCGCAAGCCGCTGTCGCTGCAGCGCACGGTCGAGTTGGGGCACGTGCGGCAGAACTTCAGCCATGGACGCTCGAAATCCGTGGTGGTCGAGAAGCGCAAGACGCGCAAGCTCGCCACGCCGGGCTCCGCACCGGAGCCCGAGGTCGCGCACGCGCCGCCGGCAGCGCCGAAGATCGAGGTCAAGGCTCCCGAGAAGGCGCCGGCGCGGGTCGAGGCCAAGGCCGAGCGGGTCGATCTCCTTCGCCCTGAGGAGCGCGACGCGCGCGCCCGCGCCCTTGCCGAAGCGCGCCGCCAAGCGGTGATCGAGGAGGCTCAGCGCGCCGAGGTCGCCAAGGCCGAGGCGGAGGCTGGGGCGGTTGCGCGCACGTCCTCGCCACCCGCGGAAGCGCCCGCGGCACTCGCCCCCGAGGTGAAGGCCGAGCCACCGGGACAGGCGGCCGAAGCGCCGGCGGATACGGCACGACCTCAGAGAGCGCGCCAGGCGCCGAGCTTCGACACGGCGTTCCAGCCGCGCGAAGGCGGCAAGCCGAAGCAGATCGAAATCGCCAAGCCGAGCTCCGAGCGGGGAGCCGAACCCGTGAGGGCCAAGGAGGCGCGCGGGCGCACGATCGCCGATATGGGCGAGGACGAGGAGAGCCGCGCCATCAAGCGCGGCGGCAAGCTCGTGCGCGTGCCGGTCAAGGCGCCCGTCGTCGACGAGAAGCGCGAGCGCGGCAAGCTCACCATCAACAATGCGCTCGATGAGCAGCAGCGCGAGCGCTCGCTGGCGTCTCTGAAGCGCAAGCGCGAGCGCGAGCGTTTGAAGGCGATGGGTATTCAGCAGCCGCGCGACAAGATCGTGCGCGAGGTGATCATTCCCGAGGCGATTACCATCCAGGAGCTGTCGAACCGGATGACCGAGCGCGCCGTCGACATTATCAAGTTCCTGATGAAGCAGGACGCGCTGCACAAGATCACCGACGTGATCGATGCCGATACCGCCGAGCTCATCGTTACCGAATTCGGTCATACGGCCAAGCGCGTGTCGGAGTCCGACGTCGAGACCGGGTTCATCGGCGAGAAGGACGTCGAGCAAGAATTGAAGCCGCGTGCGCCCGTCGTCACCATCATGGGCCACGTCGACCACGGCAAGACCTCGCTCTTGGACGCCATCCGCCAGACCAACGTCGTCGCGGGCGAAGCGGGCGGCATTACGCAGCACATCGGCGCCTATCAGGTGACGACGCCGTCGGGCGACAAGATCACCTTCATCGACACGCCGGGCCACGCGGCCTTCACGGCCATGCGCGCGCGCGGCGCCAAGGTCACCGACATCGTCGTGCTCGTCGTCGCTGCCGACGACGGCGTCATGCCCCAGACGGTCGAGGCGATCAATCACGCCAAGGCGGCCAAGGTGCCGATCATCGTTGCCATCAACAAGATCGACAAGCCCGGCGCCGATCCCAACCGCGTGCGCACTGATCTCCTCCAGCACGAGATCGTCGTCGAAAGCATGGGCGGCGAGACGCTCGAGGTTCCGGTCTCGGCATTGAAGCGCACCAACCTCGACAAGCTGCTCGAGGCCATTCACCTGCAGTCGGAAATCCTCGAGCTCAAGGCCAACCCCGATCGCTCGGCCGAAGGCATCGTGATCGAGGCGAAGCTCGAGCGAGGGCGCGGGCCCGTGGGAACCGTGCTCGTCGAGCGCGGATCGCTGAAGGTGGGCGACATCGTCGTGGCAGGCACGGCCTGGGGCCGCGTGCGCGCCCTCGTCGACGATCGCGGCCAGAACGTCGAGACGGCGGGGCCGTCCGTGCCGGTCGAAGTCTTGGGCTTCAGCTCGGCGCCCGAGGCCGGCGACCAGATCGCCGTCGTCGAGAGCGAGGGGCGCGCCCGCGAGATCACTGACTACCGACTGCGCAAGCGGCGCGAGACGCTGGGCGCAGCCGGCACGGCCCGCACGCTCGAGCAGATGATGCAGCAGCTGAAGGAGGCCGGCAAAAAGGAGTTCTCCCTTGTCGTCAAGGGCGACGTGCAGGGTTCCGTCGAGGCGATCGGCGGCGCGCTCGAGAAGCTCGGCACCGACGAGGTCGCGGCGAGGATCGTGCACGCGGGCGTCGGCGGCATCACCGAATCCGACATCGCGCTGGCGAACGCCTCCAGGGCCGTCGTTATCGGCTTCAACGTTCGCGCCAATGCGCAGGCCAAGCAGGCCGCCGACGCCCAAGGCGTCGAGATCCGCTACTACAACATCATCTACGATCTGGTGGATGACGTGAAGGCGGCCATGTCGGGCCTGCTTGCGCCGACCATTCGCGAGATCTTCCTCGGCAATGCGACCATCAAGGAGGTCTTTACGATTTCCAAGGTCGGCAAGGTCGCGGGCTGCCAGGTCACCGAGGGCAAGGTCGAGCGCGGGGCGAAAGTGCGCCTCATCCGCGACAACGTCGTCATCCACGAGGGCACGCTGTCGACTTTGAAGCGCTTCAAGGACGAGGTGCGCGAGGTGCCGGCCGGCCAGGAGTGCGGCATGGCGTTTGCCAACTACCAGGACATTCGCGTCGGCGACGTCATCGAGTGCTTCAATATCGAGACTGTGAAGCGGTCGCTTTAGGGGCCCGGGATTGGGGATCGGGAGGACGGCAGTCGATGGCTGATGCCCGTTCCCACCGAGGTCCTCCTGTCCACATATCGCGCAAATGAAGAAAAGAAGCTCCGGGCAAAACGGCCCATCGCAGCGGCAATTACGCGTCGCCGAGCTCATCCGCCACAAGCTCGCGGAAATGCTCTCACGCGGCGAGGTTCACGACGACGTGCTCGCCGCGCACGTCATTACCGTCCCCGAGGTGCGCCTATCGGCGGACCTGCGGCTTGCCACGATCTACGTCATGCCGCTCGGCGGGGCGGATCGCGAGCCGGTGCTCGCCGCGCTCGAGCGCAACAAGCGGTTCATCCGCGGCGAGCTTTCGCACGCCTTGAACCTCAAGTTCGCCCCCGAGATTAGCTTCCGCTTCGACGAGACGTTTGAGGAAGTGAATCGCATCGACGCGCTCCTCCACAGTCCGAAGGTCCGCCGGGACGTGGAGAAGGACTGATCTCTCATCCCCACGCGGAGCCTGAGGCATGGCGCGGCGCAAGAAAGGCAATCCCGTCAATGGCTGGATTGTTCTCGATAAGCCCATCGGATTGACGTCGACACGGGCCGCGAGCCTCGTGCGGCGCTTGTTCAACGCCCAGAAGGCCGGCCACGCTGGAACGCTCGATCCGCTCGCGACCGGCATCCTGCCGATCGCGCTCGGCGAGGCGACCAAGACCGTGCCCTTCGCCGTCGACGGCGAGAAGGCCTACCGGTTTACGGTCCGCTGGGGCAGCGAAACCGCGACCGACGACGCGGAAGGAGAGGCGACGGCGACGAGCGAGCATCGGCCGGGAACTGGCGACGTCAAGGCGGCGCTCTTGAGCTTCGTCGGCGAGATCATGCAGGTTCCGCCGAGGTTCTCGGCGATCAAGATCGACGGTGAAAGAGCCTATGATCTCGCTCGCGAGGGAGAGGATGTGAGCCTCGCCCCGAGGCCGGTGATCATCGAGGCGCTGACCCTCCTCGAAGCTCCGGACCGCGACACCGCGGTTTTCGAGGCGCGCTGCGGCAAGGGCGCTTACGTGCGGGCGCTCGCGCGCGATATTGGCCGCGTGCTCGGCTGCCTCGGCCATGTCATCGAGCTGCGCCGCACGCGCGTTGGACCGTTCCACGATGGCGACGCGGTCACCCTCGCCGAGCTCGAGGCCGCGGCCGACGGAGACGCGCTCTCACACCACCTGAAGCCCGTCGAGGCCGCCCTCGGCGACCTCCCGGAACTCGGCGTGAGCCCCGCGGATGCGGCGTTGCTCGCCCAGGGCCGGGCTGTCCTCGTGCGCGGCCGCGACGCTCCGGTCATCTCGGGTCCGGTCTACGCCGTCTGCCGCGGCCGCCTTGTCGCTCTTGGCGAGGTTGACCAGGGTGCAATTCATCCGACGCGCGTTTTCAACTTGGATTAGCTGCAAGGTCGGAGATTAGGCTCATGGACGTTTTGGTTCGGCCGCTTCGATCCGGCGATAGGCCTGCCTGGGATGGTCTCTGGCGCGGCTATCAAGAGTTCTACAGGATCGAGCTCTCGGCCGACGTATCGGAGACCACTTGGCGCCGCCTCATAGGCGATGACGGCTCCGTGCAGGGTTTGGGAGCCTTTGCCGGCGACCGCATGGTCGGGCTCACGCACTATGTGCTTCACCGCTCGACGTGGCTGATCGGCGATACGTGCTATCTGCAGGATCTGTTCGTCGTGCCGGACGCGCGGGGTAAGGGCGTTGCGCGCAAGCTCATCGAAGCCGTCTACGCTGCGGCCGATGCCGCCGGGGCGGAGCAAGTCTATTGGCTCACCCATCATTCGAACCGGGATGGCCGGCGGCTCTACGATCGGCTGGCCAAGAACGCCGGCTTTATCCTCTATGAAAGGTTCGCGGAGGTCTCCGATGAAAACTAGATTTTACAAAGTGTTACATGTCCACCCTCACTCGCTCCAGATCCTTGGGCGGCAATAAGGGAGCCACCTCTCCGACTACATTGCCCTCGCCTTCGGCCTCGATTTGTGTATAAGGCCCGAACTTGTGCGGGGCCGAGGCGGCCCCGCACGGATTTTGCGACCCGGCTGGACGACATCCTGGCCGCGGCCGCCCGAGAGGCAAGCGAGCCTCGCCCCCTACTCCCACCAGAAAGGAGCTCCGATGTCGCTCACGAACGACGCGAAGGCAAAGCTTATCAAGGACAACGCCCTAAAGCCGAACGATACCGGCTCGCCCGAGGTGCAGATCGCGATCCTGACCGAGCGCATCAACGGGCTCACCGAGCACTTCAAGGCCCATAAGAAGGACAATCACTCTCGCCGCGGACTTCTGAAGATGGTCAGCCAGCGCCGCCAGCTGCTCGACTATGTGAAGCGCAAGGACGAGGGCCGCTACCAGAAGATCATCGAAAAGCTCGGCATCCGCCGCTGAGCCTACCCGGGCGCGGTCGCGAGCGTGCGCCGCTCTCTTCCGTCTGCCGAGCGAACTACTGGCAAATGCGCCCGATTTGCTTTCGTGGCGGCTCGGGCATTCGTGGTAAGACGCACCGCAAACAAGCGATCGAAACAGACATAGAAACGAAAGACCGAACATGTTCGACATCCATCGTGTGGAAATTGAATGGGGCGGGCGCAAGCTCAAGCTCGAGACCGGCCATATGGCGCGCCAGGCCGACGCAGCCGTCGTTGCGCAGTATGGCGAGACGAGCGTGCTTGCGACCGTCGTTGCCGCGCGCGCCGTCAAGCCCGGCGTCGATTTCTTTCCGCTGACCGTGAACTATCAGGAAAGGACCTATTCGGCCGGCAAGATCCCCGGCGGCTATTTCAAGCGAGAGGGGCGGCCGACGGAAAAAGAGACCTTGACCTCGCGCCTGATCGACCGCCCGATCCGCCCCCTCTTCGTCGAGGGCTTCAAGAACGAGACCCAGGTGGTCGTCACCGTCCTTTCGCACGATCTCGAGAACGATCCCGACATCCCGGGTATGATTGCGGCCTCCGCCGCCCTCACGCTCTCGGGCGTGCCATTCCTCGGCCCGATCGGAGCCGCCCGCGTGGGCTTCATCGGCGGGGAGTATGTGCTCAATCCGATGATCGATGAGATGGCCGAGAGCGCCCTCGATCTCGTCGTGGCGGGCACGCATGACGCCGTCATGATGGTCGAGAGCGAGGCCAAGGAGCTCTCCGAGCAGGAGATGCTCGGCGCCGTCATGTTCGGCCACACGCATTTCCAGCCCGTCATCCAGGCGATCATCAAGCTCGCCGAGACGGCGGCGAAGGAGCCCTGGGACATCAAGCTCCCGGACGCGAACAAGTACGTGAGCAAGGTGAAGGAGCTGGTCGAGGCCGACCTCAAGGCGGCCTTCTCGACGCGCGAGAAGCAGAAGCGCAACGAGATGTGCGACGCGGCGAAGGAGAAGGTCTTCGCCGGCATCGAGGTGCCGGAGGACGACCCGAGCGAGAAGGTCCTGCTCGGCGACACCTTCAAGAAGCTCGAGATGGACATCATGCGGAGCTCCGTCGTCAAGACGGGCCAACGCATCGACGGGCGCGATCTCAAGACCGTGCGCCCAATCCTCTCCGAGGTTCACGTCCTGCCGCGCACGCATGGCAGCGCGCTTTTCACGCGAGGCGAGACACAGGCTCTGGTCGTGGCGACGCTCGGCACCGGCGAGGACGAGCAGTTCGTCGATGCGCTAGAGGGCACGAGGAAGGAGCGGTTTCTGCTCCACTACAACTTCCCGCCCTTCTCGGTCGGCGAGACGGGGCGCATGGGCTCGCCCGGGCGGCGCGAGATCGGCCACGGCAAGCTTGCCTGGCGCGCGGTCCACCCGCTGATGCCCGTGCCCGAGGAGTTCCCCTACACGATCCGCGTCGTGTCGGAGATCATGGAGAGCAACGGCTCGTCGTCGATGGCGTCCGTCTGCGGCGCCTCGCTCGCCCTCATGGACGCCGGCGTTCCGCTCAAGGCGCCCGTCGCCGGCATCGCCATGGGCCTCATCAAGGAGGGCAACGACTTCGCCGTCCTCTCCGACATCATCGGCGACGAGGACCATCTGGGCGACATGGACTTCAAGGTCGCGGGCACCGCGAGCGGGGTCACGGCGCTGCAGATGGACATCAAGATTACCGGCATCACCGAGGAGATCATGCGCGTTGCGCTCGACCAAGCGAACGCCGGGCGCATGCATATACTGTCCGAGATGTCGAAGGCGCTGGGAGAAGCGCGCACCGAGCTCGGCGAGCATGCGCCGCGCATCGAGACGATCAAGATCCCGACCGACAAGATTCGCGAGGTCATCGGCTCCGGCGGCTCGGTCATCCGCGAGATCGTCGCCGAGTCGGGAGCCAAGATCGACATCGACGACGACGGCACGGTCAAGATCGCCTCCGCCAACCGCGAGAGCATCGAGAAGGCGTTGGCGCGCATCCGCGGCATTACGTCCGAGCCGGAGGTCGGCCTGATCTACAAGGGCAAGGTGGTGAAGATCATGGACTTCGGCGCCTTCGTGAATTTCTTCGGCGCCAAGGATGGGCTGGTCCACATCTCGCAGCTGACGCAGGGGCGCCCCGAGACCGTCGGCGAGGTCGTCAAGGAAGGCCAGGAGGTCTACGTCAAGCTCTTGGGCTTCGACGACCGCGGCAAGGTGCGCCTTTCCATGAAGATCGTCGATCAGGCGACCGGCAAGGAGATTCCCCGCGCCGAAGGCGAGCCCGAGGAGCCCTTCAGCGCCGAGCGTCCGACCCGGCGCGATCGCGAGCGCGGAGGCGACCGCGGTCGCGGCGAGCGCCGCCGGCGCGAATAGCCGAAAGTAAACTCCGGGGGTCATCGACCGCCCGCGACTGCGGCTTCGTGCAGGGCCTGGGCCATGAGACGTGCGAGACCGGCCGAGGCGCCGACCGGTCCCGCGTAGACGGCACGCGCCCCGCTCTCCCGGATCGCAGCCGGAACATCCTCGCCGGCGTGCAGCCCCTCGCCGGAGAAAAAGCCCGAGACGATGGTCGGCGGCCGGTCTCCCCGAAGCTCGTCGTCGAGAAATGGGGCCTCCTCGAGAAAGGCGACGCTGACGCAACCGAACGCTCGGCTCGCCTCGATTTGCGCGGCCGCGCTGCGGGTCGCGTGCGCAGAGCCCGGACCGAACTTCGAGCCGTGGCCGGCGACCAGGAGGCGCGCGGAGGCAGCATCGAGGCCGGCTTCCTGCGCGGCCGAGAGCGCGTCGGAGACCATAATCCCGGGAACTGCCGGGTCCAGCCCGAGCGGGGTCAGGATCCGGCACTGGCGCGCGAAGCCGGCGGCCCGAACGCGGGAGGGCAGCACCGTGTTGGTGAAGTAGCCTTCGGACATGAAGACGGGATAGACGATGATCTCGTGCGCGCCCGAGGCGGCTGCGCTCTCGAGCGCCTCCTCGAGGCTCGGCTCGCCCTTGAGAACGCCGGCACAAACCATCGCGACGAGGTTCTGCTCCCTCAGCGCCTCGGCGTGGGCCAGAAGGAAGCGATTGGGCAAATCTCCGCCCCGGTCGCCGTGTCCTGCGAGCACGGCCGCAATATGCTCGTGCAGCACGGCGGTCATGGGGTTGGGCTCGGCGCCGAGGTTGGCGGCTGCGCGATCAGGGTGCGGATGCGCGAAGAAAGGTCGAGGAGGAGGGCTGCCTCGCGCCCCTTCTCGGACATCTTGGCAAGCGTCTTTGCGAGAATGCCGGCGAGCTTGGCATCGTCGTGCTTCGCGGCGAAATCGTCGAGGTAGTGCTCGAGGAAGACGAGAGCGGCCACGTCCTCGAGAGCCTGCGCCTCCGCGTCGCGCTTGAGATTTTCCTTGCGGATGAGCGCGCCGACGCGCTCGATCTCGGCCGGTGCATAGCCGCATTCGGCGAGGATCGCCCCGGCCCATTCCGCATGGCGGCGCTTCAGGTCGTTGCGCCAGCGCAGGTAGCCGGTACGATCCATGGGATAGCTCTCCCGCGGCACGGTCCACCGGCGCAAGTGCTGGGCGCGGACGGCGAGCTTCAAAGTCTCCGAGGCTTCGGGATAGAGGCGGGCGAGGGTCGCCGTCATGCGCTCGCCGTAGACGAGCTCCGCCGGCTTCAGCCGGCCGTCGACCGTGACGCGTGTCGGATCCTCGGCGTTCGCGGCATCGATCCTGGCATAGGCTGTCTCGAGCCTGCTCATCGAGGCATCATCTCCTCACAGGGGCGCGCGAAAGACGAAATAGGCGCCGAGCACGATCAGCGCAAAGCCGACGGCATGGTTGATCGTCACCGGCTCCCTTAGGACAAGAATCGAGAACCCCGCGAAGACCGTGAGCGTGATCACCTCCTGCATCGTCTTGAGCTCGGCGGTGGTATAGACCGCACTACCGTAACGGTTTGCCGGGACTGCGAGGCAGTACTCGAAGAACGCAATACCCCAGCTCAGAAGGATCGCGATCCAGAGCGCCGTGCTCTTGTATTTGAGGTGGCCGTACCACGCGAAGGTCATGAACACGTTGGAGAGCGTTAGCATGATCACCGGCGCAATCCCGGCCGGCGACGCGATCTGGGGCAAAGGGTCCTCCTCGGGGCCAACTGAGTGCCGACGCCCAATATCTGCCCTCACCGGGACGTGCGTGCAAGACCGCCGGACGAGACTCGAGGGACATTAACGCCCGAGCCGGTCGTGTCTCGACAGAGCGCCGCAAACTGTCTTAAGTGGCGGCGCCTCGCCCCCGCCGATCCTGCCAGGGGGCAAAGCTTTTGCTTTACAGCGACCACGCATGAAATCCACGCGCCACGAGCTCGATCGGCTCCTCGCAGAGGTAGCCAAAGGCGACGAATCGTCGTTTGCCGAGCTGTACCAGGCGACCTCGGCGAAACTCTTCGCCGTTGCGCTACGTATTTTGCGGACGCGAGAGGTGGCGGAAGAAGTGCTGCAGGAATCCTATTTTCGGGTTTGGGAGCGGGCCAAGGATTTTGATCCGAGAATAGCCTCCCCGATCACGTGGATGTCGGCGATCGTGCGCAATCGCGCCCTCGACGAGGTGCGCCGGCGCGTCGCGCGCCCGTTCTCGGACGACGCCAATATCGAGGACATCGAGAGCGAGGACGAGCATCCCCTCGAGGCTCTCGGCCGCAAGGAGGACATCGAGCGCCTCCTGCGATGCCTCGACCGGCTCGAGCCCGAGAAGCGGCAGATCGTCCGGCTCGCCTATCTCGACGGCATGAGCAGGGAAGCGCTCGCCAAGCGCTTCGACCGCCCCGAAGGAACGATCAAGACCTGGCTGCACCGCAGCCTTGCGCAGCTCAAAGGGTGCCTCGAGCAATGACCGAGCTCGACGACATCGATGCTTTGGCGGCCGAGTACGTCCTCGGCACGCTCGGCCGCGAGGAGCGCCTCGCGGTGTCGGAACGGCGCGCGGTGGACCCGGCGCTCGATGCCGCGATCGGCGCGTGGGAGCATCGCCTCGGGCCGCTGGTCGAGGTCGTGTCGCCCGTCGCTCCGCCGGCGGGTCTCTACAACAAGATTCGCGCCCAGATCGGCCTCTCCTCGCACGTCATCTCGCTCAAGGCGCGCGAGCAGGCGCTGACGCGCCGTGCCAACCGCTGGCGCGGCATGGCTCTCGGCATGACCGCGATCGCCGCTTCCCTCGTCGGCGTCGTCGCCTGGCAGGACTACGAGCGGCGCCAAATGCCGACACAGTATGTCGCCGTGCTGCAGACGGGATCGTCGCGGCCGGCCTTTCTGCTCACCGTCGATACCAAGACCAACATGTTCGTCATCTCGGCGATCGCGGCGCCGAAGGCGCCGGAAAAGAGCTACGAGGTGTGGGCGGTCTACGATCCCGCCGAGAAACCGAAGTCGCTCGGCGTGATGTCCGAGGGCGACATGGCCATGCACCCGATGATGGGCGGCGAGGAGCACGACAAGTTCATGAACGCGACGTTCGCCGTGAGCCTCGAGCCCGAGGGCGGCTCGCCGACCGGGGCGCCGACGGGCCCCGTGCTGTTCACGGGCAAGCTCGTCAAGGCGACGCCCTAGCAACCCGCGCGCTCCCTGCATTTTCCGCATCGGCTCTGCGAAACGGTGCGCCGCTCCAATCCGTAGACGGGGAGCGCCCGTATAGGCCGGGCGAAACCAATCTGCGGAGCTCCCCATGCGCACGCGCCTCTTTCTTGCTCTGGCCGCCGCCCTCTGTCTCATGCCGCGGATGGCGACCTCCGCGGAATTGTCCTGGCAGCCCTGGTCGGACGACCTCTTCACACGCGCCAAGGCCGAGGGGCGCTTCGTGATCCTCGATCTCGAGGCCGTGTGGTGCCACTGGTGCCATGTCATGGAGAAGACGACCTACGGCAATCCCAAGGTCGCAGACCTTCTCAAATCCAAGTACATCACCGTGCGCGTCGACCAGGATGCCAACCCCGACCTCGCGAGCCGCTACGGGAACTGGGGTTGGCCGGCGACAATCATCTTTGCCCCCGACGGCTCGGAGATCGCCAAGCGGCGCGGCTACATTCCTCCCGAAAACATGGTGTCTCTGCTCGAGGCCGTGATCGCCGATCCCACGCCGGGGCCGTCCGTCGTCGAGGAGGCCGAAGTAAGGCCGGCCGAGTCGCCTTTCCTTCCGGCCGATAAGCGCGCTGAGCTCACACGGCGCCTCGATGAGGCCTACGACAGGGTGCACGGCGGCTGGGGCACCATACACAAGTACATCGACGCCGAGGCGATGGATTGGACGCTCGCCGCCGCTGAGCGGGGCGATGCCGGAGCTGCGGCCAAGGCGCACCAGACGCTCGATGCGGCGCTCGCGCTCCTAGATCGCCAATGGGGCGGAATCTATCAGTACTCGGACGCCGTCGACTGGTCGTCGCCCCACTACGAAAAGATCATGTCCTTCCAGGCGAGCGGCCTCAGGCACTATTCGGATGCCTACGCGCTGTGGGGCGATCCGCGCTACCGCGGAGCCGCGGAGAACCTGGCCCGCTTCCTCACAACCCTCATGCTGAGCCCCGAGGGCGCCTTCTACACGAGCCAGGACGCCGACCTCGACGAGACCACGCACGGCAAGGACTTCTATGCGCTCCCCGCCGCGGAGCGGGCGAAGCTCGGCCGCATGCCGAGGATCGACAAGGCGATCTATGCCCGCGAGAACGGCTGGGCCATCTCCGGCCTCGCCGCTTATGCCAACGCGACCGGCGATGGCGCGGCCCTCGATGCCGCGCTCAAGGCCGCGGAATGGGTTGTGGCTCATCGCAGGCTGCCCGGCAGCGGGTTCGCTCACGGGGAAGCCGATCGCGGCGGGCCCTATATCGGCGATACGGTCGCCATGGGTGACGCGGCGCTCGATCTTTACACGGCGACCGGCGACCGCGGCTGGCTCGAGGTGGCGCGGGGCGCCGGCGACTTCCTTGCCGCTCGATTCAAGGACGAGAGCGGCGGGTTCCTCTCGACGCTCACGCCGGAGACCGGAGCCGGCGTGTTCCTGAAGCCGGTGAAGCCGCTCGAGGAGCAGGTCGCGGCGACGCGGTTCGCCAACCGGCTCCATCGCTATCTCGGGCGCGACGGCGATCACGCGCTTGCCGAGCACGGCATGCGCTACCTCGCATCGCCGGCGATCCTCGAGCTGCCGCGCCCTCTCGCCGGCGTCCTCGCCGCCGCGGCGGAGACGGCAGCTGACCCGACCCACATCACGATCGTCGGCCGCAAGGACGATGCGAGCGCTCGAGCCCTGCACCGGGCGGCGCGCGCCTATCCCGCACTCTACAAGCGGCTCGACTGGTGGGACACGCGCGAAGGACCGCTGCCGAACCCCGACGTGCAATATCCCGAGCTCGATCAGGCCGCGGCCTTCGCCTGCGCCAACCGCATCTGCTCGCTCCCCGTGTTCGCGCCGGGCGAAATTGCCGAGACCGTCAAGCAGATGCTCGCGGTCCAGACCGGCGCGGCAGAAAGGTGACATCCGCGCGCAGTGTGCGGGTTGCCACAGAGGGGTCATCAGCGTGCCATGATGCGCTGGCCAGCGTGAACTACTGCCATGTTCCTTTCGTAGGCAGTGCGGCGCTCCCGCAGAAGATGCCCGGACGAGGAGCGCGCCGATCAATCGGGCAATTCAGCAACTGTTGGGAAGGAAAGGAAATTTCTCATGAAAATCTCCGTCAAATCCGGTTCTGCCCTGGCGGCCGCCGCGGCTTCGCTGTTGCTCGCTGGCGCGGTCGTCGCGCCGGTGCAAGCCGCCGAGGGGGCCAAGGGTCATTGCGTCGGCGCGAACGCCTGCAAGGGCAAGAGCGCCTGCAAGACGGCCACCAGCGCCTGTGCCGGCCAGAACGCCTGCAAGGGCCAGGGCTTCAGCGAAATGACCGCGGAAGAGTGCGCCAAAGTCGAAGGCGCCAAGTTCGAGCCCGCGAAATAATTTCCGCGCCGGGATCGTGGGTGCGGAGTTGCGAATTCACGAAATCAAACTCCGCGCTCATGAAACCGGCGCTCCCTTCGCTCCGTAGCTGGCGTGATGCTTTCCAAGATCGGCCCGGGAGGGAAGGCATCGCGTAGATCCCGGGCCTCCAGGTCGACGTCTAGGATCGAAGGGAACACCTCATGAAAATCTCCGTCAAATCCGGCTCCGCTCTCGCCGCGGCCGCCGCAACGCTGCTCATCGCCGGCGCGGTTGCAGTACCCAAGTCGCAGGCCGCCACCGAAGGCGTCGGCCATTGCATGGGCGCCAACGCGTGCAAGGGCCAGAGCGCCTGCAAGGGCGCAAGCAACGCGTGCAAGGGCCAGAACGCCTGCAAGGGCAAGGGCTTCACCGAGATGACCAAGGCCGAGTGCGAGAAGATCCAGGGCGCGGTGTTCCAGGCCCTCGACGAGCAGATCAAGCCGAAGACCTGAGCTCCGGTCATCCGCTTGAATCTGCAGGCTCGGCGGCGTCCCCCTGCCGCCGGGCCGTTTATGATAAGCTACGGCAGGGTTAGGGAGTGCTGAGCCATGGCAATCGCAGCCCGTCGCGAGGCTCCGTCACATGAGAAGGCCGCTCCGGCGGCTCGCCCGCCGTATCTCGGCTTCGGCCTCGGGCTCAGGGCGCAGCACTACAAGGACATCCTCGAAGGCGATCCGCCGATCGACTGGTTCGAGGTCATCTCCGAGAACTACATGATCCCCGGCGGCCAGCCGCTCAAGATGCTCGACCGCATCCGCGAGCGCTATCCGATCGTGATGCACGGGGTGTCGCTGTCGATCGCCTCGACGGCGCCCTTCGACGAGGGGTATCTGCGCGATCTCAAATCGCTCGCCAAGCGCACCGAGCCGGTTTTCATCTCCGATCACCTGTGCTGGACCGGGGTTCACGGCGTGAACCTCCACGACCTCCTTCCCATCCCCTACACGCGCGAGGCGCTCGACCACGTCGTCGCCCGCGTTCAGCATGTGCAGGACTATCTGGGGCAGGCGATCGCGCTCGAGAACGTCTCGACCTACGTGCAATTCAACCATTCGGAGATGACCGAATGGGAGTTCATCTCCGAGCTCACGCGGCGCACCGGCTGCTGGCTCGTGTTCGACGTCAACAATGTCTTCGTCTCGGCCTTCAACCACGACTTCGACGGCCACGAGTTCATCGCCGGCGTGCCTGCCGACCGCATCGTGCAGTTCCACCTCGCCGGCCATGAGCACAACATGAGCCACATCATCGACACCCACGACGCGCTCGTGTGCGACGACGTGTGGGACCTCTATCGCACGGCGCTCGCGCGCTTCGGGCCGATCTCGACCATCATCGAGCGCGACGACAACATTCCCCCGCTTGCGGAAATGGTGGACGAGCTCGGCAAGGCGCGCGAGATCGCGGCCGAGGTTCTGGGAGCTCAAGCACAGAGCGTCGCGCACTAGAGAAACAGGAAATGGCGGTAACTACTCGGCAGCGGGTGCATACCAAGCGAAAGCGGAAGGCGACGGCCTCGCCGCCGCTTTCGCTCGCCGAGGTTCAGACCCGGTTTCAGGATGCGGTGACGACAGGCGACGACTCGATCCTCGCTCTCATTCCCGACAACTCGCGGACGGGGGCGAGCGTGCTGCTCGGCGTCTATCGCCACGCCTACGTCGCGCGCCTGATCGAGGTGATCCGCACCGATCATGAGATGCTTGCAAGCTATCTCGGCGATGCCGAGTTCGACCGGCTCGCCCGCGCCTACGTGAGGGCGTGCCCCTCGAAGACCCAGAATGCGCGCTGGTTCTCCCACCGCTTGCCCGAGTTCATCGCCTCCGAGGCGAACTATCGGACGCGCCCCGAGATCGCCGAGCTCGCCGCGCTCGAGCGGACCTTGAACGACGCCTTCGACGCCGCCGATGCGGCAGTCCTCGATCTTGCCGCCCTCGGCCGCCATGCCGCGGACGCCTGGGGCGATCTCGTCTTCACGCCGCATCCCTCCGCCGCGAGGCTCGACCTCGCCACCAATGCCTTCGCGCTCTGGCGCGCGCTGAAGGACGGCGAGGCGCCCCCCGCAGCGCAAGTCCTGAGCGACCCCGATCGCCTCATCGTCTGGCGCAAGGACATGGCCTCGACAGTGCGCACGCTCGAGCCCGAGGAGGCGATGATGTGGGACGAGGCCGCCAAGGGCGCGCGCTTCGCGAGCCTGTGCGAGCTGGTGGCGACCTTCGGCGGCTCGGACGGGGCCGCGTTGCGCGCCGCGCAATACCTTCAGGCGTGGATCGTCTCCGGGAAGCTCACCGACGCTAGCTTGAAGCGCAAGGCACCCCGGCCGCGCCGCGACGTAGCCGCCGATCCGACGTGAGTTTCCGGAGCCCTCCCCTTGGGCCGAGCGCCGGACTTCTAGTCAGCGCTGAGGCGGAACGGCGCCGGACTCGCATCATCGAGAGCCTCAAGGCCGGCGCGCTTGAGGGCCGGCAAGTGGACATCGCGGAGGCGCTTGGAGTACCCAAGACCACGTTGCGTCGGATCGTGAAGATGGTCGGTTGAGGCTCAGCGTGGGACCGGCGGGTTCGCGGCTAGAGCTAAATAAGATTTAGCGCCCGATCGGTTACGCTCATTTCGTGTCGCCTAAGTATATTAGCTCTCTCTGCTTATAAATGTCATACTGCGGGAGCCGCCACGATGGCTGCACCGCATAATCTATTGAAACAACCTGCGACAGCGGTATCTCAGTTATCCTAAATCCACCCTCGCTTAAAAGAATCAGGTACGATTCGCTCAATAACAGCATATAGCCTGCTCGTTTGGCAGGCGCGGAATTCTCGATTTCTCGCACCTGCGCCACAACAGAGATTCCGCCGCCAGATCGAATTACACGCAAGAATGAACCGTATACATCGGGAGCGAACAGCCCCACAAATAATCCAGCAAATATCATGACGGCCGAAATTATTTGCGCAACTACCTAACCATACCCCCTGCCCGCACACCAAACACCGACAAACAAAGACGCCCAAATAATCAACAAAAGTGACCAACCGCCGCCGGTTTTGTCGAGAGCGGGGTCAGGAATCGCTTTTAGTATGCGCGGATCAAATAGGGAATAAAGCGCTAGCGCATAAAGCATCAAAGCTGCGAAAAGCAGAAAAATATGTCCTAAAAGGCCCTTGGCTCGCGAAAGGGCGCGCTCGACCCTTTCTGACATTTCCGAAGTATGAAGCCGCCAGTCTCGTAAAAAGTTAGAAAGAAGTTTTGTTTGCATTAGGATAATTTTTAGGTACCCAATGCCCGACATGACGCAAGCAAATAACGCTAGTGTGCACATAAAGCCCATAAATGTGGCCAATCCGATCGCGAAGTTCAAATACGGAACACCCTCGACGGGAACTCTGAATCCGTTCCTAACTGCAAATAACGCAGTCGCGTAGTTAGCACCGAATGCCATGATAACAGAGGCAAGCGTCGCCTTCCCAATCGATAGAAGCAGCCATTGTAGAGCAATGGGCATGGCCGAGAATAATTCCCTGACGATGCCGAAACGTTCTTTCCAGGGTGAGGCGAGCATGCCCTTTCTCCCTCCTCGATCGTTGCACGCCAATATAGTGAGCGCTCTCGGGGGCTTCAGTCCAGAACCGGCAACTTCGGGAGATGCTCAGCATCGCAGGCAACGATGTGTTTGATGTTGTCGTCATCAAGTCGTTAGACGACCTAAGGCGCAGCGTCAGCATCAGGGCGCCCGCTCTCCCGTGCGGCGGCACTACCGGCGTGACAGCACTCCATCCGTTGCGAGCGACTCTGCTGCGTCCCGTGGATGCGTCTCGGGGGCGAACGCCTCGCCGTTGAAGACCCTCTGGGCAATCAGCCAGCCAGCCTGGCGCCATTCGTCTGGCGTCAAGCTGATATCGAGTCCGAAGTGCTTTAGTAGGTCATCCGCATGGCGGGCAAGCGGCGCCAAATACGCGCGTTGCAGGATCAGCGCCTCGACGACGTGCAGCCCGTCGAGACGTTGAAGAACACCTTCGATCATCTCGCGTTGCGCGTCCGCATTACGCTGTAACACCATGCGCTCCTCATCGGGCGTAAGCCGGCGCGTGACGCCAACGATGTCCTCGGGCGCAACCTGGTCGCCGTGAAGCGAGGCGAGACGGGCGCCGAGAATTTGGAGGGTGTCGGCAAGCTGCTCGGGCTTGAGCTTCGCGGGATCGGTCACTGCGCTGTCACTGAGCGCCGCGATCTGCTCTGCGTTGCGCTGCTCAAGCCAGGCTGTGACGACAGACAGTCGCCATCGGTTCCCCTTGGTCGGCAGCGCATCGGGCTTCGGAAATTTGCCGGCCTTCATGAGCCGCTGTATCGTGTGCTTCTCTATGCCGGTTGCTTCCGCTATCTCGGCGTAACCGACGTAGCGGGGCAGCTCAGTCTTGGCGACAACTCGGCTCATGGCGAGCGACGGTCACTTATTTGGGGGCTCTTCGCAACTGGCGTAGTTGGTAGTGACTGAGCAGTGACGAGAGATAAATTGCGAGCGATAATTGTATGTCCATAACTGCCTGTATTATCTAGGCTAAAGGCCCCGTAGCTCAGTGGATAGAGCATCAGATTCCTAATCTGAGGGTCGCAGGTTCAAATCCTGCCGGGGTCGCCAGTAAAATCAAACACTTAGAAATGATACAAAGTAACACATACCTCAAGAAGTAATGACTTGGAAATGACCTGGCGGGGTATTGAACAACCAACTCCCTCAACTCGCCCCTCGGTCGCCAGCTCCCTCGCCCTTCGGGCGGATGGGGCTAGGGCAGATACTCGATCCACTGAGCTACGGGGCCTTGCCGTGCGGAGACACAGAAGGGAGGGCACAAAGAAAAGAGGAGTACATACAAGTCTTGCTGGCTGGGAAGGCTGAGACGAGTAGGGGTTGTGGGAATCGTATATGCAAGAAGGGGCATGTGGGGGGCACGGGTAGGGGTCAGAAGACGGGAGTTTGACCTCCAATCTTTCTAGCAGAAATTCCGAGGTCACAATGACCAAGAAGAATGTTCCCGCAAAGCAGCCAGATTACTCCAAAACCACAAATAGGCTCGTCGATCTAATAAAACACGTGGTCGACTTGACGGCCGGCCCAAAACGTCTTGTGGCTAAGGCAAGGGCAGAGGCCGAAGCAAAAATCATTTCAGAGACGGGGGCAGCAGAAGCATTAAGAATTAGAACGATAGCCCGCATGGGAAACCAGGAGCTTCGACGACAAGAGAATATGGAGAGCGTGGCCCTTATCGCCCAAGAAGAAGCCAAGGCACTCCCGTACCTTAGGCAGACTTCCGAAAAGGTCTTTGATCCTGACTTTGTGGACCGCTTCTTCGAGGAATGCCAAGACATTTCTAATGCGGAGATGCAGCAGTTGTGGGGAAGGCTACTCGCGGGAGAGGTTGCGGAACCCGGAACATTTCATCCACTTACTTTGAGAGTACTAAAATATATGACCGTCAGCGATGCGCGCCTTTTTTCCAATCTTTGTCATTTTTCCGTTATAGTAATGGAAGAACCGTGCGCCCTTGTCTTCAACGTCAACGAACCTATTTACAATGATGCATGTATAACGTTTTCAAGCCTGACCCATCTTCAATCGTTGGGTCTAATCACATTCAATAATATCACCGGCTATAGGTTTGAGAAAGCCCCCCGAAGTTCTCCTTTATGTACGCCGGAATGAACATGGAGGTAGACAGAAAGGATGACGCTGACCTGGTGTTAGGCAAAGTGGTTTTTACGGAAGCGGGTAGGCAGCTCAGCACCTTGATAAAGGTAGACCCAATACCGGAGTTTCTTTCGTATCTTAGGAAGCACTGGGGGGTCACAGAAAAGGAGGAAGGCACCAAATAGCCCGTATTTGCTGGGCTTTTCTCTAATTGGTGTAGGCGGAATAGACCAAATGGTACGCTCTATAGAAATCCTTTCACGTCGCCGGCAATCCGAGCGGACCCGTTCTTGGGGCAGTTAAATTCGAGGCGAGGCGCGCGCCGAGCAAGGTCATCAAAGGAGCGCTCCCACCTCTGTGCATTCAATTATCGCTCAGTCCGGCCAACTCCTGCTCCGGTTCTCATTGAGCACGGTCAGGCCCCACTTGAGTTGGATCAATGCTGTGCCGCCGCCGCGGCGCCATCCTGAAAAATTGGACAGTTCCGGATCCTGCGATGAAGTCGCTTGTCGTCGCCTACTCGCTATCGGGGCAATCGCGTGCCGTCGCCGCGGCACTGGCAAGAGCGCTCGGCGCCGACCTCGAGGAGATCCGTTGCGACCGCTATGCGCGCGGCCTTTGGGGCTTCATCAGAGCCGCCTACGACAGCTTGGCCGGCCGCTTGCCAGAGATCGAGCCGTCGCGGCGCGACCCGACGCACTACGACCTGGTCGTGATCGGCGGACCCATCTGGGCCTCACACCCGGCCACCCCCGTCCGGGCCTACATGCACAACGAGGCGGGCAGGCTCTCCCGCGTGGCTTTCTTCCTGACCCGCGGCGGCTCTCCGCCGGACAAGGCCTTTCGCGAAATGGGAGCGCTGGTTGCGCTCGAGCCGAAGGCGACGCTCGCCGTGCGCGAGAAGGACGTGAGGGATGGGACGTTCGTCGCCGCGGTATCGTCCTTCGCCTCCGCTCTGCAAACGAGCAAGGCTGCCTAAGCGCTGAGGTCCGTGCGTTGAACGCTGCGGGCCACTTTCCTATTTTAGCTGCGAACGTCGCGCGGCCGCCCTCGCAAGCCACACGGTGGAGCAAGGCGGGCGATGCACGTGAGTGGTCCAAACCCTGCCGCGCCACGCCCGTGGTACCGAGCTAGCATGTCCTTGCTCACCCGACTTCAGGAGAGACTGAGCCGCCGCCTCAGCGACGTGTGGAGCGTTGTCGTCGCTCCCGCGAGCGAGCCCGAGGCTGACCATGAGATCGCGGAGCAGGCGCGTAGCATGGCGCCCGTAGTCTGGCTCATCGGCAAGGTTCAGTCCGGCAAATCGTCGATCGTTCGCGCGCTGACGGGTTGCGCAGAGGCGGAGGTGGGCTCCGGGTTCAAAGCCTGCACAAGGACGGCGCGCGCGTTCGATTTTCCCGATGCCGCGCCCGTCATCCGGTTCCTCGATACCAGGGGGCTCGGCGAGGTCGGCTACGACCCGGCCGAGGACATCGCGGCCTGCGAGGGCAGCGCCCGCATCATCCTCCCCGTGATGAAGGCGCTCGATCATGATCAGGGCGCGGTGATCGACGTTATCCGAGCGGTGCGGCGGCGCCACCCCGACTGGCCGATCCTGGTCTCCCAGACCTCTCTTCATGAAGGCTATCCACCGGGCGCCGACCATCCAAAGGCCTATCCCTTCGGCATCGATGGCCTTCCCTTGCACGCGAACGCGCTGCCGCCTGCGCTCGCCCGCAGCATTGCCGCTCAGCGACGCATGTTCGACGGATTGCCGGGCAGAGGGCCGCTGAGGTTCGTGCCGATCGACTTCACCAAGGAGGGCGATGGCTACGAGCCTCTGACCTTCGGGCTCGACGCCATGATTGGGGCCCTTCGTGACATCGCGCCGCGAGGGCTCGTCTCCTCGCTCGAGGCCGCCGACCGGTCCCTCGATGCTCGCGCCCGCCGGGCACACCCTCACATCGTGGGTTATGCCGCCGCCGCGGCTGCCGCCGACGTGGTCCCGGTCGCCGGCCTGGTGGCCGTGCCCGGCGTGCAAGCCAAGATGCTGCACAGCCTAGCCCGCATCTACGCCGTCACCTGGGACCGGAGGACGGTCGGTGAGTTCGCAGCGGCGCTCGGCGCCGGCACCGCCCTCAAGGCGCTGACGGGGTTCGGCGCGCGCGAGCTCGGCAAGCTCGTTCCCGTCTACGGCCAGACCGCGGGCAGCGCAGCAGCAGCGGCGGCAAGCTTTGCGATGACGTTTGCGCTCGGCAAGGCGGCGTGCGTTTTTCTCAATCGCCGCCGCCGCGGACGCGTCGAGGCGGGCGCTGTGGCCGAGGCCTACCGGGCTGCGCTGCAGGAAGCCTTCCGGCTATCCGCCGAGCGGCAGGGCCCGAGCGGCGGAGAACGGGCCGCGTCATGAAAGGCGAAGCCACGGGGCTGCGGTACCTGCGTATAGGGATCGTCGGCCTGGGACTGCTGCTTCCGACGCTCTCGCTCATTCCGCTCGGATCGGTGTGGCTCTGGGAGCGAGGCTATTTGATCTACTGGGCCATCGCGGCCTGCCTTGCGACGTTCGGCGCCTACCTGTTCCAGCGTTGGCTTCTGCCGCCGCCGACTGCCGGGTCGACCGCCGGAGCCGAGAACGACGTCGGCGCGGAAGCCGATCCGCTCTGGTCGCCGCGAGAGGCGGCTGCCTGGCAGGATGTGAATGCCGTTGCCGATCGTATCGATCCCCGCGAGCTCACGAGCCGCGACGCGTTGCTCGCCCTTGCTCAGACCACCATCAGAGCGGTGGCGCGGCGGATCCATCCCGAGGTCCCGGAGCCGCTGTGGCAGTTCACGGTCCCCGAGGCGCTGGCCCTCACCGAGCGCGTGAGCGCCAGGCTCGGCCCGTTCGTCGCCGCGAGCATTCCACTCGGCGATCAGCTGACCGTCGCGCAGATGATGCGTCTCTACCGGTGGCGCACGACGATCGACACCGCGCAGCGAGCCTACGACGTCTGGCGCGCCGTCCGGCTCGTCAATCCGCTGACGGCCGCCACTCAGGAGGCGCGCGAGCACATCTCGAAGAAGCTCATCGAGCTGGGCCGCGAGGAGCTGGGGCGCCGGCTGGCCAAAGCCTACGTGCGCGAGGTTGGTCGCGCCGCGATCGACCTCTACGGCGGCCGGCTCAAGGTGAGCGCGGCCGAGCTCGAGGCGCATGTCACGAAGGCGTCCCGCGAAGGGCTCGAGGCCTCGGCCCAGCGGGCCAGCGAGCCGCTCCGCATCCTGCTCGTCGGACAGACCGGCGTCGGCAAGTCGAGCATCGTCAACGCGCTCCTCGACGCCGCCGAGGCGCCCGTCGACGTGATTCCCGGCACCACCCAATTCACGGCTTATCGATTGGCCGGCGAAGGTCTCCCCGCGGCGCTCCTGGTGGACAGTCCACCGCTCACGGAGGACGGCCAAGGACTCGAACGCATCATCGAGGCGGCCATGGAAGCGGACCTGGTCGTCTGGGTGACCTCGGCGGCGCGCGCCGACCGCCACACCGACCGGCTCGCGATGGATGCCTTCCGCCGCCATTTCGAGGAGCGGCTCGACCGTCACCGGCCTCCGGTCGTCGTCGTGTTGTCCGGTATCGACCTGCTGCGTCCCTTCCGCGAGTGGTCGCCGCCCTACGATCTGCGCGACGAGAGCAGCGCCAAGGCTGCCTCGATTAGCGCGGCTGTCATGGCCGTAGCGGAGGACTTCGCCTTCGAGGCGGGTCAAGTCGTGCCGGTGTCCATTCGTCCGGACGCCGCCTATAACGTCGACGCGCTGTGGGCGAAGATCATGGAGGCGGTGCCGGAGGCGCAGCGGGCCCGCCTCGTTCGCACCATGGCGGACCTTCGCCGAGGGGGCTGGGACTGGCGCAAGGTCTTGAAGCAAGCGGGAAACGCGGGCCGTGTGCTGGCCCAGTCGCTCGCGCGCGGCTAGCACGGGCTGCCCCAACCCTGGCCCAGCGGATGAGACCTTTACTGAGAATTGCGACCGTCATTTGGAAACAGCTGACCGGCGGTCTAAGCTTCGGCCGATCCTCTCTCAGATAGACCGGGCACCAAACGATGAATGAGAAGTTCGTACGCGGACTGGCGATCGGCGTGGCCCTCGCGGCCGGCGCGCTGATCTTCGGACCGTCCATCGCTCAGGCCGCTCGCCCCGTCGTCCGCAGGGGCATGAAATCCGCCGTCCAGGCTTACGTGCGAGGCCGCGAAGCCGTGGCCGAGCTCATGGAGTTGGCGGAGGACGCCTATGCCGAGGCGTGGGCCGATCTCAAGGAGGAGGCCGATGCGAAGGCAGAGACCGGTGCGGCCGCGTCGGCGTCCGTCCCGGATCTAGCAAGCGAGGCGATCCATGAGCCGAAGAGGAAGAAGCGGTAAGGGAGAGCCGCTGGCCGTCGCCCATCTCGTCCATGCGTGCCCGTCGCGCACGCGCCTCAGCGTTGCGGAGCTGAAGGGCCACCCGGCACCGTTGACGAGCCTATGCGATGCGCTCTCCGAGCTCGAGGGCGTCGAGCGCGTCGAGGCGAGGCCGTTGACCGGCAGTCTCATTGTCACTCACGACGGGGACACCGAAGCGCTCCTCGGCTCGATCGCGGAGGCAGGCCTGCTCGAGATCCGCGAGGCACCTGAGCCGCACGATCCCGGCGCCGAGGCCAGCGCCTGGCAGGAATGGCTCGACCGTCGGCTCGAGGAGGTGGGCGGCAAGAACATCAACCTCAAGGCAGTGGCGGCACTGGCGTTCTTCGCGATGGCGCTGCGCCAGATCGCGGCAGGGCGCGTCATGCCGCCCGCGGCAACCGCACTATGGTACGGCCTCAGCCTTCTTCTGTTGACGCGGGCTTCTCCTCACGGCGGGCCGGACGGCGACGGCGAATAGTGCGCCGGGCAGGCTCCCTCACACGCTCTCTCGCATTGCTTGCGCCTTGTCCGTCCGCTCCCACGGCAGGTCAAGTTCGCGGCGGCCGAAATGGCCGAACGCGGCGAGGTTCGTGAAGAACCGCCCTCCGTGCCTGCGCGGCAATTCCGCGAGCGCGAACCGGTCGGCGATTGCGTGCGCGTTGAAGTCGATCGCATCTCTCAAAAGTCTGATGATCTCCTCGTCGGGGAGCCGCGCCCTAGCGAACGTATCGATCTCCAGGCTCACCGGATCTGCCCGCCCCATGGCATAGCTGATCTGGACCTCGCATTCCTCGGCGAGACCTGACGCTACGACATGCTTGGCGGCGTAGCGCGCCGCGTAGGCTCCCGTGCGATCGATGCGCGACGGATCCTTGCCGCTGAGCGCAGCCCCGCCATGGCGCGAGAAACCGCCGTAGGTGTCGATGTCGTTCTTGCGCCCGGTGAGACCGGCATGCCGGGCCGGCCCTCCGATGAGCACGAAATCTCCCGGGTTGATGGTGATGACCGCCTCGTTCGAAAGCGGCACTTTTGCCTGGCGGATGACCGGCTCGATCACGAGCTCTCGAAGCTCATGCGAGATGTCGCGCGGGGTCTTACCGTTGGCGCGCAGAGCCGAGAATAGCGTAATGGCCTCGATGCATTCGGGCTTGCGATCGCGATAGCGCACGCCGACCTGAACTTGCCCGTCAGGGTGGAGGTGCGCGAGCTCGCCGTGGCGTCGCACCTCGCCGAGCCTCGCCACCAGCCGGTGTGCAAGCACGAGGGAGAGCGGCAACAGTTCGTCCGTGTGGCGGCAGGCATGTCCGAACACGGTCGCGTTCACGCAATCTCCATCTGAAAGCGCCGCGCCCGGCTTTGCTCCAGGTAGCGGCGCCTCCGAGGACAGAACGGTCACGTTGCCCGGATTGAAATCTGCATCCTGATAACCCGTCTCCGCGACCACCTGTCTCACGACACCCGGCAGGTCTACATGGGCCGAGGTCCGGGTATGCACGGCGAGAAACACGATGCCGGTGGCTATTGCGCACTCCGCGTGGACGTGAGCGGAGGTGTCGAGGGTGAGATAGGCGTCGACGATCGCGTCGCTAATGCGGTCGCAGAGCTTGTCGGGATGACCATCGGTCACCGAGGTGGATGTCAGCACGAAATTGCGCATAGCGGTCTCCGGGGCGACGGCGTGGGCGCGGGCAGCCGGGGGCGAGCGGCGTGCTCTCGGACCCCCGGCGATCGAATAGGGCTCATGTTCGCTCGTTCAAGCTGTCGCGTGTCCTGTAGGCAAGGATCGCCTCGTTGGCAACGAAGGCCGCGAGACCCGAAAGACCAGCGACCGCGAGGTCGGCGGGGCGGGCGGCCGAAATGCCGAGAAGGCGTCTCAGCGTGGGGAACGTGAACGGCAGCGCTTGGAGGGCCGCCGATCCGAGCAGAGCCGCATTCAAGGCCGGGTTGCCGAACAGCGCTCTTCCGCCCAAAGGCTCGAAGCGGTCGTGCCGGCAGGCCAAGGCGTGAAAAAGCTGCGCAGCAACGAGGCTCATAAACGTCACCGTCCGCGTTTGCGGTCCGGGACCGTAGGTCGCAAGACCGTAGCCGTGCGCCCCGAGCACGGCGCCGGCGATGACGCCCGAACTCTAGGACCGCGTGGCGCAGGTCGCCGGCCGACAGGAGCGAGCGGCTCGCGTCGCGAGGCGGTCTCGACATCACGAGGCGTTCCGGGGGCTCGAGCGCCAATCCGAGACCCGGCAGAATATCGGTGACCAGGTTGAGCCATAGAAGCTCCATCGGCGATTCGAGCACGTCGTTCTGCTTCAGCAACTCGGCGAGCAGCACGAAGATCTCGCTCAGGTTCGTCGAGACCATGTAATGGACCGATTTGCGGATGTTCGAAAGAATGGTCCGCCCCTGCTCGATCCCGTCGGCGATCACGTTGAGATCGCTCTCGGCCACGATGACGTCGGCGACATCGCGCGCCGCCGTTGCGGTGCCGCTGCCGACGGCGATGGCGATGTTCGCTGCCTTGAGCGCCGGCGCGTCGTTGAAGCCGTCGCCGGTCATGCCGACGGTCGCGCCGGAGCGCTGCAGCGCCTCGACGATCCTGAGCTTCTTGGTCGGCGGCACGCGGGCAAAGACATGGGCGCGCGATGCGACGGCCGAGAGGACGTCCGGCGGCAGACGGTCGAGGTCCGCCGCGTCCAGCACGCGCAGCGTCGCGTCCCTGCCGAGATCGACCTCCATGGCGATGGCCTTGGCGGTCGCGGCCTGGTCCCCCGTGATCATGATCGGGCGAATGCCGGCCCGGTGCAGCCGATCGACGAGTTCGCGTGCGCCGCGAACGACGGGATCCTTGAGCCCCGCGGCGCCGGCCCAAACCAGGGCCTTCTCGTCGAGCGACGGCGCCGATCCCTCGGCGTAGGCGAAGCCCAGAACCCTGAGGCCGCGGCCGGCCAGGTCGTCGTTGATGCGCATGATCTGCCGGCGAGCGGGCTCATCGAGGTGAACAACTTCCCCGTTCCGCTCCATCAGGTGACCGCATCTCGCGAGCACCTGCTGGGGATCGCCTTTCACCGCCAGATAGGTTTCGTCCGGCGTCGCGCCCTTGTGGACCGAGACCATGTATCGCTCGGCCTCCGTGCGATACTTAAGCCGTACGAGGGGCCGCGCCTCGCGCAAGGCGACCGGGTTCAGGCCGCACGCCATCGCACCGAGCACGAGGGCCGTTTCCGTCGGTGTCCCGATGGGGCGCAGCCCCTCCGGCGTCCTCTCGAGCGTCACCTCGCTGCAGAGCGTTGCGATCTCGAGCAGGCGCTCACAGGACGGTGCGTCGACCTGGGGTAGGCCATGGTCGTCTATCCCGATCACGAGCCCGTCGCCGCCAAGATGGATTTGATCGACCCGCATCCTGTTCTCGGTCAGCGTTCCCGTCTTGTCGAAGCAGAGCACCTGCAGCGAGCCGAGCCCTTCGACCGCTTCGAGGCGGCGAATAATGACGCCCTTGCGGCGAAGCTCGCGCAAGCCGAGGGCGAGCGTCGTCGTGGCCGTCGTCGGCAGACCCTCGGGAACCGCCGCCACCGCGAGAGCGATCGCGCTCTTCAACATGCCGAGCACTGTCCGCCCGCGCAAATAGCCTGTCCCGAAGAAGGCGCCGCAGGCGATCAGCGAGACGACGGCGAGCTTGCCGCCGAGATCCTCGAGATCGCGCTCGAGCGGGGTTCGCGGCGTCGCGACCTCGTGCGCGGCCGCCTCGATGCGTCCCGTTTCCGTGCTAACTCCCGTCGCCACGACGACGGCGCGTCCGGTGCCGGCCACGACAAAGCTGCCCGTGTGGACCATGTTCGCCCGGTCCGGAAGGGGCTCGCCCGGGTCGCAAATGCGGGTCGCCGATTTCTCGGCCGGCTCGCTCTCGCCTGTGAGCAGGGCCTCGTTGACGAGAAGCCCATCGCCGTCGACCAGACGAGCGTCGGCCCCGATCACGGTATTGGGGTGAAGCAGCAGGACGTCGCCGGGAACGAGCTGATCGTAGTTGAGGAGCGCCTCCTTGCCCGCCCGCAGCACCGGGACGGCGTGCGGCTGGCGCGCGGTCATGGCTCTGATGATGCGCTCCGACCCGCTTTCCGTGCCATAGCCGATGCTGGCATTGAGTCCGACGACCGCAAGCGTGACGAGGGCATCCGCCAGGCCGCCCGTCATGATGGAGACCGCCGACGCGCCGAGCAACAGAGCGACCGGCAGGCTCGTGAATTGCCGTACCGCCATCGCGAGCGTGCTCGCGGGCGGGCGCCCCGGCGTGCTATTGCGGCCATGAACGTCGAGTCTGCGAAGGGCTTCCTCGTGCCGTAACCCTCGCTCCGCGTCGGTCGCAAGCTCTGCGATCACCGCCTCGCACCTCATGGCGTGCCAACTCGTGCCGCCGTCCTCGCGGCGGTCATTGCGGGCGGAGCCGTTCGTGCGCTCGATGGCGGAGGACGGGGCCGGTGCTAGCCCTTCTCTTTGAGGGCTCCGATCCTTGCTCGCGCCGTTGGCGCTCTTGGACGCTTTGCTGGCTGCTCCTCGAGTTGAAATTTCGAGCGTTCGACCGGTCACGCCAGCCGTCGCGAGCGCCGACTCGACAAGATCGATGACCGCCGCATGCGTGAGGCGAGCGTCGAACGTCAACAGCGCGCGCCCCGTGAGCGGGCTCACGCTCACCTCGTGCAACACCTCTATTGCGGTGAGGCGAGCGGCAAGCTCGCGGGCGATCTCGGGGCGTCGGAAAAGGGACGGCGCCGCGATCCTGAGCCGGCCTGCCACTCTGTCGTGCACGACCGAGAAAGCAATGGGCCCTGCCGCGACGGGTTTGCGACGCCGGCCGGTGCGGGGAGCCGTCGGTCTGCCGGTAGTCTGCTCAACCGCCATGATCGCTACTCAAGGCTCGCCGTGAGGTCTCACTGAACGACGCCGTAGGCCCGACACGATAGGGAATCCCGCATCAGCAGAATCCCGCATCAGCGCATCATTGCTGTCCCGGCGATGAAGTGCTTCGAGAATGTACCGGCGGGGGGATGCTAATGAAGCTCCTGCAACGCTTTCATGACGATAGCCTCGGGCCGAGGAAGTGGAACTTGCGCTTCGTCAATGGAAAGATCCGCCCGCGTGCCTAGCCCGACCGCGAGGATCGTCGTTTGCCATTGTGAGCGGCGCGCGCCGCGAAGACTGCAGCCGTTGGATTACTTCGGGTGTTGGCCCCTAGCGGCAGTGGTGTCGATCCCGAGGCATGTCCGAAGTCGAGGGGAATGCGGACGAGAACCGGACGTCAATTTTACTACCGCCTCTGACCCGGAACCTACATCGTCGGAAAACGCCGCGTTTAGCGCTGCCTGTACTTTGTCTCAACCTGCGTCACCAACGGGGCGGCCAATGTGGCAGCCCTGCCAGTTTTTCTGATCAGGCGCGTCGGGGCTCTGAGCTGCGTCGCTGTCCGCGCCAAAGCGAACTCGTCATGCCGCCCGGTAGGGACATTCAGGGGGCTCCCATTCAATGAGCAGGCGTGTAACCTCGAAGAGCCGATATCAAGGGAACCATTCCGAATGACAGCCGAGACACGGACGCCTTGGTGGGCGTGGGCCTGGCCCGTTCTAGCCATCGCGGTCATGGTCATTACGACGATCATGGGTGCGCCCGGCATGATTGCCGCAGTGGCGGGGCTGGTCCTGATCGCGGCCGTATTCGCCGCCGTGTACCACGCAGAGGTCGTTGCCCATCGCGTTGGCGAGCCCTTCGGGACCCTTGTCCTCGCCGTAGCGGTGACGGTCATAGAGGTGGCCCTGATCGTCTCGATCATGATTGGAGTTGCCGGAGACAAGGCAGGGCTCGCCCGCGACACCGTCTTCGCGGTCGTAATGATCGTGTGCAATGGGATTCTCGGCCTCTGCCTTCTGGCAGGCGGCATGCGTCACCGCGAGCAGGGCTTCCAAGTGCAGGGGGCCAGCGCGGCTTTGGCGGTGCTGGCGGCGCTTACCATCCTGACCCTCGTCGTGCCGAACTTCACCACCAGTGCGCCGGGCCCGGTCTTCAGCAGGTCGCAGGTGGTTTTCGCTGGAATAATTTCCCTCATTCTCTACGGCTCGTTCGTCTTCGTTCAGACGGTGCGCCATCGTGACTATTTCCTGCCCGTCGATGCTGGAAACGAGCTGGCGCACGCGCCGCCGCCTTCGAGGCTCGCGACTCTTGTCAGCCTCGGACTATTGCTCATTGCGCTGGTGGCGATCGTGGGCCTGGCCAAAGCCCTTACGCCCGCTGTGGAAGCTCTCTTAGATCGGCTTGGCGCACCAAAGGCTGTCGTAGGCATCGCCATCGCCACTCTCGTGCTGCTGCCGGAGGGCCTTGCCGCTCTCAGGGCCGCACGCGCCAACCGGTTGCAGACCAGCCTCAACCTGGCGCTAGGGTCCGCATTGGCGAGCATCGGCCTGACAATACCGGCGGTCGCCGTCGTATCGATCTTGCTCGGACAGCAGCTCGACCTCGGCTTGGACGCGAAGGAGATAGTCTTTTTGGCGCTCACGCTGCTCTTGGGCGTCATTACGCTCGGCACTGGCCGCACCACAGTGCTCCAGGGCATCGTGCACCTGGTCATCTTTGCGGCTTTCCTGTTCCTGGCCATCGTGCCGTAGGAGGATCGGCGAGTGCATCGCAGGGCGTGGCTGCAATGCTGTGAGACGGCACGGTAGACCTTTGCCTGACCGCCCGGTCTCGCCCACCCGCATGGTCGTCCGCTGTCGGGGGTAATGCGCTCGCCTTTGGCCCTAACCGGTTCGATGCGCAAGGCGACGCTTGACGAGCAGCCGCGTGACACGTTCAACAGTGATCTCGCTGTCAACATCGGTGGTGCGCTGGTTGCAGCCCATGCCGTCGCGCCCAAGATGACCGAGCGCGGGTCGGGGACGATCTTGTTCACGGGCGGAGGCTTTGCCCTGGAACCACACCCGGAGTATCTCTCGCTGAGCATCGGTAAGGCAGGCATCCGCGCCTTGGCGCACGGTCTCTTCGAAAGCATGAAGGCAAAGGGTATCCACGTTGCCACAGTTACAGTTGCGGCCTTTGTGAACCCGGGCTCCAAAGACGCTGCAGCAGTCGCAGACCATTTCTGGGCCCTGCACAGCCAGCCCGAGGGCTCGTGGACGGTGGAGGTTAAGTACGCAGCATGAGCCACCAAGTCGTCAGCACCTGACAGTCGACCTGACGCACCGCCCACGTAGATCGCACGGGGAATTTTGACCCGAGGCGGACGTGGGCGGTCGAAAGCTCCTGACAATTCGATGCGCCACCGAGAGACGACCTCGGCTATGGGATGGATGATCACAGCGCCGCCCCGTTTTCTTGTTACTCTGCCTCAGGCGATACCCTGGGCGCTCCCATACGAGAGGTCCCGTTAGGTAGGGGGTTGAGTGAACTTCGATGCCAGAGAATACCGATTTTCAGCGACGCAAAGACGAGCTGGTTCGTCAAATGCGGCGGACCGCGGCGAATCTTGCGAGTGCTCGAGACGAGGAATTGGCGCCCGAGGAAAGGAAGATGAATGCCGCGCATGCTGCGCTTCTCGAGGAGGGCCTGAGATTGCTGAGCAGGGCCGACACTGATCTGGAAATCTCGATCGCGGCCCAGACAATTGCTCGTGCTTCGGAAGAGATGAAGAAATATCTCGTCCGCCTCCTACCAAATAAGCGATAAGGAGCTCTTCGCCCTCAGCGTCGTGACCGATGTCGCCTGCTCGCTGCTCAGCGACGAGCTGTCGTAGCGCTTCCGGCATTGGAACCTCTCGACCCACTTCCTTTTTTACCTTGTTGGGACCGAGGGAGGCGACACCGAGGGAGGCGACAATGCAGCAACAGGTGTCAATTGACGACGCCGAGCCGGAGCAAACCTACACGATCCTCGTCGTTGAAGACGAAGGCCTGATCCGACAGGATCTGGCCAACCAGCTTCGTGTTTCTGGATTTAAGACGATCGAAGCCGACAATGCTGAGGAAGCGCTGTCGGTCATTATGGCCGACACGCACGTTGACCTGATGCTCCTTGACCTTCGCATGCCTGGCCGAATTGACGGCCTCGAGCTCGCCAGGTGGACGAGACGGCGTGCTCCCCAGATCAAAGTGGTCGTTGTCTCCGCACACCTCGAGCCGTACTGGGACCTTCCTGTTGACGCAGCTTTCGCAAAGCCTGTTCGGGTGGATGAGCTTTTGCGCCAACTCCGGCAGTTGCTGCCGCCTGCGGAACGGGCTGGCCCATACCGGTAGCCGGGGAGCCTGTCTCCAGACAGCGAACGCTGTCGCGCAAGCGCCGTAAAACTGCAACGAGCCACGTAGATCATCTAAGACTCGACTTAGTCGCCCAATGCGCGCAGAATTACTCATCATCGGCTCATTTCCCAGGCGCCGGTGGCAGAGAGACAGCTTGGGCTCCCGCCTGATCAGAAGGAGCCAGACATGTCTCCATTCATGGGCAAGCCAATCGGCTTTGATGCAGCGACCCTTGCGTTGCTTGATGCTGCGCTCACGGACTTGTACGCCGACTTCAGGCGGGGGACGGTCAAGCTCCCCACGACCGCGCCCCTGGTCAGCGAAATCGACGTCTCGGGCACTGAGCGTCCAATACCTGTGACCGCGATCGGAGTGCAGAAGCGGTCGCCAAAGAAAGCCGCGAGCAGCCTCCGCTTCAACAAAGGGCGCGGTTGGCATCTCAGCTAGCGGACCCAATTGCGTGGTCAACGACCTCAACCCTCGCCGACTGGAAGATTGCGATAGTTCATGATCATCAAGAGCCAACCCACACTCGACCCACACGTACGCCTCGTAATTCCGAGGAGGGAGCGTAAGACGATCTCCACGCTCCTGCGCGACGATTGCCGATGGCCTATCGGCGACCCCCTGCACAAGGATTTCCACTTCTGCGGCAAGAACAAGATGCCGGGCTTTCCCTACTGCGAACTTCACGTTCGCCTTAGCTTCCAGGCCAAACGGCCGCATTACCGGCCATACGGTTACGAGCGCTAGATCCCTCCTGCGCGAATTAGGCAGGCTGTGCCGAGCACCATTTCAGACCTACGCTGCCCGCCGCTCTAGACGGTTTCTTCTAGTCCAAGTTGCCGCTGCGCGACCGTGGTATACTATGGAGCAGGAGTGCCCCATTGCAATTCGCTGTCGGACTGAAGCTGAAGAGCAAAGCCGAACATGTGATCGTCGACGCCGAAGACGCGCTCATCGCCGCCCTTAAAGTCAAGGCGGAGCGCCCGGAAGCGCTGATAATGTACGTGCGAAGGCGGAATCGACGCGGCGACGCTCGTAACCCGCCTCACATGCGGAACTCTTAACCTCTTCACGTATCGCCGAGAACGGCTCACGGTCTCGACCGACACAAAAAGTGTCTGCCCACCGCTCCTTCCAAGTGGAGTGGACTATGACTTACGTCGTCGATGAGAAGTGTATCAAGTGCAAGACCACCGATTGCGTCGCGGTGTGCCCGGTCAACTGCTTCTACGAGGGCGAGAACATGCTCGTCATCCACCCCGACGAGTGCATCGACTGCGGGGTCTGCGAGCCCGAGTGCCCGGTCGACGCCATCAAGCCCGACAGCGAGCCCGGCCTCGAGAAGTGGCTCGAACTCAACCGCGAGTACGCGCAGAAGTGGCCGAATATCGTGGCCAAGAAGGACATGCCGAAGGACGCCCGCGCCTACTGGGACGAGACGGGGAAATTCGACAAGTACTTTTCTCCCAGGCCGGGTGAGGGCGACTGAGCAGGCGCATCTACAAGCCTCTTTTCAAATGGCGCTGCCAGCGGGCATTGGCCCCGATGGCATTCTCGGATCCTCGATCGCCTTTTCCCTAGAATGCTCCGATGCCACGACCATGTAGATCGCCGGAAGAATAAACAGGGTGAAAAGGGTCCCGATGGCCATGCCGCTAACAAGCATGATGCCGATGCTGTTGCGTGCCTCCGCACCCGCGCCGGTTACGAAGACAAGCGGGAGGTGCCCGAACACCGTGGCGGCCGTTGTCATCAGGATCGGCCGTAGGCGCGTGATCGCAGCCTCCCGGATCGCAGCCGCCTTCTCGTAGCCGAGGAGCTGGAGATCATTGGCGAAGGCTACGATCAAGATCCCGTTCTTGGCAATCAGCCCCACCAGCGTAATGAGGCCAATCTGACTGTAGATATTTATGGTCGTGAACCCTAGGAACGTGAAAACCAACGCTGCGGTTAGTGCCAGCGGCACGGAGCCGGCGAGCACGACTAGCGGATCGCGAAAACTGCCAAACTGGGCTGCGAGGACCAGATAAATGAGCAGAATGGCGAAGCCGAGCGAGCCAGCAAGCGTGGTACCCTCCTCCCGCAGCTGACGGAACTCGCCGGCGTAGTCGATGGTGTAGCCGTTGGGAAGAATGCGGCGAGCGGCTTCCTCGAGCGTGACCAGAGCATCCGCCTTGGTTGTGCCCGGCTGCACGCCGCCATAAACTCGGAAGCTGTCCGATTGCTGGAAGCGGGCGAGCGTTCTGGGTGCCGTTGACGTCTCGAGGCTGGCAAACGCGGACACGGGGATCTGGGCGCCTTCTCGCGTCCTGATCTTGTAGTCGAGCAGGTGCTCGGCGGCGACGCGCGCGTTGCTGCCGACTTGCGGGATCACCTTGTAGGCCCGCCCGTCGAGAGTGAAGCGGTTCACATAGTTGCCGGCGAGCAGCACGCCGAGCTGTCGGCCGACATCCGCGAGATCGAGGCCAAGATCCGCGACGCGCTCTCGATCGACGGAGACCTTCACTTGGGGCAGATCGATCTTGAGATCGGTGTCCGCAAATTGGAACTTTCCGCTGCCCAATGCCGCGCCGACGATCTGACCCGCGTAGTCAGCCATCTGTTTCGGCGTCCCGGGCCCCTTGAGCACGAGCTCGACGTCATAGTTGCCAGCCCCCGGGAGCGGCGGAGGCAGAGCCGCGAAGACCTGCAGCTCCTTGATTTGTGAGACTGCCTCAAAGATCTCGGGTTGAATTTGGTGCGCCGAGCGCTCGCGATCATGCCAATTTTTGAACAGGTAGCCGCCAAATCCATTCGAGGGAAAAACAATCTCGAACATGGCCTCGAATTCAGGCAACGCCGTTCCCACCTTGAGCACCTTGTCCATGTGCCCCGAGGTATAGGCAAGGGAGGCGTCCGGCGCCGAGTTGATGATGAGAAAGACGAAGCCTTCGTCCTCGACCGGCGCGAGCTCCTTCCCGGAGAACATATAGAGCGGCACCGCAAGCACGCAGACGAAGGCCCCGAACGCGATGACCTGAGCGCGAAACCGCAGCATGACGTCGAGGATGCTGCCATAGACGGACGAAAGGCGGTCGAGCATGTGCCCGACGAACCTGGCATAGCGGCTCTCGCGGCCGCGCTCTGCGGCCGTATAGGCACTCATGATCGGCGACAGGGTGACCGCTACGAAACCCGACACGATCACGGCGGTGGCCAGCGTGAAAGCAAACTCTTTAAATAGAACACCCGTGAGACCTGACAAGAATCCTATCGGCGCATAGACCACGGCCAGCGTGATCGTCATGGCGACGATTGGTGCAAACAGCTGGCGCGTGCTGACGAGCGCTGCCTCGACGCGGCCCATGCCCTCGCGCATGTATCTCGAGACGTTCTCGACCACGACGATTGCGTCGTCGACGACGAGACCGACGGACAGCACGATCGCCAACAGCGTAAGCAAATTGAGCGAGAAGCCCATGGCCATCATGGCTGCCGACGCACCGATGAGGGAGATGGGAATGGTGACAAGGGGCACGAGCGCGCTGCGCGCGGAGCCAAGAAACAAGAAGACGATGACGGCGACGATCATCACCGTCTCCGTGAACGTGGTCCCGATCTCCTTGATGGAGTTCTCCATGTAGACGGTGCCGTCGTAGGCGAGCGCGATTTCGTCGCCGGGCGGGAGTTGCGGCTTGATCTTTTCGAGCTCCGCACGTAGCGCGTAGGCAACGCTGATCTCGTTGGCGCCCGGCAGCGGCCAGACCGAAAGATAGACGGCATCCTTGCCGTTGTGCCGGACGTTCGACGTCTCCTCCTCGGCACCCAGCTCGACCCTGCCGACATCTGAGATGCGAATGATCCGGTCACCGTCCTCGCGCACGATCAGGCGCTCGAATTCTTCGGCACTGCGCAGATCGGTATCTGTCAGGAGATCGACCTGAACCTCGTTTCCCTTCGCTCGACCCACTGCGGCGAGAAAGTTGTTGCGCGTGAGCGCTGTCTCGACGTCCCCGGCGCCGACGCCGAACGCAGCAAGTCGCTCCGCGTCGAGCCAGATGCGCATGGCCTGCGGGCGCGCGCCCTCGAGCCCGACGCGTTGCACGTTGGCGATCGTGCTGAGGCGGGGCTGAATGTTCCGCGCCAGGTAGTCGGTGAGCTGGGCGGGCGTCATGCTCTCCGAGGTGACGCTGACGTAGAATGTTGCATAAGGGCGGTCGGCGCGCTGCACCTCGACCACGGGTGATTCGATCTCCTGGGGAAGCTCGCTGCGGATCTGGTCGAGCCGGTTGCCGATCTCGGCGAGGGCGATGGTGCTCGGATGGTTGAGCTTGAGCCGTGCGGTGACAGTGCTCAGGCCGGCTACGCTGCTCAATTCGACATAGTCGATGCCGCTGATCGATGAGACGGCGCGTTCGATCGGCGTCGTGACGAAGCCGCGGATGACATCGGCCGAAGCGCCGATATAGACGGTTGTGATCAGAACCGACGAGCTTTCGATCCGCGGATATTGCTGGACGGGCAGTTGAGACGCAGCGCGCAAGCCTACGAGGACCAGGGCCAGATTGACGACTACCGCCAGCACCGGGCGCCGCACAAAGACTTCCATCGCGCGCATAAGGCAACTCCGATTGCTAGCGGACGGTCACTTGGCCGGAAGCGGCCTGCGGAACGTCCCTTCGCACGAGCAATCCGTCACGCAACTTAAAGGATCCCGAGGCAGCGACGAGCTCGCCGGCAGCCAGCCCTTTCTCGATGACAATCTCGCCATTCTGGACCGGGCCGATGTCCACGTCTCGCTGCCGCGCGCGTAGCTTTCCGTCCTCCTCTGCAAGCACGAACACGTGATTGCCCTGTGCCGACCGGCGAAGCGCGGTCAGGGGCACGAGAACGGCTGTGCGCGGAGGCGCCGTGACGGCCAATACATCAATGAACATGCCCGGCCGGAACGTCCTCCCAACCCCGCGCGCCACGGCGCGAAAGAGTACGGTCCGGTTGGTCCTATCGGCGCTGTCGTCCTCAGCGATGATCTCGGCCCCGGACGCTCCTGTCGGGATTGCCGCGTTTGACAAGGTGACCGTCATGCCTGTTCTGATTGAGGTCGCACTATCCTGAGGCAGCGAGAAGTCGACGAATGCGTCCTCGTCCGTGCCCTGCAAGCTCACAATCCGCGTACCGGCATCGAGGTAAGCACCAGGCTGCAGATTGGTGATGCCGACGCGTCCGTCGAATGGCGCAACAATACGCTTCTTATCGATTGCGACCGCGAGATTGCTGGCGCGAGCGGTCGCGGCGGCGTGCTCCTCCCTGGCTTTATCCAATTCTTGCGCCGAGAAGGCCGGGCTGTTGCGCAGGGACTCACGCCGGTCCAGGGTGAGCTTGGCCAGACGGGCATCGGCTTCGGCTGCCGCAAGTGCGGCTTCCTCCTGGCGGGTGTCAAATTTTACGAGAAGCTGACCGGTCTTTACGATCTCGCCGGACGCAAATCCGATCTCGCTCACAACTCCGGCGATCTCATTGCGCATTTCAACCTGGCGCAATGCCACGACGGTGCCGATCGCGCGCGTCGTCGCCGACCATTCGCCCTGACGGGCGGCCACGGTATCTACTGCCTCAACGGGTTCGGGGAACGACGCCGCTGCCGCTATTCCCGCTTCGATCTGCCTGTACTTGTAAAGTCCAAGGCCCGCGGCAATTCCACCGATCCCCATGATGACGACCAGCCAAGCGGCGAGTTGCCTGCCATGGGTCCTTCTCCTCTCAGCGGGCATGTGCTCCTCTCAGCGGGCATGTGCGCCCCTCGCATTAGAACAAAAAGAGAACATGTTATCAAGAGCGGGGTTCTCTGACAATGCCGTCTAAGGTCCGCGCAGAATTGGGCTTCCTAATGGATACTAAACCATATGGTTAACCTTATCGCAATTGCGCTCCCGACGCCGGTCACGTGGTACATGCCTGATGAGGACATCGCCAAATTTATGGAGGGCGTCTACAAAATCGGGCGCCCTGCTGGCGTCACGCCGGTGCAGCAGTAGGCGCAAGAGACTTGGGCCGCTCGAGCCCGCAGGCAATAGGTCGTCCCGCCCGTAGTTCAATTCAAATTTAAAACGCCGGCACCCTCTTGAGGATGCCGGCGCGGGTCTTCTGCTGCATTAGCGCGTCTCGTTGGCGGGACGCGGCTTTGCCAGCTCGCCGGTGCGGGTCATGGCAGCGCGGAAAGCAATCATTTGGGGCAGCATTGGTGGATCTCCTCCAGTTGGCTTGAGCGCGCCGATCGCGCTCATTCGGGAGGCGATGCAATACGTCCCCAGCGGTGGCCGCGCTGTCCCGCGCGGGACATGGCCAACTCCAGGATGCCGCAGCCGTCGAATTTCCAGCCCTTGTGAGGATTGCCACATCCCCGGTTCGAGGGAGGCCCCATGATCGCTCCAGCATCGGACGAGCGATGCCGGAACCAGAAGCAATAGTTCGATCGGCAGGAGCCAGGACCATGACATTCTCTAGCAAAATCATCACCTTGAGCGCACTTTCCGCCGCTTTCGCCCTCTCCATCGGCGCGGCCGGGGCGGCCGACACCACATCGCTGACGATGAAGCCGCTGCACGGCATCAGCTTCGACGCCGGAACCGAGCGCGCGGTCGGCTACTTCACGAGCACGGGCAAGCACTGCAAGCTGGTGCTGACATTGGCCGAGGAGCCCCTCTCGAACGACAGCTTCTCATCGACCCGCTTCGAGGCCGCCGTCGCCGCCGGCAAAGCAACGCATTTCAACTCCGCCCACGGCAGCTCGGTCGAGTTCGCTTGCGCGGCGGATGCCCAGTCGATGACTGCGACGGTTAACAAGCAGCTCGCCGCCGCCGAGATCGAGTGAGGCTGCGCAGATAGGTCCGTCCGTAGTAGGGTGGCGGTCTGCGCTTGCCGCAGACGCCTCCTCTCCGGGCGCTCCCCCTTACGACGACGCGGGGGTCGCTCCCTCCGCGAGAACAAGAAGCAAGAATAGAGAGAAAGGCCAGCCTAGACCAACGGAACTCTGTCACGGCACCGCCGTCGACACTACGTGAGTTTGAGCAGGGTGCGCTCGGGAGCTGTCCGCAAGTTGCGGCACCGCTCGTCGGGCCGCGCGCTGTTCGAGATCTGTTGGAGCGGGCCTGGCGTATACGCTTCCGACCGAGGTACTTGCATGCACGTGCGTTTTTGGGGAACACGAGGGTCCTTGCCGAAGCCGGGACCCGATACGCTGCGCTTTGGCGGGAATACCTCGTGCGTCGAGGTGCGCACGCTCGCCGGCACGCTCATCATCATCGACTGCGGGAGCGGCCTTCATGGATTGGGGCAGGCGCTTTCCGCCGCCGCAAAGTCCGGACACCGAGGGCACATCCTCATCAGTCACACCCATTGGGATCACATCCAGGGCATTCCCTTCTTTGCGCCGTTCTTACGCGAAGGAAACGAGTGGGACATCTATGCGCCGAAGGGCCTCGGCGTTTCCGTGGAGGCAACGCTCGCCGGGCAAATGCAATACGCCTATTTTCCGGTGCGGCTGGATCAGCTCGGCGCCAAGATCCGCTACCACGAGCTGACCGAAGGCGAGTTCCGCATCGACGACGTCAGCATCAAGACCCGCTACATGAACCATACGGCTCTGACCCTCGGCTTCCGCCTGGAGGCCGACGGCGCCGCGATCGTCTACGCGTCCGATCACGAGCCGTTCCAGCGCCATCTCGCCTCCGGCAGGGGCGAGATCGACGGCCAGGACAGGCAGCATTGCGAGTTCCTCGCCGGCGCGGATCTTGTCATGCACGACGCCCAATTCACGCTGAGCGAATATGCCGACAAGGTCGGATGGGGCCACAGCACGGTCGACTACGCGATCGCGATGTGCCGGGAGGCTGGCGCGGCGCGGCTCGCGCTGACACATCACGATCCGCAGCGGACCGACGCGGCCATCGACGAGATCGTAAGGAAGGCGCGCGAGGCTCAGCGCGGCTTGACCCCTGAGCTCGCCATTTTTGCCGCCGCCGAGGGGCAGACGGTCGAGGTGAGAGGCGGTTCCGGGGCGCCGTCCTTGCCGCTGCGCAACGAAGGCACGCTCTCGGACGCGCCGGCGGTGGCAAATCCGCTGGTCTTGATGGCCGTGACGGACCCTGTCGCCGCCGCGACACTTCGCGAGGCAGCGCAAGCCGACGAAATCGCAATCGTCGAAACGGAGGGCGTCGAAGGGGCGCTTCGAGCGGTGAGATCGCTCCAGCCGTCGCTGATCGTGCTCGAGTGGTCCGGGAAGACTGCCGACGCTCTCAAGCATCGTGCGGGGGTCGAGGGCTTGCGCAGCGAGCGCGGCGACGACGTGCCTGTCATCGTCGTCGCCGACGAGGAGGACGCGCTCGCCGGCAGCAAGCTGCCGGTCGCAGGCTGGCTGATCAGGCCGTTCTCCGCGGCCTATGCGCGGACCCGAATCCGCGCTTCCCTGCTCCGGACCGCCTGCCATTGGGAACGGGCCATGACGTCGCCGGACGAGGATCGGCGTCTCGCTGTCCTGCAGGGCTTGAGCATCCTGGATACGCCGCCCGAGGAGCGCTTCGACAGGATCACGCGTCTCGCGGCATCGAGCCTCAAAGCGCCAATCGCGCTCGTCAGTCTCGTCGACCGCGACCGTCAGTGGTTCAAGTCGGCGTACGGGCTCGATGTCGCGGAGACGTCGCGCGAGAGCTCGTTCTGCTCACATGCGGTCTCCTCGCGAGAGGTCCTCGTGGTTCCGGACACGTTTCATGATCCCCGGTTCTCCGACAATCCGCTGGTCACCCAGGGACCGCGAAATCCGCTTCTATGCCGGCTGCCCGATTTTCGTCGGCGAAAGCTGCGTTGGCACGGTCTGCGTATTGGACCACCGTCCGCGCCAGATCGACGCCGATGCGCTGAGCCTCTTGCGCTATTTCGCGACGCTGGTCGAGATGCAGCTGTGCAGGTCGCAGGGTGCGGATGAAGGCCTCTGATTAGGTCGAGCGCGCGCGGCTCAGCGCCCGCTGATCGACTTCAGATAGTTGATGATCTTCTTGCGTTCCGCAGGGTCGGCAACCGGCGGATAGGTCATGTTCGTGCTCGTGGAGATGGCCGTGGGATTGGCGATGAATAGGTCGAGCGTCGGCTCGTCCCACGTCACTTCGCCGAGACCGCCGGAATAGCCCCTAAAGCCCTCGACCTGACCTGCCTTTGCGCCGTAAATGTCGGCGAGAGAGGGCCCGAGCCGGTTGTCGCCTTTCCTGATCGAGTGACACGTGCGGCAGTGGGTGTTGTAGGCAATCTGGCCTTCGTCGTCTCCGGCCGTCGCAGGACAGGACGAGGCGATCATCGCCAGCGCCAGAAGCAGTGCGGCCAAGCGGGACATGGCTACCTCAGAGGGCTTGCGACAGGCAAAAAAGAAGGAGGGGCGGGAGACGCCCCTCGAGGCGGCAGGAGGAAGGTCGTTGACGCGGCTCCGCGGTCACTGAGCGGCGGCGCCGGCGGCGATCACGTCGACGGACTTGAGGGTCATAGCGCGAGCCTCTTCGAGGCAGGCGAACTCGAACACCTGGCCGGTGCCGGGAGCATACTGCGTCGCCTTGCCGGCTACGATGGCGGCTTCGAACCTGGTGGTCCGGAAGGTGCCGCCCTCGTCCCAGTTCGGCTCCTCGGCGCGGGTCACGACAAGCTTGCACCGGCCGTTGTCGGCGAGGAAGTAGCTGACCGCGCGTTCGGCTCCGACATCGAAGCTTACGCCCTGCATCGGCTTCATTTTGAGCAAGCCTATGTCGGCGGCCTCAACGCTGCCGGCATGGGCCGAGAGGAGCACACCGGCAAGTGCGGTGGCGATAGCGACGGTTTTCGTCGGGTTCATAGTGGCCTCCTTGTGATCCTTGGCTAGGGTACGTTTTCGTCCCTGCATCGCTCCGGAATGCTCCGGCCCGATGCCATGGTTGGGATCATGAAGGATTGTGCGCCCGGGCGCTGTGCGGTTTCCCACACAAGCGACGACCGGCTTGCTTTCCTGTCAAAGGCCGGGGCCGAACTAGCGCTAACCTCAAGCCTAACTTGATATTTCGGGCTGCTGGTATCGCGCTTTGAAAGCTGCTAAATTTTTTTCTGGCCGTCCTGCAAATGCCCTTGCGCACGTGCCGGATCATCATGAATGCGAATTGCACCCGACCGATTGGTAGATCTGCAGTGAGCTTAACGGCTTTCTCGTCGGCGAGGGGACTGTGGCATTTCACACAGTCCAGCTCGAGACCAAAGCATTACTCTAAGGCTCCATTGTCGAATTCCGCGGCGGTTACGGCAGCTGCCGCGTCCGGCGGCTAGGACGCTATCTGGAGACGTTCTCATGGACAGCGATCTCAAGACCAATGAAGAGCTCATGGACGAGATCGTTGCCCTTCGTCAGCGTATCAAGGACCTCGAGGCGTCGCAGGCGGGGCTCGAGGAAACGGACAGCGAGCTGGCCAGGGCCCGGCTTCGCCTCGAGCACCTCCTCGCCGTCAGTCCCGCCATCATCTACAGCACGAATGCGTCGGGGGATTTTGCGTGCACCTTCGTCAGCGAGAATATCAAGACGATCATGGGCTATGAGCCCCAGGAGACGATCACCGATCTCAAGCACTGGCGCGACTGTCTCCATCCCGACGATGCGCCGCGCGTTCTGCAGCAGATCGCGCCGCTCATCGATTGCGGCGGCGGAGTGGTCGAGTACCGCTTTCGCCACCGGGATGGCCACTACGTCTGGATTCAGGATACCTTCAAGGTCGTCGATGGCGACGCAGAGCTCGTTGGGGACGACTGGCCGCAAAATGAAAGCCGCCCGCGGGAGCTTGTCGGCGCCTGGGCCGACATCACCAAGAGCAAGCAGGCGGAGCAGGCGGCTCTCGAGGCCAACGCCGCTCTGCAGGAGACGAAGCGCTCGCTCACGCGCCTCATCGAAAGCTCGCCCGACGCCATCATCTCCACCGACAAAGATGGGAACATGGTGCTCTTCAACGAGGGCGCGGAAATTCTGCTGGGCTACCGGGCGGAGGAAGTCACCGGCCGTCCCGTGAGCCTGCTCTACGGCGGGGAGGCGGGCGCCAACGAGGTCCTGCGCGAGATGCGCAAGCGTGGCGGCATGGTCGCCGGGTTCGACAGCGTTCTCTGGGCCAAGGACGGGACGGCAATTCCCGTCCTGATCTCGGCCTCTGTTCTCCTGGACGAGCAGGGGCATGAGGTGGGGATGGTCGGCTTCGCCACCGACCTGCGCGATCGCAAGCGGGCTCAGGAGGAGCTGCAGAGGTCCTACGACGAGCTCGAACGGCACGTCGAGGAGCGCACCGCCGAGCTAAAGGAAGCGCGCGCGCGCCTGCAATACCTACTGACCGTGACGCCGGGCATCATCTACACCAATCAGGCAACGGGCAGCTATCGCTGTACTTTCGTCAGCCAGAATGTCGATCCCGTCATGGGCTTTTCCGAATGGGAAATGCTCGAGGATCACGAATTCTGGCCGAAGCGGCTTCATCCCGACGATTCGCAAAGGGTGTTCGAAGAAATGGGCCCGCTCGTCGCACAAGGAGGGGGAGCCATCGAGTACCGCTTTCGCCATCGCGACGGCCAGTACGTTTGGATCCAGGATACGTTCAAGGTCGTCAACGACGAAGCCGGCAATCCGCTGGAGATCGTCGGCTCCTGGGCCGACATTACCCATCGCAAGCAGGTCGAGAATGCGCTCGGCGAGCGCATGGCCCTCATGAACGACCTGCAGAATCTCGTCGCTGCGAGCCCGGCGGTCATCTACACGACCCAGGCCTCGGGCAACTACGCGTGCACATTCGTCAGCGAGAACTTGAAGACGACCATGGGGTATTCGCCGTGGGAGATGCGCGACGATCCCAAGTTCTGGACCAAGCGGCTCCATCCGGAGGATGCGCCGCGGGTGTTCGCTGAAATCTCGACTTTGATCGAGCGCGGCGGAGGCACGATCGAGTATCGGTTCCGCCACCGGCGCGGGAACTACATTTGGCTTCAGGACACCTTCAAGGTCACCGAGGGGAAGAACGGAAAAGAGTTGGTCGGATCGTGGGCCGACATTACCGACCGGAAGCGAATCGAAGCCGAAGTGCATCGGCTCGCCAACGAGGTCGAGCTGCGCAACCGGTTCATCCGCGACACCTTCGGCCGCTATCTGACCGACGAAGTCGTCACCACATTGCTCGATTCCCCGACCGGCCTGCAGATGGGCGGGGAGAAGCGCAAGGTGACGATGGTGATGGCGGACCTCAGGGGTTTCACATCGCTCTCCGAGCGCCTGGCGCCGAAGTGGGTCGTGTCGATGCTCAATCGCCACTTCGACACGATGGTGAAGATCATCAAGCGTTACGACGGCACCATCGACGAGTTCATCGGCGACGCGATCTTCATACTCTTCGGCGCGCCGACCTGGCGCGAGGATGACGCGCGCCGCGCGGTTGCCTGCGCTATCGAGATGCAGCTCGCCATGGCCGCGGTCAATGAGAAGAACAAGCTCGACGAGCTGCCCGAGGTGCAAATGGGCATCGGCATCCACACGGGCCAGGTGGTTGTGGGAAATATCGGCTCGCCGGAGCGCATGAAATACGGCGTGGTCGGCAGCCACGTGAATCTCACCTCGCGCATTCAGTCGTATACGACCGGCGGCCAGATCCTGGTTTCCGAGGCTACGCGGCGGGAGGTCGGGACAATTCTCAAGATCGGCAAGCAGCTGGAGGTGCGCGCGAAGGGCTTCGAGCAGCCGATCACGCTTTGCGAGGTCGTCGGCATCGGCGGCCCCCACAAGCTTGCGCTTTCCCAGGCGAAAGAGGAGCTCGCTACTCTCTCCGAGGAGATTGCCGTCAATTACGCGGTCGTCGAAGGCGAGCATCTCCGCGCGGAGCGTTCCAAGGGAAGTCTCACCCGCCTCTCGCTCAAGCGGGCCGAAGCACGACTGGCCGGTCCGGTCGCCGCGATGAGCTCGATCGAGCTGCACGTCATCGGACTAGATGGCAAGGAGATTCCCGGAGCCATCTATGCCAAGGTCTCGGGCCCGTCGGCCGGCAACGGCACGACCTTCACCCTTCACTTCACGTCGATGCCCCCTGAGATCGAAGCCTTCTTGCGCGAATGCATGGCCAAGGCATCGGCGGCTCCCGCGCCGACAGGGGCGGCACGCGAGTCCGGTACGCCGGCTGCAGCGGCAGCCGCCTCGCCGGTGCATTTGAATTAACGCCTCCAATTTCCATTTTTAATCGCTGGCGCCTTTCAATCGGGAAGGCGCAATTTTTATGCCTCGCGCGTCGGAAAAAAACTTCGTCTGTGTTCTTACGTTTGGATTTTTGGTGGCAAATACCACAGCGAGAATCGGAGCAGGGAGACATGATGGGCCCATCGAATTTCCAGCAGCCTGATCGAGGAGAAATTCAATGACCGTACTCAAGTCTCTGCTCGCGTCGTTCTCTGTCACGACTGTCGTCGCTTTGGCGTCCACCGGTCCGGTCGCGGCCGGCGACGCGAATGGTCCCGCGCCGATGGTCACCATGAGCCCGATAACGGGCCCCGGAGCGGCCCCCGGCCGGCGCGTCCTGCTCAATTTTCGCCTGGGCTCCAAGCAGACGGTGAGCTACTTCCAGAACGAGAGCGGGCTTTGCAGGCTGACACTCCTGGTCGGCGATGCGTTCAACGGCAAGGACGTGCCGGACATGACGACGGTGCGTTTCGAGGCGACGGTCGGCTCCGGCACGAGCGCGCGCTTCGATGTGGCGCAGGGCAAATCGCTCGAGTTTTCGTGCGCCGAGCGCGCTGAGGCGATGAGCGTGAAGGAGCTCGATCAGGTCGCGCATTTTGCGGCTGAAAATCGCTGAGCATGCGTTCAAGGTCACTTGCTTTGTCGAAAGGGGGGCATTTGCCCCCCTCACTCGCTCCAATCCCAGGCTCGAGCATGCGCGCGAGGCGCGTTCGGCCTATGATCGTGGGCGAGGTCGAATTCAGCGCGGATCGTTCCCCGGGACATGAGCCATGACGCGACCTAACGCAGAAGCGGTTTCTCAGTCTCTCGAGCGCGTCGGCATCTTTGCGGGGCTGGCCCCCAGCCGCCTGGCTCAGCTGCAAAAGCGTTGCGCGTGGCGCCGTTACGAGGCGGGCGAGACGATCGTCGATCATCTCGATGCGTCCAACGACGTTTTCTTCATCATCTCCGGCGACGCGCGGGCGAGCCTCTACTCCGTGTCCGGGAAGGCGGTAACGTTCACCGATCTCGGGCCGGGGGAGTTGTTCGGCGAGATCGCTGCGATCGACGGGGGGCCTCGCTCGGCGCGCATCGAGGCGCGCACGAGCTGCCTCGTGGCCGCGATGCCGGCCTCCGTGTTCAGGGAGGTCCTGTACACCGAGCCGTCGGTGACGCAGACCCTACTGCCTCAAATCGTCGGCAGGATTCGCGTGCTCACGACGCGCATCTACGAGTTCAGCGCGCTTGCCGTCAGCAACCGCATTCAGGCTGAGGTCCTGCGCCTCGCCATGCTGACGCCAAGGGAGGGAAACAGCGCTCGCATCGACACGGCGCCGACCCATGCTGAGATCGCGAGCCGGGTGAGCACGCATCGCGAGGCCGTCACGCGCGAGTTCAACCGCCTATCGCGCCTCGGCGTCATCGAGCAGCAGGGCCGCACCCTCGTGGTCAAGGACGTGGAGCGCCTCGGCGAAATGGTTCATGACGCGACGGGGGAGTAGACCGTGCCGGCGCCGGCTCATTTGCTCCGGTCGAAGAGCGCGGTCAGGCGTTCGCCCATGCTGATGTCCCGGTCCTTGCCGGGACGCCTCTCGGCGGCGCCGGCCGCCTGCACATGGGACCTGCGCTCCTCGTCGAGCGTTGCCAGCAGGAGCTGTGCGGGTTCGGACATGCGAAGCTCCCTCGCCCACGCCGCGAGCGTGGCATGGCGCTCGAGGACGAGGTGCTTCACCGTCATCATGGCGGCAACGATTACCGCCTTGCGCGTGTCCTCATCGGCAATCCTGCCGGTCAGCTCGTTGGCTTCGGAGAGGATGTGCTCTATCGCCGGGCATTTCGTGGGCGTCGGCGCGTGGTCGACCAGCTTGAACACTTGCTCGAGGCGCCTTATCCGCTCTTCAGTCTGAGCGATGTAGCTATCGAGGCGCATCTCGAGGCCGCTCGAGCTGACGTTCCTCGCCATCTGCGGAATGGCGTCTGCGATGGCTTTTTCGGCGGCGTGAGTGAGCTGCAGCGTATGGAGGAAGAGGTCGTTTAGATTGCCGATTTGCATATGTTTTTCCGGAGAGATCGGTTGGCTCGACTGCCCCGGTCATGCGACGGCAGCGGCCCGAGCGAATGTGAGTTTTCTCACACTGCGGGCTTAGACTTTGGTCGCCGGCCGGCGATCTCCTCGTCCTCGACGAGGGCGGCGGCACCGGCGCCGTGCTCGAGCTGCGGGGTCCCGTCGGCGATCTCGTAGTAGTCCGACTTGCTGGCCACGAAAATATGAGCGCCGACGTGAAGCCCCGTCGGGGGGTCCAGGGTTCCGGCGAGCACGGAAATCCGCGTGCCGTCCGCGGGCTTCCAGAACAGGCTCGATCCGCACGTACCGCAAAATCCCCTCTCGGCATGCGCCGATGCGGCGAACCACTTGAGCTGCTCGGCGCCTTCGCGCAACTTGAAATTGCCCGTTGCGACGGCGGTCGCGGCGACCGCGTATCCCGTCCACTGCGCACATTGACGGCAGTGGCAGACGATCACGTCGCGAATGGGCGGCGAAAGCTCGAAACGAACGGCGCCGCACAGGCAGCGGCCGGTCAGCGGCTCTTGCGCCATGGCGTAGTCTCCCGCGTTGTGCGAGAACTCCATCCCGCAAATTCAACGTGCACTTACGAATTGGGAGGGAGCCCCGTGAAGCTACTCGTGTTTCAACATATCGCGTGCGAGCATCCCGGCATACTGCGCTCGTTCCTGCGCGAAGACGGGGTCCTCTGGGATGCGGTCGAGCTCGACGCGGGCGAGGCGATCCCGGCGCTCGAGGGCTACGACGCGCTCTGGGTCATGGGCGGGCCCATGGATGTCTGGGACGTGGACGACTGTCCGTGGATGATCGAGGAGAAGCGCGCCATTCGCCGATGGGTGCGCGAGCTCGATCGGCCCTTCCTCGGTCTCTGCCTCGGCCATCAGCTGCTCGCCGATGCGCTCGGCGGCACTTGCGGACCCCAGCGGCCGCCGGAGATCGGCGTTCTCGACATCGAGCTTACTCAGGCCGGGTCTGCCGATCCGCTGATGCTGGGACTTCCCCGGTCTTTCAAGGCCCTGCAGTGGCACTCGGTCGCCGTGGCGCAGCCTCCGGAGGGAGCCACGGTGCTGGCCGGCTCTCCGGTGTGCCGCTGCCAGGCGTTGCGTGTGGGCAAGCATGCCTGGGGCGTGCAGTATCATGTCGAGATCGAGGAGACGACCATTCCCGAATGGGGCCTGGTTCCAGCATATGCCGGGGCGCTCGATCGCACGCACGGCGCGGGTGGGCTCGATCGCATGGCCGAGTCGGCGCAGCCCCACATGGCCGATTTCGCCGCCAATGCCAGGACGCTCTATCGGAACTTCATGGCTGCGGCCCGGAGCTGAGCGTTGAGCTCTCTTAGCGGCTCTGGGCGCCGATGAGATCGTTGCGCGCCTTCTCCATGTGGCGGACCATGGTCTCGGCCGCAGCCTGTGCATCGCGGGTCTGGATGGCGCGCACCACAGCCGCATGCTGCTTGTTGTAGGCCCGCATGTTCTCCTGCGTGATGATCTTCTGGCGCATCTCCGCCCACAGGGTATGGGTCCGGATCACATTGATCTGCTCGTAGAGCCACACGAGGAGCGGGTTGGACGTGGCCGACGCAATCGCGAGGTGGAACTGCTCGTCGGCCGCCGAATAACGCTCCGCGTCGGCGTTCTCCTCGGCGGCCTGGAGCTCCCGGACGAGGCCCTGCAATTTTTCCAGATCGACGGCGCTGGCATGGAGCACGGCGAGGCGCGCCATCTGCGGTTCGATCGCGGCGCGCACCTCGATCAGCTCGAGCGGGCTCGTGCGCTCGGCGATGTCATGCTCGCTGGCCCCAGCCTGAAAGCTCACGTAGGTGCCGCTGCCTGCGCGCCGCTGCACGAGCTTCTGGTCTTCGAGCATGGCGAGAGCCTTGCGCACCGTCGTGCGCGACGCATCGTAGGTTTCAGCCAGCTGTCGCTCGGTGGGGAGCTGCTGACCATACGTATAGATGCTCGACGTGATCGCCCGCTCGAGATCACGGGCGATGTTCGAGGCTCCCCGCGGTGGAAAACCCGCGAGCGGCGCGTCGGAGGAGACTTGATTGGGCATTCGGCCTCTCTCTGCGGTCCGCATTGACACATATCAACAATACCAATTATAGCCCACTTTATGCGTTTGGCACAGTCATTGTCTTGTGATAGTTTTCTTTCAGCGGTGTGACCACTTGAATTGGTCTTATGTGGTACAGGAGTTCGCAATGTCCGCGTTGGGCAACGTCGAACTTGGAGGCATCGGCAATCGCCTCGGGCGGCCGCGTTCGGCACGCCGCAGCACCCTGAAATGCCAGCCGCTTCGGCTCCTTCGCGCCGCCATGCATCGGAGCCCGATGCGTGGCGGTTTTCGTCTGCACGGCTAAGAACCCATCTCGGGGGGATCCAATGACCACGACATACGCAAGCCCAACGCAACAGACCGGCACGCTGCACCGGGCCATCGACTGGCGCGGCGCATTCTGGGTCGCGAGCGGCGTTCCCGCTCTCGTCCTCTTCTCGATCGGCGGCATTGCGGGAACCGCCGGCCAACTCGCCTTCGTCGTCTGGACGATCTCCATGATCATGGGGTTCCTCCAGTCCTTCACCTATGCCGAGATCGCCGGCCTGTTTCCGAACAAGTCCGGCGGCGCGTCGATCTACGGGGCGACAGCCTGGCTGCGCTATTCGAAGCTGATCGCGCCGCTGTCGGTGTGGTGCAACTGGTTCGCCTGGTCGCCGGTCCTCTCGCTGGGCTGCTGCGATCGCTGCAGGCTATATCTTGAATGCCGTCGCGCCGATCCCTGTGTTTGCCGAGACCTCGCCGGAAGTGGTCGCCTGGCTCGCCGATCCCGCCAACGCCGGCAAGGCAGCGGCCGATGCAATTGCGGCGGTCACCGCAGCTCCACACGCCCGCGCTGCAGTCGTTCAATGCCTATAGCGTCGCGGTGCCTGGCCTCGGCACGCTGAATTTCAACTCGTCGTTCTTCATCGGCGCGTTGCTGATGCTGATCGTCTTCTTCATCCAGCATCGCGGCATCCTCGGCACGGCGAATGCGCAGAAGTGGATCGGTCTCATCGTCATCATCCCGATGCTGATCGTCGGCATCGTGCCGCTGTTCAACGGCGGCTTCAACGCGGCCAATGTCGCCGGTCCCTACTGGCCGGGCGACCGGCGACAACGTGGGCTGGACGCTCTTCTTCGGCGGCCTCTTCATCGCCGCCTGGTCGACCTACGGGTTCGAGACGGCCGTGTGCTACACCCGCGAATTCCGCGATCCCAAGAACGACACCTTCAAGGCGATCTTCTACTCGGGCCTGCTCTGCCTCCTGCTCTTCATTCTCGTGCCGTTCACCTTCCAGGGCGTGCTCGGCGTCGAGGGCATGAAGGCATCCGGCGATCGTCGCCGGCACCGGCGTCGCCGATGCCATGGCCAACATGGTCGGTGGCGGCAGTATCGTCATCAGCATCTTCGTCGCATCTGATGATCCTCGCCCTCGTGCTTGCGATCATGACGGCGATGGCAGGATCCTCGCGCACCCTCTACCAGGGCTCGGTCGACGGCTGGCTGCCGCGCTACCTGAGCCACACCAACTCGCACGGCGCGCCAACTCGCGCCATGTGGACCGACCTCGTGTTCAACCTATTCCTGCTCGCGATCGCCTCCGACGCCGCGGGCTACTACTTCATTCTTGCCGTGTCGAACGTCGGCTACATCATCTTCAACTTCCTGAACCTCAATGCGGGCTGGATGCACCGCGTCGACAGCGGCCACATCGAGCGTCCCTACCGGGCACCGACGTGGCTGATAGGCCTCAACACGGTCCTCGCCTTCGTCAACGCGCTCTTCATGGGAGCAGGTGCCAAGGTCTGGGGCTATTCGAATGCACTCTGGGTCGGCTTCGCCTTTGCCGCGCTCATCATCCCGGTGTTTGCCTTCCGGCACTACTTCCAAGACAAGGGGCAATTCCCGGCAGGCGCGCTCGAGGAGCTGGGCCTCAAGGGCCAGGACCTCGGCGAGCGCAAAGCGGGTATATTGCCCTACCTGACGCTGGCTGCGGGCCTCGCCGTGGTGCTGATCGCGAACTGGCTCTTCCAGATGCCGGCCTGATGCCGGTCAATGTGGGAGAAGCCAGACGACTGCAACCTGTCATGAAGGGCCGCGGCTCATCGGCTGCGGCCCTTTCCCTAGAACTTACAAGGTCTTGAGTCGAAAAGCAGAATCGGAAGAGGACGAACATGGGTCGAGTTGCGATCATCGGTGCGGGTCCAAGCGGTCTTGCCGCTTTGCGGGCGTTCGAAAGCGCGCGGCGGAAGGGAGCCGATATCCCGGACCTCGTCTGCTACGAGCGCCAGAGCGACTACGGCGGCATCTGGAACTACACGTGGCGCACGGGGACGGACGAGTACGGCGAGCCCGTGCACGGGAGCATGTACCGGTATCTCTGGTCGAACGGTCCCAAGGAGTGCCTCGAGTTTGCCGACTACTCGTTCGAGGAGCACTTCGGCCGCCCGATCCCATCCTATCCGCCGCGCGCCGTGCTCCACGACTACATCAAGGGCCGCATCGAGAAGAGCGGAGTCACGCAATACATCAAGCTCAACACGGCCGTGCGCTGGGTCTCCTACGACGACGCGACCGGCAAGTTCTCGGTCACCGTGAAGGATCTCAGGTCGGACGAGACCTCGATGTCCGAGTTCGATTATGTGATCGCCGCGAGCGGGCATTTCTCCACACCCAACGTGCCCGAGTTCGAAGGCATCAGGGCCTTTCCGGGACGCGTAATGCACTCGCATGACTTTCGCTCGGCCGACGAGTTCGCGGGAAAGCGCGTCCTATGCGTGGGCTCGAGCTACTCGTCCGAGGACATCGGCATCCAGTGCCTGAAGTACGGCGCCAAGTCGGTGACCTTCTGCTGGCGCACGAGGCCCATGGGCTTCAAGTGGCCGGCGGGATGCAAGGAGGTGCCTAACTTGACGAGGGTCGAGGGCAGCCGCGCCTTCTACGGCGACGGCTCCTCCGAAGAGCTCGATGCCATCATCTTGTGCACCGGCTACCTGCACTATCACCCCTTCATCGAGGACTCCTTGCGCCTGAAGTCGCGCAACCGGCTTTATCCGCCGAACCTCTACAAGGGCATCTTCTGGTGGGGCAACCCGAAGCTCATGTACATCGGCATGCAGGACCAGTACTACACCTTCAACATGTTCGACGCGCAGGCTTGGTACGCGCGCGACGTGATCCTGGGCCGCATCAAGCTCCCCTCGCTCGAGGAGCAGGCTGCCGACATCGTCAAGTGGACCGCGATGGAGGAAGCCGTCACCAACCCGTTCGAAGCGATCGACTTCCAGACCGAGTACACGCGCGATCTGCTCAAGGCGACCGACTATCCGAAGCTCAACGTCGACGAGGTGGCGCGTCTGTTCAAGGAATGGGAGCACCACAAGGCGGAGAACATCCTGACCTATCGCGACAGAAGCTATCCTTCGACGCTCACCGGCACCATGGCGCCCCAGCATCACACGACGTGGATGAAAGCGCTCGACGATTCCTTCGAAGCGTTCCTTGCGAACAAGCCCAGCGGCGCCTAGTTCACGAAGCAAGCGGGCGTCCCCTATTCGGGCGTGCGGCTAGAGCTTATGATTGCCTCCGCGCCCCAAAACGCGGGCGCGGAACAGCGGGATCGAGCCATGGACAAGCCATCTGCCGTTCTGGCGAAGAGGCCCAAGATCATGGTGCCCGGCACTCCGGCGCTCGACCCCGGAGTCGAGCGCTACGTGCTCAAGGGCGGCGGCACGGGCGTCTACGCCCTCGACCGGGATGACACCCTGGAAGTCGCCCTCCTCGAGGGCTCGCAGACGGTCGAGATCGCAGCCTTTGCTCCGTCCGGCAAGAGCGATCTCGCGGCGTTGGGGCTCAAGGGCCGCGCCAAGCCAACCGGCATCCAGAAGATTCTTGCCGGCGAGAGCGAGGATGCCGCCCGCGTGCGCTTCGGGCTTTTCCGCCGCAATCTCGATATCGGGCGGGCGCAGGCCACCAAGGTGTTCGGACCCGATGCGCCGGCCGGAGAGATGCTGAGGTTCAAGGCGGGGCGCGGCATCGTCGTCGTGCTCGGCGCGCCGGCCGAGCCGATGACCGTCTGGGACCAGACGCCGCCCTCCGACGTCCTCGTCTTCATTCGCCGGGCGAGCAATGCCCCGGCCGGCGAGGTGCGCCGGCCCGAGCCGCTCGCCGAGCCGCGGCTCGAGATCCTCATCAACATCGCCAGCGCCGAGAGCTTCGAGGCGTTCGAGGGCGAATACATCCAGATCGTCGACCTGGCCGGGCGGCAGTGCTCGGACTTTCTCGCCTTCCATCGCCGCGCCCTCGACAAGGGCACGGTGCTCGGGCTCGATTCGACGACGACGCGCTCGATGCTCGGAGCCGCCTACCCCAAGCCCGGCCTCTATTCGAAGTTCTTCGACCGCGACCGCAATCCCCTGGTCGAGGTCATCCAGGACACGGTCGGGCGCCACGACACGTTCGGCCTCGCCTGCACGCGGCGCACCTACGAGGACCAGGGCTACTTCGGCCACGTCAACTGCTCGGACAACTTCAACGGCGCCCTCGAGGCCTACGAGGTCGGTCAATTCCGCGGCTGGCCGGCGATCAACTTCTTCTACAACACCAACGTCGACGCCAATAACAACATCTGGTTCGACGAGCCCTGGTCGCGCCCCGGCGACTACGTGCTTATGCGCGCGTTGACCGATCTCGTGTGCGCCACCTCGTCGTGTCCGGACGACATCGACCCCGCCAACGGCTGGCGGCTCTCCGAGATCCTGGTCCGGGTCTATCCGAAAGAGGCCAACTTCAAGCGCGCGATTGGATTCCGCATGACAGCCGACGCCCCCCTTCAGCTCACGCGCGAGACGGGCTTCCACCCGCGCACGTCCGCGCTCACCCGCTCGTTCGGCGAGTATCGCGGCTATTGGGTTCCCCACTCCTATGCCAAGGGCGGCGCCATCGACGAGTACTGGGCATGCCGAGAGCGCGCCGTGATCATGGACCTCTCCCCGCTCCGAAAGCTCGAGATCCTCGGGCCCGATGCCGAGCAATTCCTGCAAGGCCTCTTCCCGCGCGACATCCGGAAGCTCGCGGTCGGCCAGATCTTCTACACGGCCATCTGCTACGAGCACGGCGGCATGATCGACGACGGCACGCTGTTCCGGCTCGGCGAGAACAACTTCCGCTGGATCGGCGGCGACGATGCGAGCCTCATCTGGATCAAGGAGCAGGCCGCCAAGAGCGGGGTCAAGGTTCTGCTCAAGACGGCGAGCGACCAGATCCACAACGTCGCCGTGCAGGGTCCGAAGTCTCGCGACATCCTGAAGAGCATCCTGTGGACGGCGCCCGCGCGCCCCACGCTCGACGAGCTCGGCCTCTTCCGCTTCACGATCGGCCGCTTCGGCGGCTACGACGGCATCCCCGTCCTCGTCTCGCGCACGGGCTACACAGGCGAGCTCGGCTACGAGGTCTTCTGCCACCCGAAGGATGCCCCTGCCGTGTGGGACGCGATCATGGAGGCGGGCAAGGGGCACGGCATCGCCCCGCTCGGCTTCGAGGCGCTCGACATGGTGCGCATCGAGGCAGGGCTCGTGTTCGGCGGCTACGAGTTCTGCTCACAGACCGACCCGTTCGAGGCGGGAATCGGCTTCACCGTGCCCGCGAAGAAGGAAGAGGGCTACATCGGCAAGGCCGCCCTCGAGCGCCGCCGCGCCAATCCGGCGAAGAAGCTCGTCGGCCTCGAGATCAAGGGCAACGAGAAGGCGGGCCACGGCGATCCTGTGTTCATCGGCAGGGCAGAAATCGGCGTCGTCACGAGCGCGATGCGCTCGCCGATCCTCAAAAAGACGATCGCGCTTGCCCGCCTCGACGTGGCGCATGCCGAGATCGGCACGGCGGTCGAGATCGGCAAGCTCGACAAGCTGCAGAAGCGCCTAAAGGCGACCGTGGTCCGCTTCCCGTTCTACGACCCCGAGAAGACGCGCGTTAGGGCGTGAGGCTTGCTTGTTGCGCTCGGCGTCGCCTCGCTTTCATTGACGCAATTCTCTCTCGTTCGCATCTTACGGAAATGCCCAGCGATGAGCGGAGGACAACATGCGGCTTCGTCGAGCGGCGTTCTTGGGCTTGTTGCTTCTCGTCTCTGCGAGCTCCGGCGAAGCCGGAGATAAGGCCAGCGGGAAAGCGCTCTTGGAAAAGAACTGCGGGCGATGCCATGCCCTTGAGGTAGGGCCGCCAAGCCCGCTCAAGGAAGCGCCAAACCTTTGGATCGTCCTTCGCTCGTATCCGGTGGAGCGGCTCGAATTCGAGCTTTCCGAGGGCATAGGCTCACGACACAAGGAGATGCCGCAGGTTCAATTCACCTCGGAGGATATTACAAGCATCGAAGAGTACCTTTTCGGCGAATGAACACCGCGCGCCAATTGCCAACCGCAGACGCCCACGTCGCTTCCGGCCGCTGCGGCCAAATAAGCATTTGTTTAGGGAAAGGCGAGTAGCGGTGTCGACATTTGCGCTGCCTAGACAAAGTTCAATCCTGTGTCACCTTGTTATGGCCGGTGCGAAACAACAATTGTAAAGGCGGCCACATCGCTTCTTGTGGCTAGCCAAGCTTCCGGCTCTCCCCTCCCGGAAGCATGCCTATCCCCCCGATGGGCTTGGCTAGGGCGCTCGGCCTTCTCCCCCCGAGGGCCGGCGCCCTTTCTCCACAGCAGCTGTTACTTCAGAAATTCGCCCGATCGCGCAGGCGATACCAGGTTTCGACCACCGGAACGAGAAGCTTGGCAATCGGCTGGGCCGGGAAGCTCGGGAAGGCGAGATCGTCGAAGGCCGTGCGGCCGTCGGGGTCGCCGAGCACCTTCAGCGCGATCTTGTGCCCGAAGTAGGTCGCGCGCGAGACGCCCGCGTTCCCGCAATAGCCGAGCGCATAGTAGAGGCCGTCGCTGGTCCGGCCGATGTGTGGCACGCCGTCGTAAGTCTGGCCGATGAGGCCGTCCCACGCGTGCGTGACGGGCACATCCTCGAGCTCCGGAAAGAAGTGCAGCATGTCGCGTGCGAGATGGGCGAAGGCGCGCGGCGACGTTGGAGCGGCCATTCGCCCCACGCGCCCGCCCCAGAGGATGCGCCGCTCGGCGGGCGCGGCGCGGAAATAGGAGAAGACGCGAAGGGTATTGCCGTAGACGCGGGACTTGGGCAGTAGCTTTGCCAGCAGCGGCGCGGGAATTTCACCGGTTGCGATGATGGCGGACCCGATCGGCACGATGCGCCGGCCGAGCTCCGGGACAAGCCCGCCCGTGTGTCCGTCCGTGGCGACAATGACATCGCGGGCGACGAGGTCGCCTGCCGCCGTCGACAGGCGGAAGCCTTCTCCACGGCGGGAGATGGACCTGACCTCGGCATTGGCAACGATCCTGCCGCCCGCCTCCGCGATGCGCCGCATGAGCCCGGCATGATAGAGGCCCGGGTGGAGGGAGCAGTCGTTCGGCAAGACGAGGCCGCCGAAGAACAGGTCCGAGCCGATTTCGGTGTGCTGCTCGCGGCGCGGCACCATGAAGCTCTCGAGGCCCGCGAGGCGGCGGAGCTCCTCCATATCGCGCGCCATCGCCTCGTAGTGCTCCGGGCGCATCGCCCCGCGGAAGCGGCCGCAGCGCGTGAAGTGGCATTCGATCCGCTCGCTCGCGATGACGTGCTCGATGTAGTCGAGAATGCGCAGCCCTTCGCGCAGCAGCTCGACGGCCTTGGCGCTGCCGCCGCGGCCGGCAAGCTTCTTCACGCTGAGCTTCTGGTTCCCGGTGCCGATCTGCCCGCCGTTGCGCGTGCTCGCGCCGAAGCCCGGGACGGAGCGCTCGAGCACGACGGCGCTGCGCCCGCGCCGTAACAGTGTAAGCGCCGCCGAGAGGCCGGTGAAGCCCGAGCCGACGATTGCGACATCGGCCTCGGGCGGCAGCGGCTCCGCCGGTTCGCTTAGCGGCGGCGCCGCGTCCCACCAGTAGGGCCGGAAGACAATCCCTGAGTTTGCAGCGACCCGCCCTCGCGCCAGATCGCCGGCGCAGGGTGGCTCTGTCCTCGCGCCGCCGGCGCCCATGGTGCGGCTCCGAGGGGCGCGCTCAGAACTTGGCGTAAGCGTTGCGCAGCGCGACGAGGGGATGGTCCTCGCTCATCTGGAACTTGATCAGGAGCTCGCGGGCGAGCATGTCGCGGTCCTGCTGATTGTCGGGCAGCTTCAAGTCGGAGGGCACCTGCACCCAGCCGTTGACGTTGCGGTCGAACACGGCGGGGCGGCCTTCCTCGTAGCCCATATGCACGTCCTCGAGCCAGTTCAAGTCGCTCCAGCCCATGGTCTCGATGTAGCTCTTGAGGAACGGGGTCAGCCGCGTGTAGTCGGGGAGCAGGTTCACGTCGTAGCGGTAGCCGATGTGCTGGCCGATCTGCTTCTCGCGCTCGGTCTCGACGCCGTCGCTCTTGATGAAATGGTCGACGTCCTTGGACATCGTGGCGACGGCGACGGGCTTTCCGGGCTTGATGTTGGCCATGGGCCGGGCTCCTTCTCAGTACCGGGTCATGTCGGGGCGGCCGACGGTGTGCTGCGTGCCGGCGAGCGGCACCATGGCCATGGCGGAAGCCTCCATGGTGAGGGCGGCCAAGTCCTCCGGCTCGAGCGAGTGGATGTTGGTCTTGCCGCAGGCGCGCGCCATCATCTGGCATTCCATGGTGAGCGTGTGCAGGAAATTGTAGACGCGCTCGGCCGCCTTGTCGGGATCGAGCCGCTTCCTCAGGATCGGATCCTGCGTCGCGACGCCGACCGGGCAGCGGCCCGTGTGGCAGTGATAGCAATAGCCGGCCGGCACGCCGACCTCGCTCTCGTAGTCCGCCTCCGGGATCGCCTTGTTGCAGTTGAGGGCCATCAGAGAGGAGTGCCCGATCGCGACCGCGTCGGCGCCGAGGGCGAGGGCCTTGGCGATGTCGGAGCCGTTTCTGATTCCGCCCGCGTAGACGAGCGAGATCTCTCCCGACTTGCCGACGTCGTTCAGCGCCTTCCTCGCCTGGCGGATGGCCGCGATGCCGGGCACGCCGGTGTCCTCGGTCGCGAGGTGGGGCCCCGCGCCGGTGCTGCCTTCCATGCCGTCGATGTAGATCATGTCGGGCCCGGTCTTGGCCGCCATGCGCACGTCGTCGTAGACGCGCGCCGCGCCGAGCTTGAGCTGGATCGGGATTTCCCAGTTCGTCGCCTCGCGGATCTCCTCGATCTTTAGCGCGAGATCGTCGGGGCCGAGCCAGTCGGGGTGGCGGGCGGGCGAGCGCTGGTCGATGCCGGCCGGCAGCGAGCGCATCTCGGCGACCTGGTCGGTCACCTTCTGTCCCATGAGATGGCCGCCGAGGCCGACCTTGCAGCCCTGGCCGATGAAGAACTCGACCGCGTCGGCGAGACGGAGGTGGTGCGGGTTGAAGCCGTAACGGCTCTGGATGCACTGGTAGTACCACTTGGCCGAGTAGCGCCGCTCGTCGGGGATCATGCCGCCCTCGCCCGAGCACGTCGCCGAGCCCGCCATCGTCGCTCCGCGCGCGAGCGCGATCTTGGCTTCATACGAGAGCGCGCCGAAGCTCATGCCGGTGATGTAGACGGGGATGTCGAGCACCAAGGGTCGCTTGGCGCGCGGGCCCAGCACCGTCTTCGTGATGCACTTCTCGCGATAGCCCTCGATGACGAAGCGCGTCAGCGTGCCGGGCAGGAAGGTCAGGTCGTCCCAGTGCGGGATCTTCTTGAACAGCGAGAAGCCGCGCATGCGGTAGCGGCCGAGCTCCGACTTGATATGGATGTCGTCGATGACCTCGGGCGTGAAGATGCGGCTGTGGCCGAGCAGCTGAGTGTTGCGCTCCTGCGGATTGAAGGCTTCGGGATCGCGGCCTTTGGCGGTTGCGGCTTTGGGTGCCATGGTCGTCGTCCTCCTAGAGCACGAGCTTCTTTTCGGTCGGCTCGAGACTGTCGTAGTTCCAGAGTTGCTTGCCGGCGACGATCTTGGTCATCTTGCCGAGGTCCTTGGGCGGGTCGATCTCGTAGGCCTTGAGCTTGCGCTCGAGCCACGCCACGTCGAGATCGCTCATCTCGCCCTCGACTGCGTCGACGCCGAGGCTTGCGATCTTGCCGCCGACGTAGATCGTGCCGTCGTACATGCTGTCGCCGAGGTTCGCGCCCGCATCGCCCAGGATGACCATGCGCCCGCGCTGCATCATGAAGCCCGAGAACGCGCCCGTCCGTCCGCCGATCAGGATCGTGCCGCCCTTCTGGTCGATGCCGGTGCGCGCGCCGACGTCGCCCTTGCAGACGAGGTCGCCGCCGCGGATCGCCGCGCCGAAGCAGGAGCCCGCGTTCTTCTCGATGACGATGGTGCCGGCCAGCATGTTCTCGGCGCACGACCAGCCGACGCGACCCTTGATGTGGACGTTCGGGCCGTCGAGCAGGCCGCAGCCGAAGTAGCCGAGCGAGCCCTCGAAGTAGAGCTTGACCCGGTTCAGGATGCCGACGCCGAGGGAGTGCTTGGCGCCGGGATTGTGCACGACGATGGTGCCGTTCCCTTCGCTCATCAGCTTGCGGATTTGCGCGTTTATGCCCCGCGTGTCCATGCCTTTGGCATCGAACTCGGCGCGCTTGTTGAAGTCGACCTCGTAGGCCCACGGGTAGGTGAAGCGGTCGCTCCCCCCGCTGACATCGAAGAATCGCTGCTGCGTGCGCCCCGCGAGCTGCTCGGCGTGCATGCCCTGGGCGAGGGCCTTTTTCAGTTCCGCCATACGCGCACCTCTCCTTCATAGGGGTCGAACGTGTCGATCTCATTGGGGAAGATGGACCGGATCGCCACCTCCTCGCTGGCCAGCGCGATGAAGTCCTTGCCCTCGTAGAGAACCATGGGCTTGGCGGCCATCGTGTCCTTGGCCATGCCGAGGCTGTCGGCCGTCGCCACGAGATAGGTGAACACGCCGTCGAGCTCTTCGATCGAGCGGCGCATGGCTTCCTCCAGCGTGTCGCCCTGGTCCATGCGCTCGGCGAGATAGACGGCGATGAGCTCGCTGTCGCAGTTGGACATGAAGCGGCGCCCGCGCCGCTCGAGCTCGCGCCGGTTGTTCCAATAGTTGGTCAACTGGCCGTTGTGCACGACGGCCACGTCGCTGAACGGGTAGGCCCAATAGGGATGGGCCGAGCGGATATCGACGTCCGACTCGGTCGCCATGCGCGTATGACCGAGGGCGTGCGTCCCCTTGAAGCCGTGCAGCTTGTACTGGTCGGCAACGGTCTTGGCGTCGCCGAGATCCTTCACCAGCTCGAGGCCGTGCCCGATCGAGAGCAGCTCAACGGCCTCCACGTCCTCGAGGTAATCGACGAGCTTCTTCAATTCGCCCGTGTACTCGATGACGTACTTGTTGGCGTAGCCGGTCGAATCTTCCTTTTCGACGATCTTGGCGCCAAGCTCGTTGAGCCGGTGGTCGACCTCGGCGCGCCGGTCCTTGATCAGCTCGCGGATCTTGAAACCGTGGCGCAGCTCCTCCTGCTCGGCGACCTTGAAGCGCAGGACGTACGTATTCTTGCCGCCGCCCTTGCCGTAAAGGGCGTAGCCGGTCGAATCCGGTCCGCGATGCTTCAGCGATTGCAGCATCGCCGTCATCTCCTCGCCGATATCGCCGCTTTGTCCGCGATGAATGAGGCCAGCAATTCCACACATGGAAAGATCTCCTTACTTCGTCTCGCGGGCGGGCGCCGCTGTGCCCCGACGCCTCCGCCAAGTCCCGTGACGGACTTGGCCGTGCGTCGAAAGGGGTTCGGCGCCTGCCGAAGTTCTCGAGGCCTTACGGCAGGCAGTCGATGTAGCGTGCGACGTCCCACTCGGTGACCTGGGCGTTGAACCGCGCCCACTCGTCGCCCTTGTAGTGCGTGAAAACCCGGTACATCTCGTCCGGCATCGCCTTCTTGATCACCTCGTCGTCGTCGAGCCGCTCGAGAGCCTCGCCGAGGGTGAGCGGCAGCTTCTTGACGGCTTTGCCTTCCTTCATCGCCTGATAGATGTTGCGGCTCTCGGGCTCGCCCGGATCGAGCTTGCGGGCGAGGCCGTCGTCGAACGCCATCAGCAGGGCCGACGCGAGGATGTAGGGGTTCACCATGCTGTCGACGGCGCGGTACTCGAACCGCCCCGGCGCCGAGACGCGCAGCCCGCAGGTGCGGTTCTGGTAGCCCCAGTCCGCGTAGACCGGCGCCCAGAAGCCCTGGTCCCACAGCCGCCGATAGGAGTTGACGGTCGAGCAGCCGATCGCCGTCAGCGCCGGGAGATGGTCGATCACGCCGCCGATGCAGTGAAGGCCGACGGGACCCGGCTTCTTGGGGTGGGCCGAGCTGTCGGGCATGAAGTAGTTGGTGCCGCCGTTGAGATAGGTGAAGTTGAAAGGCATGCCAGCGATCTCTTTCTGGCCGAGCGAATTGACGGCCTCCTGGCCGCCGCTCCAGAGCGAGATGTTGGTGTGGCAGCCGTTGGCGGAGACGCCCATGAACGGCTTCGACATGAAGCAGGCGATGAGACCGTTCTCGCGCGCGACCTGCGAGCAGATCTGGCGGTAGGTCGCGAGGCGATCTGCCGTGCGCAGCGCATCGTCGTAGGTGAAATTGAGCTCGAGCTGGCCGGGCGCGTCCTCGTGGTCGCCCTGGATCATGTCGAGGCCCATCTGATTGGCGTACTCGATCACGCGCATGAAGACTGGGCGCAGGCTCTCGAACTGGTCGATGTGGTAACAGTAGGGCTTGGAGAAGCCGCCGTTCGGCCGGCCGAGCTCGTCCTTCTTGAGCCACATCATCTCCGGCTCGCACCCCATGCGCAGGTGCATGTTGTGCTTCTTCTGGAACTCCGTGTGATGGATGCGCAGGTTGCCGCGGCAGTCGGAGGAGAGATGGCCGCCGCCCTTGTCGTCCTCCTCGCGATTGCGGAAGCAGGTGCAGAACACGCGGGCGACGCGCTTGTCCCAGGGCAGCTGCACGAAGGTCTCGGGATCGGGGATGCCGATGAGCTCGGAGGCCTCGGGGCCGTAGCCGATGTACTGGCCGTGACGATCGACGAAGAGGTTTGCTGTCGCGCCGTAGACGAGCTGGAAGCCCTTTTCGGCGGTGCGCTCCCAGTGGTCGGCCGGGATGCCCTTGCCGACGATGCGGCCCGTCACCGAGATGAACTGATAGTAGATGTAGGTGATGCCGAGCTTGTTGATCTTCTCTCGCACCTGCCGCACGAGGTCGCTGCGGCCGGGAGCGTTGACGTGCATCTCTAGGTCGGTCGTCGGGTGCATGGAACCCTCTCTTTACTGGGGCGGCGAGATCGCCGCCGTGGTCAACTCCAGGGGTAGGGACTGTTGGAAACGGGGTGCAGCTCGCCCTTGGCGTAGCGGGCGAAGCGGAACGGCTCGAGCAGCTCATGCCTGTCGCCCGTGAGCTCCTTGGCGACGAGCTCGCCGACGCCGATCATCTTGTAGCCGTGATTGCTGTCGGCGATCACATAGACGTTCTCGCAAAACCGGTCGAAGACGGGGAAGTTGTCCGGCGTGAAGCAGCCGATCCCACCGGACGGCTCGTCGCGGTAGACGCTGCTCTGGCCGGCAAAGCGCTCCTGGCAGTGGGCCAGCGCCGAGCACCACATGCGCCGGAAATCCTCGCCGACGATGAAATCGGGACTCTCGGGGCCATAGGGATCGACGGCCACCTTGTCGGGAGCGGTCTCGATCTTGAACGGCATGGCGCCGCCCTGGACGCCGCCGAAATAGAAGTCCGGCTTGTAGTAGATGCCCCACAGCTTGTCGGTGATGAGCGAGCCGTCGATGTCGGAGTAGAGAGGGGCATCAGTGTCGACATGAATGACCGGCGGCATCTGGCCGTCGTTGGTTATTTGGTGCCTCGGATCGACGCCGAGCGTTCCTTCCTGGAGCGACCAGAAGGTCCACATCTGCCGGCCGTCGTAGAGCTTGCCGTCGCGGCCCTTGATCGTGACGGTCTCCGGCAGGCTGAGCAGGTCCCAGATCTGCTTGACCCACGGGCCGGCGCCGACGACGACCTCCTCGCAGCGCACCTTGCCCTTGTCCGTTACCACGGCGGTGATCGCGCTGGAGGCGCCGTTCGCGCGCTCGAAGCCTGTCACCTTGACTCCGGTCTCGATGCGAACGCCCTCCGAGCGGGCGAGCTTGGCGAGGCCTTCGACGCTTCTCATGTTGTTGGCGTAGCCGCCCTTCTTCTCGTGCAGGACGGAGGTGATGTTCTTGGCCCGCCAGTCGTGGAACAGGTCCTTCATGTAGCGGTCGCAATCCTTCGCGCCCTCGATGAAGACGGACGGATATCCGATGGCCTTCTCCTGCTCGTAGATCGTGCCGACCTGCTCGTGCATGCTCTCCGGGCTGATCTGCATGTAGCCGACGGAGTGGTAGCTGAGCTCCTCCGCGTGACGCTCCCACACGGAGACGCTGTGCGCCATCAGCCGGCGCATGGCTGGCTGATAGTAGTTGTTGCGCACGACGCCGCAGGCAATGCCCGAGGCGCCGGCCCCGCAGGCCTTCTTGTCGACGACGAGAATGTCGGCGCCCGAGCCCTGTCCGCGCGCCTTGAGCTCCTTCGCGAGGTGGTAGGCCGTGCTCAGGCCGTGAATGCCAGCACCGATGACGAGGACCTTCACGCCCTCCGGCAGCGACATACAAACCCCCTATACCACATAGGACCACTTGCGTGTCTGGTTCCGCGCAAATAGCTGCTCTAATCTAGAGTCCGATGCTATCGCGCTTAGAAATTGGATGCTACCATGGTCAGGAACGTGTGCCAAATGGTTTAATTGGTACATAATTGGTCTGATCGAGACGGCGTGTTGGGGCCACCGCTGGGCGGTCGGCGGGGCATCTCGGGAGCCGCAAAGAAACCGCAGGGAGTAGACCACCAATGGCGCCGCGTGTGCTCGCCTTCCAGCATGCCTCCTTCTGTCCCCTCGGTACCTTCGGTGATCATCTTGAAGCCGACGGCCTCAAGCCGACTGTTCTCGAGCTCGACCGCGGCGCTGTGATCCCCGATCTCGAGAGCTTCGATGTCCTCTTCGTGCTCGGCGGTCCCATGGAGGCGTGGGAGGAGAAGGAGCATCCCTGGCTCGTCGCGGAGAAAGCGGCGATCCGGCGATGGGTGGAGGAATTCGACAAGCCGCTGCTCGGCATCTGCCTCGGTCACCAGCTCCTGGCCTCCGCGCTCGACGGGCGCGTCGCCCGCGCGGCGCGGGGCGAGGTCGGCGTCTCCGAGATCGCTCTTGCGGAGGCCGGCCGAGAGTCACGCCCTTTACGCCGGCTTCGGTGCGAGCAAGCGGGCGATCAATTGGCATGGGAGCGAGGTGGTGGAGCTTCCGCCGGGGGCCATGGGCCTCGCGTCTACGCCCGCGTGTGCCAACACCGCATTTGCCGTGGGCTCGGCGGCTTTCGGTGTCCAGTACCATGTCGAGGCGACGAGCGAGCTCGTCGGCGAATGGGCCGAGACGCAAGCGGGCGCCGCTCACGTCGAGCATCTGCACGGGCGAGGCGCCGGCGCTCGCGTCGAGCGCGAGGTCGCGGCGGCGATGCCGGAGCTTTGGGCCAACTCGCGCCTCTTCTACGACAACTTCATGAGTATCGCGCGCCGGAGGCTCGCCGGCTGAAGGAGTGACGTGGCCAAGAAAGCATCCGTCCGCGCTCAAGTCGGCGAGGCGCTCGAGAAGCTCGGAGCCGACATCGTACATGTGGGCGTGTTCGACTACGCGACAATGTTCCGCGAGCGCCGCCTCTCCCGCGCGGACCTGCTCGCAAACATCGACACGGCCGTCTTCGCCAACGTGCTGCCGAAATGGGATTCGGCGGAGCAGATCCTGTTTCCGGGCCCTTACGGCAGCGAGACCATTGCCGTCGACGCCGGCTCGTTGAGGCCCTATCCCTTCGAGCCGCGCGCAGCAGCGATCGTCGCCGATTACACGGGTCCCCAGGCCGCGATCATGCCGCGCCAGGTGCTCGCCGCGCAGATACAGCGGGCCGACGCCATGGGTTTCGGCGTCGAGGCGGCGTTCGAGTTCGAATTTCTCGTCCTCAACGAGACGGCCTCCTCGCTGCGGTCCAAGGAGTTCTCGGCGCTCGCACTGTTCGCGCCGGACAACCGCTGCTGGTCGGGGCAGACCGCGGCGACGTTCGCTCCTTTCGTGTCCGATCTCGAAGCGACGCTGGGAAAGGCCGGAATCGACCTCCATTCGCTCTCGGTCGAGCTGGGACCCGGATGTTTCGAGGCGACCTTGAAGCACAAGCCGGCCATGCGCGCCGCCGACGATGCGGCGTTCCTGCGCATGTTCACGAAGGCCTTCTGCCGCCAGCGCGACCTCACCGCCTCGTTCATGGCGCTCCTGGGCCAGAGCTTCCCCGGCCTCGGCGGACACATCGCGCTTTCGCTCGAGGACAAAAAGAGCGGACGCAACGCGTTCGCGGAGGCGAGCGCCGAGCATAGGCTTTCGGCTACTGCGCGATCGTTCCTTGCCGGCCTCATCGATGTCGTCCCCGACGCCTTTCCGCTGTGCGCCCACACGGTCAACGCCTACCGGCGCTTCGCGCCCGGGAGCTGGGCGCCGAAGACGATGAGTTGGGCGCCCGGCAGCTACGCTGCGGCCGTGCGCACCGCGGCCGAGACGGAGGAGCAGACGAGGCTCGAGTTCCGCCTGCCGGGCGCCGACTGCAACGTGTTCCTCGCGCTTGCTCTGATGCTTGGCGCCGGCCTCGACGGGATCGAGCGCAAGCTCGCGCTCGATGCCAAGCCGATCACCACCGGCGGACCGTCGGAGATCCCGCAGGGCGTTCCGCGCCTTCCGTCGGACCTGCTCGAGGCCACGCGACGCCTGCGGGAAAGCGCAGCCGCGCGGCGGAACTTCGGCGACGCGTTCGTCGAGCATTTCGCGGCTCTATGCGAAGCCGAGGACGCTTCACTGCGCCGCGCCGTGAGCCCCGAGGAGATCAGGCGCTACCTCGAGGCCGGTTGAGGAGGCTCACCATGACCAAGATTGAGGGACGGTCCACGGCCGCGACGGAGCAAAGCGACGTCGACTTCCTCGACCTCGCCAACCCGGGGTTCTCGATCCGCTCGCAAGCCGTGCGGGACGCCCGCGCGCGCAGCTGGTATGCGCGGACGCCCTACGGGCTCGCAGTGCTGCGCCATGCCGAGGTCGGAATCCTCTTGCGCGACGCGCGCCTGCGCCAGGGCAGCTACAAGTGGCCGGCTCACAACCAGGCTTCAGGCTCGTTCGCCGACTGGTGGCTGCGCATGCTCTTGAACCGCGTCGGCGACGACCACAGCCGGCTGCGCCGCCTCGTCAACCCTGCCTTCGGCCCCAAGGTCGCCGAGCCGCTGCAGCCTCGTTTCGAGGAGATCGGAGCCGACCTCATCGATCGCTTCGCCTCGCGGGGAAGATGCGAGTTCATGGCGGAGTTCTCCGAGCCCTTCGCCACCCGCGTCATCTGCGAGCTCTTGAGCCTGTCGCAGGACCATTGGCGCACGCTCGCCGACATCTCGGCCGACATGGGGCTCGCCCTCGGCGTTACCTACCGGCAGAACCAGGACACGATCAACGCGGCGACCGAGCGCCTCTCGGACTACGCCGCCCGCATCATCGAGGAGCGGCGCAAGGCGCCGGGCGAGGACTTCGTCAGCCACCTGATCGAGGCCAACAAGGACAAGTCCGCTCTCTCCGATCAGGAGCTCAACGACATGGTCGTCCTCGCCGTGTTCGGCGGCATCGACACGACCCGCAACCAGCTCGGCCTCGGCATGAGCGTCTTCATAGACAATCCGGACCAATGGAAGCTGCTCGGCGAGCATCCCGAGTTCGCCCGCGGTGCCGTCGAGGAGGTGATGCGCACGCGGCCCACCACGACCTGGGTGACGCGGGAGGCGCTCGAGGACATCGTCTTCAAGGACGTGCTGATCGCGAAGGGCACGACGCTGCACCTCTTCACCGAATTCGGCGGGCACCGATCCGGCGGTGTTCGCGCCGGGCATCGACGTCACGCAGGAGCGCAAGAACCACTACGGCTTCGGCGCCGGCCCGCACCATTGCCTCGGCCACATCATCGCCCGCACCGACATGACGGAAGCCTTCCGGCTGCTCGCGCGGCGCCTCGAGAACCCGGCCTATGACGGCGAGCCTACGTGGCTCCCCGACAGCGGCAACACCGGGCCCATCTCGCTGCCGATCAAGTTCGATCCCGAGAAATGAGCGCCCGCATGGGCCTCAGAGCATGTCGCGGAGGCGGTAGTAGAGCATGCCGAGCGCGAGCAGCTGATTGCCGGCCCATTGGCCGACCGGCAGGCGTATGTGGCGGATCTTGTCGAAGAGATCGAACCTTTCGGTTGTACCGCAAATGGCGTCGGAGACGATCTCGGCCGCGAGGTGAGTCGTGTTGACGCCGTGGCCGCAATAGCCCTCGAGGTAGTAGAGGTTGGGCTCGAGGCGGCCGATCGCGGGCACCCGATTGATGACGATGTCGATGCGCCCACCCCACGCAAACTCGATTTTCTTGTCTCTGAGCCGGGGAAAGATCTCGACGAGCCGCGGGCGCATGGCGCCGACGAGGTCGGTGGGATCGCGGTTCGAGTAATTGCAGCGGCCGCCGAACAGCATCCGCCGGTCTGCCGTCAGGCGGAAATAGTCGAGGACGACGTTGCTGTCGCAGACCGCGAGGTCCTGCGGGTTGATGGCCTTGGCCGTCGCCTCGTCGAGCGGCTCGGTGGCGATGATGTAGCTGCCGGTCGGAAGCGCGAGACCCTTGAGCCGCCCGCGCCGGAACGTGTGGTACGTGCTGCCCGCGAGCACGACCGCACCGGCTTCGACGCGCCCCTCACTGGTTGCGGCAAAGGGCTTGGCGCCGCCGGCGAGGTCGATCACGGCCGAATCCTCGAATATTCCCACGCCCAGGTTGGCGGCCGCGCGCGCTTCGCCGAGGCAGAGGTTCAGCGGATGAAGGTGGCCGCTGCGCCGGTCGATGAGGGCGCCGTAGTACATCTCCGTCTCGAGCAGTGAGCCGAGCTCGCCCTGCTCGACAAGCTCGATGTGATCGCCGTGACCCGTGGCTTGGGCCTCCTCGTAGCGCTGGCGAAGCGACGTCATGTGCCCCGGACGCGCGGCCACCTCCATCCAGCCGTGCCTCAGGTCGCAGGCGATCTGGTACTTCTCGATGCGGCTCTCGATGATGTCGTGGCCGCGGTAGCGCAGCTCGGTGAGCAGACTTGCGCCCCGCTCTCCGAGCTGGCGCCGGATGGCCGGCGCGCCGCTCATGCCCGCAATCAACTGGCCGCCGTTGCGTCCCGACGCGCCCCAGCCAATGCGGTTGGCCTCGAGCAGGACGACGGAATAGCCGCGCTCGGCGAGCGTCAGCGCCGTCGCGACGCCCGAGAACCCGCCTCCGACGACGCAGATATCGGCCTTGTGCCGGCCTTCGAGACGTGGATAGCGGGTCGCGTCGTTGGCCGTCGCCGCGTAGTACGAATTGATGTGGGGCTCAGTCATGGACCGCTTCGCGGGGCTTTTTGCGTCTCTTGTTATCCTCAAATTTGTGATCACAAATCGCCAATGTCAACGCTGCGGCTTGGGGCCGCGTACATTGTTGCGACCGGGGATCGTCGCGAAACATTGGAAAAATTGCACTCGGCTGGCCGGCAAGGGTTAACGTGCCGGGCAGGGCAGCTCATCCATAGAGCCGTGATCACAATAGCGAGGGCCGCCCATGACGCCTCGCTCAGGCCGCCCCGGCATCGACCGCGCGCTTCTCGCGCTCCCCACGCTGGGCCGCGAGGCGCGTCGAATACGATGCGGCGAGCACGCCGAGCGCGACGATCCCGATCAGGATCGACGAGACGGCATTGATCTCGGGCGTCACGCCGAGCCGCACCTGGCTGTAGATCTTCATCGGCAGCGTGGTTGCACCGGGCCCGGTCGTAAAGCTCGAAATAACGAGGTCGTCGATCGAGAGCGTGAACGAAAGAAGCCAAGCCGAGACGACCGAGGGCGCGATGATCGGCAGCGTCACCTGGAAGAATGTCATCACCGGGCTCGCGCCGAGGTCCATGGCCGCCTCCTCGACCGACTTGTCGAAATCGACAAGGCGCGCCTGGACGACGACGGCGGCGTAGCACATCGCGAATGTGATGTGCGCGATGGTGACCGTCCAGAACCCGCGGTCGAAGTTGATCGCGACGAACAGGAGAAGAAGCGAAAGACCGGTGATCACCTCGGGCATGACGAGCGGCGCGAAGATCATGCCCGAGAACAGCGTGCGGCCCGGGAAGCGGCCCATGCGAACGATCACGATGGCAGCGAGCGTGCCGAGGATGGTCGCGATGGTGGCCGACAGCAGCGCCACGCGCAGCGTCACCCAGGCCGCGTTCATGAGCCCTTCGTTGTCGAGGAGCCCGGCGTACCACCTCGTCGAAAAGCCGCCCCAAACGGTGACGAGCTTGGAATCGTTGAAGCTGTAGATGACGAGCAGCAGGATCGGAATGTAGAGGAACGCGAAGCCGAGAGTGATCGACGTCACGTTGAACCAGGAGAAGCGCGTGTTCATGCTCCCGCCTCCCGCTGCTTTTGCTGATTGCGCTGGAACAGCACGATCGGGATGACGAGCACGAGCAGCAGCACGATCGCGACTGCCGACGATACCGGCCAATCACGGTTGTTGAAGAACTCGTTCCACAGCACCTTGCCGATCATCAGCGTCTCCGATCCGCCGAGCAGGTCGGGGATCACGAACTCGCCGACGGCCGGGATGAACACGAGGAAGCATCCGGCAAGGACGCCCGGCAGCGAGAGCGGGAACGTGACCTGCCAGAACGACTTCCACGGCGGGCAGCCGAGATCCTCGGCAGCCTCGAGCAGCGACGGCTTTATCTTCTCGAGGCTCGCATAGAGCGGCAGGATCATGAACGGCAGATAGGAGTAGACGATGCCGATGTAGACCGCCGTGTTGGTGTTGAGGATGGTCAGCGGCTCGTCGATGATGCCCAGATTCATGAGCAGGAGGTTGAGCAAGCCCTCCTTCTTCAGAATGCCGATCCAAGCGTAGACGCGGATCAGGAACGACGTCCAGAACGGCAGGATGACGAGCATGACCAGGGTCGGCTGCCACTCGCGCGGGGCGCGCGCCATGCCGTAGGCGATCGGGTAGGCGACAAGGAGGGTGATGAAAGTCGAGAGCCCCGCGATCTTGAGGCTCGACCAGTAGGCGCTGGTGTAGAGGGCGTCGTCGAAGATGAAGAAATAATTCTCGAAATCGAGCTGCGAGAAGTAGTCTCTCAGGCCGGCGAAGCCCTGCGAGAGATCGAGGACCGGGACATAGGGCGGAATGGCGATCGCCACGTCCGAGAGCGAGATCTTGAAGACGATGAAAAACGGCACGAGGAAGAACAGCAGCAGCCAGAAGTAGGGAACTGCGATGACGAGCCAGCGGCGCATGCTTCCTCCAAAACTCGAACCGAACCGCCTCTCCCCGCCTAGCTCGTCAGCACGATGCCGGCGTCCGCCGGCCAATCGAGCCACACATCGTCGTCCCAGCTGATGTTGCGCTCGACCGTGTGGGCGGAGTTCGCTCTCAGCGCCGTCACCTTCTGGCCGGAAGCGACACGCACGTGGTAGTGCGAGATCGAGCCGAGATAGCCGATATCGATGACCTTGCCCGGGATGGCGTTGACGGCGCCGGCGGGCTTGTCGAGGCCGATGCGGACCTTCTCGGGCCTGAGCGCCAGCCATACGGCCTGATCCTTGACGCACCCCTCGGGCGCCTGCGCCTTGAACACGGAGCTCCCTGCGGGCCAGGCGATATCGACGATGCCGCTCGGCAACATTGGTCGCCTTTCCCTCGAATACGTTCACCTCGCCGATGAACTGCGCCACGTAGCGCGACCGTGGCGTCTCGTAGATTTCGCCCGGCGTCGCCACTTGGTCGATCTTGCCGTGGTCCATGACGGCGATGCGGCTCGCCACCGTCATCGCCTCCTCCTGGTCATGGGTGACGATGACGAACGTTGTGCCGGTGCTCTCCTGGATGCGCATAAGCTCGAATTGCGCCTGGTTGCGCAGCTTCTTGTCGAGGGCGCCGAGCGGCTCGTCGAGCAGCATCAGTTTCGGCTTCTTGGCGATGGCACGTGCGAGGGCGACACGCTGCTGCTGGCCGCCCGAAAGCTGGTGCGGCTTGCGCTTGGCGAACTTCGTGAGCTCGACCAAGTTCATGGCATCCGCCACGCGCGCCTCGATGTCGGCTTTGGCCATCTTCTCCTGACGCAGGCCGAAGCCGACGTTGCTCTCGACCGTCATGTGCGGGAAAGAGCGCGTAGGACTGGAACATCATGTTGATGCCGGTACGCGCGTAGGGTGCGACGCCGGTGATGTCCTTTCCGTCGACGAAGATGTGGCCCTCGGTCGGTGTCTCGAAGCCGGCGAGCATGCGCAGGAGCGTGGTCTTGCCGCATCCGGAAGGTCCGAGAAGGGCAAAGAACTCGCGATCGTAGATGTCGAGCGTGACGTTGTCGATGGCAACGAAGTCGCCGAATTTCTTGGTGACGTTCTCGAAGCGGACGATGGGTTTCTTCGAGGGGTCCTTCCAGGGCGCAAATCCCGATTGTGGAGCGGGCGTTCTTGCCGTGAGCCGGTTTGCGCCGATGGCCGGTGCGGAGCCGGCCATCGTTCCACTCGTTGCTGCCCCGGTCATGGCTACTCCTTCGTACTCAAGCTCGAGCGGGCTGAGGCTGCAATGGCGGCCGCGCCGCAAAGCGCGGCCGCCGGTCCCTTTATTTGCCGGTCACGACCTTGGTCCACAGACGCGTGACGGTGCGCTGGGTCTTGGGATCGTAAGGCAGCTTGACGAAGAGCTTCTTGAGCGTCGCCTCGTCGGGATAGATCGCAGGGTCCTTCAAGATGTCCTCATTGATGAACTTCTGCGAGGCGAGGTTGCCGTTGGCGTAGTTGATGTAGTTGGTGGCCTTGGCGATGACCTCCGGCTTCATCAGGTAGTTGAGGAAGGCGTGCGCCTCCTCGACATTCTCGGCGTCCTTCGGGATCGCCATCATGTCGAACCACATCTGCGTGCCCTCGGCCGGCAGCGCATAGTGGATGACATGGCCGTTCTTGGCCTCCTCCGCGCGATCGGCCGCTTGGAGGATGTCTCCCGACCAGCCCAACGCCATGCAGATGTCGCCGTTGGCGAGCGCATTGATATACTCGGACGAGTGGAATTTTTGCACGTAGGGACGGATGCTCTCCATGAGAGCGCCCGCCTTCTCGAGGTCCTCGGGCTTGTTGGTGTTCGGATCGAGGCCGAGATAGTTCAAGACCACCGGCAGAATGTCGTCCGGCGAGTCGAGAATGTGGATGCCGCAGTCCTTGAACTTCGCCGCGATCTCCGGCTTGAAGATCATGTCGAGGGATTCGACGGGGGCATCCGGCATGCGCTCCTTGATCTTGGCCTCGTTGTAGCCGACGCCCGTCGTGCCCCACATGTAGTCGATCGCGTACTCGTTGCCGGGATCGTAGACGGCGACGCGCTCCGAAACCTCGGGCCACATGTTGGAGAGGTTCGGAAGCTTGGACTTGTCGAGCTTCTGGAACACGCCGGCCTTGATTTGCCGGTTGAGGAACTGGCCGGTCGGAACGACGATGTCGTAGCCGGTCTTGCCGGCGAGCAGCTTGGTTTCGAGCACCTCGTTGCTGTCGAACACGTCGTAGACGACCTTGATCCCGGTCTCGTTTGTGAAGTCCTCGAGGATCGACTCGTCGATATAGTCGGACCAGTTGAAAACCCGCACGACCTTATCCTTGGCCACGGCCATCTGGCCGGAGGCGAGGGCCGCAACCGCGATGATGCCCGCAAGCGCGCGGCGGGCCTCCCTAGTCCTCTTCATCGAAGATCTCCACTTTTGACCCCAATCGAAACCACAACGGCGCATGCCCGGGACGGATCGTAAGCGGATGCCCTCTGCGTGCTGCCCGTAGTTCTATTGTGATCACTAAACCCGCATTGTACAACCCAATCGTTTGGACAAGGCTGCGATCGGCAGCGGGTCCAAAGGTTAATCCGCCGGCCGGAGCCGGGCGATTGACCGGTCATGGTGCAAGAGAGTGAGCACGCATTGAGCAGAAGGCTTCAAGCGAGCGGGGCAGGAGCGGTCCAGCCGGCCGTGGCGATGACGCTGCCGGACCTGGACGTGCCGACGCACGAGGCCGTCTATCGCGAGCTTCGCGAGCGCATCCTCTTCGGCGGCTTTCGCCCCGGCGGCGCTGTCACCCTGCGTGGCCTCGCCGAGGAGCTCGGCGTCAGCCCCATGCCCGTGCGCGAAGCCGTGCGCCGGCTGATCGCCGAGCGCGCGCTCACCATGCAGGACAACCGGCGCGTGCTCGTGCCTGCGATGACGCGCGCCAAGTTCGACGAGATCCTGTTTGCGCGCTGCACGCTCGAGCCGGAGCTTGCCGCACGCGCGCTCCCGCGGATGCGCCCCGCCGACATCGCCGAGCTCGCCGCCGTCGACGAGTGCATCGATCAAACGATGATCAGCGGCGACGTCGAAGGCTATATGCGCGCCAACTATCGCTTCCATTTTTCCATCTATGAGTGGGCGGACGCCGAAACGCTGAGAAGCCTCGTCGAGAGCATCTGGCTTCAGTTCGGACCGTTCATGCGCATGGCGTACGGCCGTCTCGGCACCTCCAAGCTCGAGGACCACCACCAGGCCGCGCTCGACGCGATGCGGCGCGGCGACGAAGGAGCGCTCCGCGCGGCCATCGCGGCCGACGCCGGGCAGGGCATGGGCTTCATCGGCGATGCGGCGCTCGGCGGTCTGCAATGAGAAGGGAGCGCTCGCGCACGGCCCTTAACGCTAACGCTGCAGGTTTCGCATCGAGTCCGGGGCGGATTGGCTTGAGCTACATCCGATTTTGTGATCACAATATATGAGGCGATGAGCGGACCTTCGGCGAGGCCCGACCGCGTGCCGCCCGTTTGCCTCACTCGAGCGCCAACAACGGGTTCCGGCTCCTCAGCCGAACGCACTCAGCGGGCGTCCGGTCAGCGGCATCGATGTTGAAAAGCCTTCAAGCACGGCCATTCGATCGATCTCAATATCAACCAAGTGTCAATCATGACTCCCGAAATCGGCGAGACTGCGGGCAGCGTAGAGAGCCCGACCTTCACGGTGGGCGCGACGCCCGAGACCCTCAAGGCCTGGCTCAGCGAGAACAGGATCTCGGAGGTGGATTGCGCCGTTCCCGACATTGCGGGCGTCGCGCGCGGGAAGACCATGCCGGCCGAGAAGTTCGTCAAGCTCGAGCCGGTGCACCTGCCGATCTCGATCTTCCATCAGACGATCACCGGCGACTACGTCGGCTTCGACGAGAACTCGCAGGCCCTCTACGCCGAGAGCGACCTGATGATGGTGCCGGATCTGAGGACGATCCGCCCGGCGCCGTGGGCCACGAGCCCGACCGCGCAGGTGATCCACGACACGATGTGGCAGAACGGCTCGCCAGCCGAGATCGCGCCCCGCAACGTCCTGAAGAGGGTAGTTGAGCTCTACGCGCGCGAAGGCTGGGCGCCGGTCGTCGCGCCCGAGATCGAGTTCTATCTCACCAAGACGAATCCGGACCCCGACTATCCGCTCGAGCCGCCGATCGGCCGCTCGGGGCGCAAGGGCGCGGGCCGGCAGTCCTACAGCCTCGGCGCCGTCGACGAGTACGACAAGATCGTCAACGACATCTACGAGTTTGCCGAGCGCCAGTACTTGAAGATCGACACGATCATTCAGGAAGGCGGCGCCGCGCAGCTCGAGATCAATCTCCTCCACGGCGACCCGATCGACCTCGCCGATCAGGTGTTCCTGTTCAAGCGCACGATCCGCGAGGCGGCCTTCCGGCACAATTGCTATGCGACGTTCATGGCCAAGCCGCTGGAGAACGAGCCGGGCAGCGCCATGCACATTCACCAGAGCATCGCCGACGCCAAGACGGGCCGCAACATCTTCACGTCCGAGAGCGGCAGCCCGGCCAAGCGCTTCTACCAGTTTCTCGCCGGCCAGCAGCACTATCTGCCGGCCGCGATGTGCCTCTTTGCGCCCTACGTCAACTCCTATCGGCGCCTCGTGCCGGGCGGCGCCTCGCCGATCAACGTCGAATGGGGCGAGGACAACCGATCGGCGGGACTGCGCGTCCCCGTCTCGCCCGTGAGCGCGCGCCGCGTCGAGAACCGCCTCGCCGGCGCCGACTTCGAACCCCTATCTCGCCATCGCCGGCAGCCTCGCCTGCGGCTATCTCGGCATGATCAACGGGCTCGAGCCGCGCCCGCCGGTCACCGGCAATGCCTACCGCAATCAGCACCAGCTGCCGCGCGGATTGCTCGAGGCGCTGCTCGACTTCGAGGAGAGCGCGAGCCTGCACGAGGTCCTCGGCCAGGCGTTCTGCCACCTCTACCTGCAGCTCAAGCGCTCGGAGTTCGAGGAGTTCATGCGCGTGATCAGCCCTTGGGAGCGCGAGCACCTGCTCCTGAGCGTGTGACGGGCCTCAGAGTTGGCGGACGCCGTTCACGCCGGTGCGGGACACCGGCGTATCAAGCCTTCGATGTGGCGGATGAACGGTGTGAAAAACACTCCCGGAGCCTTGGCGGCGAGGTGAGATCCAGCTCAACGGAAAGACAAATCCCTAATTCTCGAGCGGCCAAGCAAGAGATTTGTCCATCCTCCTGAGCTGGATCATGATTATTGCGTTCAGTCGCGCCAGTTCTTTTCGTCGCGACCGGCTTTTGGATAGAAATAGCTCTCTATCATCTCTATGAATACTTCAATCGTGTGGATCATCTTAATTCTCCTCGTGAAAATCGATTTCTGTTGAGGAGGAATTTAGTCGGACGGCCCGGCGAAGACAAACGGCATTGCTTTACAGCCGATGTAAGTTTTTGTTACATATCTCATGGCCCGTCGACTTCCCTCTCTGAACGCCTTGCGTGCTTTCGAGTGCGCGGCGCGGCATGCGAGCTTCTCGCTCGCCGGCGCGGAGCTGAACGTCAGTCACGCCGCCGTCAGCCGCCACATCCGCGACCTCGAGACGTGGCTCGGCGCAACGCTGTTCACTCGAACGGGGCGCGGCGTCGTGCTGACGGAGGCGGGCCAGGGGCTCGCGCGCGAGCTGACACCGGCCTTCGATCTCATGGCCGAGGCAACCGACCGCTTTCCCGGCCCGCGCCATCGCCGCGCGCTCGTCATCAGCGCCGAGGTCTCGTTCGCCGCGCTTTGGCTCGTGCCGCGCCTCGGGGCCTTCACCTCCACCCACCCCGACGTTGACCTCGTGCTCGACCCAACCAACCGCATCGTCGATTTCGACAAGGACGCCGTCGACCTCGGGCTGCGCTTTGGCGCGGGGGGCTGGGAGGGCGTCGTGGCCACGAAGCTCCTCGATGCGGATCATTCGCCCGTTTGCAGCCCGGCCCTCCTCAGGAGATCGAAGGTGCGCACGCCACGCGACCTCGCGCGCGTGACGCTGCTACAGGAAGACCCGAAGCAGCACTGGCACGACTGGCTCGAAGCGGCCGGCGTCGCCGGTGAGGTCGTGCCTGCCGGGCCGACACTCAACGGCCACCTCGCCATCGCGGCCGCGGAGGCCGGCCAGGGCTTCGCGCTCGCCGATGCGGTCCAGGCCGCCGATGCCCTCCTCGCCAAGCGCCTCGTCAGCCCGTTTGACATCGCCGTGCGCCACCATGCCTACTATGCCGTGCGCGGGGCGCGTAAGAAGGAATTGAAGCCGGCCGCCGCGTTCAGGGCTTGGCTCGGCGCCGAGATCGCCCAGTCGGCTGCCGCGTTGCGCGCAGCCGGGCTCGGCTATCTCGCGGCGCGCTGAGGCAGGGTCATGACGGAGAGTGCAGCGATGTCCTCGATACCCGCGCGTCATAAGCTTCGCCGATCCCGCGCCGAAGTCGGAGCCCTACCGTCCTCCCGCCGATCGCATCCTCTCCGGCGACCCGGTCCAGACCGCGTCCAATCTGTTCCAGAGTGCCGACGGACGGTTCAATTGCGGGATCTGGGAGTGCCGGCCGGGCAAGTGGCGCGTCGTTTTCACCGAGAGCGAGTTCTGCCGTCTCCTCGAAGGCGTGATCGTCGTGCGAGGCGACGACGGGTCCGAGCACACGTTTCGCGCCGGCGATGCCTTCGTCTCGCCCGCGGGTTTCACCGGAACGTGGGACGTTCTCGAGCCGGCCAAGAAGCTCTACGCGTTCTATGAGTGAGGCCGATGGGGCTGTCGACGCCCACGGCTGGCGCAGGCGGGTCGCGCCCGCAATGTCCGACTTGAGCCGCAATCGCGGGGTGAGATCGGTTCTTCCTCGTGTGGGGCGATACCCATGAAACTCTCGCGCAAAGCCTTTGCGGCGGCGGCCGTGGTCCTCCTCGCGTCGGCCTCGGAGCTCTCGGCGGGCTATCGCATGTGCGCCTTCCGCGACGGACCTAGCGGGCCATGCACGTGCAAGGGCGACAACGACGGTCCCGGCGAGTTCACGATCGTCGGCAAGGCCCGTTGCCGGACGGCCGCACCCGCAGACGAGCAAGCCAAAGACGCCGGAGCGGCGACCGGCGCCAATCCCGCTGCCCCGCCGGTTGCGCCGCCAGCGCCAGAGCCGGCCACCAAGTCCGAGCCGGTCGCTGCACCGGCCGCCACACCTGCTCAATCTCCTGCGCCAGCGCCGAGCACTCCGGCCGAGGCCGCGCCCGCTGCCGTGACGCCGCCCGTCCCCGTCCCTGCGACGCCTCCCACAGCCGCACCGGCCACGGCCTCCACCGCTACGGGCAAGCTCAATGAGGTGCGCGCGCGCGGCAAGCTCTTGTGCGGCGTGAACACGGGTCTCCTCGGCTTCTCCGCGCGGACGAGCTCGGGGAACTGGGCCGGCCTCGACGTCGATTTCTGCCGCGCGCTCGCCGCGGCGGTCTTCGCCAATGCGGACAAGGTCGAGTTCGTCCCGCTCGAGACGAATGAGCGCTTCGATGCCTTGAAGTCGGGAAAGATCGACGTGCTGTCGCGCAACACGACCTGGACGATGAACCGCGAGGTCGATCTCGGCTTCAGGTTCGGGGGCGTCCTCTACTTCGACGGTCAGGGGTTCATGACCGGCGACGAGCGCGGCCTCGTCTCCGCCCAGCAGCTTTCCGGCTCGAAAGTGTGCGTCGAGGCCGGCACGACGTCGGAGAAGAACATGGCCTACTACTTCAAGGCCCACCAGATCGAGGCGGAAACGCTGAGTTTTCCGACGCGCGAGGAGACGCTCAAGGCCTACCTCGGCGGATCGTGCGACACCTTCTCAGGCGACCGCTCCGCCCTCTATTCCGATCGTGCCGCGCTTCCCGAGCCGGCGAAGCACGCCATTCTGCCCGAGATCATCTCGAAGGAGCCGCTCGGGCCCGTCGTCGTCGCGGGCGACGGCGAGTGGGCCGACATCGTGCACTGGACGCTTGCCGGCCTCATCAATGCCGAGGAGGTCGGTTTGGACAAGGCGTCTGCCGCCGCGTCCGGGGCTTTGAGCGACGACGCGCAGCGCCTCGTCGCCGGCGCGGGAACGAGCGGCAAGAAACTGCGGCTCGCCGAGACGTGGCTGCGCGATGCCGTCGCCGCGGTCGGCAATTACGGCGAGATGTTCGAGGCGAACGTCGGCAAGGAGAGCGCCCTCGGCATGACACGCGGGCTCAATGCGCTCTGGAAGCGAGGCGGCATCCTCTATGCGCCGCCCATGTGGTGAGCGAGCGGTCCCGATCTCCAATCTCGAAGGCCAAGTCAGTCATGCGTCATCGTTCCAATCGGAAGCTTCGTGAAGCCGCCCAAGTCATCGCTGCCGGTATGCTGCTTGCCATTGTCTCCGTCGAGCCAGCTCATGCGCAGCGCCAGAGGATGCCTCCGCCCGAGCCGAGCCAGGATCCCTGGGTGAGCGCCAACGAGGTCGCGGAGCTTCAGGGCGCGATCGCCGCCTACCAGCAGATCGCCTCGGCCGGCGGCTGGCCGAAGCTCCCAGACCGCATCACGCTCCGGCTCGGAGACACGGACGGGAACGTCGCGAGCCTGCGCCGCCGTCTCGAGATCACGGGCGATGTGCGGCCGGGCGGAGGAGACTCCTACAACTTCGACGAAAGCCTCGAAGCGGGCGTCAAGCGCTATCAGATGCGCAACGGGCTCGAGCCCACCGGCGTCGTCTACGGCATCACGCAGCGCTCCCTCAACGTCCCCGCCGACACGCGGCTGAGACAGCTCGAGCTCAACCTGGCGCGCATGCAGGAGCTTCTGCCCAGGCTTTCGGCCCCGAAATACATCATCATGAACGCGGCGAGCTTCGAGCTGCAAGGTCTCTCGGACGGGCGCGTCGAGGTGACGAGCCGGACGATTGCCGGCAAGCGCGCGACGCCGACACCCGTCGTCAGCGCCAGCGTGCAGGCGATCAACATCTATCCCTACTGGAACGTGCCGGGCACGATCGCCAAGGCGGCGCTGATCCCCGCCGTGCGCAAGGACCCCTCGTATCTCTTCAAGGAGCGCATCCGCGTCTTCTCGACATTCGGCGGCGAGGAGATCGACCCTTCGCTCGTCAACTGGTGGGGACCGGAGGCCGACCGATACATCTTCAGGCAGGATCCGGGTCCGCAGAATGCCTTGGGCGTGCTGCGCTTCGACATGCCGAACAAGCACATCGTCTACATGCACGACACGCCGATGAAGAACCTGTTCGGCTACTACGAGCGCGCCTACAGCTCGGGCTGCGTCAGGACCCAGAACTTCCTCGATCTCGCCGGTTGGGTGCTCGCCGGACAGGACGGCTGGACGCGCCAGGCGCTCGAAGCGGTGATCGCGAGCGGCGAGCGCAAGACCATCAAGCTCGCAAAGCCCGTTCCGGTGCACTTCATCTATCTCACCGCCTGGGTCGACAACGGCGCCGTGCAGTTCCGCAACGACCTCTACAACCGAGACGTGAGCGCTTTCGACGGCGGCGAGGACGTCGCACAGCGGACCATGGCGACGTCGCTAGCGCCCTGATTCGACCTCACGTTCTTGCATCACGAGGGTCGTGCTCGACCCAGAACTGATACATGCCTTCGAACGTCGCCGGATGGTCTTCCTCGTAGCGCGCCCAGTTCGCCAAGCTGCCGGGCAGCGGGTCGTCGGGAAAGGCGGCCGCGAAGGAGGGACCGATCGCGGCCTCGTCGTCGAAGCCGCGGAATTTGAGGTCGTTCTCGTCGAGGAAGCTCGCGATCTCCTCGAGCCTCATGCCGACCTCGTGCTCATGGAGGACGAGATCGCGAAAGCCGCTCGAGGAATAGAAGTCGCTCAGCTGCGAGAGGCCTGCCACGGCGCCATCGCCGGCGCGCCGGATAAGCTCAGCGCGGTAGCTGCGCGCCTCCTCATCGCTGCAGGAGGGGCCCGGAAAGCCGGGCTCCGCGCGAAGGGCGCCGAGCGGGCGGCGGGCGACGGCGCTATAGAGGCCGATGCACATGAGCCCATGAGGCTCGAGACAGCCGGCGAGCCGGCGCCAGGCCTCGAATGGCTCCGCCATATGGTGCAGGACGCCCACGCACTCGATGATGCGGAACTTGCGGGCGAGATCGCCGGCGTTGAGGACGTCGGCGACGACGAACTCGATGTTCCCGACGCCCATCTCCTCGGCCATTCGCTTGCCGTAGGCGAGACTGGCCGCCGACAGGTCGACGGCGACGACGCGCGCGCACGCTCCGTAGGCAAGCGCGCTCGAGATGGCGTGCTGGCAGGTTCCCGCCCCGGCGATCAGCACGTCGAACGGCTGGTCCATGAAGCTCATGGTCTGCGGGGAGAAGACGCGCTCGAGCCTGCGGCGCTCCGAGCCGGCGGGCGCCGCCTGCAGCGTGATCCAGGGCGGATAGGGCCTCGCTTCGTACTGGCGGGCCACTCTTGCCGAGGTCGCATCGTCGATCGCGCCGATCCTCGGCAATCCTGCGGCGAGCTGCCGTTCCCGCGACCAGGCGGCAAAGCAGCCCTGGATCAGCAGCCGCAGCGCCTTCGGCCGCACGCCCTGGAACTCCTCGCTGCTGCTTTCGGCTCCGAGCAGCTCGACGGGAGACCGGTAGAGGGCGTTGAGGAGAAGGCGGCGGCCGGCGTCGAAGTCTCCGGCGCAAATCGCGGCTCGATCGATCGGCAGCCGCGCGAGCGCAGCCCGCTCTTCGGACGAGACGGGCCAGACGTACTCGTTGTTGAGCAGCTGGCGCACGAGCGCCACGGCGAAGGCGTAGAGATCCCGATCACTGAAGCGATCCGGGGCGGCCTCGGCGACGACCACGCGGCGAAGGGCGGCGAGCAGCTGCTCGAGGACGAGGGACCTGTTGAGCCCGTGCTCGAGCGCCAGGAGGAGAAGCTCGCTCGTCAGGGCCTCCGACGTGCGGCGCAGGACGAGATCGCGGGCCGCTTCCAGCGGCTCGCCTTTAGCCGCGCGCACGACCGCCGGGCCGAGCGGCGGGGCGCTCGCGAGATAGGCGAAGGCGGCGTCGACCAGGGGCTGGCGGCCGGCATCGGCGCAGGCGAATGCCGCCTTCAATCCCGCGGGATCGACGATGCGGGGGTGGGCGAGCTTGTGCCGGCTAAAGAGCGACGACAGGCGCCGGGCGGCTGCGCCCATCGATGGGGCGAGGCGCAACGCCTCGGTGAGCTCGCACGCCGCCTCGTCTGGCTCGCCGATGTTGTCGAGGCAGACGGCGAGGCGAAAGTGCAGGTCCGCGTCACGGCGCCTCGATTTGAGGGCCTCCATGATGATGGCGCGCGCGCCCCGAAAGTCGCCGGCCGACATGGCAAGCTGCGCGGCATCGGTCTGCGTTTGAGGCCTTCGTCGGCTGGCTGTCATGTGTGGCGCGGTTGCCCGGGAGCCGTTGTTTTGCGCGGGGACTGTACGGGCCCGATGAGCTGCGCGCCAGCGGCGCGCGTGCCGAGAGGATGGAGTAGGAAAAGCGGTGAGCGGGTGGCTCACTCCAACGTGTCATCCTCGGCCTTATGCCGAGGATCCATGGCGCAGCGGGCTGTCGCTTTGCCCTGACTACGATTCGTCCGTATGACCAAGGGAGCGATCGGGAGCGATGCGGTCGCGCACGAGACGCTTCACCTCCTTGATCTCGGGAAAGCGCCCCTTCTCCTTTCGCGACCAGATGAGCTCGTCCTCGAGGCGAACCTCGAACACGCCGCCGGTGACGTCGGGCGTGAGCGTCACCGAGCCAAGCTCGTCGCGAAACGTCGCCATCAGCTCCTGCGCCATCCAGCCCGCCCTCAGGCCCCAGCCGCACAGCCGGCAGTACGTGATCTCGAGCATCGGCGACTTGGGCATGCGGGCCTCGGGTGTGAACGGCGCTGATCTTCGAGCCGGGCATTCTATAGAATATGCCCCCGGGAGGTGGTCCGTGCCAGGAGCGGAAACGAGCGCGGCGGCGATCCGAGGCGTCCTCCTCGACCTCGGGGGCGTCGTCTATGTCGGGAGCACGCCCATCGAAGGCGCGCTCGCCGCCGTCGAACGGCTGCGCGCCGCCGGTCTACCGCTGCGCTTCATCACCAATACGACGCGCCGCTGCCGGCGCCGCGTGATCGCCGACCTCGGGCAAATGGGTCTTAAGGTTTCGGAGGCCGAGCTGCTGACGCCGGCGCTCCTGGCGCGGGCCTACCTCGAACGGCACGCGCTGTCGCCGTTCCTCCTCGTGCATCCGGACCTCGAGGAGGATTTTGCGGGTCTCGCGTTGGGCGGAGCCGAAGCCGTCGTGGTGGGCGACGCGGGCGAGCACTTCACCTACGACCGCCTCAACCGCGCCTTCCGCAAGGTCCTTTCCGGCGCCGAAGCTTCTGGCGCTCGCCATGAACCGGAACTTCAAGGATGCGGACGGGGAACTCAGCCTCGATGCCGGCCCGTTCGTCACCGCGCTCGAGTATGCGAGCAGGACGAAGGCCGTGCTCGTCGGCAAGCCGTCGCCCGAGTTCTACGCGCTCGCGATCGACGGTCTCGGCTGCGAGCCGGAGAGCATCGCGATGATCGGCGACGATGCGGAAGCCGACATCGGCGGCGCGATGGCGGCGGGACTGAGGACAGTCCTCGTCCGCACCGGAAAGTACCGCCCCGGCGACGAGAAGGCGCTTCCGATGACGCCCGACCGTATCAGCGACGACCTTGCCGACGCCGTCGCGTGGATTTTGGGCGAGTGTGCGTGACCGCGCCCTGTGATGAGATGGGCCAAACGCCGACCTTGACCGAGTGGGGTCGTGGCAGGCCTGCACAAGCAGCGGCGAGAGCGGGCGCTTTCCGCGACGGCGGCCTCTGAACTGCTTATTTCAAAGGCACTTCGGCCACACTGTCACAGAATTTTAATGAGCAATCGTAGTGCGAAAGTGATCCTCGACGACCTTTTTCACGCACCCTGCTTTGGGATAAGGCGCTGAAACATCGCAACGAACTATGAGATCTCCCGTGTTTGAGCCTCATTGGATCCTCCTCGTCGCCCGATTTTGGAATAGAGCGAATTTGTCATAGACCAGTCACATTGTCATACAGCTGTCACTCGCTAAGGGGGGATGTCTATGAGCGGACTTGCTGCATCGGCCCTGGTGGCCGTTCTCGCCCTTTCCACGCCTGCGTTCGCCTATCTCGATCCCGGCACGGGCAGCTTCGTGCTGCAGATGGTGCTCGCCAGCATCGTCGCGGTCGGCGCGTCCGTGAAGCTCTTCTGGGCCACGATCAAGCAGACGCTGCTCAAGATGCTGCCGGGCGGCAAGGCCGGGCGGGTGGAGATCAAGTGACATGAGGTCGCTCGCGCCGACACTGGCTCCTCTGCCGAGCCGGCGCGAGCCGAGTTCGTTCCGCGATCCGGCGGGCTTTCTGTTCTGGCGCGGCGGCGAGGTGTTCCGCTGCGTACGCCCGGTCTACGAGACACAATTCCGGGAAGCAACGAGCCGGGGCCTCTACGCGGCGAGCATCGCCCAAGGATTGATGCTGCCCTTCACCACGGGGTATGCGCCTCCCGATGACGAGCCTTGCGTTGCGGTCTTGAAGCCGCGCCAGCTCACACAGATCACCTACCCTTACGAGTGGAGCTTCGAGCAACTCAAGGACGCCGCAGCGCTGACCTTGAAGCTGCACATGCTCGCGCTCGAGCGGGGCATGGTGCTCAAGGACGCGAGCGCCTACAACGTGCAGATGGTCGACGGCGCCCCCTGCTTCATCGACCACCTCTCGTTCGATCTTCTCTCAGAGCACGGCATGTGGCCCGCCTACGGCCAGTTCTGCCGGCATTTCCTGGCGCCGCTTGCGCTGATGAGCCGGGTCGACCTCAACCTCAACAAGCTGCTCGAGCTCTACATCGACGGCGTGCCGCTCGATCTCGCGGCGAAGCTTCTGCCGATCTCGACGCGCTTGAGCCTCGGCCTCTACATGCATCTTCATTTGCATGCGAGGCTCGTCTCCAAGCACGGCGGGGCGCGCAAGAAGGTGGCGGGACGCCAGATCAGCGCCGAGCAGCTCGCCGCCATCGCCAAGTCGCTGCTCGCCCTCGTCTCGGGGCTCGAGCCCAAGGCGGCACGCACCGAGTGGGGCGACTACTATTCCGACACGAACTACTCCGATCAGTCCTTCGCCGCCAAGAAGCGCTGGATCCGGGAGATGGTGGCCAAGGTGCGGCCGCGGCGGATGTGGGACGTGGGCGCGAACGACGGCACGTTCTCGCACCTCGTCAAGGATCTCGCGGGTGAGATCGTGTCCATGGACATCGATCCCGTCGCGGTCGGGCGGAACTACCGCGCGTGCCGCAGCGACGGCATCACCAACGTCACGCCGCTCGTCATCGATGTCTGCAACCCGAGCCCGGCGACCGGCTTCGCCAACCGCGAGCGCGCCTCCCTCGCCGACCGCGGCCGGCCCGACCTCGTCATCGCGCTGGCCTTGATCCACCACCTCGCGATCTCGAACAACCTGCCGTTCGCCGACATCGCAGGCTACTTCGCGAGCCTCGCCGATCACCTCGTCATCGAATTCGTGAGGAAATCCGACTTCTCAGGTCGAGCGCCTGCTCCTGAACCGGCCGGACATTTTCGACGGCTACACCGAGGACGGGTTCAAGAGCGCGTTCGGCGCGCGCTTCACGATTGTCGAGGAGCGGCCAATCCCCGGGGCCGAGCGGACGCTCTATCTCATGACAAATCGAGCGCTGCCCGCGGCTCGGGGCCTCGGATGACAGCCGTGCAGCAGAGCCGTCTCGCCGCCGGGGGGCTCTCGCGCGTCGCAAGCTCCTCTGCGGCCGCGATCGCGCTTCCTGTCTATTCGGCCGCCTTTCTGGTCGCGACGTTCCTGCCGATACGGCTCTATGCCAGCAGCCCTTCGCTGTTCGGCGCAGGTCCGGCGGAGATGCTCTTGCTGTTCGCTTGCCTTTCGGCGGCGCTGACGGGGGTGCTTCTGCTCCTCCTTGCGCCCTTTCACCGGCGCATCGGCAGAAAAACGTTCCTGGCCGCGACCGCAATCAATCTCCTTGCGATGGCCTTCGCCTCGCTCGAAGGCTCGTTCGGCAGCTTGAGTGCCGCAGCGATAGACCTGCTCGTGATCGCCGGGATCGGCGCCTTCGCCTATGTCGTCCTGCGGCCGTCCGAGAGGGCCATGCTCGCCGTTACCACGATCTGCCTCGCGGCGATGATCGTCGACGTCGTCGTGCAGGTGAGCACCGTTCGACCTGTCAGGGATAGCCGCGAGACCGCGGTGGCGCCGGAGGACTGGTTCGGGGTCTCGCGCACGAGAAATGTCTTCATCATCCTTCTCGATGCGCTCCAGGGAACGAACCTCGCGGCGATCCTGAAAGCGGACAAGAGCATTCGCCAGGAGTTCGACGGCTTCACGGTTTTTTCCGATGCCGCGACCGTTGCTCCCTCGACGCTGTTTGCATTGCCGGCCCTCCATGCGGGACGCGCGGTGGACACGGAGAAGGGTCTGAAGGCGTCCTGGAACGACAGGGTGGTGCAAAGCTCGTTTCTGGGCAAGCTCGCGGCGAGTGGCTACAAGACTCTCGTCTTCGACCCGATCGACATGTGGGCGTGCCCGTCCAAGGTCACCGCCTGCCTCTCCATCGCGGAAATCAGGGCCCGGATGGGGGCCAGGCGGCCCGCTCAGCACGATGCGGTCATGCTGCTCGATCTCGCCATCAACCGCGTGCTGCCCTTGAGCATTCGCCGCTCCTCGGAGGAGAGCACACGAGGCATTCTCGCCACCCTCATCGGAACGCCGAACGTCAACGCCAATGTCTATGCGCAGCGCTCGTTTTATCATCTGGCTCTGCTCAGGGCCTTTGCGTCGGACGTTCATTTGGCGGGCGACGAGCCCAAGGCGTTCTTCGTCCATTCCTGGGTGACCCATAGCCCCTGGTTCCGCTACGACGGCGACTGCACGCTCCCCGCGGCGAGCAAGGCCGACGCCAACCAGCTTTCGGCGGCGAAGTGCAGCCTGCGCCCAGTTGGCGCGCTCCTCGGGCGGCTCAAGGATCTCGGCGTCTACGACCAATCGCTGCTGCTCGTGCTCAGCGACCACGGCAACGGCACGCCGATCAACGGCGTGGGCAAGGTCGGCCTCGGCCGAGATTGGCAGACGCTCGCCGGGCGCTACAACATGTCGCTCATGGTGAAGCCGTTCGGTGCGCGCGGCGCGTTGGCCGAAAGTACCGCCCCGGCCCTCATTTCCGACATTCCGCGCACCGTGTGCGAGTTGACGGAAGGCTGCAGCGTCGAGGAAGGCTATAATGTCATGAAGCCGATGCCCGACCGGCGCGTGCGCGTGCTCACCAACTACCGGGTCGGACAGGTGAACTGGAAGACGTGGTCGCTCGACGGGCCCTCCGAGACGCTCGCGGTGTCGGGCCGCCTTGATCAACCCGAGAGCTGGTCGTGCGCCTCGGACCGTTGCGCGCTTGCGCCATTCCTCAATTAGGGCGCCCAGGCGAGACGCCATTCTCCGAGGTGTCAAAAAGCAGAGAGTGGTCCACCCGGCCAAACCACCGGGAGGTCCGATCAGGGTCAAAAGCCGCTGATCACGCACGCACTCGAGGAGTCCGCTCAACGGCGATGTGCGGCCCTCACCCGGCGACGAGAAGGCGCTGCCGATGACGCCCGACCGTATCAGCGACGACCTTGCCGACGCCGTCGCGTGGATTTTGGGCGAGTGTGGTTGACCGCGCCAGTGATGAAAGGCTTCACGACTGCTCGCGAACAGCCGGGGGTCGCTATTCGCCGCGAGCGAGCGCGGACGCGCGGGCCGCGACCACATAGAGTTCCAGTTCCATTGTGAGGGCGGCTGGTATCGTGTCATTCCCGTCCGGCGAGTGGCGCGTCGAATACCTCCTTTCCCAAGCATCAGACACGCACGCGGTGTAAGCCAAGGTAACGCGTCACACCCCACCGTAAGAGACGGTTGGGGATTTTACCTCGCAGCGCGTGATTGAGACGGGCCAGAGGTCCCACGGGATACCGGAAATGCGGTCGGCGGACACCCAGTGCATTGGCAATCTTCCGAGCGACCTCGACTGGGTCACGGGCCACGGCTGCGGCGTGCTCGTCGCCCGCCTTGAATAGCTGGTGTACCAACGGTCCGTAGGCGCTGCCTGCTGGCCTGATACGGGCCGTGGTCTCCCAAATTTGCGTGCGATAGGGACCGGGCTCGACAAGGATCACATCGATGCCAAACGGAGAGACCTCGTACGCGAGGGACTCAGCCCATCCTTCAACCGCCCACTTCGAAGCGGAGTAAATTGAGTTTGCCGGTAAGCCAAAGAACGCGGCTTCGCTTGAGACAATGAGAATGCGGCCACGTCGCTGAGCCCGGAAGGTCGGGAGAAGCGCGCGCGTCAGAGCCAGGACGCCGAAGAAATTTGTCTCCATTACCTGCCGCAAGACGTCATCTGGAACATCCTCGAACGCTCCGGCAACTCCAATCCCGGCATTGTGCACGACAGCATCAAGCTGCCCACCGCTTCGTTGCAGCACAGTCGCCACGGCCGCTTGGATCGAAGTAGGATCGGTGACATCCAGACGACTAATCTCGACGTCGCCCTGCACGCCAGCTTCAGTCAGCGCACTACTAAGTGAGCCGCCAGACTGGGGATTGCGCATGGTCGCATAGACGCGCCAACCCCGCTTGGCGAGCTCGACCGCGGTCCTTTGCCCGATCCCTGTCGAGGTACCGGTAACGAGCACACTTGGCATTGGTCCTCCTCCTTACACCGCGCGCGAACGGTGCGGCGAGGCCGAGGCGTGAGCGCTCCTGGCGCGACGCCGATATGGATATGTTGATTGCTGCACTTCTCCATGACGCGGTCGAAGATACCGCTATGACCGACGAGAATGTCGCCCCACTTACATTGCGGCGTCCCTCATCGGGCGAGCGGGCGCCGAGGTGACATCGAGTTTCCTTCCAAGCTGCTCCGCAGCCAATATCATCGCGCGCTCCGCAATTGCGGTAATCGTGAGCAGCGGGCTTACGCCGATCGCGGACGGAACCGCAGACCCGTCGCAGACGTAGAGCCCATCGTGAACGCCCCGCGGCCCGTTCGTTGGATCGAACACCCGACCGTCTGGCGCCACGACGCCTTCGTCCACCGTTTCGCCCATCGCGCATCCCCCGAGTGGATGGGCAATAATCCGGTTGCCGCCGAACGCTGTCATGGCGAAGGGGTTTGCGCGGAACACGCCACCCATGCTTTCGATCATCGCCTTGACCTTTTGTTCGGCTCTGACGCGCGCCGGAGTGTCGCTGTAGGTCGGCCAGTCGACCGTGACATGGTCGTTTTGAAGCAGCAGGCGGCCACCCGCATCATCATGCGAGACGACGTAATAAACTTGCACTCTGCTCATTTCCTCCCCGTAGATACCGTTTCTCATGATCCGCAGGGCTCGCCTTGGCTGAAGTGTCAGCAACGCGCTGAGCGGTGTGAGTGCGGCCATCACGCTCAGCATCGTGCCATCGTGCACCCACACCGGGCCATCGTCGTCGCCGAGGTCGATTAGCGCCATGCTGTGGGGTCCAACTGCCGGAGTGCCGCGCGGAGCCTGAGGCGGATAACCGGTGGCGATGGCATTGACCGGCTCGGGAAGATCGTACCCGATCACGAGGTCGTCGCCGTTCGCTGAGAATTTCTCGCCCAACTTGTCCGAAAGTGCGAGGCCGCGGCGCTGCGCCCGGAGAAGCAACTCAGTTGTTCCCAGGGTGCCCGCGGCCAGTACGACTATGCGCGCCGCGATCCGTCGGGTGCTACCCGCCTTCGACAGATCCCGCACCACGATCTCCCACCCGCTTTGGGTCTTGGAGATCGACTCGGCCCTGCTCTCGCAGAAAACCGTGGCACCATGGTCGACCGCATCGGCAATGTAGGTGATGCCCACGGTGTTCTTTGCGCCCACGTTGCAACCCGACCAGCAGTCTCCGCAGTGCCGGCAGGCGTACTGCATCACTCCCGCAACATTTGGTCCGGGGCTGTGAGAGATTGTCATCGGCGGCAGCGCAAGCGATACGCCCGCCGCTTCTGCCGCCTTGCGCATGCCGGCAAACTTCGCAAAGCGCTCCGGTCTGGGCACTGGCCCGACACCGAGCATCGTTTCGGCGCGCGCAAATCCCTCGAGCAAATGTCCATCGCCGACCACGGCCTCGGGCCAGCCGGCCTTGCGCAATCTGTTGAGATCAGGCCGGAGCACGACACCGGCGTTGATCAGCGAGCCGCCGCCGAGGCCGGATGCGCCGAACACGGTCAGCCCTTTGCCGACCGACAGATAGAAGAGCCCGGCAGGATCGCCCCACTTCGGTGCGCGGCCCGTCAACCGGGTTGCCTTGCGCCGCGCCTTGGCCGTGATCGGAAAATCGCCCGGCCGCCAAAGCCGCCCCTGCTCCAGCAACGCCATGCGCAGCCCCAAGCGCGCTAGACGGGATGCTGCAACACCGCCGCCGTAGCCGGAGCCGATGACGACCGCATCATAGTCCGTTGCTCCGCCTATGTTGCTGGCAATGACCATGAGGTGCGAACCGCGTCCAACGCTATCACGCGCCCACTAGAATAAGCAGAAGCAAGTCTGGACCTGACGTAGCGCAATTTCAATTGTCCGCTGGGGGTCTTGGTTGTGTGAAAACGCCGGCGTGCCACGACGGCGTAGAATTAGGTTCTCACTTGCCGACCGTTCGGCCGCCTCGCGCGAGGCTCGCGTCGCGGGCGTCGCTGGTTGAGAGCCGCTGAAGAACTCGCAAACACGGCGCTACATGCACTTCGGGTGCGCGACTCACGTACCTCCACCCATCGTACTATGCACGCACAGGCGGCGGGCCCTGATGGCGAATTGGAATAGGATTTTAGCGATTTTTGATCCGTGTACGTTTTCACACAGCCAGGGTCAAAAGCCGCTGATCACGCGTGCCGTCGAGAAGTCCGCTCAACGGCGATGTGCGGAACTCACCCCCCGCACCGTGCCGCCACCCCGTCGATGAACGACGCGATAGCCGCCTCGAACGTCGCGTCGGCGTCGAGCGTCTTGAAGGCCGGGATGAGGGCGCGCGTCGCCGGGTAGCCGAGCGGGTCGAGGCTCGCCGAGCTCGGCTTCGTCCTCGCCGCTGATCGGGCGCAGGAGCCCCTCCGCTTCCGCCAGCGCATAGCCGAGGATGAAGGCGTAGAACGCAAGCCCGAGACCCGCGGCCTCCGCGTCGGGGAGCCCGGCCAGTCTCAGCGCACGGTAGACGACCTCGCTCGACCTGTGGTCGGCGGGCCCCGTCGCGTGAAAGCGGAAATGGAGATGGAAGAGGCGCGGGTGGCGCTGGGCGAGGTCGCGGTAGGCGTCGGCGACGGCGCGCATGTCGCCCTTCCAGTCGCCGGTCGGGAGCGGCAGCTCGACCGAGTCGAGCGCGCGGTCCGCCACCTGGCGCAGAAGCTCCTCGCGCGAGCGGAAGTGGTGCAGCACCGTCATCGGGTCGACGCCGATCGCGACCCCGAGCTTGCGTACCGAAAATCCGCCTTCGCCCTCGCGCGAGAGCATGGTAAACGCCGCGTCGAGGATGTCCTTGCGGTCGAGGCCGCGCCGCCCGCGCGGGCGGGCCTTCGCTTTGGGGGCTCTTTTTGCCGCCGTCCGTGCCGTCGCTCTTGACAATTCTACACCGTAGCCAATAAACTCTTCGCTGTAGCCATACCCTCTTCGCGCCGCCGCTGCAAGGCCCGCGTTCGAGGGGTCGAAGCGGATGGAAAACGTGAGCGCAAGAGGTCCGAGAGATTTGGCAGCGTGGGGCGCCCTTGCCGGCCCTGTCGGCGCGGGCGCGGCTCGGCGCGGGCCTTACCCCAAGGCGCGCCTCTTGCTACTTTGCGCGCGCGTCGGCTTTTGGCCCCCGAGGAGCTTCCAGCACTGATCGAGCGGCCCCGTGGAACGCCCTTGGGCCATGACCGAGCTGGAGGATATTTCCCGTGACGAACACATACCAGACCAAGCAGCTGCAGGAGCTCGACGCGCTCCACCATTTGCACCCCTTCACCAATCACAAGACGATGCGTGCGGGCGGGGCCCGCGTCATCGTGCGCGCCGACGGTCCCTACATCTGGGACAGCGAGGGCAAGCGCATGCTCGACGGCATGTCGGGGCTCTGGACCTGCAACGTCGGCTACGGCCGCAAGGAGCTGGCCGAGGCGGCCTATGAGCAGATGCTCGAGCTGCCGTTCTACAACACCTTCTTCAAGACGACGCATCCCCCCGTCGTCGCCCTCTCGCGCAAGCTCGCCGAGATCGCGCCCGCGAACCTGAAGCAGGTGTTCTACGGCTCGTCGGGCTCCGAATCGAACGACACGGCGATCCGCCTCATCCGCCATTACTGGACGCTCAAGGGCGAGCCCAACCGGCGCATCATCATCTCGCGCCGGAACGCCTACCACGGCTCGACGATCGCGGCGGGCTCCATGGGCGGCATGCCGCACGTCCACGCCCACACCTATCCCGTCTACGAGGGCTTCCGCCACGTGATGGACCCCTACTGGTACGGGGAAGGCAAGGACGGCGAGACGGCGCACGCGTTCGGCCTTCGCGCGGCGCAAGGCGCTCGAGGACGAGATCCTGGCCGTCGGGCCCGAGAACGTCGCCGCCTTCGCCGGCGAGCCGGTGCAGGGGGCCGGCGGCGTCAAGATCGCCCCCGACAGCTACTGGCCGGAGGTGCAGCGCATCGTCGACAAGTACGGCATCCTCCTCCTCGCCGACGAGGTCATCACCGGCTTCGGCCGCCTCGGGACGTGGTTCGCCTCCGAGCACTACGGCATCCGCCCGAACATCATCACCTTCGCCAAGGCGGCGACGTCGGGCTATCTCCCGCTCTCGGGCGTCATCGTCGACGACAGAATTGTCGACGCGCTCATGAACCACGACGACGACTTCAACCACGGCTACACCTTCTCCGGCCACCCCGTCGCCTGCGCGGTGGCGCTGAAGAACATCGAGATCATGGAGCGCGAGAGGCTGGTCCCGCGCGTCAAGGAGACGACGGGGCCCCTGCTCGCGAAGATGCTCTCAAAGTTCAAGGACCACCCGCTCGTCGGCGAGGTGCGCTCGGCGGGCATGCTCGGCGCCATCGAGCTCGTCGCCGACAAGAGGACGCGGCGGCGCTTCGACAATCCGGGCCGCGTCGGGCTCATCTGCCGCGACCACTTCTTCCGCGAGGGCTTCATCATGCGGGCGATCTTCGACACCATGGTCACCGCCCCGCCGCTGACCTGGACGCAAGCCGAGTTCGACGAGGCCGAGGCCGTGATCGGCCGCGCGCTCGATCTCACGCTCAACGAAGTGGCGGGAGAGATCGCCGCATGAGCCGCCCGATCGTCGTCATTCCGGCCTGCACCAAGATGATCGATGGTCATCCCTTCGACGCGGTCGGCCGCAAGTACTCGGCCGCCGTCGCCGAGGTCGCCGAGTGCCAGCCCCTCCTCGCGCCCCTCGGCGAGAGCATGGCCGACGTCGGCGCCGTGCTCGAGGTCGCCGACGCGATCCTGCTCTCGGGCAGCCCCTCCAACGTCGAGCCGGTACACTATGGCGACGAGGCGCCGTTCAAACCCGAGGCGCTCGACCCGGCGCGCGATGCCCTGACGCTTCCCTTGATCCGCGCCGCCGTCGAGAGGAGGGTGCCCCTGTTCGCCATCTGCCGCGGGTTCCAGGAGCTCAACGTCGCGCTCGGCGGCACCCTGCATCAGGCCGTGCATACCGTTGACGGCCATAACGATCATCGCGACCGCTCGGAGCTCTCCCTCGAGGAGAGGTACGGGCCGTCGCATCCCGTCTCGCTCAAGGGGAAGCTGCGCGACTGGGTCGGGGCCGACGAGATCATGGTCAACTCGCTCCACTGGCAGGGGCTCGCGCGCCTCGCCAAGGGCCTCACGCCCGAAGCCTTCGCCAAGGACGGCCTGGTCGAGGCGGTGCGCGGGCCGGACGACCATCCCTTCTGCCTCGGCGTGCAGTGGCACCCCGAGTGGGCCGCCAAGCAGAACCCCGTGTCCGTCTCCCTCTTTCGCCGCTTCGGCGCGGCCGCCAAGGGCTTGCCATCATGACTGAGAAGCGGATCACGGTCGACGAGGCCCGCGCGTTCCTCGACGCCAACCCATCGGTCCAGTGGATCGACGTGTTCCTGTTCGACCTGAACGGCATCCCGCGGGGAAAGCGCATCCGGCGCGTCGATCTCGCAAGCGTCGCCAAGAGCGGCGTCATGATGCCGAGCACGGTCTTCATCATGGACCCGCTCGGCAACTGCATCGAGGAGACTGGCCGGCTGTGGGAGACGGGCGATCCCGACATTCATTGCCACCTGCTCGCCGGCACGCTGGCGACGGTCCCCGTCGGCGACGGCCGCCACGCCCAGGCGGTGATGGCGGTCGACGGCGGCGACGAGCTCTGCCCGCGCGCCGTGCTCGCGAAGCAGGTCACCCGCCTCGCGCGCGCCGGCCACAAGCCCGTCGCTGCCGTCGAGCTCGAGTTCTACGTGACGAAGCGTGGCGCCAACGGATTCGCGCTCGAGGTCCCCGACGGGCTTTCGGACGATCCCGACCGGCCGATGACGTTCGGCTTCGAGGAGATGGACGCCCTCGGACCGTTCATCGACGACATATACAAGGTGTGCGAGGCCCAGAGCCTGCCCGTCGACGCGGTCATGCAGGAGACGGGGCCGGCCCAGTTCGAGATCAACTTGAAGCACCGCGACGATGCGGTCAGAGCCGCGCTCGACGGGCTGCTCCTGAAGCGCGCGGTCAAGGCGGCGGCGCGCGCCCACGGGCTCGACGCGACGTTCATGTCCAAGCCCCACCACGACTGGGCGGGCTCGGGGCTTCACGTTCACCTGAGCCTCTACGACGGCAACGGCGAAAACCTCTTCGCCGGCGATCCCATCTCGCCCCTGTTCCGCCATGCGCTCGGCGGCCTGCGCGAGACCATGGCCGACTTCATGGGCATCTGGGCCCAGTCCGCCAACGCCTACCGGCGCTATGTGCCCAAGTCCTACGTGTCGATGGCGGCCCACTGGGGGTTCAACAATCGCACGGTCGCGCTGCGCATTCCGCGCGCCAACGGCGCCGCGACCCGCGTCGAGCATCGCATTGCGGGGGCGGACGCGAACCCTTATCTCGTACTTGCCGCGATCCTTGCCGGCGCGAGCCACGGGATCGCCAATAAAATCGATCCCGGTCCCGCGGCCGAGGGCAACTCGGAGACGATCGAGGCGCCGGCGCTGCCGACGGTGTGGGTCAACGCGCTCGACCGCTTCCAGACCTCGGCGATCGTGCGCGAAGCCTTCGGCGCCGGGTTTCAGGACGTGTTCGCCCGGCTCAAGCATACCGAGCGCATGAACTTCGAGCGCATCGTGACCCCGCTCGATCACCTGTGGTACTCGCGAGTAGCGTGAGGAGGCCCCCATGACGTCGCTCGCCCATTTCGAGAAGGTCGCTGGAGCCGTCGAGCTCCCCCATCTCGCCATCATCGACGGGAAGGCGGTGCCGAGTAAGTCCGGCAAGACGTTCGACAACGTGACGCCGCGCAACGGCAGCGTCATCAACCGCGTCGCCGAGTGCGACGGCGCCGATATCGATGCAGCGGTCGCGGCCGCGCGGGCCTCCTTCGAGGACGGGCGCTGGCGCAGCCTCCACTATCGCGACAAGAAGAAGATCCTGTTCAAGCTCGCCGACCTCATGGAACGCGACGCCGAGGCGCTCGCCGTGCTCGAAAGCCTCGACGTCGGCAAGCCGATCAAGGATGCGCTCGCGATCGATGTCCCGAGCTCGATCCGCACCCTGCGCTACTACGCGGAAGCCCTCGACAAGGTCTACGGCGAGGTCGGCCCGGAGACGAAGGACCGCTTCTCCTACGCCGTCCACGAGCCGCTCGGCGTCATCGGCGCCATCGTGCCGTGGAACTTCCCGCTGCTGATGGCGATGTGGAAGGTGGCGCCGGCCATTGCCATGGGGAATTCGGTCGTCCTGAAGCCGGCGGAGCAGTCGCCGATGACGGCCTTGAAGCTCGGCGCACTTGCGCTCGAGGCCGGCCTGCCGGCGGGCGTACTCAACGTCGTGCCCGGGTTCGGCGACGACGGCCGGCAAGGCGCTCGCCCTGCACATGGACGTCGACATGCTGGCCTTCACCGGCTCGGGCACCGTCGGCAAGCTCCTCATGCAGTACTCGGGGCAGAGCAACCTCAAGCGCGTTTCTCTCGAGCTCGGCGGCAAGTCCCCGCAGATCGTCTTTGCCGACTGTCCCGACACCAACGCCGCGGCCTTTCACGCGGCCTGGGGCATCTTCTTCAACCAGGGCGAGGTGTGCACGGCGGCGTCCCGACTCCTCATCGCGGAGCCGATTGCCGACGAGTTCCTCGACAAGCTGATCACGATCGCCAAGCGCATCGTGCCGGGCGACCCGCTCGAGCCCGAGACCCGCTTCGGCGCCATGGTGTCGGCCGATCAAATGCAGACGGCGCTGCGCTACATCGAGCACGCGAGCAAGGACGGTGCCTCGCTGAGACTCGGCGGCAAGCGCGCACGCGTCGAGAGCGGCGGGTACTACGTCGAGCCGACCGTGTTCGATCGCGTGAGCCCCGGGACGACGCTCGCGCGCGAGGAGGTGTTCGGGCCGGTGCTCGCGGTCACCACGTTCAAGGAGCCGGACGAGGCGATCCGGATCGCGAACGATACGGTCTACGGGCTGGCGGCGGGCCTTTGGACGCGCGACGTCTCCCTCGCGCACCGGGCGGCGCGCGAGATCAAGAGCGGTCTCGTGTGGGTCAACGGCTGGGACTCCTGCGACATCACCATGCCGTTCGGCGGCTTCAAGCAGTCGGGCTTCGGTCGCGACCGCTCGCTGCACGCGCTCCATAAGTACGCGGACCTGAAGTCCGTGTCGATTACGCTGCGTTGAAGGAGGAGGCTCATGGGCATCATCTCCAAGAAGTTTCCGACATCGGCCCTGATCGACGGCAAATGGGTCACCTCCAAGGAAACGTTTCCCGTCTACGATCCGGCGACCGGCGCCGAGGTGGCGAGCGTTCCCAATCTCGGCGCAAACGAGACGCGCGACGCGATCGACGCCGCGAGCCGGGCGCTGCCGGCCTGGTCGGCGAAGACGGCCAAGGAGCGCGCCGTCATCCTGAAGCGGTGGTTCGATCTCATCACCGCCGAGACGGAGGCTCTCGCCCAGCTCATGACGACCGAGCAGGGGAAGCCCCTTGTCGAATCTCGCGGCGAGGTCACATACGGCGCGTCCTTCGTCGAGTGGTTCGCCGAGGAGGGCAAGCGCGCCTACGGGCGCACCATCCCGACCACGGTCGCCTCCAAGCGCTATATCACGATCCGCCAGCCGATCGGTGTCGTCGCGGCGATTGCGCCGTGGAACTTCCCGATCGCGATGATCACGCGCAAGGCGGCCCCGGCGCTCGCCGCCGGCTGCACGATCGTCATCAAGCCCGCGGCCGAGACGCCGCTCTGCGCGCTCGCCATCGCCAAGCTCGCCATGGACGCCGGCGTGCCGGCGGGCGTGATCAACATCGTGACCACGACCCACGCCAAGGACATCGGCAAGGTGCTTTGCGAGGATTCGCGCGTGCGCAAGCTGTCGTTCACCGGCTCGACGGGCGTCGGCAAGGCGCTCTACCGCCAGTGCGCCGACACGGTGAAGAAGCTCACCCTCGAGCTCGGCGGCAACGCGCCCCTGATCGTCTTCGACGACGCCAACCTCGAGCAGGCCGTCGCCGGGGCGATGGCCTCAAAGTATCGCAACGCGGGCCAGACCTGCGTGTGCGCGAACCGCATTCTCGTGCAGTCGGGCATCTACGACCGCTTTGCCGCGGCCTTGACCGAGGCGGTGACGAAGCTCGCCGTCGGCTCCGGGCACGAGGCGGGCACGACGATCGGCCCGCTCATCAACAAGGACGCGATCGAGAAGGTCAAGGCGCTCGTCGGCGATGCCGTCAAGAAGGGCGCCAAGGTCCTCGCCGGAGGCGCGGGCCACGAGGCGGGCAAGCTCTTCTATCAGCCGTCGGTGATCGGCGACGTCACTCCGGACATGGAGATCGTGCGCGAGGAGATCTTCGGGCCGGTGGCGGCGCTCGTGCGCTTCGAGACCGAGGACGAGGCGGTCAAGCTTGCGAACGACACGCCGTTCGGTCTTGCCTCCTATCTCTTCAGCCAGAACATGAGCCGCGCCTGGCGCGTCGCCGAGCGCCTCGAAGCAGGCATGGTCGGCGTCAACGAGGGGATCTTCTCGAACGAGGTCGTCCCATTCGGCGGCGTCAAGGAATCGGGCCTCGGCCGCGAGGGCGGCGCCGAGGGCCTCGAGGAGTACCTCGAGACAAAGTACATCTGCTTGGGCGGCGTCGGTGCATGAGATCGGATGGGAAGGGTAGACATGCCTACGTCGGCTGAGCTTCACGAGCGGCGCCAGGCCGCGGTCGCGCGCGGCATCGGCCACGCGACGTCGATCTACGCCAAGCGCGCCAAGAATGCCGAGATCTGGAGCGAGGACGGTCGCCGCTATATCGACTTCGCCGCCGGCATCGCCGTGGTCAACACGGGCCACCAGCACCCCAAGGTGGTGGCCGCCGTCAAGGAGCAGCTCAAGGCGTTCTCCCACGTTTGCTTCCAAGTGACGCCGCACGAATCCTACGTGCGCCTCGCCGAGCGCTTGAACGCAATTGCCCCAGTCAATGGGCCGGCCAAGACCATGCTCGCCTCGACCGGCGCGGAAGCGGTCGAGAACGCGGTCAAGGTCGCGCGCGCCTTCACGGGCCGGCCGGGGATTGTCTCGTTCTCCGGCGGCTTCCACGGCCGCACCCACATGGGCATGGCGCTGACCGGCAAGGTCGTTCCCTACAAGAAGGGCTTCGGGCCGTTTCCCGCCGACGTCTACAACGTGGCGTTCCCCAACACCTATCACGGCGTCTCGAGCGAGCAGAGCCTTCAGGGTCTCAAGGCCCTCTTCAAATACATGGCCGATCCCTCGAGCATAGCCGCCATCATCATCGAGCCGGTGCAGGGCGAGGGCGGGTTCTACATCGCGCCGTTCGACTTTCTGCGCGACCTCAGAGCGCTCTGCGACGAGCACGGCATACTGCTCATCGGCGACGAGATCCAGACCGGCTTTGCCCGCACCGGCAAGATGTTCGCGCTCGATCATTCGGGCGTCAAAGCCGACGTCGTGACGCTGGCGAAGGGCCTCGCGGGCGGCTTTCCCCTCTCGGCGATCACGGGCCGGGCCGACGTGATGGACGCGGCGCAAGTGGGCGGCCTCGGCGGCACCTACGCCGGCAACCCGGTCGCGTGCGCCGCGGCGCATGCCGTTCTCGACGTGATCGAGGAGGAGAAGCTCTGCGATCGCGCCAACGCCATCGGCAAGATCATCCTCGACCGCTGCCGCAAGCTCAAGGAGCAGTCGAACTTGAACTGCATCGGCGACGTGCGGGGGCTCGGCGCCATGTGCGCGATCGAGCTCGTCAAGGACGCGGCGAGCGGCGAGCCCGCCCCGCAACTCACCTCGGCCCTGCTCAAGGTTGCCAACGAGAACGGCTTGATCCTTCTCTCGTGCGGCACCTACGGCAACGTCATCCGCTTCCTGGTGCCGCTCACCGCGAGCGACGCGCTCGTGCGCGAAGGCATGGACCTTGTCGAGGCGAGCCTTACCGAGGCGGTGAACCGGGTCGCCTGACTGCGTACGCTTGAGACAAACGAGGTTGTGAATGAGCGCGAAGCTCAAGACCAATGATCTCGAGGCCTTCTGGATGCCGTTCTCCGCGAACCGGCAGTTCAAGAAGGCCCCGCGCCTGTTCGTGGCCGCCAAGGGCACGCGCTTCGTCACGCAAGACGGCCGCCACGTCCTCGACGGCACGTCGGGCCTCTGGTGCGTCAACGCCGGCCATTGCCGGCCGAAGATCGTCGAGGCGATCCGCAAGCAGGCCGGCGAGCTCGATTTCGCCGGCACCTTTCAGATGGGTCACAACAAGGCGTTCGAAGCCGCGGCGAAGCTCGTCAACATCGCGCCCAAGGGCTTCAACCACGTGTTCTTCACCAACTCGGGCTCGGAATCGGTCGACACCGCGCTCAAGATGGCGCTCGCCTATCACCGGGCGAGGGGGAACGGGTCCAAGGTGCGCCTCATCGGCCGCGAGCGCGGCTATCATGGCGTGAACTTCGGCGGCACCTCGGTTGGCGGCATCACCAACAACCGCAAGATGTTCGGCGCTCTCCTTGCCGGCGTCGATCACATCCGCCACACTCACGACCTCGCGCGCAACGCCTTCAGCCGCGGGGAGCCCGAGCACGGGGCCGAGCTCGCCGACGATCTCGAGCGCCTCGTCGCGCTGCACGATGCCTCGACCATCGCCGCGGTGATCGTCGAGCCGGTCGCCTGCTCGACGGGCGTGCTGATCCCGCCCAAAGGCTATCTCGAGCGGCTCGCCGCGATCGCAGCCAAGCACGACATCCTCCTCATCTTCGACGAGGTGATCACCGCCTTCGGACGGCTCGGCACGCCGTTCGGGGCCGACTACTTCGGCGTTACTCCCGACATCATCACCACCGCCAAGGGCATCACCAACGGCGCTGTCCCCATGGGCGCCGTGTTCGTGTCGTCGAAGGTCCACGACGCGTTCCTGGCCGGGCCCGACGACGCGATCGATTTCTTTCACGGCTACACCTACTCGGGCCACCCGCTTGCGTGCGCGGCCTCGATTGCGACCCTCGAGATCTACCGCGAGGAGGGGCTGCTCACGCGCGCCGCCGAGCTCGCGCCCTATTGGGAGGAGGCGATCCACTCCTTGAAGGGGCTGCCGCACGTCATCGACATCCGCAACATCGGCCTGATCGGCGCGGTCGAGTTCGAGCCGATCGAGGGCGCCCCGGGCCGGCGCACCTTTGCGCACTTCGTCAAGGCGTTCGAGAGCGGGCTGCTCGTGCGCCAGACCGGCGACATCATCGCGCTCTCCCCGCCGCTCATCATCGAGAAGAGCGAGATCGACGAGATGATCGACATCCTCACCAAGGTCTTGAAGGCGGGGAAATAAGCATGGAGATCATCGCCAACGGCATCGCCGGCCGCAAGGTCACGTCGCTTTCGAAGCGCACCGCGCCCGTGTTCAATCCGGCGACGGGCGAGCAGTCGGCCGTGCTTCCCCTCGCCATGGCGGATGAGGTCGGCGCGGCCGTCGCCGCCGCCAAGCGCGCGGCCGAGGACTGGGGGGCGACGACGCCGGTCAAGCGGTCGAAGCCCATGTTCCGTTTCAAGGAGCTGCTCGAGCGCCACGCCGACGACATTGCGCGCGCGATTTCCAAGGAGCACGGCAAGACGCACGCCGACGCGCTTGGCGAGCTCGCGCGCGGAATCGACGTCGTCGATTTCGCCTGCGGCATCCCGCACCTCCTGAAGGGCGAGTTCAGCCGCAACGTCGGGCCCGACATCGACAGCTGGTCCGACCGCGCCCCGCTCGGCGTCGCAGCCGGCATCACGCCGTTCAACTTTCCGGCCATGGTGCCGATGTGGATGTTTCCGGTGGCCGTCGCGTGCGGAAATACCTTCATCTTGAAGCCCTCCGAGCGCGACCCCTCGGCGCCGATGCTGATCTGGGAGCTGTTCCAGGAGGCTGGTTTCCCCACGGGCGTGCTCAACGTCGTCCACGGCGACAAGGCGGCCGTCGACGCCATCCTCGACCATCCCGATATCAAGGCCGTGAGCTTCGTCGGCTCGACGCCGATCGCCGAGTACGTCTATGCGCGCGGCTCCGCGGCCGGAAAGCGCGTGCAGGCCTTGGGCGGCGCCAAGAACCACATGATCGTCATGCCGGACGCCGACATGGACCAGGCGGTCGACGCGCTCATGGGCGCGGGCTATGGCTCGGCCGGCGAGCGCTGCATGGCGGTCTCGGTTGCGGTGCCCGTGGGCGAGAGGACGGCCGACCGCCTCGTCGAGATGCTGGCCCCGCGCGTGCGGCGCATGAAGGTCGGCCCGGCGACCGACCCCGACTCCGAGATGGGCCCCGTGATCACGGCGGAGGCGAAGCGCCGCATCTCCGATCTCATCGGGCGCGGCGTCGAGGAGGGGGCGAAGCTCGTCGTCGACGGGCGCGGCCTCGAGCTCCAGGGCTACGAGGGCGGTTTCTTCCTCGGCGGCTCGCTGTTCGACCGCGTGACGCGCGACATGACGATCTACAAGCAGGAGATTTTCGGCCCCGTGCTCTCGGTCGTGCGCGCCGAGAGCTACGAGCAGGCCGCGGACCTCGTCAACGCCCACGAGTACGGCAACGGCACCGCGATCTTCACCCGCGACGGCGACGTGGCGCGCGCGTTCGCCTCCTCGATCGAGGCCGGCATGGTCGGCGTCAACGTGGCGATCCCCGTGCCCGTCGCCTATCACTCGTTCGGCGGCTGGAAGCGGTCGCTGTTCGGCGATCACGCGATCTACGGGCCCGAGGGCGTGCACTTCTATACGCGGCTCAAGACGGTCACGGCCCGCTGGCCGACGGGAATCCGCGCCGGCGCCGAGTTCAACTTCCCGAGCCTGAAATAGGGCGGGCCGATAGGGGCGGCCCCGAGGGCGTGCAGCTCGGAGCCGCAATGAGCCTAGAGGTAGCTCAGCCACCAATCATCGCGCCGGCGCTTGACGTGCGCGAACCAGCGGCACATCGGGTAGAGCGTGACGACGACCAGTAGCCACACGGCGTAGACGACGGGCAGGCCAAATCCCCACCCAGCCGGCTTGTTCGACGGCAGCGCGCCGAAAAGCCATGACGTGTCGCCCAACATGACCCAGGCCGCAACGACTGCGAGCGCATGGATGAGGAAGATGTGCGCCACGTAGTAGAGAAGCGGCACGCGGCCAAAGGTCGTGATCCAAGTCGCGAGAGTTCCGCGCGCCCGCTCGAAGGCGGCGAGCAGCATCAGCCCGGGCCCGAGCGTCATCATGAGGTAGAGCAGCGATGGCGGATACTTCTCGACATTGAGCATCGAGAGCACGGTCGAGAGCGTTGTCTCCTGGACTTGCCACTCAGCAGGATCGCCGTAGAGGTTGCTCAATCTCAGCGCGACGAATCCTGCCGTGATCGTCGCGCCGAGAACGAGAAAGCGCCGCTGGCGCTCCGATGAGGGCCGCGCAAACTCGGGCCCAAGCGCGTAGCCGAATGCCATCACGCCGGCCCAAGGTATGAGAGCATAGAGGGCGTAAAGCTGCACGCCGGGTGCCAAGGTCAGGCGCTTGGGCTCGTGCAGGATATTCCAGATCCAGCCGGCCGAGCCGAAGTCCGCGGCATGAATGCCGTCGAGCAGGTTGTGCCCGACGATCATGACGATCGCGATGGCGCAGATCTCAGCACGCGACAGCCACACGAGGCCGGCGAGCACGATCATGGAGGCGCCAATGGCCCAGATCACTTGCATGGCGAAGAAGCCGAAGCCCGCTGAGAATGTCCAGCCAAGGCGTACGAGCGTGAATTCCAGCACGATCAACCAGAAACCGCGCGTAACGAGAAAGCGGCTGATCTCGGCGGTGCTGCGTCCGCGCGTGCCGTAGAGGTAGGCCGACACGCCGGCGAGAAATATGAAGATGGGCGCACAGAAGTGAGTAATCCAGCGCGTCAGGAACAGCGCCGGATCGGCGACATCGCGCGGATTCATGCCGCCGGTGCCGAAGAAATCCCGCGTGTGGTCGAGCGCCATGACGACCATGACAAGGCCGCGCAGGAGATCGATCGAATCGAGGCGGGCGCGCGCGTCTCTGTCGAAGCGCGGCGCGGTGTCATACGCCGCGGGCGTCGAGGGCCACTTGTCCTTCAAGGTATCGAAGTGGAGGCTCACGATAACCTCATGAGTTGACCCAGGACGCAAGAGCGTCGATGCTCGATACGAATTGAAAGTCGGTTTTCGCCTGAGCGGAGAGGACTAGCTGTTCCACAGGGAACAGGGCCCCGATGGGGATGGCCCTTTTCTCCGTAAACATTCTCGTCGGAAGTCGGGGAAGCCGACCATGCGAGCGCCCTCATGATTGGACCTTCGCATTGACAACGGCCACGACGTTGTATAGTGCATATGCACGACACGCGAGAGGTGGCATGACCGAACGGGAAATCCTTGCAAGCTGCGCCTGCCACAGGGTGCGGACCGCGGCACGCGCCGTGACGCGAGCCTACGACGACGCGTTGCGCCCTGCCGGGCTGCGAGCGACGCAGCTTTCCGTCCTGGTTGCGACGGCGGCAGACAAGGCTCTCTCCATCACGGCGCTGGCCAAGCTCATGGGTATGGACCGCAGCACGCTGACCCGGAATTTGCGCCCGCTCGAGGCGGAAGGGTTGATCGCGCTCGGGAACGAAGGGTGGCGGCGAAGCCGTACGTTGAAGATAACAAAGAAGGGGCGGTCGCGGTTGCGCGGCGCGCTGCCCCTATGGGAGAAGGCGCAGCACGAGCTTCAGAAGAGGCTAGGCGACCGGAGTTGGGACCAGATCCGCAACGACCTCGACGATCTCATTCGCGCGGCGTGAGAAGGTCGCAATCGCCGCCGATCTTCCCGAGCACGAACTGGAAGGAGGAGTCCGAACGAGCGCATAAGCGACACCTGACATGTGTAATTACACGACTGAAACCGACAGTGGACGTAGGAGACCCGCACATGAAATATTTCATCGACACCCACGACAAGACCAAGGGCAGCTTCCCAGAGCAGGAGCTCACCGAGGAGGAGTTCTTCGCGAACTTCGACGCGCTCGACGAGGCAGCCGGCCAGTTCGGCGCCTTCGGCCACGCCGCGCACGTGAATCTGAAGGACGGCAAGGCCTTCTGCTTCATGTCCGGGCCGGACGAGGAGTCGATCCGCAAGGCCCACGCGGCGATCAATTTCCCCTACAACTCGATCACCGAGGTGAGGCGCGTGACCGGCGCCGACATGCGCATTCCGCAACCGGCGCAAGCGCAGAAGCGCAAGGCGGGTTAAACTGGCGGTGCGGCGATGCCGAGCACATTCGGCTCGCCGCCCCAAAGCGTGAGAAACGGCCGAACGCGCCGCAAAGAAACGAATGGAGTAGAGCAATGGCGACTTACAAGGGCGAATGCTTCTGCGGGGCTGTTGAGCTCGAGGTGTCTGGCGAGCCCGAGGCCATGGGGTATTGCCACTGCCGGTCGTGCCGCTCGTGGTCGGCCGCACCCGTCAACGCGTTCACGCTGTGGAAGCCGGAGGCCGTGCGCGTTACGGCAGGAGCCGAGAGCATCGGCATGTTCCAGAAGAGTCCCGGAAGCCAGCGGCAATACTGCAAGAGGTGCGGGGGCCACCTGATGACCAACCACCCGCCGCTGGGGCTGATCGACGTGTACGCGGCCACGCTGCCGACGCTGACGTTTCGCCCTGCCGTCCACGTCAACTACGCCGAGACCGTGCTGCCGATGCGGGACGGCCTCCCGAAGCTCAAGGATTTTCCCGCCGCGTTCGGCGGGTCGGGGGAGCAAATGGCGGAGTAGCGCCGGGTCCCGGGCTCACCATCGCGGGCCGACGTATGGCGGGTCGTCGCGCGCGTCGAGGCACTCATCGCCGTCCCAGTACCGGTATTCGCCGCAGCTCGGCGGGCGCATGTCGACCCAGCCGTAGACGGGCGGAGCGAACTCCGGAACCGCAACGGGCACCTCGCGGTAGATGACGACGGGTGGCGGCGGGGGCGGCGGCGGCGGCGTCACGACATAGCGCTCGTAGGCCCCGCCGAAATCGCCATCGCCGAAATCGTCGTCGTAGTACTCCCGGTCGACCCACTCATCGGCACGCGCCAAGCCGGCGGCGCCGATCACGCCGGCACCGAGGACGATCGCAGCAACGAGCTTGAGCATCTGGGACATGACCTGAACCTCGCTCGCCTTCTTGAGGCAGCGGTAGTCCCGACCGTCCGAACCGACCTTAAACCCTGCCAATTCCTCCATCAACCACGCCGCGCCGCCCTGGTGACCGCCACGCGGGAAGGCGGCGCCCCGCCGTTCCGCGCGCGTTCCCCACGGGCGTGCTGTTGCAGCTTTCCGGCGAGCAGGCGATAAGCGATGTCGCGGCGGCCAGCCGTTCACCATTTGCCCGGCGCGAGAGGTCCGATGGCTAGTCCATGGAGTTCTGGAGAAGGAGCTGTGCGGCCTCGCCAAGGTGAGGTCCCTACCCAAAGCGCTTTGGCGCCTGGGCGTGATCGGCGAGCCGTCGCCGGACGTGATCCTCGAGGAGGTGCAGGATTGGACGCGCGGCGGCGCCGAAACCTACATCTACCGGTTTCGCGTCGTGCTGGGCGGGAACGTCCACGACGTGCTGCTTAAGGCCATCGTCGGGTTTTCGTTGACGCAATCTCTCACCGGGATTGCGCAAGACTGGGTCGAACGACGCCGGCTCCTCGACCGCGAAGGAATCCGCACGCCCAAGCTCTATTGTGCCGGACGGGCGCTCCTGATGGAGCAATACGTTCCGTACAACCTTGCCGATTTCCTGCGCGAGACGCCGGCCGCGGCAAGCCGCCTCGATCATCAGGTCATCCGCCTCGCGGCGGTGCTGGATAGGCTCGGTTTTTGTCCGATCTCCCTCTTTCACAGCTTGCGGACCGACGGCGCGGACGTCTTTGCCGTCGACTTCGGCCAGGACTTGGGCCCTCCGGCGCCCGGGCCGAGGCGCGACGGGCGGATGCTCAGAGAGGCTCTTTCGTGGCTCGACGGCTGCGGCCAGCCGGTCAGCGAGGGACGGGCGGTCGCGCTCTACGCGCACTATGCGGCCTCGGGCAAGAGCGAGGCCACGGGATGGATCTGACTGCGAAGATTCTCGACGCCGTGTCCGAGCTCTCCGAGGAGGAGAATGCCGCGGAGAAGTGGATTCGGCCGATCGGCTACCGGGGGCTCAGCGCGCGCAACCATTGCGTGGTGTTCCTGAAGCCCGAGGTGCTGGCCCTCAGCGAAGGCGTGCGCGTAGAGCCAATTCTCGAGCTCGTCTTCTCGTCGCTGCGCTCCCACGGCGTGAAGACCGGGGCCATCCGCGTCTTGAACGGCCCGTACCTCGCAAAGTATCGAATCATGGAGGCGCACTACGGCGTGATCAATCGCGTCTCGAGGCTGGGGGAGGGGGCGCTTTCGCAGCCGACGAGAAAGAAGCTCGTCGCCGAATGCAAGGGCGTCGAGCACCGCATTCTCGGCGCTCATCAGTTTCTCGAGGAGTTTCCCGACGTCTCGGCCTTCGCCCTCAATGTCATTGCCGACAGTCTCGGCAGCAAAAAGATCGCCAGCGGAAAATACTTTATCCTCGTCGAGGTGGCCGGGGAGCCGATCGCGGTGTTGAACCCGTTCCACCCCTACCAGCTCATGCACTTCACGCCGGCGGGCCGCACGATCGTCGTCTTCGAGTGCTGGACCGACACGGGATGGGAGATCCTGAGACAGGAGATGACCGGGGCGACCGACCCGTCGCGCGCGATGGCCGGGTCGATCCGCAAGACGCTCTTGGACAGGAAGCGCCAGTTCGGGCTCCGAGATGTAAGGACCGCGACCAACGGAGTGCACTGCTCGGCGGGGCCGCTCGAGGCCATGGTCGAATATTGCCGGTTCTTCTCCGATCACGCGGGCAAGTCCGCCATCAAGCCGGCCGAGACGCCCTTCGGCGAGCTGCTCGCGGGCCATGGCCTCAGCGAGAAGGCCATCGTCAAGCTCTCCAAGAACCCGCTTCTCGGCAAGGAGGGCGAGGGCAACTATGCCTTCAACCTGACGGAAGAAAAGGATTCGGAGGTCGCGGCGGAGCTGCTGGCGAAGGCCGCGGCCCGCGGCGCCATCGAGCGCGATTAGGACCGTTCATCGACCGCAGCATTGGGACAGGAGTGGGTCACCCGGATATTTTGGCGCGTTCCTGGTCGCAGGACTTGACGCGGATCAGATCGGGCATGTCCTTGAGTTTGTCTGCAGGTACGCAGTCGGGTAGTCCCGCCTTCCGCGCGCCATCGACAAACAGCTCGGCTTCCTTTTCCGCATAGCCGCCCCCCTCGCTGAGATATCGTTCCGCGATCCAGTTGGGATCGAGCTTTGCGACGTTGGCGGCAGCTGCCGCTGCATCAGCCGTCCGACCCAAATAGGCATAGCTCATGGCCAGGAACGCGTAGTCGAGTGCGAGGGGTTCCTTCACGAGCAATCGGTATTTCACCGCCTTGTCGTACTGCTCGCCGAAAAAGAACACGGCACTGAGCCCTTGATTGTACCAGTCGGGATAATGGGGGTTGAGCTTCAGCGCCTGCTCCGCGAGGCTCACAGCCCGTCCGGATTGACCGAACCCCGGCAGAGACCAAGCGACTACGAGCAGCAAGTCCGCGTCAGAGGGTGAAAGAGCTTCAGCCCTGTTGAATTCGGCAAGAGCTTGCTCCGCCTTCCCGTGATATGCGTAGGCCCCGCCGAGAGCCAAGTGCGAATTGCCGTCGTCGGGGTCGAGCTCCACCGCCTTCTCGGCCGCGTCCATCATCTTTGACAGCGCCTCCTCGACAGAGGGTGCCAAGCCTAGGTCGATCAAATAGAACTGGACAGTGGCCAGCCCGTAGTAAGCTCGCGCCAATTTCGGATCGAGATCGAGAGCTTTGTGGAACAAGCCCTCTGCTTCGGTCAGACTTTCCTTTGTCACCTTGTGCTTCGCCTCCATGGCCAGCAAGTAGGTGTCGAAGGCGGTCAGACTAGCTGGCGGCTTGCGCCTGAGAACGCTGCGCTCGGCCTCCGCGACTGCCCCCTCCGAGCCGGCTATCGTGGCGGCAATTTGCTGCGTGACCTCGTTCTGCACGGCGAACAGGTCCTCGACCGGCCGGTCGTAGCGCTCGGACCAGACGTGGCTGCCGGAGGCGGCTTCGATCAGCTGCGCGGTCACGCGAACGCGCTCGCCCAATGACTGGATGCTCCCCTCGAGAACGTATTTCACGCCGAGATCGCGACCCACTTGTCGGATGTCGATCGGCTTGCCCTTGTAGACCTCGGTGGAATTGCGGGCGATGACGGCGAGGCTCTTGGAGTGGGAGAGATCGGTAATGATGTCCTCGGTCATCCCGTCCGCGAACCGCTGCCATTTGGGATCATCGCCATAATTGTCGAAGGGCAATACGGCAATGGATGGCTTGTCGTGCAGCGGCGGACCGGCATTCCAATCCTTCATGCCCCAGAAGCCTACCGCGAGGATGAGAAGGAGGGCGGCGGCGGGCATCCAGAGCTGCTTTGCTCGAATTTTCGGAAGGCGAAAGCGGCGCGAAATCGAGCCTGGCTCCGCGTGCACGCGGTAGGCGCGGACCGGTTTTGCAATATTCTTGACATGCTGCTCGCCGAGAGGCTCGAAGCCGAACGAGACCTTGCCCTCGACGGCGTCGTGGACGGCGGAGGAGACGCAGATGCCGCCGCCTTCGGCGAGCGACTCCATGCGCGCGGCGATGTTGACGCCGTCACCGTAAATCGTGCCGTCGGCCTCCTCGATCACATCGCCGAGGTTGACCCCGATGCGGAACCTCATGCGCCGGTCCGGCTCGAGCGCGCCGTTCTCCTCTTCGAGCGATTGCTGGATCTCGACCGCGGCGTGGACCGCCTCGACCGCGCTAGGGAACTCGGCGAGAAGCGCGTCGCCCGGCGCGTTGACGACGCGACCCCCATGGCGCGCGGTGATGCGGGCGATGACGTCGCGATAGGACTTGAGGGTCGTGACGGTGGCAGCCTCGTCGGCCGCCATCAAGCCGGGAATAGCCCACCACGTCCGCGCTCAGGATCGCGGCCAGCTTGCGTCGGCTGCTCGGATCGGCCATCGCTCGCTCCACGAGGGAACAGGCCCACAAACTTACGCTTCGCGGTAACCGCGAGCAATGGCACGGGGTATGCTTAAAGTCGTTGCTGACGCAGGCGGCCATTCTTGCGTGCGCCAAAAAGCGGACAATCGAAACTGTCGCCTTGGGTCATAAGAGCCCCGTAAAATACGGGCAGCGATGGCGGCCTCCTCCGTGACCCCGGTGCGGAGTGGCAAATACCACAGCGCCCGCGCGCACGTTCCTTCATGATCCACCCAACGCGCTCAGGGCGAAATGCCCCCGCATTGATCCTTAACGCGTGAATTAGCGGGCAGCGACGCTCGCAATGACGCCGCGCACAAGTGGCGCGCGGCAGGTGAAGAATTGCTAACTCAAGGAGATACGAAAATGCTGAAATCATTAGTCGCAGCCTCGGCGTTGGCTTTGTTAGCTGTCACCGGCTTCGGAGGGACGGCGCAAGCGGACGGTTGGACGTGTCCAATGCCCATCATGAAGGGTGGCTGCTCCGTGCTCGTACGCCAGCCGGATCAGCCGCTGCCTAAGCCGTAAAATAACTAGCTGAACGCAAAGCAGGTCCGCGGCTTCGCCGCGGGCCTGTTTTTCGTTTTCTGTCACAGGATGCTGTCCGCCATAAAGGACCAGCCGGGCACTTATCTAGATCATGGAACGCGCCATCGAGCCGGCACATCGCTTCTCCCCCAATTAGAAGCTGAGACCGATATCCAGCTGCTCCACACCAACTACACACCGCCGATGCCTTTCCCGAATGGGGCGTGATCTAACCCTCCGGCCATGGGGAAAGGGGGTGCGACGACCTATGCAGTCGTTGGAGCCGCATGCTACTCTCACTTTCTTCACAGCAGAATTCGCCGGACACGGTCCGGCGGGCGTCGCGTCAGCCTACAAGAATGCCCTGAGTTCTGCTCCGTCTCGCGGGTGAGCGGGCATCAGCGGTCGGTAAGCGAGAAACCGGATGAACAAGGCGACGCGGGCCGCTGGCTACATTCGTACCGCGATGCTGATCGTGGCGCTCGCGCTGCCCGGTGGCTCGCTCATGTTGCTCGGCTCGCTTTGGCTGTGGGAGAACGGTTTCATCCTCGCGTGGGCTGCTGGCGCCTTCCTCGTCGGGCTTGCCGTTTACGGCTTCGAGCTTTCGTTCCTCAAGGAGGCGACGGCCAATCGACACCAGCTGCGCGACCAGCTTAGGCGTTCGGACCCCCTCTGGACCGAGCGCGAGGCCGTGGCCTGGGATGTAGTGCGGACGATTGCCAACGATGTCGATCCGGGAAGGCTCAACAGCCGCAATGCCTTCCTTGCCCTCGGCACCCGCACGATCGACGCGGTTGGCCAATCCATGTTTTCCGGCGAGGACAATCCCCTGTGGAGATTCACCGTCCCCGAGCTCTTGGCGCTCGTCGGGCGCGTCAGCGACGCGCTCGATCGCGTGGTGCGCGAGAATATTCCATTCGGCGACAGTCTGACGGTCGGTCAGGCCATGTCCATCTACCAGTGGCGGTCGGTCATCGGCGTGATGGAGGCGGCACACGACCTTTGGCATCTCACCCAGCTCACGAGACCGGCATCTGGCGTTACACACGAGACGCGGGAGCAAGCGTCGCAGCGGCTTCACGATTGGGAGCGAAATGAGCTTGGCCGCCGCCTCGCCTCCGCCTATGTGCGGGAAGTGGGCCGCGCCGCTATCGACCTCTACTGCGGACGCCTGCGTCCCTTACCCGAGGTCCACGGCGAGGGGCGACACGAAAGAGACAGCCTCGCAGGAGAAGGCGAAGCCATTGCGCATCCTGGTCGGGGGCCAGGTGGCTGCCGGCAAGTCGAGCCTCATCGGCGCTCTCTTCCGAGAGATCAAGACCACGGCCGACGTGTCGGGCCAGACCAAGGGCTTTAGGGCTTATGAGCTCAAGCGTGAGGGAGTGGCCGAGGCATTATTGATCGACAGTCCTGGCATCGAGGCCGACGAAGTCGCCATCGAAAGCCTCAAGACGCAGGCCCAACACTGCGATCTCCTGATATGGGTTACTTCTGCGATGGGCCCCGAGCGCGGACGAGATCGCCGAGTGCTCGATGCTCTGCGGGTCACGGCCCGGGCCGAGCGCCGCTATCCCCCGGTCCTTGCCGTGCACACTCACATTGACCAGCTGCAGCCCATCTTGGATTGGAGTCCTCCTTACAACCTCGATCGTGGCGAGAGCCCCAAGGCGCAGTCCATCGGCAAGGCGCTACTCGCGGTGGCCTTGGACCTTCGCCTCCCGATCCAATCAGTGGTGCCAGTTTGTCTCGATCAGATGCGCGGCATGTACAACATCGATACTCTGTGGGCGAGAATGCTGGACGTCCTGTCCGAGGGTCAGCGCACGCGACTTGGCCGCGCTGTCGCGGTGGCGGGGGACGAGGGATACTGGAATAGGCTGTGGTCTCAAGCCACTGTTACCGGGCGGGTGATGACGAGTAGCCTGCCCTCCCAGAAAGCCGAGCCGTCTCCAAATCGAAAGCTCTCGTGGGAGGCCTAGGTTCAAGCGGCCCTTCCGGGGATCGCATCCCTATTGGCCCGAGCGGATCGCCATCAACTCGTTTTCGAGTGCCGCAATCCTGCTTCTGAGGTCGAGTTCCTCCACCCGAGCGTAGGCATCGGCAGCGTGATCGCCGAGACGGCTCAGCATGGCGCGCTCGTACGTATTGATGTCGGCGCCCGACGCGTGGGCTCCATAAAGCGCGACGGCAAAGCAGCGAATTCGATTGGCCGCCGCAACGGCGAGGACCGGCCGTTCCAGGCCTGACGGCAGTCTCATGGCGCTGGCGTCACGGTCGCCTATGCTGAAGGACGCTCCCTTGGCTAGGGGCGCGAGCAACGGCTCGTCGGCAGGAATGGTTCGCGTCTCGGTGTCGTTCCAGCCGTCCCCGTTGTCGAGCCGGCGAAAGTCGGCTCCCGCATTGCGGAACGTTGCGGCGGAGGCGAGCCCGAGCACACGACCCGGACCGTCGGATATTAGCCGATCGATCTGGTTCAGGTCTTTTGCCTCCAAGATGGCATGACCCAGCTCGGCCTCCGCCCTGTCGAGCGCCCTGTTGAAGTAGCGGTCGGCGTGCTCGACCGCCACCTCGTGCAGTCGGGAGATGAGAAAGAGGACAACCGCTCCGATACCGAGCCAGGTCAAGCTCGGCACTTCGAAGCTTTCGCGAACGCGCTCGACCGCGTTATGGAGCAGCAGAACGGGAATGCTGAGCGTGAGCCCGAGAATGGTTACGCGCCTCAGCGGGATCGAGACATGAACCACCCGGTTCCGGCGGACCGCCTCGAAGACGAAGAGGCAGAGGATGCCGTTGACGAGGTAGAGCAGGCCGATAACGGGCTCAGGAGGCGTGAAGTCGCCCCACGAAGTATTGAAGAAAGTGGTGCCCTCGGCGAGATCGGCGATGATGAACGCGGGCAGGCCGATGAGACATCCCCAGATCACCCAGCGAATTCGCTGATAATCCGCCGGGGACTGCGTCTCGCTTCGTTTGACGAGAATAGCCAGGGCGCAGAGATCGACTGCAAAGCCCATCAGGATCGTTGCCCTGGTCAGGGTCTCCGTCTGGTAGCCGAACAGGCACCCATAGGAGGCGATCATCGCCGCTGCGAACAGGAACGCCACGATGGGAAGGGCACGCTCCAGCGGCCGCCACTCGGGCGCGGCGAGATCCGTGGGAACGCGCATGGCAAATAGCAGCAGCCCGGCATAGGCCACGGCCTCGGCAATCGAGCCGGCTGCGTTCTGGGCGAGCAGCAGCGGCGGGTGCTGCTGCAGGAGGGCATAAAACTCGAAGCTCTGCCCCGGGTTGAACCACAACACATAGAGGAAGAAACCCCAGCTCATTCCCCCCGGACGGGTCCACACCAGCCACGCCGCCGCGAGCACGACCAGAATTCCGGCCACCTGATTGAGCAGCAAGACGCCCCGGAGGACCCAGTTTGTCGGGCGGACCTCTGCCGTGAGCGTCACGCGTCTCGCGGCATTTTCGGGCGTCGCGACGAGGTCGAGCGTGGCGACGCGGCCGGGCACGACGAATTGGATGCCCCCTGTCGCTGCTAGCACACTCCCGCAGGTGCCGGCGTCATAGGGAAAGCAGCGCATGAGCGCGAGGTCGAGCCGGTCGCCTTCGCGGATCCCGGCCTTCCACGCCGGCGAGGCGGCCTCGTCCGGAAAGGGACCGGACACGTCGTAGATCAGTCCGTCGCTGTTGGCATAGAAGCCGAACGAGGCCAGCGGTCTTACGACCCGCGCAAGGTCGGGAACGATCATGAGAAGCCCCCAGAACAAAAGCCCAATGAGCGCGACTCGGTCACGGGTCATTTGGTTTGCTCGCGGGCGATCGCTCGACGGACCGAACAGATAGGGATGGGTCGCACGCAGACTACGAGCGCCGACGCTGGCGATCCAGTGCGAACTCTCCTGAGGGTTAGAGGCGGGAGACTCCGTGCCGACAATGCCGCTACGGAGCGACCGCCCCTAAAGCCCGGTGTAGATGAAGCCGGCCCAGTAGTAGGGGTGGGCGTAGGGGCGCTCGGGGTCGGAGAGGTCGGCCGAGCTCGGCGAGAGGGATGCCGAACTATCGCGTTTGGTCCATTCGGCCAGCGCCCTGTTGCGCGATTGCGCAAGGCCCCCCGCGCCGAGCTCCTCGCCGATCTCGGCGAGGTGGCGCCCCTCGAGGCGTCCTTGTCCGGCCGCAGCCTGGGCATAGGCGTCGAGCTCGTCTCTTGTCGATTGGCGGAGCCACGCCTGCGCCTTGCTCAAAGCCGCGGGCGGAACGAGACCGTCGCCCCTGTGCAGGTCATAGAACTTCGCGATGAGGAGCGCGGTTGCCGCGTCGTTGACCGGCCACAGCGTGCCGATCACGCCGGCGGCGCCAAGGGCGAGGAAGGTCCCGGGGAGCCCGATGAACTCGTCCGGGTTGGCCGTGATCTCGGTGAGGCCCGTCTCGCACGCCGACAGCACGACGAGCCGCGGGTGGCCGAGCCCGTCGGCGCCGAGAAGCCGGTCGACGCTGAGGCGTGCCGTGCCGGCCATCACCAGCGCGGAGCGGCGCGGATCGCTCCACGAGAACGTGCCGTGCGAGGCGAAGTGCCAGTGCGTGCGTCCCTTGAGGGCCGCGAGGACCGCGTCGGGCGTGGCGGCGTCGCGCTTCAGCACAGTGCGCGCTGCGCTCGCGAAGTGCGACGCGACGAGGGAGCCTTCCTTCTCGGTGCCGGGGAGGTCGCCGGTCGGATTGATGACGACGGCGAGCGAGGAGGCTGCGGTGTCGCGGGCCACAGCATCGTGCGCGGCGGCGAGCGCCTCGAGGTTCGGCGCGTAGACGATCTCGTAGGCGTCGGCGAGGCGCCGCCCGCTCGACGGGTCCTGAGCGAGCCCGAGGGGGAGGACACCGAGCCAGCCCGACGGCAGCCACACGAGCCGCGTGCCGGGCTTGACGCCGCGCTGTTTCAGGCTCGCGTCCAGGCGGGCCCCGAATAGGCGCCAGAGCTCGGGTCCGAGATCGTCGATCGCTGCGGCCCATTCCGGCCAGCGCCTCCGCTGCTCGACGCGATCCAGATAGTTGATGAAATAGGCGGCGAGCCATCCCGAGGTGGCATCGTCGCCTTCGCCGGCGAGGAGCGCCGAGAGACGCTGGGTCGTGAGCTCCGGCGCGTCGATCACAGAGAGGCTCTTGTCCTTGCCGCCCCCGGTCATCACGATCTTTCCGCCCATGTCGGTGACGATCGGGACGGCGATGACGCTCTCGGCGCCGACGGCCGCCCGGGCGCGGTCGAGCGCGGAAGCGCCCTTGCGCTCGGCTCCTTGCGCGGCCGTGACGAGATCGAGCAGGTCCTGGCGCAGGTCGATGAGCTTGTCGAGCGCTGCGGCGTGTTCGGGCCCGTGCGTCGCTTCGACGTCGGCGCGCGCGGCGCGGATCTCGGCGCGGAGCCGGTCGAGGCGGATGCGCTGTTCGTCGGGAAGCTCAAGCCCTTGCAGCTTCAAGGAGACGGAGAGCAGCCGGGCGCGGCCCTCGTCGGCGAGGAGAAGAGCGGTCTCGGGTTCGCCGCGATTGAGCGCGGTGAACGCCGCTTCGGCAAACAGCGGTCCGGCGTCGGCGATGAGCGCGCGCGTCTCGCTTTCCTCGAGCCCCTGGTTGAACAGCAAGAGAAAGGCCTCGCGCGCCGACGCGTAGGCTTCGCCCGCCTTGGCCCAATCGCCGGCTTCGAGATGCTCGCGGCCGAGGCTTCGGGCAGTGCGCATGTGATCGAGTGGGCTCGCGTCGCGGGTGAAGACGGTGAGCGCGCCCTGGTAGGCGGCGATCGCCGTGTGCCGGTTGCTCGTCCGCTCGCCCTGAGACGGCTCGCGTACGCGTTGCCGAGCGCGCGCTGGGTCGTCCCCCACTCCTGCGGAAACGCATCCTCGGTGAAGACGGTCAGCGCATCCTTAAGATGCGCGATCGCCGTCTCAACGTTTTCGGCGCGCTCGCCGCTCGTGCGGTCGAGATAGGCCAGCGCCAGGTTGCGCTTGCTCTGCGCCCACTCGCGGGGCGTCGCCTCGCGCATGAATACGGTGAGCGCCGCCTCGATGTGCTCGATCGCCCTGTCTCGATTTTGGGCGCGCTCGCCTTGGACGCGGCCCTGATAGGCACTGCCGAGATTGTTCTGGGCCGCAGCCCACAGCTGCGGCGCGGCCTCGCGCGTGAGCACCGTCAGCGCCTGCTCGAAGTGCTCGATGGCGGCCTCTATGTTGGCGGCACGCTGCCCTCGGATACGGTTAAAGTAGGTCGCCGCAAGGTTGTTCTCGAGCTGCGCCCACGGCTGCGGGAACGCCTCGCGCGTAAAGACGGTGAGCGCGGCCTCGAAGTGGGCGATGGCCCTTTCCTGATTGTCGGCGCGATCGCCGCGGATGCGGCCCCAATAGGCGATGCCGGCATTGTTGTGCGTGCTGGCCCAATTCTGCGGGTCCGCCTCGCGGGTGAAGACCGTGAGCGCGAACTCGAAGTGCGCAATGGATTTCTCGAGGTTCTCGGCGCGCACGCCGAGCGCCCGGCTCGCATACGCGCTGCCGAGGCCGAACCAAAGCTCGCCCTTCAAGCTGTCGCGCGCAATGTTGAGCGTCCACGACGAGAGCTTGGGCTCGAGGAGAAGCGCGCGCTCGCCGAGCGCGATTTTCTCCTCGGCGTCCTGGGTCTCCCGCCAGCGCTGAAAGAGGTCGGCAAGCTCGGCGGCCTTCTGCTGCTCGGCGGCGGCGGGCTCTGCCCAAGCTCTCGGCGCGGATTGGGCGAAGACCGCCAAGCAGATGGCCGCCAAGAGGGGCACAAAGGTTCGGACGAATCCGGCTGGAACGTTTTTGTACATGGCCCCCCTGCAAAATTGCGCGACGACGCGCGCTCATCCCCCCGACGCCGACAGCTCACTCGTCGCGGACGATCGAGATGACAACGCGTTCTTTCCCCGCGTGATCCTCGATATCGAGGATGACGCCGTTCGCCTCCGGATCTCTGGTCATTTTGACGATCCGGTCGACGTCGATGTGGTCTCGGAGCTCCTTTCCGGCGAGCTTGGGCAGCATTTTCGATGCTCCCCTGATCACCCAAACGGGAATCGTGATCGTCGCGGAGGCCGTTCCGCCCTCGAATACGTCAAGCCTGATCTTGGTCATTCGGTCCCTCTCGATTGCTCTCGGACGCGAATTTCGCGTGGGAGCAGAATTGACCAGGAACGTGGCTTCCTTCTGTTACCCGGGGAACAGGGTCATCGGCACGGGGTCCATCGCGCGGCCGCATATCGAGTTCACTTTACCATTCCCTTCCGGCCTCAGTAGAGTGCCGTGGCCCCGATCCCGCCGCCACGAAGGTGCCCCCTCCATGGACAGTCGACAAAGCGGCGTCCCGCCTCACCGCGTCGTCGCCATGCTCGAGGCCGAGCGAGCGCTTTTCGCCCGGCGCAACCCGCGCTCGCAGGCGCTCTCCGAGGAGGCCGCCCGCCACTGGCTCGGCGGCGTGCCCATGCATTGGATGGTGGATTGGGGCACGCCATTTCCGCTGTTCATTGTCGAGGCTCGCGGGGTAGAGCTCGAGGATGCGGACGCTAATCGCTACGTCGATTTCTGTCTGGGCGACACCGGCGCCATGTTCGGCCATTCGCCGGCGCCGATCGCCGACGCGCTCCGCAGGCAGGCCGAGCGCGGACTTACCGTCATGCTGCCGAGCGCCGACACCGCCATTGTCGGGGAGCTTCTCGCCAAGCGCTTCGGGCTGCCGATCTGGCAGGTGACCGCCACGGCATCGGACGCCAACCGCTCGGTCATTCGCTGGGCGCGGGCGGCGACCGGTCGCCGCAAGATCCTGGTCTTCAATGGCTGCTATCACGGCGCCGTCGACGATACGTTCGTCGCCCTCGAGGAGGGCAAGGCACGCAATCGTCCCGGGCTAGTCGGCGAGGTGCGCGACATCACGGAGGCGACAACCGTGATCGAGTTCAACGACGCGGACGCCCTCGAGCAGGCGCTCGAAGGCGGCGACATCGCACTCGTGCTCGCCGAGCCCGTGATGACGAACTGCGGCATGGTTCTGCCCGAGCCGGGCTACCACGACGCGCTGAGGCGCCTGACGCGCCGGTACGGGACCCTGCTCTGCATCGACGAGACGCACACCATCAGCTCAGGCCCCGGCGGATACACGGCCACGCACGGCCTCGAGCCGGACTTCTTCGTGCTCGGAAAGCCGATCGCGGGCGGCGTCCCGGCCGCCGTCTATGGTTGGTCGGCCGACGTCGACCGCAGCATCCGCGCCTATCTCGGTGAGCATGAGGCAGGCTACAGCGGCATCGGCACCACGCTCAGCGGCAACGCATTGCAACTCGCGTGCATGCGCACGGTGCTCGAGGAGATTCTGACCGACGAGGTCTATGCGCGGGCGATGCCGCTGTCCGAGGCCCTGCAAGACGGCATTGCCGCGCTTATCGCCCATCACGGCCCACCCTGGCACGTCGTGCGGGTCGGCCTTCGCACCGAGATCGTGGCGGCGCGGGTGCCGCCGCGCAACGGGGGCGAGGCCAAGCTGTTCGCGCACAGCGAAATGGAGCACGCGTTGCACCTCTACTGTCTCAATCGAGGAGTCGTGATCACGCCGTTCCACAACATGATGCTGGTTTGCCCGGAGACGCGGTCAGCCGATATCGAGCAGGCCCTCGACGTCCTCGATGGCGCAATGGCGCGAGCTTAGCGAGCGGCCGGTCGCGAGAAAAAAGCCATCGAAGGCGAAGGACGAAGCATGATCAGCCCCGCACCCAAGGCGGACCTCGCCAAGGAGGCGCGCGCTTTCCTCGAAGCCAATCCCGATATCCGCCAGGCCGTCGCCATCTTCACCGATCTCGCCGGCGTGCAACGCGGCAAGCTGCTGACGCGTTCCGAGCTGCTGCCGGCTTGGGAGAGCGGGCGCTTCCTCGCGTCCTCTGCCATGTCGATGGACGTCACGGGCCGTGACGTCGAGGAGACGGGTCTCATCTGGGAGATCGGCGACGCGGATCAGTTGCTCTGGCCGGTGCCGGGCACGCTCAAGCGCGTGCCATGGGCCCTCGAGCCGCAAGCGCAATACCTGGGCTCCTTCTACGAGATCGACGGCGCTGGTGCGCTGGCGGAGCCGCGCCACGCGCTGCGCCGCGTGATCGAGCGCTTCGAGGATCTCGCTCTCAGGCCCGTCGCGGCGGTGGAGCTCGAGTTCTACTTGTTCGACCGCGACAGTGCGCTCGCCGGAGCCCCGAAGCCGCCCAAGGGTCTCACCGTCCCGGCCCAGCAGAGACATTTCCAAGGCTACAATCTTCAGGACCTCGATGATTTCGCGCCCTATTTCCGCGATCTCTACAGGGCGGCGGAGATGCAAGGACTGCCGCTCGAGGCCCTGCTCTCCGAGTACTCGCCCGGCCAGATGGAGATCGGGCTGCGCTATCGCACCGATGCGCTCCAGGCGTGCGATGATGCGATCCAGTTCAAGCGGCTCGTGAAGGCGACTGCCGAGCGGCACGGCATGATTGCGAGCTTCATGGCCAAGCCCTACTCGCAGTGGTCAGGCTGCGGCATGCATCTTCACGTCAGTCTCGCCGGCGGGGACGGCGGCAACGTGTTCGCATCCGACGACGCGACGGCCAACGAGCTCCTGCGCCATGCCATCGGCGGCATGAAGGCAACGATGGCGGACGCCATGGCCATCTTCGCGCCCAACGCCAATTCCTACCGCCGCTTCCGCAAGTCCAGCTACGCGCCGATAGCACCCAACTGGGGCTTCAACAATCGCACCGTCTCGCTGCGAATCCCGGCGACCTCGGGCGCGGCGCGCCATGTCGAGCACCGTGCGTCGGGTGCGGACGCCAACCCTTACCTCGCCATGGCGGCGGTGCTGGCCGGCGTGCACCACGGCATAAAGGGCAAGATCGATCCAGGTCCGCCCGTCGAGGGCAACGGCTATGCGCAGCCCGCCGACCCAATGCCCACGAACTGGTTCGCCGCACTCGGCACGCTGCGCCAGTCGCCCGTCATGCGCGACTATTTCGGGGCCCGCTTCATCGACGTGTTCGCGACCATCAAGGAGGTCGAGGCGGACCGCTTCTTCGCCGAGCCCCAGCCGATCGATTTCGAATACTACCTCAGGACCGCGTGAGCGGTGCGCTCAGCGTCTTTTCGGCGCGCGCGCCTTGGCGCGCTCGGCGACCTCACGAGCGCGGAATTTCGCGATGCGCTGGATCAACTTGAGACGCGGGGCGTCGGCGAGCGCAAAGCGCATCGTCCCCTTGCTGACGACATATGGAGCGACGTCGTCGCCGAGCGCCGCGACGAGGCCGTCCGTGGCGGGGTAGAGCGAAAAGTGGCGCTTCCAGCCGGCAAAATAGAGCACGATGGCCCCGTGCAGCCTGTAGGCGGCGATATTGTAGGAGATCACTTCCTCGGCGCCGGGCAAGGCCTTGCGGATCGCGCTCCGCACCTGCTCGAGCGCGTCGCGGGCGGCCTCGGGCTGGGCGGCGATGTATTCGTCGACGGACTTGAAGTGGCTCTTTGCCATCTCGGCGACACGCTCTAGCGGTTGCTGCTCGTTTCGAGCCGCCGATAGAGCCAGTACGTCCCGTCGTCGGTCGCAGTCGGCTCGAACGACGGAGAGCGCGCATCGGGCGGATGCTTGCCGAGCTGAAGCACGAGCCTCATGTCGTTGAATATCGCGGGGTTCGTTGCGTAGAGATCGTGATTGAGACCGAGAAGGCTCGAGCCTGCAGCCGTGACGTCGATGGTCTCGACCCCGGGCACGACGGAGGGCACCGCCCCTGCGCGCCCGACCACTCCCCAAATCCAGCCAGAGAGTCCGAGCGCGCGGTCGTTTTTGGAAGCGTAGAGGGTGACGTTGGCCCCAAGCCCGTCGATCGCTTTCATGAGCTGTCCGAACCGATCGCTGTCGACGTCGGGCGAGTGAAGGATGATCTCGGAGAACGGGAAGCTCGGCTGGGTGCCTCGGCTGAGCTTGATCTTCTCGAGCGCATTGAGCAGCACGACGTTCCCCATGCTGTGAGCGATGAGGTGGACCTTCGTCGGCTGCGTCTCGGCGACGATCTGCTCGATAAACTCCTTCAAGTGATTGACGGCGATTTCCGCGCTTTCCCGATCGGACGCGTAGCTCCACATGCTGCCCCGCGACGGCCAGCTGAAGAGGAACGGGGTACCGTCGAAATCCAAATCATAGGCAATCTGGGCAGCACGGCGCAGCGCGTTCTCGAACGAGACGTTAAAGCCGTGCACGAAGACGACGACTTGCTTCGGGAAGGCGCTCGCCGCCTCCATCCGTTGCCGTGCCGACTGCATGAGCTGATCGCCGGGCACGAGGCTTATTTTTCGGATCGCGAGCCGGGTCACTTCTGTCGTTTCGAGCCCCGCCGCGCTTCTCAAAGGTGTTTCGCCTGCCACGGCTGGGATTCGCGCCCGGCTGCCGACCGTTTGAGGTTTTGCGACGATGACGGTCGCCCGGCCGAACGCGAGCGAGCGAGACCGGTCGCCGCCGAATTCGATGGCCTTTTCGTTCTTTTCCTGCTTGCGATCGGTGGCGAAGAAAACGGGAACCTCGCGGATGGCGGTCTTGCGAATGGAAAGCGCCCGCCCGAAGGCCTGCTCGGCCTCATCCGACCTCCCCTGCAACCGGTAGAGATCGCCGAGCTGGGCAAGCGAGTTTGCGACCGCGACGTGTTCCTTTCCGAAGACCCGCTCCTTTGTCGAGAGCGCCGCCTCGAGAAGCGGCTCCGCCCCCTCGAGCCGCCCTTGCGACTTGACCAGGCCCCCCAAATTTTCGCGCGTGATGGCGACGCTCTCGTGCTCGGGTCCGAGGGCCTTTTCGAGGACGGCCATGGCGCGCCGGTAGAGCGCCTCGGCCTCGGCGACGCGGCCCTGACCTTCATGGAGCTTGGCGAGCGTATCGAGTGCCCGGCCGTAATCCGCATGCCCTTGCCCGAGCGTCTTCTCGATGACCGCAACGGCGCGCTCGGCGAGTGGCTCGGCATCCGCGTACCGGCCCTGCTCCTGGTAAAGCCATGCGAGGTTGTTGAGGGACCGGCCGACATTGGCGGGATCAGAGCCCGTCGCCTTCTCGTTGATGGCAAGCGCGCGCTTGAAGAGCGGCTCGGCGTCGTCCAACCGGCCCCCGCTCTGATAGAGCTGAGCCAGGGCATCGAGGTCGCCCGCCACGTCCGTGTGGTCCGGGTCGCGATCGCGCTCATGGATGGCAAGCGCGCGCTTGACCAGGGTCTCGGCTTTGGCGAACTCGCCCTGAGATTGATAAATCCGCGCCAAAAGGCTGATCGCGCTCGCATAGGACAGGCTGTCCGCCCCGGCACTGCGCTCGACGGCGCCGACATATCTGTCGGCCAGGGGAACGGCCTCCTCGTAGCGTCCGGCGTCGTAGAGGTCGACGATCTCTCGATAGAGAGCGGCGAGATCCTCTTGGATCTCCCCGGGTGGTAGGGGAGGTGGGCTCGCGAGCGAGGGCAAGGGTAGTGGCATGGGGCTCGGCGCCGGCATCGGCAAGGGCGCTAGCGACCGTGAGGACGGCGACGGTGGCACCGGTGCGGGCATCGGCGAGGGTGCGGGAGATTGAGCGAAGGCCTGGCATCCGGCGACGGCGAACACCGCGACCCAGGCGGCGCGCTTCAGAGCTGACGGCATGTCCCCCGCTCCCCTACCCGAGATGAAGATGCAGAATATACCCCGGGGCATTGTGAAAAAGCCAAGGCAGAGCGGGAGGGCGGCGCTGGGCTAGGCGCAGGTAAAAAAAGGCCGGTCCGATCGAGGGATCGGGACCGGCAACGGGCGCGGGGGGGTGCGCCCAGGGAGGATATGCTCCGCCGCGCGCTTACTCAGCCGCGACGGGAAGAACTTTTCCCAATGGTCCGCCGTCGAAGCCGAGGGAGGCGGCGACCGAGGCGTGCATGATGCGCCCGGCCTTGACGTTCAGGCCGGCGGCGAGGTGGGGATCGCGGTCGAAGGCGGCAAGGCCTTTCTCCGCGAGCTTGATCACGAACGGCAGCGTTGCGTTGTTGAGCGCCTGGGCCGAGGTGACGGGGACCGCGCCCGGCATGTTGGCGACGCAGTAGTGGATGATGCCGTCGACCTCGAAGGTCGGGTCGGCGTGCGTCGTCGGGTGCGAGGTCTCGAAGCAGCCGCCCTGGTCGATCGACACGTCGACGAGGACCGCGCCGCGCTTCATGTCGCGCAGCATCTTGCGGGTGACGAGCTTGGGCGCGCTCGCGCCGGCGACGAGGACCGCGCCGATGACGACGTCGGCGCCGAAGCACCTCGGTCTCGATCGATTCCATCGTCGAGTGAAGAGTGCGCACGCGGCCGTGGAACATCTCGTCGAGCTGGCGCAGGCGCGGCAGCGACCGGTCGATGATCGACACCTCCGCGCCGAGTCCGACGGCCATCCGGGCCGCGTGCGTGCCCACGACCCCGCCGCCGAGAACGACCACTTTCGCCGGGCGCACGCCCGGCACGCCGCCCATCAGCACTCCGCGTCCGCCCGTGGGACGGCGGAGCGCGATCGCGGCCGCTTCGATGGCGAGCCGGCCCGCGACCTCGCTCATGGGAGCGAGCAGGGGCAAGCCACCAGACGCGTCCGTCACCGTCTCGTAGGCGATCGCCGTAGCGCCGGAGGCCATGAGCCCGCGCGCCTGGTCGGGATCGGGAGCGAGATGGAGGTAGGTGAACAGGATCTGGTCAGGCTTCAGCCGGCGATACTCGACGGCCTGGGGCTCCTTCACTTTGACGATCATCTCCGCATCGGCGAAGACAGCCTCGGCGGTGGGCACGATGCGCGCGCCCGCCTTCGCATAGATGGCGTCGTCGGCGAAGATCCCGTTGCCCGCGCCCGACTGCACGAGCACCTCGTGGCCGCGGGCCACGAGCTCGCGCACCGAGCCTGGGACAAGCCCCACGCGGAACTCGTTGCTCTTGATCTCCGTCGGAACGCCGATGCGCATGGATGCCTCCCAGCCTGTTGCGTTATGCCGGCCCTTACGAGCGCGGCGTGCCCGGCCTCGCGTAGCGGCGGCTTCTCGCCGGCGGCAGCAAGGCAAGCAAAGCGATATAAGGTAAGCGCATGATATCTCTCCGTTTTTTATGGATCAAATGGCGATCCTTACGGCGAAATCTTGCACGGCTCCGAGACGGATATCTTGCAATTCTTATTGATGTTCTTCACATTTGCGCAGAGTTTAGGCTATTCATCGTAAAGTTACGCAGGAAGTATGCGCAAATGGTCATAGATACGCTGGATAAGGCGATTATCGCTGCCCTGCTTGACGACGGCCGCCAGAGCCAGGTGCAGCTCGCCGAGCGCGTGCCGTTGTCGCCGACAGCCATCGCGCGGCGGATCAGGGCCCTCGAGGAGGCCGAGGTGATCGAGGGCTACCAGGCGCGCGTGAGCCGCCGCGCCCTCGGGCTCAACATGACGGTGATCGTCCAGATCAGCCTGCAAAGCCAGAATGCCGAGGTCTTCGCGGCTTTCGAGAAGGCAGTCGCCGCTGCGCCGTCGGTGGTGTCGTGCCACTTGATGTCAGGGGACGACGACTATCTCGTCACCGTGCTCGCGCGCGACCTTGCCGACTTCGAGCGCATCCACAAGGAGGAACTCTCGCGACTGCCTGGCGTCGCGCGATTGAAGTCGAGCTTCTCGCTGCGCGAGGTCGCGAGCCGGGCGGTTCCAGCCTCCAGTCTCGCCCCGTAGCGCCGCCACCGAATCGCGGTCGCGCACTATACTCCGACATGCCTCAATCTCAGGCATTGCAACCTGTGCATTGCATGCAGAAGATGCAGTAAGGCCAACGGGCGTGGCGGCCGCGCCACAGATTGCATCGCAAACTCAGCCGAGCACTGAGTTTAGCTTGTATGGCCCCCTATTTTGGGGTCCCTTAACCACACGAGGCCTGAGGCGTCGCCCAATTCAAGTTTTGGTTGAGCGTCAGGGCGCGGTTTCTCATGGGGATGGGGGTCTAGTAAAAGTGATGCGTACGATCAGCAAGCTAGCGAAAGCGGCCGCCGGTGCGGCTTGTGCAACTCTCCTGGCGGGTGGCACCGCCCAAGCCGACAGCCCGTTCAGCTATTACCTCACGCTGACCGGCGCCAGCGATTACATGTTCCGCGGCCTATCCTACACGGACGAAGATCCCACGATGAACGCTTACTACGAGATCGACTACGACACCAAATCGATCTTCGGCACCGCCTACATCGCGGGCTTTACGTCGAACATCGACAGCGGCGTCTACACCCCTGGGAGCAGGACATCTACGCCGGCATCAGGCCCGTGACCGGCCCCATCAGCTGGGACTATCGCCGTGTGGTACTACCTCTACCCCGGTGCGGAAGACGCCGATAGTCTCGACTACGTCGAGTTCAAGGTTGGTGCCTCCGCGACGCCTGTCACGAACCTGTCGGTGGGCGTGACGGCCTACTACACGCCGGACCAGCTCCCCTCCTACGCCGAGACCGGGACAATCGAAGGGACGATTGCCTACACGCTCCCGACCGGTGGGCATCTTCACTCCGACGGTCGGCGGCCTGGTCGGCTACACCGGGCAGTTCGGATTCTCGGCGTCAGGCACTGACTTCACCGGGTTCGGCGTTGAGGACTACACCTACTGGAACGCCGGCCTGAAGCTCGCCGTCGACAAGTTCTTCATGGACTTCCGCTACTGGGATACGACCATCGACGACGGCCTGGCCGACGCGCGGTTCGTGTTCTCGGCGGGCGTGAACCTGCTGCCCTGACCAACCAAGCTCAGCCGGCAAACAATGAAAGCGGGACCCTGTCGGGTCCCGCTCTGTTAAGTGTGATCTTGAGCGCTGGAGTCCCTTCTTCATTGGCGAGTATAGTGTTTGGGAAACGGAAAGAGAGGTTATCCACCGGCCCACGGAACGCTAAACGATCTCGGCTGGGACAGGCATCGCCGACTACGCGGCGGGCGCGATCACCTCGGCGGTGGGCGCAACTCTCTCAATAATCCACTCCCTACTCCTTCAGCGACCTAGCGAGGCGTATCGTTCGCATCGGTGAATGCTGGCTCCACAGTGTCGATCGAGCTTCGTTCTGAGTTCGTCTCTGAACTATCCCGCCGCAGTCGAGATGCCGCCCACAGCCGCGCCGCATACTTGAGCGGCTCGATGATGCCGTGCCGCGCCCACCAGGCGCGTTCGTCGCCGGTTCTGTGCAGTTCGTCGTGATGGCCGTTGCAGAGTGGCACGGCGAACTCATCTGAGACTTTGAGCCCCATGGCGCGCGGTTGGGCAAAGCGCAGATGATGGGCGTGCGAGGGACGGCGTCCGCAAACGAGACAGGGTTGGCTGGCGACGAAGGCGAGATGCGCCTTATCGCGCAGCCGCTGGTCTTTCGGGATAGGCAAGCGCCGACCGCTCTCTGCGTCGCGTTGGTGTCCGGGACCTCTGTCGCTTTGTCGCTCTGGGTGATTTCGGCTGGCGGCCAGCCCAAGGCGCGGGCCTTGCCCTTGAGTGTGGCAATGATGGTCGCCACCGGATCGGGATCGCGACCGCCGGTCGTCCGGCGCAGGACGCGGAACGCGGCGAGGTTCTGCTCCCAGAAGGCGTAGACGGCGTCGATCGTGCGCAGTCGCGCGATCGCCTTGAGGGTCGCCGCAACGAAGGCGTTGGGATCCTCGAAGCGCTCGTCACGGCCGGTCTCCGCCCGTAGAACGAGCTCCGGCTGCTCGGTCTCCTCTGGCGCCGGCGCGGCGGCTGACAACGCCTGCTTGGTGCGCCGTGTCACATGGCTCAAGTCCTTGTCGTAGAGCGCGAGCCCGAACGGATTGCCGAAGGTCGCCAGCGCCCGCTTGGTGGCGTCGGTTTCCGCGGCCTTGAGCCCCATCTCATGCGCGACTTCTGGGAAGGACGAGCGGCCAATGCCGGTGCCGATGCCCTCGCGCACGGTGACGGTGCCGCCGGCCCGCACGGTAATGCGCACCTTGGTCGAGTAGCAGCACAGCAACTGGCCACGCTGCATCTCGCTCCAGAGACACCGGGGCGACAAGGTGGTGCGATCCCAGGCGTCATAGCCAAAGATGCGGTTGGCCTCGGCAATGACATGCCAGCCCTCGACGTAGGCGATGGTCGCCCCCTGGCTGGCTCTGGTCTTCACATGACGATATCTGAGCTTGGCCTTTAAGGCCTGACACTGTTGTTCGGTGAACGCCATGTCACTTGGTCCTCACGCTGAGTTGCAGGGTTGGCGCGGCCAAGGCCACGCCGTCGATGTCGACGCCGTTCTTCAGCGCCGCGAGCAGGCCTTGCCGGTCGAGCTTGCGCTGGCTGCGGCTTCCAGTAGGCGACGGGGATCTTGTCCTCGGCCACGACCTCGAGCGCGGGCGCGCCCTGGCGCAGCGAGGCCGTGAAGTCCGCCTCCTCGAGCCGCTTCAATTCGGCTTGCGTCATCGCCTCAAGCACGAGCTGGCGCTTGCGCCTGGCGCGGGCTTCCAGCCGCTCGAGGCGCGCCTTCATGTCGAAAGACGTGTGGAGAGGCCCGAGGCGAGGGCTTCATCGTCTAGTGCCGAGCGGACGAGCTCGGCTAGCATCTCCTTGAGATCGGTGATTCCCTCGAGCGTGTCGGCGAGGGTGTCCTCGTCGAGGTCGGGGATCTCAGCGAGGAGGCGATCGCGGAAGACCCCGTACTCGAGTAGCCTCGATCCGGAGAGCGCCATCAGCGGGCAGCTGTTACGCATGACTAAGCCGTTCAGTCGATGTTATGGTATTTGGTACTATCTTATCGACCAAATGTCATTTTGTACATATTGGCGTGCCTCGAGAGCACGTTATGATTTATTCCCGTGCAGATCCGGGCGGCGCGCGTGCTCTTGCGGCATCGGCCAGCAAGAGCTCGCAGTACGGCCTCGGTAGGCGTGGCACTGTCAAGCAGGATAGAAGCCGCTCGTGCACAGATTACGGGGAACTGCTCAAACAATGGCCCGCATCCAGCGGGCCCTCGAGGCAGCCGGGATTGTGTTCATCGATCAGGATGAAAAGAACGGACCTGGCGTGCGGTTGAAAAAGCCGCTGCCTTGAACACCGGGCGTTGTGGAGCCCGTTCGCCCGGGGAGCATTTTGGCAGAACGAACCCAATTGTCACCTCGACAGCGCCAAATGGCATTTTGGCAAAACGAACCCAATTTGGTTCAAACGACGAGCGGTTTGTGTTCTCGAACCTGCTGCCCTGACCAACCAACGTCAGCGGCGACCATTCGAGAGTCCCGCCCTGTTTGGCGCGCTAGGTGCAGTTGCCGCGAGCCGGTTGCTTTGAGCGGTCCCTTGAGATCGTGTTAGCGGGTCCGATGGCCAACGAGATCATGGGGCGACCCGACCCTCGCCAGGCTTGTTTGTTAATGGTGTGTTGAAATCCCGCTCGGATGGCCCGCAATTTACGCCGACATGCATGAGCAACTGATGCTCTCATGTATCAGTGGGAGCACATTTCTCGTGGAAGTCCTTGGTTGACCCTATCGAATCACGTGGCTTTTTTGGTTCCCTAGCATCAGCAATGCGCCGGATTGGCAGTCGCGTACCGAGCATCTCACTTAAAGGAGCATGGTACGCACATGAAAAGCTTCCCAAAATTCCTCGGCGTGGTGGGGACGGCAGTCGCGGCATGCACAACCCTCCTGGCGGGCGGCGCCGCCCAGGCCGACGACGACAGCGGCAGGTTCGACCGCGATAGGTTCAGCTACTACGTCACCCTGACGGGGGCGAGCGAGTACATGTTCCGCGGCATCTCGTACACGAACGAAGATCCCACGATAAACTCGTACGTCGAGGTCGACTACGACACGAAGTCGCTCTTCGGCACCGCCTATATCGCCTTCTGGACCTCCAATATCGATTACTTCGACACTTACGGTCCTTGGGAGCAGGACATCTATGCCGGTTTCCGACCCGTCTCGAAGGTCTGGGGCCACGACATCACTTGGGACTTCGCCGCCTGGTACTACTTGTACGGCGCGAAAGGTGTGGGACTTACCGGGCAGGACCTTAACACCGGCGACCTCGCCTACCTCGAGCTCAAGGCTGCGGCGTCGACGACGCCTTTCACGAACTTGTCCACCAGCCTCACTTTCTACTACACGCCGGATCAGTCCAACAGCAACTTTGTCGCCACCCTGGAGACGTGGACCGTCGAGGGCGGCGTCAACTACACGCTGCCGAATTGCGGGATCTTCACGCCGGTCATCGGCGGCATCGTCGGCTATACCGAGGCTCCCGACGGGTCGGGATGGTTCCTTGGCGACGACAACTACACCTACTGGAACACCGGTCTCAAGCTCACGGTCGAGAAGTACTTCATGGACTTCCGCTACTGGGACACGACCATCGACGATGGTCTCGCCGACGCGCGGTTCGTATTCTCGGCGGGCGTGAACCTCGTGCCCTGAGGGGCCACCTCGATCGCCAAAGCATTGTGAAAGCGGGGCCTACCGGCCCCGTTTTTTTGTGCTCTAGGGCGCGGTGGACTTGGCGGCGCCCGCCAGCCGCCGAAGGACGTGATGTCGCGTGCCCCCTCGACCGCGTACGGCTCGCAGAGAAAGCCTTTGACGGCCGTGCCGTCGAGAAGCTTGACGGTCCCGATGCACAAGGGCGGCGGGACGAGCGCAACGAACGATCCGAAAGCCCCCTCGTCCATCTCCCAGACCTCGAGCTCGATGCCGCCGGGGCCTTCGCCGTCGAACACGAGACCCGGTTTCGCCGGCGTCGAGTTGGGAAGCTCATAGAGGCGATAGCCGGGCGCCGCGCGCGCGGTCCGCCGCAGGACCGCCGCCCTTTCCGTGAGCTGCCAGTTGAGCGGCTGGCCGGTGAGGTGGGCGCCGACGACGGCAATCTCGATCGTCTGGCCCGGCCGACTGGTCGTGACGACGGGCTCGGTATCGGACAGCGCTGCCTCCGTTGCTCCGAGCTTCGCACCCTCGAGCGACCGATGAAGCTTGTCGGCGAGCGGGGTCATTCGGAGATCCTCAAAGGCGCGGGCGATGAGCGTCACGCCGAACGGTAGACCGTTGCTCCTGAAACCCGCCGGGACGGCTATGGCCGAGAGATCCATCAGATTGACGAAGTTCGTGTAGGTGCCGAGGTTGGAATTGAGGTGGACCGGATCGGCAAGAACATCGGCGATGCGGTAGGTGGTGCCCGTGGTTGGCAGCAGTAGGGCGTCCATCTTCATCCACTGCGCTTCGGCCGCCCGTGCGAGTTCGGCGAGGCGATAGAAGCCTTCGAAGGCCTCGACCGCGGACCGCTGCGAGGAGCCAAGCACAATTCCCCGCACGACCTCGTCGATCGATTCGGGGCTCCGCGCGGCGAAATCCTTGATCGCGGCCAGGCGCTCCGCCACCCACGGGCCCTCATAGAGCAGCTTGGCAGCGTCGAGGAACGGCGCGACGTCGACCTCGACGATGGAGGCTCCGAGGCGGGCTGCCCTCTCAATGGACTTGGCGTAGAGCGCCTCGGCCTCGCTATCGTCGAAGAACTCGAGCCGCTGCGACGGGACGCCGATGCTGAGCGCGCCGTCCAGTTTCGCTGCACGGAGGCTTTGCGGGGCCTCGCGCGAATAGGCGTCCTCCGCGTCGAACGCCGCTGCGACAGAAAGCACGCGCGCCGCATCGGCGGTCGTGAGCGCCAGGATCGAGACGCAATCGAGCGTCCGGCACGCGGGCACAACGCCGCGCATGCTGATGAGGCCGCGCGTCGGCTTCAAGCCGACGATGTTGTTGAAAGCGGCGGGAACGCGCCCGGAGCCCGCCGTGTCGGTGCCGAGCGCGAACGAGACGAGGCCGCCTGCAACAGCCACCGCCGAGCCCGAGCTCGAGCCGCCGGAGATGTAGCGAGCGTCGAAGGGACTCGCGGGGATGCCGTAGGGCGTGCGCGTGCCGACGAGGCCGGTCGCGAACTGGTCGAGGTTGGTCTTGCCGATGAGGATGGCGCCGGCCGCCTCGAGGCGCTCGACGACGGCGGCCGAGCGCGCGGGCACGTAGGCGAATTCGGGGCAGGCGCAGGTGGTCGCCAATCCGGCGGCGTCGATGTTGTCCTTGACCGCGAAGGGAATGCCATGGAGCGGCCCTTTGCGGTCGCGGCATCGGCCTTGGCGAGCGCCTCGGCTAGGGGCACGAGGCTGATCCAGATGGGACGCTCGCCTATGGCTTCGATCCGCGCGTAAACCTCCCTGACGATGTCGGCCGGCGCAAACGCCCCGGAGGCATAGCCGCGCGCAAGCGCGCCGATGTCGAGCGACGCCGTCATAGCGCCGCCTCCGCGCTGTCCTCGACGCAGGACGACGAGCGTCTGTCCCAACGCCACGGCGCGGCCTTCGGCGCAGCGGACCTCGGCGACAGTCCCCGCCGCGGGGGCCGCGACCGTCATCTCCATCTTCATCGACTCGACGACGATGAGCACGTCCCCCGCGGCGACGCGTGCCCCCTCGATGACGGCGATCTTCCAGACGGCACCAGGCACGGGACTTTGCACGGCGAGCGATCCCGGCTCGAGAGCCTGGTCCATCTCGTCGTCGCCGGGCGCTTCCCCTTGCGCCGCCCCGGCCTGGTCGCTCGCCTGCCAGCGGGCGCGCTCGGCGTCGAACGCCGCCTGCTGGCTCGCCTTGAAGGCGCGGATGCTCTCGGCGTTCTCGGCGAGGAACGTCCTGTAGTCCGCAAGCTTGAAGGTCGCAGGCTCGATCTCGAGGTGGCGCTGGCCCTGAAGAAATCCGTCGCGGAAGGAGAGAAGCTCGTCGGCTGCGACGGGATAGAAGCGGATCTGGTCGAAGAATCGGAGCAGCCACGGCTTCTCCGGCTCGAACTCGCGCGTGGTCCGGTAGGTGTTCCACACCTGGCAGGTGCGGCCGTACAGCTGATAGCCGCCCGGTCCCTCCATGCCGTAGATGCACATGTAGGCGCCGCCGATGCCGACGACGTTGTCGGGCGTCCACGTCCGCGCCGGGTTGTACTTCGTGGTGACGAGGCGGTGGCGCGGATCGACGGGCGTGGCGACGGGTGCGCCGAGGTAGACGTCGCCGAGCCCCAGCACGAGGTAGGTCGTCGCGAAGACGATGCGCTTTACGTCATCGACGCTGTCGAGCCCGTTGATGCGGCGGATGAACTCGATGTTCGACGGGCACCAGGGGGCGTCGGGGCGCACCGACTGCATGTACTTGTCGATCGTCTTCTGGACGGCGGCGTCGCTCCACGACAGCGGCAGATGGACGATGCGCGAGGGGACCTCGATGTCGCTCGCCTCGCCCATGCGGTCCTCGATCACCGCGAGCTCGTCGAGGAGCGAGGCGAGCGGAAGCGTGCGGCTGTCGTAGTGGATCTGGAGCGAGCGGATGCCGGGCGTGAGCTCGATGACGCCGGAGAGCCGGCGCTCTTCGACCTCGAGCATCAGGGCATGGACGCGGAACCGGAGCTCGAGGTCGAGCACGTTTGCTCCGTACTCGACGAGGAGGTAGCGGTCGCCGGCCCGGCGATAGACGACGCGCGGCGCGCTCCCCGTCTCGTCGCAAACCCCGACGATGCAATCGTCTGCGCCGAGCGTGGCGGGGTCGCGCCGGCTCGTCGTCACGGCCGGCTCGAGTGCTGAGATCGCGGCATCCTGCTCGTCTTCGAGCCGCGGTCGCCTCGGCCGGCGTCAGGCGCTGAAACGGACCGTGTCGCCGGGGCGGAGCTGCCCGATCTTCCAAAGCTCGGCCTGCACGATGGTAGCCGGGCAGACGAAGCCGCCGAGCGAGGGTCCGTCGGGCCCGAGGATGATCGGCATGTCGCCGGTGAAATCGATCGCGCCGACGGCATAGGCGTTGTCGTGGATGTTGCGCGGGTGGAGGCCTGCCTCGCCGCCGTCGGCGCGCGCCCATTGCAGGCTTCGGCCCGATGAGCCGCACGCCCGTGCGGTTCGAATTGTAGTGAACTTCCCATTCGGCCGCGAAGAACGTCTCGATGTCCTCGGCCGTGAAGAAGTCGGGGGCGCCGTGCGGCCCGTAAAGCACTCCGATCGTCCCACGCGTGCGCGATCTCGGGGATGAGGGCGTCGGCGATCGTTTGACCTTCCGGTGCCGCGTCGCTGCTCGGTGGATGGATATGCAGAACGTCGCCGGGGAGCAGGGCCCGCCCGCCATGGCCGCCGAACTTCCCGAGCGTGAAGGTCGCCCGGCTGCCGAGATAGGCCGGCACGTCGAAGCCCCCGCGCACGGCGAGATAGGCCCGCGCCCGGCGCCCGTCACCGTGCCGAGCGTCAGCGTCTCACCCGCGGCGATGGCGACCGGCTGCCAGTACGGAACGGCGCGGCTGTCGAGCTTCGCCGCGATCGGCGCGCCGCCGAGGCATACGATGGCGTCGGTCTTGAAGCGCAGCGTCGGCCCCGACAGCGTGATCTCGAGTGCGGGCGCCCCTTCGTCATTGCCGAGACTGCGGTTCGCGAGGCGGAAGGAGCGGTGATCCATGGGGCCCGAGGGCGGCACGCCGACCGGCCAGTAGCCGACGCGGCCGGGCCAGTCCTGGATGGTCGTCTGCGTCCCGGGGGAAAGCACCTCGATGGTCGGCGCGGCGTAGGAAAATGTCGCGAGCGTGCCGGTCAGCATCTCTCCCTTGGCGAGGACCTCGGAGGCGGCGAGCTGGCGGAGGTAGACGAGGTTCGTCTCGAGGCCGGCGATCTCGGTTTGCGTCGAGAGCGCGCCTGAGCTTCTCGAGGGCCTCCGTCGCGCGTTGCGCCTTTCGCGATGATCTTCGCCAGCATGGGATCGTAGAAGGGCGAGACCTCGCTTCCGGTCTCGACCCATGTCTCGACGCGCGTCGTCCGGCGGCCACGCGACATGGGTGAGCAGCCCCGCGCTCGGCCGGAAGTCCTGCCCGGGGTCCTCGGCGTAGAGCCGCACCTGGATCGAGGCGCCCTGCGGCTTGACCAGCGCCTGATCGAGGGGGGGCGTCTCGCCCGCAGCCTGGCGCACCATCCATTCGACGAGGTCGATGCCGGTGACCTCCTCCGTCACGCCGTGCTCGACCTGGAGGCGCGTGTTGACCTCGAGGAAGTAGAAGGCGCCCGTGTCGCTGTCGTAGAGGAACTCGACGGTGCCCGCGCTCTCGTAGGCGACCGACTGGCCGAGCCGGACGCGCCGTCTCCCAAAGGGCCGCGCGCGTTGCCTCCGAAAGTCCCGGTGCCGGTGTCTCCTCGACGACCTTCTGATGGCGCCGCTGGGCCGAGCAGTCGCGCTCGCCGAGCGCGACGACGCGCCCTTTGCCGTCGCCGAAGATCTGCACCTCGATGTGACGCCCGCGGGCGACATATTTTTCGAGGAAGAGGCCGGCATCCTTGAAGTTGTTGCGCGCGAGGCGCCCGACGCTCTCGATAGAGCGGCGCAAGCTCCGCGTCCGACGCGACGAGCTGGAGCCCGATGCCGCCGCCTCCCGCCGGTGCTCTTCAGCATCACCGGATAGCCGATGCGCTCGGCCTCGGCGCGTGCGTGATCGAGATCGCGCAAGAGCCCCGAGCCCGGGGCGAGCGGCACGCCGCCGGCAAGGGCGAGCTCGCGCGCCCTGTGCTTCAACCCGAAGGCGCGCATCTGCGTCGGGCTTCGGGCCGATGAAGACGATGCCGGCCGCCCCGCAGGCCTCGGCGAAGTCGGGGTTCTCCGAGAGAAAACCGTAGCCCGGATGGATCGCCTCCGCCCCAGTCGTGCGCGCTGCGGCGAGTATCGCCTCGACGTTGAGATAGCTGAGCGCCGCCGGCGCCGGGCCGATGGCGACCGCCTCGCTCGCCCGCGCGACGTGCATCGCGTGCCGGTCGGCCTCGGAATAGACCGCGACGCTCGCAACTCCCATCCGCGCGAGCGTGCGGATGATGCGGCAGGCGATGGCGCCGCGATTGGCGATGAGAACTTTCCTGAATGGCGGCCTCATGTCCCGGCGGCCCAGATCAGCACCTCGAGCGGCGTCGGGTTGTAAGCATTGCAGGGGTTGTTCAGCTGCGGGCAGTTCGAGATGAGTGCGATGACGTTCATCTCGGCCTGCATCTCGACGTACTTGCCGGGTCCCGACACTCCGTCCTCGAACGTGAGGCGGCCGTCCGGCGTCACCGGCACGTTCATGAAGAAGTTGATGTTGTGGCCGATGTCGCGCTTGCCGAGATTGAACTCCTCGTTCTCTGCGACCGCCAGCATGTAGCTGTCGCGGCAGCTGTGCATCGTCTTCTTGTCGAGCGCGTAGCGCACCGTGTTGCTCTCGCCGGCGCAAGCGCCGCCCACCGTATCGTGCCGCCCCACCGTATCGGCGGTGACCGTCAGCATCGGCCGGCAGAGGTCGGAGAGAAGAACTGTGCCGGTGGTGAGGTAGAGGTTGCCTTGCTCGCGCACCGTATCGACGGCCGAATAGCGCTCGTGAGGATCGTCGGCGTTGAAGAAGATCGTATCGGCCGATTGGTTGCCTTCGAGGTCGACGATGCGCAGCGTCTCGCCGCGTGTCACGACATGCATCCAATAGTCGCCGGCCGGGATAATTCTGCGGTAGATCGCCAGATCCTCCGTGCGTGGGCTTTCCTTGATCATGGCGTGCTCGTCCTCAGCAGAACCCTGCGTGATAGATGCGGTTGTTCTCGAAGCCCCGCGCGTTCTCGGGCGCCGAAAGCCGGCAGATGTCGTCGGCGGCCGGCGGGTCGCCGGCGCGAACCTCGTAGCGAACGGGCTTGCGCGGATAGGTCGGCGCCGGGTTCGAGCGGATGGGGACACGTGTGGAGCAGGACGAGCGTCGTCATCTCGAAGCGCAGATCGACGGCGGCGCCCGGGAACGACCCGGCCGGGTCGAATGCCATGCTGCCCGGTCTCGGTGACCGTGACCTTGCTGAACCAGTTGACGTTGGCCGCGAGATCGCGTCGGGCGAGGCCGTACTTGGCCGCCTCGACGAGGAAGCTGTCGTGGCCGTTCTGGCGCCAATCGTTGCGATGGACCTGGAAGCTCGCCCCGCCCCAGCGCGCGTTGACCGTCTCCTTCGTCGTGTTGCCGCAGAACGTCTCGTGCCAGCCCGCCGTGTCGTCGACGATCGAGCAGAAGATGCGCCCCATGTCGGAATAGAGGCAGTGTCCCTTCGTGAGCTTGAAGGTGTGCTGGCACTTGAGGGTGTCGGGCGGCGTTGTAGCGCTCGAGCAGATTGGCCGGATTGTAGAAGAGCATGCCGACATTGGCGCCGCCCTCGAGGTCGACGAGCTTGAGGTGGGCGTGGCGGCGCATCACGAATGACCAGTGCTTGCCGCCGGGCAGCGTGTCCGCATAAAGGGGCGTGCTCATTCTCCAAGCTCCTCGAAGGCGGCCTTGGTCCGGTCCGCTCCGCGTTTGGTCCGGGCCGTCCCGGAGTTTCAAGGAATCGGGCGGGGCCGTCCCCGTCCGGGGCATGCGCCCGTCAACCTGCGTCTTGGCCCCCTGCGATGCGAGCGCCGTCGAGCGGGCGAGCGCCGCCGTTGCGGTGATGCGCGACCTTGCGCGGCCACACGTCGATGTCCTGGGTGATTGTTGCCCCGTACCGCGCCGCCTCTTCCGGCAGGTTGCGCCGCCGCTCGAGCGCGACGACGCGCGTGCCGAGCCGGAAGGCCTCCGAGAGATCGTGCGTCACCATCACGACCGTGAGCTCGCTCGCGTTCCAGAGCTTGAGCATGAGCGCGTGGATCTCCGCGCGGATGCCGGGATCGAGCGCGCCGAACGGCTCGTCCAAAAGCAGTATCTTCGGCCGGCGCATGAGCGCCTGGGCGAGCGCGAGCCGCTGCTGCATTCCCCCCGAGAGCGCCGCCGGGTATTTGCTCTCGTGGCCGGCGAGGCCAACGGCCGAAAGCAGCGCGCGCGCCTCCTCCACCGCCTTGCGGCGCGCGGCGCCGAACAGGCGGCCGAGCCCGGGCGCGCTCTCGAACTCGCGCCCGATCATCACGTTGCCGAGCACGGTCAAGTGCGGGAACACGGAGTAGCGCTGGAACACGACGCCACGGTCGGCGTGAGGCTCCGGCTTCAGCGGCTTGCCGTCGACGAGAATGTGGCCCCTCGTCGGCTTGTCCTCGCCGAGCAGAATGCGGAGCAATGTGGTCTTGCCGCATCCGGAGGGACCGACCAGGGCCACGAACGAGCCCGCAGCAATGGAGAGGTCGATCCGCTCGAGGACGATGATATCGCCGTACTCCTTCCAGAGGTTCTCGATCGCGATCGCACTCATGCGCTCCTCGCCTCGGCGAACCACGGGAAGGCCCGGCGCTGCAGGAGTCGCAAGGCGACGTCCATCAGGAATGCGAGCAAGGTGATCCAGGCGACGTAGGGAATGATCACGTCCATCGAGAGGTAGCGGCGGACAAGAAAGATTCGGTAGCCGAGGCCCGAATCCGCGGCGATCGCCTCGGCCGCGATGACGAACAGCCACGCGGGGCCGATCTCGAGGCGAAGCGCATCGAGAAGGCGGGGAAGCACCTGTGGGACGACGATGCGGGCGGCGATCTGCGGCGTCGATGCGCCGAGCGTCTGCGCCTTGATCAGCTGCTCGCGCGGGAGGTCCGCGACGCGCAGCGCAATGTCGCGCACCAGCTTGAGCGCCGTGCCGATCACGACGAGGGCAATCTTCGAGGCTTCCCCCAGCCCCATGACAATGAAGAGAATGGGAAGGATCGCGAGCGGCGGGACCATGGAGGCCACCGCGACGATGGGGCCGAGCATCGCTCCCGCAATAGGCAAGAGGCCGATGGCGATCCCGAAGATGAGCGCGATGGCCGTCGAGATCGCCAGCGCAATGAGGAGCCGAGCCATCGTCGCCGCCGTGTCCGACCACAGGAGGTACTCGCCCGTGCGCGGGTCCGGCAGCAGCGCGTACTGCTTGAGAGCGTCTCCCATAGCGGCGAAGCTCGGCAAGAGCTTGTCGTTGGGGTTCTCGGCAAGCCGAATGTTGGACCCGACGACATAGGCGAGGAGCACGAGCAGGAACGGCAGGCATGCGAGTGCGACGCGCGCCGTCCCGTTGGGCTTGATGTTGATGGCACGCATGGCGCCCTCGCCGTCGTCGCGCTCCGAGTCCGGCCCGGCGATCCTCAGAGCTTGCCGTCGGCGGCGGCCTGCATGAAGCTCGCGTCGTAGCGGAACTTCACGTTGGCCTTGTCTCCGAAGACGGTCTTGTCGGGGAATTCGACGCCGATCGCCCCGGCGGACTTGGCGTCCTTTCCGAGAAGCGCTTTTTCGAACAGGAAATTCGACACGCGCTCCGTCGTCGACTTGAGCTCGGCGCCCGTCGTAAAGGCGACCGCATCCTTGGGGTCCGAATAGAGCTTCGTGGTTGCGAGCTGCTCCTCGAATCCGGCGAGGTCGGTGCCGGACGCCTTCGCCATCGCGTCCTTCGCCTTGGTGCCGTCGGCGAGCGCGGCCATCGTGTCGTACCAGATGCCGACGAGCGCTTTGCCGAACTTGGGATTGTCCTTCAGGACCTCGGTGTTGGCCACCATCAAGTCGATGATCTCGCCGGGGATCGCCGAGCTGTCGAACACCTTCTTGGCGTCGGGCGATTCGAGAATGGTCGAGACGATCGGCTTCCACGTGACGACGGCCGTCACGTCGGGTGTCTTGTAGGCCGCAGCCATGTCGGCGTCGGACGTGTTGACGACCTTGAGGTCCTTCTCCTCGAGCTTCGCCTGCTCGAGCCCGCGCGCGAGCAGGTAGTGGGAGACGGAGTACTCGACGAGGTTGACGTTCTGGCCCTTGATGTCGGCGAGCTTGTCCTTGCCCTTCAGGATCACGGCGTCGTTGCCGTTCGAGAAGTCGCCGACGATGACAGCGGTCGTGTCGACGCCGCCCGCGGCCGGAATGGAGAGCGCGTCCATGTTGGTGACGGTGACGGCGTCGAAGGCGCCCGCCGTATATTGGTTGATGCTCTCGACGTAGTCGTTGAACTGCTTGACGTCGATATTGATCCCGTACTTGTCGGCCCACTTCTTGACGATGCCCGTGTCGGCGGCATAGCCCCACGGCATCCAGCCGACATAGATCGACCAGGCGACCTTGAAGTCCTTCTTCTCCGCCGCAGCGGCTTCGCCGGCAGGTAGCACAAGGGCAGCCGCAAGCCAGAGGCAGACTAGTCTCGTGAGCGGGCTTCGCATGACGATCTCCTTCTCTCACCGCACGTTGGCCAATGAGCCGCTCGGAGATTTCGGGAGATCGGACGGAGGCAAGCGCAGAGGGGAGGCCGTCCGTCCGATAGCCGAAGCTTCTCGCGGCACAGGTCTCCCGGGCTTTTATCCCGCCGTGGCTCCTGCGAGGCGCGCGCCTCGCAGGGAGAGCCTCTCTCGGACCAGCACCGCGCGTGGCCGCGGCCGGAACCCTAGAGGCGTTATGATGAGGGGAATTGCATAGGCCGTGCCAGCCCGAAATCGCCGGAAAGGCAGGCAGTTTTCTCGGAGGCTTGCGGCGTTTCTGCCGCTTTTTTTGCCAGAACGCGCGCCAGTTGTGCAGAAGGCAGCCGCCGTCACTGCTCCGCGCGTTTGCCGGTGATGATTTCCCAGGCGGCGTTGATCTGCTTGGTGCGCAGATCGCGCATCTCCTGGTCGGCAGGGCTCTTCGCGTGGTCGGGGTGCCAGCTCAAGCGCAGGCCGTCGACGATTTTCTTGACGGCGGCCTCGCTGATGTCCGGAGCGACGCCCATCCCCAGCACTTGCAGAGCCTCATCGCGCGTACTCGGAATGGTGTCGCCCCAATTTGCCTGCAGCGACGTTCCCGCCTGCTGTTGGACGCTGTTCTCCTTGGGCCGTGTCTTCGCAGGTAACCAGCCGCGTGACACGACGAGCTCCTGGCCCCGGCTTCTCGCGTCGAGCGAAACGGAGGCGATGTCCCGGGCCGGCAGGCCCATCTGCGCGCGCTCGCGCCGCACCATCCAGGTCACCGCGAAGAGGCCGAGCATCATGAGCCCGCCGATGGCGAGTATGGCGGGGTTCAGCGGAAGTCGGATCCTGTCGATCAAGCTCTGCGTGATCGACTGGGTCGTGATCTCCGGTGTCCACTGGTCCGGACCAGTTGTGGCGCCCGTTTCCGTCGAGGGCGCCGCCGCGACGAGTGCTTCGCGTGCCTCCGGACTCAAGGCGGTTGCTTGGGGGATTGCGCCCGTCTCACGATCGGCGGCCTCCCCCTTGTTCTCAGGACTCGCGCGATTGATGATCTCCGGGACTATTGGCGCGGCGCCATTGGCGGCGCCGTCCGCAGCAGACGCAGCCGCCGTTCGGGTCTCGGGCTTTGATGAGTTCTCGCGCGGTCGCTGAGCTTTTTTGGTCCTCGGCAGTGGGAGCCTCCGATGGGGGCTTGGGCGGCTCGGCGCGCGGGGCCTTGGCGGCAGATTGGCCCGCTGCGGCCAACGGCGAAGCGGGGTGTGATTTCGGCGCGGCGACGAAGATCGCATCGATCCCGAGCATGGGGGCGAACCCTGCCGGCATCTCCACGAAATCGCGGCGTGCCGGGTCCCTGCGCTCATCGCAAAAGTCGCCGAACCCGGGAGAGCGCCGGCCGTCAGTTGGCCGGGCGCAGGGGTCGCTCCACCAGAGCGGCATCGCCAGCTGCAATCGCCCGTTCACGATCGAGGAGCGACTGGCCCCGCGGGCGTCGGCGGCAGCGGCGACGGAAATCCAAGGCACGCGCGCGCCCCCGCAATCGAGGTCGAATCGGTAGACGGTCCATTTCCGGCACACGTCGGGATTGACCGGGGAGCATGCGCTGAAGTCGCGCTGCTCGCGCCGGCCGATAATCGAATAGCCCTGGTCGCTCGAGGGCGTCAGCACGGGCTTGCCGCCGGCAACCGAGCAGGCGTAGGGCATGACGATCAGTTCATCGGCCCGGGCGGCTGCGCAGGCGAGCAGTACGGCCCCGGCGATGAGGCCGATAGTCGCCCTTTTCCTTGACAAAAGGCCCATGCCCTGGCCCGCCCCCGATCGACGTATGCCTAGGCAGGTACTCGTCTCGTACCAAGGCGTATTTGTGGCGGGTTGGTGGTGAGCGTGTGGCCGGGAGAAGGGGCTTCACCCATTTGGGTGATGCCCTCTCGCGAGGCCGAGATATGCTCGCGGTGGCAATCGACATCTGAAATTCGCTTGCCGAAACAATTCTGCTCGCGGGGGAACAGATGGCTGGCTTCATCACCGTCAAAACGTCTGCGGGCGTCCTCGGCACGTGGCCTGATTTCTATAGGGCAATGACAGGCATCACGTCGGTGACGGCGAGGACCGCCACTTCGTTCACGCTAAATTTTGGAGATGCCGTCATCTCCGCAAATGACGCCGCCAACGTGCTCTTTGGGCTCGGCGGCGACGACACGCTCGTCGGCGAGGGCGGCGACCACCTGAAAGAGCCTCTCGGGTCCAGGCCCTTCGCCGAGATCGAGCGCAAAGATGTGAGGGAGATCAGGGACCAGGTGCTAGAGCGGGCCGGCCCTATTCAGTCCAGTCGCGTCGTGGCGCTGTCCAATCGCGTTATGAACTGGGCCGTTGACGAGGACAGGGCCAAGTTCAATCCGGCCGCTCAAGAAAGTCGGCGAAGAGCAGCGGCGCGAGCGCATCCTTACACCGGACGAGCTTCGCCGCGTGTGGCAAGAGCTAGACACCCCACTTGCTGTGGACCATGAGAGCGGCGGGCTGACAGAGAGCGATCTCAAGGCAGCCATTGCCGTGCGGCAAGCGCTCAAGCTGTTGGCGATTACAGGCCAGCGGCGCGGCGAAGTGATCGGCATGGCAAAGACCGAACTCGATCTAACAAACGGCGACGCATGGTGGACGACACCGGCTGAGCGAACGAAGAACGGCCTCCCGCATCGTGTGCCCCTGATCAAGATGGCAGTTGCTGTGCTGAGGGAAGCCATCGAGGCCAGCGGTGATAGCGAGTTCGTCTTCCCGTCCACGAAGGTCAAAGACGAAGCTCCGATACGGCCTGACGCGGTGACCTAGCAGCTCCAACGCATATGCCGCCGCGTGAAGCCAGCGATTGAAGGATTGGGGCCGCACGATATTCGCCGCACCATTGGCACGACGATGCGTAAGCTTGGCGTCCAGGTCGAAGACCGCAGCCACGTGCTCAATCATGTGAGCGGCGCAAAGTCGAAGGTGACAAGCTGGAATTACGATGCCGGCGAGCACGATGACGAGAAGCGCGTGGCTCTTGAGAAGTGGGAACGCGAACTGAGGCGTATTGTGGGACTGTCGGCGCCAAAGGTGGTTGCGTTGAAGAGGGCGTGATGTCGAAAGAAAAAGGGCGCCTGGTCCGGGGGAATTGGACCGGGCGCCCTTAGCCAAGTCTCTCGGGGGAGGGCATCGCTTTCGGGAGGGAAGTCCGGAAGCAACGTGGCTAGCCGTAACGCCTTCAAAGCGACGTTGCAGCCAAGCGGCGGATAGCACTCCCCTCCAAACGCATCAATGAGACAAAAGGGTAAGGTAATAACGCTCAGTTTTTGAGCGCGCTTGCCGCCCCTGCACGCCAGTGGCTAGTGCGTGGAGCCCCTGTTAGTCGTCGAAGTTGAGCGTCATCGCGTAGACGAGGCCAGCGCATCCGACCGACACGACTACGGCAGCAAGCCCAAGGGCAACGAGCATGGCGTGTCCTCCGATGTGAGTTCGACGCCCCCCTGTTCCAAGTCTCGCTTCCGCGATTGTGCCGCGTGGGGTGAGGCGGATTTGAGGCTCGCACCTAGCGGCTCCGGGGCAATGTGGTGTCACGCGCTTGGCGTAACAGGGGCGACGAGAGCGGGAACGTTGTGGCGATGAAGAGAGCGTGATTGTTGCGCGCGGTTCGAACGAAGGTGCTTACCGTCGTATGGCCACAAAGCACGCGCACCTTGCCGCCGCCCAGCGCCGGGGGGATCTGATGGCCTTTGCGGGCCGCAGGATGTGCGCAGCCCGACCGTTGACGCCCCCGTGACGGTCGTAGCGACGCGCAGTTAGGCGCTGGGCACTGCTGGTACCTCTGCGACCGGCGAGCGTGATCCTGCGATCTTGCGCGCGCGCCGTAGCCAGGATCAACGGCAGTAGGAGCAATGCCGTTCAAGCCTTTCCGCGCTCTTTCGTCCCTCTTCGATAATGACGAGCTCGCGATCATGCATAGCGTCCACGACAAGATTTGCGCTGAACTCGACATCACGGCGAGCGCCGAGGATGCCAGCCGGCGTGAGCTAGTATCAAAGGCGATCGTGGAATTCGCTGAGCAGGGCGAGCGTGATCCCTCGGTGTTGCGAGCCCGGACCGTGGCCAGGATCAACGGGAAACAGTAGAAGACCTGACGACGGAACAACCAGGCTTAACGGGCGTTTGTGGGCTAAAACGCGGAGTACTTCCGCCATGCTGAACAGCGCTCGGAGCAGTACTGAGGCGTTGGAAAGGGTGATTTGCGAGGCTGAAGAGGCTCTCGTAATTTTTCGCCAAAAGCAATGAGAAGTCCGTATCGACCCGCCTTCGAACTCCAAGCCCGCCAGCTCCGTTTGCTCCTCGCGAAATTTCTCCCACGCCTCTTGGGCCTTTTCTAGTTGCTTACGTTCTTTGCTGCTCATCCACGTCTCTATCTCGACCAGGACACCGCGCAACTTCGCATCCATCTCCTCGGCTCTGTGCGCGGCCCAACGGTTCATTGATTGTTGCGGTATGTAGGCAGTGGGGTCCTGCGCCTCTTGCTTCGAAAGTTCGTGCCTCAGGCGGTCTTCTATGTTGCGCTGGACTTGTTTCTTCGCGAGCAGCGCATCTTCAACGGATCTCACGTCGTCAAACGTGGCTCCCTGGCGGGCCATCTTGTCGCGAATGTCCAGAAGCTTGTCCGCTCGGTCGATTTGCTCCGTTGCGCGGTCCTTTCTCAGGTGCCGCATGATCAGTTGACCGGCCCCTGCCAGGAGCACGCCGCGGATGACTAGAAGTACGTCGTGCATTCTTCACGCTCCGATTTACGCGGGGAATACGCGGGCGACCGTGGCGTCGATGGCATTGAAAAAGGCCCGCTCGATGATTTGTTGAGCGAGCCCTACGATTGTCCTGTGGGCAGAAGTGCGCGACCTACCCCGGGGCCGTGCCAAAGAGGGCCTGGGCGCCGGCCTGGGGGAGCCCCCTACCCCTCCGCTCAACAAATCCAAGAATTTCGCCAGGCTAATAGGCGCGTGGCCCCGTTACCCGCGCACGTTAGCGTTTGTTGTGTTGGTCAGCGCGCTCTCGGCCTTCCGAGCTTGGGCCTCTCAGCGCCGCCATCGAGCCAAGCGGCTACGACGTTGCGCATCCATACGATGCGGTGAGACCCGAAGCGTCTTGGCCGAGGGAAGTAGCCATCGCGGACCCAGCGCCACAGTGTCGTGCGGCCAATGCCGAGCAAGGCGCACAAGAGGTCTACGTCTACCCACCACAGCGGCTCGAGATGCGGGCTAAGGCCGTCGCTTCCCTGTCTTCGCCTGTTCTCGGCCCAACGCTCAGTGTCGCGACGATCCCACTCAACGAGTGCGTCCTCACGGCTGGCAAGTTTGCGTCGTGGCGGCATAGCAGTGAGCGAGCCAAGAGAGGGGGTTGAGGCCACTCTGACACAACCACGACACAACCAGAAGAGGGACGCTAAATGACGAGGCGGATTAACTTGTTGATTTTGTTGGTGGAGCCGACCGGGATCGAACCGGTGACCTCGTGAATGCCATTCACGCGCTCTCCCAACTGAGCTACGGCCCCGTCTTGGGATGATCTTCGGACGCCCCGGCAGTATAAGACCGGCCTCGCCCGTGAGGAAGCGGCTGATTAGGCCGATCGCGGCCAAACCGCAAGTGCCAACTTGCGCCGGCGCACGCGGCCGGGCGTAAGGGCTCGAGCGCTGCGTTGAGGCCGATTGCGCGCCCGAGACTCAGACCTCCTCCTCGCCCTCCTGGACGGGGCCGCCGATGATGTTCGACATGTCGCCCCCCTCCTCCTCCTCTTCCTCGAGGAAGGTCTCGTCCTCCTCCGTGGCGATGGTCTCCTCGGCGTCCTCGATGTCGGCGAGCGCCTCCTCGCCCTCGGCCACCGGCGCCGCCTCGTCGGCCACGAACTCGGGCGAGGCGACGAGCTCGGGCTTCTTCGGCTTGCGCGGGGCCTTGGGCTCCGGCGCGGCCGCCGCTATTGCGCCCGCCGACGAGGCGAGCTCGTAGACTGTCCCGCAGATGGGGCAAATGATGGGGTCGCGGCCGAGATCGTAGAAGCGTGCCCCGCACTCGTTGCTCTGGCAGGTACGCTTCGTGCCGCGCGCTTGCTTCGTCGCCATGGCTCTGCTCTGGTTTTGTGAAGATTTGAGCGGTCTGCCACAGGCGGGGGCGGCTGTCAAAAGCAAATCCAGGCTCCGGCTGCCGGCCGTGACGGGCGGCCGAGACGCCCCCCGGCCGGCCCGTTGACACGGGCTCTCCGCGTCGGCTCTATCGCACGCGGATAGGCGGGCGGCGAGAGCGCGGGCCCGCGCGCAATTCCCCGTCTGCCAAGGCAATTTTGGCGATGCTGCACGTGAAACAATCCCCTGCACTCCCCCTCACGGCCGGGAGGAGCGGACCGCTCGCGGGTCGCGTGCGGGTTCCGGGCGACAAGTCCATTTCGCACCGGGCGCTGATCCTCGGCGCTCTCGCGACCGGGCGGACGCGCATTCGCGGGCTGCTCGAGGCCGAGGACGTGATCAACACGGCGCGCGCCGTCGCAGCTCTCGGTGCGCCGGCGTCGAGCCGGGGCGAGCATTGGGAGGTGCGCGGACGCGGCGTCGGCGGGCTGAGCCAGCCCGCGGCTCCGCTCGACTTCGGCAATTCAGGGACCGGCTCGCGCCTCATGATGGGGGTCATCGCCGGGCATGACATCGAGGCGGCCCTCACGGGCGACGCCTCGCTGTCGCGGCGGCCGATGGGCCGGGTGCTGCGCCCCCTGAAGCAGATGGGGCTCGAGGTCGTCGACGATCGCGAGACGCTGCCGCTCACGCTGCGCGGGACGGCGAGCCTCATCCCGATCGCCTACGAGCTTCCCGTGCCGTCGGCGCAGGTGAAGAGCGCGGTGCTCCTTGCGGGGCTCGTGGCCGCGGGCGAGACGAGCGTCATCGAGGCCGAGCCGACGCGCGACCACACAGAGCGCATGATGGGCTACTTCGGCGCGCAAGTTTCGACCGAGAGTGCCGGCGGCAAGACGCGCATCACCGTGCGCGGCGACGGCGAGCTCGAGGGGCGCGACGTGACGGTGCCCGGCGATCCCTCCTCGGCAGCTTTCCTCGTCGCCGCGGCATTGATCGTTCCGGGATCGGACGTGACGGTCGAGGGAGTGCTCGCCAATCCGACGCGGACCGGCTTCTACACCACGCTGCGTGAGATGGGCGCCGACATCGAGCTGCTCGACAGGCGGGAGGAAGGCGGCGAGCCGGTCGCCGACATCCGCGCGCGCTTCTCCCGCCTCGAGGGCGCGCGCGTGCCGGCGGCTCGCGCTCCCTCGATGATCGACGAGTACCCGATCCTCGCCGCCGTGGCTGCTTTCGCCGACGGCGCGACCGTCATGGAGGGGCTGGCCGAGCTCAAGATCAAGGAGAGCGATCGGCTGGCTGCAACGGCCGCCGGCCTCGCCGCAAACGGCGTCGCGGCCCGCGTCGACGGCGATACACTGACAGTCATGGGCTCGCGCGAGGTCGAGGGCGGCGGGACGGTCGCCACCCACCTCGACCACCGCATCGCCATGTCGTTCCTCGTCCTCGGCCTCGGGGCCGCCCGGCCCGTGACGGTGGACGATGCCTCCATGATCGCAACGAGCTTTCCCGATTTCGCCGAGTGCATGGAAAGCCTCGGCGCTCGCTTCGAGCAGGTCCCATGATCATCGCGATCGACGGGCCGGCGGCCTCCGGCAAGGGCACGCTCGCCAAGCGGATTGCCGCCCATTTCGGGTTCGAGTGGCTGGATACCGGGCTCCTCTATAGGGCCACGGCGCGGGACGTGGCGCGCTTCGGCTTCCGGCTCGACGATACCTGGGCGGCCGTGGCGGCGGCGCGCGGGCTCGATCTCGCGAGCCTCGACGACCCGGGCTTGAGGGGCGCGGCGGCCGGGGATGCGGCGTCCATCGTCGCCAAGATCCCGTACGTGAGGGCGGCGCTCCTCGCCTACCAGCAAGCATTTTCAAGGCGCAAGCCCGGCGCCGTCCTCGACGGCCGCGATATCGGCACCGTCGTCTGCCCCGATGCGGACGTGAAGATCTACGTGACCGCGACGCCGGAGGTGCGCGCAAGGCGCCGGTTTCAAGAGCTCAAAGAGCGGGGGGAGGAGGTCGCCTTAGAGGCAGTACTGGCAGTGATCAAGGATCGCGACGCTCGCGATTCCGGCCGCGCGGATGCCCCCATGCGCCCCGCTCCCGACGCCATCTTGCTCGACACCTCGGACTTGGATATAGAAGCCGCATTCGACGCCGCCGTCGGATTGATCAAGAGGAAGATCGGCCAATAGGAGCGCATGGCGCTCTAATACGGATTGGCGGGCTTGAGGCCCATCACGGCGGCGCCGAGATCAAAATCACACGTCGAGCTGGCAGGAGACTGTCCGGTCCCGCGCTGCGCGACCGGCGTTGCCGCTGGCCAATTCCCACATCCCGGCCGCGCCAATCAAGCGAGCGCAGTCCGCAACCGAGATCGACGAAGGAGCACGAATGAGCACCGCCCAACCGAGCAAAGAGCTGAACCCGACGCGCGACGAGTTTGCCGCCCTGCTGGCCGAGAGCCTCGCCAAGGAGGACGTTTTCGAAGGAAGCGTCGTCAAGGGCAGGATCGTCGGCATCGAGAAAGACCTCGCCGTGATCGACGTCGGTCTCAAGATGGAAGGGCGGGTGCCGCTCAAGGAGTTCGCGGTTGCGGGCAAGTCCGCGGATCTAAAGGTCGGCGACACGGTCGAAGTGTTCCTCGAGCGGATCGAAAACGCGCTCGGCGAGGCGGTCCTCTCGCGCGACAAGGCGCGCCGCGAGGAGAGCTGGACGCGGCTCGAGAAGCTTTCCGAGAAGGGCGAGAAGGTGACGGGCGTCATCTTCAACAAGGTGAAGGGCGGCTTCACCGTCGACCTCGACGGCGCGGTGGCGTTCCTCCCGGGCTCGCAGGTCGATATCCGCCCGGTGCGCGACATCGGGCCGCTCATGCACCAGCCCCAGCAGTTCCAGATCCTCAAGATGGACCGCCGGCGCGGCAACATCGTCGTCTCGCGACGCTCCGTGCTGGAAGAGACACGCGCCGAGCAGCGCGCCGACATTGTCGCCCGCCTCGCCGAGGGCCAGGTCATCGACGGGGTGGTGAAGAACATCACCGACTACGGCGCCTTCATCGATCTCGGCGGCATCGACGGCCTCTTGCACGTCACCGACATGGCCTGGCGGCGCGTCAATCACCCGTCCGAGATCCTGAACGTCGGCGACACGGTGAAGGTGCAGATCATCCGCATCAATCCCGAGACGCAGCGCATCAGCCTCGGCATGAAGCAGCTGCAGGCCGACCCGTGGGCGGCGATCGAGGCGAAGTATCCGATCGGCACGCGTCTCACCGGGACCGTGACCAACATCGCCGACTACGGCGCCTTCGTCGAGCTCGAGCCCGGCGTCGAGGGTCTGATCCACGTCTCCGAGATGAGCTGGACCAAGAAGAACATCCACCCCGGCAAGATCGTCTCGACCAGCCAGCAGGTCGAGGTGCAAGTCCTCGAGGTGGACCCGGCGAAGCGGCGCATCTCGCTCGGGCTCAAGCAGACGCAGGACAACCCGTGGGATGCCTTCCTTGGGCAGCATCCCAAGGGCTCGGTCGTCGAAGGTCCGATCCGCAACATCACCGAGTTCGGCCTCTTCATCGGGCTCGACGGCGGCGTCGACGGCATGGTCCATCTCTCTGACCTCGACTGGTCGAGGCCCGGCGACGAGGTCATCAAGGACTTCAAGAAGGGCGACACCGTCAAAGCGGTGGTGCTCGACGTCGACAGCCAGAAGGAGCGCATCTCGCTCGGCATCAAGCAGCTCTCGGGCGATCCCGCGGACGCGCTTGCCAAGTACAAGAAGGGCGATCAGGTGACCTGCGAGGTCGTGGCCGTGCAGGAGAACGGCATCGAGGTGAAGCTCGCCGACAGCGACATCACGACCTTCATCAAGCGCTCGGATCTTTCGCGCGACCGCTCGGAGCAGCGCCCCGAGCGCTTCACCGTCGGCCAGAAGGTCGATGCGGCGGTGATGACAGCCGACAAGGGGTCGCGGCGCATCACGGTGTCGATCAAGGCGCTTGAGATCGCCGAGGAGAAGCAGGCCGTAGCCCAGTACGGCTCGTCCGACTCGGGCGCCTCGCTCGGCGACATCTTCAAGGCCGCGATCAAGAAGCGCGACTCGAACGAGGACGACAAGGAAGACAAGGACGGCGACGAGCAATGACAGGCTTCGGGCGCCGAAGTCATAGGGGCTGCGCTTCCCGGCGCGGCCCTTCTTCGTTTCAGATAATGAGGCGGAGGTGGTTGTCGAACTCGGTGCCCCCGATGCGGGTTTCCGACCGCACCGCTCCCCCGGGTATCTCGAGGCGCACGACGCCGAGGCCCGACGACAGCGCGAACTCCTCCTCGACGACGCCGGCGACGCCGCAGCCGTCGGCAAGCGTCGTCTCGGCGCAAAGGGAGGCGGTGTCCGTGTCGACGTAGACGATGCGCCCGGCGCGCGGCGCGGAGGCGGCGAGGATCCTGCCGTCGCGGCTCATGGCAACCGAGCCGACGTATCCCTTGAGCGCAACGCCGAGCGGGTTCGCCGGCTCGAGAATTTTGACGGGGCGATCGAGCGAGGCAAAGCCGATGAGCTCGGGCGCGTCCTCGGCGCCGCCCTGCCACTGGCCGCCGAACCAGACCCGGCCCCGCCCGTCGGCGGCAATGTGGCGGATCGAGAGCATGTGCAGCTCGGGGGCCAGCGTGTGCTTGGTCTTGAGCTCTCCCGTCTCGCTGTCGATGAAGGCGAGCGACGGGTCCATAGTGGGCAGGTTGAGCGTCTCCCGGCCGGTCGAGGGATCGGTCGCGATGCCGCCGTTGGCGACGGCGAGCGTGCGGCCGTCAGCCAGCAGGATGGCCTCGTGCGGTCCGACGCCGCGAGACAGAAACTCGCCTAGGCGCTGATAGCCCGCAGCCACGTCGTAGACGCCAATCAGGCCGTCGCCGGTGTCGATATCGTGCTCGCTGGCGAAGAGCCGCCGCCCGTCGCGCGAGAAGACGCCGTGACCGAAGAAATGGCGGCCTTCCTCGGGCGCGAAGACGGTGGGCTCGCTCTGTCCTTCGAGGTCGAAGGCGACGGCGAAGAAGCCCGGCCGGCGCGCGAACACGACGGCCCGCCCCGACGCGCGATGGAGCGCGATGTCGTGGCCGCGCCCCGAGATCGCCACCTCGCGGAGGATGCGGCCCTTGAGGTCGATCAGCACGACCGAGAAGCTGCCGTCGCTGCGCCGGCAGGCGGAGGCGAAAACGGGTGCGTCGTCTCCCGGCGCGGCTGCAAGCGTGCCCCGCCCAGCCGCCATCAGAAGGGCCGATCCAAGAAGAAAACGTCGCCGGTCAATCGCCATCGAGCTCATTGAACCCCAGGGTGAGATCGGCGGCCGGCGCCAGCTCGCGGTTGATGATCTGACGCAGGCCGTTGAGTGTGAAGCGCATGTGCCGCATCAGCGTCAGCGTCTCTTCGGCTACAGGCGTCGCCTTGGGATCGATCTTGGCGAGCTTCGTGTTGTCGGCCGCGAGCTCGTCGAACGAGCGGCTGAGAAATGCCGCCATCCACGGCTTGTCGGATGGCGCATAGGCCGCGATGCCGGTTGCCTCATAGAGCGCCTTCAAGGAGGCGATCTCCGCGCCGATGTAGTCGGCGGTCAGCTGCGAGCGCGCGAAGGCGAGGCGAGGGGGCTTCGGCGGCACTTTCGCTGCAGCATCGAGCCGAGGCATGATGTGACGGTCTTGCACGATCTGGAGCCCGGTGAGGATCGTCTTCACCACCTCGCGCGCCGTCTCCGACGAAGTCCTTGTAGAGCGGATTGTCGGAACCCGGCGCCTCCATCTTCATGTGCCAGCCTTCAGGACCCTGCCACGCCTCGGAAACCTCGTGGGCGATCGTCCTGAGATTGGCGGCGATGGCCGAGGCATAGGCGCAGCGGTAGCGAGCGTCGTCGCCCGCGGCGTCAAGCGGGTGTGCCTGATCGTAGAGAAGCATTTCGAGCGCCGACAGCCCTTGAATCGCGGCGCTCTGCGTCGCCAGCGCGCCCGGTGCGAGCAGCGCTTCATCGCGCTTGGCAAGCGCTGCCGACAGCTGGCGCGCGGTGATCCCACGCGGATCAGGCCAGAAGAAGAAGCGCTCGAGGCGGTGTCCCTCCGCGATTGGACCGAACCGCACGAAGTCGATGGCCCCCCACGCAAGGACGGTCTCCTTGAACGCGGCGTCGGCGCCGATCCGGCCGCCCTTGGCGCCACTGCAGATGGACGCCACCGCAGCCTCGAGATGCGACGTTGCCGTCGCCAGGCGCTCGAGCCGCGGAAGGATATGCGTGTCAATGGCTGCATGCACCATCTCAGCATGGGTCTTGCGCTCTGCCTTGGCCGGCAGCAGTCCGCAAAGGACCATCGCGGCAGTCGCGAGTGCTAACGGCTTCAGGAACCGCACGGGTGATGCCCTCAGGAGATTGGCTGCGGTTCATGCCATAGCGCCGGTCCGGACGATCGGGAAGCGCCAGAAGCTGCCGTTATCGATCTGCGCTCATTCGCCGAGAGACGATCGGCTCACACATCGCAATCAAACCGCTCGTCGGCGCGTGATTTCGGCGTGGGCTTGCGCGGCGAACGAAAGCGCAAGCGCATGAGCTGCTCCCTGGTCGAAAGGCCCCGGTACGGACAGATGAGGCCCTTCCTCTCGAGCTCCTCCACCTTGGCGTAGATGGTCTCGACGGCGAGCGGCGCGCACGAGCAGCAGTTCATGCGGCGCGAGAGGTGCCGGTAGACCATCCCCGGCGTCGGGATGAGCGCCTCGGGACCGGTGAGCAGCTCGAGCAGGGCGAGCTCGATGTCGTGATCCGAGACGGCGGCGCACGAGCAAACGATCATGTGATGTCACTCGCTCGCTTCATTGCTTCAAGACCAGTTCTGACGCGGGCGCGAGCGCGGCCGCGTTGACAATCAGCCCCGGCGACAGGACCTGATCGAGGCCGCGCAGGGTGAGCGCGAAGGTCCCGGCATGATGCACGACCTCGTCGATGAGCGAGCTTTCAATCAACGCGAAGGCGCAGGCTTTCATCGCCGGACAGGTGTTGTGCTGGCACGCGGCGATCATCGAGACGGCGAGGCATTCGTCACGCCCGAGATGCGAGCATTCTCCCGGCCAGACCTCGATGTCGCGGCGCGCTGCGGCGCTCACCGCGCGCACCCAGGCGGACAGCTCCGAGACCGCGGCCTTCGCCGGCTGCGGTCCGAGCGCATCGGCATAAATGCGCCAGGCCTCCTCCCAATGGTTGATGTCGCCCGACTGGTAGCCGGCCACCCAATAGCGAAACCCGAGACCGACGAGGCGCACGGGGCTCGATGGCACGGTGGGCCGCACGGTGAGATCAGGCTCGAAGCGGGAAGGCCTTTGCTTGCTTGCCATGCGTCAGCTCCCGGGGTCTTCGGAAGCGATGCGACGCGGGCTGAGCGCCCCGAGGGAGGGGATCGGATGTTGCCACATCGACGGTCCTATTGTCGGGGTTCAAGGCCCCGAAAAGGAGATATTGGTCCACGGTCCGAATGAGTGCGGCCGCAACGCCAAGCAACCGTGTTCGGGACCGCAAGTCAAGGGAACAATTGCCGCAAGGAATGAGAATAGAATCATTCAAATCAATGTTTTGAATGCTTCTAATCAGTGGTCCGCGCGACGTCTCTAACGCTGCAAGCAGAGCCTGGAAAATAGCCCGTTGCTCGCGCCACCCGAAGCGGCCGAGCTAGCTCGAGCCGGCCTCGCGACGGGCCGGCCTGGCCACCCGCAAGGGCTGCCCGGTCGTACGGGACCGGCGCGACTTGGCCGGCGCATCAGGCCGCGAGCCGCGAGCCATCTCCTCGAGCGTATGCTCGTCGAGCACGCTGATGAAGGCCTCGAGCGCCGAATCGAAGAGCGAGGTGAGCTGGCGAATCTGCTCGCGGGATCGCCCCTTGGCAGGCGAATCCTCGCTCTCGCCGTCGACCCGCATCGCCTCCATGGCGCGCACCACGTCGCCTATCCGGATCTTCTCCGGCGGGCGCGCAAGCTGCACGCCGCCGTGACGGCCGCGCACGGCGCGGATAAACCCGGCCCGCGACAAGAGATGCACGATTTTGAAGGTGTTCTGCGGGGTGATGTCCTGACGTTCGGCGATATCGGCGACCTTGACGAGACGAGTGTCCGCCCGGGCACAGTCGACCAGAATTCGAATGGCGTAGTTGGTAGTCTTGCTCAGGCGCATCAGGGGTCCAATCGTGAGCATCGCTTCTCGCCGAGGAGCAGCTCAATGCATCATTTACCTCAAATTCTAGCGCAAAGCCCTCAGTTTGCACAAACTATTGGGCGGGACCGTCCAAACCACGGGATTTGCCGCCGTCGTCCGTTGCCGGACGGACGCGCTGCTTCGGCCAAAGTCGCACGCCGTCGGCCCGCAACCAGAAGCATTCTTGACTCTCGCTGTCAAATTAAACTAGAGATCAGACTGGCCCTCTCCGCAGTACGGAGACCAGGCCCCATCGCCTTTTTCAGGGCCTTGAACCCTGTCTTGAGGAGAACGCATTCGTGAGCATCCGCCCAATATCGAGCTGGATATCCCTTGCCGCCTTGGCCATCGCGCTGTGCCCGCTCGCGGCGCCGGCGCATGCGGCGGCGCCCGCGGTCAAGGACGTCCTCAAGACGTACGCCGACATCGCGGAAGCCGGCTATTCCGACTCGCTTGCGGCGGCGAAAAAGCTCAAATCGGCGGTCGACGCCTTCGTCGCCAAGCCGACTGACGAGAATCTCAAGGCGGCACGCCAAGCGTGGATCGATGCCCGCGTTCCCTACATGCAGACGGAGGCGTTCCGCTTCGGGAACAAGATCGTCGACGACTGGGAAGGCAAGGTGAATGCCTGGCCGCTGGACGAGGGCCTGATCGACTATGTCGGCGAGGCCTATGGCGGCGACAACCCTGAGAACGAGCTCTACGCGGCCAACGTCATCGCCAATGTGGCGGTCAAGATTTCCGGCAAGGACGTCGATACGTCGAAGATCACGCCGGCGTTGATCTCGGAGCAGCTGCAGGAGGCCGGCGGCGTCGAGGCGAATGTTGCAACCGGCTATCACGCGGTCGAGTTTCTGTTGTGGGGCCAGGATCTCAACGGCACGGGGCCGGGCGCCGGAAACCGTCCGGCCACGGACTTCGACGTCAAGGCCTGCACCGGCGGCCATTGCGACCGGCGCGTTGCTTATCTCCGCGCCGCAACCGACCTCCTCGTCGACGACCTCGCCTGGATGGTCGAGCAGTGGGGCGACAAGGGCGAGGCGCGCGCCGCAGTCATGAAGGACGAGGGGGACGGGCTCACCGCGATCTTCACCGGTCTCGGGAGCCTTTCGTACGGCGAGCTCGCGGGCGAGCGCATGAAGCTCGGGCTCATGATCCACGATCCCGAGGAGGAGCACGATTGCTTCTCCGACAACACCTACAACTCGCACTACTACGACGCCTTGGGCATCCGAAACGTCTATCTCGGCAGCTACAAGCGCCCCGATGGATCGGTGGTCTCGGGCCCGAGCGTCTCAGATCTCGTCAAGGCGAAGTCGGCGGAGACGGACGCGAATGTGCGCGCCGCCCTCGACAAGACCATGGAGCGCATGACGGCGCTCGTCGAGCGCGGGAAGAAGGTCGAGGCCTACGACCAGATGATCGGACAGGGGAACACGGAGGGGAACGCTGTCGTACAGGGAGCGATCGATTCGCTCATCGCGCAATCGAAGGAATTCGAGCGCGCCATCGCCGCCCTCGACCTCAAGGCGATCAAGTTCGAGGGTTCCGACAGCCTCGACGAACCGAGCAAGGTCGAAATGCCGGACAAGAAGGCCGAGGTGCAGAAATAAGGGAGCGGGGAGCGTGCGCTCAGGAGAAGCGCATTCTGAATTTTCGAATTCGGGGGACGGATCTATGCTTTCTAAAGGTCTGATTGGTTTGTGGGCCGCGGCGCTCTCGGCAGCACTATCTTTTGCCGGCCCAGCATGGGCCGACTGCGACGTGACGGACAATGGCATCACGGACGGCTCGGTCGCATCGAGCCTTCCGCCAGGGCTTGCCGATCCCGCCGGCGTGCGCGCGGCGCTGGCCCGGAGCGGCATCCTTGTTGGAGCCGAATACATCGGCGAAGTTTTCGGCAATCCCTCGGGCGGCGTCGAGCAGGGTGCGGACTACGACGGCCGGCTCGACATGTTCCTCAATATCGACATGCGCAAGATGATCGGCTGGCGGGGGCTCTGCTTCCATGCCAACGCCTATCAGATCCACGGCACCAGCATCACCGCCGAGAACCTCGGCTCGCTCATGCCGGTGAGCTTCATCGAGGCAACGCCCGCGACCCGCCTCTTCGAGCTCTGGTTCGAGCAAAGCTTCGGAGAGAACGTTTCGATCAGGATCGGACAGCTTGCGGCCAATTCGGAATTCCTGCTGAGCGAAGGCGGCGGCTACTTCATCAACGGCACGTGGGGCTGGCCATCGATCACGGCCGCCGACTTGCAGAGTGGCGGGCCCGCCTATCCGCTGGCGACGCCGGGCGTGCGCTTGCAACTGAAGCCTTTGGATGACGTGACGCTGCGCGTCGGCGTGTTCAACGGGGATCCCGTGGGACCGTGCGACGGCGACCCGCAGGTCTGCAACGACAACGGTCTCGACTTTCGCTTGAAAGACCCGCCGCTCCTGATCGCGGAGGGGTCTTACGAGTACAACCCCAACGGTCTTCGCGGCCTCATCACGGTCGGCGGCTGGAATCACTTCGGCGACTTCGAGAGCCTGCGCTTCGATTCGGGAGGGGGACTCATCGCCATCACCGGGCAGCCGGCACGCGTCATCGATGGCAACTACGGGTTCTATGGGATCATCGACCAGCTCCTTTACCGGGTGCCGGGAGACGATCCCAAGGGTATCGCCCTCTTTGCCGAAGTCATCGGCGCGCCCTCGGACCGCAATCTGGTCGACTTCATTGCCCAGGGCGGCTTTACGTTTACGGGTGTGATCCCGAATCGGCCGGATGATGCCTTTGCCATCGGTTATGCCTACACCGGCATCTCGGACGACGCCGCGGCATTTGCGGTCGACGCCGGCGACACCGTGATCTTCGACTACGAAAGCGTTCTCGAGATCGTCTACACCGCGCAGATCGTCGAAGGTTGGACGCTGCAGCCGGACTTCCAGTACTTCTGGAATCCCGGCGGCAATGTTCCCGACGAGAACGGGAAGGCTGTCGGAGACGCGGCGGTGTTCGGGCTGCGCACGACAGTCACCTATTGAGCCGGGCCGGGCTCAGTGCCGCAAGTTGGGCGCGATCAAGCCGATCTGGACTTGACCGGGCTCTAGGGTGTGCGGCTGGGCGCGTCCTCCCGTCGCGCCTGCTCCCGGGAGACTGCCGGATAAGTTCCGGCGGTCTCTCGCCGTTGTCAGAGGCTCGTGGCGACCAGGATGTCGGAAAGGTCCGGCAGTGACGGTATTGGAGTGAAGGGAGCCCTGGCGATCCTATTCGCCGGGCTCGCTCCTCTTGCTGCCGGCGGCCTTGCGGGAGGCGCGACGGCACCTATTCCCGCCGCCGCGACGGCCGTGGAGCCCGGCGAGGAGCTGCCGGGCGGCTCGGCAACGTCGAGGGAAAGCGTCGACAACCGCGACGCGTTCTCCCACTTCTCCCACGGCATCGGGCTCGAGGGCGAGGCCAAGTTCAAGATCGGCAATGCGATCTTCCGCCGGCTCTGGGTGTCGGCGCCGGCTTCGACCGAGTCCGCCGACGGCCTGGGCCCGCTCTACAATGCGCGCGGCTGCCAGAACTGCCATCTGAAGGACGGGCGCGGACGTCCCCCCGCCGCCAACTGGCCCGACGACACGGCCGTTTCGATGTTCCTGCGCCTGTCGATTCCGCCCGAGACCGAGGAGCAGCGCCGGCTGATTGCCGAGCACCGCGCCAACGTCATCGGCGAGCCGGTGTACGGAGGGCAGCTGCAGAATATCGCCATCCAGGGCCAGACGGCCGAAGGCCACATGCACATCGACTATACCGATGTGCCGGTCACGCTCGCCGGCGGCGACACCGTCACTCTGAGAAAGCCCTCCTACTCGATCACCGAGCTCGGCTTCGGGCCGCTTCATCCCAAGGTCATGATGTCGCCCCGCGTCGCCCCGCCGATGATCGGGCTGGGGCTCATCGAGGCGATCCCGGAGGCGGCGATCCGCGCCGGCGCCGATCCCGACGACGCCGACAAGGACGGCATCTCGGGGCGCCCCAACGAGGTGTGGTCGCTTAGGGACGATCGCGTGATGCTCGGCCGCTTCGGATGGAAGGCGGGCAATCCCACGATCCGCCAGCAGAGCGCGGACGCGGCAGCGGGCGACATCGGCCTTTCCAATTCGCTCGCGCCGCGGCCCGCGGGCGATTGCACGGCGACCCAGACGGCCTGCCTCGGCGCGCGCGATGGCAATTCGGAGCGGAGCGGGGGCTTGGAGCTCGGCGACGATCTCATGGACCTGGTCGTGTTCTATTCGCAGAACCTCGCCGTGCCGGCGCGGCGCGGGGCCGACAAGCCCGAGGTGCTCGCGGGCAAAGGTTTGTTCCAATCGATCGGCTGCGCGGGCTGCCACACGCCCTCGCACACGACCGGCGTCGTCGAGGGCCAGCCGCAGCTCAGCAACCAGAGCATCTGGCCCTATACGGACCTGCTTCTGCACGACATGGGCGAAGGGCTCGCCGACAATCGCCCCGAGGGCGTGGCAGATGGGCGCGAGTGGCGCACAGCGCCGCTGTGGGGCATCGGCCTCACTCAGACTGTGAGCGGGCATACGTTCTTTCTGCACGACGGGCGCGCGCGCAATGTCGAGGAGGCGATCCTCTGGCACGGGGGCGAGGCGCAAGCGGCGCGCGACGCCTACGCGGCGCTTTCGAAGGAGGAGCGCGAGGCCCTCCTCGCCTTCGTCAACTCGCTTTGAAGGCTCTCGATTGTGGGTGGCTTAACCGTCGAGAGAGTTCGACCCGCCGTTCATTTTCAACGTCATACCGGCGGAGGCCGGTATCCAGAACTCCTCTCAGAAATCTCGCCGCCTGACTGGACCCCGACCTGCGTCGGGGTGACGGTTTAGGATGGATCAAGCGGTCAATTCTTTCGCTGGACCATCAGAGCCGCCAGACGGCAGCCCGCTTGATCTCGGCGTCCTCGAGGTCGCGGGTCACGGGCACGCGGTACTCCGCTTCGAGCGTGAAGCGGCCTTGCGGAAAATAGCTGCGCTTGGGGTCGCCGATCAGGACGAGCGCGCCGCCGGCGGCCGCCTTCTCGATGAAGGCCGACACGCGCTCGGCGAGCGCCCGCTCGTAGAAGAGATCGCCGACGAGGACGACGCCAAAGCGACCGGGAGCGCCGTCGAGCAGGTCGTCGCCGGTCGTCTCGACCCTTTGCCCGTTGGCCGCGGCGTTGAGGCGAATGGCGGCAAGCGCCAGCGCGTCGACGTCCGTTGCTAGCACGGAGGAGGCGCCCGCCATCCGCGCGGCGATGGCGCAGAGACCCGAGCCGGCCCCGAGATCGAGCACCGGCTTTCCGCGGATGCGGCCGGGCACGTCGAGGAGGAAGCGCGCGAGCGCCTGGCCGCCGGCCCAGGCGAAGGCCCAATAGGGCGGCGGCACATTCATCTCGCCGAGCTCCTCCTCGGTCTTTTCCCAGAGGGGCACCAATTCTTCAGCGAGGTAGAGCGTGATCTCCGGCACGAGCGGCGGCGCGAGCAGCTTGGTGTTGGCAAGAATGAAGGCCTCGGCATCGGGCCCTGTCATGGGCCGGCTCAACGCCGGCTTTTCTTGGCGGCGCCTCCGCCCTTTTTGCCGGCGGCAAAGCCGGCCATGCGGCACACCTCGGCCCACTCGTCGGGCGCCACCGGTTGCACGGAGAGCCGCGAGTTGTTCACGAGCACCATCTTCTTGAGCTTGGGATTGGCCTTGATTTCCTCGAGGGTCACGGGCCGCGGCAGCGGCGCCACCGCCTTCACGTCGACGCACTCCCACGTGCCGGTGTCGTCCTTGGGATCGGGGTGAACAGGGGCGATCACCTCGAGGATGCCGACCACCTCCTTGCTCGCGCCCGAGTGATAGAAGAAGCCCTGCTCGCCGACGGCCATGGCGCGCATGTTGTTGCGCGCCTGGAAGTTGCGCACGCCGTCCCAGGCCTCGCCCTTGGCGCCGCGCGCCTTGAGATCGTCCCACGAGAACGTCTCCGGCTCGGACTTCATCAGCCAGTAGGCCATGCGCATTCTTCTCCGGCCGCTCGGTCTCCGCTCTAGCGCGGAAAGCAGACGTCCTCAAGCCGGCATCGGCCCGCCCGCTTCAATCCTCAGCCTTCAGCGGCCGCTGCATCAGCGCCGTAATCGCTTCGTCGACCGTCAGCTGGCCTTCGATGATGGCGTGCACGGCTTCTGCGATCGGCATATCGACGCCTTTCTCGCGCGCCAGCCGGACGAGCGCCGCCGACGTATAAACGCCTTCCGTCACCGAGACGCGCTGGCCGAGCATGTCGGCGAGCGACTGGCCCTCGCCGAGTGCGCGGCCGAGCGACATGTTGCGCGACTGCGGGCTGCCGCAGGTCAGGATGAGATCGCCGAGCCCGGAGAGGCCGAGCAGCGTCTCGGGTCGCGCGCCCATCGCTTCGCCGAAGCGGCGCAGTTCCGCGAAGCCGCGCGTGACGATCGCCGCGTGGGCGCTGGCGCCGAGCCCCTTGCCGTCGACGATGCCCGGCGGCGATGGCGAGCACGTTCTTCACCGCGCCGCCGAGCTCGGCGCCGATCACGTCGCTTGACCAGTAGAGGCGGAACTGGCGCGAGCCGAGGCGCTCGGCGAGGCGCCCGGCCGAGGCTCTCGTCGCGACAGGCGAGGGTCAACGCCGTGGGCAAGCCGCGCGCCACGTCGGCGGCGAAGCTCGGGCCCGACAGCACCGCGAGCGTACGCGTTCGGCGCGACCTCGGCCGATGACGTCGCCCATGAACTTGCCTGTCGCCTGCTCGATGCCCTTGGCGCAGAGGACGAGCGGCTGGCCGTCGGCATGCTGGGAGCGACCGCGCCGCGCATCGCGCGCACGTGCTGCGCCGGCGCGACGGTCAGCACGGCATCGCGCGGCGCACTCGGCGAGATCGTCCGTCGCGCGGATCGTTGGATCGAGCGAATGCCGGGCAGGAACACGCGGTTGACGTGGCGGGCGTTGATGTCGTCGACGATCTCGGCTCGCGCGCCCACAGCGTCACGTCGCGGCCGGCGTGGCGAAGCGTTTGCGCGAGCGCCGTGCCCCACGCGCCGCCGCCGATGACGCTGACGTTCTCGATCTGCATGGCCGACCCCCGTATGGTCCTGGAGCTTTAGCATGGCCGTGCGAGACGCGTAATGCACCGCGGCTACGCTTTGACGCCGGCGCCGGTCGCGGCGGCGCGTCCGGATCGAGCGGCCAGCGCGGCCTCGCGGGCGCATCGAGCCCGTCGACGAGGCCGAGCGCTAGACGCTCGGCACCGGCCCAGGCGATCATCGCGCCGTTGTCGGTGCACAAGTCCGAGGGCGGAGCGTAAAGCGAGATAGCCCGCGATCCGCGCAAGCTCCTTCAGCGCCGTTCTGAGGCGCCTGGTTCGCGGCGACGCCGCCGGCGACGACGAAGCCGCGCGGCGCTGCCGGCGGCAGCCGGGCCGCCGCGATCCGCATCGCCCGGCGCACGCGGTCGACGACCACGTCGCAAACCGCCGCCTGGAACGAGGCGCAGAGATCGGCAACATCCTGCTCCGTCAGCGGCGCGAGCGGCCCGCGCGCGTGGCGTACCGCCGTCTTCAGGCCGGCGAACGAGAAATGTGGCTTCAGCGCGCCCGAGCATCGGACGCGGCAGGTCGAAGCGCTGCGGATCGCCCCTGCCGCGCCGCTGCTCGACGGCCGGGCCGCCGGGATAGCCAAGCCCAGGAGCTTCGCCGTCTTGTCGAAGGCTTCGCCCAGCGCGTCGTCGATCGTCGTGCCGAGCCGCTCGGTAACGCCCGACGCCTCGGACGAGCAGAAGCTGCGTATGGCCGCCCGAGACGAGCAGCAGCAGATAGGGCGGCCGCAGGCCTTCGGTCAGGCCGACCGTCAGCGCGTGCGCCTCGAGATGATTGATGGCGAGAAATGGCTTGCCAGCGCGCGAGCGCCAGCGCCTTGCCGGTCGTCGACGCCGACGATCAGCCCGCCGATCAGACCCGGGCCCGCCGTAGCGGCGATGCCCGCGAGGTCGGCCAAGCCGACTCCCGCCTCGCGCCAAGGCCGTGCGCGATCAGTTGATCGAGGCACTCGACATGGGCGCGCGCGGCGATCTCCGGCACAACCCCGCCATAGGCGCGTGCTTGTCGAACTGCGAGAGCACGACGTTGGAGAGAATGCGGCCCGGCCCGGGCCGTCGCGCGCGACGACCGCCGCGGCCGTTTCGTCGCAGCTCGTCTCGAGGCCGAGAACCAGCGTGCAGACTCGCGCGCGAAGCCGGGCGCGTCGGCGTCATTGTTGCAGGATCTTAGCGGGCGATGCGTTGGATCGGCGCATGGGCATTAATGGCGCCGCCGGCACAGCGGGCCTCGCAGCCCGCCGCCTAGCACCCGGAGAAACCGCTTTGCAAGCGGCCCCATCCGCATCGGCACCCGAGGCTCGCCCCTGGCGATGGCTCAGGCGCATGAGGTGCGGCCGGCTCGATGCAGCGCACGGGCTGCCCGAGGCGGCCTTCGAGATCGTCGTCATCAAGACGACGGGCGACCAGTGCCCGACCGGCCGCTGTCGGATATCGGCGGCAAGGGCCTCTTTACCAAGGAAATCGAAGAGGCGCTGCTGGCGCGACGAGATCGACGTCGCCGTGCACTCGATGAAGGACATGCAGACGGTCTTGCCGACGGGCTGGCTGTCGGCGCCGTCCTGCCGCGCGAGGACCCGCGCGATGCCTTCATAGCCTGAAGCCTACAAATCGCTCGACGCCCTGCCCGCAGGCGCAATCGTCGGCACGTCGTCGCTCAGGCGCACAGCGCAGCTCAACGCCTGCGGCCCGATCTCCACGTCATCGATTTCCGCGGCAACGTCCAGACGCGGCTGCGCAAGCTGCAGAGGGCGTCGCCGACGCGACCTTCCTCGCCGTGCGCCGGACTTGAAGCGGCTCGGGCTGCCGGATCGCATCACCGCGCCGATGCCGATCGACGAATGCTGCCGGCCGTCGCGCAAGGCGCGATCGGCCTCGAGATCCGCGGCGGCGACGAGCCGACGGCCGCCCTGGTCGCGCCACTCAACGATGCAGCGACGGCGCTGGGCGTCATCGCCGAGCGCGCGTTCCTCGCCCGGCTCGAAGGCTCGTGCCGTACGCCGATCGCCGGCCACGCCGAGCTCGAGGCGGGCACCCTTTCGTTTCGCGGCATGACGCTCTCGCCGGACGGCAGCGTGTGCTTCGAGGCCTCGCGAAGCGGTGCTGCGAGCGAAGCGCGATCGCGCTCGGCGCGGCCGCCGCCGACGAGCTGCTCGCGCGCGGGGCCGGAACGCTTCTCGCCCGGCGCGCCTGATGCACCTTCTCGTCACGCGGCCCGAGGCGGACGCGCGGCGAGCTCAAGAGCCGCTCGAGGCCATGGGCTCATCGGGTCAGCCTCGCGCCGCTCTCGCTGCCGACTTCGATGACCCTGAGCCGATCCGCCTCGACGGCGTGCAGGCGCTCGTCGCGACGAGCCGCAACGCGTTGCGGGCGCTGGCGCAGAGCCCGGCTCTCGAAGCTGCGCTGCGCCTTCCCCTTTTCGCCGTGGGCCCGGCGACGGCCGCAGAGGCGGCGCGCCGGCCGGCTTTGCGAGCGTCGTCGAGGGACCGGCCGCGGCGCGCGGATCTGGTGGCCGTCATCGCCGCGAACGCGATGCCGAGCGACGGTCCGCTCCTGCACGTCTCCGGCGACACGCTCGCCTTCGACTTGGAAAGGCGCTCGCGGTCCGGGGCTTCGAGCTGCGCCGGGCGATCCTCTACCGCATGCGCCGGCGAGCGCGCTCCCGACCGCAGGTCGCCAACGCAATTCGCGCGGGAGCGCTGGACGGGGTCCTCTTCATGTCGCCGCGAACGGCGGCAACATTCGCCCGTCTGGTCGCGGAGGCCGGCCTTGCCGAGCCGGCGCGCCGGCTCGCGTACATTTGCATGTCTCGACGCGGTAGCCGAGGCTCTGGACCCGCTCGGACCGGCCCACGTCAATGTCGCGGGCCAGCCGAACTTGGAAGAAATGCTTGCCCTTCTTGCCCGCTTGGCGCCAGAATCCCGCTAAAGAGTTCCCTCTACGCGCTTCTTAACCTGTGGCGCATCGTACTTCTCCGCACGGCAGCGAAAATCCGTTTAGAAGCCATCATCGTTTGCCGGCGGGCCCCTTTTCTGGAGATTTCCGACGCATGACCGACAAGAAGGAAGGTCCGGCGAAGGATGCTGGTCGGCCGCTCGAAAGCCAGGGCGTGAAGCGGCCGCACGCGACGCTCGACCTCAAGGCGACCGAGGTCAAGGAAGGGCAGGCGAAGTCATCCGCTGAGCAGGACGCCGCGAGGACGGCTAGCGCCGCCGCTGGAAAGCCAGGTGCCGCACCCGCAGGCCCCGACGTCAAGGCGGCGCCGAGGCCCGCGACCGGAACGGCACCGAAAGCGCCGCCGCGGCGCGCGGGGCCCGGCGGAGTTCTTCAGCCATTTGCTCGCGGGTCTTGCCGGCGGCGGCCTCGCCGTGGCTGGGATGGCCCTCTTCGCTCAGAAACCGACAATGGACACGACCGAGTTCACCCAAAAGACTGCGGCGCTCGAGGAGCGCCTCGGTGCCCTCGAGAAGGCGGGGGGCGAAGCCCGTCGTCCGCGAGCCGCTCGCCGAGGAGCTGCAGCAGAAGTTCAGCGACGCCGAGGGCCGCCTCGCCAAGCTCGAGGAGGAAGCCGCCAGATCGGCGCTTTGAACGAGGCCCAGACCAAGCTCGCGGCCGATACCAAGGCGCTGTCCGACAAGATCGCGAGCGAGGGAGCCACGCGGACGATCGCGAGCGCATCGGCAAGCTCGAGGAGCGCCTGCAGATGCTCGCGGCGGCGGCCGAGACCGAGCCCGACGGCGGGCGCCTCCCGCAGCTCGCCGCCATCACCGGGAAGATCGCCGAACTCGAAACGTCGCTGGCGACGGAGCTTACGGCGCTGCGCGCGAGCGTCAGCGACGATGTGGCACGCGTCTCGCGCCCGTCGCCGAGGCGAGCGAAGCGGCGAAGGGCACCGCAGAAGCCGCCGACCATGGTCTCGCCGGCGTCCGAAGGACGCCGCGCGGCTTAGCCAGCGCCTCGAGGCGCTCAAGGCCGACACCGATCGCCTCGCAGCCACATCGAAAGTGCTTCAGCAGGAGAGCGGAATGCTGTCGAACTCGCTCGGCCAGCTCAAGACGGCGCTCGATGCCGAGTTCAAGGGAGTCGCCCGGCCGTCCGACATTCGGTCTGCAGTGTCGCCGGTCGCGAGCCGCTTGCAGCCCTCGAGCAGAGCCTCGCGGGCGTCGTCAAGAGCGATGAGGACCGGCGCGTCAATGCCGAGCGCATCGTGCTCTCCCTCGAGCTCGCCAACCTGAAGCGCGTCATCGACAGCGGCCAGCGCTACGCGAGCGAGCTCGACGAGCGTGCGCAAGGTCGCCGGCGGGCGCGTGGATCTCTCGGCGTGCTCGAGCGCTTCAAGGAGGAGGGCGTCCCGACGGAAGCCGATCTCTCTCGCGAGTTCCGGCCGGTGATGAATGCCGTCATCGATGCCGACTCGCGAGCCCGCCGACGGCTCGGTCGTCGATCGCTTGATCGCCGGAGCCAAGTCCGTCGTTCGCGTGCGCAAGGTCAGCCACGAGCCGGACGACAAGAGCGCCGAAGCCGTCGTCGCGCGCATGGACGCGGCGCTCAAGGAAGGCCGGCTCGGCGACGTGATCGAGCTACGCCAGCATCCGTACCGCAACGCGCCGGCGCGCCGCTTCAGGACTGGCTCGCGAAGGTCGAGGCGCGCTATGCCGTCGATCGGGCGATTGCCGGCGATCGAACGGCGAGCTCAAGGCGTCTCTGAGCGGCGCGACGGCGCCGCCCGCGGCCAATCCAGAGCCAGCAGAAGGGTCTCGCGCGGATGGTGCGCCTTCTCCTATTCCTCCTCGCCGTGCTCGCCGTCGCGGCCGGGCTCGCCTGGCTCGCCGACCGGCCGGGCAGCCTCGTCGTCACCTGGCAGGACTACGAGATCGAGACGAGCGTGTTCCGCGCCGTCGTGCATTTTCGCTGTGCTCGTCGGCCTCGCCGTTCTTGCCTGGTCGATCGCGCGCCAGGTCTGGTCGAGCCCGGCCGCCGTCAGCCACTTCCTGACCCGGCGGCGTCAGCGGCGCGGCCTCGACGCGCTGTCGAGCGGCATGATCGCCATCGGCGCCGGCGACCGCGCGATGGCGACGCGCTACGCGATGCAGGCGCGCAAGTCGCTGCCGAACGAGCCGCTGACGCACCTCCTGCGCGCGCAGGCGGCCCAGCTCTCCGGCGACAAGGCGACGGCGCGGCGCATCTTCGAGGCCATGCTCGGCTCGCCCGACACCGAGCAGCTCGGCCTGCGCGGCCTATTCCTCGAGGCCGGGCGCGAGGGCGAGTTCGAGGCGCAGCGCCAGTTCGCCGAGCGCGCGGTGCAGCTCAACCCCAAGCTCGCCTGGCCGGTCGAGGCGCTGTTCGATCTGCAGTGCAAGGCCGAGCGACTGGGCGCGCGGCGCTCGACGACGCTCGCCTCTGCGCGCCGCAACGGCCACGTCGAGCGCGCGATGCGCCGACCGCCGCCGCGCCGTGCTGCTGACCGCTCAGGCGCAAGCGCCTCGAGGAGACCGATCCCGAGAAGGCGCTGACGCTGGCGCTCGAGGCCCACGGCCTCGCGCCCGACCTCATTCCGGCCGCCGCCATCGCCGGACGCCTGCTCGCCTCGCGCGGCAACACGCCGCGCGCCGCCAAGGTGCATCCAGAAGACCTGGGCCAAGGTCGCCGCATCCCGAGCTCGCGCACCGCCTACGCCTACGCGCGCATCGGCGACAGCCCGCGCGACCGGCTCGATCGCGTGAAGCAGCTCGCGGCGCTCAATCCCTACTCCATCGAAAGCCCGATCGCGGTCGCGATCGCAGCCATCGAGGCGCGCGAGTACGACGAGGCGCGCCGGACGCTAGCGCGCCTACATCGAGAACGGGCTCACGCGGCGCATGGCGACGCTCATGGCGCGCATCGAGGCCGAGGAGCACGGCGACAAGGGCCGCGTGCGCGAATGGCTGGCGCGCGCCGTCAACGCCCGCCGCGATCCCGCCTGGACCGCCGACGGCGTCGTCTCCGAGCGCTGGGCGCCGATCTCGCCGGTGACGGGCGCGCTCGATGCCTTCGAGTGGCGCGTGCCGTTCAGGAGATCGACAGCGGCGAGCGCCAGGCGCTCGATGCCGGACGTCGAGAGCCTCGTCGCACTCGAGCGCCCGTCGACGGCTGCCGCATCCGAGCGTGCGCCTGAAACAACCGAGGTCATCGAGGCCGAGACCGTGGAGCAGGGCCGCAAATCCGGCGATGCCGACGCGGTGCCGGCTGCAGGCGCTGCTGCAAAGGCCGGCGCGCCGAGCCGCCGCCTGCCGCTCCCGCGACCCGGACCACGTCTTCCCATGCGCCGCGCAAGGCGGCCGAGCCGGGCGCGGAGCACTCGCGCCGCGCTGAGCCGAAGGGCACCGACAGTCTTCGCGCCGGCCCGGGGCGGGCGAGGGATCTAGGCGGCGAGGGATCGAAGAAGCACAAGTCCGAGCAGCGGGCGGGGGAAGCGCGCATCTTCGTGCCCCCTCATGCCCCGACGACCCGGGCACGGAACTGGCCGACACGCGAGGACGGTCTAGCGCCTCTGCGTCCGTCCCGCGCCACGTAAGGCCGGCAGCGCCCCCGGCGGCTTGCGTTCGCGGGGCGCAAGGGGTATCTCCACGGCTCGATTCACTACCGCTTGCCGCAATAGCTCAGCTGGTAGAGCACGTCATTCGTAATGACGGGGTCGCAGGTTCGAGTCCTGCTTGCGGCACCAATTTTTTCCAGAATTTACGGCCTTTTCTTGCAGACGGCGTCTTAAGACCACACTCTACGGTAACGCCTGGGGTAACAGACGCGCAAACGAAAAGCGCATCGTGATCACCACAATCGAGGGACACATCATCACGCCAGCTTTAATGGGGCGGCGTATGACGCTAAACCCGTTCGCCGTGTTCTCGCAATAGGCTTTTGGACGTGGATGTGGGGTCCGATCGGCGCCTTCGTAGCCGTTCCAATTTGCGCTTGCTCCATAATGCCGAGCTGCTGAACGGGGAGATCTTCACGACGCTGCGGGAAGCTCAAGTTCTGATCGAGAACTGGCGGCGCCATTACAATGCCATCCGGCCCCACTCCTCGCTCGGCTATCGACCGCCAGCTCCAGAAGCGATCTTGCCGTCAGCATCCGGTCTGCCCTACGCTCCGCTTCGGCCAGCACAGATGCCGGCTGAGCACGGCCGGGTTCTAACTTAGAGATTGGTATCGTTCCGAGGGGCAGGCCACCAGAGCATCAACAAGCGGTATGAAAAGAAGGTTCTAGCGCAGGAGCCCCGTCAGCCCTCAGCAAAACATTTGGAACCTGCGCATCAATTCTCAGTTCTCAAACAATGGTAACGCCCTGCCCAGCACGGATCCTTATGGTCGAGGATGAGGTTTTAATAAGAGTGTACGCGCGCGATATTTTGACGGAAGCCGGTTATGAGGTCAGCGAAGCATCAAATGCCGACGAGCCTTGACCCTTCTGCACCAACAGGCGCCGTTTGCAGCCATCGTGACCGATATCGAGATGTCAGGATCCTTGAACGGATTGACCCTCGCTTTGCAAGTCTGTGACGAGTGGCCCAATATCCGTCATTCTCACGTCCGGCCGGCATCTACCCCGCATGTCCGAATTGCCGGCGAGTATCCGCTTTGTTGCTAAGCCGTACCATCCAGATCTATTGGTCCAAATTGTCAGAGAATGAATTCAAGGCCCTGACCCTGACACCATCCATCGGGCAGCTTCTTGACCTTCGGCCAACCGGTAGGCGCTGCAAAACCGCATCGAATGCTATAGTGCTGTCGGCGAGATTCCGATCATCCGAGCACCGCCGGTGAACTCGAACCCCTGGCAGATCCAACCACGCAGGGGAATGCAGAGCGACGGTCGGAAAGCAATCTAACTGACCGGTAGCCGATCCGGCGTTGCTTCGCGGCAAGGCAGACTGGGACACTACAGATCTAGACCGGATCGTACGGAAGTTACGACTTCCAGAGCGCGCCGAGGATGAGGCCGAGCACCGCGGCAGCCGCGAGCGTCGTGAAGGGTTGCCGTTTGACTGACTTGTCGATGGCCGTCTTGAAGTTTTCGGCGACCTCCTGGACCTGCTCACCGGCCTGGCGGCCTTGGTCGGCGACTGAGCGCGCAGCAGATTCCACGTTCCGAACCACCTGATCGAGTTGTTCGCCGGCCTTTTCGGCTAGGTTCGAGACCTGATCTCCGAGGTCGTTGGATGCTTTGTGGCCGTAGTTGCCATAGTTGGGTGAAGCTTGAGCCATTAGAGGAACTCCTTCGTGAGGTCTGTCCTAGCCAACAAACTCGCGAGGGCAATCTTAGTTCGGTCAGCACCGGTGTTTGGCCCAAGAGCCGAATGCCGAGCCGAACTGCGTGGCATTGATTGCGGATGCGGTCGAGAACGGCGCCGCGATCGCGATCAGCCGGAAGCCGAACTCGCCCAGGAAGGGCTTCGCGGCTTCCGCCCGCGCGTAGTCCCCGGCGCGCTCGATCTCGGCATTTCGTGAGGTTGCCCGTCACGGTGATCGACACGGCCAGATAGAGCACGATGACGAGGAAGCGCCGCGTGGGATACTCGCGCTCACCGGAACTAGTTGTCACTCAGGGTGACTACTGAGGAGACATGTCGGTGGGCCAGCATGGTCCACTGCAAGGTGAGGAATGTAATGGCCACCACCAAAAGGAAGAACTTGCGTTCGGGCAAAAAGGCGGCACGGTGGATTGATCCTCGAGGGAGACTCGATCCACAAAGACGATGGCACCAACAGCGCGAGATACAGCTAAGAGGCAACCTGTCAAGTCGACCATCATTAAGGACCGTTCCAATCTTCTAATCAAGGCGCAACGCTCCAAGGCGCCGAATGCAGGTAAGACCCGTCAGGTCAAAAATCGAGTGACACCTGGACTGGGCGGTGCGCAGGCTAGGGCACCTCTCGCAGTTGCGGAGAAGCCGTTGCCGTCGATGTTCGCTAGCCAGATAAAGTGTTGTTGAGCACGCTCCTAAAATGGTCGCCTCTGGCCATGATGGTTCGGCAGCAAGCGCTCCTGACAGATATGGTGTTCAATACGCGCTATCCAAAAAAAGTCCGTTCGCTCCGCACCGACGCGACCTGATCGAGGGGCAAGCCGTTCTACTGGGGACTTTGTCAACAAAATCGGCCCTAACCGGAAGGCATCGGTGCGCCCGGGAGACGTCCGCTATCGAGGGGAATGTGTTGCAGAACTCGGGTGGCCCTGATCGTGGGGCTGGCTCTGAATGATAGCCATCCCGTTGCACCGCTCTGCTTGCGGGAGCAGCGGCGCGGACGCATCGGCACGAACGTCTACGCAACTTGACGCCTACGCCACGCAGGCATCGGCGAGCGGTGGGGCCCGGCAGAGGAACTTAGCGAGCCGTCTCAGGTTCTGCGCCGTCGCCGTGAGCAGGACCTCGTCCTTGGCTCCGCTCAATCCTCGCAGACGAAGCCGGTCGAGCTTATGGATGCGCTTCATGTGCGCGAACCGCATTTCGACTTTCTTGCGCTCGCGGCACGACTGCTGGAAGGCTTCGGTGTTGGCGAGGGCGCGCACGTGCTCGCGAACATCCTCGTCGATGTCGCGGCTGACTTTGCGCGCGCCCGCTCTTGTGCACTTTGGCTTGAGATGACAGACCGAGCAGTCGGTCGTGCTTGCGCGGTAGGGCAGGATGCGGCCTTGATCGATGATGCCGGAATGCGTGAGCAGCTTACCTGCCGGGCAGACGTAGACGTTGCGTTCGGCATCGAAGACGAAATCGGCTCGGCTGAACGTACCGTCAGGGCGCGCCGACTTGTCCCATACGGGAACGTGCGGCTCGATCTTGCGATCCACGAGCCACTTCAATAGTTTTGCCGCCCCATAAGCGGTATCGCCTGCCAGCCTTTTGGGCCGAAGATCGAAGCGGCGGTCGACGCGGTCCACCATGGTCTCGGTGACAGCGATCTCTTCCGTGCGATTGGCGCGCGTGCCATCGGCATCGATGATGATCCCGACCTTGTTGTCGATGAGATAGTTCGCGTCGTAGGCGAAGAACGGGTCCATGCTCTTGCGCGCGACCCAAGCCGCTTGCGGGTCGGTCAGCGACACCTCCTTCGGCGGTTTGCCGCCGCCGCCATCGTTCGAACCGCTGCCATCTCCGCCCTCGCCCTCATCATCGCGGCGTGCAGCATCGAGGGCTGCAAGATACTCGCGAACGGCACGCGACGCCTGCTCTGGCGTCGGCCAGTCGATCGGCTGATCACCCGCCACCCGCTTCTTCTTGTCGACGTCCGCCTTGATCAGGCTCGCGTCGATCGAGAATGCCTCGCCGCCGACGAGGCCCGCCGCGATGCATATCGCCACCACCCGTTCGAACACGCGGCGAAGAGCATTGCTCTCGCGGAAGCGCGCATGCCTGGCGCGTGAGAAGGCGGAATGGTCAGGAACCTTGTCCTCGATGCCGAGCTTGCAATACCACCGGTAGGCGAGGTTGACCTGGAGCTCGCGGCAGATCATCCGCTCGGATCGGATGGCAAACACGTAGCCGACGATGAGCATCCGGATCATGAGCACGGGGTCGATCGACGGCCGACCCGTGTGCGAGTAGTAGGGCGCAAGGTCCTTGTGCACCCAGCCGAGGTCGAGCACGGCGTCGATCTTGCGCACGAGGTGGTCGGGCGGCACCACGTCGTCGAGATTGAAATCGTAGAAGAACTGGCTTTGCTCGGACTTGCCCCGCCCCATCATCGCTCGCCCCCGCCGCTGACCGTCCGAGCACGACGGAATCATGGTTCGCCAGCGACCTCAACGGGGGTTTTGCAACACATTCGAGGGCTAAGCGGACGAGGAGCGGACGTCAAGATGACCTCCGCTCCTGACCCTGAACCGACGTTAGCTTGAGGGTGGACGGCAGGCACACTCCGCCGCGAGGACCACGCAATCGTCCGGCTGTAGACTATCGGGATTGATTCGAGGTGCGCTTTCCATGCTCGGAGGCAGACATGCCCATCGTCACCACGGCCATCGCCACGTTCCTCATCCTCGTCGCCATCGGCATCATCGTCGGATTGCTGTTCAACCGCTATGGTCGCAGCTGGCTCGGCCGCAAGGTCGCTTATGCCACCGGCGTTGGCAACATCACCTACAGTCTCGTCGGCATTGCCGGCTCATTCATGGGTTACCACGTCGGCGTCATCCTGGAGCTTCTCCCTTCGCTGATGATGTACGTGGCCGCCGTGCTCGGCGCCGCCCTGACGCTCTGGCTCTGGCGAGGCCGTTGAGCAACACGGTGTCACCACCTGTCGGCCTGGTCGCTCTGAACCCAGACCGCCGGGAGATGGTTCAGCCACTAACAAGTAGCTCGTAAAACGCAAGAGTCTGACCTCTGACAGCTGCATGGTTAAGTGCGCCCAAAACGCGTCGATGACTTATCAGCAATGGGCTGTTGCGCGCTGAGAAATGTCGCGCGATGAACCGCTTCGTACGCACTGGCCCGTCCCATGTCTTTATCAAAACTAACGGAACAGTCCCAGGTGCTTGAATCTAAACAATTCAGCCGGATTGGTCTGTGCTGGCGCGGCCTTGGAATTCCTACGGTTTTGGAACTGTTGGCCTACACACAGTGTTTCCGACGCGCATAAGCATCTGAAGGAGGAACGCCATGAGACGATTGTTAACAGCCGTCGCAATGACGGCAGCATCCGCGTTCGGAGCGCTGGCCCAGACCGCAGACAAGGCTCCACTTGATCAGGACCCAACAGAGAGCATGCAAGAGCCCTTGGACACCCTAACGCCGCCGATGAAGGCGACCGACCCTGAACAGAAGGGCGCTGAATCTACGACGCAGACCTTTGGTCATGCCACGCTCTCTGACGATCAAGTCAAGGAATGGATCGGCAGGTCGGTGTACAGCAGCGACGGCAAGGAGCTCGGTGAGATTGGCGACCTCAATCGTGGTCCCGATAACAAGGTCACCGAACTCTACGTCGACATCGGCGGTTTCCTCGGGCTTGGCGAAACACGCGTGCGCGCCGGCGCCGACAAACTCCAGGAAGTCAGGGATGACCGGATCATCCTGAACATCACGGAGGCGGACGCGAAAAGCCTGCCGAAAGTCGAAGATGAGGAAAAAGCCCCCGTGCAGAAGTGACGTCGGTCAATTATTCATTTGACGCACGGGCGAAAAACCCGTGCGACTTCCTGTAGGAGTGTCGATGACCTCGAGCGCACAGTTCGACCTCGCAACGCTGTGCTCAAGCGGGTTGGTAAGTCTCTCAACCCCTAGTCCCCAAGGCCTGGCATTCTGCCTGCGCCATGCCCCGCAACTCAGCCCGGCCGCAGGGTCGGCTCCTTGGAGCCATGCCTCCCCCGCATTCCACTCATGCCAATTGCCGCAAGCCGGGCACTCCGTTGTCGCGGTGACTTTGGGAAGCTGCGTGAAGCTCGCAGCGTCGGTGTCTATGCCGATCGGCACTTCTCGCCCTGCTTTGGGCACGTGACCATGATCGCACTCATGGCCCCCTCCTTTACCATAGGAAGTACACTAACACCAAAATCAACTTGGCTGAAGGGCAGATAGACTGATAAACCGAGATATTTCCAAGTAGAGCAGAGCTCTTGCGAAGTCATGCCGCACGACCGCAAAACGCCCCTACGAAGCATCGGATTAGGATGCAAATGTGCACACGACACCGCACTCATGCTCAACGACAATTATTCAGCAATCGACCAGGAGCTCGCGGCAATAGGCACTCTGCGCGACTCTTCGGAGTTCCCCTGCCGCAGTCAGACCGTGAGATCGCGGAGAGATTACCGGACGTTAGCGGATCGCGGACGACGCCTAACCCTGAGGGTTAGACGCACGCTCTATGCCCAGAGCGAGCGGGGCGTCCTGAGATCGCACCGGCACGGCAAAACCGATGTCCGGCGGGAGCTGATCCGCGCCTAGTCTTCGCGTACGGAACATTTTCAGGGCGGCAAAGTTTAGGATACGGTCCTCGCCGAGCGCGTGCCCTCGCCGCGATCGGTCATCACGGGCCGATCACAAGGTAGGAAGAACTGGAGGAACGCTCATGCTCTCGAAGATCATAAGCAGTGTCATTCTTGCTGGCTTTCTGATCGCAGTCTCGGCTCCGATCGCTGCGTATGCGCAAGACGCCCCAAAGACCAAGGAAGAGTGCGAAAAAACGAAAGACATGAAGTGGGATGAGGCAACCAAGACCTGCGTCAAGAAGTAACCGAGACGACTTGATGCACTTTGCGGCGACAGGTGCTTCCGCCTGTCGCCGCGGTCTCTTATAGCGCGGTCTGAAAAGGGCCGATGACCGCTTCGGATCAATCTTTGCCCTCCCAGAGACGTCCACTGGACGGCTGCTCCCTCGGGAGCGCACCATTCTTCGCACGTGATGGTACGTCAGCGGGGCCAGCACAATCGACGGCCTTCTGGGGAGCTTAAGCTCACCTGAAAAGGTGCCGAAGGCGGACAAGATACGCCTAATCGGGGCGTGGGATTCGCGCGGGTTTACCAAGCAGTTCTAACTCACTCAGCCAAAGCGAAGTAAGCGCGCTCAGTCGAATTCCTCGCCGGCAGCGTATCGACGTATTCTATCCATCAGCATCGACCGTACGGCAGCGATCCGGTCGCGACGAAGTTCCCGATACTCTTCGTCGGCCATCTCTGGAAGCGACGAGCGATCCTCCCATTCGTCGATCAGCTTCAGCAGGTCATCTAGAGCACGCTTCTGATATTTCTCTGGCAGTTCGCTCACTGCCGCGAGGACATCTTCAAGCTCTTTGATCATGTCGCATCCAATCCCCGAATGTTGGATGAAAAATGGCTCACGCAATCCGGAAGTTCCACGAAGATGACGATTGTCCTTCAGGTCATATGCGGGAAACGTGGCACCACGGCCTGTCCGCTAATGAGATCGCACGCGCGCTGATATCCATGATGGCCCGGAGCAAGAGCTCCAATCAGAGGCCGGATACATTGATGCAAGACCGCACACCGCCAGATCGACGAAACCCGCTTGCGACGCACGGCCGGACCATACATTGGGTCAGACGTCCCTCGGGGGGAGACCCCATACGGAACTTCTGATGCTGTCCGGCGTTCCTTGCGAGCCCGGCACCCCGCGGTCAAGGACCGTGCCAACAAGCTTGCCGATCAACAGCAAACTTCAACCGCGACACACCCGAGGGCCAGCGTACAGCCGCCCCTTTTGGAAGGCAGATACCATGAAAATCGCAAAACTGAGTGACCTGTTCCTGCATACCCTGCAGGACATTTATTACGCCGAGAAGCACATCGTGCAGGCACTTCCGAAGATGGTCAAAGCAGCGGACTCACGCGAGCTCGGAAAAGCTTTTGAGTCTCATCTCGCTGAGACCAAGGAACAGGTGACGCGCCTCGAGCAGGCTTTCGAGATGCTTAGTCAAAAGCCTAAGGCGACAAAGTGCCCGGCGATCGAAGGCATCCTCGAAGAGGCTCAAGAGCTGATGGAGGAAATCAAGGATCCCGACACCCGCGATGCGGCGATGATCGCGGCCGCTCAGGCGGTCGAGCATTATGAGATCACGCGCTACGGAACGCTCGTCTCGTGGGCCAACCTCCTCGGTAAGACCAATATTGCGAAGGTGCTGGAGAAAACGTTGAAGGAAGAACACAACGCCGACTCGAAGCTCACCAAGATAGCCGAGAGCCACCTCAACCAAGAGGCAGTCGCGTAGCTCCTCGGCCTGCGGGGTTGGCTATCTTCCAGGCCCCGTCGAGGATAGTTTGGGTGAAACGCGGGAAATCCGTCGCTACGCGCTGCGGGGCAATGCGCTGCTGGTCGGAACCACATGGTCTTACGGAACGCTAATACAACGCGCGAGTTGGCGAACAGGAGCGAATGTGGCGATCGAGAGTGGATGCTTGATCGAGATCGGTCAGACGGAATTGCTCTACCTCAACGGGTTTAGCATCACGAATGGAGTTGGCGCGACTTTCAGCCCGATTTGCAAGCGCTAGAGCAATGAAACAGTTAAAGGTGCGCGGCGTTGGCCAAGGATGGAACGGCTCCGGGTTGTCAAGGGATTGACGCAGCGCTGGTCGGAGCAGCCATGTGTTCGGCCTATCAGTGCGGCTCGCTACTCCGCTGAATCGACCTGCGCCGACGCCGGAGCCGTCGCGCGCGGACCGAGACCGATGCGGTCGGCGAACATGACCATTCCGTACGTCACGATGAACACGATGACGAGCAGAAGCGCCCATGGTCCGGTTCGATCGCGGCGCTGGGGGACGATCTTCCTTTCGACGAGCACCTCGCCGTTGTCGACGATCACTTCCGGCATCGCATTGTCTCCTAGTTGACGACAAAGGGAGAACGCTGAGTGGCGCCACCGGTTCCCAGGGCCTGGAACCTTCTCACGGGGCGACGAAGACCGAGACGCGCAGCCACGTCGGGTCGGAGCTTTGGCTACGCCTGCTTCGGGGTCAGGAGCTGTAGTTGCCGCGACGTCCGCTCTCGAGGATCCCAAAACGGAGAGATCAGGGCAGAGGTGCCGAGCTGAGGAGAGCAAGAGGTGACGGGGAAGAACTTAGAGAAACGGATGACGCAGGGGCGCCTCCAGGTGGAGGGCCCAGCTGATCAGAAATCAAACGAGAACGTGATTGGCGCTTTGGGTTTGGGATCACCATGTACAGATAGAGATCGGCGCAAGAGGCGCCTCTCCGAAATAAGGAGACAACATGAAAATCTGGAACGCACCACGGGTGCGCGAGCAGGCCGTTGGCCTAGAGGTCACGAGCTACCTGCCAGCCGAGATCGACATCATCTAGTGGTGTCTTCTCAACGATCGGAACGTGTCCTTGGCCGGCGTTCGCCGACATGCACACGGGCTCCTAAACAACAAGGAAACCACATGATACGCATGCTTTCACTCGCAACGGCCCTCGGCGTCGTTCTCGCATTGCCTGCTGTTGCCACGGACGCTACTGACAAGATTCCGGATACGAAGACGGAAGCGGTTCCTGCCACGGTTCCTGCCACAAAGGGCAACCTGTTCACCGAAGAGCAGGCGCGCGTCCATCTCGCGCACCTCGGCTACACCAGCATTTCTGAGCTTACGAAGGACCAGAACGGGGTTTGGCGCGGTTCAGCAACGAAAGACGGCAAGACCTTCGCTGTCGGCGTCGACATAAAGGGCGCTGCCGTTAAGGGCGCTGCCGTTGCGAACTAATGATTTGTCTGTCCCTTTCTGTGGTTCGGCGCCCGTGTCAACGGGCGCCGTTTGCACGATCAGGACCCACTCATTGGGTCCGTTGGAGTAACCATGATGAACATCAATCGAGACGTCGTTGCTTTCAAGCGACAGGCTGACGGTGCTTGCGCGGCCATGAAAGAGGCAAAGGGGCAGATTGCAATGTACTGCTTCGATGATGCGCACTTTTATATCGCGCGCGCGATCGAGTTAGCGCGCACTGCCGGACGCGATGGAATGGTCGCACGTTTGAGTCTGCAGCGCGATCAGATCACGAGGTCTTACAACAGGCAGCAAGAGGGCGGCTCGCAGCAGCTTACGTGCGCTGGCATAGACGATGTCGCGCCGCCATTCAATCCATCACGCGCTTAGATCGCCACGAGGCTTCAGGCGATGGTAGTGTCAGGCGCACGACGGTACCCTGGGTGCCGCTCTTCCGCTCGAGCTGGCCACCGAGCTGTTGGGAGAAGGCCTCGACCAACCTGCCGCCGACCCCGGAATCGGCGCGTCGAGGATCGACCCCCTTGCCGTCGTCAGCGACCGTAAGGTGAAGCTCTCCAGGCCCACGCTTTAGCGTCACCATGACTGTGCCGCTTGTTGCACTCGGGAACGCATATTTGACGGCATTCATTACGAGCTCGTTCACAATGAGCCCTAGCGGAATCGCGCGATCGGCCGGCAGGGGCTCGCTGTCAATGTCGGTTTTGAGCGCGATGGTAGGGCCAACCTCTTTTTGCACTGACTCGATCAGGTCGCGACACAGCTCCTCAAGATAGATCGTCGCGTCGACTGCCTCACCCGTATCGGTTTTGCCTAGCACGGAATAGAGACGCCCGACGGCTGCGATGCGATGTGACACCCTCTCGAGCGCTGCCTTTCCCTCGCCGCTCTTATGGTTCCGTGCTTCGAGACTGACAATAGATGCGATGATCTGCAGGCTATTCTTGATCCGGTGCCCGAGCTCTTGCAGCAGCACCGCGATACGCTCGTGCGCGGCCATGTGCTCGCGCTCGAGTTCTCACGCGATCAGTGACGTCTTCGATTGCCAGCAGGACCTGCTTTACGTGGTTGCCAGGCCGATGAACCCTGCGCGCATTGAGCACCATCACCCGTCGCCCAATAGACGGGAACACGTGGTCGACCTCGAACGCCTCGATGGTCGTGGGGCCGGAAATGACAGTTTCGAGCAAGCTGCGGAGCTTGGGAATGTCCCACTGTCCGTTGCCGATCTCATAGAGCTTCCGGCCAACCGTATCCTCGCGCGCGACCGCGAACGTGCTACAGAATGAACGGTTAGCGAACCGGACGGTGAGGTCGGGCTGGAGCACGAGCAGGCCTTCGCGGAGTGTTTCCACAAGATCCAGTGGATCGACGTCGCGCATAGCAGTTGCTCCTGGCACCCTCCTGATGACGAGGACCATCCTCCCCAACCGCAAGAACACGATCTTGCTAGAGAGCCCACGTGCGTTCCGTTCTGATTGTAAGCTCGTTTAGCGTGCGTTGTCGGTAATGTAGATCCACACTCGAAGGCAATCCCACGTTCAGTTAGTGCGGGCCACGGGGTAGGCCTCTCCATCATTCAGGCCGAGGTCGCGCAGCCCGATCCCCGCCCCTTGAACAAAAAGCGAACACACCCCATATGTTTATTTAAAGCAGGTCTATCTAGGCCGCGCGAACTCCGGCGCCTGGCCTCCAATAGGCAGGCGCAACCCCCACATCGCTTCCAGGAGGATGTTATGAGAGATTTTGATCTATCCCCGCTCTATCGTTCGACCGTCGGTTTCGACAGCCTCGAGTCGATTTTTGACCAGATTGCCGGCTTCGATAATGAGGCCCTCACTTCTCCGCCCTACGACATCGAGCGTCTGACCGAGAACGAGTACCGCATCACCATGGCGGTCGCCGGGTTCGGCAAGGACGACGTCGAGATCGAGGTGAGGGAGGGCACACTCTCGATCCGAGGCGAGAAGAAAGAAGCGGAGAAGGAGCGCACGTTCCTCCATCGCGGCATCGCAGCTCGCGCGTTCGAGCGCCGCTTCCAGCTTGCCGACCATCTCGAAGTGAGGGGTGCTGATGTGAAGGACGGGCTCCTGTCTGTGGACCTCGAGCGCGAGGTACCCGAGCGGCTGAAGCCCCGTAAGATTGAGATCGGGGCGACGGTCGCGAAGGGCATCCAGAACAAGACCATCGATGCGTCGGTCGCCGCGAGCTAAGCGCGCTGTCAAGTTTTGAAATGGGAACAGGCATGCCACCGCGCGCGCCTGTTCTGTCTCCCTGGTGTCCTTGACGGTAGCTCTTCAGGAAGCTGGCTTGTAATCAAACCCAGCGTAAAAATTGGTCTCCACGGCCGAACCAGTAGCTACACATCCGGCCAAAGGGGGAGTTGGCGGCACGCGAGGCGATATCCTATGTTCATCTATTCCGAAGAGACGCCGGCCCCGGCAACCCTGAAGTTCATTCCGGGTCGCGCTGCCAGTGGCGATCGAGCGCACGAGTTCGCCGATCGCTCCGCTGTGACCAAGGGCCGGATCGATGACAGGATGCTTGCAAAGACGCTCGAGAACATCCTTTCGGATTTCGAGCTGCTCGAGGATTGGGAGGATCGCTACCGATATGTGATCGAGCTAGGGAGAAGCTTGCCGCCATTTCCTGATGCAGCTCGGACAGAGGCAAACAAGGTCAGGGGCTGTGCGAGCCAAGTCTGGCTAGCAAGCGAGGTACACGACACCCACGATCATGCTGCCCCGGCCCTCCGTTTCCAAGGCGACAGCGATGCCCTCATTGTGCGCGGTCTCATGGCCATCCTGTTCGCCACCTACTCGTACAGGACGGCAGACGAGATTCTCGCGGCTGAGGCGCGCGCTATTTTTCACCGCCTCGGCCTCAGCGAACATCTAACGCCGCAGCGTTCGAATGGGTTTGCTGCGATGGTAGCGCGGATTCGGGCCGACGCTCGGCGGGCCCTTGAGTCCGGGCGGTAGCCGACTGCCCATCGCAATTGCCGGGAGGCTTCGATGAGCGGCTGAGTTGATGGCCGCCGTGCGCTTCTGGGGCGGCTCGGGCGTCGACAGATGAGGCAAGACCAAGGGCTCGTTGCATGGCCTCCCTCGGACAGGTTATCAAATCTCTCTTCCTCGCCGAATTCGTCTCGGCGTTCTTCCTGTGCATGCGCTACTTCTTCGCGCCGAAAAAGACCCTCAACTATCCGTTCGAGAAGGGGCCGCTGTCGCCCCGCTTTCGCGGTGAGCACGCGCTCAGGCGCTATCCCAACGGGGAGGAGCGCTGCATCGCCTGCAAGCTCTGCGAGGCGATTTGCCCGGCGCTAGCGATTACTATCGAGGCAGGGCCTCGCCGCAGCGACGGCACGCGCAGGGCGACGCGCTACGACATCGACATGGTGAAGTGCATCTACTGCGGGCTCTGCCAGGAGGCCTGTCCGGTCGATGCCATCGTCGAGGGGCCGAACTTCGAGTTCGCGACCGAGACGCGCGAGGAGCTTTACTACGACAAGGAGCGCCTGCTCGCGAATGGCGACCGCTGGGAGCGCGAGATCGCGAAGAACCTGGAGCTCGATG
>CAWIYX010000013.1:0-19885 GCA_963840415.1 uncultured Alphaproteobacteria bacterium | reverse complement strand
CAGTGGCGGCTCGAGCAAACTCTTGAAGAGGAGTTTGCGCATGGGGGCTTCCTTGATCGTCGTCCTCTAGAGATCGTGTCCCGAGTACGAACAGTTGAAGGATTTATTGCAGAGAGGGAAATCGGCGACGATATTGCCGTCGATTGCCGCCTCGAGAAGCGGCCACTGGAACCATGAGGGATCGCGCAGGTGCGCGCGGGCGACTGAGCCGCCTTCGCCCATCCTCACCCAGCAGAGCACATCGCCGCGAAAACCTTCGACGATCGAGAGCCCTTCCGGGTTCTCATTTGCGCTGGCGGGGGCGTCGACGTCAGTCAGGATCGCATCGTCGGGGAGATCGCCGACGAGCTGGTCGAGCAGGCCAAGGCTTTCGTCGACCTCGGCGATGCGTACCCAGATGCGCGCGTCGACATCGCCAGTCTCGCGAACGGGCACGTCGAACTTGAGCCGGGTATAGGGCGCGTAACCGGGATTACGCCGCGCATCGATCGACCGTCCCGACGCGCGACCGATGAAGCCGCCCGCCCCATAGCGGCGCACGAATTCCGCTTTCAAGATGCCGGTGGCGACAGTCCGGTCCTGAAGCGATGCCGTGTTGTCGTAGAGCTCGACAAGCTCCGGGAATGTCCGGCGGACGAGAGCGAGCAAGGCCTCGAACTCTTTATGCCCCTGGCGGTGACGTCAGACGCGACGCCTCCCGGAACGACGCGGTCCATCATGAGGCGATGACCGAAGCACGTGTCGGCGGTGCGCAGCACCTGCTCGCGCAGCGCACCGCAATGGGCGTGCAGCAACGAGAAGGAGGCATCGTTGCAGATGGCGCCGATGTCGCCGAAATGGTTGGCGAGCCGTTCGAGCTCGGCCATGATGGCACGCAAGGCCGTCGCGCGCTCGGGCACTGTGATGCCAAGCGCGCTTTCGACGGCACGGGCAAAGGCCACCGAGTAGGCAACGGTGCTGTCCCCGGAGACGCGTGCAGCGAGCTTTGCGGCGTTTTCGAGGGGAGCGTCGATCATGAGCCCCTCGATGCCCTTGTGCACGTAGCCGAGCCGCTCCTCGAGGCGGACCACCGTCTCGCCGTTGGCGGTGAAGCGGAAATGGCCGGGCTCGATAATCCCGGCGTGCACCGGGCCGACGGCGATCTGGTGCAGCGGCGGCCCTTCGGCCTTGAGAAAGGAATAGGCTGCGCTCGCCGCCGACCTGGGCCGGCGCCGCCCGAGCGGCTCGGCGATGCCCCATCGACCATGGTCAAGCCATGGTCGCGTGTCGGGAATGCCTTCCGGCTCGAGGCCGTAGAGATCGCGGATTGCGCGCTCGAGCCGCAACGCGGGGGGATGGGTCAGCCCGACGGAAGGGAAACGCCGATCCCGAGCGGTGAGGCTGACGACCACGATCCTCGCATAGCCCGCGTCGGCGAGGCACATATGAACGGCCTCGCCGTCACTCCACAGTCCGAGTAGCGTCGCCTCGCCGGCTGCAAGGCCAAGCGTCGCCTGTTGCCACGTCTCCTCGTCGACAGCGACGCGCGGGTAAGGGCGGTGGGACTCGATGCACCGGCCGCGACGACTGAGTGCAGACATGAATGGCATGGCCGAGCCTCCGTTCCGCTAGCCGAGGAGCCGCGCGACGTTCTGGAACCAGGTGACGAGCGGCGCCGGCAGGTAAATTCCCGCCGCGAGCACCAGTGAAAGGTGGGCATAGAGGGGCACGTAGGAGGCTTCTACCGGGGCCGTGCTTCCGACCGGCTTGCCGAATGCCGTCTCGCTCAGGCGCAGCAGCAAGGCGCCGAATGCCACGAGCAAGCCCAGCACGAGGGGAATGGCGAGCAGCGGCTCGCGGGCGAATGTCGAGCTCACGATCAGGAACTCGCTCATGAAGATGCCAAGCGGCGGCAAACCGGCGATGGCCACGACGCCGAGCACGAGGCCCGCCCAAAGCGGATGGCTCTCCGTCAGACCTCGGATTTCCGCAAGCTTCTGCGTGCCCTTGACCTGCGAGATGTGGCCGACGGCAAAGAAGATCGCCGACTTGGTCAAGCTGTGCATGGTCATGTGCAGGAGGCCGGCGAAATTGGCGAGCGGTCCGCCCATGCCGAAGGCGAACGTGATGAGCCCCATGTGCTCGATCGAGGAGTAGGCGAACATGCGCTTGATGTCGCGGCGCCGGTAGAGCATGAACCCGGCGAAGATGAGCGATCCGAGCCCCAGCGTGACCATGAGCGGTCCCGGCGCGATTCCTCGGGATTGGCCGCGAGCAGCATCTTGAAGCGCAGCACGGCGTAGAGCGCGACGTTGAGCAGGAGCCCCGAGAGAACGGCGGAGATCGGCGTCGGGCCCTCGGCGTGCGCGTCGGGAAGCCAGGCGTGCAACGGTGCCAAGCCGACCTTGGTGCCGTACCCGAGCATCAAGAATAGAAGGCGACGTTGAGCATCATCCGGGCTGAAGTCCTTCGCCCTCGCGACCAGCGATGTCCAGACCATGGCATCGTGACCCTCTCCGATCACCGGGCGTGCCGCCATGTAGACGAGGATGGTGCCGAAAGGGCCAGCGCGATGCCGACGCTGCCGAGGATGAAATACTTCCACGCCGCTTCGAGCGCTTCGTGCGTGCGGTAGATGCCGACCATGAGCACTGTGGTGAGCGTCGCCAGCTCGATTGCCACCCACATGAGGCCGATGTTGTTGGCGAGCAGGCCGAGGTTCATGGCGAACATCAGCGCCTGATACATGGCGTGGTAGAAGCGCAGGTAGGCGGGGGTAAGCCGGCCGATTTCCAGCTCGTGGGCGATGTAGCTGGCGCTGAACGCGCTTGTCGTGAAGCCGACGAACGTGCCGAGCACGACGAACACGACGTTGAGGTCGTCGACGAAGAGGTAGCCGGTGGCCGCGGGACGCTTGACAAGCAGCAAGAGCGCGGCGAGAAATGTCAGAAAGGTCGCCAATACGTTGAGCCGCGCAGTCACGCGATAGCCGGGCAACGCCGCGAGCAGAAAGGCGGAGACGCCGGGGATGACCAGCACAGCAGTGACCGGCTCCAGGGGCAAAGCAAGAGCAAGAGCGTTCATGGCCGTTCGCCCCTCGCCTCGTCGAGGACCTCGATGTCGACAAAATCGAAGCGTTCGCGGATTCGGAACAGGAAGACGCCGATGACGATGAAGGCGACGAGGACGGAGAATGCGACGCTGATCTCAACGACCAGCGGCATTCCCTTGGCCCCTGCGGCAGCAAGGATCAGCCCGTTCTCGAGCGACATGAAGCCTACGATTTGGCTCACCGCATTGCGCCGCGTCACCATCATAAGGAGACCGAGCAGCACCACGGAGAGCGCGAACGCCAGATCCTCACGCGCCAGCGGATCGGCCTCGGCCGCGGCGCGCAGCATGACGACCATCGACAGGGCGACGAGGCCGATGCCAAGCAGCATCGTGAAGCCGATGCCGCCGACGGTCTCGATCGTGCGGTGTATGCCGAGCCTGACAACGACGCGGTGCAGGGCCACCGGAATAATGACGGCCTTTAGCACGAGAGCGATCGCGGCGGTCACGTAGAGATGGGGCGCGTCCTGGATGTAGGCCTGCCAGGACACCGACAACGAGAGCACGACGGCGTGCAGCGCAAAGACATTGAGGAGCCCGAACATGCGGTCCTGATAGAGCAACATGAAGCTCACAAGCACCATTCCGCCGGCGAGCATGTGGGCGATATCGAAGGCGAGCGTTCCCGTCAGAACCTCCGGGAGACAAATAGCAGGAGGGTGGCGAGAAGGCCGAGCATGAGGGCCGCGCCAAGAAACTCGGGGACGCGGAAGACACGCATCTTGGCGATCGACGTTTCGAACAGGACCATGAGGAAACCGCCGACGGCGAGTTTTCCCGCGTAGGCCGCCGCGCCGACGGCGTAAGCCGCGGCCGCGGCGCCGGGCGACGCCATTCCCCAGGGGGCAAAAATGCAGGCGATGAGCGATACGTAGAGCAGGAGCTTCAAGGCTGCGGCAAGCTCGATCACTGCGAGATGTCGGCCCGAATATTCGAGCACCATCGCCTCGTGCACCATCGTCGAGCTCGAGATGCGTCGCCGGGTTCTCGACGCGGAAGCCGGCGTTCTCCCGCAAGCCAACGATGATAGTCCGACGAACGCCAGGCCCAGGGACGCCCGGACGCTGACGTGGTCGAGGCCTGAAACCGGCTACCAGGCCGATAGCTGGGTCGAGCCGGCGACGAGGGCGACCGTGAACACGATCATGATCATGGCCGGCTCGGCGAGCGAGGCGAACATCATCTCGCGGCTCGAGCCGATGCCGCCGAAGCTCGTGCCCACGTCCATGCCGGCGAGCGCGAGAAAGAAACGTGCCGAGCCGAGCAGCGCCGTAATGGCAATAAGGTCGGCGGTCCAACTGAATTCGAGCCCGGTCGCGAACGTCGGGATAAGCGCGGCCGCGACCCACGTCGCGGCGAAGATGAGGTAGGGAGCGCTGCGAAACAGCCACGACGCATTCTCGGCGATCACGGCCTCCTTGCGGACGAGCTTTTCAGGAGGTCGCGATAGGGCTGGTAGACCGGAGGGCCGCGGCGCCTCAAGAGCCGGGCCTTCACCCTGCGCGTGAAACCCATGAGCAGCGGCGCCATTGCGAGCACCAACAGCATCTGCGCGCCTTGAATGGCGAGGCCGCGGATCAGGTCCATACCGCCACCACCATCAACAGGCCGACCAGCGCCATGAAAACGAGACTGAGATACTGACGGATGGTCAGGAACTGCAGATAATTGAGCCTCTCTGCCGCAACCGAAATCCAGCCGTTGATCGGGGCATAGATCAATCCCACACGAGGTCTCGGACCCTGACGACGAGACGCGACGGCCCCAGGTCGCCGGGCGGCGGCATTTGAACGCGCTCCCGGGCAAGGAAAACCGTGTCCCCGAACACCCGGCGCAAGGGCTGTGCAAAGCTGTCGGCAGTGTATTGGGTGGCGGGGGCTGGATCGGGATATCCGCAATCCCACGCCGGGGCGCGCCTCAAAGCGCGCGAGGCCAAGTGATGAATGACTTGTGCCGAGACGAACGTCGAGAAGGTGATGAACGCGAAGACGAGAAGGCCGTTGTAGGAGCTGCGGCTTTCAGCGACCGGCACGATCGACAGCCACGGAAATCGAGGTCTGCGCCGGCATGCGCTGACCGACGAGATACTGCGCCACCGGCCCGATGCCGTCGATCACGAAGCCCGGCAGGATGCCGGCAAGAAAACAGAGGCCGAGAAGGGAGAACATTGCGGTCAAGGACCAGCGGTCTGCTTCGACTGCGGCACCGGCCGCGGGCGTTCTCGGCCGTCCGAGGAAGCTGATGCCGAACGCGCGCACGAAACAGGCCGCCGACAGGGCCGCACTGAGGGCGAGCATCGCGCCCGATGCCGGCACCAAGAGCTTGAGGCCCCACTCACCCAGAGCCGGGCTCAAGAGGATCGCCTGGAACACCAACCATTCGGAAGCGAACCCGTTGAGGGGCGGCAGGGCCGAGATCGCCATGGCGCCCCCGAGAAAGGCGACCGTGGTTTGCGGCATGCGGTGGATGAGCCCACCGAGTTTCTCAATGTCGCGCAGGCCCGTCGCATTGAGAACTGCTCCAGCGCCAAAGAAGAGCAGGCTCTTGAAGACGCAGTGATTGATGACATGGAACAGCGCTGCCGTGAACGCCAGCGCCGACGCGGCCGCCATGCCGTTGGCCTTGAACGCCAGAGCGAGGCCCAGCCCGATGAAGATGATTCCGACGTTCTCGACCGTGCTGTAGGCGAGGAGCCGCTTCAGGTCGCGTTGCAGGATCGCGTAGAGCACGCCGAGGACCGCAGTCGCACTGCCGAGGACCAGCACCAGGCTGCCCCACCACCAGACGGGCGGTCCGACGAGATCAAAGATGATGCGGATGAAGCCGTAGATCGCGACCTTGGTCATGACGCCGCTCATGAGCGCCGAGACGTGACTGGGAGCGGCAGGATGCGCCAGCGGCAGCCAGACGTGCAGCGGCACGAGACCTGCCTTCGAGCCTGCGCCGAGCAGCACGAGTGCGAGAACAAGACCCGGAACCCAACTGGCGTGCGCGACGGTGCGCATATCGGCAAACGCATAGGCGCCGTCGGGACCGGCGAGCAGACCGAATGCGAGAAGAAGGGCGAGCGTGCCGAAGCTCGCCATGAGGAGATAGATGTAGCCTGCCCTGACATTGTCGGTGTCGTGATGGTGAGCCATGACGAGGGCCCAGGAGGCGAGCGACATGAACTCCCAGGCGAATAGGAAGCTGAAGGCATCGGCGGCGAGAATGACGAGGTTCATGCCGGCGAGAAACGCCGGATAGAAGGGCAGCACACGCTCGGGATTTCCTTCGTGGCGGCCGTAGCCCACGGCAAAAAGACTGGCTGCTGCCCCGCCGAGGTTCACGACCGCGAGAAAAAAGGCTGAGAGAGCGTCGATCCGGAAGTGCGCTCCGAGCCACGGCAGGCCGAGCTGCAGGGTGACCTCGGAGGAGCCCGATCCCCAGAATGCGACGGCCAACGCGTCGGCAAGAAGAGCGGCAGAGAGCAGAAGAGCCGAGAGGTAGACAAGCCTCGTTGCATAAGGCGCACGCCCGAGAGCTGCCGCCGCCCCCGCCAGCAGCAAGAGGGACCCCACACATCCCAACGCCAAAGTCGCGCCCATCGGCCGAGCCCCGCACCTTCCGAGTTTGCCCTCGCCGTTACGAACCGGGAGGAGCTACCTCTTTCGCTCCTTGACCGCCCCCTTCTTGCGTTTGTCTGAGGGCACCGGCCTCGATATCGGTTTCTGCTCCGGTTCCCGGAAGCGGATGCCCCGGCCGCCACTTTCGCTGCGGGCGTTGTCGCCGATGAGCTCGACGCCGGCGCAATTCAATGCCTCGATGACCTTTGTGAGCGTATCGACGACGCCGCGCACATTCCCTTGGCTCGCTTCCATTCTCTGGATAGTGGGTAGCGAGACCCCGGCCAGCTCCGCGAGCGTCTGTTGGTCGATCCCGAGCAGGGCGCGCGCGGCCCGCAGCTGTGCTGCAGTCATCATGCGTCACACATCAGTTCTTCTTATTATTGCATGATAACATGAGTCCAAAGCGTAAGTCATCCGTGGTCGCGGATAATCCCGCGAACGAGCAGGGCTGGTCTCAATGGCGTATCGTGAGAGCTCTGCTTGCGACACGCCAGGGAGAAGCCGTGTTGAGCCGACCGAGTCAAAACCGTCGCCTTCATGACCGAGAGCAATATTCACCGAGCATTCTTCAAGTGGTGCTCATGAATACTGCGCTTTCCACGGCCTACACCGTTCTCACGATTGCCAGGATCGAGCGTCCTAACAGCCTTCTTGGCAACCTTATGCAGTCGTGGCTCGATCTGAGCGAAAACTTATTCAGCACTTTCTTCTTTTTCATGCCCGAACCTGCATCACTGACCAATCCAAGGCTTGCCTCCAGGGTCTCCGAATATCGGCATGCCTTGCTGATGTGTGTGTTTCTTACGCTGTGGAGCGTGCTGGCATCCCGACCACATTGGCCGCTCTGGTCGGACCAACTCAAAAGGAAGCTGAACTCAGTACGTGGAACCGCTCGCGGCAGCAGCGAATTCCTCGGCCATGCCTATCGGATGATGGTCATTGGCCTTGTGGCGGTCGCCGCGCTCATGCTTGTTGGCGAGCCCCGTAGCGAAGCGGCCGTCGCCATCCTTTATGGTAATAACTGGACGTTTCTTCGCGCGCCAGTATTGACCGCAGTTGCTTGCGCACTCGCATGCCACGCAGCAGCTCTTAGGTCCAGCGTTCCACCCAATTGAGAGCGCTGCTCGACGTACGGGCCGAGCGAACCGAAGCGCGCATGCGGACGACATCAGTCTCCTTTATAAGTCGTTTGAGCGCATCAGCAGACTTTGACAAGTTTGGTCGTCATGTCTCCTAAGGGTCGACCCTGTCGATAAAGGCGTTGAGAAGGCCGCCGAACGGTAATTCCGTGGTCTGAACGCGATCAGCGACGGAGGGTGCGCGATGATGGGGCGGCGAAAGCGCGACCAGGGCAAGTTGTTCTACGAGTTCCGCCTCGAAGATCGCATTCCGGAGAACCATCTGCTGCGCCGGATGAACGTCTTCGTCGCGGCGGCGCTCTCCGATCTCCACAAAGAGCTGGAACCCTATTACAGCGCCATCGGCCGGCCCTCGGTCGATCCCGAGCTGATGATCCGGATGCTCATCGTCGGCTATTGCTTTGGGCTTCGCTCCGAGCGTCAACTCACACAAGAGGTGGAACTGCACCTAGCGTACCGGTGGTTCTGCAAGCTCGATCTCGACGATGAGATCCCGCACCACTCGACGTTCTCTGCCAACCGCCTCGGCCGCTTCCGCGAGAGCGATCTTCTACGCCACATCTTCGAGCGCGTCGTGTGTCGGCCATGGCGCGATAGGTCTTGTGAAGGGCGAGGGCTTTGCAGTGGACGCAAGCGTGCTCGAAGCCAACGCCAGCCGCTATCACAGCAAGGCGAAAGGAGGGTCAGAATGGCGCCGATGAGAACATTTGTTCTCACGCTAACTCTCTCAACTCGTTAGGGAAACACTGGCGCGCCCGGAAGGATTCGAACCTCCGACCCCCAAATTCGTAGTTTTAGATCCTTGTTCGACAGGAGGCGCCATACGCTGCCATATATACTGATCTTGTTGACTATTTTACAGATATATCTACCCTGCGCCGCCATGAACCGCCACTGATATTGGCACTAAATTGGCACTGGCGAGGGCGAGATGGGAGCATTCCGAACAGGCAAGATCACAACGACGCTCGTCGAGGGGCTGGGGCCGAACGAGACCGTCATGGACAGTGCTCTTCCTGGGTTCGGCGTGCGCCGACAGGGGGATGCCCGCGTCTACTTCGTCCGCAAGCACGCCAACGGCCGGCGCCACTACGCCACCATCGGTGAACACGGCCAGGAGGGCTGGACAGAGGCCAAGGCCCGAAAGGCGGCGCTGCTCATTATTGCGGCGCTCCGGCAGGGGCGCGATCCAGCGGCTGAGCGCACGAAGACGAGGGGCATGCCAACGCTGGCGGAATTTGGCGACAGCTTTATCGAGCAGTACGCCGGCAAGCTCAAGCCCGGCACGCTCGCCAATTACCGAAGCCTCCTCAACACGCACATCGCGCCACGGGACCACCGGGGAACGCTAAAGGTCGCATGCCTGGGCCGACTGAGGCTCGACCAGGTTACCCGTCAAGAGATCGCCGCACTTCACCGTCTCCTGCATCATACCCCTCGGGCGGCCAATCACGTCCTGGCGTTCCTCAGCAGTTTGTATTCCGAGGCCCAAGCCGCCAATCTCGTATCGGAGGGTTTCAACCCGACGCGGCGTGTAAAACGCTACGCGGTCCAGCCGCGCCAACGCTTCTTCACCGATAGAGAGTTTACTCGCGTCGGCGAGGTTTTGACTGAGGCCGAGGTCGACGGCAGCGAAGACCCTTATGCTGTCGCCGCAATACGCCTGCTCATATTCACTGGTTGCCGGCGCGACGAGATTCTCGACGCTCGATGGAGTTGGGTCGACTTTGAGCGCGGCCTGCTGAATTTGCCGGACAGCAAGACTGGCGGTAAGCCCGTTTTGTTGAGCCCTGCCGCGATCGAGGTGCTCAACAGTCTCCCACGCATTGAAGGGAACCCCTTCATTATCGTTGGTAGGCGTGCCGGCCAACGTTGGGTCAATCTGCGTAAAGTTTGGGTTCGCATTCGCCAACGTTCCAATCTCGAACCCGACGTCGTCGCGAGCGGCAAGGTCCAACAGGTCCGACTTCACGACCTGAGGCACTCTTTTGCCAGTCTTCTCGCCAACGGTGGCGCCTCCCTCCCGATGATAGGAAAGCTACTCGGTCACAAGAACCACCAGACTACCGCTCGGTATGCCCACCTGTCGGACGACCCTCTTCGGCGACTGAGTGATGACGTTGGCCGGAAGGTCGCGCGAGCCATGACCGGGGCCGTATCTGATAAGCCGGAGGGTCGGTGCGATGTTACCAAGAGAAGCTGACTGGCCTGTCGTCAGGATCGGGATTCCCAATGCGTTATGGACGGGCACACTCCTGGACCCTATCTGTCTCGCAGACGATCTCAATTCAGGACTCGAAGTTCGTATCAGCGCACTCGCTCATGAGATGGGAATCGAGATCAAGCCGCCGGTCGACACGGCGTTCTGGTCTTTTGCTTTCCGCAATGTTCCCGGCCTGTGGCCGGTCGGCTGGGGGCCAGCCGGTCCACTCAAGGCAAAAAAACCGCGCGGTCGGCCAAGAGTCTCACCGGCCGATCTTTTGGGTGCGGTTGAGGACCTAGAAAGAAGCGGCTGGACCAAAAAGGAGGCGATTTGGGCGGAGCTTTCGGGACAGCCCGAATTCAAGGGCATGACTGCGGCCGCCGTCAAGTCTGCATACTACAGAGACTTGGAGAACCCCTCGCCGGCCACCGGTAACAGGTTAGCCACGGCCTTCGCTCTCGAGGACGAACGGGGAGAAGGCGTGTGCGCAACGCCGGACGATGACCTTACACGCACTTGCCTCCAGAATTGGTCAGACTGGACGGAAGTGCTTGTTACCGCATGGCCAGATCAAAAGGACATCCTGTCGAAGTATCGCAGCTTCTGGCTGCGACCGGTGATCCTCTCGCGTTACATATTTGCGCTTCGAAAATCGGTTTGAAGGTTTTCGAAGTTTCCGGAGCCAGCCAAACTTGCCTCCATTCACCGCCAATGACGGACGTTGGCAAACTGGAGGTCTTTAATGAAAGAAGTCCCTAAACGGCGCCGGATTGCATGGAGACGTCCCGCCACTTGATCGGTGGCTGACGCCAAAGGCGCTTTGCGCCTTGCTTGAAGTTTCTGAGCGCACGCTCGAAAGGATGCGCTCTGAAGGGAAAGGCCCACGATTTTCGAAAGTTGGCAAGCGGGTGCTCTACAGGGCTACCGACGTGGACTCTTGGCTAGCCGCGCAGAGCTTTGTGAGCACGGCCGAGGCCAAGCTTACCTCAGAACGTTGAGCAAGTAAGCGAGAAAAACGCCCGGCTTAAAAAGCCGAGCGTTGTCAGGTTTAAATCCTATCGGCAATCAGCAATCACCGACTGTCAGAAGATACGTGAGAATGTAGCCGCGTTCAAGGCAATCCCGCCTTCCAGCAGTCGGTCTTTCGAAAGACCGACGCATGATGAGATCCAAAGTCGACTTTAATGCCGTCAATGAGGCGGCCCTGGCGCGGCTGCCCGAGTTATGCGCCCGCTGGCTGCCCGACGGGCGGCGTCGCGGCCGGGAGTACGTCGCGAAAAACCCGCGCCGCGATGACCGCCGGGTCGGCTCTTTCTCGATCAATCTTCAAACCGGCCAATGGGCCGACTTCGCCATCGGCGCGCGCGGCGGCGACCCCGTATCGCTCGCAGCCTATTTGTCCGGCCTCGGGCAGGCTGATGCGGCGCGGCGCCTCGCCGAAATGCTGGGGGTGCGCCATGACTGATGCCGCCAGCATGTTCGAACCGCTGCCTCTTGGCCGGCTCAATGGCCAGAAGCCATCACTGGCGGAACCATCGATAGGGCTCGTTGTGCCAGTGCCCGACAATGCACCGGAACCGCCACTATTGAGGGGATCACGGCGCTGGTGGTATCGCGATGCATCGGGCCGCCGTCTCTATGCTATCGATCGGTACGAACCACGGCAGGAGGGCGGTGGCAAATCATACGTGCCGCACACGCTGTGGCGAGAGGAGGATGGCACTCTAGCCTGGCAAACGAAGCATGCTCCAACGCCGCGAGCACTCTACGGCCTTGATCGCCTAGCTCAGCGTCCCACGGCGCCGGTTCTGGTAGTAGAGGGCGAGAAGGCTGCGGATGCTGCGACGGAGCAATTCCCTGATTGCGTCGCCATCGCGTCGTCGGGCGGATCGAATGCTGCTGCCGCGACGGACTGGTCCCAGCTCGAGCGCCGACACGTCATCATCTGGCCTGACCACGACGAACCGGGCCGAAATTATGCCGCGGACGTCACACGGTTGGCCCTCGAGGCGGGCGCCGCTTCCGTCAGAACTATCGACCTCCCGACAAGCTGGCCGCGCGGGTGGGACCTCGCTGACGTCCCGCCTGAGGGCGTCACCGCGGATGATCTGAAACGGATGGTCAGGGCCCATGCCAGCACGCCAGAAAAACCGGTACCTCTGCTGCAGCCGGTGCCGCCGTCGGAGCCCTACCCGACCTCGGGACTGGGTGAAGACCTCGCCCCGGTCGTCGATGCACTGCATGAAATTGTCCAGTCGCCGGTTGCTCTGTGCGCTAACAGCGTCCTCGCGACCATCACGTTAGCGGCACAGGCGCACATCAACGTCGAGCTGCCGATTGGTGGCGGCGTGCAGCGCCCAGTGTCGGAGTTTATCTGACGGTCGGCCGCAGCGGCGAGCGCAAGTCGGCCACCGATGAGCAGGCGATGCCTGCAGTGCGAGCGCGTGAAGCTCAACTCCGTGAAGACTTCGATAAGCAGATGAAGGTCTGGAGGGACCGTCACGACGCCTGGGAAGCCGCGCGGAGGAAGATACTGCTCGGCAAGGGCGACGCGACGTCGAAGCGGGCGGATCTGGCTAGGCTAGGCGACGAACCCGAGCGGCCGCTGACGCCCATTATCGTCATGGAGGAGCCCACGATCGAGGGTCTGGCGAAATTGTTGACCGATGGCCAACCTTCGGTGGGTGTCTTCTCGGCCGAAGGCGGCCAGTTCATCGGCGGCCACGCGATGAGCGACGACGCAAAGCTGCGAAGCTCGACTGCGTTGTCTACCAGTTGGGATGGCGGCCCCTGGAAGCGAGTGCGGTCGGGCGACGGTGCCACCACCATCCCAGATCGTCGCGTCAGCATGCACCTCTTGGTTCAGCCCGACGTGGCCACTCAGTTCCTCAACGACCGGCTTTTGAGAGACCAGGGTTTGCTGTCGCAACTCCTTGTGACAAGCCCGGCGACGACGATGGGCACGCGTCTCTACCGGAAGCCTTCCTCCGAGGCACTAGATATCATCGCGGGATTTCAGGCCCGCCTATCGGCTGCGATGTCACTGCCATTGCCCCTGCGCCCGGGAACCCGCAATGAACTGATGCCGCGCCGGCTACGGCTCTCGGCAGAGGCCAGAGACGAGTGGATCGCTTTCTCTGACCATGTCGAGCGGCTGCTGGGGCCCGGCGGGGAATTGGAACCAATCAGCGGATTTGCAGCCAAAATGCCCGAGCACTCGGCGCGGCTCGCCGCAGTCATCGCTTGGTGGCGCGATCATCGCGTCACAGAGATTGACGCCGACGCGATCGCGGGCGCGATCGAGCTGGTGCAACACTATGCTCAGGAGCACCTTCGCCTTCAGCACGCGAGCGTGGTTCCGCCTGACATTGCCGACGCACAGCGGCTTCTCGAGTGGCTCATTGAGCGCTGGACGGAGCCATACGTTTCAATTCGTGACATCTGCCGCTTCGGGCCGAACTCGGTGCGAGTGGCTCGTCGTGCGAGAATGCTCGTCAAGATACTGGAGGACCATGGCCATCTGCGTAAGGTCGAGAATGTGTCGATCCTCGGTCAGCGGTGTCGCGAGGCTCATGCCATCTGGGGGAGAGTGTGATGCCGCTATTCCCCCTTTTCCAGCCCAGCTCCAGAAGCGGCGTTGCGACAGTTGCGACAGCTGCGACAAGGACAATGCCCCAATCCTCACCGGTCGAGGTTGTCGCGACACCCGCAGAGCCGGAGATCAATGCTGCAACTCCCCCAACGCCGGTGTTGTCGCAATTGTCGCGGTTGTCGCAATACGCGAGAGCCAAGTCTCTGTACAAAGTTTCTGCGCATCGCCCCCCTCCAGTCGGCGTGGCGGAGACCGGAACCGAAAGAGCCAATTCCACCGATCTCGCCGAGCGTGGCCATTTCTCACGCTCAACCCTTGCCCACGCTGACCGCGAGAACATTCTCGCGCGCCTGGCCGGCTTGCCGCCTGCGATCGACAGCCACGGGCGCCGCCTGCTCGAGTACACGTGCGCGTTTCTGCAATCAGACCATTGGGAGACCGCGATCACCAAGGGCTGGGAGATGGTGGAACTATTCGGCATCCACCCCTACGCTCCCTTGGTTCACGTCGGCTGCCAAGGTCTCGTGACGGGAGTGGCGCTTTCCGCCTTTCCCGGCGCCAAGGTGGTCGAGATAGCCGACGACCATGCCGTTATCCGCAACCGGTCTGGATCAACGCTTACCTACCGTCGTTGTATGCCGGCGATGGAAACGGCCGTTCTGTGGTGGGAATGTAGAGAGCTGATCAACTGGGGCGGGGAGTCGTGAGGGCGCGCCATGTATCGAACATTCTACATCATGCTGCCTCGCTACCTCACTTGGCTCTCCTTCGTGCTCGTTGCCGTTGCAGTCGCCGCACTTGGAGTCATTTCAAAATGCGAGGTACGGCGAGTGGCTCGACGCGGCCTCCGGTTCTCACACTACAACTGAGCTCGAGATCACCGTTGGTGGACTCGAAATCACCTTCGCAATTCTCAACCTCTTCAAAGTGATGGCGCCACCCGCCATCATCGAAACGTGGAGGCGCGGACACAAGGGCATCGCGACGGTTGTTACCATCGGCTTCCTGGGTCTCGCCGCGCTCTCAATCTGGAACATCACGGCGCTTCAGACCATCGTCCGCAATGACAGGGACGCGGCGCAGCAGGTCGAGAAGCAGCGGCTTGCGGCTCTTCGCGACGAGCTTATGCGGACGGAGGAGCTCGCGGCGGCACTCGGTGAGACACGCCTTCCTGGCGTCATCGAGCGCGAGATGGAGGCCATGCGTTACGATGTGCGGTGGTCTTCGGCAGAGGAGTGCCGGGACGCCACCGCCAAGGCCTCACGTACTTTTTGTGCGGATTACGCCCGCCTATTCGGTGAACTTTCCCAGGCGAACGCTGTCGAGCAGGCGCGCCTAAGGGCAGAGCGGCTCCGCGGCGAGATCGCCCAGCGCATAACCGCGGGCGCAGTGCGGATCGCCGACCCGGAGCTGACGCGGATCGCACAGCTGACGGGGCGAGATGCCGACACCATTGGGTGGTGGCGCGCAGTGGTGTTCGCCGTCATCTTCGAGATGGTGGAAGCTTTCGGCCTGACGCTTGCATGGCTCGTGCGGCCTGCCGCCCAACTCACCAAGGGAGACGGCGCCCCGATCACGGGAGGCGCGCTTGCTGGCATCAGCGTGCCGCCTCCCGGTAAGCTTCCCGACGCACCCTCCATGCTGCCCTCCTCGCTTGAGATTGCAGTTGCAGAAGGAGGGGATGAGCCTGAGGCGAATGAGTTGCCGGAGGCCGCTGAGACGGTGGCCGAGATATTGCCTTCGAAACCTGCCCCAGAGGACGTAAAATTGGGTTCTCAGGCAGGTTATCACGCCCACCGGAATCCTGCTCTTCAACCAGCCCCGGGGCGTTTGCAGCAACCTGCCCCCACCGCGACTTCGAGGCCTGCACTCCGCCTCATCGCCCCCGGGCCAACGACAGACGTCGGGAAGGTTGAAGCCGTTCCAGGCGCCAGCGCCCAAGGTGCTATCGAGGACTTCGTCGCCCTCTTGGAACCGCAACGTGACGGGGGCGCCACCGGCGGAGAGCTGTTCAGAGCGTACAAGTCGATGAGGGTCGCGCACGGCTGGCCCGAGATGACGCAGACAGCCTTTGGGCGCTCGATCCGAGTGGCGGTCGAGAACCGCGGCGGTCGTAAACTGAAATCGAGGGGACAGCAGGTCTATGTCGGCGTCGCCGTACCGCACTCGATCGGCTGCCTGCGCTATTGAAACGGTTGGTCTCGCCCGCATGCCAAAACCGCGACAAAGAGTATGCCTGGAGCAAGGGCTCAAGCTCGACATCAATAAACTCGCTCGTCAGGGCGTGATCCGGCCCGGAGCGAAGTGCGGCCCCAACCAGAATTCAATGGACCCGGACCGACACCGGCGACACAATCGCGAGCGGGCTCATCACCGCCCACATGGAAGGAGATGACGACGGCGGCCGGCTGAGGGTTCAAATCGAAATCCTCGACCAGTGGATCGAACTCGGCGCCCAGCCGCGTCGTTTCGGTGGTCGCCAGTGGTACTTCAAATGCCCGGATACGCACCGCCACTGTTCGGTCTTGTGGCGCCCGCCGGGTGCGCGGCGCTTCTCCAGCCGCCAAGCGTGGCGCAGGCAGGTCGCCTACGCCTCCCAGTTTGCAAGCCCCGAGGATCGGGCCCATCGCGGGAAGGCAAAGATCAAATCACGACTGATCGGGACCTGCGATCCCGACGAATGGGACCTGCCGCCGAAACCGAGATGGATGCGGTGGCGCACGTATAACCGCTATGTGCAGAAGTTTGACACCTATGAGGACACCCTCGATCAACGGGCGTGGGTGGCGGTCGCCCGCCTCATAAGCCGAGGTTAGACAAGAGATTTCGATACGTTGGCGCAAGGCCACTGCTCATAATGAGCGGCAAAGAGTGGAAATGCACGTGCCTTGGCCTTAATTGCACCAATACGCGCAGGCGCGCGCGCGGGCCGTCATGGGGTGTTAGATGACGAAGTCTATCGAGCTCGTAGATTAGTGCCCGGTTGGTCCTTGGTGTCAGAAAAAGTCTGCGTCAGACGAAAACAGGTCCGCGGCGAGGCCGCGGGCCTGCCTTCTGCGCAGCTAGTCCCCTTACGGCTTGGTCGGCTGCTGATCCCGCTGGTATACGAGCGCTGAGCAACCGCCCTTCGAGATGATCGTTGCACATTTCCAACCGTTCGCTTGCGCCGTCCCGCCGAAGCCGGTGACAGCCAACAAAGCCAACGCCGAGGCCGTGACTAGTCATTTCAGCATTTTCGTATCTCCTGAGTTTGCATGTCTTCACCTGCCGCGCGCCACTAGGTGCGCGGCGTCATTGCGAGCGTCGCTGCTCGCCAATTCACGCGTTAAGGATCAAATGCGGGGGGCATTTCGCCCTGAGCGCGATGGGTGGATCATGGAGGAACGTGCGCGCGGGCGCTGTGGCATTTGCCACGTCGCACCGCGGAAGATGGGGTAGCCGAAATCCAAATGCCGAAAGCGGCTTGATCTCGCCCGCCTGCGCCGCGACGGTCGCCCGATGGGCCCGCGTCTCGGCTGCGAGCTATAGCGAAGGCCGTGGCATTGCTCGCGGTCACCGGGGAGTGTAAACTTCGGCTTGCTCCCCTCGTGGAGGGGGCGATGATCGATCCCAGCAGCCGACGCAAGCTGGCCGCGATCCTGAGCGCCGACGTGGTCGGCTACTCACGCCTCATGGCGGCCGACGAGGCGGCAACCGTTCGCACCCTGAAGTCCTATCGCGAAATCATCGGGCGCCTCATCGCGCGTCGCAGTGGGCGTGTGGTCAACGCGCCGGGCGATGCGCTTCTCGCCGAGTTCCCGAGCGCGGTAGAGGCGGTCCAGACCGCGGTCGAGATCCAGAAATCCCTCGAAGGACACAACATCGAACTCCAGCCGGAGCGGCGCATGCAGTTCCGCATCGGGGTCAACCTGGGCGACGTGATCGAGGAGGCCGACGGCACGATCTATGGGGATGGCGTCAACATCGCCGCACGCATGGAGGCCCTCGCCGAGGGCGGCGGCATCTGCATCTCCTCCACCGTCTACGACGCGGTCGAAGGCAAGCTTTCGTTAGGCTTCGATTTTCTTGGCGAGCAGCAGGTCAAGAACATTGCGAAGCCGGTGCGCGTCTACCGCGTGCGCGCCGAGCCCAGGCCACCGTCGGCACCGCCTCGATCGAAGCGTCGCCTGCCATGGCAGATAGCCCTACCGGCCTTGGCGCTGATCGTGGCTCTGGGCGCGCTCGGCGCATGGCACTATCGCCACTTATGGATGCCGGCACCCGAACGAGTGGCCGAGGACCAAGTGCTCGGGGTGCCCAAAGGTCCGGCGATCGCGGTCCTCCCCTTCGTTAATCTGAGCGGCGACCCGAACCAGGACTATTTCAGCGACGGGCTCACCGAGGACATCATGACCGAGTTGTCGCGGATGACGCGCGACCTGCGCGTGCTCGCGCGCAACACCACCTTCCAATACAAGGGCAAGGCGGTGGACGTTGCCAAGCTCGGACGCGAACTCAACGTGCGCTACGTGCTTGAGGGCAGCGTCCGGCGCGTCGGTGACGATCTGCGCGTCACGGCGCAGCTGATTGACGCCGAGACCGGCGCTCACATTTGGGCCGACAAGTTCGATCGCAAGATGGCCGACGTCTTCCTCCTCCAGGACGAGATCGTGGGTCAGATCGTCGCCAAGATCGCCGGCGGCTACGGCGTCATCGAGACCACCGAGGCCAAGTCAGCCACGCGCAAGAACCCCGAGCAAATCCAGGCTTACGACCTTGTCCTGCGCGCGCGGGAGGCGATGGTGTCGGTGACCCCCGAAACCCTTCGCTCGGCGAGAGAGTTGTTGCGCCAGGCGATCGCCCTCGATCCCGAAAACGCTCAGGCGCGCCGCGAGATGGCCTGGCTCGCCGTGGTCGGTTGGTACCAGGCCTGGGACAAGCCGCCGGGGCCACCACATGAGATTTTGGAGCAGGCAACCAAGGCGGTTCAGCTCGACCCCGCCGACGGACGCGCGCGGATGGTGCTCGCAGCCGCATACTTTTTCGACAAGCAGTTCGATCTGTTCGAGCATGAAGCGCAACAGGCGATGGCACTTGCCCCCTATGACGCCGAGATCCTGGCCATTCTCGCATGCATGATCGGCAGCGAGAGATCGTCAACGCGGGATGGCATTGGCGACTAAGGCGAACGCGCTCAACCCTGACGCCGCTCTCGGGTGGTATCATTCGACCATGTACACGGCCTATTACTTGGACGGCGACTACAAACGCGCACTCGAGCTGGCGAGACAGAACCCGGACCAATCGACGTACAAATATATGGAGAACATCCCGATCTACGGACAACTCGGCCGCAAACAAGAAGCGCTCGAAGAGTGGCGCAAGCTTCTCAAAGAGGAGCCAGGCGCGTCGGCTGCAACCTTCGAGACCTGGTGGCGCATGTGGAACCTGAGCGAGGAGGACGTCGCCAAGCTGATGGACGGCGTCTACAAATCGGGCGTGCTCGGGGCGGAGGCAAAGCCCGGCCAGTGACAGGGGCCGTCTCGAGCGTGCTGGGGTGTCGACGGCGGCGGAAAAGCGCGCTTACCCTCCCGCGCGTGTCCGGCCTAAAGTCTCGAGCGAGGAATGCGGGGGACGGCGTTTATAGTGCTGTCGCCAGCAAGTTGGACTAAATCGCGAGACCGAGGCGGCGCTGGCGCGAATGTTCGGTGTTGGTGGTGAGTGCGATGCGAGGGCCACTCCACCCGATTTTTGACTTTCCCCGGGCCCTTAGTCAGCGACATCCGTCCCGGGAGAGGGGACGGCGTGCGTTCGGCCGCGTCAGGTTCCCTGGCCGCAATGTTGCTCGCTGCTGATACCTCGGCAGGTGGCCATTCCAGGGACGGGCAGTGACCAGTCTCAAGCAAAGTGTCCCCTGCCGGACAGCTCACAACAGTCCGCCATGGCGCTAGTTCAGGCGATGGTTGAGCCAGCAGCGTTTTTGCTCTGCGCTCCGGCGCGTCCGTTAACATAGGACCGGGCCACAGCCTTGGCGCTGCGAATGTTCTTTCTTGAGCCTGGCCAAATTCCGTCACGGACCCTGCCGCTCGCGTTGGAATTGATGCCGTCTCGCCACCCCAGCGATCGCCATCCGCCAGAAGGAACACTCCGACGCCGATCGTCGGCCCCACTAATGCCGCCACCAGCGATATCGCGAGCGCCTTTACCGGCATGACGCAACCTCACATTCCAAACCGCAGGCCCCCGCAACGTGAAGCATACCGTGGGCCAG